>NZ_FLRH01000003.1:1812500-3227811 GCF_900089585.1 Micromonospora sediminicola | reverse complement strand
CCGCCGTGCTCACCCGGCTCGGCCGGGACTCCAGCTACGCCCGCGGACACCGGGAGACCAGCACCACCGGCAAGATCGACCCGTCCTTCATCGACCTGAACACCATGCGCGCCGACGTGGCGGCGAAGATGGCCGGCGGTGGCGGCGGGTGGTCGTCGATCGTGGACAACGCGACCGCGGGCCGGTTCACCGCCAGCACCAACTGGGGGGTGTCGACCTACTCCGGGCAGCGGTACGGCGCCGACTACCGCTACGCGGACCCGGTCGCCGCCAGCGACGCCGCCTGGTACAAGTTCAACGTCCCCCGCACCGGCAACTACCGGGTCGAGGCGTGGTGGCCGGCGAACTCCGGCTACAACGCCTCGACCCCGTACGTCGTCGCCACCACCACCGGCAACCGGACCGTCTACGTCGACCAGCGGGCGACCGGCGGGCAGTGGCGCACCCTCGGCACGTTCACGCTGCCGGCCGGGGACGCCGACCGGGTCGCGGTCAGCCGCTGGAGCTCCGCCGCCGGGCTCGTCATCGCCGACGCCGTCCGACTCACCGAGGTCTGACCGGCGGTGCGGCCGGGGTGACGCCACCCGGCCGCACCGCCCTCGTCCCTCAACGCAGGGACCGGAAGGCCGTACGCATCTCCTCGGCGAACAGCTGCGGCTGCTCCCAGGCCGCGAAGTGCCCGCCCCGGTCCAGCTTGTGGTAGTGGATCAGGTTCGGGTACGCCCGCTCCGCCCAGCTGCGTGGCGCCAGCAGGATCTCGTCCGGGAACTGGCTCACCGCCGCCGGCACCCGGACCCCCTTGGCGGCGAAGAACGACAGCTTGTTCTGCGCGTACAGCCGGGCCGACGACACACCGGTGTTGGTCAGCCAGTAGAGCGAGACGTTGTCCAGGATGTCGTCCCGGCTCAGGCCGCCGGGACGGCCGGCGAAGGCGGCGCAGATCAGCTCCAGGCTGGCCGCGTCGTGGTCGAGCATGAACGTCGCCAGCCCGACCGGCGAGTCGGCGAGCGCGGCCAGCGTCTGCGGCCGGGTCGTCATGATCAGCGCGTACGCCGAGTGCTTCCAGAAGAAGTCGAGCCGCTCGCAGGCCGCCCTCTCCTCAGCGGAGAGCCCGGCCGGCAGCTCGGCCAGCGGGTTGTTGACGCCGGTGATGCCGCGCTGCATCAGCGCGTCGATCTCCGGCGGCACCACGCAGGGCATGTTCGTGTGGATGCCGGCCAGCTCCGGTGGCGCCTGCACGCCGAGCATGTCGGTGATCAGCGCGCCCCAGTCGCCGCCCTGCGCCACGAACCGGTGGTAGCCCAGCCGCCGCATCAACTCGGTCCAGGCGCGGGCGATGTGCTCCGGGTCCCAGCCGGGCTTGTCCGGCTTGCCGGAGAAGCCGTAACCGGGCATCGACGGGATCACCAGGTGGAACGCGTCCGACGCGCTGCCGCCGTACGAGGTCGGGTCGGTCAGCGGGCCGATGATCTTCAGCTGCTCGATCACCGAACCCGGCCACCCGTGCGTGACCACCAGCGGCAGCGCGCCCTCGTGCCGGGACCGGACGTGGATGAAGTGGATGTCCAGCCCGTCGATCTCGGTGACGAAGTTCGGCAGGTCGTTCAGCCGGGCCTCGACCCCGCGCCAGTCGTACTCCTTCTCCCAGTAGCGGGCCATCGCCTGGCTGGTCTCCAGCGGCACGCCCTGCGACTGGTCGTCGACGGTCTGCCGCTCGGGCCAGCGGGTGGCGGCGATCCGCCGCCGCAGGTCGCGCAGGTCCTCCTCGGGCACCTCGATCCGGAACGGTCGGATGTCGGTGGTGGTACGGGTCGGCGTCATGGTCTTGACGGCCACGGATCTCTCCTCGTCGGTCGGGATCAGGGTCCGAACGTGAACACGTACGCGCGGAAGCCGGGGCGGTCGGTGACCAGGCTCAGCCGGTGCTCCCCCGACGTCGCGCCGGCGACCAGGCGCACCATCGCCGGCCGGTCGACGTGGGCCCGGCCCGCCGGGTCGACGTCGGCGCCGCGCGCGTCGCCGACCGGGTTCCCGTCCAGCAGCACCTGAAGCGGGACCGGTCCGCCGGGACCGGGGTCGACCACCAGGTTCACCTCGCCGGCGGTGAAGGGCAGGACGAGTTCGCCGGCGCCGGCGGCGAGTTCGACGTACTCGCCGTCGACCCGCCAGTCGCCGGTGAGCGCGTACGTGCCCGGCACGCCCCGGTCGGCGCCGAGATAGGTCTCCGGGGTGATGCCGGCGTACGTCGCTGGCGTGGTCGTGACGAAGGCCGTCACCTCGGGGCTGACCGGGGGCAGCGCCGCACCGGGCGACGCCGCCTCGACCAGCCGTCGGATCTCCGCCTCGGTCCGGTCGTAGTCGCCCTCGCCGACCCACCGGTCCACGAGCCGGCCGTCGCTGTCGAAGAGGTACCGGGCCGGCCAGGCGTCGTTGCGCAGGGCACGCCAGAACGTGAAGTCGTCGTCGATCGCGATCGGGTGGGTCAGCCCGTGGTCCCGGATCGCCCGGTCGATGTTCTCCGGCCGCCGGCCGAACGCGAACTCGGGCGCGTGGACGCCGACGACCGTCAGCCCCAGGTCCCGGTAGTCGCGGTGCCACGCCCGCACGTACGGGGCGGTACGGATCCAGTTGACGCAGGTGTACTCCCAGATGTCGACCAGGACCACCCGCCCGCGCAACGCCTCGGGGGTCAGCGGCGGGGAGTTCACCCAGCGGCGCACGGTGATCGGCGGCAGCCGGGTCGCGACCGGGGCGCGGTTCATCACCGGCTCCCGTCGCCGAGGTCGACCGCGGCCGCGCCGACCACCGCCCGGTCGCCCTGCTGCACATAGCCGACCACCGAGGCGCGACGGGGGTCGGGCGCCGTCGACACGTCGAGTTCCACCCGTCCCCGCTCCCCGTTCAGCTCGGCGGAGCGGAACGCGCGGACCACCGTGTCCTGGCGCAGCCGCCGCCCGGCGTTCTCGCCCCGGGGCACGTCGTTCTCCAGGCCGCGCTCGACCAGCGCCACGTTCAACCGGGCCTGTTCCGGCAGCGCTCCGGTGCCGTAGTCGAGCACCACCCGCCGGTCGCCCGCCTCGACGACGGTGAGCGTCAGTGGGGTGCCGGGCGGCGTGGCCAGGGCGGCGTCGATCGCCGAGGCGGCCTGGCGGCGGTCGGAGCCGACGAACTCGACGGTGCCGTTGACGATCATCTGCGGCGTGTACAGGCCGCCGGAGCCGAACGCCCGCGCGTACGCCTCCTGCCGCAGCGTGTGCGCGGCCGCGCCGTAGGGGTCGGCCCAGCCGAGATGGTCCCAGTAGTCGACGTGGAAGCCGAGCGTGTACACCCGCTCTCCCCGCTCGCGCGCGTCCCGGTCGATCCCGGACAGCACCTCCTCGGCCGGGGGGCAGCTGTCGCAGCCCTGGGAGGTGAACATCTCCACGACGGCGAAGCCGTCGCGCGTGGGCGAGGCGCCGGTCATGCGGGCTCCCTTCGGAACAGATGTCGACCTGCAAGCGTCGGGCGCTTACCCGGCCGGCGGGGCCGCACACGGCAGCCGGCGGCGTTTGTCGACGACCGGGGCGGGTAGGCCGATGCGCCCGGCGGGCCGTGCCGGCGGCGCGGCGTCTCGGAGGGTCGATGTCGGCTGGAGCAGCACCACCGGGCCGGCCGGTCGTGCCCGGCGGGGTGGTGGAGCTGCGGGTGCACGGCGTCTCCTCGGCCGGCGCCGCCCAGGTGCTGGAGCGGCCCCTGGTGCGGCAGGTGGCCGGCGACCGGAACGCGGGCTTCTACCGCCCCCGCCCGGGACACGCCGACGAGCACGGCGCGGACGGGGTGACGCTGGAGGCGTACCAGTGGAACGACCTGCCGTCGGGCACCGTGACACGGACCCTGTCGCTGCTGTTCCTGCTCCCGTTCATGCTGCTCAACGTGGCGGTGTGGATGCGGCCGGGTGACCGGTCCGCCGGCACGCTGGTCCGGCCGCTGTGCCGGGTGTTCGGCCTGAGCCTCACCGCGCTGTACGTGCTGGCCGTCGTGGGGGTGGCGCTGGACCTGGTCGCCTGGCAGTGCATGTCCGCGACGGCCTGCACGTCCGACCGCGACTGGCTGTCCTGGCTGGGTGGACGGCCGGTCGAGGTCCGCCTGGTGGTCCTCGCGCTCGCCCCGGTCGCCGCGATCTGCCTGATCTGGTGGGGCGCCACCCGGCCGGGGCGCTCCTTCACCGCGCTCCGCGCGCCGGAACGCGCCGCCTCGACCCATCCGCTGAGCACGGTCGGCCAGTGGGACGCCGAGCCGTTGATGGGGCGGTTGCGCTCGATCCACGTCGCCGCGGCGTTCGCGACGCTGGACGTCAGCCTGCTCGCCGCCCGGGCCGCCCAGGGCGCGCCGGCCATGACCGTCGCGCTGCTGGTGGCCGCCGGCGCCGTCCTGACCGCCTGCGTGGTCCTGGTCTGCGCGCCCGCGCTGATCGACCGGGCGCCCGCCGACCCGCGGCGGGACACGGTCGCCCGCGCGGTCAGGACGGTCGCGATCGGCCTGACCCTCGTGGTCGGCGGCCACCTGCTGCTCGCGCCCGCCCGCTGGCGGCCCGACGGCGGGCTGCCCGGCTACGGCTCCACGCTCACCTGGATGTTCGTCGGCCACGCCGGGCTGCTGGCCGCCCTGGCCGCCGTGCTGCTGTGGCACCGGTTCCGCCGGCCGGGACGCCGGCCGCCGGCCGGGCTGGGCGTGCTGGCGGTCGCGGCCGCGGCGGGCGGGCTCGCGGTGGCGTACTCCGCCGAACTGGTCCACCGGGCGGCCGACGTGCTGGACCGGGACGCGACCACGGGCGGCGCCGTGATCGCCGGCCCGGCCCGGGCGTACACCTGGGCGATCTACGGCTTCTTCCGGGCGCTGCTGGTCACAGTGGTCGTCGCCGTCCTGGTGGCGCTGCTGTCCCGGCCGGGACGACGGCGGGCCGCGGCGGCGATCGTGGCCCGGGACTTCCCGTCGCCGCCGGCCGAGGCGGCGCCCCGGCTCCGGCAGGTGCGCACGGCGATCGTCCGGGCCCGGTTCACCGACCTGCTGGTGCCGCTGACGGTGCTCTTCGCCGTCCTCGCCGGGATCGGCGCGGCGACCACCGCGATGGCGCTGCTGCGGCCGGCGCCGGGCGAGGTCCTCGAACGCCACGCGCACGTGCCCGCCGGGCTGGTCGCGTTCGGCATCGGGGCCGGCGGCTACGCCGTATCGGCGGCGGTGCTCGGTCTCGTCGTCGCCGGGATCTTCGCCTACCGCAGCGCCGGGTTCCGGCACCACGTCGGGGTGCTCTGGGACCTCGCCACGTTCTGGCCCCGGGCCGCGCACCCCTTCGCCCCGCCCTGCTACGCCGAACGGGCGGTGCCGGAGCTGGCCCGGCGCATCACCTTCCTGGTGGAGAGCGGCAACGGGGTGCTGCTGGCCGGCTACAGTCACGGCTCGGTGCTGGTCGCCGCCACGGTCCTGCAACTGCCGCCCGAGGTCAGCGACCGGGTCGCGCTGCTCACCTACAGCTCGCCACTGCGGCGGCTCTACGCCCGGCTCTTCCCGGCCTACGTGGACGACGCGGTGCTGCGGGAGATCGGGGACCGGGTCGGCTGGCGGTGGCGCAACCTGTGGCGCGACACCGACCCGGTCGGCGACTGGGTCTTCTCGGCCCACCGCCCGGACGCCCCGGCCGCCGTCCCCGGGCCGCCGGCCGGGGTGGACCGCCGCCTCCGCGACCCGGACGGGCTGCTCGCGCCGCCCGGGGACAGCGTCCCGCCACCGATCAAGGGACACTGGCCGTGCGAGTCCGAGCGGTCGTACACCGAGGCGGTGCGGGACCTGACCGGGCTCCTCCGTGCCAGGCCGGGACCGCCGTCGGGGCCGTGAGCCGGGGTCACCGGTCGGTGTCTCCCCGCTGCGGGTCACGCCGGCCCAGCGAGTCGGAGGCCGCCACCGCGACCAGGACCAGCGTCGAGGCGCCGGTGCGCAGGTCGACGTGGGCGAGCAGGTGGTGCGAGAGCTGCCCGATCGCGAAGACGTAGACGAGGTCGAAGAAGAGTTCGAGCGGGGTGACCACCCGCGCCGCGCCGGGCCGGCGCGACACCGCACCGGACCGGCTCACCACGGTTCACCCCGGGCCGCCGGGGTGGCGGTATCGGGCACGTGCCGATACCGCCACCCCGCCCGGACGGCGCCGATCAAACGGAGTCGTGCCGGGCGCCGATCCGGCGCCGCCGGGTCAGCAGCATCAGGGTGACGCCGGTCAGCAGCACCGCCGCGCCGCCGACGGCCAGCGGGAGCAGGAACGACGTCCCGGTGACCGGAAGCTTGCCGTGGCCGTGCCAGGGCCACGGGCCGGGCTTCGGACCGGGTCCGATCACCACCCGGACGCAGAGCGTGGCCTCCGGCGACACCGGAGCCGCACCCGCCGGCGGTGTGCCCGTCGCGGTGGCGGTGTCGGTGATGCACCGCTGCGAGGCGTCCGCCTTCGACACGGTGTACGTCGCCGTGCAGGTGACGCTCTCCCCCGGCGCGAGCGTGACCGCTCCGTTGGGCGTGCCGCCCGGACCACAGGTGATCGGCCCGAGGTTGGCCGGGTCGGCCGGTGGCGCGAGCGTGTCGGTCACCGTGACCCCGGTCAGCGGGACCGATCCGGTGTTGGTGACCTGGAACCGGTACCGCACCTGCTGGCCGACCTTGTGCACCTCGCCCGGGTCGGCGGACTTCTCCAGCGCGATCGCCGCACCCCGGGTCGCGGTCACCGTGGCGGAGGCCGGCTCGGAGCGGACCGGCGCCGGCGGGTCCTGGCCGGGAACGGTCGGCGGGGTGCCGACCGCGACCGCCGTGTTGGTGACCCGCCCGGCTTGGACGTCGGCCTCGGTCACCGCGTAGGTCGCCGTGCAGGTCAGGCTCTGCCCCGGGGCGAGCGTGGCGCCGTCGCAGGTGATCGCCGAGGGCCGCCCGCTGCCGGAGAAGGCGGTCTCGTCCACGGCGACGCCGGTCAGCGTGGTGTTGCCGGTGTCGGTGACCACGTACCGGTAGGTGACGACCTCACCGGGGCGGGACACCACCTCCGGCGTCACGGTCTTGGTGAGCGCGATCCCCGGGTGCAGGATCGGGATGTCCTGCGTCGACGGCCCGGAGACGACCGCGGGTCCGCGCGGCGGGGTGCCGGTGGCCGTCGCCACGTCGAGCAGCGACGCCTGGGCGAAGTCGGCTTCCGAGACCGTGTACGTGGCCCGGCACTCGACCGACGCTCCCGGCGCCAGCGTGACGGTGCCGTTCGGGACGTTGTCCGGGCCGCACGTGATGACCGTGAGGTTGTCCCGGCTGGCCGGCGGCAGGAGGGTGTCGTTCACCGTGACCCTGGTCAGCGTCAGGCCGCCGGTGTTGACCACCCGGTAGGTGTAGTTCACCTTCTGGCCGACCTGGGTGATCGCGACCGTGTCGGACGACTTGACCACCTCGATGTCGACCGCCGGGTCACCGGCCGGAACGGTCAGCGAGGCCGGGTCGGAGTCGATCGGCGTCTGGGCGCCGGCCGGGGTGCCGTGGGCGGTCGCGGTGTCGCTGACCGATCCGTGGTCAAGGTCGGCCTGGGTGACGGTGTACGTGGCGGTGCAGGTGGTCGACGCGCCCGGCGCCAACGTCGTGTCCGCACACGTGATCGGGCCGAGGTCGACGTTCGACGACGGTGGCGTCTGCACGTCGGTGACGGTGACGTTCGACAGCGTGAGCCCGCCGGTGTTGACCACGACGAACCGGTACGGCACCCGCTGGCCCGGTGCGGTGACCACCGTGGTGGTGGAGGTCTTGTCCACACTGATCCCGGCGGTCACCGGCGCCCGGGGGACGGTCAGATCCGACGGTTCGGAGTCGATCGGCGTCTCCCCACCGACGGGAGTGCCGTGGGCGGTCGCGGTGTCGCCGAGCGAGCCGTTGTCGATGTCGGCCTGCGACACGGTGTAGGTCGCCGTGCAGGTGGTCGACGCGCCCGGCGCCAACGTGGTCACCGGGCAGGTGATCGGGCCGAGGTTCGTGTTCGACGACGGCGGCGTCTGCACGTCCGTCACGTTCACGTCCGACAGCGTCACCCCACCGGTGTTGGTCACCGCGAACCGGTACGGCACCTGCTGCCCGGCGGCCGTGATCGTGGTGGTGGTGGACGACTTCACCACGGTGATCTCCGGGGGCGCCGGCCTCGCCGCGATGGTCAGGTCCGACGGGTCCGAGTCGATCGGTGTCGCGCTCCCCGGCGGTGTGCCGTGCGCGGTCGCGGTGTCCGACACCCGCCCGATGTCGAGGTCCGCCTGCGACACGGTGTACGTCGCCGTGCAGGTGGTCGACGCGCCCGGCGCCAGTGTGGTCACCGGGCAGGTGATCGGGCCCAGGTTCGCGTTCGACGACGGCGGCGTCTGCACGTCCGTCACGTTCACGTCCGACAACGTGACCCCACCGGTGTTGGTCACCGCGAACCGGTACTCGACCTGCTGTCCCTCGGCGGTGATGGTGGTGGTGGTCGAGGACTTCACCAGCGTGATGTCGGGAGTCACCGGCGTCGCCGCGATCGTCAGCTCCGACGAGTCCGAGTCGACCGGGGTGGTGCTGCCCGGTGGTGTGCCGTGCGCGGTCGCGGTGTCCGACACCGACCCGTGGTCGAGGTCGGCCTGGGTGACCGTGTACGTGGCGGTGCAGGTGGTGGACGCCCCCGGCGCCAGCGTGGTCACCGGGCAGGTGATCGGGCCCAGGTTGGCGTTCGACGACGGCGGCGTCTGCGTGTCCGTCACGTTCACGTCGGACAGCGTCAGCCCACCGGTGTTCGTCACCGCGAACCGGTACGGCACCTGCTGCCCGGCGGTCGTGATGGTGGTGGTGGTCGAGGACTTCAGCACCGAGATCGACGGGGTCAGGACCTCCGCCGGGATGGTGAGGTCGGTCGGGTCGGAGACCACCGGGGCGCCGCCGCCGGCGGGCGTGCCCCGCGCGGTCGCCGTGTCCGACACCCCGCCGTGGTCGAGGTCGGCCTGGGTGACCGTGTACGTGGCGGTGCAGGTGGTGGACGCCCCCGGGTCGAGCGCGGTGACCGGGCAGGTGATCGGCCCCAGGTTCGCGTTCGACGACGGCGGCGTCTGCACGTCGTCGACGGTGACGTCGGTCAGGCGCACGCCGCCGGTGTTGACCACCCGGAAGGAGTAGGGCACCTGCTGGCCGACGGAACCGATCAGCGCGGTGGTCGACGACTTGACCACCGCGATGCTGGCCGGGCCGCCGCCGTTGCAGGTCAGCGTCGTGCTGAACGGGAAGTAGTGGATCTCGCCGCCGCGGTGGTCGAGCGTCCGGGTGATCACGCTGCCCTCGGTGTTGCTGGCCGAGAGGTCGGTGAAGTCGGCGTTCGGCGCGTAGATGCTGCCCTCGACCGTGCGGGCTCCCGCGGTGAGCGAGAGCCGGGTCGCGGTCGGGAAGTTGATCAGGACGTACTGGGCCTGCTGGCCGCCGATGCCGGAGAAGTTCGGCGCGTTCCAGTCGAAGGTGTTCCCGACGCCGCTGGTGTCCACGTTGATCAGCAGCGGCGTGGTCGGCGTGGGCTGGTCCCGGAAGGTCAACGTGTCGATGTTGTTCAGGTCGGTGGCGCTGAGGTTCAACACGTTGGTGACACCGCTGGTCAGCGTGACGACCGCGTTGCTGCCGGGCGGGATCGGGCTGGGCAGGACGTCGCCGTTGGGGGTCCGGAGCACCACCGTGTTCGCGCAGCCGGCCAGACCGACCGAGGTGGACCGGAACGACTCGTACGCGGCGGCGAAGTTGATCGGCGAGGTGGGGCCGACGTTCGCGGGCGCCTGCCGGACGGTCAGCTCGACCCGTGGGAAGGCGTCGTAGTTGTTCGTCGGCAGGATCCGGGTGTTGACCGCGGCGCCGTTGTTGTCGGTGTCCCGCACCACGGTGCCGGTGAGGTTGCCGACCTTGGCGTAGCCCTGGGAGAGGACCTGGAGCCGGGTGCCGGGCACGCTGCCGGCGAAGTCGACCCGGCCGCCCACCACGAGCGCGCTCGGCCGACTGTCCCCGGGGACGACGAACGAACCGGCGGTGTTGTTGGCGAGCTGGTAGTTGCCGAAGGAGAGGTCTCCCCCGACAGCCATGGTGCCCTCGTTCTCGCTGGCGACCACGGTGGCGTTGCCCTCGGTCATCACCCCGAAGCTCAGCGCCGGCGCGACCGGGTTGACCGGTCCGACGGCCCGGCCCGCGGGCGCCGGCGGCGGTTGTCCGACCGGAGCCGCCGACGCGGCCACCGCCGGCAGCGGGGCGGCGAGTGCCGCGACGACGACGACCGCGGCGGCTCCGCGCCCGGCACCTGTGAACGTTCTGATCATCTTTCCCCCGTTGCCCGATTTCGGGGGAATCGTAGCTATGTGGGTGTTTCCGGACGGTCCTCTTCGGAAAAGATCGTCCGGAGGGCGGCGGTCACGCCGACGGGTGGTCCGCCTCGAACCGCTCCCGGGTCAGGAACGCGAGCTGCGCGCGCTTGTCCGGCATGTCGATTTCGGACGCGAACGTGAAACCCTCGATCCGCAGCCGGCGCAGCGCCGCCTCGTTGCGGACGTCCGGCTCCACCACGATGCGCCGGGCGGCCGGGCCCCGCAGCAGGAACCGGGCCAGGGCCGGCCCGACGGCCGTGGTGAGTCCGCGCGCCCGCCCCCGGGGCGGGTTGAGCAGCAGGTGCATCCCGACGTCCCCCGGCAAGACCGGGTACCGCTCGCCCACCGGGTCCGCCTCCGGGCGGTAGGTCTGGAACAGCCCGACCGGTTCCCCGTCCAGCAGGATCAGGTAGGCCTGGTGGGTCTCCAGCCCGTCGAGGAACGCGTAGACCTCGCGGACGTCGTCGAGCGTGTGCGAGCCCATCCCCCAGAACGCGTTGCGGGGCAACGTGACCCAGCCGTGCAGCAGCGCGGCGTGCCGGTCGGGACGCACCGGCTCCAGCGCCAGCTCGCCGAGGTCGGGGATCTGCTCCTGGTAGGTCACTGTCGTCTCGTCCTTCGTCGGGGACCCGGCGGGCGCCGGAGTCAGCGGTCCGGTGGGCAGCGGGATCAGGTCGCCGGCGGCCCAGTCGCGCAGTTGGTCGGAGAAGTGCGGGTCGCCGGGGACTCCGGAGGCGCCGAACGGGACGGCCCAGCCGCCGGCGGCCCGGTCGGTCAGGTCCCACACGTAGCGGGCCACCGGCCCTCGCCAGCAGGCGTCGGAGACGCCGGGGACGCTGGAGGTGGCCAGCACGCAGTCGGTGTCGCCGCCGAGCGCCACCGACCGCCGCATCGCCGCGACGGCGGCCGAGGTCTGCGCGGCGACGCCGAGGTGCACCGGGTGCAGCAGGTGCCGGCGGCCCCAGGGCTCGGGCGTCGGACCGGCGGCCACCTCGGCCAGCGCGGCGGAAGCGAGCGGTACGACGTCGACGCCCAGGTCGACGTGCCGCTCGACCAGGAGGTCGAGTGCCAGGCCGATCCGTGCCGCCGGGTCGGTCCAGGGCGCGAACAGCTCGTCGAAGCCGGACGGCTCGGCCAGCCGCCGCAGCCGCGGGTGCGCGCGCAGCCGGCGGGCGAGCGCGGCACGCCAGGCGGCGAACGCGCCGGCCTCGACCGAGTCGGCGGCCATCGCCCGGTCCCAGCCGGTCAACCGCCGGTGCAGCGTACGGGAGGGTTCGTCGAGCCGGTCGGGGTCGAGCCGGTCGAGCAGCCGGTGCAGCGGTGTCGCCGCCAGCCGGGTGTCGGTGTGCACCGCGGACGCGTCGACGCCGTCGGCGAGCAGCGCCCGGATCCGCCGGGCCCGGTGCGGCGGTGCGAAGTCGACGCCGTGCGCGGCAACGTCGTCGCGTCGGTTGTTGGCGCAGACCGCGACGCCCTCGACCTTCTCGTCCACCATCGGCAGGTAGCCGCCGCGCCAGTGGTGTCGCGACCGCCAGCCGGGTACCGGCTCCCGGCGGCACCGGTCGTCGCGTACCGGGACCAGGCCGGCGACCAGGCGACGCACGGCGCCGCCGGTGTCGGCGGCGAGCACGCTGTTGACCGGCTCCACCCAGTGGCGCAGCGCGTCCGCGACGTCGGCGGTGTCCCGGGCCCGCAGCAGCGGCAGCAGCGCCTCGAAGCCGAGGCGCGCCTCGACCCGGCTCGGGATGCGCAGGCTGATCGCCTCGCCGGTGCGCCGGTCGTGGTCGATCACCGGGCCGCGGGGCGTCTCGATCACCTCGACCGGTTCCGGCGCGCCGCCGCGGACCTCGATCTCCTCGACGTGGCGCGGGACCGGGATCCAGTCGTCCGCGTCCCGCACCAGCACCCGGTCGCCGTCGCGGCGCAGCTGCTCGCGGTAGAGGTCCTGGTAGTCGGCCATCGCGTTGGTGACGGCCCAGGCGACGTGGCCGGCGTGGCCGAAGTGCGGCAGCCCGGGCACCCCGGGGAAGGCCAGCCCGACCACGTCGAACTCGGGGCAGGCCAGGCGCACCTGCTGGTAGATGCCGGGCAGTTCGAGCAGCCGGTGCGGGTCGCCGGCGAGCACCGGGCCGCGCCCGGTGACCGGGTCGGCGGGCAGCGCCCAGGCGTTGCTGCCGGCCGACGCCGGCCCCTCGACCGCGAAGAGTCCGACCGCGTCGGGGCCGAGGGTGCGCGTGACGTGCGCGTGCCAGAGCTTGTTCGGGAAGGTGGAGAAGAGCACGTGCTGGACGAGGAAGACGCCCAGCGGCGACCAGGGCTGCCACGGCTCCGGCACGGCGCCGGTCGCGGCGAACTCGGGCGCGACGGCGGCCCCCTCGGCGAGGCCGGCGTTGACGCCGTCGACGTACGCCTCGACCCACCGGCGCGTCGCCGGGTCGAGTCGCTCGTGGCAGCGACGGGCGGTGTCGTCCAGCCGGGCCCGCCGGGCGAACCGGTCCCAGGGCAGCTCGGCGGCGCCGACGCGGGCGGCCAGCCGGCCCTCGGCGCGCCACCGCTCGACGCTGATCTGCCAGGCCCGGTCCTGGGCGGCGACGCGGCCCTGGAGGCGGGCGAGCGCGTCGACGTCGCCGGCCCAGAGCTGGGGCACGCCCCACGGATCGCGATCGACGCGGGTCGTCGGGCGGCCGTTTCCTCGGATGGTCAACTTAGGTTACCCTCCCCTAACTGAGGCAGACCTTACCTGGAGGGGTTCGTGAAACGGAACTGGGAGGGCCTGGTGCTCAAGGCCATGGGGGGCCGGGACTTCCGGCTCACCGTGCGGGGCACCGAGTCGGTCGACGGGCACTACCAGCGTCTGCTCCTCGACGACGGCGGGCTGCTGGCGGCGTGCGGGATCCACCCGACGATGTGGATCCGGCTCTGGTTCGACGACGGCGGGCGGGCGCACCAGCGGGCCTACACGCTCGTCGACCCGGATCCGGAGCACGGGCGGTTCACGCTGGAGTTCGCCCTGCACGACGGCGTCGCCGCACGGTGGGCCACCACCGCCGAGGTCGGCGACACGATCGACGCGACAGTGCAGGGCAGCGCGTTCCAGCTGCCGGAACCGACGCCGGAGCACCTCTACCTGGTCGGCGACGCGGCCTCGCTGCCGGCGGTGAACAGCCTCCTCGACGCCGGCGCGGACATCCCGGCGACGGTGTGGCTGGAGTACGCCCACGAGGGCGAGAAGGCCCTCGCTCCGCGCGCCCGGGCGCACCATCAGGTGACCTGGGTGCCCCGCCGCGACGACGGCCGGCACCTGGTCGACACGGTCTGCGCGGCGCTGCCCGCCGCCGGGACCGCGCACTACTGGGTGGCGTGCGAGGCGGCCAGCACCCGCAGCATCACCCGGCACGTCCGGCGGACGCTGGGCGTCGGCAAGCACCAGCTCACCGCGCTCGGCTACTGGCGGGCCGTCTGATGGGCCGCCTCGGCACGCTGACCGCGCTCTACGTCACGCAGTACCTCGGCATCGGCTTCATCACCGTCGGGCTCACCGCCATCCTGCGTGACGGCGGCACCTCGCTGGACACCCTGGCGCTGCTCCAGGTGGTCGGCCTGATCTGGCCGATCAAGTTCCTCTGGGCGCCGGTCCTCGACCGCTACGGCTCCCGTCACCGCGGCCACTACCGGTCCTGGCTGCTGGTGTTGCAGGCCGCCCTGGTGCTGACGCTGCTGGCGCTGCTGCCGTTCTCCCGGCCCGCCGACCAGCTCGGCCCGGTCATCGCCATCTGCGCCGCGTTCGTGTTCTTCTCCGCCACCCAGGACATCGCCGCCGACGCGGTCGCGGTGCGACTGCTGGCCGCGTCCGACCGGGGCACCGGCAACGGCATCCAGGTGGCCGCGAGCTACCTGGGCAACCTGCTCGGCGGCGGCGCGTGCGTGCTGGTCTACGACCGCTTCGGCTGGGCGGCGGCGGTCGGCCTGCTGGCCGCGCTGACCGCGGTCGGGCTGCTCGTGGTGTGGCGGTTCCGGGAACCGGAGCGCACCGACCGGGTCGTGCGCATCGGGGCGGCCTACCGGGCGCTGGTGTCGGTGTTCGGCCAGCCCGGCTGCCGGTGGTGGACGTTCGGCGTGGTGCCGCTGGTCTACGTCGGAGCCGGCATGGCGTACGCGCTGGTGACGCCCGCGCTGGTGGACGCCGGCTGGTCGCTGGGCCGGATCGGCGTGGTGACCGGCGTGGTGACCAGCGTGCCGGCCATCGCGGCCGGCCTGGTCGCGGGCCTCGGCGTCGGCCGGTTCGGTCGGGCCGGCGTGCTGGTGGCCGGTGGGGTCACGCTGGCGTTGTCCACGGTGGCGTTGCTGCCGCTGATGAACGGCCGCGCGCCGCTCGGCGGCACGGTCGCCGCGCTCTGCTTCTTCCTGGCCGCGTACACGATCGCCAACGTGGTGCTCTACACGGTCAACATGGACTACTCCCGGCCGGGCAGCGGGGGCACCGACTTCACCGTGCTGTCGTCGTTCGGGCTGGTCTGCTCGTTCGTCGCCGCCTCGATCGGGCTCGCCGCCGCCGAGCGGTTCGGCTACCCGGCGGTGGCGCTGGCCTCGCTCGGGCTGGTGGCCGCCGGGGTCGTGGTGGGCGTGGCGCACCAGCGGCGGTTCCCACCGTCCGGATCGACCTCCCGCCCGACACCCGCCGCTACGGACTTGCTTGTTAGGTAAGGCTAACCTAATCTGATCTCCGCGCGGCCCGGCCGCGCTCCTGTCCGCACGACGACCGGGAAGTCACATGAGCGCGATCGACACCGCAGCGCGGGCCCACCTGTTCAACGCCGGCT
The DNA here is from genome assembly GCF_900089585.1 of Micromonospora sediminicola. Classification (NCBI taxonomy): domain Bacteria; kingdom Bacillati; phylum Actinomycetota; class Actinomycetes; order Micromonosporales; family Micromonosporaceae; genus Micromonospora; species Micromonospora sediminicola. The sequence continues at coordinate 3,212,594 of NZ_FLRH01000003.1, read as the reverse complement.
CGCTCGGGCGGTACCGGGACGTGCTGGCGCGCGGCGTCGACCGCGTCGCCCGCCGGGTGGGCGCGGCCGACCGGCCGTTCACCGGCGTGACGCCGGAGGCGCTCGCCCCGGTGGTCGGCGCGATCGACCTGGACCGGCCGCTCGGCGACACCGACGCCGCCCTGGACGAGCTGCACGACGTCTGGCTGCGCGACGCGGTGTACTTCCACCACCCGCGCTACCTGGCCCACCTGAACTGCCCGGTGGTCATCCCGGCGCTGCTCGGCGAGGCCGTGCTCAGCGCGGTCAACTCCTCGCTGGACACCTGGGACCAGAGTGTCGGCGCCACGCTGATGGAGCGGCGCCTGATCGAGTGGACGGCCGGACGGATCGGTCTCGGCGCCACCGCCGACGGCGTGTTCACCAGCGGCGGCACCCAGTCGAACCTGCAGGCCATGCTGCTGGCCCGGGAGGAGGCCTACCGCCGGGTGGTCGGTGGCGCGGCCACCCGCCCGGCCCGGCCGGAGGTGCTGGCCCGGTTGCGGATCATCACCTCCGCCGCCGGCCACTTCAGCGTGCAGAAGGCGGCCAAGCTGCTCGGCCTGTCCGCCGACGCGGTGCTCACCGTGCCCACCGACGCCGGCCGCCGGATGCGCACCGACGAACTCGCCCGCACCATCGACCGCTGCCGGCGCGACGGGCAGGTGGTGATGGCCGTCGTGGCCACCGCCGGCACCACCGACTTCGGCACCATCGACCCGCTGCCCGAGATCGCCGACATCTGCACCGCCGCCGGAGTCTGGATGCACGTCGACGCCGCGTACGGCTGCGGGTTGCTGGTCTCCCCCACCCGCCGACACCTGCTCGACGGCATCGAGCGGGCGGCCTCGGTCACCGTCGACTACCACAAGTCGTTCTTCCAGCCGGTCAGCTCCAGCGCGCTGCTGGTCCGCGACGGCCGGACGCTGCGCCACGCCACCTGGCACGCCGACTACCTCAACCCGGCCCGCGCGGTCGAGCAGGGCATCCCGAACCAGGTCGACAAGAGCATCCAGACCACCCGCCGCTTCGACGCGTGCAAGCTCTGGCTGACCCTGCGGATCATGGGGCCGGACGCGATCGGCGCGCTCTTCGACCAGGTGGTCGACCTCGCGGCCGACGCCTGGCGGCTGTTCGACGCCGACCCCCGGTTCGAGGTCGCGGCCCGCTCCCCGCTGAGCACCGTGGTCTTCCGTCACCTGCCGCCCGGCGCCGACCCGAACCTGGTCGACGAGGCCAACCTGCACGCCCGCGAGGCGCTGGCCACCTCCGGCGCGGCCCTGGTCGCCGGCACCAAGGTCGACGGCGCGCACTGGCTGAAGCTCACCCTGCTCAACCCCGAGACCACCGTCGACGACATCGCCCACGTGCGCGACCTGATCGCCGACCACGCCGCCTGGTACGCCCGGACCGCGGCCACCGCCGAGCTGTCCTGCCCGGTCGGCTGATCCGGCCCCGAACGAAAGAACCCCATGTCGACCCACGACTTCATCGCCGTCGGGCTGGGCCCGTACAACCTCGGCCTGGCCTGCCTCAGCGCACCGATCGACGACCTCGACGGGCTGTTCCTGGAGGCGCGCGACGACTTCGACTGGCACCCCGGGATGCTGCTCGAATCGACCCGGTTGCAGACGCCGTTCATCGCCGACCTGGTCACGCTCGCGGACCCGACCTCGCCGTACTCGTTCCTCAGCTATCTGAAGGAGGCCGGGCGGCTCTACCCGTTCTACATCCGGGAGAGCTTCTTCCCGCTGCGCGCCGAGTACAACGACTACTGCCGGTGGGCCGCCGCCAAGCTGCCGAACCTGCGCTTCCGGCACGCCGTCACCAGCGTCGAGTACGACGGGGCCGACGACCGCTACGTGGTACGCGCCGACACGCCGGACGGGCCGGTCACCCACCGCGCCCGGCACCTGGTGCTCGGCACCGGCACCCCGCCGTACCTGCCGCCCGCCTGCGCCGGCGTGGGCGGCGACCTGATCCACAACTCCCGCTACCTGGAGCACCGGGAGGCGTTGCGCGCCAAGCGGAGCATCACCGTCGTGGGCAGCGGTCAGAGCGCGGCCGAGATCTACCACGACCTGCTCGGCGACATCGACACGTACGGCTACCAGCTCACCTGGGTGACCCGCTCCCCCCGGTTCTTCCCGCTGGAGTACACCAAGCTGACGCTGGAGATGACCTCACCGGACTACGTGGACTACTTCCACGCGCTGCCCGAGCCGACTCGCTACCGGCTGGAAGCAGCGCAGAAACCGCTGTTCAAGGGCATCAACGCCGATCTGATCAACGACATCTACGACACCCTCTACGCGAAGAGCCTGCACGGGCCCGCACCGACCCGGCTGCTGACCAACACCGAACTGGTCGACGCCGGGTACGCCGACGGCCGCTACCGGCTCGGGCTGCGCCACACCGAGCAGGACCGCGCGTTCACGCTGGACACCGAGGGCCTGGTGCTGGCGACCGGCTACCACTACCGGCTGCCGGAGTTCCTCGCCCCGGTGCGTGACCGCCTGTGCTTCGACGCCCACGGCCGCTTCGACGTGGCCCGCAACTACAGCGTCGACCGCACCGGCCGGGGCGTGTTCCTGCAGAACGGCGGCACGCACACGCACAGCATCACCTCGCCCGACCTGGGCATGGGGCCCTACCGCAACTCGTGGATCATCCGGGAGCTGACCGGCCGGGAGCACTACCCGATCGAGAAGTCGATCGCGTTCCAGGAGTTCGGGGTGCCCTCATGAGCGACATCTTCCGCCGTCACGACCACGCTCTGGGGGAATTCGCGCTGCGACCGCTGGACGTCGACGCCGACGCGGCGCTGCTGCACCGCTGGGTCACCCACCCGAAGGCCGCCTTCTGGCTGATGCAGGACGCCGACGTGGCCGGCGTCGCCGAGGAGTACCGGCGCATCGCCGCCCACCCGCACCACGACGCGTACCTCGGCTCGTGGCGCGGCCGGCCCGCGTTCCTGGCCGAGCGGTACGACCCGGCCCGGGTGGAGCTGGTCGGCCTCTACGAGCCGGAGCCCGGCGACGTGGGCATGCACTTCCTCTGCGCGCCCACCGACACGCCCGCGCACGGCTTCACCCGCGCCGTGCTCACCACGGTGATGGCCTGGCTCTTCGCCGACCCGGCGACCCGGCGGGTGGTGGTGGAGCCGGACGTGCGCAACACCGCCGTGCACGCGCTCAACGCCGCCGTCGGCTTCACCGTCGTCGGCGAGATCCGCAAGCCGGAGAAGGACGCGCTGCTCAGCGTCTGCACCCGGGAACGATTCCGGGCCGCGGCCCGGGGAGAGGCGACCCCGTGAACCCCGCCGCGTCCGTGGACCACCTGACCCCCGAGGCGTGGGCGACGGCCAACCGGCTGCTGGTGCGCAAGGCGCTCGCCGAGTTCGCCCACGAGCGCCTGATCACCCCCGAGCCGGCCGGCCCCGGGCGGTGGGTCGTGCGCAGCGACGACGGCACGGTGGAGTACCGGTTCGCCGCGCGGCGGCTGGCGCTGGACCACTGGCAGGTCGACGCCGCCAGCATCACCCGGCGCCGCGACGGCGCGGAGCTGCCGCCCGACGCGGTCGACCTCTGCCTGGAGCTGCGCGCCGCGCTCGGCCTCACCGACGCGATCCTGCCCGTCTACCTGGAGGAGATCACCTCCACCCTCGCGGGCACCGCGTACAAGCTGGGCAGGCCCGCGGTGACCGCCGCCGAGCTGGCCGCCGCCGACTTCCAGTCGATCGAGACGCAGATGACCGAGGGCCACCCCTGCTTCGTGGCCAACAACGGGCGGATCGGCTTCGGCGTGCACGAATACCACCGGTACGCCCCGGAGACCGCCGCACCGGTACGGCTGCTCTGGCTGGCCGCGCACCGCGACCACACCACGTTCACCTGCGCCGCCGACCTGGACTACGACGCGCTGGTCCGCGCCGAACTGGGCGACGAGACCCTCGCCGGGTTCACCGCCACGCTCACCGCGCTCGGTCTCGACCCGGCCGACTACCTGCTGATCCCGGTGCATCCGTGGCAGTGGTGGAACAGGCTCGCGGTCACCTTCGCCGGCGACGTGGCCCGGCGCCGCCTGGTCTGCCTCGGCGAGGGACCGGACGACTACCTGGCCCAGCAGTCCATCCGCACGTTCTTCAACGTCACCGACCCGGCGAAGCACTACGTCAAGACCGCGCTGTCGGTGCTGAACATGGGCTTCATGCGCGGGCTGTCCGCGGCGTACATGGAGGCCACGCCCGCGATCAACGACTGGCTGGCCGACCTGATCGAGAACGACCCGGTGCTCACGGGCACCGGCTTGTCGATCATTCGGGAACGGGCCGCGATCGGCTACCGGCACCGGCAGTACGAGGCGGCGACCGCCCCCGGCTCGCCGTACCGGAAGATGCTGGCCGCGCTCTGGCGGGAGAGCCCGGTGCCCGGCCTGGAACCCGGGCGACGACTGGCCACGATGGCCTCGCTGCTGCACCTCGACCGGGACGGCCGCTCGCTGGCGGCGGCGCTGATCGCCCGGTCCGGCCTGCCGCCGGCGCGCTGGCTGCGCCGCTACCTGGACGCCTACCTGGTGCCGTTGCTGCACAGCCTGTACGCCCACGACCTGGCCTTCATGCCGCACGGCGAGAACGTCATCCTGGTGCTGGACGACGACGTGGTGGAGCGGGTGGTCTTCAAGGACATCGCCGAGGAGATCGTGGTGATGGACCCGGAGGCCGACCTGCCGGAGCGGGTGCGCCGGATCCGGGCCGCGATCGGAGAGGACGAGAAGATCCTGTCCATCTTCACCGACGTCTTCGACTGCTTCCTGCGGCACCTGAGCGCCGCCCTGCACACCGAGGGCGTGCTCGACCAGGACGACTTCTGGCGCACCGTCGCCGGGTGCGCCACCGACTACGCGACCACGGTGCCGCACCTGGCCGAGCGGATGCGCCGGTACGACCTGTTCGCGCCGGAGTTCACGCTCTCCTGCCTCAACCGGCTCCAGCTGCGCAACAACCAGCAGATGGTGGACCTGACCGACCCGTCCGCCGCGTTGCAGTTCGCCGGCACGCTGGTCAACCCGCTCGCCCGTTTCGCGCCGACTTCATGAGCGCCGAGCCGACGAGCGCCGACCCGGGGACGGTGCACGCCGACCGGGCCACCCCGGCCCCGGTGCCGCACCGCTGGCTGATCCTGGCCGTGCTCTGCCTGGCCCAGCTCGTGGTGGTGCTGGACAACACCGTGCTGACCGTGGCGGTGCCGGTGCTCACGGTCGAGTTGGACGCCGGCACCGCCGACGTGCAGTGGATGATCAACGCGTACGCGCTGGTGCTGTCCGGTCTGCTGCTGAGCGCCGGCAGCGCGGCCGACCGGTACGGGCGGCGGCGGATGTTGCTGGTCGGGCTGGCGCTGTTCGGGCTCGGCTCGGCGGCGGCCGGGCTCGCCCGCACCGCCGAGCAGTTGATCGCCGCCCGGGCCGGCATGGGCGTGGGCGGCGCGCTGCTGGCCACCGCGACGCTGGCCGTCGCCATGCAGGTCTTCGACGCCGCCGAGCGGTCCCGGGCGATCGGCGTGTGGGCGGCCACCAGCGCGCTGGGCTTCGCCGCCGGACCGCCGATCGGCGGGTTCGTCCTGGCGCACCTGCCGTGGGGCGCGATCTTCCTGCTCAACGTGCCGGTCGTGCTGGTCTGCCTGCTCGCCGCCCGGGCGCTTGTCCCGGAGTCGCGGGACCCGGCCGGCGGGCCGCTCGACCTGGGCGGCGTGGCGCTGTCCACGGGCGGCCTGACCGCGGTCGTCTGGGCGATCATCTCCGGTCCCGAACGCGGCTGGGCGTCGGCGCCGGTGCTCGGCGCGGGCGCGGCCGGCGTGCTGCTGCTGGCGTCGTTCGTCGGCTGGGAGCGGCGGGTCGCCCACCCGATGCTGGACATGCGCTTCTTCCGGGACCGACGCTTCGTCGGCGCGGTCTGCGGCGTCGTGCTGATCACGTTCGGCGCCACCGGCGCGCTGTTCCTGCTCACCCAGCACCTGCAGTTCGTCCGGGGCTATCCGGCCTGGGAGGCGGGGCTGCGGATGGCGCCGTTCGCGTTGTCCATCGTGGTGCTCACCGCCGGCGGGGTGGCCGCGTCGGTGATCCGCCGGCTCGGACGGCCGACCGCCATCGCGGTCGGGATGACCCTGCTGGCCGGCGGTCTGGCGCTGGTCACGCACGGCCCGTCCGAGGGTTACGGCACGCTGCTGGCCGGGCTGCTGGTGATGGGCGCCGGGTGCGCGCTGGCGAACCCGGCGATCGTCGAGGCGGTGATGAGCGCGATCCCCACCGACAAGGCGGGCGCCGGGGCCGGCGTGGACGGCACCATGACCGAGGTCGGCAGCAGCCTCGGCGTCGCGGTGCTGGGCGCGGTGCTCAACGCCCGGTTCGGCGCGCTGCTGCCGGCCGCGCTGACCGGCGCCGGCTCGTTCCCGGCGGCGCTGGCCGCCGCCGGCCCGGACCGGGAGGCGATCACCGCCGCCTTCGCCGAGGCCTTGCGGACCGGCCAGACGGTGGGCGCGGTGGCGGTCCTGGTGGGCGGCCTGGTCGCGGCCGCCCTGCTGCACCGGGCCGACCGACTGTCGGCCTGAGGCCGGGTCGGACCAGCAGGCGGCCTGCGGCCCGGCCGGACCGGCGGGCGGCCTGCGGCCGGGTCGGACCGGGCTCAGGACTCGGCGCGGCCGGCCCGCCAGTAGCCCATGAACGCGACCGCCCGGCGGTCGACGCCCCGGTCGGCGACCAGGTGCCGGCGCAGACCGCGGATCACCGCCGCCTCGCCGGCCAGCCAGGCGTAGAGCGCAGCCCCGTCGGGGTGCTGCGGCACCTCCCAGAGGATCTCCCGGTCCACGTCCACCTCGGCCGGCGGCACGGCGGCGGCGGGCGCGGCGGGGACCGGCAGCAGCCGGTCGGCCAGGCCGGTCACGGCCGGGGTGAGCCGGCTGCCGTGCGGCGCACCGGCGCGGGGCAGCCAGGTCACGGTGACGCCGGCCGGGGCGCGGCAGGGCAGTTCGTCACCCGGCTCCGGCACCTCCACCACCGCGTGGCCGCACGCGTCGGCGGGCAGCCGCTCCAGGATCGCGCAGATCGCCGGGGCGGCGGTCTCGTCGCCGGCCAGCAGCAGCGTCGCCCCGACCGGCGCGGCGAACTCGACGCCGCCGTGCACACCTGGCCAGCCGGCGTCCGGGCCGACCATGGCGAGCCGGTCCCCGAGTCGGGCCCGCCGCGCCCAGCGGGTGGCCGGGCCGCCGTCGCCGTGCAGCGCCATGTCGACGTCCACCTCGGACGCCTCCGGGCGGACCGCCCGCACGGTGTAGGTGCGGATCGGGCTACGCCGCCCCGCCGGCAGATCCCGCCACCGCTGGTACCAGTCGGGTCCGGCCGGCAGCTCCGCCGACGCCCCCTCGACCGCCGGCAGGGCCAGCTTGATCCGCTGGTCGTAGCCGTTGTCGGCGAACCGGTCCAGGTCCGGCCCGGCGAACGTCACCCGGAGGAACGACGGGCCGAGCCGGCGCAGCGCGCGTACCTCGACGGTGAACACGCGCCACGGGGCGGCGGCCAGGGTGCTCGTCATCGACAGATGTCCTCTCGCGATAGCGGGGTGTGCTCAACGGGCGGCGCGGGAGCGCCACAGCAGCCAGACGAAGTAGGGGGTGCCGACCAGCGCGGTGACCAGGCCGGCGGGGATCTGCGCGGGTGCGACGACGGTGCGGCCGAGCGTGTCGGCGAGGCTGACCAGCGTCGCGCCGAGCAGCACCGCCACCGGCAGCACGCGGGCGTGCCGGCCGCCGACCAGCGCCCGGGCGGCGTGCGGCGCGACCAGGCCGACGAAGCCGATCACGCCGACCGCCGACACGGCGGTGGCGGTGAGCAGCGCGGCCAGGCCGAGCGCGACCAGCCGGGCGCGCTCCAACCGGACCCCGAGCACCCGGGGCGTGTCGTCGTCCAGCGCGAGCAGGTCGAGTTCGCGGCGGATCCCGGCCACCACCGGGACGGCGACCAGCAGCGCGACCGCCACCGGCAGCACCTGCGACGCGGTGCGCCCGTAGGTGGAGCCGGACAGCCAGGTCAACGCCTTGCCGGTGTTCCACGGGTCGGAGGACACCACGATGAAGGTGATCACCGCGGCGCCGCCCTGCCAGACCGCGAAGCCGATCAGCACGAGCCGGTCGGAGTTGAGGCCGCCGTGCCGGGCCAGCCCGTAGACCAGCGCGAACGCGGCGACCGCGCCGAGACCGGCGGCACCGGAGAGCGCGGCCACCCCGGCCGTCGGGGCGAACGTCAGCAGCGAGACCGCGCCGATGCCGGCCCCGCCGGTGATGCCGAGGATGCCCGGCTCGGCCAACGGGTTGCGGCACACCGCCTGCACGGTGGTGCCGGCCAGCGCGAGCGCGGCGCCGGCCAGCAGCGCCGCCGCGACGCGCGGCCACCGGGCGTCCAGCACGAAGGTGTACGCCGGCCCGGTGCGACCCCGCACCCAGTTGACGATGTCGCCGAGCAGCACCCCGGTGTCCCCGGCCAGCATGCCCACCACCAGGGCCGTGCCGGCCGCCACCGCGCAGACGGTGACGACGGCGACGTGGAAGGCGCGGGAGCGCACGGCCGCGTGACCGCCCGGAGGTTGCCGGGTGGGCCCGGCGTCGCGGTGCCGGCGGGCCAGCCAGACCAGCAGCACCGCGCCGAAGAGCGTGGTGACCACGCCGGTCGGCACGTCGACGCCGGCCTGCCCGCCGAGCACGGCCCGCAGCAGCACGTCGGAGCCGAGCACCACGACCACGCCGACCATGCCGGACAGCGGCAGCAGCACCCGGTGCCGGTGCACCTCGGGCACCCACCGGCCGAGCAGCCGGACGATCACCGGCGCGCCGAGCCCGACGAAGCCGATCGGCCCGGCCAGGGTGACCGCGGCGGCGGAGAGCAGGACGGCGAGCAGCACCACGGTGAGCCGGGTCCGGCGCACGTCGAGCCCGAGCACGGTGGCGGTGTCGTCGCCGAGGGCGAGCAGGTCCAGCCGGCGGCCGAGCGCCACGAGCACCAGCGCGGCGACGCCGACCACCGGGGCGAGCTGGGTGAACGCGACCAGGTCGCCCTGCACGAGGGAGCCGTTGCCCCAGGCGAACAGGCCGATGGTGGCCTGCTCGAAGAGCAGCAGGAGCAGCATGGTGAGCGAGGCGAGGGCCATCGCGGTGGCCGAGCCGGCGAGGATCAGCCGGGTCGTCGCGGACCGGCCGCCGGCGGACAGCAGCATCACCAGGCCGGCGGCGGCGAGGCCACCGCAGAACGCGAGCCCGCCGGCGGGCAGCGCCGGAAGGGCGATCCCGAACGCGGCGGTGGCGACGATCGCCAGGTGCGCGCCGGCGTTGACGGCGAGCGTGTCGGGTGAGGCGAGCGGGTTGCGGGTGGTCGACTGCAACGCCGCGCCGGCGAAGCCGAGCGCGACGCCGACGGTCAGGCCGGTGAGCAGGCGGGGCAGCCGGGAGGCGACCAGCACCCGGGCGGTCTCGTCGTCGGCGCCGGTGAGCAGCCGGAGCAGGTCGGCCGCCCCCACCGAGGAGGTGCCCTGGGTGAGGTGCACGGCGGTGACGGCGACGAGCAGCGCGGCGGCGAGCAGGAACGCGCCGGCGACCCGGCGGCGGGCGGGCGGTGGCCCGAGCGGGGCCGGCCGGGTGGCCGGCCCCGGCGGGGCGATCGTCTGGCTCAAGCCGTGTAGACCGTGACGAGCTGGTCGACGTACTGCCGGGCGGAGAGCGGGCCGCCGAAGGTCCAGATGCCGTCGGGCATCTTGTGCAGCTTGTTCTGCTGCACGAACGGCAGCGAGCGCCAGATCGCGTTGCCCGCCAGCCCGTCGGCGAAGACGTCCTGCCCGTCCGAGGCGTTGTAGAAGAAGTGCAGGTCCTGGCCCTTGAGGACGGTCAGTCCCTCGACGTCGGTCTGGCCCAGGCCCCACATCGCGTCGGTCTTGCCGGTCCAGGCGTTCTTGAGGCCGAGCTGGATGCCGAGCTGGGAGACGAGCGCGCCCTGGCCGAACATCCGGATGGAGACGGTGCTGCCCTCCTTCCAGCCGTCGGCGAAGGCGAACTGCCGGCCGGCCGCCCCGGCCTCGGCGATCTTCCTGCGGCCGTCGGCGAGGACGGCGTCGAAGTCGGCGAGCAGCTTCTCCGCCTGGGCGGTACGGCCGGTGGCAGTGGCGATCATGGTGAGGTCGGAGCGCATCCGGCCGATGTTGTCGGCCGCGTCGCTGCCCTCGGTGACCAGCACCGGCACGTACTTCTCCAGCTGGGTGACGATGGCGGAGCCGCGCTCGGCCTCCATCACCACCAGGTCGGGCTGGAGCGCGACGACGGCGTCGACGCTCGGCTCGCCCCGGGTGCCGACGTCCTTGACGCTCGCGTCGAGCGGGGCGGCGGTGACCCAGGTGGCGTAGCCCTTGGGGTCGGCCACGCCGACCGGCATCACGCCGAGGCCGACCAGCATCTCGACCTCACCCCACTCCAGGCCGACGACCTTGGTGGCCGGGCTCTTCAGGGTGATCGCCTTGCCCCGGCTGTCGGTGACGGTGACCGGGCCGGTGGCGGCGGCGTCGGAGGCGGACGGGGCGGCGGCGGGCGTCTCGGTGGTGCCGCAGCCGGCGATCAGCAGCGCGGTCGCCGCGGCGGCCAGCAGGGTCAGACGGGTACGCAACATCGGCTTCTCTTCTGTGGCAGGAACGGGTTCAGGCGGTGGCACGGCTGGTGTGCCGGCCGACGGGACGGGTGGAGAGCAGGCCGGTGGCCGGGTCGACGGTCACCTCGACGCGGATGCCGTACGCCTCGGTGAGCGCCGCCTCGGTGAGCACCTCGCGCGGGGCGCCGCTGCCGCGGACCCGGCCGGAGTGCAGGAGCACGACGTGGTCGGCGACGGCGGCGGCCTGGTTGAGGTCGTGCAGCACCACGCCGACGGCGACGTCGGCGGTGTCGGCGAGGTCGCGCACCAGGTCGAGGATCTCCACCTGGTAGCGCAGGTCGAGGAACGTGGTGGGTTCGTCCAGCAGCAGGACCGAGGTGTCCTGGGCCAGGCAGGTGGCGAGCCAGACGCGTTGCAGCTCGCCGCCGGACAGCTCGTCGACCGGTCGGTCGGCCATCGCCTCGACGCCGGTGACCGCCATGGCGCGCTCGACCGCGGCCGGGCCGTCCGGGTCGCCGGCCCGCCACCGCCCGCGGTACGGGTGCCGGCCGTAGCCGACCACGTCCCGGACGGTGACCCCGCTCGGAGTGGGGCGGCTCTGCGCCAGCAGCGTGACCCGGCGGGCGAAGTCCCGGGGGGACAGCGCCCGGGCCGGGGTGCCGTCGGCGAGCACGACCTCGCCGTGCTCCAGCGGGTGCAGGCGGGCCAGCCCGCGCAGCAGCGTGGACTTGCCGCTGCCGTTCGGGCCGACCAGCGCGGTCACGGCGGCCGGCCGCAGCGTGATGGCGGCGTCGTGCACCACCGTCGCGCCGTGGTAACCCAGCCGCAACCGGCTGCCCGACAGGCCGTCGGCCCGGACCGTTCTGCTCGTCACACAGGTAAGGCTAACCTAACCTGCGATCGCGTTGTCAAGCCGCTCCCCCGTTCCCACCTCGGTGAACGTGGCACGCGTCGATGTCCGGCCCGCGGGGTGAGCGGACTGTCGCCACCACTCGACCCGTGCGCGCACCTGCCGGCGCGCAGCGGTAGGCCGTCCGAGGCGGCGGACACCTCAGCGCGGCGCTATGCGGTGCCGAGCCGGAACTCGCGCAGCGGGTGCCAGGAGTCGGGTTCCGGCGCCCCGGCGATGAGCTGGACCGCGTCGACGGTGGCGCGGATGGGCAGATGGCCCGCGACGGCCTCGGCGGCTTCGGCCAGAACGTGCTTCGGGGCGTCATGGCCGATGGTCAGGTGCGGTACGACGTCGGCATGGGCCCCGGCATACGGCGGGGCCTCGGGGAACCGCTGCCACACGGCCGCGGTGAGGCGGCGCAACCCGTCATCCGGCTGCGGCGAGAGCCAGACCACGGCGTCTCCGAACCACTTGACCTCCGGGAACGAGATGTCGAACCGCGGTGTGGCTTCGAAGATCCGGCCCAGCGTGGCGAGCACGTCGTCGGTGATCCGGTCCGGGGGCAGGAACGGGTAGAGCACGGTCACATGAGCGGGCACTCCCCAGCCGGCCGCGCGGTCCAGGGTGGATCGAAGGTGTCCCACGGCCCGCTCGGTCTCGGGCACGGCGACGATCAGCGCGGTCTCGGTCGGCTCCATCGCCACAGTCTCCGACCGTCGCTCCCGCCAGTCCACCGGGATTCGTGACAGCAGAGCTGCGAGGCGGTTCATCCGCCCACCCCGCGCCCCGCGGGCGATCAAGGAGTTTGCGTCGGTCGGGACGCCGACCCGAGACGCGAACTCCTTGGTCAACGCCGACGGCGGGGACGGCGGGGAGGGAGGGGTCAGGGGGTCAGGTCGCGGTAGGCGGTGGCCAGGCCGGCCAGGCCCCGGCCCAGGTCGGAGCCGCGCACACCGGCGTAGCCGAGCACCAGCGCGGGCGGCCGGTCGTCGTGGCGCAGGGCGTGGAACCGGCCGCCGCGGACCAGCACGGACCGGCGGCGGGCGGCCTCCACCATCGACTCCTCGGCGCACCACCGGGGCAGCACCAGATAGGTCTGCAGGCCGCCGTCGCCACTGAGCGGTGACGCGCCGGGCAGGTGGCGGGCGACGTGCTGGTGCACCGCCTGGCGGCGGCGCTGGAACTCGGCCCGTAGCCGGCGCAGGTGCCGGTCGAACGCGCCGCTGTCGACCAGCCGGGCGAACGCGAGCTGGTCCAGCCCGGAGCAGCCGATGTCCCAGCCGGCGCGGACGCGCTCGATCGAGGCGGCCAGCCCGGGCGGGGCGGCCAGCCAACCGAGCCGCAGCGCGGGCGCGAGGACCTTGCTGGCGCTGCCCGCGTAGACCACCCGGTCCGGGGCGAGGCTCTGCAGCGCGGGCATGCGCTGCGCCGGGGCCACGAACGCGGCGTCGAAGTCGTCCTCGACGACGTAGCCGTCGACCGCGCGGGCCCAGGCGAGCAGGTGCTCGCGGCGCTGCGGGCTGAGCGCCGCCCCGGTCGGGAACTGACTGGCCGGGGTGGTCAGCACCGCCCGGACGCCGGTGGCGGCGAGGTCGTCGACGCGGATGCCGTGCCGGTCCACCGGCACGGCCACCGGGCGCAGCCCGGCGTCGGCGATGAACGCCCACTCCCCCGGGTGGCCCGGGTCCTCCACGCCCACCGCGTCGTGCCCCTGGTCGCGCAGCACCCGGCAGAGCAGGGCGAGTCCCTGGGCGAACCCGGAGGTGACCATGAGGTGTTCGGGCCGGACGCGCACGCCCCGGACCCGGCCGAGGTAGCCGGCGAGCGTGCGGCGCACCGGCGGCAGGCCGGACGGCGGGGCGTAGCCCAGCTCCCGGGGGCCGGCGGCGCGGACGACCGCGCTGACGCTGCGGATCCAGTCCTGGCGTGGGAACGCGGAGACGTCGGTGCCGCCGGCGCGCAGGTCCCACACCTCGGGCGTGGGCGTCTCGTCGGTGGTGAGCGCGGAGCCGACCTCGGCGGGCGCGGCGTCCGCGACGGAGGTGCCGGAGCCCCGCTGGGAGGTGAGGTATCCCTCGGCGCAGAGCTGCTCGTACGCCTCGACGACCACGGTACGGGACACGCCGAGGTCCTTGGCGAGCTGCCGGCTGGACGGAACCCGGGTGCCGGGGCGCAGCGCGCCCTGGTCGATCTGCCGGCGCAAAGCGTTGCGGAGCTGCGCCGCCAATGTTTCGCGCGTATCACTTTCCATTGACAGACTCAGATGCCACACCGAGTGGTCCCCTCCCGGTCAGCCGAAGTGGTATGGACAGCGGGATCCGCACTTGGCGAAAGTGTTTCCCGGGCCCGCAACCGTTTCCCCGCAGGGGGCGGGGGTGGTCGCGCGCCCTTTCCAACGGGGGAAGTCCGATCTGTCACGAACGCCACCCTGCCCGGCAGGCGTTGCGGGGAGCGGGCTGCTCAGAGGGGGGTTCCACAGTGTCCTCATTGTCGACCACGGTGAGCGCACAAACCGCGCATCACCGAACAATGGCGGGGAGACGTACGCCACCACCGGACACCATTCCGATTTCCGTGACGTCTATCACACTGCCGTCCGTCGATCCGTTATCCCTTTACACCGTCTTGACGGAAAAGCACACCCCGGAGGACGTGTACCTCTTCGAAAGCCTCGACGGCCCGGCACGCGACCGGCAGGCGGCGGCCGTGGGCTGGGGCCGGCTCGCCGAACTGCGGTTCCTGGCCGACCGGTGCGAGCTGACCGCCACCGGCCCGCTCGGCGGCGCGCTGCGCGCCGTCGTCACCGCGATCCTCGGCCCGCCCGTGCCGCGCGACGCGACGACGTACACCTGGGTCGTGCCCGGCCCGGCGCGGCTGTGGGCCGTGGTCCGCGCCGTGCAGCGGGCCTTCGCGGTCTCCACGACGGTGCCGACCGACCGCTTCGCCTTCGGTTTCCTGACGACGCTGGCCTACGAGGCGGCCCGCGACATGGACGAACTCTCCCTCGACCGGACGGTCGACGACCTCCCCCGGTGCGCGCTGACGCTGTTCCGGCACACCGTCTGGTGGGACCTGCGGGCCGGCACCGTCGACCAGCTCTCCGCCGCCGGCCCGCACCTGCCGCCGGAGGACACCCCGCCGGTGGCGCGACTGCTCGCCGGGCGGCCCGACCGGGAGCCGGAGGTGCCGGCCGCGCCGGCACCGGCCCGGGTTCAGGACAACCTCGACGAGGAGACGTTCGCCCGGCGGGTACGGCGGTGCCTGCGGCACATCGAGGTGGGCGACAGCTACCAGATCCAGATCGGTCACCGCATCGAGGTGGAGACCGACCTCACCCCGGCGCAGGTCTACCGGCGGCTGCGGCACCGCAACCCGTCGCCGTACATGTACCTGGCGCCCTGGGCCGGGCGGACCGTGATCGGGGCCAGCCCGGAGCTGTTCCTGCGCATCGACGGCGACCGGCTGTCGATGCGCCCGATCGCCGGCACCGCCGCGCGCGCGGCCGACCCGGAGACCGACCGTCGCCGGGTCGACGAGCTGCTCGCCAGCGAGAAGGAGCGGGCCGAGCACGTGATGCTGGTCGACCTGTGCCGCAACGACATCGGCCGGGTCTGCGAGCCGGGCACGCTGTCGGTCGACGCGATGCTCGACGTCGAGCCGTTCGCCTACGTGCACCACCTGGTCTCCACCGTCTCCGGCCGGCTCGACGACGGCGCGGACGTGTGGGCGGCGGTCTGCGCCGCGTTCCCGGCCGGCACCATGACCGGTGCGCCGAAGCTACGGGCCATGGAGATCATCGACGGGCTGGAGGACGAGCCCCGGGGCATCTACGCCGGCGCGATCGGGCTGGTCGACGTGCGCGGGTTCGCGGTGCTGGCGCTCTGCATCCGCACCGCCGTGCACGACGGGCACCGCTACCACACCCAGGCCTCCGCCGGCGTCGTCGCCGACTCCACGCCGGCGGCCGAGTGGCGGGAGACGCTGGCCAAGATGAGCGCCGCCTACTGGGCGCTGACCGGCGAGGAGCTGCTGCCGTGAAGGTCCTGCTCGTCGACGCGTACGACAGCTTCACCCACATCATCGACCAGTACCTGCGGACGCTCGGCGCGGCGACCGTGGTGGTCCGGTCCCGTTCCCGCACCCACGAGCAGCTCGTCGCGCTGCGCCCGGACGCGGTGGTGCTCGGCCCCGGCCCGGGCCACCCGGCCGACTCCGGGCACGTCGAGCTGGTGCACACGTTCGCCGGTCGGGTGCCGCTGCTCGGCGTCTGCCTCGGCCACCAGGCGATCGGCCTGGCCTACGGCGGCACGGTCGCGGTCGCCCGGCACCTCATGCACGGCAAGACCAGCGAGGTCACCCACGACGGCCGGGGTGTGTTCGCCGGGGCGCCGGCGCCGCTGACCGTCACCCGCTACCACTCGCTGATCGTCGCCGACCCGGCGCCGCCGGCGCTGGAGGTCACCGCCCGCGCCACCGACGACGGCTACGTGATGGGGGTGCGCCACCGCACGCTGGCCGTGGAGGGGGTGCAGTTCCACCCGGAGAGCGTGATGACCCAGGACGGGCTGCGGCTGTTCGACACCTTCCTGCGCGGCGCGCCGGCGCCGGTCGCGGGCTGAGCGGCGGAGGACCGTCATGACCGACTCCCCGACCCCGCTCGCCGTGGTCACCGGCGGCGCCGGTGGCATCGGCCGGGCCGTCACCGCCGCGCTGACCCGCGCCGGGCACCGGGTGGTCAGCGTCGACCGCGAACCGGCCGCCGACCCGTCGGCGTACGTGACGCTGGTCGCCGACCTGGCCGTGCCGGAGCGGGTGGAGCGGGTCGTCGCCGACGTGCGCGACCGCCACGGCCTGCCCGACGTGCTGGTGAACAACGCGGGCGTCTACCTGGCCCGCGACTTCCTCGACTACGACGCGAAGACGTACGCCGAGGTGCTCGACGTCAACCTCGGCGCGACGTTCTTCGGCACCCTGGCGTACGCGCGGGCGCTGGTCGCCGCCGGCCGCCCCGGCACGGTGGTGAACGTCGCGTCGATCAGCGGCCGCTCCGGCAGCCCGGACGCCGCGTACGGCGCCTCCAAGGGCGCGGTGATCGCGCTGACCCGCAGCCTCGGCCGGGCGCTCGCCGCGCACCGGATCCGGGTCAACGCGGTGGCGCCGGGGCTGGTCGAGACGCCGATGGCCGACCGCGTCCCGGCCGCGCGCCGCGACGACTACCGGGCCCGGATCCCAGTCGGCCGCTTCGGCACGCCGGACGAGATCGCCGCGGCCGTCGCCTGGCTGGCCGACCCGGCCAGCAGCTACGTGACGGCCGCCGTGCTGGACGTCGACGGCGGCCTGCACTGACCCGCGCCACACCCGAAAGGACCCCGACCATGTGGCTCCCGACCACCGGCCCGGCGGCCGGCTTCGCCGCCGACTACCTGACCCTGCACCGCGCCTTCTTCGACCGCACGCTCACCGCCGAGCAGCTCGACTCCTGGCGGCGCCGGCAACTGCGGCGGGTACTCGACCAGGTCGCGACCGGCTCGCCGTTCTACGCCCGGCACCTGGCCGGCATCGACCTCGCCTCGGTCACGCCGGCCACCCTCGACACGTTGCCGTTCACCACGAAGGCGCACCTGCGTGAGGAGATGCTGGACGTGCTCAGCCGGCCGCTGGCCGAGGCCGTCTTCTTCTACGAGACCACCGGCACGACCGGCCCCGCCACCCCGTGCCCCCGCGACGGCCGGGAGGTGGTGGCCAGCAACGCCCACGTCACCGAGTCCTGGGCGTCGATCTTCCGGCACCACTTCGGCGACCACGTGCCCCGGGTGGGGCTGATGGGTCCGACCGAGGTGCACTCGTTCGGCGACACGCTCGGCGACGTCGCCCGCAACGTCGGCGCGATGAACGCCAAGATCTGGCCGTACTCGCCGGTGATCGGCTTCGCCAAGGCGCTGCAACTGATGAAGGACCTGGCCCTGGAGGTCGTCTGCTGCACGCCCGGGGTGGCGCTGACGCTGGCCAAGGCCGCCGAGCACCACGGCTACCGGCTGCGTGAGGACTTCGGGGTCAAGCTGCTGTTCGTCACCGGGGAGATGTGCACGCCGGCGCTGGCGCACAACCTGGAGTCGGTGTGGGGCGCGGACGTCTACAACATCCTCTACGGGTCGCAGGAGGCGTTCGTCATCGCCACCGCCTGCCGCAACAAGCGGATGCACCTGTCCCAGACCAACTACCTGATCGAGGTGGTCGATCCGGAGACCGGCGCGTCGCACGGCCCGCGCGGCAGCGGCGAGCTGACCGTCACCATGCTCGTCGACGGGGTGAAGCCGCTGATCCGCTACCGCACCGGTGACGCGGTGGTGGTCGGCGCGTCGGACTGCGACTGCGAGCTGCCCGGCGACCTGGTGCAGATCGTCGGCCGGACGCTGGACCGGATCGAGCTGGGCGGCCGGCGGCGCACCGCCGGCCAGATCGAGAGCGCGGTGCTGACCGGCGTCACCGGCTCGGCCGGCTACCAGGTGGTGATCGACCACGACCCGGGCACCGGCGGCGACCGGCTGACGATCCGGCTGGAACTGCTCAAGGACCTGGTCGACGACCCGGCCCGGGTGGCCGCCGGGGTGCGCGAGCGCGCCACCGACGCGCTCGGCGTGCCGGTCGAGGTGGAGCTGAGCGACGGGCTGGACCCGATCGTCAGCACCGGCGCGTTCGTGAGCTGGAAGGCCGCCCGGATCGTGGACCGGCGGGTCGCCGACGACCACGAGACCCGGGTGGCGCAGCGGATGGCGGGCAGGCGTGGCTACGACACCTGACACCGCCGCCGCCGAGCCGGTCCCCGCGCTGCCCGGGCCGCTCGCCGGGGCGTACGGGCGGCGGTGGCGGGCCGTGGTGGACCAGTGGGCCAGCCACCCCGGCACGGCGGTGGCGACGCTCGGTCCGCCCGGCACGTCCAGCCACCTGACCGCCGCGTTCCTCGCCGAGCGGCACGCGCTGCGGATCGAGCTGTGCGACACGTTCGACGCGGTGCTCGGCGCGCTGGTGGACCGCCGGGTCGACCAGGCGCTGGTACCCAGCGCCTACCAGGGCGCGACCCGCTTCCACTGGCACCGGGACCTGCGGCTGGACGCGTACTTCGCGCAGGCCACCCCGGAGTACGGCATCGCCGCCCGCGCGGACGGCACGCCCGACGGCGCCGACGAGGTGACGGTGGCCGCGCTCTGGGAGGTCCGGCGGATCTTCGGCGACCTGGCGCCGCCCACGCTGGCGGACCGCCCGGTGCGGTGGGTCGACGCGGACTCCACCCAGCACGCCGCCGAACTGCTCGCCGCCGGCGACGCCGACCTCGCCGTGACCAACGCCCCGGGGGTACGCCGGCACGCGCTGCGCTGGGTGGTCCGCCGCCCCGGCGCGGAGATCGTCTGGCTGCTCTTCGGCCACCGCTGAACCCCTTCGAGAATCGGAGTGACCACCGTGTCCCGACGTACGTTGCTGCACCGCGCCACCGTCCAGGAGGGACTGGGCGTGGCGTCCCGACCCCACCACAGCGTGCTGCTCGACGGCGAGCGGATCGTCGCGGTGCTGCCCGAGGCGCAGGCGCCGCTGCACGACCCCGGTGTGGACGTGCTCGACCTGGACGGCCGGACGGTGATGCCGGGCATGACGCTCGGCCACACCCACATCGCCTACCTGAACGTGCTCGACGGCCGGGAGACGCTGTTCAAGCACACCGTCCCGGAGGTGACGCTCGGCGCGGCGGCGAACGCGGCGGCGATGCTCCGGCTGGGCTACACCGCGTTCGTCGGCGCCGGCTCGGTGGCCGGCATCGACATGGCGCTGCGGCGGGCGATCGAGTCCGGCCGGCTGCCCGGCCCGCGGATCACCCCGTGCAGCCGGGACCTGATGGTGTCCGGCCCGCCGGAGCGCCGGAACCCGGCGGTCAAGCAGCGGATCCCGACCGACCTGATGCGGCTGGCCGACACCCCGGAGGAACTCGTCGACTACGTCAACACCGAGGTCGACCAGGGCGCGGAGATCATCAAGGTGTTCTCC
Organism: Micromonospora sediminicola; assembly: GCF_900089585.1. Classification (NCBI taxonomy): domain Bacteria; kingdom Bacillati; phylum Actinomycetota; class Actinomycetes; order Micromonosporales; family Micromonosporaceae; genus Micromonospora; species Micromonospora sediminicola. Next base: position 3,192,973 of record NZ_FLRH01000003.1, on the reverse strand, counting down.
ACCGGGGACGACACGTTCCCCAACGGCCGCTCGCACGAGCTGCTGTTCACCGCCGAGGAGCTGGTGGTCGCGGCCCGCGCGGCGCACGAGCGCGGGGTGCGGATCCGGGCGCACTCGCGCGGGCTGGGCGGCATCCGCAACGCCATCGCCGCCGGGGTGGACGTCATCGACCACGCCACGTACGCCGACGACGCGGCGCTGGAGGCGATCGCCGAGCGCGGCATCTTCGTGGTGCCGAGCCTGCACCAGCCGCACCGGCTGCTCACCACCGGCACCGCGCACGGCAAGACGCCGGAATACCTGGAGACGCTGGAGTTCGAGGCCGAGGTGGAGAACACGCTGCGGATCCTGCCGCTGATGGTCCAGATGGGCATCCCGATCGTGGCCGGCGACGACTTCGGCTTCGCCTGGACCCCGCACGGCCGCTACGCCGAGGAACTGGAGACCTACGTGAGCATGGCCGGCATCCCGGCACCCACGGTGCTGACCTGGGCCACCGCCAACGGCGCGCGGCTGGCCGGGCGGGGCGACGAGGCCGGCACGGTGCAGCCGGGCCGGCTGGCCGACCTGGTGGTCACCGACGGCGACCCGGCGCAGGACATCACCGTGCTGGGCCGGCCGGAGGCGATCGAACTGGTGCTGCTGGGCGGTGAGGTGGTCGCCGGGGACGCCGCCGCGTACCGGGACCGGCAGCCGGCGGGGGTGGCCTGATGCGGCGGGTCGTCCCGGTGGTCCCGCTGCTGGCGGTCGGCGCGTTCGCCATCGGCACGGACACGTTCGTGGTCGCCGGGGTGCTGCCCGAGGTGGCCCGGGACCTCGACGTCAGCGTCGCCTCGGCCGGCTGGGTGAGCACCGTCTTCGCGCTGGCGTACGCGGTCGCCGCGCCGGTGCTCGGCGCGGTCACCGGCCGCTGGGAGCGCCGTACCGTGCTGCTGCTCTCGCTGGCCGGGTTCACAGTGGGCAACGTCGCGTCGGCGCTCGCCCCGGACCTGCCGCTGCTGCTCGGCGCGCGGGTGCTGACCGCGGTGAGCGCGGCGCTGTACGTGCCCGCCGCGTCCGCCTCGGCCGCCGCGCTGGCCGCGCCGGAGCGGCGTGGCCGGGCCATGGCGGTGGTGCTCGGCGGTCTGTCCGCGGCCACCGTGGCGGGCGTGCCGTTCGGCACCTGGCTCGCCGCCGACCTGCGCTGGCAGGCCACGTTCTGGCTGCTCGCCGCGCTCGGCGCCGGCTGCGCGGCGGCGGTGTCGGTCGGGCTGCCGGCGATGCGGCTGCCGGCCGGCCCCGGGCTGGCCGCCCGGCTCGCGCCGTTGCGCCAGGGCCGGGTCGGCGCGGCGGTGCTCACCACCGCGCTGTTCATGACCGGGGGCTACCTGGCGCTGACCTACGTCGGAGCGCTGCTCGCCCCGGCCACCGACGGCGACGGGACACTGCTGGCGGTGCTGCTGCTGGTCTTCGGCGTGCCGGGGGTCGTCGGCACGGTGCTCGGCGGTCGGGCCACCGACCGGTGGGGCGCCCGGCCGGTCCTGCTGGCCTCGGTGGCCGGGCTGGCGCTGGTGCTGGCCACGCTGCCGCTGACCCGGCAGGCGCTGCTGCCGGCCACGCTGGCCATGGCGGCGTGGGGGCTCACCGCGATGGCGACCCAGCCGGCCCAGCAGCACCGGCTCTTCACGGTCGCGCCGGGCTCCGGGCCGCTGCTGCTGTCACTCAACTCGTCGGCCACGTTCCTCGGCATCGCGCTGGGCGGCTTCCTCGGCAACCGGGTGCTGCGGCACGGCGGCGAGCACGCCGTCGACCTGCTCGGTCCGGTCGGTGCGGCGCTGTGCGTGCTGGCGCTGGGCGCCGCGCTGCTCGGCGCGCGTCCGAGCCGCGCCGGGGACGACCGGGAACCGCCCGATCAGGGGGGAACCGGACGTGAGCCGGGCCGGCCCGCGCCGAGGGCCGCCGTGCGCCGGTGAGCGCCCCGATTGGCCTCACCGGATCCGCCGGGATTGGCCACAACCGGTGGCTGTTCCGCTCCGTACGGTCGGGGCGACCGTGTGAACCGAACCGACGAGGATGACGATGACCCAGCTCGACGACGGCGCCGACCGGTTGGCCGTCCGCATCGACGACCGGGTGCTGAGCAGCGTGCCGGACTACGTCCTCGGCCTGATCGCCGTGCCGGCGGTCGAGGTCGGGCCGGCCTCCCCGGCCGTGGCGGCGCTGCTGGCCGCCGCCGAGGACGCGCTGCACCGGGCCGACCTGGACAAGGCCGGGGTGGCGGAGCTGCCGGGCGTCGCCGCGTGGCGGGCCGCGTACCGGGCGGTGGGGGTGAACCCGAACCGGTTCCCGTGCGCCGCCGAGTCGATCGCCCGCCGGGTGGCCCGGGGCGACCGGCTGCCCCGGATCAACGCGCTCGTCGACCTCTGCAACGCGGTCTCGCTGGACACCGCGCTGCCGGTGGCCTCGTGCGCGGTCGACGGCATCGCCGAGCTGGTCGTCCGGCCGGCCGACGGCGCCGAGACCTACCTGCCGCTGGGCGCGCCGGACGCGCCGGAGCGACCCGAGCCGGGTGAGATCGTCTACGCCGACGGGGACGGACGGGCGCACTCCCGGCGCTGGAACTGGCGCCAGGGCCACCTGGTCCGCACCGACCTGGGCCGCCGCCGGCTGCTGCTCACCGTCGAGGCGGCCCACCCGGGCGGTCGGGCGGAGGTGGAGGCGGCGCTGGCCCGCCTGGACGACGCGCTCGGCGAGCTGACCGGCTCGCCCCGGCCCCGGGCGGTGCTGGACCGGGACGGCCGGGACGCGGTGTTCGTCCTCGACGCCCCGCTCAGCCCGGCCGGCGGCACCACGGGGAGCCGGTCGTGAACCGGGCGATCCTGGTCGTCTACCGGCCCGCCGCCGGGCGCTACCTCGCCCAGTTCCGCGCCGTGGTCGCCGCCGCCGCCGACCTGGGCGTGGACACGCTGGTGCTGCTGCCGGCCGACCAGCCGGCCCCGGAGGCCGCCGGCCTGCCCTGTCACCGGGCCGACCTGGACGACCCGGAGGCCGTCCGCGCGGCGGTCGCGGGGATCGTGGCCGAGCGTCCGGTCGAGCGGATCTTCCCGCTGTTCGAGGGCGACGTGCTCACCGCGGCGCGGTGCCGGCGCGACCACGGCATTCCGGGCCTGGACCCGGAGCAGGCGCTGACGTTCCGGGACAAGAACGTGATGCACCGCCGCGCCACCGAGCTGGGCGTGCCGGTGGCCCGGTCCTGTCGGCCCGACACCGTCAGGGCGGTCGCCGAGTTCGCCGCCGAGGTGGGCTGGCCCGTGGTGGTCAAGCCGTACGCGGGCTGGGCCTGCGGCGACACCCACCGGGTCGACTCGGCCGACGACCTGGCCCGGGTCTGGCCGCTGGTCGCCGACGCGCGGCACGACTACCGGGTGGAGGAGTACGTGCGCGGCGCGGAGTTCCACGTCGACTCGCTGCTGCGCGACGGCGAGGTGGTCTTCGCGCAGCTGTCCCGCTACACCTACTCGGTGCTGGAGTTCCGCGACGAGCCGGGCGGCACCGTCTCCCGCAAGCACGACCTCACCCCGCCCGAGCGGCGCATCCTGGCCGCCAACGCGGAGATCCTGCGCGGCTTCGGCATGCGCACCGGCGTCGCGCACGTCGAGTTCTTCCTCCGCGACGACGGCGAGGTGGTCTTCGGCGAGGCGGCCGCCCGGGCCGGCGGTGGCTCGATCGTCCCGGCGATCGAGGCCGGGCGCGGCATCAACCTGGCCGGCGAGTGGTGCCGGCTGGAACTGGACCCGACGCACGTGCCGGCCACCGTGCTGGGCCCGGAGACCGGCACTGAATATCTCTGCTCCGACCGGTACGGCCGGATCACCGCGATCACCTCCGCCGAGGAGCTGCGGGCGCTGGACTCGGTGCTCGACGCGGACGTGTGGAAGAGCGTTGGCGACGTGCTCGCCCCGCCGACCGCCTCCAACGACGTCCTGGGCTGGTACGTCTGCGAGGGCCGGGACTTCGACGACGTGCGGGCCCGGTTCAAGACCATCCGGGACGCCTTCGTCGTGCGCACCGAGCCGGCCGGGGAGCCGTCATGTGGCTGAGCCGGTTCCGCGCCCTGCCGCGCCCGCTGCGGATGCTGGTGCTGGCCTCGTTCATCAATCGCGCCGGCATGTTCGTCTTTCCGCTGCTCGCGGTCTACCTGGTGCGCAGCCGGGAGCTGAGCACCGGCGAGGCCGGGGTGCTGATCTCGGTGGGCAGCACCGGCCTGCTCGCCGGAAGCCTGCTCAGCGGCCCGGTCTGCGCCCGCGCCGGCCGGCGCGCCGCGCTGGTGTCCAGTCTGCTGCTCAACGCGGTCGGCTACCTCGGCCTGGCGGTGCTGGACGGTCCGCCGTGGACGTACGCGGCGCTGCTGTTCGTGGCGCTGGTCGGGATGGGCATGTTCGCGCCGGCGGCCAACACGCTGATCGCCGACCTCGCCGAGCCGGAGCAGCGGCCGTTCGCCTACACCGTCAGCTACATCGCCAACAACCTCGGCATGGGCGTCGGGCCGCTGCTGGGCGGCCTGGCCGCGGCCTACTCGTACGGGCTGATGTTCGCCGGCAACATCGCGCTCGGGCTGCTCGCCGCGCTCACCATCCGGCTGTTCGTGCCGGCCGACACCGGTCGGGACGCGGCGACGGTGCCCGCGCCGACCGGCGCGCGGCGGGCCGAGCTGCGGCGGGACCTGGACGTGGCGGTGCTGGTGGTGGTGTCGTTCTGCTACGTCGCGCCGCTGATCGGCCTGGAGTACACGCTGCCGCTCGCGGTCACCGAGGTGCTGGCGTCGTCGGTGGCGGTGGTCGGCGCGGTCTACACCGTCAACAGCGTGGTCGTGGTGGGCGCCGGCCTGCTGATCGAGAAGCGGATCAAGGCGTACCCGACGCGGACGCTGCTGATCGTCGCCGGCCTGCTGTGGTCGGCGGGGATGGCGGTGCTGGTGTTCGCGTTCTCGCTACCGGCCGTGCTGCTGTCCACTGTGGTCTGGACGCTCGGCGAGATCATCGCGTCGGTGGTGGTGCCCACCTACATCGCCGATCACGTGGAGCCCCGCCGCGTCAGCGGGTTCATGGCGCTCAACGGCTTCGTGCTCAGCTCCGCCCGGCTCGTGGTGCCGATGGGGCTGGGCTTCGTCTGGCAGGCCGGCGGGCACCGCCCGGTCCTGCTCCTGCTCCTGCTGACCCCGGTGGTCGGCGTGGTCGCGTTCGCAGTGCTGCGGGTGCGGCCCCAGGCCCGGCCCGTGCCGGAACCCGCCGCGCCGGCCACCGCCCGTCCGTGATCCACCCGACCCCTCACCGGAAGAGGCCATGACCACGACGAAGTTCGTCCTCCCCGAGAGCAACATCCCCACGACCTGGTACAACGTGGTCCCGGACCTGCCCAAGGGACTGCCCCCGATGCTGCATCCCGGCACCCGGGAGCCGATCACCCCGGCCGACCTCGCACCGCTGTTCGCCTCCGAGCTGATCGCCCAGGAGTTCGCCACCGACCGGGACGTGGACATCCCCGGCCCGGTGCTCGACATCTACCGGCAGTGGCGGCCCAGCCCGCTGATCCGCGCCCGCCGACTGGAGCGCGACCTGGACACGCCGGCCCGGATCTACTTCAAGTACGAGGGCGTCAGCCCGGCCGGCAGCCACAAGCCGAACACCGCCGTGCCGCAGGCGTACTACAGCAAGCTCGACGGCGTGCGGCGGCTGACCACGGAGACCGGCGCGGGCCAGTGGGGCAGCTCGCTGTCGATGGCGTGCGCCTACTTCGACCTGGAGTGCGATGTCTTCATGGTCCGGGTCAGCTATGACCAGAAGCCCTACCGGCGGGGCCTGATGGAGACGTTCGGCGCCACGGTCACCGCCAGCCCGAGCGACCGCACCGAGGCCGGCCGGGCCGTGCTCGCCGCCGACCCGGACGCCACCGGCAGCCTCGGCCTGGCCATCTCCGAGGCGGTGGAGGCGGCGATGGTCAGCGGCGGCTCGGCCCGCTACGCGCTCGGCTCGGTGCTCAACCTGGTGCTGATGCACCAGACGATCATCGGCCAGGAGGCGTTGCTCCAGCTCGAACTGGCCGACGACTACCCGGACGTGGTGGTCGGCGCGGCCGGCGGCGGCTCCAACTTCGCCGGGCTGGCGCTGCCGTTCCTGCGCCGGCAGTTCGAGGGCGGGCGGACGGTCCGCTTCCTGGCCGCCGAGCCGTCCTCCTGCCCGTCGTTGACCGAGGGCAGCTACGACTACGACTTCGGCGACACCGCCGGGCTCACCCCGCTGGCCAAGATGCACACGCTGGGCCACGACTTCCGGCCGCCGGCCATCCACGCGGGTGGGCTGCGCTACCACGGCATGGCGCCGATCGTGAGCGCGCTGCGCGAGGTGGACCTGATCGAGGCGCGGGCGGTGCCGCAGACGGCCTGCTTCGAGGCGGGCGTGCGGTTCGCCCGCAGCGAGGGGATCGTGCCGGCGCCGGAGTCCAGCCACGCCGTCCGGGTGGCGGTCGACGAGGCGCTGCGCTGCCGGGAGACCGGCGAGGAGAAGGCGATCCTGTTCTCGCTGTCCGGTCACGGCCACTTCGACATGCAGGCCTACATCGACTACTTCGCCGGAAAGCTGACGGACTGAACCCGGCCGGGACGCGGCGCGGTGCGGCGCCGCGTCCCGGTCGACGAGCCCTCGGGGGTGCGATTGCCCAGCGAAGCAGCCACCATCCTGGCCATCAACGGATCCGAACGGGCCGGCGGCAACACCGACCTCGCGGTCGCGCACGCCGGACGCCTGATCGCCGAGCGCGGCGCGGTGCTGCGCACCGTGCGGCTGCGCGAGCACCGGATCTCGCCGTGCAGCCCGTGCGGCGACTGCAACAGCCGTACGCTGCCCTGCCAGCTGGACGACGACGTCCCGGCGCTGGTGGAGCAGATGGTCCGCGCCGACGGGCTGATCTACGCCGCGCCAGTGCACGGGTTCGGCCTGGCCCACCTGATGCAGATCTTCATCGAGCGGGCCGGCGTCGGCTACCTGCGTTTCACCCGCCCGCTGGCGGACAAGGTGGGCGGCATCATCGTCACCGGACGTCGCTACAGCGACTCGTCGGTGCACAACCAGATCGTCAACAACCTGCTGCTCAACCGCATGATCCTGGTGGGCAGCGGCTTCCCCGTCCTGCTGCGCAACACCACCGGCACGCCCGGGCTGACCGACCCCGAGGGCGTCGACGCGCTGGAGCGGATGGTGCACCGGATGGTCGACATGGTGCAGCTGCTCCAGCAGCACCGGCGGTCCACCGGCGACCCGGTCCTGCCCCGGCGGGACCGCAACGAACGCGTGCCGCGGCAGCGCCGCGCCGAATCCGTCCCGAACAGAGGAGACACCGAGAATGTCCACTGAGCAGGCGACCGTGCCGGTCGGCATCGACTTCCCGGCCACCGAGTGGGAGAGGTGGGACAAGCCCGGCGCCCAGGGGCGCGTCAAGATCGCGTACGTCGGGGGGCAGCGGCTGCGGCTGCTGGAGCTGCCGGCCGGTTTCGACGAGCACCACTGGTGCCTGCGCGGCCACACCGGCTACGTGCTGCAGGGCGAGTTCACCATCCACTTCCGGGACCGCTCGGTGCCGTGCCGCCCCGGCATGGGCTTCGTCATCCCGGACGACGAGGAGCACCGCTCGCAGGGCAGCGACGACGAGCCGACCGTCGTGTTCGTGATCGACCGGGTCCCGCAGCCGTGACCGACCCGTACGACGCGGGGGCGTCGGCCGGCCTGCCGCCGGTCGACGCCGTCGACGGTCCCGCCCGGATCGCCGAGCTGCGGGGCGCCGTGGACCGGCTCGACCAGCGGATCGTCGAGCTGCTGGCGGTCCGTACCCGGGTGGTCCGGGAGTTGACCGTGCACAAGTCGGACGAGGCGGCGGTCCGGTCGCCGGACCGGGTCCGGCAGGTCCTGGACCGGGTCCGGGAGCTGGCCGACCGGCACGGCATGCCGCCGGAGGTCGCGGTGGCCACCTACCGCGCGCTGATCGAGGAGCTGACCCGGATGCAACTGGAGATGCTGGCGGCCCGGCGGGCCGCCCCGGCCCCGACGGACCGGCGATGACCGGGCTGCGCGCGCCGGTGGACCTGCGGCACGCGCTGGCCACGCTCGACCCGCTCCCGGGCGAGCTGGTGCGGGTGGCCGAGGAGCTGCCCGCCCGCTACGGCGTCTCGGCGCACTACGCCCGCTGGGCCGGCGCGCCCGCCGCCCCGCCCACCGGTCCCGGCCCGGCCGTGCTCTTCGACCGGGTACGCCCCGACCACGGCCCCACCCGGGCCGTGCTGATGGGGCTCTACGGCACCCGCCGGCGGGCCGCCGGCCTGCTCGGCGCCACCCCGACCGAGCTGCCGCACCGGCTGCTCGACGCGGTGGCCGCACCCCGCCCGCCGGTGCCCGCGCCCGACCCGGCGCGGTGGCCCCGCCGGCGCCTGCCGACGGACCTCACCGCGCTGCCGGTGCCGGTGCTCACCGACGAGGACGCCGGTCCCTACCTGACGCTCGGCGCGGTGCTCGCCACCGACCCGGACACCGGCGTCCGCAACCTGTCCGTGCACCGGATGTGCGTGCAGGGGCCGGACACGCTGACCATCTGGATGGTCCCGGGTCGGGATCTCGAACTGGCCCACCGGGCCGCCCTGCGCCGGGGTGTCCCGCTGCCGGTGGCGATCCATCTCGGACTGGGCCCGGCGGTGCTGCTCTCCTCCTGCTGCCCGACCTCGCTGGTGCCGCCGGAGGTCGACGAACTGGCGGTCGCCGGGGCGCTGGGCGGCCGGCCGGTCGAGCTGCTGCCGTGCGCCACCGTGGACGCCGAGTTCGTCGCGCACGCCGAGTACGTGATCGAGGGCGAGCTGCTGGCCGAGCACGCGCCGGAGAGCCGGCACGGGGCCGTCGCCACCCCGGAGTTCCTCGGCTACCAGGGCCGGGCGCACCCGTCGCTGCCGCTGATCCGGGTCACCGCGATCACCGCCCGGGAGAGCCCGATCCTGCAGGCCGTCTCCGGCCCCGGCCACGAGCAGTCGGTGCTGCTCGGCTTCGGGATGGAGGCCGCGGTGCTGGACCTGCTGCGCCGCCGGGGCACGCCGGCGCGGGCCGCGCACTGCCACACCGCCGGCGGCGGTCAGCTCATGGTGGTGCTCCAGTGGCCGGCGAAGCGCGACCCGGCCGACGACGCGGCGGTCCGGGCCGCCGGGGAGGCGGTGCTGGACGCGTTCCGGATGGCCAAGCTGGTGCTCTGCGTCGACGAGGACGTCGACGTCGAGTCCGACCAGGACCTGTGGTGGGCGATGGTGACCCGGTTCCAGGCCGACCAGGACCTGCGGGTGCTGCCGGACCGGGAGGGCTTTCCGCTGGATCCGAGCCAGCACACCGGCTACTCCCGCTCGCTGTCGGCCGATGGGCGGACCGCGAAGGCGGTCTTCGACTGCACCGTGCCGTACGCCCAGCGCGACCGGTTCCGCCGGCCCCGGTTCACCGAGCCGTCGCGTCCCGCACCGCGGCGGCCAGCAGCGCCACTCCCTCGGTGATCCGGGTGGTGGGCAGCGCCGCGTACCCGATCAGGAACGTCGGCTCGGACGGCGGGTGGGTGACGAAGTAGCCGGAGGCCGGATAGACCCGTACGCCGCGCGCCGCGGCGGCGCGCACGATCGCCGTCTCGTCGGCGCCGGGCGCGCCGCCGAGCGTGACCAGCACGTGCAGCCCGGCGGCCGCGCCGGAGACGCGGACGCCGGCGCCGAAGTGTTCGTAGAGCGCCTCCAGCAGCCGGGCCCGGCGCTGCCGGTAGAGCCGGTCCATCCGGCCGATGTGCCGGGCGTACGCGCCGGAGCCGACGAACTCGGCCAGTGCCTCCTGGGTGAGCGTCGAGGTCAGCCGGTCGGTGATCCACTTGATGCCGAGGAACGGCCGGACCAGGTGCGGCGGCAGGACCGCGTAGCCGATGCGCAGCGAGGGGAACAGCGTCTTGCTGAAGCTGCCGACGTAGGCCACGTCGGCGCCCTGCGGGTCGGCGGCCAGCGACGGCAGCCGCTCGGCGGCGAAGCTGAACTCGTTGTGGTAGTCGTCCTCCAGCACCGTGACGCCGTGCTCGCGGGCCCAGCGCAGCAGCGCCCGCCGCCGCCGCTCCGACATGACGAACCCGGTCGGGAACTGGTGCGACGGGGTGACGTAGACCAGGCGTACCCGGGCCGGGTCGAGGCCGTGGCCGCGGACCCGGTCGGCGATCTCGTCGACCCGCAGCCCCTCGGCGTCGACCGGGACCGGCACCACGGCCGCCCGGGAGTAGCCGAAGATCTGCCGCAGCACGGTGTGGCTCGGGTCCTCGATCACCACCACGTCGTCGGGGCCGACGAGCTGCCGGACCAGGATGTCCATGGCCTGGGTGGCGCCGCTGGTCACGATCGTGTGCTCGCGGGAGACGTCGAGGGCCCGGCTGCGCCGCAGCAACGCCGCGATCTGGTCGCGCAACGCCGGCGAGCCCTCGGCCGGGCCGTAGCCCAGGGCCACCGCGTCGGCCCGGCTCACCGCCTCGGCGAGCGACTGCCGCCACCGGGCCACCGGGAAGCTGGCCAGCGCCGGCGTGCCGTGCCGGAAGTCGTACGCGCCGTCGGGCCGGTGCATGGGCGCCGGCTCCCACGGCCGCCACAGCGGGCTGCCCGCGTCGGTGGGCAGCGGCGGCTCCGGCCGCAGCGGCGCCCGGGCCGGCGGGTCGCGGTGCGGCAGGTCGGGCACCGCGCCGCTGACCCGGGTGCCGGAGCCGCGGCGGGAGGTGAGCACCCCGTTGGCCCGCAACAGCTCGTACGCGCGGGTCACCACGGTGCGGGAGACTCCGAGCTGGTGGGCCAGCTCCCGGCTGGGCGGCACCGGGTCACCGGCGCGCAGTCGGCCGCTGCGCACGGATCCGCTGATCTGGTCGCAGAGCTGCTGCTGCAACGGCACCGAGCTGTCCCGGTCCAGCACGACAAGCAGCTGCGACCCACCCACCCGACCCGCTCCCCCGCCCGTGATCCCCCACCCCGATCCTAGTCCCGGGTCGTGCCGCCGACCTCGTGATCCACGCGCGATCGCCTCGGGCGGGCGCTGAACGATCTCGGGGCCGCGCCCGTATCCCCTGCCGACAGTGGACATCGTCCGGAACCGCGATGCCGGAGCGGGCACGAGCACGATTCCTGAGTCCTCACTTCGCACCGGGGAGCGGCCGCGCGGCGCGACCGCCGCGCCGACCCTCCCGGTCGAGCAAAGGAGAGGTGCATGGCCAGGGGTACGCGCAACACCGCGGTCCTGAAACTCGGCGGGGTGGGCACGCTCGCCGCGCTCCTGCTCGCCGGCGGGCTGCAACTGGCGTCCGCCGACGAGAACGCCCGCCCGGCCGCATCGGCCGCCGCGCAGACCGTGAACTGTCCGACCGTACGCGACAAGCTGCCCCCGGTGCCCGCGGCGGCCGCCGCCGGGGTGGAGCGGGAGCTGGCCAACCTGGATCAGGAGATCGCCCGGCAGAACGAGCGGTTGGCCCGGCTCGCGGTCCGCCCCGAGGGCGGGCCGAACTTCGTGGACAACGCCGTCCTCGGACCGCTCAGGAGCAAGCGCACCGCCGCCCTCGACCGCATCGAGATCGCCTTCAACCGGATCGGCGCGGCACGTCCGAACCTGGACGCGCTGGCCACCTGCGGCCTGAACGCGCCAGGCGTGCCGAGCGCGGTCAACGGCAACGCCGCCGGTCAGAACGGCAACGCGGGCGGTCAGAACGGCAACGCGGGCGGTCAGAACGGCAACGCGGGCGGCCAGAACGATGGTGCGGCATCCGGTGCGGCCCGGACGGTGAACTGTCCCCGGGTCCAGCTGCCGGCCGTCCCGGCGGCGGCCGCGGCCCAGGTCCAGGCCGAGCTGGCCACGCTGGACAAGCAGATCGACGAGGCGAACGCCCGGCTGGCCCGGCTCGCCGTCCGCCCCGAGGGCGGGCCGAACTTCGTGGACAACGCCGTCCTCGGACCGCTCAGGAGCAAGCGCACCGCCGCCCTCGACCGCATCGAGATCGCCTTCAACCGGGTCGGCGCGGCACGCCCGAACCTGGACGCGCTGGCCACCTGCGGTCTGAACTGACGGCCCTCCGGCTCGGGTCGTGGCCCGGCGGCGCGCATCCCGCCGGGCCACGACCTGTCGTCACAGGGGGCCCAGCACGTCGGCCGGGTCGGCGTCCAGCGCCAGCGTCTCCAGCACGGTGAGCAGTCGCCGTTCCTCGTACCGGAAGTGCGACTCCATGATCGCGGCCACCCCCTCCAGGTGCCGGCCCAACTCCTCCGGCGGGGCGTCCCGGGTCACCGCGGCGCTCAGGCCGGCGAGCAGGTGCCCGATCATCGAGTGGTCCTGCCGCAACTGGTGCAGGGTTTCCCGCAGCTCGGGGTGGTGCCGCGCGATCGCCGGGAACAGCTCCCGGTCCTCGCCCTCGTGGTGCGCGGTCAGCGCGGCACAGAACCCGTGACAGAACAGCAGCAGGTCCCGCGTCGCGGGCTCCGCCGGCGTGCCGCCGGCCAACGACTGCCGCGTCACCCGCAGCGCCTCGCGCAGCCGCTCGTGGACGGCGCGCATCTCCTGACTCCAGGCCACCAGCCTGGTCTGCTCACCCTCACCCACGGGGAGAGGGCGAAGGGACGGCGATCTTCATCGTCGTGCTCCCTCCGGTCCGGCGCCTCCATGCCTGACACGGCCTGCCACCGACACGCGACGCTGCGCCGAGTCTAGGGCACGACGCGGGCCGCCCGGCCCCCGGCTCGACCGCCGGGGACCGGGCGCGGATCCGTCGTCAGCGACCCTCGTCCGACCGGACCGTCGCCGGCGCGTCGGCGCCCCGGGTGGTCGCCAGGCTCCATCCGATGGAGACGGCGAGGGTGGCGACGATGACGCCGAGGGTCAGCGGGATGGGCAGCTTGCCGACCGGGGTCTCGGAGAGGATCAGCTTGACCCCGGCGAAGGCGAGCAGGAACGCCAGTCCGTAGTGCAGGTGCACGAAACGACGCAGCAGGCCGGCGAGGCAGAAGTAGAGGCTGCGCAGACCGAGCACGGCGAACGCGTTGGCGGTCCAGACGATGAACGTGCTGGTGGTGATCGCCAGGATGGCGGCGACGGAGTCGATCGCGAAGATCAGGTCGGTGGCCTCGACGGCCACGAGCACCACGAACAGCAGCGTCGCGACGCGCCTGCCGTCGAGTCGGGTGAAGAACCTGTCGCCGTGGTAGCGGGCGTCGGTGGGGATGACCCGGCGCACGGCGCGGACGACGAGGTTGCGCTGGGGACGCATCTCGGCGTCGTGCCGGAAGGCCATCTTCCAGCCGGTCCAGACGAGGAACAGGCCGAAGACGTAGGCGGTCCAGAAGAACGTCTCCAGCAGCCCGGCGCCGACGAAGATGAACACCAGCCGGAACAGCAGCGCGCCGATGACGCCCCAGAACAGCACCTTGTGCTGGTACGCGGCCGGGACCGCGAAGTAGGTGAAGACCAGCGCGAAGACGAAGACGTTGTCCACCGACAGCGCCTTCTCGATCAGGTAGCCGGCGTAGTAGGCGCCGGCGGCCTCGTCGCCCTGCCACAGCCACAACACGACACCGAACGCCAGGCCGGCGGCGATCCAGACCGCCGACCACACGGCCGCCTCACGGAAGCCGATGACGTGGTTGTCCCGGTGCAGGAACAGGTCGACCGCCAGCATCACGGCGATCGCGGCGGTCAGGGCCAACCAGGCCCACAGGGGTACGGACACGCGCGGCGCTCCCTCCGACCGGGCCGGCTGGTCGCCGGCGAACGGGTCGAAGGTCTCCCCGGACCGCCGCGCGGGCGGCCCGCGCGGCCGGGACCCGTGGTGGGTCCGTCCTGACGACCGCGCGTCCGGTGGCGGGTACTCCCCCTCGAACTACGCTCCATTATTCACGAAGCACAGTTCGTGTGTCAATCTCCGTCAGTAGCGGTCCCGGGTGCCGAGCAGGACGTGGTGGACGGCCCGGCGCCACGGCGCCAGCTCCCGGTCCAGCTCGACCCAACGGCTCTCGTCGACGTGCAGCGTCCCGTCGACCCGGGGAAGGGCCTCGACCAGCCGCATCCGCTGGTCCTCGGCGGGATGGGTGCTCCACAGGTCGGTGCCGCGCCGGGTGAGCTGGCGGGCCAGCGGGAGCTTCGGCGCCAGGTGCTCACGTAGCTCGGCCGCCATCGGTTCGAGCCGCTCACCGTCGATGGTGGGCGCCAGGTGCCACAGCTCGGACCAGACGCGGTCGGCGAGCAGGACGACCTCACAGGACCGGAGGAACGCGTCCGTGCCCGCCACCCGGCGCGCCATCAGGTCCGCCCGGTACTCGGCCCGTCGGCTGTCCGGCATCGCGACGCTGTCGACGAGCAGTTGCGCGGTGGCGCCGAGGACGTTCACCAGTCCCAGGAGCGCGTGCACCCCGAGCGAGAGCAGGGTGGCGAGGCCACCGCCGTGCACGGCCACGGAGTCGGCGCCGTGCACCGCGCGCAGCCACGGGTTCCGTCCGCCGGTGGCCGCCACCGCCCGGGCGCCGAACGTGCGCGCCAGCAGCGTCCTGCGGACCCGTCGTGGATCCCCGTTGGCGAGGTGTCCCAGCTCGTGGGCCAGGAGCGCGACCCGGGCGGGGCGCGGCAGCATCACCCACAGCGGAACCCCGATGACGAGCACCGACCGCTGTCGCCAACCCAACCGGGCGACGCCCGCGTTGATGCTCAGGTCGGCGCAGATCACGTCCGGGACCGGCGTGCCCGCCGCCCGGGCCACCTCGCCCACCAGGCGGTGCAGCTGGGGCGCGTCCCGCTCGCTGAGCACGCCCGCGCGGGGCACCCGCCCGAAGGCGGGCTTCACGAGCAGCAGCACGAGCACGGCGGGGAGCGCGAACGCCACCCGCACGCCGGTGGGCAGGCCACTGGCCAGGAAGAGCCAGCCGAGGTAGCCCACCGCGACCGCCCCGACCAGCCCCAGCGCCACCGAGACCGCCGACAGCCAGATCTCGCCGGAGGACGTCTCGGGCGGGCCGGCGTCGGGATCCGCCGACAGCTCCGCGCGGGTCGCCCGGTCGATCCGCAGACCCCGCCGGAACCCCCATCGCCCGACCAGCTTCGTCCCCCGCCAGGGCGCCAACGCGGGGTCGTACGCGTCCAGGTTCCACAGGCACCCCGGGCACCAGGAGGCGCTCTCGGGCGCCGCCGAGACCAGCTCGTGGCCACAGCCGGCACACCTGCCCGGCGGCATGATCGTCGTCGACACGAGGCAGGAGTGTAGGGCGCGGCGGCCGATCGCGGCGGCCCCGGTGGTGGACCGCTAGCGGAGGCGGTGAACCTCCGGCGCCGGGTGGAGCCGGCCGTCGCGCATCTCGACCGTGCGGTCCGCGGCGGTGAGGTGGTCCCGGTCGTGGGTGACCAGGACGGTGGCGGTGCCCCGCTCGCGGGTGAGCCGGGCGATCAGGTCGACCACGGCGGCGCCCCGGTCGTGATCGAGCGCGCTGGTCGGCTCGTCGACCAGCAGCAGCACCGGGTCGTTCACCAACGCGCGGGCGATGTTCACCCGCTGGCGCTGGCCGCCGGAGAGCTGATGCGGCCGCCGTCCCGCCTGCGCGCCGAGACCGACCGCGTCGAGCAGGTCGTCCGCCCGCCGCCGCACCCGGGCCGGCGGCCGTCCGTCCAACGTGGCCATGACCTGGAGCTGCTCGGTGGCGGTGAGCGAGGGCAGCAGGTTGGGTTGCTGGAAGACGATGCCGATCGCGCGTCGGCGCAGGGCGGCGAGCGCGCCCCGGCTCAGGCCGGTGGTGTCGACGCCGTCGACGGTGACGCCCCCGGTGTCCGGGGTGACGAGCGTGGCGGCGACCGCCAGCAGGCTCGACTTGCCGGAGCCGGAGGGACCGACCACGGCGGTGAGGCTTCCCCTCGGCACCGACAGGGTGACACGGTCGAGCGCGGTCAGCCGGTTGTCCCCGTCCGGATAGGTGAGTGTGACGTCGGTCAGGTGGAGGCTCATCGGACGCTCCCCAGGGCGGTCAGCGGGTCGACGGAGGTGATGCGGCGCACCGACAGGGCGGCCCCGACCGTGCCGAGCAGCACCATCACCGCCGCCGGGAGCGCGACGGTGGCGGGGGTCAGCACGAACGGCACGTCCGAGCCGGAGAGGGCGGCGCCGAGCCCGGCGGCGACGGCGGTGCCCACGACGGTCCCGCCGACCAGCAGGATCCCGGCCTGGCCGAGCGCGTCGACCAGCAGCGCGGCGGTGGAGGCGCCGAGCGCCTTGAGGACCGCGACGTCGCCGCTGCGCTGGATCGTCCAGACCGTGAAGAAGGCGCCGACGACCAGCGCGGAGATGGCGAACAGGAAGCCACGCATGAGTTGCAGCGACCCGTTCTCCGAGCGGTAGGAGCCGATCGCGGTCACCGACTCGTCGGTGCCGACGGTCCGGGTGCCGGCGGCCCGGTCGGCGGCGGCCACGTCCACGTCGCGACCGGTCCGCAAGGCGATCACGGTGGCGGTGTCCGCGCCGGCGGCCACGGTGCGCCGCCACGAGTCCAGGCTGGCCCAGACCACCGGGGTGTGGCTGAAGGAGGCGTCACCGCGTACCGCCGCCACCGTCAGCTCCCGTCCGGCCAGGGTGAGGCGGTCACCGGCGCGCAGGCTGAGGTCGGCGGCGGCCGTGGTGGTGAGCACCGCCGTACCGTCGTCGAGGTCGACGCCGGGCGGGCCGAGGCGGGAGCCGGGCCGGATGCCGAAGACGGAGACCGCGACGCCCCGGCCGCCGGCGGTCACCCGGGTGGTGCTGATGCCGAGCGGCTCGGCGGCGGTCACGCCGGGCGTGGCCGCCCACTGCCGCCACTGCCGTTCGGTGACGGTCGAGTCCCCGTACGACGCCTGCCCGCCGCCGAAGGCGATCCGGTCGGCGGGCAGGCCGGTGATCGCGGACGTGTTCTGCCGGTCCAACCCGGCGGTCAGCCCGGACAGCAGGCCGACCAGCAGCGTGATCAGCACGATGACGGTGCCCATCAGGGCGAAGCGCCCCTTGGCGAATCTCAGGTCTCTCCAGGCGACGAACACGGCAGCGGCGGTCCCTTCCGGCGGCGGATGTGGTCGCCCTCCACGGTCGTCGTCGGCCGGGCGGCCGGCATCCGGCGACGGACGGCAGCTTCGGGGCGGAACGGCGGGGTGCCGGTTACGACTTTCGACAGAGGCCCGCCGAGCTGCGGTTCCTCTAGGCTGAGAGGGCTGTGACCACCGCCGTTCCCGCCCTGACGCCGACCGCCCGCGTGCTGGCCTGGTGCCTGCACCTGCTCGTGGCGGGCCTGTTCACCCTGGCCGGGCTCCGGGCCGTCGCCACCGGCCGCCCGCACCCGGTGGCCGTGGTCGCGGTCGCGGCGGCGGGCCTGCTGGCGTACGCGGGTGGGGCGCTCCTGCCCGGTGTCCGCCGCTCGCGGCTGGCCGCCGGCTGGTGGCTGGCGGCGGTGACCGCGCTCTGGTTGGTGTTGACCGCGCTGACCGCCGACGGGCTGTGGGTCGCCTTCCCGCTGTACGTCCTCCAGCTGCACCTGCTCCCCCGCCGCGCCGGTGCGGTGGCGGTCGGCGTGACCGCCCTGGCGGCGATCGTCGCGTTCGCCGCCCACCGGGGGGCGGTCACCGTGCCGGGCGTGGTCGGGCCGGCCCTCGGCGCCGCCGTCGCGGTGGCCGTGGTTCGGGGCTACCAGGCGCTCTACCGGGAGAGCGAACGCCGCCGGCGGCTGATCGAGGAGCTGACCGCCACCCGCGCCGACCTGGCGCGGGCGCAGCACGAGGCCGGGGTGGCGGCCGAGCGGGAACGGCTCGCCCGGGAGATCCACGACACGCTCGCCCAGGGCCTGACCAGCATCCAGCTGCTGCTGAGCGCCGCCGAGCGGGTGCTGCCCGACCGGCCGGACGCGGCCGCCCGCCACGTCGGGCAGGCCCGCCGGGCCGCCGTGGACAACCTGGCCGAGGCCCGCCGCTTCGTCGCCGCGCTCGCCCCGCCCGCGCTGGACGACACCACGCTGGCCGGCGCGCTGGAGCGCCTGTGCGCCACCACCGGCGCCCGGCATCCGCTCGCCGCGCGCCTGCGGGTGACCGGGGTGCCGGCTCCGCTGCCGACCGCGTACGAGGTGACGCTGCTGCGCATCGCCCAGGCCGGTCTGGCCAACACCGTCCGGCACGCCGGCGCGACCACCGCCGAGGTGACGCTCGGCTACCACGTCGACCGGGTCACCGTCGACGTGGTCGACGACGGTGTCGGCTTCGACCCCGACCGGCTGCCCGTTGCCGATCCGGAGGCCGGTGGCTTCGGCCTGGCGTCCATGCGCGCCCGGGTGGGCGCGCTCGGCGGCGACCTGGCCGTCGCCTCCGCACCCGGCCGGGGCACCACGCTGTCCGCCCGGCTCCCCCGCACGCCGCCCGGGGAGCGGCCGTGACCGGAGACCCGATCCGGCTGCTGCTGGCCGACGACCATCCCGTCGTCCGGGCCGGGCTGCGCGCCGTGCTGGAGACCGAGCCGGGCCTGGTCGTGGTGGCCGAGGCCGCCACCGCCGAGGACGCGGTTGCCCGCGCCGCCGCAGGTGACGTCGACGTGGTCCTGATGGACCTGCGCTTCGGTGTCGGCATGAGCGGGGTGGAGGCCACCGCCGCCATCACCGCCCGGCCGGACGGGCCCCGGGTGCTGGTGGTGACCACCTACGACACGGACGCCGACACCCTGCCCGCGATCGAGGCCGGCGCCACCGGCTACCTGCTCAAGGACGCCGCGCCGGAGGAGCTGGCCGCCGCCGTGCGGACCGCCGCCGCCGGCCGGACCGCGCTCGCGCCGGCCGTCGCGGACCGCCTGATGAACCGGCTCCGCACCCCCGACACCGCGTTGACCCGGCGGGAGACCGAGGTCCTCGGACTGGTCGCCGACGGCCTGTCCAACCAGGCGATCGGCCGCCGCCTGCACCTCACCGAGGGCACGGTCAAGTCGCACCTGTCGCGCATCTACACCAAGTTGCGGGTGGAGTCGCGCACGGCCGCCGTCGCCGCCGCGGTCGACCTGGGCGTCATCCGCCGCTGACCGCGTTCGCCCTCGTCACCCCCGAGACGGATGGTACGACTGGTGCGACGGGCCGGGTGATCGGAAGGGACGGGATGCCGGGGCAGCTGTTGCGGCCACGCGAGGCCTCCCGCCGGGCGTCGTTCCTGGAGCTCTTCTTCGACCTGGCCTTCATCCTCGCGCTGAACCGGGTCTCCCTGGCCCTGGAGCAGGACCTCACCCTGGGCGGGGTGTTCCGGACCGCCCTGCTGCTGGCGGCCATCTGGTGGGTGTGGTTCGTGACCGCCTGGTCGACGGACTGGTTCGACCCGGGCACGCCGCTGATCATCGGGCTGCTGCTCTGGGTCATGTTCGGCGGGTTGATGATGGCGGCCGCCGCGCCGAGCGCGTACTCCGGGCACGGGCTGGTGTTCGCCGGCGCCTACGTGGCGATCCACCTGGGCCGACCGGCGTTCCTGCTGCCGGCGCTGCGCGGCAACCCGCTGCGGGTGCGGACGCTGCGGGTCGCGGTCTGGTTCGCGCTCTCCGCGGTGCTGTGGCTGACCGGCGCGCTGGTCGAGCCGGCCCAGGTCGCGCTCTGGACCGTGGCGGTGGTCCTGGACCTCTCCCTGGCCCGGCTGCGCTGGCCGACGCCCGGGCTGGGCCGCAGCAGTTGGGCGGATCTCCAGGTGATCGGCGAGCACCTGGCGGAGCGCTACCAGCAGATCTACATCATCGCGCTGGGCGAGCTGATCCTGACCGCCGGGATCGTCTACAGCACCAGCGGCTTCGACCTCTACCGCACGATCGCGTTCGCGCTGGCGTTCGTCAACGCGGTCAGCGTGGGCCGGCTCTACCTGGTGCCCGGCGGCGTACGACTCGGCGCGGCGATCGACGCGCTGGGCCCGTCCGGCAGCCGGCTCGGTCTGCTGGCCGGCTACCTGCACCTGGTGATGGTGGCCGGGGTGGTGGCCGCCGCGGTCGGCGCCCAGGTCATGATCGCCGAGCCGCTGTCCCGGGACCCGGCCGCGCTGATGGTGGCACTCAGTGGCCCCGCGCTGTTCCTGGTCGGCTGGATCCTGCTCTCGGCGGCGGTCCACCACCGGGTGTCCTGGCACCGGCCGGTCGGGCTGGCCGCGATCGTGGCGCTGGCCGCCGTCGGTCGGGGCCTGCCGCTGCTGGTCGGCTCCGCGCTGCTCAGCGTGCTGCTCATCCTGATCGCGCACGCGGAGAAGCTGACGCCGGCCCGGACCGGCGGCACCGGCCGCCGGCCCGGGTGACCCGACTCAGGCGTCGCGCCCGAGCAGCCTGGTCAGGGCGGCGCCGACGAGGGCGAGCAGCCAGCCGACGAACACGGCCGCGCCGGCCTGCGGGGAGAGCAGGTTCGGGTCGCCGCCGAGGCTCATGAACGCCTGCCCGGCGTTCGACGGCAGGTACGGGGAGATCGTCTCCGACCAGCTCTCCGGCAGCAGGGACACCACCCCGGGCACGACCAGCAGCAACGCGACCACGCTGGTCAGCGCGCCGGCGGTGGTACGCAGGAGCGAGCCCAGCGCCGCGCCGAGCACGCCGATCCCGGCGAGGTACGCGGCCGTGCCCAGCACCGCTCGCAGCACCCCGTCGTCGCCGAGGGCGATGCCCTTGTCCCCCAGGACGGCCTGTCCGCCGAGGAAGGTGAGCAGCACCGTGGGCAGCAGCACGGCGAGCGACACGCCGGCCAGGACGGTGATCTTGGCGGTGAGCACGGGCCAGCGCCGGGGCACCGCGGCCAGGGAGGTGCGGATCATGCCGGTGGCGTACTCCCCGGCGGTCAGCAGCACGCCGAGCGTGGCGATCAGCAGTTGGGCGAGGTTGACGCCGCCGAGGCTGGCACCGAGCGGGTCGAGGGACGAGGGCCCGCCGGGTGGCGCCGGGGTGCCCGGTTCGATGGTGGCGTCGGCCAGGAACGCCGAGAAGCCGAGCCCGAGGGCGGCGAACACCACGAGGGTGGCGGCCAGAAGAATCAACGAGGAACGCAGCGAGCGGAACTTGATCCACTCCGCGCGGACCACGCGCGGGCCGGTGATCCGGGCGTCGGTCGGGACGGCGGTGGGCGCGGTGGTGGTCATCGGGTCTCTCCTGCGGTGGCGCCGGCGTACTCGACGGCGTCGCGGGTCATGGTCATGAAGGCCTCCTCCAGGGACGCCTCGGTGGCGGTCAGCTCGTGCAGGGTCAGCCCCGCCGCCGCGGCCCGGTCACCGATCACCTCGCGTCGCAGACCGCTGACCTCCAGCAGGCCCGGCTCACCACCGGTGATGGTGACGTCCGGTCCGGCCAGCAGGTCGCGCAGCGCGGCGGCCTGGGGCGAGCGCACCCGCACCGTGGTGCGCGACGCCCGGCGGGTGAACTCGGCGAGGGACACGTCGGCGAGCAGCCGACCCCGGCCGACCACGATCAGGTGGTCGGCGGTCTGCGCCATCTCGCTCATCAGGTGCGAGGAGACGAACACCGTGCGGCCCTCGGCAGCGAGGCCCCGCAGCAGGCCGCGGATCCAGCGGATGCCGTCCGGGTCCAGGCCGTTGACCGGCTCGTCGAGCATCACCACGGCGGGGTCACCGAGCAGCGCGGCGGCGATGCCGAGCCGCTGGCCCATGCCGAGGGAGAACCCACCGGCCCGCTTGCCGGCCACCTCCCGCAGGCCGACCAGGTCGATCACCTCGTCGACCCGGCGGCGGCCGATGCCGTGGGTGGCGCCCAGCGCGAGCAGGTGGTCGCGGGCGGAGCGGCCGGTGTGCACCGCCTTCGCCTCCAGCAGGGCGCCGATCTGGCGCAGCGGGTCCCGGTGGTCGGCGTACCGGCGGCCGTTGACCCGCACGGTGCCGCCGGTCGGCGCGTCGAGGCCGAGGATCATGCGCATGGTGGTGGACTTGCCGGCGCCGTTGGGACCGAGGAATCCGGTCACCACGCCCGGCGCGACGGTGAAGGTCAGGGAGTCGACGGCGAGCCGGTCGCCGTAGCGCTTGCTGAGGTCGCGGGCTTCGATCATGTGCTCAACCCTGGCCCGCGTACCCCGGCCGCCGCGTCGGCCGGGCGCGGACACCCGCGCGTACCGCGGTCGCGGTATCCGGGCGGTCCGGCTACCGCGCCGGCGGGTCGGCCCGGACCAGCCCGCTCTGGTAGGCGATCACCACGAGCTGGGCCCGGTCCCGGGCGTCGAGCTTGGCCATCGCCCGGTTGACGTGGGTCTTCGCGGTCAGCGGGGACACCACCAGCCGCTGGGCGATCTGCTCGTTGCTCAGCCCGGCGGCGACCAGCGCCACCACCTCGCGTTCCCGTTCGGTGAGCACCCGCAGTCGTTCCGGGGTGGCCCGGGGCTCCGGGTCGGGCTGGGCCAGGAACCGGGCGATCAGCCCACGGGTCGCCTTCGGCGACAGCAGCGCCTCCCCGGCGGCGACGGTGCGGATCGCGTCGAGCAGCTCGACCGGCTCCACGCCCTTGCCGAGGAAGCCGCTGGCGCCGGCCCGCAGCGCCTCGAAGACGTACTCGTCGACCTCGAACGTGGTCAGGATGAGCACCCGCACGCCGGCCAGGTCCTCGTCGGCGGTGATCTGCCGGGTGGCGGCCAGGCCGTCGAGGTCGGGCATCCGGATGTCCATCAGCACCACGTCGGCCCGGGTGGCCCGGGCCTGGACGACCGCTTCCCGGCCGGTGGCCGCCTCGCCCACCACGGACAGGTCCGGCGCCGAGTCGATCAGCGCGCGGAAGCCGGCGCGGATGAGCGTCTGGTCGTCGGCGAGCAGGACCCGGACGGTCATGTCACCTCCTGGGGGATCGGGGCGGGCAGCTCCGCGCGGACCACGAAGCCACCCTCCGGGCGGGGACCGGCGTGGAACGCGCCGCCGACCGCCTCGGCCCGCTCCCGCATCCCGAGCAGGCCGAGACCGGTTCCGGAGTCACCCGGACCGCCCGGTCCCGGCCCGTCGTCGCGGATCTCCACGGCGATCGCGGTGTCGGTGTAGCGGACCTCGACCGTGACGGTGGCGTCGGGCGCGTGCCGGTGCGCGTTGGTCAGCGACTCCTGGACGATCCGGTAGGCCGCCACGTCCACCGCGCCGGGCAGCGGGCGGGGGCGGCCGGACAGGATCCACCGGACCGGCTGGCCGGCGGCGAAACCGTCGACGAGGGCGTCGAGCCGGGCCAGTCCGGGCGCCGGCTCGGTCGGTGCCTCCGGCTCCCCGCGGCGCAGCAGGCCGAGCAGGACGGCCAACTCGTCCAGCACGGTGCGCGCGGCGGACCGGACGTGCCCGAGCGCCTCCTCGGCCGCGTCCGGCCGGTCGCGCAGCAGGTGTCCGGCCACGCCGGCCTGCACGTTGATCAGCGCGATGTGGTGCGCCACCACGTCGTGCAGCTCCCGGGCGATGCGCAGCCGCTCCTCGGCCACCCGCCGGCGCGCCTCCTCCTCCCGGGTCCGCTCGGCCCGCCGCGCCCGTTCCTCCAGCACGGCCACGTACGCCCGCCGGCTGCGCACCGCGTCGCCGGCGGCCACCGCGACGCCGAACCAGAGCAGGAGGACCACGACCGCCGGGTCGAGCCAGCCCACGCCCAGCGCGACGACCGCCGAGCCGCCGAGGACCAGACCGCTGGCCGCGCCGGCCGCCACGGCGGTCCGCCGGTCGGTGCGGGTGGCCACGGTGTAGGCGGCCACCGCCACGGTCAGCACGAACGGCCCCCGCGCCTGCTGGGCGAGCAACGAGGTGGCCGCCGCGACGGTCACCACGGCGAGCACCGGCAGCGGGAACCGGCGTCGGAGGACGAGCGCGGCGCAGCCGGCCGCCGCGAGCAGCACCGCGCCGGCGGTCAACGGGTCCCGGGGTGGCCCTCCGGGCGGGTTCACCGGAAGCAGGCTGACCGTGAAGAGCACCGCGGCCAGCAGCGCGTCGGCCACGGTCGGATGCTCCCGGGCCACCCGACGCCACCGGGCGAGGCGTCCCATGCCGTCACCGTACGCCACGGGTGGCGGCGGGGCGGGGTCGCCGGCGGTCCCCGCCCCGCCCTCGACGCGACTGTCTCCCCGTCAGGTCACCGGGCCCGCCGCTCGATCGGCACCGAAGTACTCGGGCCGGCTCACCCAGGCGTCGCTGACGAACATGACGCCGGGCCGGTGGGCCAGGATGTCCCGCAGGCCGGTGACGACCGGCTCGGCCCGGTCGGGCGGCAGCACGGCGATCACCATGACGAGTCCGGCGCGGTCGTTGAAGAGCAGCCGACCCTCGTGGGTGCCGTGGTGGCCGAAGCCGGAGACGCCGCTGAGGCTGGTCCAGCCGCTCACGCCGGAGGCGTGCAGCAGCGTCCGGACGGCGTCGGCGTCGTCGGCGCGGGTGACGACCTCCACCTTGACCATGCGGGTCAGTCCGAGCTCGTTCATGCGCTGTACTCCTTCTCTGGGTCGGGGGCCGGGAGCGGCGGGGTGCGCCGGGACCCGCCCGGCTCACTCCAGTCGCCGGTACGGGGGTCGACGACGGTCAGGGACATCCAGCCGCCGTCGACCAGCTGGCGCAGGCCCGGGTTGCGGCCGAGCACGGTGTCGACGAGGTGGTGCGGGGCGTGGACCACGGCGAGCAGGCGCAGCGGGTCGTGCGCCGGCCGTGTCCCGTCGCCGACGGACTGCAGCGGCAGCCCGACGCGCAGGTCGCCACCGGATCCGGAGAGGACGCCGAGGGCGTCGCCGAGGACGGTGTGCACGGTCTTGGTGCCCGCGCCGAGGCGGTGCGGGTCCACCGTGGAGAAGTAGTACTGGAGATTGATCCAGGCCGCGACGACGAGCGGACCCGTCATGATCGTCTCCAGCGCGACCGCGTCCGGGTCGGCGGTCCAGTCGTAGGAGTGCAGGAACGTGCGGCAGCCGAGGTCGGTCCCCGCGGTCAGCGAGCGCGGCGCGGCGATGAACGCGGCGTTGCCCGCCAGCGCCCACTCCGGCCGCACCTGGGCCCAGTCCGACGCGCGCCGGGGCAGGTGGCGGGGGCCCGGCCGGCCGGGCAGCCGGGTGGCCCGTTCCGCGCGCAGCCCCGCTCCCGCCTCGGCGAGTCGGTGGGTCAGGTCGTCGACGTGCGGGCGCAGCCGGGCGGGGACGGCGTCGACGTCGAACAGGCGAACGTCGTCGGTGACGGTGTCGTGCTCGCCGGCCAGGACGTGGGTGTCGGCGGGCAGGTGGATCCCCCGGGCGACCAGCGCCTCGCGGACCTCGGGCCGGTTGAGCAGCGTGGCGACCAGCCGGGCGCTGACCCCGCCCCGGTTGCCGCCGCAGGCGCCGCAGTCGAGCGCTGCGGCGTAGGGGTTGTTGGTGCTGGTCGCCCCGTGCCCGCAGAGCAGCACCAGCGGGGCGAAGTCGGCCGTCAGCCCGACCGTGCGCAGCGTCGCCTCCGCGTAGTAGACCTGCTCGTCGAGGGTCAGGGCGGCGTCGAGGTCGGCCACCGTCGGCGCGGTGTCGTCGGCGGCCGGGGCGAAGCGGCCCGGCGCGACGGCGCGTACCGCCAGGGCGGCGGTGGCGAGCACGCCGGCGACCTCCACGAAGGCGAACGCGCCGACCGGGTCGGCCTTGGCCGAGGCGAACGCCCGACGCCACGCCTGCCGGGCCCGCCGGCGGCTCACCCGCCTGGCGTCGGCGGTCTCCGCGACGGTGGCC
Organism: Micromonospora sediminicola; assembly: GCF_900089585.1. Classification (NCBI taxonomy): domain Bacteria; kingdom Bacillati; phylum Actinomycetota; class Actinomycetes; order Micromonosporales; family Micromonosporaceae; genus Micromonospora; species Micromonospora sediminicola. The sequence continues at coordinate 3,167,256 of NZ_FLRH01000003.1, read as the reverse complement.
ACCGGCCGCATGAGCACCGGGCAGCGGTCCCGGCCCCGACCGGCGTCGGCCGCCGCGGTGCGCACGGGCAGGCCGAAGAACCCGGCGAAGCCGTACGTGTCCACCGGCCCGGCCGCCTCCAGGTGCCGGCGCAGGCCCTCGCTGCGCACGTCGATGCAGAACACCGCCTGGGCGTGCGCGGTGGCGCGGGCGGCGCGGCGCGGGCGCGGCCGAGCCCCGTGGTCGAGCCGGTCCCGCAGTCGGCGCCGGTACGCGTGTTCCGCGGCGGCGAGCCACACCTCGGCCTGCCGCGCCGGGGACAGCTCCACCACCACGTCGCGCAGCACGGACACCGTCTCCTCGGGTAGTGACGCCAGGGTCGGCGCGTCGACGCCGAGCGCCGCGACCAGCCGGGCGACGGCCGCCGGCTCGTCCGCGCCCGGCGCCCCGGCGGTCGACGCGTTCCCCGCGGCCCTGACGGTCGGCACCGGCCCGGCGACGGCGCCGGTCGGCGTCGTCGCGGCGGTCACCGCGTCGACCGTCGGCGGGAGCCCGAGGCGGCGGTGGGCGACGTTGCCGGCCAGCACCAGCTCGTAGCTGAGCCGCACCGCGAGCAGGTCCAGCGGGGTCAGGTCCGGCCGCTCACCCGGGCGGGTCTGCGACCAGCGGGCGTAGCCGGCCCAGCCGGGCAGCCGGAGCAGGGACCGGGACAGGTAGGCCGACCAGTTCGCGGGCGCCACCCCGAGAGCACGCAGGAGCGCGGCGACGGCCCGGTCGGGCGCGGCCGGCAGCGCGTCGACGAGCGCGCGCAGGCCACCGACGCCCTCGGGTCCCGGGTGCCGGTCGGCGCCGGCCATCCGCCGCCAGCGCGTCCAGCAGCTCTCGTCGGCCGCGCCGGGCACCGGCCAGCGGGCGGCCGGGCGGCCGCAGTGCGCCGCGCACCAGCCGGCCACCAGCTCGTCGACGTCCGCGCCGATCCGGGTGCCCAGGATCCGGTCGAGCAGTTCGGCGACGGTGAGCGGGGCCGGGTCGTCCGGGACGGCGGGCTGGTGCCCGGCGAGCCGGCGTCGCGCCACGGCGAGCAGGTCGGGCGGCGGCGGCGGTCCGTCGTGCACCGGGTGGGACAGCGTGGCGACCCGGAGGTCCTCGGTCGTGATCGACCGCCCGCCGAGCGTGACCGGTTCCGAGGTCGCCGGGGGGAGCACGGCGGTCAGGTCGGCCGGCTCGATCTCGCCGTCGCGCAGCCGCCGCCGGTACTCGGCGGCCGGCAGGTGGGTCCGCGCGCCGCCGAGCGACCGCAGCTCGGCGGCGGCCCGCGCGAACGGCACCCGCTCCCGGCCGGCGAGCGGGTTCACCGCGACGAACGTGTCCAGCGGCCAGACCGCGGCGACGTGGTCGCCGGCGGCGGCGAGCGCGGCGACGACCCGGGCGGCGTCCGACCGGTCGGACACGTCGCGGCGGCGCACCGCGGTCACGGCCCAGGCGGTCGGCTCCCCCGCCGCCGGGCCGGCGGACCGGCGCCACCACGCGCCGACGGCGCCGTCGCGCCAGGCCCACCACCACAGCGCGGCGCGGTGCCGGCGCAGCAGGACCGTCCCGGCGACGGCCGCCACGGCCAGCGTGGCCGCCGCGACGCCCACCCCGGCGTCCGTCACCGAGGTCGGCAGGCCCAGCCACCGGGCGACGGCCCGCCCGGCGACCAGGTAGCCGCCGGCCAGCGCGCCCGTCGCGAGGGTGATCGCGACAGCGGCCCGCGCCGGCACCTCGCGGTCGGCGAGGGCCGACCGCACCGCGGCCAGCGCGGCGGCGCCGGCCAGGGCGGCGCTGAGCAGGCCGCTCGGGCTGGCGCCGAGTGCCAGCTCGGTGAGCGCCACGGCGGCGAGCACCGCCGCGCCGGCCAGCATCACGGTCCGGGTCCGGGGCGGGTCGACCGGTCGGGGCGCGGCCGCGGCCCGCGCCTGGGCCTGGAGCGCGCCGCCGGCGGACAGGAACGCGTACGCCTTGTAGACGGCGTGCCCGACCAGGTGCACGGCGGCCAGGCCGAACGCGCCGAGACCGCACTGCGCGAGCATGAACCCCATCTGCGCGACGGTGGACCGGGCGAGGGCGCCCTTGACGTCGGTGCGCACCGCGGCGAACACCGACCCGGACACCGCGGTCACGAGCCCGACCAGCACCATCGCCGGCATCAGACCGGGCGCGGCGACCACCACGGGCGCCAGCGTGATCATCAGGAAGCCGGCGACGTTGACCATGCCCGCGTGCAGGAAGGCGGAGACCGGGGTCGGTGCGTCCAGTGTGGACGGCAGCCAGCGGTGCGCCGGCATCTGGGCCGAGCGCACCGCGCCGGCCACCAGCAGCAGCCCGCCGGCGACGACCAGGAGCCAACCGGGCCGGTCGCCGGCGGCCGCCCGGACCGCGTCGAGGTCCGCGTCGCCGGCCGGGACGGCCAGCAGCCCCAGCCCGGCGACCAGGGCCACGTCACCGAGCAGGAACACCGTCCGGGTACGGCGCACCGCCGCCCGTACCCGGGGCTGGTCCCGGTAGTGGCCGGTGAGCCCGATCAGCAGGTGCCCGGCGGCGAGCCAGCCGACGGCCAGTTGCACGAGGCTGGGCGCGGTGGCCATCACCAGGGTCGCCGCCGTGGCGGCCGCGACCCGGGCCTGCAACCCGCGGGCGCCCGGCTCGCCGTCGAGATAGCGGCGCGCGTAGCCGGCGACGACGGCGGCCAGCCCGCAGACCAGCAGCGCGAACAGCGCGGTGAACCGGTCGATCCGGATCCCGACGGAGAACGCCGGCCCGGGTGGGTCGAGCCGGAGCAGGAGCGCCGGAACCACCGGGTCGTACGCGACCCGGGTCAGCAGCGCGGCGGCCGCGACGGCGGTGAGACCCAGCAGCGCCCCCACCACCCGGGCGGCTCGACGGGGGTCGGGTACCGCCAGCGCGCACAGCGCCGCCGATGCGGGCCCGGCGAGGACTCCCAGAACCAGTGCGACGGACATCGCCACCTCCTCAGACATCCGCACTGTATTACACGATTTAGAATTCGTGTATCGTGAGACGCACGACAGCGGCTCGGCACGAGGAGGAGCGATGGACGCGACCGGATCTCCGCGCCAGGGGTGGCAGACCAGCCCGAGCTTCGCCCTCGCCCGGCTGCGCGCCGGGCACCACCGCTTCCGGGTGGGCGGCGCGCCCGTCCTACCGGGCGGCCCGGACCCGGTGGCCGCGATCCTCTCGTGTGCCGACCCGCAACCCGAGGCCGTCACCGTGTTCGGCGGCACCGACGTCTACGCCGTCCGCACCGCCGGCCTGGAGGTCGGCCCGGCCGCGCTGGGCAGCCTGGAGTACGCGGTCACGCACCTCGGCGCGCCGCTGCTGGTCGTGCTGGGCCACGCCGCCTGCTCCCTGCCGCGGGGCAGCGGACCGGACCGGGTGCGCGCCACCCTCGCCGCGCTGCGCCGCCGGTCCCCGCTGCTCGACCAGGCCGTCCGATCCGGCCGCTGCGGCCTCCACGGCATGGTCTGGCACGACGCGGACCGGCTCCTCAACGAGGTGCGACCGGCCCTGTCACCGCCGGCCCGGCGGGTCTGCCGCCTGCGCCCGCCGAACCGCGCGTCGACGCGGTCGCCCTGAGCCCGGCGGCGCCGTCAGGGGTTGCACGCCGGGCACGATCCGGGGTCGGCGGCGCCCGCCACCGGGCGGGACGAGCGGTACGGACACCGGCCGCAGCCCGAGATCAGCGACGCGTCCCGCGGGGTCGGTGTGCCGCAGTCGCGGCAGGGCAGCCCCGGTTCGGCGCCGACCGGGCCGAACCCGGGCGCCGCACAGGCGGGACAGGGTGCGGCGAGACGCCGGGCCAGTCGCCGACCGGCAGCGGCGATGACCCGCATCCGGGTCGGGTTGACGTGGGCCCGCAGGTCCGCGCCGAGCACGGCGGTGCCGTCGTCGGAGTCGACGGCGGCCCGCCGGACGGCCGCGAGCACGTCGGCGAGCCGACGCAGGCCCTTGACCGGCCGACCGGGCCCGGTCGCGGGCCGGACGACGACCGCGTGGTGCGGGAACCCGACCCGGCGCAGGAACGCGAGCACGGCGGCCCGGTCCCGCCCGTCGGTGATCACCTGGCCGTGGTTGGTCTCGACGCTCAGGGCGCTCTCCACCACGGTCAGGCCCGACCGGTCGTCGACCAGCGCCACGTACTCCACGTCGGCGGGTGTCCAGGGGGCCGCCGGATGCGGGCCGAACGCCCCTTCGCTGGCCAGCCCGACCAGGGATCCGGTGGCGGCCATCCCGAGCCGGGCCTTGCGCACCACGGTCTCCCGCGCCGACCCGACCCGCCGCACCTCGCCGGTGAACGTGCCGAGGGCGTCGGTGTCCACCGACGCCACCCGCACGCTCATCCCGAGCCGGCGACGCAGCAGCGGACGCAGCGCCCACTGCTTGCCGTGCATGGTCGCCAGGCAGGCCACCACGCCCCGGAACGGTGACGGCTCCACGCCACCGATCCTACCCAGGACAGGAAGTAGAATTCCGGAATCCGGCTACATGCCGATGCGGTCCCCCGCTCCGATCGCGTCGATCAGGCCGGCCAGCAGCGCCACCCGGGGCACCACCGAGTCGAGGTCGAGCCACTCCCCCGGGCTGTGGTCGGCGCCGCCGATCGGGCCGAGCCCGTCGAGCACGGCGGCACCGGCCTCGGCCAGCAGGTTCGCGTCCGCGCAGCCGCCGGTCGCGGTGTGCGAGACCGGTACGCCGAGCCCCGCGCCCACCTTCGCCGCCAGCTCGGCCAGCCGGCGCCCGGCCGGCCCCGGCTCCCACGGCGGGGTGGGCGCGTGCACGGTCAGGTCGGCGTGCACACCGGACACCACCGGCTCGGCGACCAGCCGACGGATCTCGGCCAGCGCCGCCTCGTACTCGCCGGTGCGCCAGGCGCGCAGGTCGACCAGCATCCGGGCCCGGTCGGCGACCACGTTGGGCCGGCCGCCCGCCTCCAGCGCGCCCACGTTCACCGTCACCCCGGGCCAACGGCCGTTGAGCTGGTCCAACGCGATGGTCAGCCGGGCTGCGGCGAGCAGCGCGTTGGCACCCCGCTCCGGCTCGATGCCGGCGTGCGCGGCCCGCCCGCGCAGCGTCACCGCGAGGTCGGCGACGCCCTTGCGGGCCGACACCAGGTCGCCGTTGTCGCGGGCGCACTCCAGGCAGAGCGCCACATCGGCCTCGGCCCCGAGGGTACGCAGCAGCGGCCGGCTGCCGACCGAACCGATCTCCTCGTCGGGCGTGCAGACCAGCACCAGCTCGCCGTACCGGTGGCGGTCCAGCGCGGCGAGCACCTCGACGGCGGCCAGCCCGGCGAGCACGCCGCCCTTGTCGTCGCTGACCCCCGGGCCGTACGCCCGGCCGTCCTGCACCCGGAAGGGGCGCGCGGCGGCCGTGCCGGGCGGGAAGACGGTGTCCAGGTGGCCGGCGAGCAGGATCCGCCGGGTCCCCGCGCCACGGCGGCGGGCGATCAGCACGTCCCCGAGTGCCTGGCCGGCGGCGTCGGCGACCGGCACCCGCTCGACGGCCAGCCCGGCGCCGAGGCACCAGCCCTGCACCAGGTCACCGACCTCCCGCAGCCCGTCGACCTGGCCGGAGCCGGAGTCGACGGCGACCAGCCGGGCGAGCCGGTCGTGGTACGCGGACAGCCGGTCGCCGGCCGCGCCGAGCAGCGGATCCATCAGAGCACCTTGTCGAGGAAGGCGCGGGTGCGCTCGTGCCGGGGGCGGCCGAGCACCTCGTCCGGTGGGCCGACCTCGACCACCACGCCCTCGTCGAGGAACGCGACCTGGTCGGCCACCTCGCGGGCGAAGCCCATCTCGTGGGTCACCACCACCATGGTCATGCCGTCGGCGGCGAGGCCCTTCATCACGTCCAGCACCTCCCCGACCAGCTCCGGGTCGAGCGCCGAGGTGGGCTCGTCGAAGAGCATCAGCTTCGGGCGCATGGCCAGCGCCCGGGCGATCGCCACCCGCTGCTGCTGCCCGCCGGAGAGCTGGCCCGGGTAGTGGTGCGCGCGGTCGGCCAGGCCGACGCGGTCGAGCAGCCGCAGCGCCTCCTCGCGGGCGCGCCCGCGCGGGGTCCGCAGCACCCGCACCGGCGCCTCGGTCACGTTGCCGAGCGCGGTGAGGTGCGGAAAGAGGTTGAACCGCTGGAAGACCATGCCGATGTCGCGGCGTCGCACGGCCACCTCGCGGGCCTTCAGCTCGTGCAGCCGGTCGCCGTGGCGGCGGTAGCCGACCAGTTCGCCGTCGACCGCGAGCTGGCCGCCGTCGATGCGCTCGAGGTGGTTGACGCAGCGCAGGAACGTGGACTTGCCGGAGCCGGACGGGCCGAGCAGGCAGGCCACCTCGCCGGGGGCCACGGTCAGGTCGATGCCCCTGAGCACCTCGACCGGGCCGAACCGCTTGGTGACACCCTCGGCACGGACCATCGCCGTCATCGCACGCCTCCCCGGGCGAAGCCGCGGCCGAACCGGCGCTCCACCAGCCACTGGCCGGCGGAGAGGAGGCTGACCAGGGCGAGGTACCAGATCGCCGCCACCACGAGCAGCGGGATCACCTTGTAGTTGTTCTGGTAGACGCTCTGCACGGCGGTCATCAGGTCCCGCCCGGCGATGATCGACACCAGCGCGGTGGACTTGAGCATGGTGATGGTCTCGTTGCCCATCGGCGGGATGATCACGCGCATGGCCTGGGGCAGCACCACCCGGCGCAGGGTGAGCGTGGGGCCCATGCCGAGGGCGGCGGCGGCCTCGGTCTGGCCGCCGTCGACGGCCAGGATGCCGCCGCGGATCACCTCGGCGGCGTACGCCATCTCGTTGAGCGACAGCGCGAGCACGGCGGCGACGGTGCCGGTGACCACCACGCTGGTGGGCCGGTCGAACAGGACGGTGCCGGTGAACGGCACGGTCACTGTGAGCCGGGGGAAGAGCGCGCCGAGGAAGCCGAAGAAGATGATCTGCACCAGCAGCGGGGTGCCGCGGAAGACCCAGATGAACGTCCAGGACACGCCGCGCAGCACCGGGTTGTCCGACAGCCGCAGCACGGCCAGCAGGATGCCGCCGGCGGTGCCGAGGACCATGGCGAGCAGGGTCAGCCAGAGCGTGGTGAGCACGCCGTCGAGCACGTAGTCCTGGAACAGGTAGTGGGCGACCGTGCCGGGTTCGAGGTTGGGGCTGCTCAGCAGCGCCCGCAGGAACAGGGCGGCCAGGCCGGCCACGACCAGCGCGGTCAGCCAGCGGCCGTAGTGACGGACGGGAACGACCCGTACCGCCGGGGTGTCGGGGGTGGTCATCGCGGGGGTGCCTCCGGCAGGGGGTGCGGCGGTCGCCGGGCGCCTCCGGGCCCGCCCTCACGGAATCAGAGGGCGCCCGGCGACCGCGGATCGGGGGGCGGTGGTCCGCCGGGTCAGTCGATGGCCTGGTCGATCGTGGCCTTCTCGACGGCGATCGGGGTCTGCTTCCAGTGGGCCAGGATCTTGCCGTAGGTGCCGTCGTCGATGAGCGACTGCACGGCGGCCCGGTACGCCTCGGCGAGGTCCTTCTGGGCCTTGAGGAAGCCGAAGCCGTTCGGGCTGGCCAGCCAGCCGTTGGGCGAGGACGGGTCGTCGACCAGCTCGGCCTTGCCGGCGAGCGCGCCGGCGGTGTCCACCAGGTTCACCCGGGTGGCGGCGACGACCTGCACGTTGCCGGCGATCAGCGCCTGCACCGCCTGCGGGTTCTCCGGGTACTCCTTGACCTGCAACGGCCGGCCGGCGCAGCTCTCCTTGGCGTACGTGGCCAGGTTCTTCGCCTGGTTGCTGGCCTTCTGCACGGCGACCGTGCGGCCGCAGAGGTCGGCCACCGTCTTCACGCCGAGCGGGTTGCCGGCGGCGACCAGGAAGCCGGTGCCGGAGGCGGAGTAGTCGACGAACGTGGCGACCTGCTGGCGTTCCTTCTTGTCGGTGATGCCGCCGGCGATCGCGTCGTACTTCGCGGCCTGCAGGCCGGGCACCAGACCGTCGAACGGCTGCTGGGTGAAGGTGGCCTTCAGGCCGAGCCGCGCCGAGGCGGCCTGGAACAGGTCGTGGTCGAGGCCGACGAACTCGTCGGTGCGGCCCTCGACCTTGAAGTCGATGAACGGCTGGTAGGGGGCGTTGGTGGCGACCGTGACGCCGCCTCGGCCGCGCACGTCGGCGGGGACCTTGGCGGCGAGGGCCTTGTCGGTCTCGACGGCGCCGACGCCGTCGATGGTGACCGAGACGGGTGTGATCTCGTCGGTGGAGCCACCGGCCGAGGAGGAGCCGCAGGCGGCGGTGGCGGCGAGCAGCGCCGAGGTCACGCCGAGCAGGGCAAGGGAACGGATGCGCATGGGGAGTCCTTCCGGGGGCCGGAACAGCCAGCCCCCGGACTGTAACTCACGTTACGATCTCGGTGTGGTTACAGTTTTCTGTAACGTACGTTTCAGCGGACGCCGAACGCCTGCTGCGCCCCCTCCATCGCCTTGAGGCGGGCGCCGGCCACCGGGCCGAGTCGGTCGATCAGCGCCGCGACCAGCGTCTCCACCAGCGCCAGCGTGGGCACGAAGCTGTCGTAGGGCGAGGGCGAGTCGACCCGGCTGGGCAGCACCACCTCGGCCAGACCGGCCACCGGCGAGAGCCACCGGTCGGTGAACAGCACCACCCGGGCGCCCCGGCCGGTCACCTCCCGGGCCAGGGCCAGGGTCGACTCCTCGTACCGCCGGAAGTCGAAGAGCACCACCAGGTCCCGTTTGCCGACGTCCACCAGCATGTCGGCCCGCTCCACCGGGCCGGCGGGCAGCAGCCGACTGTTGCCCCGCACCTGCATCAGGTGCAGCACCAGGTAGTTGGCGAACAGCGCGGAGAACCGGCCACCGGCCGCGGTGACCCGGTACTGCTGGTCGGCGAAGAGGCGCACGGCCGCGTCCAGCTCACCCTGCGGAAGGTCGGCCAGCGTGCCGCCCACCGCCTCGGGCAGCGCCGCGGCGGCCCGGGACAGCGCCCCGCGCGGCGGCGCCCCGCTGCGCTCGGTCGCCCGGTAGGCAATCAGCGGCGAGGTCTCCCGCTCGGCCAGTTCGTCGCGCAGCGCCCGCTGGAACTCCGGGTAACCACCGAAGCCCAGCCGGGACAGGAAACGCAACACCGTCGGCGCGCTCACCTCGGCCCGCTCGGCCAGCGCCGCGACCGTGCCCAGGCCGGCGGACGGATAGGAGGCGAGCAGGGCGCGGGCCACCCGGCGTTCGGCCGGGCTGCACTCACCGAGCCGCTGGCGGATCAGCGCCGCGACCCCCACGGCCTGGGTCTCGTCATCGGGGTTCGACACGAGCAGAGCGTAGCGGCCCGCCGCGTCGCTCCCGGCGACGGCGGCGGGTCCGCGGGCGGGGCGTCGCCGCCCGCCCGCGGACCCTTCGGGGGGTGCCGGGTCAGGACTTCGCGACCACGCAGGCGTAGTCGGCCGTGCCGGAGCCGGCGTACGCCTCCAGGTCGAGGTGGTAGGTGGCCGAGCCGGACGCGGTCCGGGTCAGGGTGACCGACTCGTCCGCCCCGGCGCCGTCGTTCACCGAGCGGGTCAGCGTGCTCCCGCTCGCGCTGAGCAGGTAGAGGTCGGCGTCGTACGCGGTCGGCACCGCGCAGTTCACGGTCAGCGTCTGTCCACTGCCGAGCGTGAGGGAGAAGTAGTCCCGGTCGGAGGTGCTCTTCATGTCCCCGGTCACGGTGGCCGGGAAGGTCAGCCCGGAGATGTCGTTCGCGGCCGTACGGGAGTCGTTCGGCTCCGCCTCGGCGAACGTGGAACCGCCCGACGGCGGCGGGGTGGTCGAGCAGTCGGTGACCGGCGTGCCGCTGTAGAGACTGGCGTCCGGCACCCCGGCGCGGACGCTGCGCAGGTAGTAGCCGCAGGTGGGCCGGTTGGCGAAGTCGTAGCTCTGCCCGTTGGTCAGTTTCCAGATCTTGAAATTGGTGTAGGTGAGCGGCTGACCGGAGACGGCCACCTCGGGCTGGTGGTCGCCGAGCACGACGTAGGCGCTCGGGCCGCTGAGCGTCGCCCGGCCGGCGCGGTCGAGGTAGAGCGACGCGCCCTCCTCGACCCCGACGCCCCACGCCTTGCCGCCGGGCACCAGCCCGTCCTTGACCGCGCGGGCCACGAACGCCATGGTCCGTCCCATCCGGTCGCGGGTGACGAAGTGCGAGTCGTTGATCGTGCCGGCGTAGTTCGGCCAGCGGAACATGCCGGTGGTGAACGTCAGCGACCGGTCGTACGGGTTGGCCAGCGCGCCCGAGGAGGTGGCGCTGGCGGCGCAGGCGTCGTAGACCACGTCGCTGTTGACGTGGTGCCCGGCGCTGCCGCCGCCCACGCCGCCGCCCTTGGCCACCACCGACTCGACCGACGCCTCCAGCGCGGTGCCCTTCCAGGCCACGTAGCGGCACTGGTCGCCGCCGGCGAAGTAGACGAACTCGGCGTTGCGGACGTCGGTGTTGACCTGGCTGTTGTTGCCGTCGTTGGCCGCGGTGAGAGTGAGCGTGGTGCACGAGTTGACGCCGGCCAACGGGGTGATCACGTCGCACTCCGGGGTGCCGGAGCCGGAGCCGGCGATCACCACCACGTCGATCGCGCCGGTGCCGCCACGGATGGCGTCGACCGCCTTCGTCATGGTGGCGGTGACGATGCCGCCGGAACCGTTCATGGTGTACGCCGGGCCGGACCAGCTCGCCCGGCTGGCGTCGGTGGCGCTGCCCTGGCGTACCCGGGTGACCTGGGCGTGGGCGGCGGTGACGCCGAGCGGGGCGACGGTGAGCAGCGCGGCGGCGGCGGCCGTCACGGCGAGTCGACGGGAGTTGCGGGAAGGGGACATGGGCACCTCCGAGGGGCCACGAAGCGATGAAACAGAAGTTACATCCATTAAGTTCACTGCTCAATACGTAACTTCTGTTACATCTTCGTGACGGCGGCGCCGGGCGTCCGGCCCGGCGCCGCCGCGCCCACGTCAGGCCGGTCGGATGCCGACCACCACGTCGGTGAACGTGGTCGCCGTCGTGCCCCGGAAGGCCGCGAACCCGGAGCCTCGGGTCAACCGCGCCGCCCACTGCGGGTCCTTCTCGTACGACGTGCCGCCGACCGCCACGCAGCCGGTGCGGGCGGCGAGCCCCTCCTCGACCAGGCCGACCATGGCGTAGTCGTAGAAGACGTCCTCCGACGGGGTCGCCGTGCACGGTCCCACCGCCGGCCGCACGCGCGGCTTGCCGGCAGCCGGCACCACGGTCCAGCGCGACGCGAGGTAGGCGTCGCCGGCGGTGAGCCGGCTCCACCGCACGCCCTCGATCCCCCACACTCCACCGTGGTCGGTCACCCGGGCCCGGCGCAGGTCGAGGACGCTGACCCCGCGCTGGCCGAGCACCCGCAGCGCGGTACGGCGACCACCCACGCCGGTCACCTCCAGCGCGGTGTTCTCGTCCAGCCCGAAGACCCGGGTGTGCCGGGTGTCCGAGGCGAGCCGGATCGAGCGCGCCTCCCGCCCGCGACGGGAGAAGTGGGTGTCCACGAGCCCGGCGGTGAAGAACCCGAACCCGCCCCGGGGCAGGTAGCCGAGCACCGCCGGGTCGTCGAAGTAGCCCGGCTTCGCACCGTCGCGCAGCCCCGGCTCGGTCGAACCACCGGTGATCATGTCGCGTCCGGCCATGATCTGCGCGCCGGCGCTGGTGCCGGCGACCACCGCGCCACCGCGCAGCTTGCGCCGGACGGCGGCCAGCGCGGCGCTGTCCCGCTGCGCCGTCCCCCGCGTCATGGTGGTGACGTAGCGGTACTGGTCGCCGCCGCCGAAGAAGAAGCCGGTCATCGACTCGATCTGCCGCACCACCGCCGGGTCGTCGGCGGCGGCCGGGTGGTCCAGGTCGATCGGGATCCACTGCGCGTCGGCCACCCCGTAGGACCGGAACAGGTCGGCGTAGTAGTCACCGTTGCAGACGCTGTTGTTGCAGTCCGGGGTGCCGGCGTCGGGGTCCTCGGCCGGCACCGGGGCGCCGGCGGTGACGATGCCGATCCGGGCCCGGCCGGGGCCGCCGGCCAGCCGGACGATGTCCTCGTAGATCTCCCGGTTGTCGTCGGCCAGCGCGCCGCCGACCAGCACCAGGCTGCCGCCGGCGCGGTGGTGGGAGGGGGTGGCCGAGGCCGGGACGGCGGCGACCGGCAGGCTGAGAGTGACCGCCGCACAGGTGCCGACCCCGAGGGTCAGCAGGCGGTTCCAGGGCATGAGTGCTCCTCACGGGTCGTGAGGGCGAGCCGGGACCGAGCGTACGGCAGCCGGCCCGGCCGGACAATGCGCGCGGGCCGAAATCGGTGCGGGGGCCCGCACCGGCACGCGAGCCGGCGGGACCCCCACTCCAGACGCCGAGCGCTCAGCCGGTGACGCGGAAGCTGCGCGTCGCGAACGGGCCCAGCGCGATCCGGTCGCCGGCCACCGCGCCACCCACCGTCCGCTCCGCGAGATCGCACTCCACGGGCGTGCCGACGAGCCCCGACACCGTCACCACGACCGGCGCGGACGTCGGGTTGACCAGCCGCAGCACCGCGCCGTCGCCGTCCTCGGCCGGCTTGTACGCCGACACCTGCGCCCCGTCCACGCACAGGCCCGGGGTCGCGACCGGCGCCACCGCACCGGGGCGCAGCTGCCAGGCCCGCAGCGGGGCGCGCCGGTGCGCCGCCGCCGTGGTGACCGCGGACTCGCCGTCGTCGAGGCGTACCCCGATCGCGGCGGTGATCCGCCGCCGGCACTGCGCCTCCGGCGTGGGCAGCTGCGGTCCGGCGCCGGCGGTGCGGGCCCGCAGGTCGGGCCGGGACAACCAGCCGACCGCGCGCAGCACCGTCACCGCCAGCGACGGCCGCTCCCCCGCGATGCCCTGCACCTCGGGCAGCCCCGGCGCGAGGACCGTCAGACCCGGCAGGGTGGCCAGCGAGCGGACCGGCGCGACGCCCGCGTCGGCCTCGTACCCGCGCTGCTCGGGCAGCGGGCCGAGCGCCGCCTTGAGCGGGCGGGTGAGCAGGCTGAAGTGGGCGTCCGCGGTCCAGTCGGTGGCCGGCGCATCGGTCGGGAAGTGGGCCTGGAGGCGGTGGTCGTCGGCGGCGTTGTCGAACTCCAGCCGCCAGTCCAGCTCCGGCACCCCGGCCCAGAGCGTGGCGGTGACGGTCAGCGACAGCACCACCCGCTCGGCCGACCGGGCGCTCCGGTCGGCGGTGAGGCCGGCCGGGACGTCGAGGTCGGCGCGGACGACGAGGCGGGAGGCGACCGGGCCGTCGTGGACCCACGCCTCGCGCAGCGTCGGGGTGACCGACTCGTCGCGGCGGGGCGGGTCGTAGGTGTAGGTGTCGCCGGCGTCGCCGACGTCGACCAGGCGGCCCAGCCCGGGCAGGGTCCGGCCGGTGGCCGCGTCGGTGAGGGTGAACGAGGCGTCGTCGGCCACCGTCAGGGTCCAGTCGCCCCGGGTCACCGAACGGCCCGGGACGCCGGCCGGCACGGGGGCCGGCTCGCCCGGGACGACGGTCGCGGTGTAGCCGGTCCAGCCGCCGGCCGGGGCGTCGGCGACGAAGGCGACGCGGTGCCGCAGCGTGTCCCGGGTGTCCGGCAGGATGTCCAGGTCGGCGCAGAACAACGGCGTCGGCCCGGTCTCCCGCAGCTCGTACGGCACCGGCGCGCCGTCGGCGTCGACCAGCCCGGCCAGCGTGTGCCCGGGCGCGGTGTGCACGTCCACCACGACCGGGCCGGTCACCGGTGCGGCGTGCGGGTTCACCACCACCAGGGCGGCGGCCCGGGTCACCGGGTCACCGGCGAGCCGGGTGTCCAGCCCGAGGTCCAGCAGGGCGCGTTCGACCAGGTGCTCGCCGGCCTGTCGGGCCCGGTCGAAGCGCACCTCGTTCTCCCGGTGCACCTCGTCCACCGAGCAACCGCAGATGGAGTCGTGCGGGGCGTTCTGGAGCAGCTCGTCCCAGGCGTGCCGGAGCAGGCCGACCGCGTGGGCGCGGCCGGCGCGTACGGTCAGCGGCTCCGCCCACGCCTCCAGCAGCGTCTCGGCGGCGGCGTTGGCCTGCTTCAGATAGAGCCGGGTGGACAGCGTGCCGGCCAGCACGAACGTCAACCAGTCGCCCGGGTGGCGCAGCTCACCGGTGACCACCCGTTCCGCCGGCACCGCGTCGCGGATCGCGGCGAAGTACCCGGCCAGCGTGCTCTCCACCGCCGCGCCGTCGGCCAGGCCCGCGGGCAACGGTCGCGGTGCCAGGTGGTCGCCGCCGTTGAGCAGCAGGTACGGCCCGTCGGCGTCCCGGCCGGCCTGCCTGTCGCGGAACGCGGCGAGCCGGTCGGCGGCGGAGGCCGCGTCCCAGAGCACCTCCGGCTCGTAGTAGCCCTGATTGACCGCGAGCACCTCGGAGCCGTCCGGGGCGCGCCAGCGGAACCGGGCCAGGCGCGGGGGCGCGCCCCGCCAGACCAGCGCGGTGTCCAGACCGAAGCCGCGCAGCACCCGGGGCAGGTCGGCGGGGTGGCCGAAGGCGTCCGGGCAGTAGCCGACGTCCGCGAGCGTCAGCCCCAGGTCGGCGGCGACCCGGCGGGCGGCGAGCAGGTTACGGACCAGGTTCTCGCCGGAGACGAGCTGGTTGTCCGCGAGCACGTGCCACGGCCCCACGTGCAGCCGGCCGGCGGCGGCGTGGGCCCGGATCCGGTCGGCGAGGTCGGGGCGGACGGCGAGCGCGTCCAGGGCGGTGACGGTCTGCCCGTCGAGGTGGAACCGGCGCAGTTCGCCGGCGTCGAGCTGGTCGCACACCCGGGCGACCAGTTCGGCGAGGCGGGCCCGGAAGGACTCCATCGGCCGGTACCACTCGCGGTCCCAGTGGGTGTGGCTGACGACGTGCACGGTCATGACATCTCCCGGCTGGTGACGAGCGCGGCGGCGAAGCGGGCGGTGACGACGGCGGGCCGGGTGATGGCGGTACCGACCACCACGGCGTGCGCGCCGTGGTGCAGGGCGGCGGCGGCCTCGTCGGGGGTGTTGATCCGGCCCTCGGCGACGACCGGCACCGGGAGCGTGGCGACGAGCGTGCCGATCAGCTCCAGGTCCGGGTCGTGCGGCACCGCGCCGCCGGTGTAGCCGGAGAGCGTGGTGCCGACCAGGTCCACCCCGGCGGCGACGGCGGCGTGACCGTCGGCGGCGTCCGCCACGTCCGCCATCACCAGCACCCGGGGGTGCCGCCGCCGCAGCCCGGCCACGGTCTCGGCCAGCGTGAGCCCGTCCGGGCGGGGCCGCCGGGTGCCGTCGAGCGCGACGATCTGCACACCGGTGGCGGCCACCGCCTCGGCATGCGCCAACGTCGGGGTGATGTAGACGCCCTCGGCACCGTCCTTGACCAGCCCGATCAGGGGGGTGTCGGGCAGCGCCGCGCGCAGCGCCCGCAGGTCGCGCAGCCCCTGGGCGCGGATGCCGGCCGCGCCGCCGTGCAGCGCGGAACGGGCCAGCGCCACCATGTGCGCCGGGTCGTCGAGCGGTTCACCGGGATCGGCCTGGCAGGAGACGACCAGCCGGCCACGGATCGCGTCGAGCACGGTCATCGGACGATGTCCTCCATCAGGGCGCCGAGGGCGCGATCGGGGTCCACGAGGGACGGGTCGGCGCCCAGCGACCGGGCGGCCCGGCGCAGCGCGGCCAGGTCCTCCGGTCCGGGCGACCGGTCGGGTTCCACCGCCAGGTCGGCGGCCCGCTCCCCCTCCACCGCCCCGTGGGCGGCGGCCAGGTGCACGGCGGCGAAGCGCGGGTCGTCCGGTGGCACGTCGGCCACCCAGGCCAGCGGCACGCCGGCGGCGACCAGGTCACGCTGCACCGCGAGCAGGAACGCCGGGTCGTCGCGGACGGCTCCCACCGGCCGGGCGTCCAGGGCGGCCCGGGCGGCGAGGGCCCCGGCCGCCTCACCGACCGCCCACTCGCCGTGGTGCACCCGGTACGCGGCGGCGGCGACCTGGGTGGCGCCGAGGTTCTTGGCGGCGGCCAGCAGGTTGACCGCGCCGCGGGGGACGAGCACGTCGGCCGGAATGGTGAACGGCGCGGTCTCCCGGTAGACCGGATCCGGGTGACCGGTGCGTTCGTGCAGGTCCACGTGGTACCAGGTGACGCCGAGTGAGCCGGCCAGGTGCCGCGCCCGGGCCCGCCCGGGCACGGGGGCGAGGTCGTGGCCGGTGACCGGCCGCTCGACCACGATCCGCCGTGACTCACGCAGGTACGGCGCCTCGGCGAAGCCGTCGGCCGTGCCGGCGGCCTCCGGGGCCAGGCGCAGCCCGGGGAAGCCCCGGCCACCGTCCTCGCGGGGCGCCTCGGTCCGCAGCCAGTGCACGAACGCGGCGGTCAGCTCGCGACCGGCCCGCTCGGCGCCCGCCGGGTCACCGATCGGGTCGTACCCGGCGCAGTCGTTGGACGCCCAGTTGAGCACCGCGAGCTCCGGCGCGGTGGCGCGCAGCCGGCGGTAGGTCCAGAACGGCGGCCGCCCGTCCGGGCCGTCGGTGAACATCCGGTACCGGTGCACGCCGCCGTCCCAGCCGGCGATGTCGAAGGAGAGCCGGTGCCGCAGCTCGGCGTAGCGGGCGGGCGCGGGCCCGGTGAAGTCCGCGCCGGGGTGGTGTTCCACCAGCGCGCACCAGGTGAACGACTGTTGGGCGGCGGGGTCGGGGGCGCCGGGCACGGCGTCCGGCTCACCGTGCGCGTCGCGGCCCTCCGAGCCGGTGACGGTGGCGAACCCGGCGAGCGGGGCCAGGTCGCCGCGCTCGGTGGCGTCGCAGAAGACGGCGGCGGCCAGCACGGTGCCGTCGGTCAGCGTCACGTCGTGGATCCGGCCGCCCTCGGCCCGCGCCGCGACCGGGGACCGGCCGGTCAGCACCGTCACCTTCGCCTCGGCCAGGGTCGCGTCCAGCACCTGCCCGGCGACGGCCGGCTCGAAGCAGAGCCGGCTCACCCAGCCGCCGCCCGGGTTTGCCGTGCCGCCGTAGTGGGCGCGGACGGTGTCGCGGAACGCCCGGTAGCCGGCGGAGGCGCCGAAGCTCTCGATGTGCGGGTGTTCGTCCAACGCGGGCAGTGCCTGGGTGGTGACCTGACCGCCGACCCGGGAGAGCTCCTCGACGAGGACCACCGTGGCGCCGGCGCGGGCGGCGGCGAGCGCGGCGGCCACCCCGCCGAGCCCACCGCCGACCACGGCCACGTCGGCGGTCACTGTCGGTTCGGGAGTGCTCACCGGTCTTCCTCCACTGTGAAGTCGATCTCGTAGGTGCGGTGCCACGGCAGGCACACCGAGCCGGCGGCGACCGCGAAGCCCGGCACCGCGTCGAGGTGCCGCCACCGTTCGCGCAGCAGATGCTCGATCCGGTCGGTGACCCGCGCGGTCTCCGCGTCCGGGACGTGGTCGTGCCGGGTCGGGTCGGTGCCGCGCTCGCGTCGCAGCCGGGGCCGGGCGTACGACATCCAGACGTGGTCGTCGACCAGGCGGTGAGCGAGCAGCCGGCGGGCGGCGGACCGGTCGAGGGTGCCGGCGGCCCGTCCTACCTGGTAGGCCACCAGCGTGGCGAGCGCGCTGCCGACGGTGTTACCGGCGGTGTTCCAGCCGGCGAAGCCGGCCAGCCGGGCGTACGTGCCGTCGGCGGCCAGCTCGGCCACCAGCCGGGGATCGGCGCCGTTGCCCAACGCGCAGTCGGCCAGGGCGACCGGCCGGCCTTCGGCGAGCAGCCGGCGGACCAGTGCGGCGGTACGCGCGGCCGGCCCGGGGTCGGTGTCGGCCGGCGGGGCGGTCGCCCAGTCGGCGTCGCCGGGTTGCGGCGGGTGCACCACGAGCACCGCGTCGGCGGCGGCGTGGTCCACCACCTCGGCCCCGGCAGCGGCGGCCTGGCTGGCCACGCCGACGCCGACCGGCACCGGTTCGTAGCGGGCCACCCGGTCCAGCCCGTCCGGATCGGCGCAGGCGACCGCGATCCGGGGCGCGTGACCGGCGGCCGCGGCGAGCGCGCGGGCCACGAGCACCGCGCCGATCTCGTCGGCGCCCGGGTGCGCGAGCACCCGGTCGGTCAGCTCCAGCCAGGACGTCCAGGTCCGCAGCCACTGCCACTCGGCGGTGCCGACCGCGGCGACGGCGGTGTCGTCCGCGCCGACGACGAGGGTGTCCAGCACGCCCTCGGCGGCGAGCCCGAGCGCGGCCTGGTTGAGCACGTGGTTGCGCTGCCGGCGGCGCAGGAAGTCGCGGCGGATCGCCGCCGGCACGTTGGTGACGGGCAGCTCGGCGGCGCCGATCCCCCGGTGCAGCGCGGCCGAGTACGCGTGCAGCGCGCGGCCGTGCCGGGCCCAGTAGTCGGGTTCCTCGCCGGCGTCGTCCGCGTCGGGGGTGCGTTGCACGACGGTGGCGGCGTAGACCGGCGCGGGGCCCTGGCGCAGGGCGGCCCAGCGGCCGAGCACGGCGGTGACCGGGTCGTCGCGCAGCCGGGAGGCGATCAGCCCGCCGAGCCCCAGCGTCTCCAGCGCGACCACCGTGGCGTCGGCCCGGCGGCCGGCGAGCCAGCGCGCCAACCCGTCCGGGTCGCCGGGCCGCCGCTGGGCCGGCAGCAGGTCGGCCGGTGGGACCTGGACGTGCGCGCCGGCGACGGCGGCGACCAGGGCGGGCAGCGACCGGCAGACCGGCCGGTCGTCCAGCGGTACGAGCGCGATGTCGATCATCGGCGGACCCTGCCCTCCTCAAGCGTCCGCAGGGCGGCCTCGGCGGCGCCGACCAGCGCGGCGTCCGCGCCGAGCGCGGCCGGGACCAGCGGCACCGGGCCCAGCACCGGCATGCAGGCGGCGGCGAAGGCCGGGCCGGCGGCGGCCAGGACCTCGGGTACGGCGGCGCCCCCGCCGACCACGATCCGGTCCGGGTCGAGGGCGTTGGCCAGGCCGGCCAGGGCGGTGCCGAGCGCGGCGCCCGCCTCGGCCAGGACGGTCCGTGCCGCGTCGTCGCCGGCCCGGGCCCGTCGCACCACCTCGGGCAGGTCGACCGGGTCGCCGGTGCGCTCGGCGTACCGCGCGGCGACGGCCGGGCCGGCGGCGACCGCCTCGACGTGCCCGGTCGCGCCGCACGGGCAGGGGCGGCCGACCGCCTGCGGCACGGGCAGGTGGCCGAGGTGCCCGGCGGCGCCCGATCGACCGCTGAGCAGCATCCCGGCGACGTGCACGCCGCCGCCGATGCCGGTGCCGACCGCCACCCCGATCACGGTGGGCAGGCCGCGGCCGGCGCCGTGCACGGCCTCGCCGAGCGTGAACGCCTGGACGTCGTTGAGCACCGCGCCGGGCAGGCCGAGGCGGTCCCGGACGGCACCCGGCACGTCCACCCGGGACCAGTCGCTGATCGACGAGGTGGCGGCGGTGAGCAGGCCGGTCGCCGGGTCGACCAGGCCGGGGGCGCCGACGCCCACGGCCACCGGCGCGCCGCCGAGCGAGCGGACCAGCGCGGCGGCCCGATCCAGGACGGCGGCGGCGCCGTCGCGCGCCGGCGTCGGAGCCTGGGTACGGGCCAGCACCGCGCCGGCCCGCACCAGCGCGGCGGCGGTCTTGGTGCCGCCGATGTCGACGGCGGCCAGGAGCGGGGCGGTCACGGCGTCCTTCGGGTCACGGTGATGCGGAAGTCGTACCGGTCCGCGCGGTAGATGCTCTCGGCCCGCTCGACCGCCACGCCGGTGCCGTCGTAGGTGGTCCGGTCCACCCGCAGCGCGGGCGAGTAGGCCGCCACGCCGAGCAGCGCGGCCTGGTCGGCGTCGACCACGGTCGCGGAGATCACCTGGTCGGCGTGGTGCGGCCGGACCCCGCGCTCGGCGAGCACGTCGTAGAGGGAGCCGGAGACCAGCGCGGCGTCGAGCTCACCGACGCGCTCGGTCGGCAACCACACCTCCTCGACGCACATGGGCAGGCCGTCGGCGAGGCGGAGCCGGCGGACGTGGGCCACCTCGGCGCCGGGGGACAGCGACAGCTCCCGCGCCACGGCCACGCCGGCCGGGACGAGCGTGAGGTCGAGCAGGCGGGAGTCCGGGGTGAGCCGGCGGCTGCGCATGTCCTCGCTGAACGAGGTCAGGGCGAGGGACTTGGAGATGGTGGCCGGGTCGGCCACGAACGTGCCGGCGCCCTGGGCGCGGTAGACCAGGCCCTCCTCCTCCAACCGGCCGACGGCCTGCCGGACGGTCGCCCGGCTGACCCCGAACCGGGCGACGAGTTCCCGCTCGCTGGGCAGCGGGTCGTGCGGACGCAGCGCCTCGCCGATCTCGGCGCGCAACGCGGTGTACAGCGCCTCGTGCTTCCAGGCGGTCTTGTTGCCGCTGGTGGTGGTCACCCCTTCACCCCTCCCTCTCCGATGCCACGGAAGAACATCCGCTGCAGGGCGAAGAAGACCGCGAGCAGCGGAACGACCGCGATCATCGTGCCAGCGGCGACCACCCGCTGGTCGTTGGTGAAGGTGCCGGACAGGTACTGCAGGCCCACGGTGAGGGTGAAGTTGTCGGGGTTCTTCAGCACGATGAGCGGCCAGAGGAAGTCGTCCCAGGCGAACAGGAAGCTGAACACGCCGACCACCGCCAACGAGCCGCGCACGCTGGGCAGCGCGACCCGCCAGAACCGGGCCCACTCTCCCGCGCCGTCGATCGCGGCGGCCTCCTCGGTCTCCCGCGGCAGGGCCAGGAACGCGGTGCGCATGACCAGGATGGACAGGCCGCTGACCGCGCCGGGCAGCAGCACGCCGAGCAGGGTGTCGACCAGGCCGAGGCTGCGCACGGTGAGGAAGACGTTCACCATGATCACCTCGAACGGTACGACCAGCGAGGCGAGCAGGGCGGCGAAGACCGCGCCCCGTCCGCGGAAGCGCATCCGGGCCAGCGCGTAGCCGGCCATGGCGCCGAGCAGGCAGTTGGTCACGACGCTGGCGAACGCCACGATCGCCGAGTTGCCGATGTAGCGCCAGACCGGGATGACCTCGGTGACCTTGCCGAAGTTGCCCAGCGTGGGGTGGGCCGGCAACAGCGTGGTGTCCGGGCCGTAGATCGGTTCGCCGGTGCTCTTGAGCGCGGTGGAAAGCTGCCAGAGGAACGGCCCGACCAGCAGCACGGTCATCAGCAGCAGGAGGAGGTACCGCAGGGCCGGCCCGGCGAACCGGCCGACGCCGGCGGATCGCCGGGTGGACAGGGCGGCCCGCGGCATGCCCTCACGGCCCTCGCTCCGCTCGGTGCGTTCGCTCATGCCCTGCTGGCCGGGCATGCCCTCACGGCCCTCGCTCCGCTCGGTGCGTTCGCTCATGCCTCGTTCCTCTCGCTGCGTCGGCGCAGCACCAGCGCCAGGACGGAGAGGCCGAGGGTGCCGACGAAGAGCGTCAGGCTCATCGCGGAGGCGTACCCGATCTCACCGTCGACGCCGAGACCGACCTCGCGGATGTAGTAGACGATCGACTTGGCCTGCCCACCGGGTCCGGCGGTGCCGGAGGACATCACGTAGATCTCGGCGAAGACCTTGGTCGCGGAGATCGCCGCGAGCGTGCCGACCAGCAACATGGTGGGACGGACGGTCGGCACGGTGACCGAGCGGAACCGGCGGACCGCGCCGGCGCCGTCGACCCGGGCCGCCTCGTAGAGCTCGTTCGGCACGTTGGACAGGGCGGCCAGGTAGATGACCATGTAGTAGCCGAGGCCCTTCCAGACCGTCACCAGCATGCAGGCGAACAGCAGCAGGGTGGCGTCGGTGAGGAAGGGCAGCGGCTCGGCGACCACCCGCAGCTTCACGAGTACGGCGTTGACCAGGCCGTCGGAGGAGAGCAGCCAGCTCCAGATCAGGCCGACCACGACCATCGAGGCGATGACGGGGGTGTAGAACACCGCCCGGAACGCGCCGATGCCGGGCAGCTTGGCGTGCACCAGCTGGGCGAGCAGCAGGGGCAGCAGCACCAGCGCGGGCACCACGACGACCAGGTAGAGCGCGGTGTTGCCGAGCGCCCGGAAGAACTCGGTGTCGTCGGCCAGCCGGGTGAAGTTGGCCAGCCCGGTGAACTGCCCCCCGCCGAGCGCCTGCGCGTCGGTGAACGCCAGCACGCCGGTGTTGGCGAGCGGCCCCCACGTCATCAGTGCGGTGACGAGCAGCGCGGGGGTGAGGAACAGCCAGGGCACGTACCAGCGACGGCCGATCACGTCGGTGAGCTCCTGTCGTGGAGGGGAGGGTGGCGCCGCCCGGCCGGAGCCGGGCGGCGCCGGCGGGTCAGCGGGCGAGCAGCTTGTTGGCCTCGTCCACGGCCTGGTCCAGAGCGGCCTTCGGGTCGAGGTCGCCCTTGACGGCGAGCTGCACCTTGCCGATCACCAGGGCCTTGGTGCGGTCGTCCCACTGCACCGGGGTGAGGTTCTGCGCCTTGGCGATCTGCTCGGCCGAGATCCGGCGGGCCTGCGCGGTCGGGTCGGCGGCGTCCACCTGGGTGAAGTACGGGTCCTTGAGCGAGTCCGAGGTGGACGGCAGGATCGTCACGATCTTGGCGAAGGCGAGCTGGTTCTCCGCGTTGCTGACGAACTTGGCGAACTCCAGCGCGGTGGCCGGGTTCTTGCTCTTCTTCGGCACGAGCAGGCCCATCACCGACATGTTGGTGGTGCCGTCGGCGCTGGCGATCTGCGGCGCGACCCCGGTGGCCTTGGCGACGGCCGGGGCGTTCTGGCCGACGACCTTGAGGAAGTTCGGCCCGGACGGGAACAGCGCCACCCGTCCGGCCGAGTACGCCTCGGTCTCCTTGGCGTGGTCCTGGGTCAGCCAGTCCGGCGCGATCGCCTTGCTGGCGTAGAGGTCACGCAGCCGGGTGACGTACTGGACCGCCTCGGGGGTGTTGAAGGTCCACTTGCTGGCGTCGTCGTTGAGCAGCGGGACGCCCAGCTTCGCCAGGTTCGGCACGAACGTGTTCTCCAGCGCCGGGTGCCAGCCGTAGAAGCGGCCCTTGCCGGCGGTGGAGATCTTCTCAGCCTGGGTGAGCAGTTCGTCGATGGTCTTCGGCGGGGCGGCGCCGGGCATCCCGGCCTGGGCGAAGAGGTCCTTGTTGTACATGGTGATCTCGCTGGTGAGATACCACGGCAGGCCGTACGAGCCGGCCTGGCCGGGGACCTTGAACGCGTCCCACGCGCCGGGGACGAAGGAGTCCTTGACGTCGGCGGCGTTGGTCTCCATGTCCACGAAGACGCCCTGCTTCTCCAGCTTCTGGGCGAAGTTCGGGTTGAGGTTGACCACGTCGGGCAGGGTGCCCGCCTGGGCGTCGTTGGTGATCTTCTCCTGGGCGCCCTGGAACGGCAGGTCGACCCAGGTCACGTTGGTGCCCGGGTGCTGCGCCTCGAACTTCTCGATCAGACCGTTGATGTAGTCGTCGAAGGTGGGCTTCAGGGCCAGCGTGGCGAACGTGATGTCGCCCTTGACCTCACCGTTGATCGGGTCGTTCGAGCCGCCGGCGCCGGCGTCGTCGCCGCTGGACAGGCCGCAGCCGCTGAGGAAGAACGCGGCGGCCACTGCGGCCGCGGCGAAGGCGCGGGTACGCCTCATGAGGGTCCTCCATGCGTGGGGGATGAGTGGTACGGACCAGTTGCCGGAGACACTGGACCACGATCACCGCCGCGTCAAGCCCCAGCTCGTCTTTTGCGCCCGGTGTCCGGTTTGTTTATCCGATTGAAGCCTTGACTTGTCCGTACCAGTGACCACACGATGGGCCGCATGCCTACCCCCACTCCCCTACGCCGGGCCACCGCCGGCGGGGCGGCCGGCGTGGTCCTGCTCGGGCTGCTGACCGCTCCCGCCACCGCCGCCCCGCCCGCCGCCCCACCCGCCGCCGAGTCCGGCGCGCCGACCGTCGTGACCGCCGACGGCGCCACCGCCACGATCGACGCCATCGATCCGTCGTCGCGCGCCGCCGGCGTGCTCGCCCTCTACACCCCCGACTCGGGGGCCGAGACGAAGACCAACGCCTTCGGCGGCGAGGCGGTGCTGCGCGCCGCCGGCGGCGGGGCGTACGACGTGATCAGCGTCTGCACCGCGCTCGACTCCTGCCCGAAGCCCGGCAACAACGCCATCCCGGCCGACGGCGCCGTGCTGTCCGCCTCCCCACCCGAGGCCGGTGGCGTCGACGACCGACGGTGGCTGCGCGACAGGCTGCGCGCCGGTGAGCGGGTGCAGCTGCGCAACCTGCTGATCCGGCGGGCCACGACCACCGTCGACGCCACCGACCCGACCGCCACCACCAACCCGGCCGGCGTCGACCCGGCCAAGGGCGAGTGCTTCCCGGGGTGCCGCGGCGCGGAGCAACTCGTCGTCTACACCCCCGCCGCCGGTCGGGAGCGCACCGGAACCAACGACTTCGGCTACGAGATCACCGTCCGCGACGGCCGGGTGGTCGCCCGTCAGGGCGGTGACAGCGCTGTGCCCGCCGACGGCTTCGTGCTGTCCGGGCACGGCTCACGGGGTTCCTGGCTGGAGGGGAACGCCCCGCTCGGCGCCCGGGTGGCCGTCGAGGGTGACACCGTCACGGTGGACGTCGACGCGGAGAGCTTCCTGCTCGGCGCGGAACGCGCCGTGTCCGCGGCGCGCCAGGCCGGCCAGGCCGCGCGGGCGAGCTGCCTGGAGTTCGACCCGGCCGCCGTGGACACCGCGCTCGCCGAGGCGGCGGGCCTGCTGGGCCGGGCCCGCGACGCCGCCGCCGCCGAGCCGGAACGCGCCGCGGAACTGGCCCGCGACGCCGCCCGCCGCGCCGACGTGGCCGGTTACCGGGCCCGTGAGTCCCGTCCGGTGGAGGGCCGTGGCCTCTGGGTCCGCCCGATCGAGACCAGCCCGGAGCAGATCCGCGCCACGGTGGAGCGGATCTCCGCGGCCGGGTTCAACATGGTGTTCCTCGAGACGGTCTGGGGTGGCTACACCATCTACCCGAGCCCGGTCGCCGAGCGGGCCGGCATGCCCGCCCAGCGGCCCGAGATGCGCGGCTTCGACCCGCTCAAGGTCTGGATCGCCGAGGCGCACGCCCGGGGCATCGAGCTGCACGCCTGGACGCACACCTTCTTCGTCGGCGTCGAGTCCGGCGGCGGACCGGTGCTCACCGCGCACCCCGAGTGGGCGGCGGTGGAGCGCGAGGACGTCGGCAAGACCGGCCCGCAGCCGTCCCGGATGGAGCCCGGTTACTACTGGATGGACGCGGCGATCCCGGCGGTACGCACCCACGTGCTCGCCACGTTCGAGGAGATCCTGCGCGGCTACGACGTGGACGGTCTGCACCTGGACTACATCCGCTACCCGGTCTCCCTGCCCTACGGCGCGGACTTCTCCTACTCCGCGTACAGCCGGGCGACGTTCGCCGCGGAGCACGGCGTGGACCCGTTCACGCTGAACCCCGAATCACCGCAGTGGCCCACCTGGAACGCCTGGCGGGAGAAGCAGGTCACCACGTTCGTCGACCAGGTCCGCACGATGCAGCGGCGGGTCGCCGGCGACCGGAAGCTCTCCGCCGCCGTGTTCGCCGACCCGACCGACGGGCTGGCCAAGAAGTTCCAGAACTGGGGCGCCTGGGTCGACGCCGGCACGCTGGACTTCCTCACCGGCATGTCCTTCGGCACCTCCGCGGACTCGGTGGGGCACGACACCGCCGTGATGCGCCGCCGGGTCGGCGACGTGCCGCTCTACACCGCCACCTACGGCCCGCTGCGGGGGTCGTCCCCCGATCTGATGCTCGACCAGGTGCGGGCGGTGAACGACGCGGACTCCGACGGCGCGGCGCTGTTCGCGTACAACCAGCTCAACGCCCGGCAGCAGGAGGCCCTGCGGGAAGGCACGTTCCGGACCCGGGCGACGGTCCCGCACGCCGACTACCGGGCCGCCGCCCGCGCCGGGACGGCGTCGCTGCGGGAGGCGCTGCGTCAGGCCACGGCCTGCGCGCCGGGCGCCACCACGGCCGGGGTCCGGCTCCGGCTCGCCACGGCCGAACGGCTGCTGGCCGACGGGTTGCCCGACCGGTCGGCCGACGCCGCCGCGCGGCAGCTGCGCAGGGCGGCGACCGTCGCCGCCGGTTGGGGGGACGGCGTGCCGCCGGAGCTGACCCGGCGCACCGTCCGTGACCTCACCATGTACGCCCGCTGGGCGGAGCTCGCCTGAGCGCCCGGGGCGGCGCGGACGATCCGGACGGGTCGCCCGCGCCGCCCCGTCCCCGTCAGTAGGTGCAGCCGGTCGACGGGAGGGTGGCCGGGGCCGGCACGGCCGACCCGTCGTAGAGGGCCAGCAGGAGATTCTGCGGGCAGCGGTTCGCGCCGCCGACCCGTACCTCCAGGTGCAGGTGCGGGCCGGTGGAGTTGCCGGTGGAGCCGGTGTAGCCGATGACCTGGCCCGCGACGACCCGCGCCCCGTCGGCCACCGCCCGGGAGGACAGGTGGCAGTACAGGTAGTAGGTGCCGTCGTCGGCGGTGATGCCGATGCCGTAGCCGCACCCACCGCCGGCGTGGCCGACCGTGCCGGCGGTGATCGCGTACGTCGTCACGCCGCTGTTGGTGGGCAGGTCGATCGCCGGATAGTCGTGGTGCGGATCGTCGTACTCGGTGCGCGGCAGCACCGAGCGCCCGATGACCAGGGCGTAGGTGCCTCCACCACCACCGTCCCCGAGGAGCCACTGCCAGGTGGTCGCGCCGACGGTGGCGCCGCCGGTGAGCCCTCTGGCGGTCTTGAAGCTGGTCACGGCGTTGGTGGTGGCCGCGCCCCAGGCGCCGTCGACGGTGAGGCCGTAGCCGTACTTGTTGAGCGCGGTCTGCAGTGCACGTACGGCGTTGTTGTTGGCGCCGGCGTCCAGGGTCACCACGAGGCGGGCCCAGGTCAGGGAACCGACGACCCCGTCGGCGGTGAGCCCGTTGGCGGCCTGGAACGTCCGTACCGCGGTGGTGGTCCCGGCCGTGAAGGCGCCGTCCACGGTCAGGGTCCCGCCGTGGTGGCGGAGCAGGAACTGGGCCGACGCGACGTTCGGACCGGACGTGCCGCCGCTCAACGTCGGCCAGGCGGGCGTGGCCGCCTGCGCGGCGGTCGGGCCCGTCAGCACCCCGGCGATGGTCAACGCCAGGGCGGCGAGCACTCCGGCCACGCGTCGAAGGGGAATCCTCATCTGCACTCCTCACACCTGGGCCACCCGGGGAACCGACGCGCACCCATCGATGCACGTCAGTCAACATGAAGGATATGCTCATTGATGGAGGTCGGTTCCGCAAGTATTCTTCACGACCTTGCGGCGACCTCCACCACGCGCACCGGCACGCCGGCCCGGGATCGGGCCTGTCGCCGCGCCCCCGCCGGTCGGTAGGGTCGCTCACGTGGATCTCGACGACACCGCCGCGCGGCTCGGGGTTCCGGTCGACGAGGTCGACCGCGTGCACCGGCTCGCCGCCGACCACCCGTCGGCGCCGTTGCCCACACGGGCCGACGCGCCCGCCCTGCTGGACCGCCTCGCGGTGCCACCGGACGACGCCGCCGAGATCCTGGCCGGCTGGCCCGACCCGGGCTCCCCACTGTGGACCCCGGAGCTGCGCTGGCTGCTCGACCGCTCGACCGCGATAGTCCGCGCCGACCTCGGTGGCCACGAGTGGCTGCCGCCCGGTCCGGCGCTGCCACGCGACCGGGGTCCGGCCTGGCGGCACCTCTACGTCTACGCGTACCTGGCCCTGGTGGCGGTCACGCGCGGCTACCACCGCGACCACGGCGTGCCCGACGCCGTGTCCTGGGCGACGCTGGCCGACCTGGGCCGCAACCTGGCCGTCGACCGGCGGATGGACGGCGAGGGCTGGCCGGTCATGCAGAGCTGGCTGACGCTGCACACCCGCGGCGGCCTCTACGAGCTGGGCCGGCTCCAGCACCAGCGTGGCGAGACCATCGGCCTGCACATCCCCGACGCGGGGCCGCTGACCCCGCAGGCGGTCACGGCGTCGCTCGACGAGGCCCGCGCGTTCTTCCCGCGCCACTTCCCGGACGAGCCCTACACGGAGTTCTCCTGCGGCTCGTGGCTGCTCGACCCGCAACTGCGCGAATACCTGCCGGACGACTCGAACATCATCCGCTTCCAGCGGCGGTTCGCGCTGGAGCCCTACGAGGAGCAGGAAGGGCTGGACGGCGACGTCGAGGTGCTGCGGTTCGTGTTCCGCACGCTGAGCACGCCGCTCGACGAGCTGCCGCGCCGCACCGTGCTCCAGCGCGCGGTCGTCGACCACCTCCGCGCCGGCCGCCACTGGCAGTGGCGGCGTGGCCGCTTCCCGATCTGACCCGGCTCAGCGCCGCGGCGGTGGACCCACGCTGCGTCGCGGGATCAGCGTCGGCGCGATGGTCTGGCGCAACGGGCCGACGCCGGCCGACTCGATCTGCGCCAGCAGCAGGTCGAGGCTGGCCCCGGCGACCGCCGCGAAGTCGGGGCGCACGGTGGTCAGCGGCGGGATGAAGTAGGCCGCCTCGGGGACGTCGTCGAACCCGACCACGCTGATGTCGTCCGGCACCCGCCGGCCGTGCTCGTGCAGCGCGCGGAGCACGCCGAGCGCGAGGTGGTCGTTTGCGGTGAAGACGGCGGTGACCTCGGGCATGCGGGCCAGCATCTGCCCGGACCGGTAGCCGGCGGCGGCGGACCAGTCGGCCGGGACCAGTGGCGGTATCTCGGCGCCGGCCAGCTGCAGGGCCTCGCGCCAGCCCTCGATCCGGCCGGCGCTGTCGAACCAGTCCGACGGGCCGGAGACGTGCCAGACCGTGCGGTGCCCGGCGTCGAGGAGGTGCTGGGTGGCGGCCCGGGCGCCGGCGACCTGGTCGACCGTCACCAGCGGGATCGGTCGGCGCGGGTCGCCGTCGACGGTCACCAGCGGCACGTCCTGGGGAAGTCGCTCCAGCGCCTCCCCGGCGGACTCGACCGGCGCGATCACCACGATGCCGGCGACCCGGTGGGCCAGGTGCCGTTCCACCGCCGCGGAGATGGAGCGGTGGTCGAGGTCGCTCACACTGCCGACGCTGACCGCGAAACCGGCCTCGGCGGCGGTCTGCTCCAGCGCGGCCAGCAGGGAGGCCGGCCCGTAGAGGGTGGTGTTCTGCGCGACCACGCCGATCACCTGGGACCGGCCGGTGACCAGCGCGCGGGCGGCGCGGTTGGGCCGGTAGCCGAGTTCGGTGATGGCCGCCTGGACCCGGAGCCGGGTCTGCTCGCGCACGTTGGGATGCCCGTTGAGGACCCGGGACACCGTCTGGTGCGACACCCCGGCGAGGCGAGCCACGTCCGTCATCGCAGGACCGCGCACGGCCACCTCACTTTCCGACAGCCCGCGGTGGCCGAACCCGGTCGATCTCGACCGGACCGGCCCGGGTGGCGACAGTCTACGCCAGCCGTTCCCGCCGGAACGGCACCGTCCGTCCCGCGTCCGGGCGCCGGCCGCCGAATGCCACGGAATCGTCCACGGCCCCATTCCCCTCCTCCGGTCGGGACGGCGAAGTCCCAGCTCCGCGCCGGTGTATTGGGCCCGGGGTGAGGCTTTTCCGATGATTACCGGAACCCCACCCCGGGCAATTCGCAGATATGTCAACGGTCGTAAATGGTGACCGTTGTCACGGGGTCGTCAACGAGAACTGGCGTACGGTCACCGCGCCACCGAGTGATTGCGTGGCGTAGTTGAAGATGCCGAAGCGGTATCCCATGAAGAACTGCCACGCGTTGTTGAGCGTCAACGCGTTGCCCAACGGGACGAAGGTGACCCCGTCGGTGCTGTAGGAGAACCGTGCCTGCCGGCCGGAGCCGGGCCGGATGTCGGCGTTGGCCCGCAACCAGATCCGCCCGCCGGAGATTGGTGCGCCGGCGATCTCGGTCCCGGTGGAGGTGGTGTTCCAGTTGTCGGATCCCATGGTCAGGCCGTTGGTCATCACCACCCGGGTGGTGCCGTTGTCCCGCCGGACCCCGATCCACGCCGAACTGTCGCGCAGCATCGCGAGCCCGGCCCGGTCGCCGTCGCGCATGCCCGAGTAGTCCAGCTCCACGGTCCCGGTGGAGGTCGGGCCCTGGATCCGGTGGGTCAGCGTGTTGCGGGCCCGGTAGAGGTCGTTGGTCACGGTGGCGGTCTGCAGCCGCAGGCCGTTGTTCACCGACCAGCGACTGTTGTCCGGGTTGTGGTTCCACTCGTACTGCACGCCGAGCGTGGCGCCGGCGAAGGTGTCGGTGCCGGTGAGCGGCTTGACCGGGCGCAGCGGCAGCGGGTTGGGATAGCTCGCGCCCCAGGCCCCGTTGACGGTCTGCACCTGCGGCCACCCGTCGGCGGTCCAGGTGATCGGCGCCAGCGTCGGCATCCGGCCGCCCGGGTAGGCGTCGGTGAAGGCCATGTAGTACCAGGAGCCGTTCTGCGTCTGCACGAGCCCGCCCTGGTGCGGCACGCCCCCGCCGGAGATCGGACCGGGCAGGTTGAGCAGCACCTGCCGCTGCTCGTACGGGCCGAACGGGCCGTTGGTGGACTTGAGCACGTACTGGCCGTTGGCCGGCCGGGTGAGCCAGATGTAGTAGGCGCCGTTGCGCTTGTAGAAGCGGGCCCCCTCCAGCGTGCCGATGCTCGACGGCGTCTGGTAGACCTGCTGGGCCCGTACCTGGCTGCGCCCGTCGGCGGACAGCTGCGCCACGCTGATCGTGCCGTTGCCGTACGCCACGTACATCGTGTCGTTGTCGTCGATCAGCATGCCGGCGTCGTAGTAGCAGTTCGGGATGGTGGTCAGCCGGCTCCAGGCGCCGTCGACCGCGCCGGCGGTGTAGATGTGGGTCTGGGCGAAGTCGACGCAACCGGCCCAGTAGTAGGTCCGGTTGCTCGGCCGGTAGTTCAACGTCGACGCCCAGATGCCGTCCACGTACGCGTGCGCGCCGTTGGTCAGGTCGTACTTCGCGCCGAAGTCGAGCCGGGGGACGGAGTGCCCGGCGAACTCCCAGTTCACCAGGTCCCAGGAGCGCAGCACGGGCGCGCCCGGCGAGTAGTGCATGGTCGAGGCGGACATGTAGTAGACGTCCCCGACCCGGATGATGTCGACGTCGGCGAAGTCCTGCCAGACGGCCGGGTTGGTGAACGTGCCGCCGGGGTTCGGGTTGCCGCCGTCCCCGACACGCACCAGTTGCCACTGCTGGTTCGCGCCGTTCCAGTCGTCGTACTGCACGATGTTGCCGCCGTCGGTCGTGGCGGCGTTCTGCACCTCCACGACCTTGTTCGAGTTGCGGTTGACCAGCCGCACGTAGCCGCTGTCCGAGTCCGCCAGCCGGAACTGCTGGTTGGTCCCGTTGTGGTCGGACCACTGCACCACGGCCGTACCGTTGGCGGTCGAGGCGCCGGTCACGTCCAGCACCTTGCCCGAGTGCCGCGACCGGATCCGGTACCAGCCGCCACCGGAGTCCACGAACTGCCACTGCTGCCAGGCCCCGTCGTTGCGCGACCACTGGGTGATCCGCGCCCCGTCGTTCGTGGCCTGGTTGTACAGGTCCAGCGCCTTGCCGCTGTTGCGGTTCACCAGCACGTACCACGCGCCGGTGTCCACCGTCGCGGCCGACGCCGGCACCGGCGCCACCGTCACCAGCGCGCCGCCGACCAGCATCGCCGCCAACCCCGCCAGGAGCCGGGCCAACCGACCTCTGCTCACCATGACTCTCCTTCGTCGACCGGTTCCGGGGCGGGACGACGCAGGCGGCACCGCCCATGTGATCGCTAACAGTCGTTCGCGCCGGAAGGGAGTCGGATCTCCGCACAGCTGCGGCGCGGTCTCGGCCCGGAACGGTCCGCGCGCGATGTCGACGACCCGACACATCGACTGTGAGCGATAACATGACGTTCGTCAAGGCGTGACCCGGCGGACACATCCGGGTGGCGGCCCCCGGCCCGGGGACCCGCCACCCGGCGTGCCGCCGGCGCGCCTCAGAACCCCCGGGCGAGCCGGTAGTACGCCTGGTTCCAGCGCAGCTCGTCGGCGAACCGGTGCGGCGCCGTGTCGGCGTCGATGACGACCAGCTCGGTGCGGGCCATCGCCGCCAGGTCGCGTAGCTCCTCCACCCCCACGGCCTGGGAGAGCACGGTGTGGTGCGGGCCGCCCGCGGTGATCCACGCCTCCGCCGAGCCGGCCAGGTCGGGGCGCGGCCGCCAGACCGCGCGGGCCACCGGCAAGCGGCGCAGCGGGTGCGGCGGCGGCACCACGTCCACCTCGTTGGCGACCAGCCGGAACCGCTCCCCCATGTCGGCCATGCCGAGCACGACGGCCGGGCCGGACGCCGCGTCGAACACCAACCGGACCGGATCCTCCCGCCCGCCGATGCTCAGCGGGTGCACCTCCGCCGTGGGCACGTCGGCGGCGATGCTCGGACAGACCTCCAGCATGTGCGCGCCGAGGACCAGTTCCTGGCCGACCGTCAGGTCGTAGGTGTAGTCCTCCATGAACGACGTGCCGCCGTCGACGCCGACGGCCATCGCCTTCAACGTCCGCACCAGCACGGAGGTCTTCCAGTCCCCCTCGCCGCCGAAGCCGTACCCGTCGGCCATCAGCCGCTGCACCGCGATGCCCGGGAGCTGACGCAGCCCGCCCAGGTCCTCGAAGTTGGTGGTGAAGGCGCGGAAACCGCCCTCGTCGAGGAACGCCCGCAGGCCCAACTCCTGGCGGGCGGCGTAGCGCAGCGAGTCGTGCCGGGCGCCGCCGGGCCGCAGGTCGGCGTCCACCCGGTAGGTGTCGTCGTACTCCTTGACCAGGTCGTCCACCTGCGCGTCGGCGACCTGGTCGACGGCCGCGACCAGGTCGTTCACGCCGTAGGTGTTGACCGAGACGCCGAACCGCAGCTCCGCCTCGACCTTGTCCCCCTCGGTCACCGCGACGTCGCGCATGTTGTCGCCGAAGCGGGCCAGCCGCAACGACCGCACCGCCGACCAGCCGACCGCGGCGCGGGCCCAGGCCGCGACCCGTCCGACCACCCGCGGGTCGGTGACGTGCCCGGCGACGGTCTTGCGGGCCACCCCGAGCCGGGTCTGGATGTAGCCGAACTCGCGGTCGCCGTGCGCGGCCTGGTTCAGGTTCATGAAGTCCATGTCGATGGTGTCCCAGGGCAGCGCCACGTTCGCCTGGGTGTGCAGGTGCAGCAGCGGCGTCCGCAGCGCGTCCAGGCCGGCGATCCACATCTTCGCCGGGGAGAACGTGTGCATCCAGGCGATCACCCCGACCGCGCCCCGCACGGCCGCGTCCCGGCAGACGGCGAGGATGTCCGTGCCGGAGGTCAGGACCGGCTTCCAGACCACGCGTACGGGGATGTCCGGCGACTCGTCCAGGCACGCGGCGATCTGCCGGGACTGCTCGGCGACCTGCCGCAGGGTGTCCTCGCCGTAGAGGCCCTGGCTGCCGGTGAGGAACCAGACCTCGGGCTGGGGATGAGTTGCCATGTTGTTGCCTTCCGCGCTAGGAACCGTCACTTGAACCGGATGCCGATGAGGCGCTGGAGGAGGATGAACGCGAACAGCAGGCCGCCGATCACGATCTTCGTCCACCAGGAGTTGAGGCTGCCGTCGAACGTGATCAGGGTCTGGATGACGCCCAGCACCAGCACGCCGAGGACGGTGCCGAAGACGTATCCGGATCCACCGGTGAGCACGGTGCCGCCGATCACGACGGCGGCGATCACGTCCAGTTCCATGCCGACGGCGATCAACGGCGCGCCGGACAGCGTGTAGAACGACAGCAGGATGCCGCCGATCGCCGAGCAGAGCCCGCTGATGGTGTAGACGGCGATCCGGGTCCGCGCCACCGGCAGGCCCATCAGCAACGCCGACTGCGCGTTGCCGCCGACGGCGTACACGTTGCGGCCGAACCGGGTGTACGCCAGCACGTACGCCGCCACCAGGACCACCGCGAACGCGATCAGCACGCTGATCGACACGAAGTTGCCGGCCGGGTTCCCGATGCGCTGCTGCGACATGCCGGTCCAGAAGCCGTCGGTGATGGAGATCGAGGCGCCGCTGATGAACGTGCACATGCCCCGGGCGAAGAACATCCCGGCGAGCGTGACGATGAACGGTTGGATGTCGAAGAAGTGGATCGCGCAGCCCATCAGGAAGCCCAGCGTCGGTCCGATCAGCAGCGCGATGACCAGGACCAGGGCCGCCGGCATGCCGTCGCGCAGCAGGGCGGCCGACACCATGGCGGTCATGGCGACCACCGAGCCCACGGAGAGGTCGATGCCGCCGGTGAGGATCACGAAGGTCATGCCGACCGCGACGACGAGCACGAAGCCGTTGTCGATGAAGACGTTGAAGACGACCTGGACGTTGGAGAACGCGCGGTACTGGGACACCCCGATGCCGTACATGACCAGCAGCAGGGCCAGCGTGGCCAGGACCGGGACGTGCCGCCGGGGCAGGCCGGGCCGCCAGGACCGGACGACGGTCGACGACGTGCTGCTCATGCCGGCACCTGCTCCTTCTCCCGTTGGGGCGCCGCCGGGCCGGGTTCGACGCCACGGCGTCGACGACGGAACCGGGCCCGGAACGCCGGGGCCTGCACGAGGCAGACCGCGATGACGACGACGGCCTTGAACAGCAGCGACGTCTGGGGCGAGATGTTCATGGCGTACACCGTGGTGGTCAGGGTCTGGATGATCAGCGCGCCCAGGACGGTGCCGCCGAGCGAGAACCGGCCGCCGGCCAGCGAGGTGCCGCCGATCACCACCGCGAGGATCGCGTCGAGTTCGATCCACAGGCCGGCGGCGTTGCCGTCCGCGCTGGACACGTTCGCGGTGACCATGAAGCCGGCGAGCGCGGCGCAGGCGGCGCTGACCACGTAGACGAGGAAGACGATCCGCCGGGACCGGATGCCGGCGAGCCGGCTCGCCTCGGCGTTGCCGCCCACCGACTCGACGATCAGCCCGAGCGCGGTGCGCCGGGTGAACGCGGCCACCAGCAGCGCCGCGGCCAGGGCGATCAGGACGGCCAGCGGCAGGGTGAGGAGGTGCCCGAGCCCGATCGCCCGGTACGGGCCGGAGTTGATCGTGATGATCTGCCCCTCGGTGACCAGCTGGGCGATCCCCCGCCCGGCCACCATGAGGATCAGCGTGGCGATGATGGGTTGGATGCCGATGACGGCGACCAGCACCCCGTTCCAGGCGCCGAGCACCAACGCGGCCCCGAAGGCCAGGGCCAGCGCGGTGAGCACGGTGGACGGGCTGTCCGGGTCGGCGGCCCGGCTGATGTGCAGGCAGGCGATCGCCCCGCTGATGGCGCAGAGTGAGCCGACGGACAGGTCGATGCCGCCGGTGGCGATGACGAGGGTCATGCCGAGCGCGACCAGGATCAGCGGCGCGCTCAACCGGAGGATGTCGACCGGCGTGCCGTACAGGTGGCCGTTCTTGACCTCCACGGCGAGGAAGCCGGGTCGGTAGACGGTGTTCGCGGCGATCATGACCACGAGCACGAGGGCCGGCCAGAACAGACGGTGGCCGGTCACCGGGCGGAGGCGGTCGGCGACGGTGGTCATCGGGTCACCTCCTCCCTCGGGGTTCCGCTGGCGATGGTGCGCATGACGCGGTCGGCGTCGAGCGAGTCGTCGTTGGTGAGCTGGGCGACCATCTCGCGGTCCCGCATGACCGCGACCCGGTGGCTCAGGCGCAGCACCTCCTCCAGCTCGGCGGAGATGAACAGCACCGCCATGCCGCCGTCGGAGAGCTGCACCACCAACTTCTGGATCTCGGCCTTGGCGCCGACGTCGATGCCGCGGGTGGGCTCGTCCAGGATGAGCAGGCGCGGCTCGGTGATCAGCCAGCGCGCCAGCAGCACCTTCTGCTGGTTGCCGCCGGAGAGGTTGCGCACCGGCAGCTCCGGGTTCGCCGGCCGGATGCTGAGCGCCTCGACGTACCGGCGGACCAGCTCGTCCTGCCGGCGGCGCGGAACCGGACGCAGCCAGCCACGCGCGGCCTGCATCGCCAGGATCATGTTCTCCCGGACCGACAGCTCCGGCACGATGCCCTCCGCGCGGCGGTTCTCCGAGCAGAAGCCGATGCCCTGCTCGATGGCCTGGACGGGGGTACGCAGCGGCGAACGGCCCCCGTCGAGGCGGACCTGGCCGTGGTCGGCGCGGTCGGCGCCGAAGAGCAGGCGGGCGACCTCGGTGCGGCCGGAGCCGAGCAGGCCGGCCAGGCCGACCACCTCACCGGCCTCGATGCGCAGGCTGAACGGGGCGACCGCGCCCCGCCGCCCCAGCTCCACGGCGTCCACCAGCGGGTCCGTCCCGGCGGGGGCGACGGTGGCGCGCTTCTGCTGCTCGTCGAGCCGTTCCAGCACGTCGAGTTCCTGGCCGATCATCTTCTCGACCAGGCTGAACTGGGGCAGTTCCTCGGTGCGGTACTCCCCCACCAGGGTGCCGTTGCGCAGCACGGTGATCCGGTCGGCGATGCCGTAGACCTGGTCCAGGAAGTGGGTGACGAACAGGATGGCGATCCCCTCGTCGCGCAGCTGTCGCATGATCCGGAACAGTTGCGCGACCTCGCCCGCGTCGAGGCTGGAGGTCGGCTCGTCGAGGATGAGCACCCGCGCCCGCACGTCGATCGCCCGGGCGATCGCCACCATCTGCTGCACGGCCAGCGAGTACGTGCCGAGCTGCGCGGTGACGTCGAGGTCGAGGTCGAGCCGGGCCAGCAGCTCGCGGGCGCGCCGGCGCATCTCGCCCCAGCGCACGGCGCCGAGGCGGCGCGGCTCCCGGCCGATGAAGACGTTCTCCGCCACCGACAGGTTCGTGCAGAGGTTGACCTCCTGGTAGACGGTGCTCACGCCGGCCGCGGCGGCCTGCATCGGCCCGCTGAAGGAGACCTGCTCACCGTTGAGCGTGACGACGCCCGCGTCGGTGCCGTAGACGCCGGTCAACACCTTGATCAGGGTCGACTTGCCGGCGCCGTTCTCGCCCATCAGGGCGTGGACCTCGCCCGGGAACAGCCGGAAGTCGACGTCGTGCAGCGCACGGACCCCGGGGAAGGTCTTGCTGATGCCGGTCATGGTCAGGACCGGACGCTCACCCGTACCCATCGGACCTCTTCTTCGACGGTGGTGGCGCGGGGGTCGCCGTCGGCGCGACGGCGACCCCCGCGGGTGGGTCAGTACTTGCGGTTGGGCAGCGCCTCCTTGGCCTGCTCCTGGGTGAAGGTGGTCTCCTCGGTCTCGATCCGGGCCGGGACCTCCTCGCCGGCCTTGACCTTCTTCACCAGGTCCATCAGCTGCGGGCCGAGCAGCGGGCTGCACTCGGCGATGAAGTTGAACTTGCCGTCCGCGAGCGCCTGCATGCCGTCCTTCACCGCGTCGACGGTGATGATGGTGATGTCCTTGCCGGGCACCTTGCCCGCCGCGGTGATCGCCTCCAGCGCGCCCAGACCCATGTCGTCGTTGTGCGCGAAGAGCACGTCGATCTTCGGGTTGGCCTTGAGGAACTGCTCCATCACCTGCTTGCCGCCGGCGCGGGTGAAGTCACCGGACTGCGAGGCGATGATCTTCAGGTTGGGGTTGGCCGCGATCGCGCCGGCGAAGCCCTCCTTGCGGTCGTTCGCCGGCGCCGAGCCGGTGGTGCCCTGCAGCTCGACGATGTTGACCGGGCCGGACGCCGACTTCTTCTGCTCCACCAGCCACTCGCCGGCGAGCCGTCCCTCCTTCTTGAAGTCCGAGCCGAGGAACGTCTTGTAGAGCGACTTGTCGGCCGAGTCGACCGCGCGGTCGGTCAGGATCACCGGGATCTTGGCGTCCTTGGCCTCCTTCAGCACGGTGTCCCAGCCGGACTCGACGACCGGCGAGAAGGCGATGACGTCGACCTTCTGCTGGATGAAGTTGCGGATCGCCTTGATCTGGTTCTCCTGCTTCTGCTGCGCGTCGTCGAACTTCAGCTCGATGCCGGCCTCGCCCGCCGCCTCCTTGATCGAGGTGGTGTTCGCGGTGCGCCAGCCGCTCT
Source organism: Micromonospora sediminicola (assembly GCF_900089585.1). Lineage (NCBI taxonomy): Bacteria > Bacillati > Actinomycetota > Actinomycetes > Micromonosporales > Micromonosporaceae > Micromonospora > Micromonospora sediminicola. The sequence goes on along the minus strand of NZ_FLRH01000003.1, from coordinate 3,129,258 downwards.
CCGCGCCGACCTGGGAGAAGCCCAGGACGATCTTGTCGTCGCCGCCGGACCCGCCGCCGGTGTCGCTGTTGCCGCAGGCGACCATGCCGCCGGCGAGCAGCACGCCGGCGAGGGCCGCGATGACGGTGCGTGCCGTGCTCCTGGTTCTCATCGGTTCTCCTCGTGGTGGGGTGAGCCGGACGCGCGGCCGGCAGGGCCGGCACGACCGGGTGTGGTGGTGGGGTCGGTGGTCGGGCGTTGGCCGTAGACGTTCTGGTAGCGGTCGTGCAGCGCGTCGACGTCGGCCGCCGCGATCGGCAGCGGCGGCCCGAGCGCGCGGGCCAGGTGGGCGGTGCGGGCCACGTCCTCGCACATCACCGCGGCCTTGACCGCGGCCCGGGCGTCCCGGCCGATGGTGAAGACGCCGTGGTTGCGCATGAGCACCGCGGGCGAGCGGTGCCCGGCCAGGGTGCTGACGATCCCCTTGCCGATGTCGTCGCCGCCGATCAGGGCGAACGGCCCGACCGGGATCTCGCCGCCGAACTCGTCGGCCTGGGCGGTCAGCCAGCACGGGATCGCCTCGCCCCGCGCCGCCCACGCGGTGGCGTAGCCGCTGTGGGTGTGCACCACACCGCCGACCTCGGGCATCGCCCGGTAGACGTACGCGTGCGCGGCGGTGTCGCTCGACGGCGAGCCGCCGCCGTCCACGACGGTGCCGCCGAGGTCGCAGACCACCATCGTGTCGGCGGTCAGGTCGTCGTAGTCCACCCCGCTGGGCTTGATGACCATCAGCTCCTGCCCGGGAACGCGGGCCGAGACGTTGCCGGCGGTCCAGGCCACCAGGTCGTAGCGGGTCAGCTCGCGGTGCAGCCGGGCCACGGTCTCGCGCACCGCGGCGACCTGCCGGGCGACGTCGGCGTTCATCCGATCACCTCCAGAACCGGGTCGGTCTGCGCGGCGGCGTCCCGCGCCGCGTTCCGGATCGCCCGCAGGCGCAGCATCACGTCGTCACCGCCGCGACCGAAGTGGTCGTGCAGCGCGCGGTACTCGGCGTAGAGCGCGTCGTAGGCCCGGACGTTCTCCGGTACGGGCCGGTAGACGCCCTCGTCCACCCGCCCCATCGCGGCCGACGCCTCATGGATCGTCGGGTACGCGCCGGCGGCGACCGCCGCGTGGATCGCGGACCCGAGCGCCGGCCCCTGGGCGGAGCCGATGATGCCGAGCGGACGGTTGGTGACGTCGGCGTAGATCTGCATCAGCAGCCGGTTCGAGGTGAGCCCGCCGGCGACCACCAGGTCGTCGACCGGGACGCCGGCCTCGGCGAACGCCTCGATGATCATCCGGGTGCCGTACGCGGTGGCCTCCAGCAGGGCGCGGTAGACGTCCGGCGGCCGGGTGGCCAGCGTCAGCCCGACGACCAGCCCGCTGAGGTCGTGGTTGACCAGCAACGACCGGTTGCCGTTCCACCAGTCCAGCGCGACCAGGCCGTGCGCGCCGACCGGTTGGGCGGCGGCCAGCTCGGTGAGCCGCTCGTGCGAGTCCAGACCCGCCGGGGCGGCGTTGCGGACGAACCAGCCGAAGATGTCACCCACGCCGCTCTGCCCGGCCTCGAAGCCCCAGGCGCCAGGACTGATGCCGCCGTCGACCACACCGCACATGCCCGGCACCTCGGCCGGGTGCGTGCCGTTGAGCACGTGGCAGGTGGACGTCCCCATGATCGCCACCAGCCGGCCCGGGCGCAGTGCCTGCGCGGCGGCGGCGGTGACGTGCGCGTCGACGTTGCCCACGGCGACCGCGATGCCCTCGGGCAGCCCGGTCCAGGCCGCCGCCCGGGCGCCGAGCGTGCCCGCCCGCGCGCCCAGCGGCAGTAGCGGACCGTCCAGTTTGGCGACGAAGTCGGTGAAGTCGGGGTCGAGCGCGCCGAGGTAGTCCGCCGACGGGTACCGGCCGTCCTGCCGGATGCCCTTGTAGCCCGCGGTGCAGGCGTTGCGGGTCTCCACCCCGCACAGCTCCCAGACGATCCAGTCGGCGGCCTCGACGAAGCGTTCGGCCCGGCGATAGACCTCGGGATCCCCGGTGAGGATCTGCAACCCCTTGGCGAACTGCCACTCGGCGGAGATCTTGCCGCCGTAGCGGCCGATCCACGGCTCGCCCCGCTCGTGGGCGAGGGCGTTGATCCGGTCGGCCTGCGGCTGGGCCGCGTGGTGCTTCCAGAGCTTCACCCAGGCGTGCGGCCGGTGCCGCAGCTCCGGCACCTCGCACAGCGGGGTGCCGTCGGCGAGGGTCGGCAAAACCGTGCAGGCGGTGAAGTCGGTGCCGATGCCGACGACCAGGGCCGGATCCACGCCGGCGACGGCCAGCGCGGCGGGCACCGCCTCGCGCAGCACGTCGCGGTAGTCGTCGGGGTCCTGGAGCGCCCAGTCCGGGGGCAGCGCCGGGCCGCCGTCGGGCAGGGCCGACTCGATGACCCCGTGGCGGTAGTCGTGCACCGCCGTGCCGACCTCCGCGCCGTCGCGCACCCGCACCACGAGCGCCCGCCCGGACAGCGTGCCGAAATCGACCCCGACCACGTACCGGTCGGCCGCGTCCACTTCGCTCATCTGCACCTCCGCCGCATCACGGAGGTTAGTGTTAGCGCTCACATACACATCCGTCAAGACACCTCTGCGCAACAGCTACGTAACGGGGAGCGCCATCGGGTGAGCGATCACCACGGTGGCCACCGGACCGGCGGGGCCGCCGTGCGGACGAGATCCCCGACGCTCCGCGGCGACGGTCGGTCCGGGTGCCGGAACGTGCCTGTGTTAGCGAAAACATCCTGAGCCTCCGAGAACGCCTGCGAGGACGCGGTCGACGACACCCGGGGCCCGCCCTTCGAGGCCCTCCCGCCGGCCGGCAGAGAGCCCTTCAGCGGCCGTTTCCCTCTCCAAGCCCGCCCCGAGGACGCGCCGACCACCCCGCCCCACGAGGCCCGCCGCTATTTACAGGCTTTAATGTCAGCGATAACATCCGCGGCATCACCGCACCGACGTGGCACTCCGTGGACGACCCCGCACCGCAGCGCGGCGGCGACGGACGACGACCCGGGTGACCGCCGGACCCCACCACCCGGAGCGGCCGACCGCGATCCGCCGACCCGTCCCGAACGCCGCGCCGTCTCGTCCCGGGCCGGCGCGCTGGCGCGCGGGCCGGCGACAGGCGGGCCGCTCCGCCGCGGCCGTCGGCACGGCCGGCGTCCGCCCAGCGAGGAGGATCAGTGCGCAGACGGACACGATGGATGCTGGCCGCCCTGGGCGTCACGGCGGTGGCGCTCACGGCCACCGTCACCGACGGGGTCGTCGCCCCACGCCCGGCCCGGGCGCTCGACAACGGCGTCGCCCGCACCCCGCCGATGGGGTGGAACACCTGGAACACCTTCGGCTGCAACATCAACGAGACCCTCATCCGGCAGACCGCCGACGCGATCGTCGCGAACGGGCTGCGCGACCTCGGGTACCGGTACGTCGTGGTCGACGACTGCTGGTTCGACCCCAACCGGGACGCCCAGGGCAACCTGCAGGCCCACCCGCAGCGGTTCCCGAGCGGGATGAAGGCGCTCGGCGACTACCTGCACGCCCGGGGACTGCTGTTCGGCATCTACCAGGTGCCGCTGGACAAGACCTGCGCCCAGGTCGGCGGCGCCTTCCCCGGCGCCACCGGCAGCCTCAACCACGAGTACCAGGACGCGCGGCAGTTCGCCGCGTGGGGCGTCGACTACCTCAAGTACGACTGGTGCTCCTCCACCGGGACGATCAACGACCAGGTGGCCAGGTTCGGCATCATGCGCGACGCGCTGGCGTCCACCGGCCGGCAGATCGTCTACAGCATCAACCCGAACAGCTACCACGCCAAGACCGGGCCGCAGCGCAACTGGAGCGACGTGGCGAACCTCTGGCGCACCACCGAGGACATCACCAACGCGTGGAACACCGGCCAGACCAACGGCTACCCGATGGGGATCCAGAACATCGTCGACGTCACCGTGCCGCTGGCCGGCTACGCCGCCCCCGGCGGGTTCAACGACCCCGACATGCTGGAGGTCGGCCGGGGCGGCATGACCGACACCGAGATGCGCAGCCACTTCGCGCTCTGGTCGGTCCTGGCCGCGCCGCTGATGATGGGCCACGACGCGCGGTCGACGAACGCGGCCACGCTGGCCATCCTGCGCAACCAGAACCTGGTCGCGATCAACCAGGACACGCTCGGCCGCCAGGCGGTCCAGGTCGCCAACGACGGCACCCGGCGGGTGCTGGCCAAGCCGCTGGCCAACGGCGACGTCGCGGTCGCCCTGTTCAACCAGGGCAGCAGCACCACGACCGTCTCCACCACGGCCGCGGCGGTGGGCAAGAGCGGCAGCTCGTTCACCCTGCGCGACGCGTGGACCGACGCCACCACCAGCACCTCGGGCGCGATCTCCGCCAGCGTGCCGGCCCACGGCACGGTGGTCTACCGGGTCAGCGGCGGCACCACCTCCCCGCCGCCCACCCCGACCACGTTCCGGCTGCGCAGCGAGTCGGCCGGGCGCTGCCTCGACGTCGACAACTCCGGTACCGCCAACGGCACCGGCACGCTGGTCTGGGACTGTCACGGCAACCCGAACCAGCAGTTCACCGCCACCGGGCAGGCGTTGCAGGTGCTGGGCAAGTGCCTGGACGTGCCGACGAACGCGAGCGCCGGCACGCGGGTGCAGATCTGGGACTGCAACGGCGGCACGAACCAGCAGTGGACGTTCAACGGCAACGGCACGGTGAGCAACGTCCGCTTTCCGTCGCTGTGCCTGGACGTCGAGAACGGCGGCACCGCCAACGGCAGCCGGGTGATCGTCTGGACCTGTCACGGCAACACCAACCAGCGGTGGAGCCGGGCCTGACCGGCGCCGGCCGGTGACCGAACGGCCGGCCGGACGGCACGTGACCGTCCGGCCGGTCGTCACCGGGCGCCCGCGGCGCGGCGCTTGTTCCAGATGTCGAACGCCACCGCGACGAGCAGGACCAGGCCCTTCACCACCGACTGCACGGACTGGTCGACGCCCATGAGCTGCATGCCGTTGCTCATCACCGCCATGATCAGGCCACCGACCATGGCGCCGACCACGGTGCCGACCCCGCCGGTGACCGCCGCGCCGCCGATGAAGGCCGCCGCGATCGCGTCCAGCTCGAACATGTTGCCCGCCGCCGGCTGGGCCCCGTTGGAGCGGGAGGAGTAGATCACCCCGGCCACGGCGGAGAGGAAGCCCATGTTGACGAAGACCCAGAAGTTGACCCGCTTCACCCGCACGCCGGACAGCGTCGCCGCCGGCAGGTTGCCGCCGATCGCGTACACCTGCCGGCCGAACACCGTACGGCGGGTGAGCAGGCCGTAGACCAGCACCAGCACGGCCAGGACGATCAGCACGATCGGCAGGCCCCGGGCGTGGGCGAGCTGCCAGGCGAACCACATGACGACCGCACCGACCACCGCCACCCGGAGGACGAACAGCGGGAACGACTCGACGGGCTGTTCGTGCCGGACCCGGGCCACCCGGGTCCGGAAGACGCTGGCGGCGTAACCGACCACCGCGAAGGCGCCGATGAACAGCGTGAACGCGTCGAACCCCTGCCCGCCGAGAAGCCCGTTGAGGAACCCGGCGGCCACCCGCTGGTATTCCTCCGGGAAGGGCGAGAGCGAGATGTTGTCCAGCACCCGCAGCGTCAGCCCGCGGAACAGCAGCATGCCGGCCAGGGTGACGATGAAGGCCGGGATCCCGGCGTACGCGACCCAGAGGCCGTGCCACGCGCCCACCGCGACGCCCACGGCGAGCGCGGCGAGGACGCCCGCCCACCAGGGCAGGCCCTCCCGGATGACGAGCACCGCCGAGACCGCGCCGGTGAGCGCCACCACCGACCCCACGGACAGGTCGATGTGCCCGCCGATGATCACGATGACCATGCCGATCGCGAGCACCAGGATGTAGGAGTACTGGAGCACGATGTTGGTGATGTTGCCCGGGCTGAGCGAGACGCCGTCGGTGAGGACCGCGAACAGCGCGACGATCACCACCAGGGCGATGTAGATGCCGCTCTGGCGCAGGTTGCCGAGGATCAGCGTGCGGGGGTCGCTGGTCCCGGTGTGCAGGGTGGCGGTCGCCCCGGCATCGGGCGCGGCCACCTTCGGGGAGCTGGAGGGCTTCGTGCTGGTCATCCGACGCGATCCCTGTCCTTGGTCATGAGTTCCATCAGGTTCTCCTGGGTGGCCTCGCGAACCGGCAGCTCGCCGGTGATCCGACCGGCCGCCAGGGTGTAGATGCGGTCGCACATGCCCAGCAGCTCGGGCAGCTCGGAGGAGATGACGACGACCGCCTTCCCGTCCGCCACCAGGCGGTTGACGATCGTGTAGATCTCGAACTTCGCTCCCACGTCGATGCCCCGGGTCGGTTCGTCCAGGATCAACACGTCGGGGTCGGTGAACAGCCACTTCGCCAGCACGACCTTCTGCTGGTTGCCGCCGGAGAGCTTGCCCACCGACGCCATCACCGTCGGCGTCTTGATGTTCATGTCGCGCCGCCCCCGCTCGGCGACGTCGATCTCCCGGTTGCCGTCGATCCAGCCGTGCCGGGCCAGCTTGCCGAGAGCGGCGGCCGAGATGTTGCCGCGCACGTCGTCGATCAGGTTCAGGCCGTAGTGCTTGCGGTCCTCGGTGGCGTAGGCGATGCCGTTCGCGATGGCCTCGGCCACCGTCCGGGCCCGCACCTGGCGGCCGTTGAGGTAGAGCCGTCCGCTGATCTCCCGCCCGTACGCGCGGCCGAACACGCTCATCGCCAGTTCGGTGCGGCCGGCGCCCATCAGGCCGGCGATGCCGACCACCTCGCCGGCCCGCACGGAGAGCGAGGCCCGGTCGACCACCAGCCGGTCCTGGGTCGGATGGCGCACCGTCCAGTCCTCGATCCGCAGCACCTCGGCCCCGGGCGTCACCGACCGGGGCGGGTAGAACGCGGACAGGTCGCGCCCGACCATGCCGCGGATGATCCGCTCCTGCGTCACGGCGCCGTCGCGCATGTCGAGCGTCTCGACCGTCCGGCCGTCCCGGATCACCGTGGTGGAGTCGGCGACCGCTGTGATCTCACCCAGTTTGTGCGAGATCATGATGCAGGTGATGCCCTGGTCGCGGAGCCGGCGCATCAGGTCCAGCAGATGTGCCGAGTCGACGTCGTTGAGTGCCGCGGTCGGCTCGTCCAGGATGAGCAGCCGCACCTTCTTGGACAGCGCCTTGGCGATCTCGACCAGTTGCTGCTTGCCCACCCCGAGCTGGACCACCGGGGTCACCGGGTTCTCGTGCAACCCGACCTCGCGCAGCAGCGCCGCCGCCTCGGCGTTGGTCCGGTGCCAGTCGATGAGCCCGCCGCGGCCCCGGCGCTCGTTGCCGAGGAAGATGTTCTCGGCGATCGACAGGTACGGCACCAGCGCCAGTTCCTGGTGGATGATCACGATGCCGCGGGACTCGCTGTCCCGGATCCCGCGGAAGTCGACCGGCTCGCCGTCGAAGACGATCTCCCCGTCGTAGCTGCCGGTCGGGTACACCCCGGACAGCACCTTCATCAGGGTGGACTTGCCGGCGCCGTTCTCGCCGCAGATCGCGTGGATCTCGCCGCGCCGGACGGCGAGTGAGACGTCCTGGAGCGCCGCCACCCCGGGAAAGGTCTTCGTGATGTTCCGCATGTCGAGGATGTGATCGCTCATGGCAACCGTCCTGGTCGTGGCCGTCGGGTCCGCTGGCGGCGGGCCCGGCGGCGGCGACCGCCCCGGGCCCGCCGGGCGGTCACCCGGCTCGTCCGGCGGCTACCTCCTGGGCCGTCAGGTAACCGGAGTCGATCAGCACCGACTGGATGTCGTCCTTGTAGACGGTCTGCACCGGCAGCAGGAACGACGGCACGACCTTGACCCCGTTGTCGTACGTCTTGGTGTCGTTCGCCTTGGGCTGCTCCTTCTTGAGGAACGCCTCGGCGGCGACCACGGCCTGGTCGGCCAGCAGGCGGGTGTCCTTGAAGACGGTCGAGCTCTGCACGCCGTCGTTGATCAGCTTGACCGAGGCGACCTCGGCGTCCTGGCCGGTGACGACCGGCATCTTCCTGGCGCCACCGCGGTAGCCGGCGTTCTGCAGGGCGGTGATGATGCCCCGGGACAGGCCGTCGAAGGGCGACAGCACCCCGTCGACCTTGCCGCCGTCGTTGTAGCTGGAGGTGAGCAGGTCCTCCATCCGTTTCTGCGCGGTCTCCTGCTGCCAGCGCAGGATGGCCACCTGCTCGATCTTCGTCTGGCCGGACTTCACCTTCAGCGTGCCGGCGTCCAGGTACGGCTTGAGGGTGTCCATGGCGCCGGTGAAGAAGAAGTGGGCGTTGTTGTCGTCCAGGGAGCCGGCGAACAGCTCGATGTTGAAGGGGCCGGCGGCGGAGCCCTTGGAGCCGTCCTTGTTCTGCAGCCCGAGACCGACCAGCAGCGCGTTGGCCTGCGCCACGCCGACCTTGTAGTTGTCGAAGCTGACGTAGAAGTCGACGTTCGGGCTGTTGCGGATGAGCCGGTCGTAGGAGATGACCGGGATCTTCGCGTTGGCCGCCGCCTGGAGCTGGCCGCTGAGCGCGGTGCCGTCGATCGCGGCGATGACCAGCACGTCCGCGCCCTGGGTGATCATCTGATCGATCTGCTGCGACTGGGTGGGGATCTCGTCCCCGGCGTACTGCAGGTCCACCTTGTAGCCCTTGGCCTGCAGCTTCTCCTTCACCGAGTTGCCGTCGGCGATCCACCGTTCGGAGGTCTGCGTCGGCATCGACACGCCGATGGTGAGGTCGCCGGGCTCGGCCCCCTTGGTGTCCCCGCCGCCTCCCGCACCCTCTCCACTGCACGCGGCCAGGCTGACCGCGATCGCGACGCCGCCCAGAGCGGCCAGAAAACGTCTGCGCACGAGCCCCATCTCCCCTCCACTGCCGGAACCGCACCGGTATCCCCTCCGGAGTGTTAACGCTCACAAGTTGCAGCGTCAACCGATCGGACGAAACGCATATGTCTCGGTCTCGTAACAGGAGCCGACGCGGGCGGCGGCGGGCGGCAGCGCGAAGGGGCGGCGCGAGGGTCGTCGCGCCGCCCCTTCGACGGGTGGGTCAGGCGGCAGCGCAGGTGGGCGTCATGCCCGAACCGCTGCCGTTGCCCTGGAACCCGAACTCCGTGCTCTGCCCGGCGCCGAGCTGGCCGTTGTAGTCCACATTGGCGAACCGGACCGTCCCCGTGCTGCCGCTGGCCGTGGCGCTCCACGTGTTGGTGACGCTCGCGCCACCGGGCAGCGTCATGGTGACCGTCCAGCCCCGGGTGCCACCCGAACCGGCGGTCACCCGGACCGTGGCCACGAACCCGCCGGTCCACGAGTTCAGCGACACCGACGCCGAGCACCCGCCCTGCGTCGGCGGCGGCGAGGTGGTGGTGGGCGGCGGCGACGTGGTGTTCGGCGGCGGGGTGGTGGTGCCGCCGGCGTTGAGCGCGTTGAGCACCGAGGTGTACGCGGCCTTCTTGTTCCCGGCGCAGTCGAACAGCAGCGCGTTGTCCGAACCGCGCCACGAGTCGCAGTCACGCACGCCCCACACCGTGATGCCGGTGCACCGCGACACGGCGAGACAGGCGCGGGTGACCGTGCCGTAGATGTTCGCCTGGTTGCCGCCGGTCATCACGTCCAGCTCGGTGATCTGCACGTCCACGCCCAGGTCGGCGAAGCGCTGGAGGTTGGCCTGGTAGTCACCCGGGATCGTGGTGCCCAGGTGCGACTGGAAGCCGACGCAGTCGATCGGCACGCCCCGGGACCTGAAGTCGCGCACCATGTTGTAGATGCCTGTCGACTTCGCGTTGATCCCGTCGGTGTTGTAGTCGTTGTAGCAGAGCTTCGCGCCCGGGTCGGCGGCCCGCGCGGCCCGGAAGGCCGCCTCGATCCAGTCGTTGCCGGTGCGCTGGAGGTTGGAGTCGCGGCGCCCGCCGGAGCCGCCGTCGGCGAACGCCTCGTTCACCACGTCCCAGGCGTAGATCTGCCCCCGGAAGTGGGTGGCCACCTGGGTGACGTGGTTGATCGCCGCGTTGCGCAACGCGCTGCCGGACAGCCCCTGCGCCCAGCTCGGCTGCTGCGCGTGCCAGAGCAGCGTGTGACCGCGCACGCTCATGCCGTTGGCCCGGGCGTGGCTGACCAGCCGGTCGCCGCCGGTGTAGCTGAACCGCCCCTGCTGGGGCTCGGTGGCGTCCCACTTCATCTCGTTCTCGGCCACCACCGAGTTGAACTCTCGGTTCAGGACGGTCGAGTACGTGCTGTCGGACAGCTTGCCGGTGGCGACCGCGGCGCCGAAGTAGCGGCCCTTCTCGGCCGCCGCCGCGCGCAGCGTCGTGCCGGCGTCGGCGGCGGGGGCCAGCGCCACCGCCATGCCGGCCGCCAGCGCGCCGGCCAGCAGGCCGGTGGACAGCAGGGCTCTCGTTGGTCTCATACGGATTCCTCTTCCGGGATTGCGACGGTGGTGATGCGACGCCTCGACCCGTTTCCGGCGGTGGTGTCGAGGTCCGACCAGCACGGCTCGCCCGGTGAGCCCTGCGGTGCTCCTGCCCTGCCACCGACTGTGAGCGATAACATCCGCCCCGTCAAGCCCGGCGGACTAGGGATACACGTCCTCGTGCGCCTTGCGGTAGTCCGCGATCTCCGCCAGGCGACCGGTCGCCGCGAGTGTCGCCCAGGCCGGGTTGCCGAGCAGGGCGCGACCCACGGCGACCAGGTCGAACTCCCCGCCGACCAGCCGGCTCGCGAGGCCGGAGACCGATTCCGGGCCACCCGGACGCAGGAACTCGCGGGTCAGTCCCACCGAGCCCACGGTGATCGACGGCAGGCCGGTGAGCCGTTTCGCCCAACCGGCCAGGTTCAGCGCCGAGCCGGCGAACGCCGGCTGCCAGAACCGGCGCTGCGAGGCGTGCAGGACGCCCGCGCCCGCGTCCGCGAACGCGGTGAGGATCTCCGCCAGCTCGGCCGGGGTCTCGGCGATGCGGGCGTCGAAGGCGCGCTCCTTGAACTGCGAGAACCGCACGATCACCGGACGGTCCGCCGGGAACTGCGCGCGCACCGCGCGCACGACCTCGGCCGGGAAGGCCGCCCGCCGCGCCGGTGAGCCGCCGTACCGGTCGGTCCGACGGTTCGTGTACGGCCAGAGGAACTCGTCCAGCAGGTACCCGTGCGCGGCGTGGATCTCCACGGCGTCGAAGCCGACCCGGCCGGCCGTCCGCGCCGCGGCCGCGTACGCCGCCAGCAGCTCGTCCGCGTCGGAGAGCGTCATCGCGCGGGCGGCCGGCCGCCCCGGTTCCGGCACGCCGGACGGGGTCCACGCCGGGCGGCCGTCCACCGGCTCGCGCAGGCTGCCCAGGTGCCACAGCTGGGCGGCGATCCGGCCGCCGGCGGCGTGGACCGCCTCGACCACGCGCCGCCAGCCGGCCTCGGCCGGGCCGGGCGTCAGCCTCGGCACCGTGTCCTCGTGGCCGGCGCTGGGGTGGTCCACCAGGACGCCCTCGGTGACGATCAGCCCGATGCCCTGCTCGGCGCGCCGCCGGTAGTAGTCGGCCGCCTCCCGGGCGGGCACCCCGCCGGGCGCGCGGTTGCGGGTCATCGGGGCCATGACGATTCGCGATCTCAGCGGCATCCCGGCGACGGTGACGGGTTCGAGCAGGGAGGCCACCGGTGAAACGGTGTCGACGGTTGCGGTCATGGCCCGACCGTAGGAGGTGACACCGGTGTCAGGGGCAAGCCCGTTCAGGCGGCCGGTGTCGCGGCCTCCCCGGGGACGGTCATGTCGGCGACCACGTCGTCGAGCACCGACACGGCGTGCGCGAGACGCGCCATCTCGGCGACCATCCGGGACCGCTCCTCGCGCAGCCGGTCGGTGAGCCACCCGGTGCGGATGTCGGGGTTGGTGACGCAGGGCAGCAGCTCGGACATCCGCCGGCTGCTCAACCCGGCGTCGAAGAGCCGCCGGATGAGGTCGACCCGCTCGACCGCCGATTCCGCGAACACCCGCTGTCCGCCGGCGTTGCGTACGGCCGCGAGCAGGCCCTGCTGCTCGTAGTACCGGATCGACCGGGCACTGACCCCGGTGCGTGCCGACAGCTCCCCGATGCGCATCACGCCTCCCGTCCGTTCAGCCCTGTGCCTCGAGCATGCCAGCTGCCGCCGCCGGGAGATGCGACTGCCAATCGGGTACGTCCCCCCGAAACCGCTCGGATCGCGCGACGTCTTCGCCGGCCGGGCGCGGGAACGCATCCCCGCCGGGTGGCCGGCGCCTTGGCCGTCCGGACCGGTCAGGGCAGCAGCTCGACGTAGCCGCCGGAGCCGTGCACCCGGATCCGCTGCCCGTCCCGGATCAGGCGGGTCGCGTCCGGCACGTTCACCACGGCCGGCAGGCCGTACTCGCGGGCGATCACCGCACCGTGGGTCATCTGGCCGCCGACCTCCGTCACCAGGCCGGCGACGGCGACGAACAGGGGTGTCCAGCTGGGATCCGTGTGCGCGGTGACCAGGATGTCGCCCGGTTCGAGCTCGGCGCGGGCCAGGTCCAGGACGACCCGGGCCCGTCCCTCGACGGTCCCGTGCGAGACCGGCAGCCCGACCAGCGCGCCGGCGGGCACGTCGTCGCGCCGGTACGCCCCGGTGAGCGCCTCACCGTCGGAGGTGAGGACCCGGGGCGGCGTCAACGTCCGGTGCCACCGGTACGCGTCCCGGCGTTCGCGGACGAGCCGCCCGTCGATCCGGTGCGTGCGCACCACGTCGCGGAACTCGGCGAGCGTCAGGAAGAAGACGTCCTCCGGGTCGGTGAGCACCCCGTCCCGGACGAGCCGGTCGGCCTCCGCCGTCAACGCCTGCTTGTAGAGGAAGTAGCGGCTGACGATGTCGTACTTCGGGTACTCCCGGTAGCCGATGAAGGTCCGGACCCGGTCGATCATGCGACGGGTCTCGTCGGCCCTGGCCTCCCCGTCCGGCCGGGCCCGCAACCGGGTCAGCACCTCCCGGGCCTGGCGTTCCGCCGCCTGCCGCCCCTGCTCGAAGCGACGCGCGGCCTCACCCGGGGCGAAGTTCCGCACATGGTCGAGGATCAACGGCACGAGGGTGGCCGGGCGCTCGCTCCACCGTGGGCGGGTGATGTCGATCTCGCCGACGCACCGCATGCCGTACCGGTCGAGGTACGCCCCGATCGCCTCGCGCGCCTCCGTGCCGCCCGGCAGTCCCGGCAGTTCGTCCAGGAAGCCGTCGTCACCGTCGACGTCGCGCAGGAACGCCACCACCTCGGGATGCGGGCGGATCACGTCGGCGACGTCGAGCAACGCCAGCCCCATCTCCGAGGTGACGTTCCCGGGCGCGGAGAGGGTCAGCGTGTCGGCCGCGTTCGTCTCGCCCAGCCACTCCCCCAGCTTGTCGTTGAGCCACCAGGTGGCCTCCATGCCCGCCATGATCGCCTGCACGTTCACCGGATCGGCGAGGACCCGCTTGTGCTCGACGAACGCCTCCTCCAGGAAGTCGAACAGCTCCGGCCCGGACCGGGCGCGGATGTCGCGGCGCAGCGCGGCGATGCTGGCCCGGCTGCGCTCGACGAGCGCGGTGACGACGGCCGGGTCGGTCTCCACCGCCGCCGCCGGGCCGCCGAACGGCGGCCCGGCGGGGGTGTGCTCCGGCGACGCCGGCCCGATGTCCCCGCGCTCCAGAACCGTCTCCAGCGCGTCCCGGGTCAGCGGGTCGGACCGGCTCATCAGGCCGAGGAAGGCGGCCCGGCCCGCCGGCGTGGCCAGGTGCCGGGTGGCGTCGACGAACAGCCGGCCGCCGGCCTCGTGCATCGGCGCCATGGCGGTGCGCCGCCACATCGACAGGCCCAGCGGCTTCATCGCGTCGGTCATCATCTGCTGGTGGCCGACCGACAGGTAGACGTGGCTCTCGCCGTCGTCGACGGCCGGTAGCGGGAACAGCGTCGTGATCGGTCGGCTCTGGAGGATGTGGAAGTCGTCGTCGACCAGCCCCCACTCGATGTCCTGGGGGCGCCCGAAGCCGGCCTCGATCCGCCGGCCCAGCCGCACGAGCCGGACGACCTGGTCGTCGGTGAGCGCGGGCTGCTCCTGCCGCGCCGGGTCGACCTCCTCCTCCCGGGTCCCGCCGCCGGGCAGGGCGTGGACGGCGCGCCGCTTGGCGGCGATCCTCCGGGCCACGATCTCGCCGTCGCGGACGGTGAACACGTCCGGGTCCACCAGCCCCGAGACCAGCGCCTCGCCGAGGCCGAACCCGGCGTCCACGGTGGCGACCCGGCGGTTGCCGGTGACCGGGTCGGCCGTGAACATGATGCCGGCGGCGTCGGGGAACACCATCCGCTGGACGACCACGGCCATCCGCACGCTCCGGTCGTCGACCCCGTTGCGCCGGCGGTAGGTCACCGCCCGCTCGCTGAACAGCGACGCCCAGCACCGGCTGACGTGCCGGAGGATGTCGGCCGGACCCCGCACGTTCAGGTAGGTGTCCTGCTGGCCCGCGAACGAGGCCGTCGGCCGGTCCTCCGCCGTGGCGCTGGACCGCACGGCGTAGGCGGCGTCGGAGCCGAGGCCGGTCAGCGCCCGGGTGATCTCCGCGGCGACGTCGCCGGGCACGGCGACGTCGCCGATCGCGCGACGGACCTCCGCGCTGAGCGACCGGATCGCCTCCCGGTCCTCCGGCCGCAGCCGGGTGAGCCGGTCGAGCCGGTCGGCGAGGGACGGCGTCTCGGCCGTCACCCGCCGGAAGGCGTCCGTCGTCACGCAGAAACCGGCGGGCACCCGCACGCCGTCGATACGCGACAGGGCGCCCAGGTGCGCGCCCTTTCCGCCGACGACGGCGACCTGCGTCCCGTCGACCGCGTCGAGGCCCACCACATACTGTCCGGTCATCGCCGCACCCCCGTTTTCCCAGCTCAGCCGCGTCCGGCCGACGATTCTGCGGCATGACCGGGGTCTTGCGGCAAGCCCCCGGGTGCGATATACGTTAGAAGTGGCAGGGAGTCGTCTCCCTGCCTTTGCCATGTCCGGCTGCCTCCGGTCGTGTCCGGCTCGGGTCGCGCCCGGCCGGTCAGGTGCCACACGCGGCTCGGCTGCCGGTCGGGAGCCGCACGCGCGCCTCCACCCTGATCTCGGCCGAGGCCGCCACGTCCGCGCCCTTCGTGGGCAACTCCGTCGGCGCGAACACGCCCGATACCCCTATTTGCCGGTAAAGCGACGATGCGTGAACTCGCTCTCGTTTCCGCGTGGGCGGAATGGCGGGGACCGTGCCGGGGCAAGAGCGGATCACGGGGGCCGCGGCGAGGCGACCCGGACGAGCAGGATCACGCGTAGTGAGGGAGACTCGGGCGATGACCGGCGCTGACACCGACCCGCGTACGCGTGCCGACGTGTTCGCCGTCGACGGCGAGATCGGTCCCGACCTGGCCCGGGTCGACTGGTCGGCGCACCCGCTCGGGCCACCGGAGGAGTGGCCGCAGAGCCTGCGCACCGCGGTGCGGATCCTGCTGTCCTCCCGCTTCCCGATGTGGATGGCCTGGGGCCCCGAGCTGACCTTCTTCTGCAACGCCGCCTACCGCCGGGACACGCTGGGCCGCAAGTACCCGTGGGCGTTGGGCCGGCCGGCCGACGAGGTGTGGGCGGAGATCTGGGACGACATCGGCCCCCGCATCGACACCGTGCTGCGCACCGGCGAGGCGACCTGGGACGAGGGGCTCCTGCTGTTCCTGGAGCGCGCCGGCTACCGCGAGGAGACCTACCACACGTTCTCCTACAGCCCTCTGCGCAACGACGACGGCACCCTGGTCGGCATGCTCTGCGTGGTCAGCGAGGACACCGAGCGGGTGATCGGCGAACGCCGGATGGCCACTCTGCGCGACCTCGGCTCCGACCCGAGCGTGGTCCGCACCGAGCGGGAGACGCTGGCCTTCGCCAACCGCCAGCTGGGGCGCAACCGGCAGGATCTGCCGTTCGCGCTGACGTACCTCTTCGGTGCCGACGGTGACGCGCGACTGGTGGAGGCGACCGGCCTGGCCGCGGGCCACCCGGCGGCGCCGGTGACGCTGTCGCCCGCCGACCCGGCGCCGGTCTGGCCGGTGCGGGCCCCCACCGAGGGTGAGGCGGTGCGGGTGCCGCTCGACGGCCCCGCCTTCGCCGAGCTGCCCGCGGGCGCGTGGCCCGATCCGCCGACCGAGGCGCTGCTGATGCCGCTGCGGCAGCAGGGCGCGGCGCCCTACGGGTTCCTCGTGGCCGGGCTGAACCGCTACCGGGCCCTGGACGACGGCTACCGCGGGTTCGTGGAGCTGGCCGCCGGCCACGTGGCGACCGGCATCGCCAGCGCCCGCAGCTACCAGGCACAGCAGCGTCGGGCCGAGGAGCTGGCCGAGCTGGACCGGGCCAAGACCGCCTTCTTCTCCAACATCAGCCACGAGTTCCGCACCCCGCTGACCCTGATCATGGGGCCGGTGGACGAGCTGCGCGGCCTCATGCAGGACGCCGACCCGCGGATCCGCGAGGAGCTGGAGGTCATCCGCCGCAACGGGCTGCGCCTGGGCCGGCTGGTCAACAGCCTGCTCGACTTCTCCCGGATCGAGGCCGGCCGGATGCAGGCCCGCTACGAACCGGTGGACCTGGCCGCGGTCACCGCCGACCTGGCCAGCGTCTTCCGCTCGGCGATCGAACGTGCCGGCCTGACCTTCGAGGTCGACTGCCCGCCCCTGCCCGGCCCGGTGCACATCGACCCGGGCATGTGGGAGAAGGTCGTGCTCAACCTGCTCAGCAACGCCCTGAAGTTCACCTTCGACGGCACGGTGCGGGTGGAGCTGCGGGCGGAGGACGGGCAGGCCGTCCTGCGCGTCTCCGACACCGGCATCGGCGTCGCGGAGGACGAGCTTCCGCGCCTGTTCGAGCGCTTCCACCGGATCGAGAACGCCCGCTCCCGCTCCGACGAGGGCAGCGGGATCGGGTTGGCCCTGGTCAAGGAGCTGGTCGGGCTGCACGGTGGCACCATCACCGCCAGCAGCACCGTCCGGCAGGGCACCTGCTTCACGGTCCGACTGCCGTTCGGGGTCACCCACCTGCCCGCCGACGCGCTCGCGCCCGCGGGCACCGGCCTGGTCGCGGCGTCGGCCGAGCCGTTCGTGCAGGAGGCGTTGCGCTGGCTGCCCGGCGGCCCCGCCGACATGACCCCGGACGACGCGGCCCCGGTCGACGGGCCGGTCACGCCGCTGCCCGGCGGCGCGCCGGCCCGGATCCTGGTCGCCGACGACAACGCCGACATGCGTGAGTACCTGACCCGCCTGCTGCGCTCCGCCGGGCACCGGGTGGAGGCCGTCGCCGACGGTCAGGCGGCGCTGGATGCCGCGCGTACCCGGACGCCGGACCTGGTGGTCAGTGACGTCATGATGCCCCGCCTCGACGGTCTGCAACTGGTCGCCGCGCTGCGCACCGACCCGCGCACCGCCGGCACTCCGGTGCTGCTGCTCTCCGCCCGCGCCGGGCAGGAGGCCTCGATCGAGGGGCTGGAGGCCGGCGCCGACGACTACCTGGTCAAGCCCTTCCCGGCGGCCGAGCTACTGGCCCGGGTCCGGGCCAACGTGGAGCTGGCCCGGCTGCGCAACCACCACGCGCGCTGGCGCACCGCCCTGGTCGACTCGTTGCAGGAGGCGTTCTTCGTCTGCGACGAGGACGGCGCGGTGGTGGAGATCAACTCCGCGTTCACCGACATCCTCGGCTACGGACCCGAGGGGCTCCCCTACCCCCCGGTGCAGCCGTGGTGGCCGGACCCGGAGGCCGAGTCGGAGGCGCACCGTCAGGTGGCGGCGGCGTTCTCGGTGCTGATCGGGCAGAACCAGGGCACCTACACCGTGCCGGTGACCCACCGCAACGGGCACCGGCTCTGGATCGCCGCATCGTTCAACCAGGTCGACGACCCCGACACCGGCCGGCGGATGATCGTGGGCACGTTCCGCGACGTCACCGCCGAGCACTACGCGGTGCAGCGGGAGACCGCCCTCGCCGGGCTGGGCATGCGGCTGTCCCAGGCCGAGGACCTGCCGGACGCCCTCCACGGCGTCCTGGACGAGCTGCGCCGACTGTGGCGCGCCACCGGAGTGGTCACGGCCGTGTTCGGCGAGGACCCGACCCCGATCGTCACCGCCACCGACGCCGCGCTGCGCTGGGAGTCGCTGCCCGACGCGCGCCGACAGGCCCTGCTCGCGCTGCGGGACACCCCGCTGCTGACGCCGGTGGCGACGCGGACGCACGGCGCCGGCATCTCGGTCGAACACCCGGACGGCACCATGGCGCTCTGGATCGACCTGGGCGAGAAGCGGCCCTTCACCGAACAGGACCAGACGCTGCTGGCGCTGCTCGCCGGCCACATCGGGCAGGGCCTGCACCGGGTACACCAGATCGACCAGCAGCGTGAGACCGCACTGGCTCTGCAACGGGCGATCCTCGGCCCGGCGCAACTGCCGGCCGGCTTCGCCGTGCGCTACTCCCCCGCCACGCTCCCGCTCAAGGTCGGCGGTGACTGGTACGACACCGTCGAACTGCCGGACGGCCGGATCGGGATCGTGGTCGGCGACTGCGTCGGCCACGGCCTGCGGGCCGCCACGGTGATGGGGCAGTTGCGCAGCGCCTGCCGGGCCCTGCTGCTGCAGGACGCCAGCCCCGCCCAGACGCTGGCGGCCCTGGACCGGTTCGCCGCGCTGCTGCCCGGGGCGTCCTGCGCCACGGTCTTCTGCGGCGTGCTCGACCCGGCCACCGGGCGGTTGCGCTACTCCAGCGCGGGGCACCCGCCGGCCATCGTGGTGCACCCCGACGGCACCCCACAGCTCCTCGAACAGGGCCGGTCCCGGCCGCTGGCCGTCCGCCCGGGACTCGAACGCCCCGAGGCCGAGGCCACCGTGCCGGCCCGGGCCACCCTCATGCTCTACACCGACGGTTTGGTGGAGCGCCGGCGCCAGCCGCTGACCGTCGGCATCGCCCACGCCACCGCCGCGATCCAGCAGGGCCGCGGCACCCCGGTCGAGGACCTCGCCACCGAGGTGATGGACCAGCTCACCCCGGAAGGCGGGTACGACGACGACGTGGCTCTGCTGCTCTACCGTCACCCCGGCCCACTGGAGCTGGATTTCCCGGCCGAGTCGTCCCGGCTGGCCGAGGTGCGCACCGCCTTGCGCGGGTGGCTGGACCGGTGCGGGCTGGCCCCCGCCAGCGCCTACAACGTGCTGGTGGCCGCCGGCGAGGCGTGCGCCAACGCCATCGAACACGGCCACCGGGACAGCCCCGGCGGTCGGATCCGGTTGCGCGCCGCCGCCACCGCGGACGCCCTGCGCCTGAGCGTCACCGACAGCGGCCACTGGCGCGACCAGAACCGGCCGGCCGACCCGCACCGCGGGCGGGGTCTCGTGCTCATGCGCGCGTTGATGGACACCATCACGGTCACCCCCGGAGCCGGCGGCACCACCGTCCACATGCAGGCAAGGATCATCCGATGAGCACGGCCCTGACCCTGACCACCGGCAGCCGGCCCGACGGCACCCGCGTGCTGACCGCCGTGGGCGAGATCGACATGAGCAACGCGGCCTCGTTCGCCGACGCGCTCGGCGACGCGGTTCGGCCCGACGGGGATCCCCTCGTCGTGGACCTCACCGGCGTGGAGTATCTCGACAGCGCGGGGCTGGCCGCGTTGTTCCCGCACGCGGAGCGGATCGCGCTGATCGCCGGCCCGCTGCTGGAGCCCCTGCTGACCATCTCCGGGCTGGCCGACCTCACCACCGTCAAGAGCGGTTGAGCACGGGCGTCGGTTACCATTGCCGAGCCCGGCGGACCGTTCTGACACGAGCGCCCCCGCCGGCGTTTCCGTGGGAGTATCTCGTGGCTTCCCCCGTGCCGTTCGGAGACGTCCCGCCCACCGCCCCCCTGCGCCTTGCCGCGACCGACATCGGCGACGGTCAGGTGGTGCTGATGGTGACCGGCGAAGTCGACATGGCGACCTGTGACCAACTCGACCAGACCGTGGCCCACCTGCTCCGGCGTCGTCCGCGCCGGCTGCTGCTGGACCTCGCGGGGGTGCGGTTCCTGGACTCCTCGGGGATCCGGGTCCTGCTCCACAGCGGCCGGCGGGCACAGCAGCAGGACTGTCACCTGTCGCTGGTCAACACCCCGCCCGCCGTCCGTCGGGTCCTGGAGATCGCCGGCGTCGCGTCCCTGCTCGGCCTGGACGTGGACCGGGATGATCAGACCGAGGCGGTGAGTTCCCCGGACTCGACGAGGTGACGGGCCACGTCGAGCAGCTTGGTGTTCGTGTGCTGGCTGCTCAGGACGAGCAGATGGAACGCCTGTTCGCCGGTGAGCCGGTGCCGCTCCATCAGGATGCCCTTGGCCTGACCGATGGTGTCCCGGGTGCCGAGGGCCTGGGTCAGCTGCGTGATCTGCCGGGCGTCGGACATGGCGACCGCGGCGTGGGCGGCGAACAACAGACCCACCTGCTCCGACTCGTCGGTGAAGGCGCCGGCCCGGCGCGCGTAGAGGTTCAGCGCCCCGAGGTTGTCGCCGGTGACGTAGAGCTGGAACGACAGCATGCTGCGGATGCCGAGTTCGGTCGTGCCCTTGACGAACCGAGGCCAGCGCGGGTCGCTCACCAGATCCGACGCGCGCACCGTCGTCTCCTCGTACAGCGACGACAGGCACGGTCCCTGATCGGTGTCGTACTGCACCTGGTCGACCCGACACGGCAGTTCGTCGGTCGTGGCCGTGGTACGGATCCCGCGGCGGCCGCGGATCTCCGAGATGGCGGCGTAGCCCGCGCCGGGGATGGTGTCGACGGCGGCGCCCACGATGGCGTCGAGTGTTCCCTGTTCGCTCTTCTCGCTCTGAAGTCGGCGGGCCAGGTCGACGAGCACGAATCCCAGGCGGTCCAGCTCCGCGCCGCCGTACTCCATGGATGGTCTGCCACGGTCCTTCGGGTCGTCCTCGCCCATGGCGCTGCCATCGCTTCCGCTCGGGCGGCTTCACCTGTCGAAACCATCGGAAGCGCTGGTTCGTACCCAGCGGCGGGCCGGCCGAATCCTGTCCGGGACCCGACCGGCCCGGCGGCGACGCGTGTCAACCCTCAGCGGGACGAGCGCAGCCAGTCCGCGTAGTGGGTGGGCGCGAGTCGGGCGTCCGGTCCCGGGACGAGGACGTCGCCGTCGACGGCGGCGAACATGCCGGCCGAGTCGTCGACCACCACATTCCGGTCGTCGTGCCGCGCGGCCAGGGTGACCCGGCCCAGCTCGTCGAGGGTGAAGGCGTCCGGTCCGCCGACGTTGCGGACGGCGTTGAGCGGCGCGCCGGTGGCGACGTCGACGACCGCGGCGACCACGTCGGCGGCGGCCATCGGCTGCACCGGGGTGGCCGGCAGCCGCACCGTGCTGTCGTCGGAGGTCCAGGACAGGATCGCGTCGACGAACTCGAAGAACTGGGTGGCGCGCACGACCGACCAGGGGGTTCCGCTGTCCCGGAGCAGTTCCTCCTGCAGCGTCTTCGCCCGGTAGTAGTCCAGCTGCGGCACCTGGTCGACGCCGACGATCGACAGCACCATCTGGTGACCGACGCCGGCGCGCTGCCCGGCGGCGAGCAGGTTGCCCATCGAGGTGCGGAAGAACTCCAGCGACGCCTCGTCGAAGGTCGGCGAGTTCGCCACGTTGACCACGACCTCCGCCCCGGACAGCACCTCGTCCAGCCCCTTGCCGCTGATCAGGTCGACGCCGGTCGAGAGCGCCGCGGGCACGGCGTCGTGCCCGGCCTCGGACAGCTCGCGGACCACCTGCGACCCGATCAGACCGGTGCCACCGATGACGACGATCTTCATGGTTTCCGCCTTTCCCGACGTGGTTCAGGCACGCCGGATTCCCGTTCGAGGACACCTCAAACTCGGACACGTTATATCCGAGATATTAGTCGGATAGAGTTTGTCCGAGTCAAGGGGGTGGGCGGGTGAAGCTGTCCGGTGGGGTCGAGTGGGCCCTGCACTGTTGCGTGGTGCTGACCACGGCCGCGCAGCCGGTGCCGGCCGCGCGGCTGGCGGAGCTGCACGACGTCTCCGGCAGCTACCTGGCCAAGCAGTTGCAGGCGCTCTCCCGCGCCGGCCTGGTGACCTCCGTGCAGGGCAAGGCCGGCGGATACGTGCTCACCCGGGCGGCGGAGCAGATCACCGTGCTCGACGTGGTGACCGCCGTCGACGGCGCCCAGCCCGCGTTCGTCTGCACCGAGATCCGCCAGCGCGGGCCGCTGGCGAGCCCACCCGAGGCCTGCACCCGGCCGTGCGCCATCGCCCGGGCCATGGCCGACGCCGACGCCGCCTGGCGCGACGCGCTGCGCGCGATGTCCGTGGCCGACCTGGCCCGCAGCGTGGACGAGGACTACGGGCCGGCCACGCTCGCCGGGGTACGCGCCTGGCTGGGCGGGCCGGACGACGCCGGCCGGGGCTGACCGCGTACCTCGGATCGCCTGGCCGGCGACGACGGCGGGCAGGCGCAGCGCTCAGAGTCGCCGTCGAGGCGGCTACCCGGCGTGCCGCGCGATCACCAACGGGGCGTGCGCGTGGTGCAGCACCGCGTGGCTGACCGAACCGAGCAGCAGCCCGGCCAACGCGCCCCGGCCGTGCGCGCCGACCACCACCAGCTGCGCCGAGGCCGACTGCTCCACCAGCACCCGCGCCGGGGCGCCGCGCACCGACCGCTGCCGCACCTCGACGTCCGGGTAACGCTCCGACCAGCCGGCCACGGCCTCGGCGAGGATCCGCCGCGACTCCTCGGCCAGCGCCTCGGGGTCGTAGACCAGGGGCACGATGTCGCCCGGCCCGATCGGGGTCGGGTACAGCCAGGCGTGCACCACGACCAGCGGCGCGCCCCGGCGGGCGGCCTCCTCGTACGCGAACCCGACCGCGACGCCGGAGTGCGCCGAACCGTCCACGCCCACCACGACCGGGCCGTCCGCCCGCGCCTCACCGCGCGTCACCAGCACCGGACAGTGGGCGCGGGCGGACACCTGGAGGGTGACCGACCCGATCAGCAGGCCGGCGAAACCGCCCAGGCCACGATGGCCGAGCACCATCAGCGTCGCGCGCCGTGACTCCTCCACCAGCACCGCCGCCGGCGCGCCGTCGACCACCACGCCGGTGACCGGCACGTCCGGCGCGACCTTGCCGGCCTCGGCGACCGCCTCGGCGACGCACCGCTCGGCCTGGTTGCGCAGCCCGGCGCCGGCGGGCGCGCCGGGCGCCGGGGTGAGCGGCGCCCGGGTCAGCGGCCAGATGAACGCGTGCACCACCCGCAGCGGCCGGTGCCGGAAGGCCGCCTCGCGGGCGGCCACCCGCACCGCGTCCAGGGCGGTGGCGGAGCCGTCCACCCCCACCACGACGGGGTCCGCGGAATGGATCGTCATGACAACCTCCTTCACCGATCGTCAACCGGACCGGCGGGTCAGCCGCAGCAGCATCCCGGGCAGGACACCCACCGCGGCGCAGCCGAGCAGGTCGGGGAGGGCCAGCGGCGCCGTGCCGAGCAGATCGCGCAGCGGCGGCAGCAGCACGCCGGCCACCTGGAGCGCCGCGGAGACGGCGACCGCGAGCGGCAGCGCGCGGTTGCGGTCCGACGAACCCGGCGAGCGGGTCGCGCGGACGGCCAGCGCCACGCCGAGCTGGGACAGGCCGAGCACCATGAAGACCACCGACTGCCACGGCCGGTCCGCGTACGCGGCCGCCACCCCGGCGCCGAGCGCCGCCGCGGCGATCAGCGCGCCGGTGACGAGCACGTCACGGCCCAGCCCGCCGCCGAGCACCGACTCCTGGGGCGAGCGCGGGTGGCGTCGCAACGTGCCCGGCTCCGCCGGCTCGGCACCCAGCGCCACCCCGGGCACACCGTGGGTGAGCAGGTTGATCCAGAGAATCTGCGCCGGCAGCAACGGCACGGGCAGTCCCAGAAGCGGGCCGAGAAGCATCACCGCGATCTCGGCCACTCCGCCGGCGAGGGCGTAGCGCAGGAACCGACGGATGTTGTCGTAGATCCGGCGGCCCTCGCCGATCGCCGTCGCCACCGTGGTCAGGTCGTCGTCGACCAGCACCAGGTCGGCGGCCTGTCGGGCCACCTCGGTGCCACCCCCCATCGCCACGCCGATGTCCGCGCGCCGCAGCGCCGGGGCGTCGTTGACGCCGTCACCGGTCATCGCCACGACGTGTCCGCGCGACTGGAGGCCGGCGATGATGTCGAGCTTCTGCTCCGGCTGGGTCCGCGCGTACACCCGGGTGTCGGGATGGGCCCGGCCCGGGTCGCCGTCGTCGCCGTTGGCCAGCGGGTCGCCGTCGGTCCAGAGCCCTAGCCGGCCGCCGATCGCCGCGGCCGTCGCCGGGTGGTCTCCGGTGATCAGCACCAGCCGGATTCCGGCCTCCTCGAAGCCCGCGGCGATGCCCGGCGCCTGGACACGCAGTGGGTCGCCCACCCCGACCAGGCCCAGCGGTCGCAGGTCGGTCGGGCGGGCCGGGTCGGGAGGGGTGTCGACCACGGCGGAGGCCACCGCCAGCACCCGCAACCCCTCGGCGGCGAGCCGACGCGCGGACTCCGTCAGCTCGGCCAACTCCTCGGCGTCGGCGTCCGTCAGCGGCGTGGTCAGCACGTTCTCGGGCGCGCCCTTGCACACCACCAGGTACCGCCCGTCGCCGCGGCGGTGCACCGTGGTCATCCGGCGCAGCTCCTGGTCGAAGGGGTGCTCCGCCACCCGGGGCCACGCGTCCCGGGTGGTCTCCGGGTCGACCCCGCACCGGGCCGCGAACGCGACCAGCGCCGCCTCCAGCGGGTCGCCGATCGCGGACCACTCCGGCCGGTCGTCGGTCGGCGGTGTCAGCGTGGCGTCGTTGCAGAGCAGCCCGGCCCGGGCCAGCCGGCGCAGCTCGTCCGGCGCGCCCACCGGCTCGTCCCGGTGGCGCACCTCGCCGTGGGGGGCGTAGCCGGTGCCGGTGACGGCGTACCGGGCGCGACCGGCGGTGACCGCCTGCTGCACCGCCATCCGGCCCTCGGTGAGGGTGCCGGTCTTGTCCGAGGCGATCACGGTGACCGAGCCGAGCGTCTCCACCGCGTGCAGGCGTCGCGGGATGGCCCGGCTGCCGGCCATCCGGCGGGCGCCCAGGGCGAGCGCGAGCGTGACCACGGCGGGCAGCGACTCCGGGACGGCCGCCACCACGAGACTCACCGCGGTGACCGCCATCTGCGCGACCGGTCGCCCGTCGAGCACGCCCAGGGCGAAGACCAACGCGGAGAGGACCACCGCGGTCAGGCCGAGGACCCGTCCGAGCGAGGCCAGCCGGCGTTGCAGCGGGGTGGGCGCCGGCCGGGTGGCGGCGACCAGTGCGCTGATCCGGCCCAGCGCGCTGGACGCGCCCGTCCGCAGCACGGTGCCGGTGGCCCGGCCGGTGGTCACCACGGTGCCCGCGCTCGCTTCCTCGCCGGCCGACCGCCCGACCGGCACCGACTCGCCGGTCAGCGCCGACTCGTCCAGGCTGAGCCGGGCCGCGTCGGTGAGGCGCAGGTCGGCGGGCACGACGTCACCGGCCTCCAGCCGGACGAGATCGTCGCGGACCAGCTCCGCGGCGGCCAGCACGAGGTCACGGCCGTCGCGGACCACCCGCGCGGTCGGTGCGGCGAGCCGGTCCAGGGCCGCCACCGCCCGGTCGGCGCGGATCTCCTGCACCACGCCGATCGCGGTGTTGATCAGGACGACCAGCACGATCACCGCGGTGTCGGGGTAGTCGCGAAGCAGGGTGGTCACCACGGCGGCGGCCAGCAGGAGCGCCACCAGCGGGTCGGTGAGCTGGCGCAGCACGCGGCCGGCCGGTCCACGACGACGCGGCGGGGCGACCGTGTTCGGCCCCTCGGCGCGCAGCCGGGCCGCGGCCCGGGTGGAGGTGAGCCCGGCCGCCGGCGGCGGGATCGAGGGGGTCGCGGTGGTCGTCACTGTGCCCGGCCCGCCGTTGCTCACCCGCATCACCCTCACGTCGTTCCGTGCCCCGCCCGTCGGCGCCCTCCCAGCCTGGCCCTCGCGGCGTCGGACCGTCAGGGGCCGACCGCCCCGGGACCCGGGACCAACGGCCCCCCGAACGATGAACCCCGGCCGGCCCGGGCCGGTTTGTCCCGGCGCACCGGGGGCACTGGGCGGTCATGACGGAACCCGAGCAGTTCGGACGGCAGCAGGAGGACCCGCTGGAGACCGGGCGGGTGTTCCAGGACGCCGAGGGACGGCGCACCACCGACCCGGCCGAGGGGGAGGCGAACGCCACCCGCGACGCCGACCGCAACGCCGCGCACCTGGCCCACGGCGAGGTCGGCCCGGGCGTACCGGAGGAGTAGCGGCGGCGGTCGCCTGTCAATGTAGTGTTGACAGGTGACTCCGGAGCCGACCTGCCTGTCCGAGGTCGCCGCGGCCCGGGCCCGGCTCGACGAGCGGGAACTGGAGCTGATCGACCGGGCCCGGCACGACGGGGCCACCTGGGCCGAGATCGCCGGCGCGTTGGGCCTGAGCAGCCGGCAGGCCGCCGAGCAGCGCCGGCAGCGTCTGGTGGCGGCCCGGCGGTCGCGGCAGGCACGGCGGGACCGGGCCTGCGCCCCCGACGTCGCGGCGGTGCGGGCCGCCGTGTCCGACCTGCACCGGTGGATCGAGGCGGACCGGGGGTGGGACGGCCGTTTCCGCCGAGCGCCGCTGGTCCGGCGCACCACCGCGACGGCCCTCGACGCCGCCGCCCCGGG
Source organism: Micromonospora sediminicola (assembly GCF_900089585.1). Taxonomy (NCBI): domain Bacteria; kingdom Bacillati; phylum Actinomycetota; class Actinomycetes; order Micromonosporales; family Micromonosporaceae; genus Micromonospora; species Micromonospora sediminicola. The sequence goes on along the minus strand of NZ_FLRH01000003.1, from coordinate 3,102,413 downwards.
CTCGCTGTACGCGCTCGCCGCGTACCTCGTCGGCGACCTGACCGACGTCGGGCCGCGCCTGCCGGCCCCCGCCCGCGAGGCGACCCGCCGCATCGCGGCGGCACTGTCAATGCATCGTTGACGTCGCTCTACAGCATTGCCGCCGGGTGACTCAACGCCGGACGATATGAGCCTTCCCCGCTCAACCCTGGAGGGCTCGTGCGTCGCAACGCCGTCCTGTTCGTGGCCATCTCCCTGCTGTCCGGCCTCGGCAGCAGCGCCATGGCCCTGGTCGCCGGCATCTGGATCCTCGACCTCACCGGCTCCACCGGCCTGGCCGCGCTCGCCGGGCTCTGCGTCTACACCCCGGTGCTGGCCGGGCCGTGGCTCGGCGGGCTGCTCGACCGGGCGCCTCGGCGACCGCTGGTCATCGGCGTCAACCTCGCGCTGGCCGCCGTCCTGCTCAGCCTGCTCACCGTCCAGGGCCCGGACCAGGCCTGGCTGATCTTCGTCGTCTCGCTCGCGTACGGCGTCGGGTACGTGCTGATCGACGCCGGCGAGACCGCGCTGCTGCCGGCGGCGCTGGACCCCGCGCGCCTGGCCGACGTCAACGGCTGGCGCTCCAGCGCCCAGGAGGGCATGAAGCTGGTCGCGCCGCTGCTCGGGGCCGGGCTCTACGCCTGGCGGGGCGGGCACCCGGTCGCCGTGTTCAGCGCCGCGACGCCGGTGCTCGTCGCCGCGCTCTACGCGGCCCTGCGGTTGCGCCGGACGCCGGCGCCCGCACGGACGGGCGAGCCCCGGCCCGGCCTGCGGGCCGGGCTCGCCGTCCTCCTCCGGCGGCGGGCGGTACGCGTACCGGTCGCGCTCGCCGCGGTGTCGATCGCGATGTCCGGCTTCACCACCGCGCCGCTCTACGCCGTGGTCGTCACCGAACTGGCCCTGCCGTCGACGTTCCTCGGCGTGCTGGCCGGCGCCCAGGGCGCCGGTTCCGTGCTCGCCGGGCTGGCCGTCGGCCGGCTCGTCGGCCGCTGGGGCGAGGTCGGGGTGGGGATCGCCGGCACGGCGCTGTTCGCCGCCGGCTGCCTGGGTCGGTGCCTGCCCTGGTGGCCGGCCACGGTCGCCGCCTCGGTGGTGATCGGCGTGGGTCTGCCCTGGACGCTGGTCGCCGCCGTCACCGCCGTGCAGACGCGCACGCCGGCGACGGTGCTGGGGCGGGTGGCCGGCACCGCGAACACGGCGATGTTCGGACCGATCACGCTGGCCATCCCGCTCGGCTCGGCGGCCGTCCACGTCGGCGGTCGTCCCCCGCTGCTCGCCGCCGCGGCGACCTGCCTGGCCGCCGCGGCGGCGGCGACGGTCCGTCGTCAGTCCGGTTCGGACGTCGACCGGCGGGACAGGTGGCGGATCAGCTCCGGACGCGAGCGCAGCCGCAGCTTCCGGTAGACGTTGCCGAGGTGGTACTCGACGGTCTTGGGAGACAGGAAGATCCGGGTCGCGATCTCCCGGTTGGTCAGCCCCTCCGCGACGTGCAGGGCGATCTGCCGCTCCTGGCTGGTCAACCGGTCGACGGTCCGGTCGTCGCGGGCCGGCGCGCCCCGACCGGTCGCGTCGATCTCCACGCGGCACCGCCGGGCCCACCCCTGCGCGCCGGCCGCCTCGAACAGCCGCAGCGCGGCGTGCAGCTGGACCCGGGCGTCCCGTCGCCGCTTCGCCCGGCGCAGCCGCTGGCCGTAGCAGAGCAGGGTGCGGGCCCGCTCCAGCGGGACGACCGTCGGGTCGCACCGCGCCAGCGCCGCCGGGAAGACGACGTCCAGGTCCGGCTCGGCGGCGAGCAGGCCGGCGACCCGGGCCGTGGCGGCCGGGCCGCCGTCCGGCAGGTCCCGAAGCCGTTCCGGGCGGGACAACCAGGCGTACGCCTCGGCCAGCTCACCGGCGACCGGCAGCCAGCCAGGCGCGGTGATCCCGCCCCGCGCCTGGGCGGACCGGATCCACTCCAGGTCGGTCACGGCCTCCTCCCACCGTGCCGCGACGACCGACATCATCGCGGCGGCGTACCGGAGCCGGGCCTCGACCTCCCCGAACTCCGCCGGCAGGAACCGCCGCGCGTCGTCGATGTGCGTCCGCGCCTCCGACTCGTCCCCGAGCAGCGCCTCCACCAGGGCGAGGGTGGCCAGCGCCTCCGCCCGCAGCAGCGGCAGGGCCACCTGCTCGGCGATGCCGACCGCCTCGGTCGCGGCCCGGTACGCGTCGTGCAACGCGCCGGCGCGCCAGCGGAGTTCGGCGAGCCGCGGCAGGGCGTAGGCCAGCAGGAACACGTCGTCGGCCGCGCGCGCCCGGTCGATCTCCGGCTCCAGCAGCGCCCGCGCGGCGTCCAGGTCACCGAGCCAGCAGAACACCTGCGCGAGTTCCGCGGCCGAGCCGTCGGCGTGGCCCGCGCACGCCGCGACGCAGTCGCGGGCCGACCCGGCCCCCTCCGGCCGGCCGGCCAGCACCTGCGCGGCGGCCAGCCGGATCGCCCCCTTCGGCCAGGGCGTGCCCGGCGCGGTTCCGGCCAGTTCCACGACGCGCTCGCAGAACGGCAGCATGCCGGTGACGTCGAGTCGCGCCCAGAACTGGTTGACCCCGGCGCTCATCATCTTGGCCGCGCCGAGCGGGTCGGTGCGCGCGCACTCCTCCGCCTCGGCCAGGTACGCGTCGTCCACCACGGTCAGGTCGCCGTGCTGCTGGGCGAGATGGGCGAGCAACGGCGTCATCCGGCACCGCAGGTCGACCCGCCGGGTGAGTCCGAGCGCCTCCTCCCCGAGCGCCACGGCGTGCCGGCTCGCGCCCGCGTTCGTCCAGGCCCGGGCGGCTCCGATCAGGCGCCCCGCCCGGACGTCCGGGTCCGGGGTGAGGCGGGCCGAGCGCTCGTACGCCCGCGCCTCGGCCACCACACCACCGCGACGCTGTGCCCGCTCGGCCGACCCGGCCAGCAGCGCGGCGACCCGCTCGTCCGGGCCGGTCGTCGCGGCGGCGAGGTGCCAGGCCCGGCGGTCGGCCGTCTCCGGTCCGGTCAGCACCGAGGCGATCGCCAGGTGCGCCGACCGGCGTCGCCCGGGTCCGGCCGCCGAGTGCACCGCCGCCCGCATCAGGGGGTGGCGGAACGTCACCTCCCGGGCCGTGACCCGGATCAGGCCGGCGTCCACGGCGCGGTCGAGCGCGTCCAGGCCCAGCCCGTCCACCGTCAGCACCTGGTCCAGCAGCGCCAGCCCGGGGGTCTCGGCCACGGCGCAGACGACCAGGGCCCGCCACGTCGCCTCGGGCAGGTCGCGGGCGTGCGCCAGGACGCTCGTCCGGATCCGGTCGGCCAGCACCAGCGGTTGCTCCAGCGGCAGCCAGCCGTGCCGGCGTTCCTCGGCCAGCGTCACCGGCAGCTCGACCAGGGCGAGCGGGTTGCCGGCGGTGGCGACCGCGAGTTCGGTGGCGACCCGCCGGTCCAGCCCCGCGCGCATGGCGAGCCGCACGGCGGCCTCCGGCGCCAGACCGGTCAGCGGCAGCTCCGGCACGCCACGCCCGTCGAACCCGGGCACGTCGCGGGTGGCGAAGACGATCGCGACGCGGTCCGCGAGCAGCCGCCGCGCGGTGAACAGCAGCGCCTCGGCCGAGGCCGGGTCGATCCAGTGCGCGTCGTCCACCAGGCAGAGCACGGGCGTCGTCTCGGCGGCCGCGGTGAGCAGGGTCAGCGTCGCCACGTACGCGGCCAGCCGGTTGACCGCGCGGGACCCGCCGTCGACGGCGAACACGGTACGCAGCGCGTCGGCCTGCTGGGCCGGCAGGCCGTCCAGCCGGTCGAGCAGCGGGCGGGCGAGTTCGTGCAGCGCGGAGAACGGCAGGTCGGCCTCGAACGGCACCCCGGTGGCGCGCAGCACCCGCATCCCGACGGCCCGCTCGGCGCAGTGGTCCAGCAGGGCCGTCTTGCCGACGCCCGCCACGCCCCGGACGACCAGCGCTCCCCCACGACCGTCGCTCGCGTCGGCCAGCAACGCGGCCAAGCGGCGGCACTCGTCGGTCCGCCCGAGAAGGCCCTCCCGCCCGTCCCGGGCCGTGCCGTCGGCGAGGGTCGGAACCGTCGCACCACCCATGGACGCACGCTAACCGCTGATCCGTTCCGGACCGGCGGGGCCGACGCGAACCCGACATCCCCGTGCCGGGACCCGCGTCGACTAGGAGGTTGCCGGATCCGGGCGCGGCCCGCGCTCCCTAGCGTCTGCACCAGCCGGAGACGAGCACCGCCGGGGATCGTCCCGGAGCGGCCCGGGTCCCGGCGAGGGAAGGAAGGTCCGATCCGATGGGAGACGCAACGATGATCAGAAACAGAGTCGGCGGGGCGGTGGCGGCGAGCCTGCTGGCCGCCGGGCTGGGGGCCGCGATGCCCGGGCAGCCGGCGCAGGCGGCGGGCGGCCACTACCAGATCGTCAACTACGGCAGCGGGAAGTGCCTGGAGGTGGACCGGTACGGCGCCCCGTCGTCGCTGGGTGGGCTCGTCGTGCAGCGGACCTGCGACGGGCAGACCGTGCAGCGCTGGTCCCCGGTGGGCCAGAGCACCTACACGTTCGTCAACCAGTCCAGCGGCATGTGCCTCGACGTCCGCAACGGCGTGAACGCCGACGGCACGCCGTTGCAGCAGTGGGCCTGCACCGGGACGACCAGCATGAAGTGGACGGTCAACCCGAACTCGTTCAGCGGGGTGCACCAGGTCAGGTCGCAGATCGGCGGCCGGTGCCTGGACGTGCGCGGCGGCTCCTCCGCCGACGGCGCGACCGTCCAGATCTACCACTGCACCGGGTTCGGCAACCCGGCCCAGGTCTGGTCGTTCGTGCCGGCGTGACCGGCGGGCGCGGCCCGTCCCCGGCAGTCGGGGACGGGCCGCCGTCGGCGCTCAGCGCCAGGTGTCGGTGGCGGTACGCGTGCCGCCGCCGGGCGTGGTGAAGGTCCGGTTCGCGCCGGACTCCCAGGTCACCGAGCCGTCCGGGTTCCGCTTCACGTACTTGTACTCGACCGCCGTGTTCGGCGGCAGCTCGACCGTCGCCCGCCACACCGGGTAGGCGGCCGGGGAGAGCGGGACCGCCGCGGCCGGGTTCCAGCCGCCCAGCGCCGGGACGTTGCCGACGACGAAGACGTTCTGGCCGTACGCGGTGGTGGCGGTGACGGCGAACGTGGCGGCCACCGTCGAGGTGACGGTGTCACCCCGGAACGTCTCGGTCACCGCGTAGGTGCCGGCGGCCGGAGTGGTGAGGGTCCGGTTGGAGCCGGACTCCCAGGTGACCGCCCCACCGGTGGTCACCTTGACGAACTTGTACTCCACGGTGGCCGACCGGGGCAGGTCGACGGTGGCGCGGTAGCTGCCGCCGCCCTGCGCGGCAAGCTTCACGGCGTTCGCCGGCGACCACGAGCCCAGCTCGGGGACGTTGCCCACGACGTACACGTCCTGGCCGGCCGCCGGGGTCGCGGCGACCGTGAACGTGGTGGCGACCCGGTCGGTGGGGTTCCCGGTCGGCGACGCGGTCGGCGAGGCCGTCGGGGACGCGGTCGGGGATGCCGTCGGGGACGCGGTCGGCGACGGGTTCGTGCCCGGCCGGGCCCCCACGTGGATCGCGACGGCGTCGTTGGCCGGGACGGTCACGGTGGCCCGGCCGCCGGAGACGGTCACCGTGCCGCCGGTGCAGCCGGTGGCGGTGGCGACGCCCGAGATGACGTCGCAGTACCGGCCGTCGGCCAGGCCGGTGGTGAAGGTGGCGGTGGTGGCGGAACCGGAGTCGTTGATGCCGATCCAGGCCCGGTCGCCCCGGTGGAAGCCGATCACGTTGCTGGTCACCGTGGTGAAGTCGGAGACGGTCTTCACCGGGCGGGCGGCGTTCGCCCAGCCGACCATGCCCTTGATGCCGGTGGTGCGGCTCAGGCAGGTCCAGGCGGCGCCGCAGACCGTGTCGGTGACCCGGCCGGTGCCGTCGTGCGGCGGTGACTGGTTGCGGTCGGTCCAGGTGAAGCTGTCGTAGACCGAGGGCTTGCCGTGCGGGTGGGCCAGCCCGAAGTAGGTGGCGAGCACGTAGTCGGTGCCGTTCTTGTAGGACAGCACCACCCCGTCGCGCTCCAGGTCGTGGTTGGTGACCATGGCGAAGACGTTGGCGCTCGGCGCGTCGAGGTTCCAGTTGGCCACGTTGGCCAGCGCGGCGATGGAGCCCTGGAAGGCCGAGCGGATACCCTTGGCGTACGCGAAGTCCAGCACGTCGCCGTTGCCGGTGAACGCCCGGGCCTGCAGGGCCGGGTTGCTGGCGCCGTCGAAGATCTCCTGAGCCACGTACGGGCGTCTGCCCTCGGCGACGGTGTTGTTCAGCTTGCCGAGGATCGCGGCGAAGTCGTCCTTGCGGACGTGCTTGACCGCGTCCACCCGGAAGCCGTCGACGCCGAGCCCGATCAGGTCGTTCAGGTAGCCGGCGATCGTGTTCCGGACCGCTTCCTTCTCGGTGTAGAGGTCGGACAGGGACAGCAGCTCGCAGCTGGTCACCTGGGCCTCGTTGTTCCAGTCGCTGATGCCCCCGCCGGTCGGGCAGTTGTCCCCGGGGCGGTGGAAGTCGCCGCTGCCGTAGGGCACGGCCGGGTAGCTGTAGCCGGAGAACTCGGTCCCGGCGTACCCGCGCGTGCCGGCCGGGTTGTTGGTGCCGGCCATGTGGTTGACCACGGCATCGACGTAGACCCGCACGCCGGCGGCGTGGCAGGCGCTGACCATGGCGGCGAACTGCTGCCGGTTGCCGAACCGGCTGTCCAACCTGTACGACACCGGCTGGTAGACCTCGAACCAGGGGTGCACGCCGTCGGGGCTGCTCGGCAGGCTGACCGACTCCTGCGGCGGTGCCACCTGGACCGCGCCGTAACCGGCGGGGCCGAGGTGGTCGGTGCAGGCGGCGGAGACCGAGGCCCAGTTCCATTCCCAGAGGTTGGCGGTCACCTCGCTGTCGTTGAGGACGGTGGCGGCGCGGGCGGGGGCGGCGGTGGTGGCAGCCGTGACGACCGCCGTGCCGCCGGCCGCGACCAGCGCGGCGGCGAGCATCAGGCGGCCGGCACGGCCACGGGGGTGTGGCCTGGCGGATTCCATGGCAGGGGACCTCTTCCGTGCTCGACGGGGTGCGCGGAGGTGGACGGCCGTCCGGGTAGCGAACACCATGCGGGATCCATGAAAGTCTTTGCAATACCTTGCGGCAAAGTTTTCGAAACCGGCTGGCAACACCTGTGCCGCAAAATCGCCCTCGACCAGCGGAGATCCCTTCCGGACGGACGTCGACGACACAGGCAGCGCTCCCACGGCGCGGGACGACCGGGCACGCGTCCTGGGAAGACCGGTCGGGTCGAGCAAGAAATTCCAGACCACGTTCCGCTGAGCCGACCTCGTACCCGGGGAGCCGTCACGCGCCCCCTCCGGTCCGGACGGCGCGACGCCGCAGCGCGACGGCGCCGACCGCGTTGAGGGCCGCGCCCCACAGCAGCGCCGCGGTCACCCACCACGCCCATCGCGGGCCACCCGGCGCCGCGCCGAGCAGCCCCTGCAAAGCCCCGTACGGCGTGAGCCGGTCGCGGGCCGTGCCCAGCGGCGTGAGCACCGCGTACGCCCCGAGCGGCAGCACGATCGTGGCCGGGCAGGCCCACCCCGGCCGGGCGATCAGCAGCCCCAGCCCGGTGCCGACGAGCTGCGCGAGCACCTGCGCCAGCACGCCCGCCACGGCGAGCCCGCCGACGTGCGCCCACGGGTCGGACGCGGTGGACCCGGACGCGGCCAGTGCGACGACGAAGAGCGCGTCGCCGGCCAGCCCCGCGGCCACCGCGATCAGCGTCGCCGCGGCCAGCGTGGGCAGCACCGGGGCGCCGGGCGCCCGGCGGAGGTCGTGGACGAGCAGGACACCGACGAACGGCAGCGGGACGGAGACGAACGCGTGCACCGTCTCGGCGAACGTCGCGGCGGTGCGCTCGGCGGGTGGGAGCCCGGCCAGGAGCGCCGCGATGGCGAGAATCCCGGCGCCGACCGTCACCAGCAGAAGGAGCCGGCGTCCCCGGCTGCCGGCCGCACGCCGCAGCGCGCCGGTGATCGTCTCGTGCGGGTCCACGTGGGCCTCCCTCGTCCGGTCGACCCGACCGAGGATCGCCGTCACACGGGCGCCCGGGCACGAGCCGAAGGATCGACCGGCACCCCTACTTTGGTAGCTGGCGTCGCCACCCGTACCGCCTAGGCTGCCGGCATGGCCGCCGCGCTGTTCGCCCTGCTCGTGCCGGACCCGACCGGCGACCGGGTGACCGCGCGTCACCGCCTCGCCGACACCGTGGCGGTCACCGTGGCGCTGGGCTACGGCCTGACCATGCTGCGGATCGGTGACGCGACCGCGCCCGGCGCGGCGATCCCGTGGCCGGTCGACGTGCTGGTCGGCGTGCTCTGCGCCGTTCCGTTGCTGCTCCGGCGACGCCGGCCGGTGCCCGTGCTGCTCGCGCTGCTGCCGTTCGGCGCGATCTCGGTGACCGCGACCGGGCCGATCCTGGTCGCGCTGTTCACCGCGGCGGTCCGCCACCGGGCCCGGCTGCTGTTCACCCTGGGCGCGGCGCACGTCGGCACCGGTGTGGTCTATTTCCTGCTCCAGCACGACCCGCCGTACCCGGTCTGGGTGGACGTGGTGATGCGCGCGGTGACCGGCGTCGCGGCGATCGGCTGGGGTCAGTTCGTGCAGGCCTATCGGCGGCTGACCGAGTCGCTGCGCGCGCACGCCGCGCGGTTGCAGGCCGAGCAGCACCTGCGCGTCGACCAGGCGCGGCTGACCGAACGGGCCCGGATCGCCCGGGAGATGCACGACGTGCTGGCGCACCGGATGTCGTTGATCAGCCTGCACGCCGGCGCGCTGGAGGTACGCACCGACGCCCGGCCCGACGAGATCGCGATCGCGGCCGGCGCGATCCGGTCCAGCGCCCACGAGGCCCTCGAGGAACTGCGCGCCGTGGTCGGCGTCGCGGACCGGCCGGAGCCGCCGCAGCCCGGCTTCGCCGACGTGCCGGACCTGGTGGCCGGCGCCCGCGCGGCGGGGATGCGGGTCGACTACGCCGACGAGGTGACAGGCGACGAGCCGCCCACGGCGCTGGGACGGACGGTCTACCGGATCACGCAGGAGGCGCTGACCAACGCCCGCCGGCACGGCAGCGACGCCAGCGCGGCGGTCCGGCTGGCCGGCCGACCGGGCGACGGACTGCGCCTCGTGGTGGTCAATCCGTCGTCGCCGACGGGCGGACGCGCCGGCCGGCCGGGTGGGATGGGACTGGTTGGCATCGGCGAGCGGGTGGCGCTGGCCGGCGGGCGGGTGAGCCACGGCGCGGAGGACGGGCAGTACCGGCTGGAGGCGTGGCTGCCGTGGCCGACGTGAACGGACCACCCGCCGCCGGGCCGGATCGCGGCCGGCGGCCGATCCGGCTGGCCGTCGTCGACGACGACCCGCTGGTCCGGGCCGGATTGCGCATCCTGGTAGGCGGGTCGCCCGACATCGAGGTGGTCGCGGAAGCGGCCGACGGCGCGCAGGCCGTGTCGATGGTCCACGCGCACTGGCCGGACGTGATCCTCATGGACGTCCGGATGCCCCGCGTCGACGGGCTGGTCGCCACCCGCCGGATCCGCTCCCGGCCGGGCGCACCGGAGATCATCGTGCTGACCACGTTCAACGCCGACGAGTACGTGCTCGACGCGCTCCGCGGCGGCGCGTGCGGCTTCCTGCTCAAGGACACCCCGCCACGGGAGATCCTCGCCGCCGTCCGTACCGTCGCCGCGGGTGCGGCGATCCTGTCGCCCGCGGTCGTCCGTCGGCTGATCGACCACGTCGCGGACCCGGTCGCGGGAAGCCGCCGGGCACGCGCGCGGGAGCGGCTGGCCGCCCTCACCGACCGGGAACGGGACGTGGCGGTGCTCGTGGGCCAGGGCGGGTCGAACGCCGAGATCGCCGCCGGGCTGGGCATGGGCGTGCCGACGGTGAAGGGGCACGTGTCGCGGCTGCTGGCCAAGCTGGGCCTGAACAACCGGGTGCAGATCGCCCTGCTCGTGCACGACGCCGAGCTGCTCTGAGCGTCGTCCGGCCGCACGGGTCGACGGTCGCCGGGCGACCACGCGGCCGGCGGTCAGTAGCGGCTGCGGGGCAGCCAGCCCAGGAAGCGCGCCCGGGCCTCGGCGACCGGCATGGTGGGCAGGTCCTCGGCGGCGGCGACCAGACACGTGCCGAGGTAGACGGCCAGACCCGCGGTGGTCCCGCCGAACTCGACCAGCAACTGGCTCTGCTTGGTCGGACAGGGCCACTCCGCCGCGCAGCCGGTGCACCGCCAGTCCGGTGGCAGCGGCAGGTGCGCGGGCGGCGCGGCGACCACGTAGCGGCGGGACGCGTCGTTGCGACTGCGCGGTTCCCGGTGCGGCGTGTGCGGACCGGCGGGAGGGGCGTACGACAGCCGGTGACGCGCCCGGGTGAGCATCGCGCCGACACGGACCAGCACGTCCGGTCCCAGCCGCTGCGCGAGCACCGCGGTCAGCAGGTGGTGCCCGAGCGCGTCGAACTCCTCCGGCGTCCACCCCAGCCGCCGGCACAGTTCGGCCAGCGGTCGGCCGTCCGCGGCGGCAGTCCCGCGCAGGGCCTCGTGCAGCGTCTCGCGCAGCGCCACCCCGAGGGCCACCTCGTGGCCGTCGAACCGACCGCCACCGCCGGCGGCGCCGTCGAGACGCCGCATCGACTCCGCGGCCACCACCCACGCCACACGTCGTGCCTCAGTCCCGTCCACCCGCGCCCCCCTGTCGACCGCATCGGCACGCCCCAGGCACCGACCCTTCCCGATCACGCGGGCCGGGACTACGTCCGACAGCGAAAGGACGAGACGACAACTGATCGCTGAACGAAAGTCCTATCAATGGGATCTGCGTTAGGCGCAATTCCCGTTGGGGAAATGGCATCGGAAGAACGCGAAGCGCAGTACCATCCAGGACTCACAAAGGACATTCGGCGGCGGCGCAGTTCGGTCGCAATCCCGCATTCCCTCCATCGCGGGCGAAGGACTCCCACTTACGGCACCGAGTTCGCCAGGGGGACGCTGTGAGGCTCGAATCGACCGTCAGCCACCACTTCGACAGCCGGGACCCGGAGCACATCCACCGCTATCTCACCGAGGCGTACGGCACCCGGGGCATGCGCATCGACAGCGACGAGCGCCGCTACCGGCTGAGCCACCGTCGGCTGCACGCCGGGCCGATCCGCGTCGACCGGGTCGTGCAGTCCACCGACCTCCGGGTGGAGGTCGCGGAGATCGAGTCCCTGGTCGTCTGCGAGAGCACGACGAGCACGGTCACCCGTAGCTGCGACGGGGAGGAGAGCCGTTACCGGCCCGGTGACGTGTTCCTGAACGCCCGGCCCGGTCGCCCGTACCGCGTCCGGTGGCAGCCCGGCGAGGTGGTGCTGTGCCAGCTCGACCGGCAACTGTTCGACCAGATCGCGTCCCCCGCCCCGGGACGGCGGCCGTCGCCGGTCCGGTTCACCGGGCTGGAGCCGGGCTCGGCCGTCCTCGCCGACCACTGGCGGGCCACCGCCCACTACGTTCGGCTCGCGGTGTTGAGCAATCCCGAGGCCAGTCGCCAGCCGCTGGTCCTCGGGGCGGCGGCACGGACCCTCGCCGCGGCCGCCCTCGCCGTCTTTCCCAACACCGCGCTGACCGAGCCGACGGGCCCGGACCGGCGGGACGCCGTCGCGCCGGTCCTGCGCCGCGCGATCTCCTTCATGGAGGAACACGCCCACCGGGACATCGGTCCCGCCGACGTGGCGGCGGCCGCGGCGGTGTCCGTCCGGTCGCTGCAACTGGCCTTCCGGCGGCACCTGGACAGCACACCGATGGCCTACCTGCGGCAGATCCGGCTGGAACGTGCCCATCAGGACCTGCGGCTCGGCGACCCGCAGCACGACACGGTGAACCGGATCGCCACCCGGTGGGGCTTCCTCAGCCACAGCCGGTTCACCGCCCACTACCGGTCCGTCTTCGGCATCCCGCCGAGCCGGACGCTGCACAGCTGAGGGTCAGCCCCCGAACTGCCAGCTCAGCCCGTCACCGCGGAGCCGGACGAGCAGCAGAACGGCCCAGACCAGCAGGTCGAGCACGCCCAGGGTGACGCCGAGGCGCCCACCGATCCGGCCGAAGCGTCCGCCGGCGGGGTTCCGTGCCGCCCGCAGGCCCAGCACGATGGCGATCGGGCCGAAGAGCACGTTGAACACGAACAGGCCGGCGCCGCCCAGCATGAGGGCGGCCGAGGCACGGCCGTCGAGACGCGGCGTGTTCCCGGCGGAGCGGCGGGGCGCGGTGTGGATCGGCCGTTCCCGGCTGGCGACGGACATGGGTGTCTCCCTTCGCGGAGGAGCGGGGTTCGCCCGGTGCGGCCCGATCAGCCCTCGCGGGCGCGGCGGCGGGCCAGCAGGCCGCTACCGCGGGTCAGGACCGCGACGCCGCCCGCCACCAGCGCCGCCGCGACCAGGCAGAGCAGCGGCCGGTCGGAGAAGGCGGCGGTGCCGAGCGTCAGGGCGGCCAGCCAGAGCGCGGCCATCAGGGCGAGCATCGGATCGACCTCCACATCAGACAGGTGAACACTTGTTCACTCAGCGCCCAGGCTAGGGGAACGAAAACGTCGGTGCACAGGTGTTTACTGAGTGACGTGTCCCATAGTCGATCCGCGCGCAAGGAACTCACCCGACAGGCGCTCCTGGACGCCGCCGTGCACCTCCTCGCCGACCAGGGCCTGAGCAGTCTCAGCCTGCGCGAGGTGACCCGCGTGGCGGGCATCGTGCCGGCCGCGTTCTACCGTCACTTCGCCGACATCGGGCAGCTCGGGGTCGCCCTGGTGGAGCAGTCCCTGGGCGGCACACGCGACGCCGAGCGGATGGTCCGCATCGGACTGACCGGCAGCGACGAGCTGATCGAGCAGTCGATGGCCGTCCTGTTCGAGGAGGTCCGGCGCCACCCGGAGCGGCACCGGTTCATCGCCCGGGAGCGATACGGCGGCGTCGCCGTGGTGCGCCGCGCCATCGAGGAACAGCTTCGGCGCGGCGCCGACGAACTCGCCGCCGACCTCGTCTCCGGCGACCTGGACGCCGCCGCCTACCTGCGCGACTGGCCGGCCGAGGACGTCCGGATGGCCACCACGCTCTTCGTCGACCACATGTGGCAGACCGCCGCCGCCCTGCTCGACGTGGTGGACGACCCGCGCGCCATGGCGGACCTGCGCGACCGCGCGACCCGGCAACTCCGTCTCGTCGTGGCCGGGTGCGAGCACTGGCGCGGCTGACCGCGCCCGACCACGGGCACGGGCGAGCCCCGGTCGATCCGGGGACGGATCGACCGGGGCTCGTCGGGCTGACCGCGGATCAGGCCAGGTCGAAGCGGTCCAGCTCCATGACCTTCGTCCAGGCGGCGACGAAGTCGGTCACGAACTTCTCCCGCGCGTCCTCGCTGGCGTAGACCTCGGCGAGGGCGCGCAGCTGAGAGTTGGATCCGAAAACGAGGTCGACCGCGGTGGCGGTCCACTTCACCTGGTCGGTGGCCAGGTCCCGGATCTCGTACACGTGCTCGTCGGACTCCGACGCCTTCCACCGGGTGCCCGGGGAGAGAAGGTTGGCGAAGAAGTCGTTGGTCAGCACGCCCGGCCGGTCGGTGAGCACGCCGTGCGACGTGCCGCCGACGTTGTTCCCGAGCGCCCGCAGACCGCCGACGAGGACGGTCATCTCCGGCGCGGTCAGGTCGAGCATGTAGGCACGGTCGACGAGCAGCACCTCCGGCTGGGTCTTCTCCCCCGGCCGCAGGTAGTTGCGGAACCCGTCGGCGCGCGGCTCCATGACCCGGAACGACTCGACGTCGGTCTGCTCCTGGGTGGCGTCGGTGCGGCCCGGCCGGAACGGCACGGTCACCTCGACGCCGGCGTCCCGCGCCGCCTTCTCGACCGCGGCCGAGCCGGCGAGCACGATCAGGTCGGCGAGCGAGATCTGGGCGCCGCCGGCGGCGTTGAACTCCCGCTGGACGCCCTCCAGGGTCGCCAGCACCGAGGCGAGCTGCTCCGGCTGGTTGACCTCCCAGTTGCGCTGCGGCTCCAGCCGGATCCGGGCGCCGTTGGCGCCACCGCGCTTGTCGGTGGAGCGGTAGCTCGCGGCCGACGCCCAGGCGGTGGAGACCAGCTGGGCGGTGGTGAGCCCGGAGTCGAGCACCTTCGCCTTGAGCGCGGCGACGTCGGCGTCACCCACCAGCTGGTGGTCGGCGGCCGGCACCGGGTCCTGCCAGAGCTGGGCCTCCGGGACCCACGGCCCGAGGAAGCGGCTGACCGGACCCATGTCGCGGTGCAGCAGCTTGTACCAGGCCTTGGCGAAGGCCAGCGCGAACTCGTCCGGGTTCTCCAGGAAGCGCCGCGAGATCTTCTCGTACGCCGGGTCGACGCGCAGCGACAGGTCGGTCGTGAGCATCGTCGGCTTGTGCTTCTTCGACGGGTCGTGGGCGTCCGGGATGATCGCCTCGGCGTCCTTGGCGACCCACTGCTTCGCCCCGCCCGGGCTGGTGGTCAGCTCCCACTCGTAGCCGAAGAGGATCTCGAAGAAGCGGTTGCTCCACTGCGTCGGCCGGTCGGTCCACGTCACCTCGAGGCCGCTGGTGATCGTGTCGCCGCCCTTGCCGCTACCGTGGGTGCTCAGCCAGCCCAGGCCCTGCGCCTCCAGCGGCGCGCCCTCGGGCTCCGGACCCACGTGGTCGTCGGCGACGCCCGCGCCGTGGGTCTTGCCGAACGTGTGGCCGCCGGCGATCAGCGCGACGGTCTCCTCGTCGTTCATCGCCATCCGGCGGAAGGTCTCCCGGATGAAGTGCGCCGCCGCCAGCGGGTCGGCGTTGCCGCGCGGACCCTCCGGGTTGACGTAGATCAGGCCCATCTCGGTCGCGCCGACACCGGCCGCCATCTCCTTCTCGGAGGCGTAGCGCTCGTCGCCGAGCCAGGTGTCCTCCGGGCCCCAGAAGATCTCCTCGGGCTCCCAGACGTCCTCCCGGCCGAAGCCGAACCCGAAGGTCTTGAAGCCCATCGACTCCAGGGCCACGTTGCCGGCGAGCACCAGCAGGTCGGCCCAGGAGATCTTCTGGCCGTACTTCTGCTTGACCGGCCAGAGCAGCCGGCGGGCCTTGTCCAGGTTGGCGTTGTCCGGCCAGCTGTTGAGCGGGGCGAAGCGCTGCCCGCCGTCACCGGCGCCGCCGCGACCGTCCTCGATGCGGTAGGTGCCCGCCGCGTGCCAGCTCATCCGGATCATCAGGCCGCCGTAGTGCCCGAAGTCGGCCGGCCACCAGTCCTGCGAGGTGGTCAGCACCTGGGTGATGTCGCGCTTGAGCGCCTCGACGTCGAGCTTGGCGAACTCCTTGGCGTAGCTGAAGTCCGCGCCCAGCGGGTTGCCCTTGTCGGAGTGGGCGTGCAGCACCGACAGGTCGAGCTGGTTGGGCCACCAGTCCCGGTTGGTGCGCGGACGACCGCCGGTCTTCGGGGTCGGCGAGTCGATCGCGGGGTTCTCGCTCTCGCTGCCGTGCGCGGTCACGGAGTCGTGCGCGACCGGGCAGCCGGCCGCCTCCTTGGCGTCCACGCCCTGAGCGCTGACGGGCGCGTTGTCCTGGGTGTCGCTCATCTGCTTCCTTCCGAACAACTGGCGGATCACTGGGCGGTACGGGCGGTCGCGCAGCCGGGGCAGGTGCCCCAGTAGACGACCTCCGCCTCGTCGACCACGAAGCCGTGGTCGTCCGAGGCGGTGAGGCAGGGGGCGTCGCCGACGGCGCAGTCGACGTCGGCGATCGCGCCGCACGAGCGGCACACGACGTGGTGGTGGTTGTCCCCCACCCGCATCTCGTAGCGGGCGGTGGCGCCGGCCGGCTGGATGCGGCGCACCAGCCCGGCGTCGGTGAGTGCCCGCAGCACGTCGTAGACCGCCTGGTGGGAGACCGTGGGCTGGTCCGCCCGGACCAGCGCGATCACGGTGTCGGTGTCGACGTGCGGGTGGTCCCGCAGCGCGGCGAGCACCGCCAGCCGGGGGCGGGTCACGCGCAACGAGACCGCTCGGAGCTGGGTCTCGAAGTCGGCCGTCACCCGACGAACACTAGTCCAGTCTTTTGGAATGAATCAAGTTTTTGCCCGGGTGTGTCCGCCGGCACACACGAAAGGTGGGGACGCCGCGTGACCGCGGCGCCCCCACCCCTGGAGACCGGCTCAGCCGGCCGAGCAGCTCGCCGTCGGCGTGTTGCTGTTGCCGTTCTTGTAGAGCGTGATGCCGAAGGAGTTGCCGTTGCCGTTGGGACGGGCGGTGAGCGTGCCACTGGTGCCGCTCACCGAGGCGTTCCAGCTGTTCTGCAGGCTCTGGCCGCCCTGGGTCTGGATGCTGACCACCCAGTTGCTGGACCCGCTGACCGAGAAGGTCACGTTGAACCGGTCGCCCCACTCCTCGGCCCGGCTGACGCTGACCGTGCACCCGCCGCCGTTCGGCGGTGGGGTGGTCGGGTTGGACCCGCCCGAGCCACCCACGGTGATGTTGGAGTTGCCGCTGCTCTGGTAGCCCTCCGTGGCCATGATCTGGTAGTCGTGGCTGCCCAGGTTCATGCCGTAACGGGACCACGCGTCGAAGTGGTTGCCCGCGGTGATCGTGCCGCCGACCCGCTTCGACTGCCGGACGCTCCAGTACTGGTAGAACGTGCGCGTGCCCTCGATGGAGGGCGCGTTGACCCGCTGGGTCCGGTAGATGTCGTAGGTGCCGCCGTCGGTGGAGACCGAACCCATGTAGCCGCTGCCCGGGGGCCGCCAGCTGCCCCAGCTGTCGACGATGTAGTACTCGACCAGCGGGTTGCGGGTCCACCCGTAGAGCGTCAGGTAGGCGTTGCCGGAGGGGTTGAAGCTGCCGGAGTAGGTGACCGTGCGACGGGCCCCCGGGTTCCAGCCCTTGCCGGCGACGAAGTTGTTGATGCCGCTCCACTGGGTGCTGTACTGACCGCCGTTGCCCATGGTCATGGAGACGTTGCCACTGTCCTTCCAAAAGGAATAGAAGAAGCCGTTGTGCGTGCCGGTCGAGTTCGAGGTCACGGTCTGGTCGGCGTAGGCCGGGCCGGACAGGACCGCGGTCGCGCCGGCGGCGACCAGCGCCACGGCGCAGGCCCCGCCGAGGACTGTCCTGAGGCGTCCGCGTCGGCGGCTGCCCGAGCGGACGGGGGCGTCGTTCATGGGCGTGTTTCCTCCCTGGGACGGCTGGCGCGAAGGCCAGCGGGATGACACGGACCGCGCGGTGTGGGCGGACATCGACGGCTATAGAGGTGCGTCGATGGCGCCAGTATTGAAGTCGTCCATTCGCCGTGTCAACGACTTCCGGAAACGTTCTGGAAACACGAACCGGCGTCCATGAGGGATCCCGCCCCGGCAGCGCGGTCGCCGACCCGCGGCCGGCCACCCATCGGAAACCGAAACTTTCGACCCCGTTCCGGTGTCGGACCGGGATGCGCGCGCCCGGTACCGTGAGCGGTCCGAGGCCAGACGGTTGGAGGTCGGGATGCCGGACGAGCTGCTGCCCTACGTCGAGGTCACCGACCCCGGGTACGCGCAGCGGGCGGCGGGCACGTTCACCGCGCGTCCGCACGGCCCGGCGGTGCTGCTCCACGGCCCGTGTCCCCGCTGCGGCCACGCGACCACCAGCGCGCTGGTCGACGAGCTGTACCGGCGGGAACCCGCGACGGTCGGGCCGGACCCCGGCTACCGGACGGTGCTGTGCGAGTGCGCCGCCGAGCATCCGCAGCGGCCCGCCGCGATGGTGGGGTGCGGCGCCTACTGGACGCTGGTGCTGGAGGACGAGGCGTGATCCGGCTACGCCCCGGCCCGCCGCCGACCGCGACCGACCTGCGCCGCGCCCAACAGCTGTCCGGCCTGCTGCGCGGCGAGCTGGACCGGGTGCGCGGGGCGGCGCTGGCCTGGCGCAACGGCCTCGGCGGGCTGCTGGTCGCGCTGCTCGGCTTCGGTCTCGTCCGGGGCCGCACCGACGTCACCACGCTGCGGCCGGGCTGGGCGGCGGCGGTCGGGCTGCTGCTGCTCGGCGCCGTCGTCGTCGGCGCGGTCGGCGCCCTCGCGCTGCTGCGCGCCGCGCACGGCCGGCTCACCGTCACGCCGGTGTCCGCGCTCGCGCCGTCACCGCTGGCCGACCACCAGGAGGCGGTGGCCGCCGCCCGCGCGCTGCGCGCCGGCGTGGTGCTGGTGCTGGTCTGCGCCGGCCTGCTGGTCGCCGCGGTCGGCGTGACCTGGTACGCCCCGGCCCGTCCCGCCCCCGCCGCCGTCACCACCCGCTGAGCCGGTCACGGGCCCAGGTGCGCGTACGCGGCCCACAGATCGGCCCGGCCGGGCAGCGCGGCACGCAGCCCGCGCACGGCGTGGTGCAACGCGACCGCCGCCCGGTCCGGATCGACCCCGCCGGGCACGGCCAGCGCGTCGTAGAGGTCGGCGCAGAGCTGGACGGTCACCGGGTCCGAGATGGACCAGAGCGCGCCGACCACCTGCCGGAACCCGGCGAGCTGGAACGCGGTGCCGAGCGTCAGCACCTCGTCGGGCAGGGCCGCCCCGCCCTGCGCCGTCTCGCAGGCCGACAGCACGGCCAGCGCGGCGGCCCCGCCCGACGGACGCCACAGGTCGCGCACCCGGAGCGGCCCACCGCTGAGCGCGAGGTGGCCGGCCAGCGGGTCGCCCAGGTCCTGCCGGCCGTGGCAGGACAGGTGCACCAGTGGCTGCCCGGGCAACGCCGCGACGACCGCGTCCGCAGTGGCGCTCGCGCCGCTGAGCGTGCCGCCGTAGGGCAGGTGACCCCGGACGATCCGCGCCTCGTGTGCGGCGCCGGGCAGGTCGGGCAGGCCCGGCGTGTGCGGCAGGCTGACCACCAGCGCCCGGTCGACGGGCGTCGGCACGTCCGGCACGGCCCGCCGGGCGCGGTCGAGCGCGCGCAGGGACGCGGTGTAGGAGGGGACCACCCGGTCCAGGACGCCGGGCCCGCCGTCGAGCGGCGCGGCGGCGTGCAGCGGCAGCAGCGTCAGCAGGCCGGTCGGGCACCACCAGAACCGCTGCCACTCCCCCGGCTCCCCGGGCGGCGCGGCGACGTCGAGGACCGGCGCGGCCACCGCCCGCCAGAGCCAGTCCAGCGTGCGACCCACCGCGGCGCGGGCGGCCACCACGCGGCGGCTCGCCGCCGGCTCCGTCACCGGCGGCGCCTGCCCAGTGAGCACCGCGACCGCCACCACGAACTGGGCGGTCCGGGCCGCCACCTCGGCCGGGGTCACCTCGGGCAGCGGCACGACGGTGACGTCACCGGCGGCGACGACCAGCGCGTCGCTGCGGCGCTCCCCCACGTTGACCAGCGCCACCGGTCCGCAGCCGGCGGCCAGGTGGGCGAACTCCGGCGGGCGCAGGAAGCGGTCGAGCCCCGGCAGGGCGCGGATCTCGGCCAGTAGCCGCCGTCGGCGTTCGGCCAACGCGTGGCGGCGCTCCGGGGGCGGCCCGCCGGCCGGGCGCGGGGTGGTGTCGGCCCCGGCCGGGCGGAAGCCGTCCAGTTCGGTCTGTACGGCGGTGAACGCGGCGGCGAGGTCGGGTGCGCCGGCCCGCAAGGCGGTGGGGTCGGCGGTCGCGTCGTGTGCCCGGGTCAGCAGGACGCCGCGCCCGTACTCGAGCACCTCCACCGCGCGGCGCGGATCGCCGAGCGCGACGGCGACCGCCGCGGCGTCGGTGGCCAGCCCCCGGAAGCGGGCGAGCAGCCGGGCCTGGTCGTCAGGGTCCATGCCGTGCCAGGCGACCAGGTCGAGCAGCTCGATCGCGGTGGCGTAGCCGTCGAGGGCCGCCGGCAGGTCGTCGGCCAGGTCGGCCAGGCGCGCGGCGCGGTGGGCGGCGACCGCGCGCAGCGACGACGGCGCGGCCGGCACCGACGCGGCCTCCCGCAGCGCCGCCCGGGCCCGCTCGTCCGGGGCGTCGCCGGGCGCGGTGGTCGCCTCCAGCGCGGTGGCCAGGTTGCTCAGGCACATGGTCCGGTCCGGGTGCTCCGGCGGCAGCGCGTCGACCGCGCCCCGGTACGCGGCCAGCATCGCCTCGGCGTCGTCGGCGGTGGCGGTGGCGGTGGCGCGGTGACGCACCAGCAGCGCGTTGCCGAGGTTGGTCAGCGCCCGGTGCCGGTCGGCCGGGCGCAGCGGGCCGGCCCGGGTCAGCCCGTCCAGCAGGTCGATCGTCTCGTCCAGGGCGGCGGTGTCGCCGGTCGTCCGGTGCCGCAGGAACAGGGCGGTCGCGAGGCTGCCGCCGCTCTGGGCGTACTCCTGCGGGTCGGTCGGGTCGGCGAGGGCGACCGCCTCGCGCAGCGCGGCGACGGCGGCGTCGGTGTCGCGCCGGGCGGCCCCGGTCGCCGCGGGGCGGGTGTCGTCGACGGCGAGTTCGGCGCGGCGGTTGAGCGCCGCGCCGTAGTTCGTCAGCGCCGCCGCCCGGGCGGGGTGGCCGGGCGGGGCCGCCTCGACGGCGTCGGCGAGCACGGCGACCGCCTCGGCGAGCGTGGCGAGATCCTGGGTGACGGCGAACCGGGCCTGGAGCACCAGGCCCAGGTTCGACAGGTAGTCGGCCGGCGTCCGGGGATCCGTCTCCGCCACCGCGGCGCGCAGCGCCTCCGCGGCCGACTCCAGCAGGTCCGGATCGTCACCCTGGTCGGCCCGCTCACGCAGGGAGTTCCCGAGGTTGTTCAGCGACCGGTGGCGGGCCGGGTCACCGGGGGGCAGCAGCGCGACGGCCTCGCTCAGCGCGTCGCAGGCGGCCCGCCACGCGTCGACGGCGCCGCGCTCGGGACGGCCCCGGGCCAGGGCGTACCCGAGGTCGGCCAGGCGACGCCCGCGCACGACCGGATCGTCGGCGGCGGCCGCCCCGGCGCGCAACAGCCGCACCGCCTCGGCCAGGTCCCCGGCGTCACCGCCGCGCTCGTAGCGGTGGGTGAGCAGGACGCCGACCTGGTGGCGCAACGCGTCGTCCCCGGTGGCCCCGGCGGCCGCCCGGTAGGCGGCGAGGGCCGCGTCGAGGTCGGCCCCGGCGGCCGGGGCGCGCTCGTCGGCGCGGTAGCGGTCCTCCAGCAACGCGGCGAGGCCGCCCCACGTGGGTCCGGCCAACTCCGCGTCGAGGGGGGTGTCGGCGCCCACGGCCGCCCGGAGCGCGTCGATGCCGGCGTCCCGGTCGGCCGGGGAGCCGTCGCGCAGGAACCGTTCGGACAGCACGATGCCGTGCAGCGCGGCGAGGCGGGGGTCACCGGCCGGCCGGGCCCGACCGAAGGCGTCGACGGCCTCGTCCAGGTCGGCCGGGCGGGCGTGGATCCGCCACCGGTGCCGGAGCACCTGGCCCAGGACGCCCGAGGCGAGGGCGCGGACCGTCGGGTCGGTCGCCGAGGCCGCCGCCTCGCGCAGCAGGCCCCTCGACTCGTCCAGCGTGGCCGGATCGCCGTCGACCTCGAAGCGGTCGGACAACACGTTGCCCAGGTTGAACAGGCGGGTGGGGCGCTGCGCGTCATCGGCCCGGGTGGACTCCAGGCTCTCCCGGTGCGCGTCGATCGCGGCCGGGAGGGCACGCGACCGGCCCAGGTGCCGGAACTGGTCCCGGTGCACGCGACCGAGCATGGACAGGTAGGTCGCCCGCTCGGGGCCGGGCGGGGTGACGTCGATGGCCCGCCGCAGCAGCGCCTCGGCCCGGTCGGCGGCCGCGTACCGCCCGGTGCGTTCCGCGTCGCCCATCAGCAGCACCGCCTGCATGGCGAGCGCGGCCGGCGCGTCGGTCGACGTCGCGCGACCGGCCTCCGGGGCCCGGCTGCCGGGCACCCGGGCCGGGTCGGCGGGGGCGTGCGCGCGGTAGAGGGCGAGCAGCGACGGCGGCACCCGGTCCGGGGCGGCGTGCAGCAGCAGCCGGGTCAGCGTCACGGCCTGGGCGAGGTCGTCGGTGTCCCGGCCGGCCGGCAGCACCTGGTAGCGGTACCAGTGCAGGCAGGCCAGCAGGAACAGCGCCTCGGCGGTCCGTTCCGGCAGCGGCGCGGTCGGTTCGGTGGCGCTGACCAGGTCGACCACCGCCTCGGCGTCCCGGGCCGCGCCGGCGTCGAGGAGGTGACGCGGGTCGTGGCCGGCGCCGAAGCGATCCAGGCGCTCGCGGAGCCGGCGTACCGGGTCGGACCGGAACCGCTGCCACATAAGACCTCCCGGGGTCGGTCCACAATGCGTAGCAGGAGCGACGCGGACCGTGCCAGCGGGTTGTCCGCTTCTGTTCAGCCGCCGGCATCCCCCGGAGCGCGGGACTCCGCGGCGAGGACGGCGGCGCTGACCTCGCCCACGAACGCGACGACCTCGCCGGCCCGGCCCGGGTCGGTGTCCGCGCCGTGGTCGTACCACCAGTCGTGCGCCCAGGTGACGAGGTCCGCCCACCGGGGCAGGTCGAGGGCGCTCCGCTCGGCGGCCCGCCGCTTGGACAGCTGCCGACCGTGCCGCAGCCGCTGGAACGCCCGGCAGAGGGTGAGCACGGCGTAGGACTGGGCGCCGGGGGTCGTCATCCCGGTCACCCAGTCCGGCCAGTCCCGGACGTGGTCCAGCAGGGCCGCCCGGACGCGGTCACTGTCGACGGCGGGCAGCAGCTCGGCTGCCGGCGGTCCGAGCAGGTTGCGGCCGTGGTCGTGGACGGCGGCCCAGGTGACGATCCGGTGGGTGGTGGCGGGCAACAGGTGCAGCAGTTCGCCGGGGCTGACCCGGGCGATCAGGTGGTCGCGGTCGACCCGCCCGCGCGCCGCGTCGTGGACGGCGTCGCGGGACACGTACTCGACCTCGATCCGCCCCGCCCAGTCCGGGTGCCGCCGGTCGAGGTCGCGATGCAGCCCGGCGAGCACGGCGAGCAGGTCGTCGTCCGGGTCGTGGTCGAGCACCGCGAGCAGGTCCAGGTCGCTGCGGTCCGGGGCGAAGTCGCCGGCCACCAGCGAGCCGTGCAGGTAGAGGCCCAGCAGGTGGCCGCCGAGACCCGCGCCCCACGCGGCGCGCAGGTCGGACAGGACGGCTTCGGGTGACGACATCGGATTCCTTCCGGTACGCACGCGGCGCGGCAACCGGTCAGGGCGAGGCGGAGAAAGCGGCGGTCAACCCGAACAGCCCGCAGCAGAGCAGCCCGCCGACGGCCAGGACGACGAGCAGGATGCTGTAGTTCGACCACATGCCGAAGCGGGTCACGTCGGTGCCGTACCCGTCGTGGACGCGGTTGCGCCAGCCGCCGAAGCGGAACGACAGGTGGTGCGCGGCCCCGGGCTGGGCGACCAGCGAGGTGGTGATGACCGGGATGCCCATGAAGTCGGTGTACCGGACGTCGCGCGGCCCGGCCGGGACCGCGACGTGCCAGGTCCCCTCGCCCGGGATGGCGACCACCCGACCGTCGACCTTGAAGCGGCTGGTCGCCGGCGCGGGCACCAGGTAGGGGCCCCGGTTGACCGAGACGACGAGCACCGCGCAGCCGGGCGGCGGCGCGATCGGATGCGGGTAGGCGATCAGCGGCGTGACCGCGCCGGGCATCGGCGGGTACGGCTGGGAGGGGTGATAGGACACGGCCCGGATTCTGGCACGGCGGCACACCCCCATCGCGGCGGGTCGGCGAAATCGTTGAACCAGTGAGTTCAGTGTTATACGGTGAACCACATGGTTCAGCAAGAGGTCCTGAATCGGGTGTTCGCCAGCCTGGCCGACCCCACCCGACGCGACATCCTGATCCGGCTCGGCGCCGGCCCGGCCACCATCAGCGAGCTCACCGCGCCGACCGGGATGAGCCTCACCGGCATGAAGAAACACGTCCAGGCGCTGGAGAACGCCGGCCTCGTGGTCACCGAGAAGGTCGGCCGGTCGCGACAGTGCCGGCTCGGCGACGCCCCGCTGGACGCCGCGATGGCCTGGATCAGCTTCTACCAACGGCTCTGGGCACGCCGCCTGGACGGCCTCGACGCCTATCTCACTCTCCACACCGGCCCGAAGGAACGTGACCGATGACGCTCGACATGCGAATGACCCGGCAGCTTCCCGGCACCCCGGAGGACGCCTTCGACGCCTACACCGACGCCGAGAAGCAGAAGATCTGGTTCAGCATCCTCGACGAGGAGCCCGGCGTGGTCGAGATCGAGGTGGACCTGCGGGTCGGCGGGCGGCAGACGGCCGTGTGGGGCCCCTCCCCCGAGATGCTGTTCCGGGAGACGCAGACGTTCCTGGAGATCGACCGGCCGCACCGGCTGGTCACCGAGTCCACCGGCAGCAGCCCCGACGGCACCACCATGACCACCCGCATCGAGGTCACCTTCGAGGAGCACGACGGCGGCACGCTGATGACCGTCGTGCAGAGCGGCTTCCCGACGCCCGAGCTGCGCGACTTCTTCGTCGGCGAGGTCATGCCCGGGGCGTTCGACCGGATCGAGGCGTACCTGATTCGCGAGCGGTCGCATGGCTGACCTGTCCCGCGCCGCGATCGTCGCGCTCGCCGTCGTGGGCGCGGTGGTCGTCAACCTCGTCGTGTACGCCGTGGGCCGGGCGGCCGGCGGCACGTTCCGGTTCACCGCCGCCGGCGGACCGGCCGAGGTCGACGCGCTGACCGTGGCGGCCTTCAGCGCGCTGCCACTGCTGGTCGGGCTCACCGCCGTGGCCCTGCTCGCGCCGCGCGCCGGCTGGGTCGTCCGGGCCGCGTCGGTCGTCGGCCCGGCGCTCGCCGTCCTGACGATCGCCCTGATGACCCTGCCCACGGACCTGGACGCCACCAGCAAGACCACGCTGGCGCTGTGCCACCTGACCCTCGTCCCGATCGTCGTCGTCGCGGTAGCCGCCCTCGGCCGGCGTACCCGGGTCGTCGCGGACCGGCTCGCGACCTGAGCGACCGGCCCCCGGGGCGCCCGTCGCCTCACTCGGCGGCGCAGGCGACCCCGTCCGTGCCCGCGAGCAGGTCCGCTGTGGTGTGCGCCCGGATGCCGTCCGGGACGTCGTCGGTGAACCGCGCCACGACGTCCCGGACGTGCCGCTCGGCCGGTCCGGCCAGCCCGTCGTAGACCGCCGTGAACAACTCCCGCGCGGCCTGCCGGGGCCAGTCCGCCGGCAGGAGTTCCAGCGGCAGCCGCGGATCGAGCGTGGGAAAGCGCCGGAACGTGTCCATCACCTCGGTGCGCGCCCGCACCGCCTCCGCGCCACCCGGGGACGTCGACCGGCCCGCCAGCGGGGTCCACCGGCGCAGGAACGTCTCGTACTGCCGGCGGATCGTGGCGAGGTCCCAGGCCTCGATGGGCGCCCGCTGGCCGAGCAGGTCCGAGGCGGCCTGACGGCCCCGGAACACGGTCACGGCGCCGTCGGCGAGCGGAGCGAGACGCGAGCGGGCCGCCGGCCCCAGCTCGTACGGTGAGATCCACAGCCCGTCGTACAGCGGCGCGCAGCCCAGCCAGCGGAGCTGGCCGCGCAGGGCTCGGCGCTGCGCGGCGCGGTCCTGCGGCAGCGAGAAGGCGACGACGGTCCAGCACCCGTCCCACGGGGTGGCGGTGGTGGCGGTGAGGATCCACCGGCCTCCCGCGCAGAGGTTGGCGGCGGCGGCGGGGCTGAGCCGGTAGGCGCTGGTCCGCCCCCGCCGGCTGCCCTCCAGCACGCCGCGACGGGCGAGCCGGCTGATCGCGGTCCGGGCGCCCGCGCTGGTCACCCCGGACTCGCCGAGCAGCGCGACGACGGCGGCGGACGGCAGGGCCGCCCGGCTGTGCACGGTGTAGTCCGCCAGGAGGGTGACCGCGAGCCCCTGCGGCGACGCGCCGGCCTGCCGCCGGGGCAGCCGCGGCGGGACCTCCCCGTCGTCGGGGTAGATCTCCTCGATGTCGAAGGGGCTTGCCACAGACGCTCCGGGCTCGGCTCGGGGACGGTGGGTCGACTGTAGACGGGCGCGGCGCGCACCCTCGTAATCCATCGGGTTTCGTCGATTGACACTTCGACGCTCGACGGGAACACTAACTGACACGCGACAGGGAGCCGGGCCGAGCGAGGCCATTCGTCGTGGGCGACACGCCCTCGTGGTCGACCGGGCCGACCGCGAGCCGAGGGCGTCCGCCCGATCCGCGCCTCAGACAGGCGCGCGAAGGAGTCTCCGTGCGAATCAGAAACATTGCGCTGCTCGCCCTGGCCGCGGCCCTGACGGCCGCCGGCCTGGTCGTCCCCACCGTCCGACCCGCGTACGCGGCC
The DNA here is from genome assembly GCF_900089585.1 of Micromonospora sediminicola. Classification (NCBI taxonomy): domain Bacteria; kingdom Bacillati; phylum Actinomycetota; class Actinomycetes; order Micromonosporales; family Micromonosporaceae; genus Micromonospora; species Micromonospora sediminicola. The sequence continues at coordinate 3,076,112 of NZ_FLRH01000003.1, read as the reverse complement.
ACGCTGACCGAGGTGACCAGCTTCGGTGACAACCCCGGCCGGATGCGCATGCACGTCTACGTGCCCGACTCCCGTCCGGCCCGGCCGGCGACCGTGGTGGCCATGCACGGCTGCGGCGGCTCCGGCCCCGGCTTCTACTCGGGCAGCGAGTTCGCCGCCCTGGCCGACCGGTACGGGTTCATCGTGATCTATCCCACCGCCACCCAGCAGGCCGGGTTCGGCAACTGCTTCGACACCTGGTCCGACGCCGCCAAGCGCCGCGGCGGCGGCAGCGACCCGGTGTCGATCATCTCGATGATCCGGCACGTCCAGCAGCAGTACGGCGCGGACCCGGACCGGGTCTACGCCACCGGCAGCTCCTCCGGCGGCATGATGACCAACCACATGCTGGCCCTCTACCCCGACGTGTTCAAGGCCGGGGCCGCGTTCATGGGCGTGCCGTTCACCTGCTTCGCCAACGCGGCGGACTACCCGCCCGGGACCAGCCGGTGCACCGGTGGCGCGATGGACCGCACCCCGCAACAGTGGGGTGACGCGGTCCGCCAGGCCTACCCCGGCTGGTCCGGCCCCCGCCCCCGGGTGCAGCTGTGGCACGGCACCAGCGACACGCTCGTGCCCTACCAGCTGCTCCAGGAGACGATCGAGCAGTGGACGAACGTGTTCGGGCTCGGTCAGACGCCGACCTCCACCGACACGCCGCAGGCGAACTGGAACCGGCGCCGGTACGCCGACGGCGCCGGCACCGTGCAGGTCGAGGCCTACAGCATCCAGGGAGCCGGGCACAGCCTGCCCGCGAGCGGCATGGCCGCGGCGGCCGTCCAGTTCTTCGGCCTGACCACGCCGCCGAGCCCGACCACCTCGCCCAGCCCGACCGGCTCACCGACGCCCACCGCGTCGCCGACCCCCACCACGTCACCGACCCCCACCACGTCACCGGGTGCCGGCGCCTGCACGGTGGCCGTGGAGGTCAACGCGTGGAACTCCGGGCTGACCGCGAACGTCACCGTCCGCAACACCTCCGCGGTCGCGGTGAACGGTTGGTCCCTGGCGTTCACGCTGCCCGCCGGCCAGACCGTCACCTCGGGGTGGAACGCGACCTACTCCCCCACCTCCGGCCAGGTGACCGCCCGCAACGTCGCCTACAACGCGGTCATCCCGCCGAACGGGTCGACCAGCATCGGCTTCCAGGCCACGCACACCGGCAACACCGCCCGACCGACCGCCTTCACACTCAACGGCGCGGCCTGCGCCGCCGCCTGAGCGCCACGCTGCGGGGACGGCCGCGTCGCCGTCCCCGCGGCGTCGGCCCGGTCAGGGCAGCGGCTCGCCCCGGGCGGCGAGCCACAGCTCGTACCACTCCTCGCGGGTCAGCTCCGGCTCGCGCGCGACGGCGTCCCGGCACGCCCGGATGCGGTCGGGACGCGCCGTGCCGATCACCGGCGCCACACCGGCCGGATGCCGCTGCACCCACCACAGGACGACGGCCTCCGGTGTGGTCCCCCTGCGCTCGGCGAGCGCGGCGACCACATCCGCCGTGGCCCGGTCGCCCGGCGTCCGGGGAGCGCCGGTGAATCGTCCCCCGGCGAGCGGGCCCCACGCCTGCAGACCGATCCGGTTCGCCCGGCAGTACTCGACGGTGCCCAGCGGGAATCCGGTCGCGGTGGACGCCGGCGTGTTCACCAGGACCCCCGCCTCCACCCAGTCCCGGCGGGCCAGGCTCATCTCCAACTGGTTCACGACGAGGGGAACCTCCAGCGGCTCCTGGAGGTGGGCGATCTGCGCCGCCGCCATGTTCGACACGCCGAACTGCCGCACCAGCCCCTGCCGGTGCAGCGAGGTCAGCGCCGCCGCCACGTCCTCCGGGTCGGCCAGCGGATCCGGGCGGTGCAGCAGCAGCACGTCGATCACGTCGGTGCGCAGCCGGGCCAGGCTCTCCTCGACGCTGCGCACGATGTGCGTCCCGCGCAGGTCGTACCGGCCCGGCCCGGCGTCGCCGTCCAGCCGGATGCCGCACTTGGTCTGCAGCAGGATGCGCGCCCGCAGGTCCGGCGCGCGGGCGAGCACCTCACCGAAGACGGCCTCGGACTTGCCGTGGCGGTAGATGTCCGCGTGGTCGAACGCGGTGACGCCGATCTCCAGGGCGGCCTCGACCGCCGCCTCCGCCGCCGCGATCTCCCGCGCGCCGTACGGTTCGGTGTTCCAGTCGCCGCCCAGGCCCATGCAGCCGTAGAGCAGTCGGTGATCGCGGATGTCGGCCATGAGACCTGGATAGCACAGGGCCGGAGGCGGCCGCCGTCGCACCGGGACCGGCGGGGCAGGCGTGATCGCCGGTGGAACGGGTAGGCGCGCCCCGCCACGCGGACGACCGGACGCCGGCCGGCCGGCGCCGGCGTCGACCTGGGAGGGGCCATGGCGGACACGCCGAGACCGCCGCGCCCGCCCTCCGGCTCCGGCGACGTGGTCGAGCTGCGGGTGCACGGCGTCTCGGGCGCCGACGCGCGGCGGATCCTGGACCGGCCGAACACGCGCCAGGTCACCGGCGACCGCAGCGGCGGCTTCCACCGTCCCCCGCCCGGTTACCCCGACACCCGCGGGCCGGGTGGGGTGCTCCTGGAGGCGTACCGGTGGAGCGAGCTGCCCTCGGGCACCGCGGTCCGGACCGTGTCCCTGGTCTTCCTGCTGCCCTTCATGCTCGGCAACGTGGCGCTCTGGATGCGGCCGGACGGTCAGGGCCCGGCCGCCACGACGGTGACGAAGGCGCTGTGCCGGGTGCTGGCGCTCACCCTGACCGCGCTGTACGTGCTCACCGTCGCCGGGGTGGCGCTGGACCAGGTCGGCTGGAAGTGCATGGCGATGCCGAGCTGCCTGTCCGGGCGGGCCTGGTTGTCCTGGCTCGGCGGCCGGCCGCTCGGCGTGCGGCTGGCCGTGCTCGCGCTGGTGCCGGCCGGCGCCGTCGTCCTGGTCTGGCGACTCGGCGCGGGCGCGAGCTGGAGCCGACAGGCGTTCCAGGGCGTACCCCGACCCTCGGGTACGCACCGACTCAGCGACGTGGGGCAGTGGGACGCCATGCCGGTGGTCGAGCGGCTGCGCGCGATCCACGTCGCCGCCGCGTTCGCCGTCCTGGACCTCGTCCTGCTGCTCGCCCGGGCCGGCGGCGGAGCCTCCCCCGGCACCGTCGCCCTGATGGTGACCGCCGGCGCCGTGCTCGTCGCCTGCTTCGGGCTGGTCTGCGCCCATCCGCTCGTCGACCGGCCCGAGCGGGTGCCGGGGCTCGACCGGGTCACCCGTGTCCTGCGCGTCACGTCCGGCGGGCTCACCGCGGTCGTCCTCGTCGCGGTGGCCGTGGACCCGGCGCCGTGGCCGTCGGCGGACGCGCTGCCCGGCTACGCCGCGACGGTGTCCTGGCTGTTCTTCGCGCAGACCCTGCTGTTGACCGCGCTCTGGGTGGTGGTGGTACGCGGACGCGGCCGCGCCCGGGAGGACGCGCCGCTGCGGGGGCTGGGCGCGCCGGTCCTCGCCGCCGTGGCCACCGGGGTGGCGGTGGCGTTCTCCGCCGAACTGGCCTACCGGGTCGGCGACCTGCTCGACCGGGGCGCGTCGACCGGGCTGTACTCACCCACCGGTCCGCCGCTCGCGTACAAGTGGGCGCTCTTCGCGTTCTTCCTCGCCGTGCTGGCCGCGGTGGCGGTCGGCGTCGTGGTGCTGCTGGCCTCCCGGCCGGGGCGACGCCGCGCCGCCCGCGCCGCGGTCGCCCGCGACTTCCCGGACGCCCCGCCCGAGGCCGCGCCGCGGCTCGACCAGGTCCGCAAGGTCGTCGCCCGGGCCCGGTTCACCGACCGGCTGGCGCCGCTCGCCGTGGTCTACGCCGGGCTCGCCGGGTTCGGCATGGCCACCAGCACGCTCGGCCTGCTGGGGCTCTACCCGGGGACCGTGCTCGAACGGTGGACCGGGATACCCGAGGGACTGGTCAACTTCGGCATCGCGATGGGCAGCTACGCGATCGCGGCGCTCGTGCTCGGGCTCGTGGTCGGCGGCCTGTTCGCGTACCGGACGGCGGAGTTCCGCCGCTACGTCGGGGTGCTGTGGGACCTGGGCACGTTCTGGCCCCGGATCGCGCACCCCTTCGCGCCCCGCTGCTATGCCGAGCGGGCCGTGCCGGAGCTGACCCGACGCATCTGCCATCTGACCTCGTGCGGCGACCGGGTGCTGCTCGCCGGGCACAGCCACGGCTCGGTGCTGCTCGCCGCGACCGTGCTCCAACTGCCGCCGGGCGTCGGTGACCGGGTGGCGCTGCTGACGTACGGCTCACCGCTGCGCCGCCTCTACGCCGAACTCTTCCCCGCCTACGTCGACGACGCCGCGCTGTGCGAGGTGGGCGACCGGGTCGGCTGGCGGTGGCTCAACCTCTGGCGCGACACCGACCCGGTGGGCAGCTGGATCTTCTCGCCGCACCGCGACGGCGAGCCGCCGACCGTCGCCGGACCGGTCGGCACGGTGGACCGGCGGCTGCGCGACCCGTGCGGCGTCGTGGTGCCCACGACCGACACCGTCTCGCCGCCCATCGTCGGACACTGGCCCGGCGAGAACGATCCCCGATTCGACGACGCGGTCCGGGACCTCGCGGAGCGGCTGCGCCGGACCTGACGTCGCGACCCGTCACGTCAGCGGCGCGTACCACCGGGCGCCGCTGACCCGGATCCGGGTGGACTGCCGCCGGTTCCACTCCACCCGCATGCCGTGCCGGTGGAGCACCGGGAACACCTCCCCGTCGAGCAGCCGTTCCAGGTCCGCCTGGTAGCGGGCCCGCTGGTCGGCCTCGCTGAGAGCGTCGTAGGCGGCCTCGTCGAAGTCGGCCGGCGGGTAGACGCCGTAGCCGAGGTAGACCCCGCCGTCCTCGCTCGCGAGCAACGCCTCCGTGTCCTGCTGGTGGAACCAGAGGTAGCCCCGCCAGTGGCGCGAGTCGTCCCGCTCGTCGTGGATCTCGGCCGCCGCGCAGGTGCCGCAGCAGCTGAAGTTCTCTCGGGCCAGCACGCCGATCCCGTTCAGCTCGGCGAAGGCGCGGGTCAGGTTGCCCCGCACCTCGCCCCAACCGCGCTGCTGCTCCCGCCGCGCGGTCACCGCCCGCTCGAAGGCGGCCCGCAGCTCGTCGTCGGTGGCGCCGTGCCGCTCGTCGTCGTCGTCGAAGAAGTCCACGAAGTCGTTCGGGTCGACCTCGCCGCGGACCACCCGGCCCCAGATCTCGGCCTCGATCTCGCCGCGGCCGGGCTCGCCGATCCGCTCGGTCAGGAAGGTGATGCCCGCCGGGCGTTCGTTGTAGATCCATCCGGTCACGGCCGCCACCCTCCCACGCCCCTCCGACAGATCGACCCCACCGGAGGTCACCGTCCCCCGACGCTGTCGTACCGTGGATCGATGACGGACATCGTGGCGGCCATCCGGCGGACCTGCCTGGCGCTGCCCGAGGTGACGGAGCGGCTGAGCCACGGCACCCCGACCTGGTTCGTCCGCGGCCGGACGTCGTTCGCCTCGGTCTGGCCCGACGGGCACCACCGGGACGAGTTCCCGCACCTGTGGTGCGCCGCGCCGGCCGGCGCGGCCGTCGAGCTGGTCGCGGTCGACCCGCGCACCTTCTTCCGTCCGCCCTACGTCGGGCACCGGGGCTGGATCGGCGTACGCCTCGACACCGGCATCGGCGAGGCCGAGCTGGCCGAGGTCATCCGGGACGGCTACCGGTCGGTGGCGCCGCCCGCCCTGCGGGCCCGGCTCGATCAACCCTGACCTGCGTCGATACGCTGAGTCACCATCGCGACACACCTCTGGCCCGCCGTCGGCACCCGGGTGAACACTGCGCCCATGGAGAACGGCGAGCGTGAGCGCACCAACGAACGTTTCGAGAAGGTGGCCGGCGAGACCTCCGAGACCGTCACCCACGCGGCCTCGGTGCTGGAGGAGGAACTCGCGGCGGGGCTGGCCGGCGCCCGGCGGCTCGAGGAGAAGCTGAGCGCGGACCGCAGGGTGGACCCGGAGGCGTTCGACGAACTCGTCGCGCGGGTCCGCACCGACGGGCACGCCCTCATCGACACCGTGGTCGCGCAACTGAAGATGGCCGACGACCAGCGCGGTGAGGTCGTCCGCCGCTACACCTCGGACGCGCACGACGCGCTGGACACCGTCCTCAATCTCGCGCGGCTGGCCCCGGACGTGGCCAACGGGCTCGCGGACCGGCTGGCGACGCCGGCCCCGCGCAGCCGGCCGCGGTCGGAGAAGTAGCCGGGCGATGGCGCCGACCACCGGAGTGGCCGGCGGGCACGTGGAACGGGTGCTGGAGCGCTATCGCGGGCTCGCCCTCGGCGCGCTGCTCGACGACCTGCCGTCGGGCGGTCCGCGATACCTCTACGACCTGGTCGCGGAGTATCCGCGCCGGTGGGGCAAGGGGCTGCGGGCCGCGCTCTGCCTCGCCACGTGCCGGGCGTTCGGCGGCGCGGAGGCGGTGGGGCTCAACGCCGCCGTCACCGTGGAGCTGTTCCACAATGCCTTCCTCATCCACGACGACATCCAGGACGAGAGCGAGCAGCGGCGCGGGGCGGCGACCCTGCACGCCGAGTACGGCGTCGGCGTGGCCCTGAACGTGGGCAACATGACCAACCTGCTGGCGTTGCAGCGGCTCGCCGCGAACCGGGCGGCGCTCGGTTCCGGGATCGCCTGGCGGCTGTTCGAGGAGACCGAGCTCATGCTGCGCCACTCCCTGGAGGGGCAGGCGATCGAGATCGGCTGGATCCGCGACAACGTGTCCGAGCTGGACGCGGACGACTACTACCGGATGTGCCTGAAGAAGACCTCCTGGTACACGTGCATCTACCCGTGCCGGGCCGGGATCCTCGTCGCCACCGGCCGGCAGAACGCGGTCGACGTGCTGGACCGCTACGGGTGGTACCTGGGCGCGGCGTTCCAGATCCAGGACGACGCGCTCAACCTCGTCGGCGACTACGCCCGCTACGGCAAGGAGATCGCCGGCGATCTCTGGGAGGGCAAGCGGACGCTCATCCTGATCGACTTCATGCGACGGTGCACCGCCGACGAACGCGAGCGGACGCTCGACTTCCTGAGCCGGCGGCGCGGGCAGCGCACCGCGTCCGAGGTGCGCTGGCTGCACGGGCGGCTGCTCGCCTACGACTGCGTGGAGTCGGCGCGGCGCAGCGCCCGGGACCTCGCGGAGGCCGCCCGGCGCGAGGGGCAGCGGGCGTTGGGAGCGGCGGCCGACACCGAGGACGGCCGGTTCCTGCTCGACCTGACGGACTACGTGGTCGAGCGCCACCGTTAGGGCGCGACCGGCCCGCCGTCCGGCGTGCCACCGACCGTCAGCACCGCGAGCAGCGCCGGATGGTCGGTGGTCCCCCGCATGCCCACCGCGCGGTGGCAGCAGATCGTGACGCCACGGGTGGTCACGATCTGCTGCCGGGCGCCGTCGTCGACGCGCACGTGGTCCGGTGGCACGCACGACCGCACGTCCGGGGCGCCGCCCCGGCTCAGGTTGAGGTCGCCGCCGAGCACCGCCGACGCGTACCCGGCGCCCCGGCGGAGCTCCGGCAGCACCGTGTCGAGCAGGTGGGCGCACTGGGCCAGCGCGACGGCGCCGCTGGTGTTCGCCAGGTGGGTCGTGCAGGCGTGCAACGCGTCCCCGACCCGCAGGCAGAGCCAGGCCCGCTCCTCGGGATCGGCGAGATCCTGCGTCGGGTGGATCCCACCGCGGACGTCGGGGCGGGCGTCGCGGGTGTCGAGCCGGGCGACCAGCCCGATGCCGAACGGCTGCCCGTTGCGGCAGCGGGTGACGGAGCGGCTGGGCCGGTCCCCGGCGGCCTGGAACGCCGACCGGACCGTCCCACGGGGATGGACGGCGGCGAGCGCACGCTCCAGCACGGGCAGGTCGTCCCGGCAGATCTCGTTGACGGTGACCACGTCCGGCGTCTCGGCGGCGATCACCTCGACGGCCTCGGGCACGGCTCGGCCGGTGTAGCAGCCGGCGCGTCCGCTGTTGCACAGGTTCATCTGGAGCATCCGCAGCGTCGTCGGACCGGTCGCCCCGGCCGTGGACGAGCCGGCGGGCAGGGCGGCCACCACGAGCAGGCCCACGACGGCCAGCACCCGGCGGGCCCGCCGGGTGACGCGGGTGGGTGACGGCTCGGAAACGCGGGACTCCGACGGGGGTGGCGGACTCGGGCGGGACGAGCCGTGATCCTACCGCCGGTCCGGGGCGCACCGTCGCCGCCGCGCCCCGGGCCCCGGTCAGCCGCCGGGATGCAGCAGCACCTTGGTCCAGCCCTGGTCGCGTCGGTCGAAGTGCCCGTACGCCTCGGGCGCCTGGGCCAGCGGCAGTTCGTGGGAGACCAGGAACGACGGTCGCGCCCGGCCGGCGATGATGAGGTCGCGCAGTTGCCGGTTGTAGCGCATCACCGGGCACTGCCCGGTGCCCATCCGCTGGCCCTTGCTGAAGAAGGTGCCGTACTGCCAGCCGATGCGGCCCTGCTGGGCCTTCTTGTCGGGCGCGCCGGGGTCCTGCGGGACGTAGACGCCGACCACGCCGATCCCGCCGGTGGAGCGGACCACGTCGACGAGGTTGTCCAGCACCAGTTCGGGGTGCTCGTCGCCGGACGGGTCGTGGGCCTGGAAGCCGACGGCCTCCACGCCGCAGTCGGCGCCGACGCCGTCGGTGGCGTCCATGATCTGCTGCACCGGGTCGCCGTCGGCGAAGTTGATCGGGAGGCCGCCGATCTTCTCGGCCATGGCGAGGCGGTCCGGCTCCTTGTCCACCACGAAGACGCGGTCGGCGCCCTTGATCAGCGCGCTGTGCGCGGCCATCAGGCCGACCGGGCCGGCGCCGAAGACCGCGACCGTGTCGCCGGGGGCCTGCCCGGCGAGTTCGGTGCCGTGCCAGCCGGTCGGGAAGATGTCCGACAGCATGGTGAAGTCGTTCTCGTGCTCCGTGCCGGGCGGCAGGTGCAGCAGGTTGAAGTCGGCGTACGGCACCCGCAGGTACTCGGCCTGGCCGCCGTCGTACGGGCCCATGTTGGCGTAGCCGTAGGCGGCGCCGTCCATTCCCTCGGTCGGGTTGGTGCGCAGGCAGAAGCTGGTCCAACCGTGCGCGCAGTTGCGGCAGGTGCCGCAGGCGATGTTGAACGGCACCGAGACGCGGTCGCCGACCCGGATCCGGGTGACGGCGTCGCCGACGGCCTCGACGACGCCCATGTTCTCGTGGCCGAGGATCTTGCCCTCCTCGACCGAGGTGCGTCCCTCGTACATGTGCAGGTCGGAGCCGCAGATGTTGGTGGTGGTGATGCGGATGACCGCGTCGGTCGGGGCCTGGACCGTGGGGTCGGGCCGGTCCTCGACGGTGACCTCGTGCGGGCCCCGGTACACGAGAGCCTTCATGGCGTGCTCCTGGAGGATCGGTGGGTTCGCGGGCGTCTTCTGTCACCTTTCCACCGTCTCGCCCCGGAAACCGTGGGTCGCGAAAAAGCTGCCGAATAGCGCGTTCGACCTCGACCCGATCGGGCGGTCGGGTTGGATCGGGTGATGGGTGCACGCCGTCCCGGGGTCGGGGTCGGGATGTTGCGGGGCCCGGGCAGCGGCCCGCACGCGACGTTCGCCGAACTGTTCTTCGACCTGGTCGTGGTGTTCGCGCTGACCCGGCTCGCGGCACAGGCGGTCCCCGGGCTGTCGGCGCCGGCGCCCGCGGACCGGTGGATGGCGGCGGCTCGGACGCTGCTGCTGTTCCTGCCCCTGACCTGGGCGTGGACCATCACGTCGTACGTGACGGCCCGGTTCGAACCCCGCCTCGTCGGGGTCCGCCTCGCGGTCGTGGTCAGCGCGTTCGGGCTGTTCATGATGGCGTCGGCCGTCCCCGCCGCGTTCGACGCCCGGGGCATGACCTTCGCCCTGTCGTACGTCCTGCTCCAGGTCGGCCGCACCGTGGGCTTCGGCCTCCTGCTGGGCGGCCTTCCGCTGCAACGCCTCTACTTCCGGTCCGGCGCCTGGTACTGCCTGAGCGCGATTCCCTGGTTGTGGGGCGCCACGGTGTCGGAGACCGCTCGCACCGTGCTGTGGACCATCGCCATCGCCATCGACCTCGGCGCGGCCCGGCTCGGTTGGCCACTTCCCCGACTCGGCCGCGGGCGGGCGGCGGCCTGGGAGACCGGGGGCGCGCATCTGAGCGACCGGTACCGGCAGTTCCTGATGATCGCGCTCGGGGAGGGTGTGATCTCCGTCGGCATCGCCTACACGAACGAGGGGACGCCGGAGGCGGCGCACACGTGCGGGGTGGTCGTGTCGTTCGTGACCACGGTGCTGCTGTGGCGGATCTACTTCTTCCGCTCCGGCGAGCTGCTCGGCGAGGCGGTGGACGCGGCCGACGACCGCGCCGCGTTCGGTCGCTCGGTGGCCTTCGCCCACACCGTCATGATCTTCGGCATCGTGGTGGTCGCGGTCGGTTACGGGCTGGTGCTGGACCACCCGTTCGCGCGGCCCTATCCGGTCTGGCTGGCGGTGGTGCTCGGCGGACCGATGATCTACCTGCTGGGCCGGGCCCGCCTGGAACGCCTCGTGTTCGACCGCGTGTCCCCGCGTCGGCTCCTCGGCGTGGCCTGCCTCGCCCTGCTGGCGGTGCCGGGTCACGCGGCCGGCCTGCTGGCCGCCTCGATCGGCGCGGCCCTGGTCCTCCTGCTCGTCGCGGTGCTCGACGCGCGCGCGGCGGTGCGCGTGCCGGAGGAGCACCCGACCCCCGCCCGCTGAGGGCGGAGCAGCGCAAGGCATCGAGACGCACCTATTGACAAAGGTTGTTTCCGAATTCACGCTCAGAGAGCGCTCTCTCCCATCCCGCCACCACCCGAGGTGTTCCATGCGTCTCCGAAGAAGACTGCTCGCTGCCGCGTCCGCCCTGCTCGTCGGCGTGGCCGGTGGCCTGCCCCTCGCCCTGCCCGCGCACGCGGTCGGCCCGTCCCTGCTACCGGTCACGGTCACCAACACCACCGGGCGCGCCGACGCGGTGCACCTCTACGTCATCGGCACCAACCTGACCACCGGCCGGCTCGGGTACGTGACCTCGGCCGGCACGTTCGTGCCCTGGACCGGCGGCCAGATTCCGCCCGCGCCCGCGCCCGACGTCTCCATCCCCGGCCCCGCCAACGGCGGCAGCACCACCATCCGGTTCCCGCGCGGATTCTCCGGTCGGGTCTACTTCGCCCTCGGGCGGAAGCTGACGTTCCTCCTCACCCCCGACGGGCTCGTCCAACCCGCCCCCTGGGCAGCCGGCGACGCCAACCGCGACGTCCTCTTCGACTGGAGCGAGTTCACCTACAACGACGCCGGCCTGTGGCTGAACAGCTCGCAGGTCGACATGTTCGCCGTGCCGCACGCGGTCACCGTGACCGGCGCCGGCGGCGTCACCCGACGCACCGGCGACGTGGTGGCCAACGGACGCGACGCGGTCATCGACGGGATCCGGGCGCAGCCGGGCTGGGCCAACACCGTCCAGACCCGCTCGGACGGCACCGTGCTGCGCGTGCTGGCCCCGGGCAAGGCGGCCGGCGCCGGGCTGCTCAGCGCCACCTATCTGGACTCGTACATCGCCGCCGCGTGGAACGCGTACACCACGAGGACGCTGACCGTGGCGCCCTTCACCGACCAGCCGGCGGTCCGCTACTACGGCCGGACCTCCGGCACCACCATGACCTTCACCAACGGCAGCGGCCAGGTGGTCGCCTCGTTCCGCCGGCCCTCCTCGGCCAGCGTCTGGGGCTGCGACGGCGACCTGCCCGCACCCAACGACCAGGTCGTCGGCCCGATCTCGCGGACGCTCTGCGCCGCGCTCAACCGCGGCACCCTCGGCACCGTCGACACCCAACCCAGCACCGACGCGGCCGCCTTCTACCGCAACAGCCCCACCAACCAGTACGCCCGCCTGATCCACGCCAACATGGCCGACGGCAGGGCGTACGCGTTCGCCTTCGACGACGTCGGCGGCTTCGAGTCGCTGGTGCACGACGGCGATCCCCGCTCCGCCGGACTGATCCTCAGCCCGTTCGGCGCGGGCGGGACCGGCACCTCGACCAGCGCACTCGTCAGCAGCCTGAACGACAAGTGCGTCGACGTGCCCGGCTCGAACTTCGTCGACCGCGCCCCGCTGCAGATGTGGACCTGCAACAACACCAACGCGCAGCGGTGGACGTTCAGCGGCGCCGCCCTGCGCAGCCAGAACGGCAAGTGCATGGACGTCGACGGTGGCTCGACCGCCAACGGCGCCACGGTGCAGCTCTACACCTGCAACGGCACCGGCGCCCAGCAGTTCACCCTCACCGCGGCCGGCGACCTGGTCAACCTCCAGGCGAACAAGTGCGTCGACATCAAGGACCGCAACACGGGCGACGGCGCGCGGCTGCAATTGTGGGACTGCTCGGGCACCCCCAACCAGAAGTGGCGCCGGGGGTGAGCGCCGGCCGCCCGCGCTACCGGACCTGACCCCTTCGGGCCGGACACGCCGAGCCGCTGGCACGTACGATCGATGAGGTTCGACGTGTCGGCGGCGGCGAAGGGCGGTTTCCGGGATGGGGCCGGACGAGCGGGAACGACTCTTCGACCGGGCGCGCGAGCGCTCCACCGCGCGCGCGTCCTGGCCGGAGGCGGACCGGTTGTGGACCGACGTCGTCGCCGCCTACCAGGAGGCGGTACGCGGTCCCGGTCGGGTGGATCCCCACGACCGGCGGCAACTGGCCCGGGCGCTCTGGCGACACGGCATGCTCCTGGCCGCGCGCGGCCGAGCGGCCGAGGGGCTGACGCCGGGCCGCGAGGCCGTCGCCCTCTTCGAGGAGCTGAACGACGCCGCGCGCGCCGCGACCGGCCCGCAGCGGGACGAGGCGCTGGCCGAGCTGATCACGGCGGTGCTGGATCTCGCCGAGACCGCCTACGCCGCCGGTCAGCCCACCCTGCGGATGGAGCTGCTCGACCGGGCGGTGCAGGTGGGGTTGCACACCGCCGGCCCGCCCCCGGCCGCCGGACCCCGCACGCGCGAGGCGATGGGGACGGCGTACCACAACCAGGCGACCGCGTTGCTGGAGCGGGCCCGGACCGGCCGGTCGTCCGAGGCCGACGCCCGGGCGGCGGCGCTCGCCGCGTCGCGGGCCTGCGAGCTGCGGCAGCGCCTGCTCGACCCGAGCCGCCCGCTCAGCCTGTGGGAGATGGCCAACACCTACGGCATCTACGCCCAGTGCCTGGTCGCCATCGGCGACGTCGACCGCGCCCGGATGGTGCTCGGCCTGGGCAACCGGTTCGTGGCGGTGCTCGGGCCGGCGGGTGAGCAACCGGCAGCCAAGCTGCGCGCCGCGGCCGAGATGCTCGCCCGACGGCAGGCGTCGTCCCGCGGCGGCCGCCGGCGGTTCAGTCCACCCTGGTGAGCAGCGGCTTGCCCTTCTCCACCACGTAGGTGGCGAGCTCGACCGCGATGCCGCGCCCGACGTTGCGGGCCTGGTGGTGCACGCCGTACCCGACGGTGAGGGCGTCGCCCGCGTGGCACACCACCGGTGGGTGGCCGTCGAGCCGATACTCCAGCGACCCCTGGAGCACGTAGATGATCTCTTCACCGGGGTGGAAGTGCGTGAACGGCGGCGAGTCCGGCGTGAACTCCACCCGGGTCTGCACGACCTCACGCCCCGGCACGCTCAGGTCGTGGCGTTGCAGGTCGACGCGCCACAGCCCCGGCGCCGCCTCGACCGCGGCCGGACTGATGCCGTCCGGTCGAACCGTCCCACCCATCGTGCCCTCCCGACCGTGCCCCGCCGCGCCGACCGTCGTCCTGGTCGAACGATAGGCGGCCCGGGGCGGCCCGGGACGGGAACGACGGAACAACCGGACGGTCCGTCAGTGCACGACCACGACCGCCGGCGCCGGCTCCAGGTCGGCCAGCCGGGCCGGTCGGACGACCAGCAGCAGCACCGCCAGCGCCGCCACCATGCCACCGGCCACCACCAGGGCCATCGCCAGCGCGCCGGTGCCCAGCACGCCCACCAGCGGCGCGGCCACCGCACCCACGCCGAACTGCACGGCGCCGAGCAGGGCGGAGGCGGTGCCGGCCGCCTCGCCGTGCCGGGACAGCGCCAACGCCGGGGCGTTCGGCATCGCCAGACCCGCCGCCGCCAGCACCACCCACAACGACACCAGCAGCGCGGGCAGCCCACCGAGGCCGGTCGCCGCGAAGGCCACCAGCGCCAGCCCCGCCAGGGTCCCCACACCCAGCGAGGCGACGAGGATCCGCTGCGGCGGGTAGCGGCGCAGCAGCCGCACGTTGTACTGGGTCGCGCCGATCAGGCCCACCGCGCCCGCCCCGAACGCCAGCCCGAACTGCTGCTCGTCGAGCCCGTACCCCTGTTGCAGGACGAACGACGAGCCGGCCACGTACGCGAACAGCGCCGCCATGGCCAGGCCGGCGACCAGGACCAGGCCCACGAAGACACGGTCGCGCAGCAACGAGCCGTACAGGCCCACGGTGGCGACGACGCCGCCGCGACGACGGCGCGCGGGTGGCAGCGTCTCCGGCAGGCCGAGCGCGGCCACCGCGACGAGCAGCACGCCGAAGACGGCCAGGGTCACGAAGACGCCACGCCAGTCCGTCCACCGCAGCACGCCACCGCCGAGGGTCGGGGCGAGAACCGGCGCCGCGCCCATCACCAGCAGCAGCCGGGAGAGCAGGGTGGCGAAGGCCCGGCCGCTGAACAGGTCCCGGACCACCGCCATCGCCACCACCGTGGTGGCGGCGACGCCGAGGCCCTGCACCACCCGCAGGACGCCGAGGACGGCGATGTCGGGCGCCACGACGCAGAGCGCCGACGCCACGACGTGCAGCGCCAGGCCGGCGACCAGCGGGCCACGCCGGCCGACGGCGTCCGAGAGCGGCCCGATCAGCAGCTGGCCCAGGGCGAGGCCGGCGAGCGTGCCGGTCAGTGTCAGCTGGACCGCCGCCGAGGAGGTCGCGAAGTCGGCGACGATCGCGGGCAGCGCGGGCAGGTACATGTCGATCGTCAGCGGACCGATCGCGATCAGCGAGCCGAGGACCAGCACGAGCCGCAGCCGTTGCCCCCGGCTCATCAGGTCACCGGGCGTGGGGGCGGGAGTCGTCCCGGCCGGGAGGACATCGGTCATCGGAGGACCTCCACCCGGTCAGGACACGACGAGGCGGAGGACGGTGCGACAGTCACACCTGGGTTCAAATCCTCGTCACCCGGGCTGATTCCCCCTCCGCGCAGAGGTAACGGGCGTCACACCCGGCGGAGCTGACAGCGCCCGCGCGGCTTCCGAGAACGCGCACTTCCGACGTGTCACAACGCCGTCACAACGAGTGATCGCCTCCCGTATCGATGGTTGCCTTTCCCTGTCCGGCGACATGACTGCCGGCTAGTGGATGGAGCGGCGATGGGGCTCTTTGCTCGAACACGCGGGGTGACCCGCAGACTGACCGGCGTCACGGCGCTGGCGGTGCTGATCGCGGTGGGCGGATCCGCCGCGACGGCGAACGCGGCACCCTCGGCCACGAGCCTGAAGGCGTGGCAGACGGAGATCACCGCGGTCCCGCACCCGTCGGCGAAGGGATGCTTCACCGCCGACTATCCCCGACTGGCGTGGCAGCGGGCCACCTGCGCCTCCGCGCCGGCGATCCCGATGACGCCCAAGCGCAGCATCCGCCCACTGGTGGTGGGCAACGGCAACGACATCTCCGCCCAGGCGCCGAGCGGGTTCATCTCCGAGTCGTCCGGCACGTTCGAGAACATCGTCAACGTGACGAGCGAGAGTTCGCCCATCGCCAACGCCGGGCCGCCCGTGGCGAACGCCTACACCCTCCAGATCAACACCGACTTCTTCGCCAGCACGGCCTGCGCCGGGTCGCCCAACGCCGGGTGCCGGGGCTGGCAGCAGTTCGTCTACGCCAACAACGGCTCCAGCGGCCAGGTGTTCATCCAGTACTGGCTCCTCCAGTACAACGCGGCCTGCCCGGCCGGCGGCTGGACCCAGTTCTCGTTCACCGGCGACCCCGACATCTACTGCTACCGCAACAGCCCGGGCGCGGCAGCCGTGCCCAACCAGCCGATCACCAACCTCGGGGCGCTGCGGCTGACCGGCACGGTGAACGCGACGAGTGACAGCGCCACCCTGTTCGTGGGCGCCACCGCCTACACCGCGGCGGGTTCCAACTCCGTCAACGCGGCGGCCGGCTGGACCACGTCCGAGTTCAACGTGTTCGGCTACGGCGGCAACAGCGACGGCGGAGGCGCGGCCACCTTCAACGCCGGCGCGTCGCTGAACGTCCGGACGAGGATCACCTACGGGGGCACCGCCGCCCCGATCTGCGTGGCCCAGGGCTTCACCGGCGAGACCAACAACCTCAACTTCGGCTCGCCCGCGCCGGCCGCCACCGCGCCCGGCCCCGCCGTGGTCTTCGTGGAGAACACCGCGGGCGGCGCGGCGACCAACTGCGCCGCGGCCTCCGTCATCGGCGACACCCACCAGCACACGTTCGCCGGCCTGCTCTACGACTTCCAGGCCTCCGGCGACTTCGTCGAGGCGCAGGCCGGCAGCGGCTTCGAGGTGCAGACCCGCAAGGCGTCCGGCGCGCCCACCTGGCCCAACGCCTCGGTCGACCGCTCGGTCGCCACGCGGATGGGCAGCACCAAGGTGGCGCTCTGCGACGGCAAGAGCCTCGTCGTGGACGGCCGGACCAGGGACCTCCCGTCCGACGGCGCGCTGCATCTGCCCTCGGGCGTGGACATCCACCGGATCGGCAACGTGTACGTGGTGACCGACTCCAGCGGCAACAGCATCCGGGTGACGGTCAACAGCGGCTACATCGACGTGGCGGTCGGTCTCGGCACGTACCCGACCCCGGTGGTCGGCCTGCTCGGCAACCCCGACGGCGATCCGAAGCGCCTCGCTGCCAAGGACGGCACCCAGTTCGCCGTCCCGCTCTCCTTCGACGACCTCTACCAGCGCTTCGGCGCCAGTTGGCGGGTCGCCCCGATCCGGACCCTGCTGGCGCCCTGCGGCGCGGTCGCCTCCGGCAACCCGTCCGCGCCGTTCTTCGCCCGGGACCTCGACGAGGAACTCCGCAAGCGGGCCGAGGCGACCTGCCTCCAGTACAAGGTGCGGCAGGAGTGGCTCGACGCCTGCACCCTGGACGTCGCGGTGGTCGGCGGCCGGGCCGCCCTCACGTACGTCGGTCTGGTGCCGCCGGTCGTCAACGGCAACCGGTGACAGTGACGCCGGGAGCGGTCCGCACGCGGCGGTCCGCTCCCGGCGCCCTCCAGAAGGTCGATGATCGTCTCGTCCCGCCGACTCAGACGATCCGGAGGTTGGCCATCATGCCCATCGCGCTGTGGTCGACCATGTGGCAGTGGTAGGGGTAGACGCCGCGCCAGGTGTCGAAGGTGGCCTGGAGCCGGACGCTCTGCCCCGGCCAGACGATCACGGTGTCCTTCAGGCCGGACTCGGTGGGATCGGCCGGCGCGCCGTTGCGGTCGAGCACCCGGAACTGCACCAGGTGCAGGTGGAAGTTGTGCGGCATGAGGGTGTTGGCGTTCGTCACCGTCCACTCCTCGGTGCTGCCCCAGGCGACGGTCGTGTCGATCCGGGCCGGGTCGAAGACCTTCCCGTCGATGTACGCCCGGTGCCCGCCGGAGCCCGCCTCGTCCATCCGCAGCTCGATGCTGCGGCGCACGGTCGGCGTCGGCGGCGCCGGCAGGGTGCGCAGCCGCTGCGGCACCGAGGTGCGGTCCCGCCCCCGCGCCGCTACGACGTCGAAGCGCATCACCTGGCCCACCTGCTCGGCCGGGCCCGGCCCCAGCATGTTCTGCAGGACCACGGAGGTGCCCGGCTGGTAGCGGGCGAAGTCGACCACCACGTCGAGCCGCTCGCCGGGCGAGAACAGCAGGTACTGCATGGTCACCGGCGCCTCCAGCAGCCCGCCGTCGGAGCCGATCACCGTGATGTCCCCGCCGTCGGCCAGGCGGAGCAGAAAGAACCGTAGGTTGCTGGCGTTGACCAGGCGGAAGCGGTATCGCCGGGCCTGCACCTCGAAGCGCGGCCACGGCCGCCCGTTGACCAACAGGGTGGTCCGGTTGTCGGCGTCGTCCATGGTCCAGACCAGCTGGGCGTTCGCGTCCAGATGGGCGTCGCGCAGCACCAGCGGCACGTCGAACTGGCCGGCGGGCAGCGGAAGCGCCGCCTCGGTGCGGTCGGTGAGCAGATAGAGGCTGGACAGGCCCCGGTAGAGGTGCTCGGCCTCCATGTGGTGGGTGTGGTCGTGCATCCAGAGCGTGGCGTGCGGCTGCCGGTTCGGATAGGTGTAGACGCGCTCGCCGCCGGGCGGGATCGTGGCGTCGCCCGAGCCATCGTCGCCGGGGGCGGTGGCGCCGCCGTGCAGGTGCACCGCCGTGGGCATGGCGAGCCGGTTGCGCTGGCGTACCACCACCCGGCGGCCGGACCGGGCGCGGATGGTCGGGCCGGGCAGGTCGCCGTTGTAGGTGAACACCTCGGTACGGGTGCCCGGCACGATCTCCAGTCGCCTCCGGTGCATGGTGACCGAGTAGTAGTCCGTGGTGGCGGTCCGCAGCACCGGGCGCAGCGTCTGCGGCACGGTCAACGGGACGGTAAACGGGGTGACGGGCGTGGCGCTCGGCGCGGCGACCTCCGCCGTGGCGGGGGTCGCGGCCAGCTGTCCGGCGAGGCCGGCCAGGCCGCCGGTCGCCCCGACGATGCCCGACGCCGCGCCGAGGCGCAGCAGTTGACGACGAGTCGACACGGCAGTTCCTTCCACCGACGGTGAGTGTGCGAGATCCGGCAGCCGCCACCGGGCGGTCGTCGCAGGCCGATGATGCCGGGCGTCCGGACGCGGGAGGACCCCTATCGACCGCACAATCGACCAGGCATTCCCCCTGTCCGGAGGCGTCGCGGCAGGTGTGGCGGGGTAGGTACGGTCGGTATGGCCGACGCTGCGCTGCTGGACCTCGACGCCGACTACCAGGTACGTGACGGATACGACGACGATCCGGTGCTGCTGCTGCCCGACGGCCGCCCGGTGGAGACCTGGCGCGACGGCTACCCCTACGACGAGCGTCTCGACCGGGAGGCGTACGACCGGGAGAAGCGCCTGCTGCAGATCGAGCTGCTGAAGCTCCAGGACTGGGTGAAGGACACCGGCGAGCGGCTGGTGATCCTCTTCGAGGGCCGCGACGCCGCCGGCAAGGGCGGCACGATCAAACGCTTCATGGAGCACCTCAACCCGCGGGGCGCCGGCGTCGTCGCCCTGGAGAAGCCGGACGAGCGGGAGGCCGGCCAGTGGTACTTCCAGCGCTGGCTGGCGCACCTGCCGGCGGCCGGGGAGATCGTGCTGTTCGACCGGTCCTGGTACAACCGGGCCGGCGTGGAGAGGGTGATGGGCTTCTGCTCCCGCAAGGAGTATCTGGAGTTCCTGCGGCAGGCCCCGGACCTGGAGCGGATGCTGGTCCGCTCCGGCATCCGGCTGGTCAAGTTCTGGTTCTCGGTCTCCCGCAACGAGCAACGCACCCGCTTCGTCATCCGCAAGGTCGACCCGGTACGCCAGTGGAAGCTCTCCCCGATGGACCTCGCCTCCCTCGACCGCTGGGACGACTACACCGAGGCCAAGGAGGCGATGTTCTTCTGGACCGACACCGCCGACGCCCCGTGGACCGTGGTGAAGAGCAACGACAAGAAGCGGGCCCGGCTGGAGGCGATGCGGCACGTGCTGCATCGGTTCGACTACGCCGGCAAGGACGCCTCGGTCGTCGGCGTACCCGATCCGCGGATCATCGGGCCCGCCGGGCTCGACCTCGACCCGGAGGACCAGCCGGTGCCGGTCTTCCCCCGCCCCTGACCGCCGTGCGGGCGGTGCCGCGGCCCTGTTCCGCCGCGGCACCGCCTCCGCCTCAGGCCCGGAGGGCGTGCACCAGGATCTCCTCGCCGCCGCCGACCGTGCCCGGCAAGCCCTCCGACAGCGGGTCCACGAGCGTCGCGGAGATCGCGAGGGTCTCGTGCGCGATCAGGTCACGGTGTGCGGAGATCACCGCCCGGACCGCCGCCGGGTCCGGCGATCGACAGCACAAGTGAACCGGCCGGCGCGGGTCGCTCCAGGTCATCTGTTCCGGGCGGTGACCACCTCGGTACGGCGGCGGTGTCGCCAGTACATCTGCCGGTACACGCCGTCGGGGAACTCCGGATGCCACGGCTTCACCGGGCCGGCGAAGTGGATGACGGACGCGTCGGTGACGTTCCCGCCGACGCGCGGATCGAGTCGCCACGCCATCATGTGGTTCCAGCGCTTGGGCATCCGTGTCCACCGCCCGTAGACGGCATGGTTGAGGGCGTCCTGGTCCGGGAAGCGCGACTCGTCCGCGTGGCGGGCGACGTAGTCGAGCGCCTTGGCGGTGACGTCGAGCTCCTTCCACCGCGGCACGTCGATGAGCAGCACCCCGGAGTTGAGGTACGGGGCCTGGGCGTCGAGGTCGTGGTACCGGCCGTAGATGCCCGGCAGGCCGCCGGTGTCGATCAGCCGGCGGGTGAACGCGTCCCGGACCGCGCCGAGGGGCGCGCCGGCCAGGTCGAGGTCACGCAGTTCCGCCAACGAGCCGGTGCAGAGCACGTCCGAGTCGAGATAGACCAGGCGGTGGACGTCCGGCGGCAGGGCGTGCGGGATCAGCAGCCGCAGGTACATGGCGGCCGAGAGGTAGCTCAGGTGGGGTTCGCGGGAGCCGGGCAGGCGGATCGGGGGTGGGTCCACCGTCAGGAAGGAGACGGTGGCGCGCCCGGCCGCCCGGGTCAGAGCGGCCCGGCTGCGCTCGGTGACGTCGTCGCCCGCGGCGAACCAGAACCGCAACGGTTCCGCCGGCATGTGGGCGACCACGGTGGACACAACGACGGCGGCGTGGGGGGCGTAGGTGGCATCGAAGGCCAGTGCGCAGTCCAGAACTACCTCCTTCGTCGAACATGGACGCACGCCAATTTACAACGATGCAGAAGAGGATGACAACCAACCCGGTCACGGGCCCGCACACCTCGGCGTGGCCGCTTCCGCCCCGCCCGTCCGGGAGGGAGATGCACCGTTCGCCCCGCCGGGCGAGGTTCGCCCCGACCTCCCGGGCCGGCGGGTCGACGCGGGATGCGTCGGCGGCCCCGCGGTGCGTACAGTTCCGGTCGGACGTGGGGCGGGCCGGGTGGATCCGGTGCGGGAACGGAATGAGACAGCGGCGGTATGACGGCGGACAAGAGTACCGAAAACGGCCAGCACGGCATTGACCGCGATCGGCTGGAGACCTGCCTCGCCGTCTTCGAGGCGCTGGAGAACCTGCCACCCGACCACCCCGACGTGGTGCGGGTGCAGCGGGCCACCGCGAAGCTCTACAAGGTGATCAAGCAGCGGCGACGCGAGGACCGCCGGAACGCCGTCCTGGCGGCCGACCGGGCGGTGACGGCGGCCACCGCCACCGGCGCCCCGGGCCGGATCGACGACGAGACCCAGGGCATCCCGCTGGCCTCCCCCACCGTCGGCGCCACTGCCGGCTTCCTGCACAACCCGCGCGGCTGTTACGTCTGCAAGCAGCGTTACCGCGAGGTGGACGCGTTCTACCACCAGCTCTGCCCGCCCTGCGCCGCGCTCAACCGGGAGCGCCGCGACGCCCGCACCGACCTGACCGGCCGGCGCGCGCTGCTCACCGGCGGCCGGGCGAAGATCGGCATGTACATCGCGCTGCGGCTGCTGCGCGACGGCGCGCACACCACGGTGACCACCCGGTTCCCGCACGACGCGGTCCGCCGGTTCGCCGCGATGCCGGACAGCGCGGACTGGCTGCACCGCCTGCGGATCGTCGGGATCGACCTGCGCGACCCCGCCCAGGTGATCGCCCTCGCCGACTCGGTCAGCGCCCAGGGACCACTCGACATCCTGATCAACAACGCGGCGCAGACCGTCCGCCGCACCCCCGGGGCATACGCGCCGCTCGTCGCCGCGGAGGCGGCGGCCCTGCCGGACGGTCCGCTGCCGGAGATCATCACGTTCGCCCCGACGGCCGGCCGGAACGACCCGGCCGGCAGTCTGACCGCCCCGGCGCGTCCGGCGCTCACCCCGCACGCGCTCACCGCGCTGGCGCTGACCGGCGGCTCCGCGTCGCCGGAGCGCATCGCGGCAGCGAGCGCCATCGACGCCGGCGGTCTGGTGCCGGACCTCGAACCGGTCAACAGCTGGGTGCAGCGGGTGCACGAGGTGGACCCGATCGAACTGCTCGAAGTGCAGCTGTGCAACGTGACCGCGCCGTTCGTGCTGGTCAGCCGACTGCGACCGGCGATGGCCGCGGCGACCGCCCGCCGGAAGTACGTGGTGAACGTGTCGGCGATGGAGGGCCAGTTCGCCCGCGGCTACAAGGGGCCGGAGCACCCGCACACCAACATGGCCAAGGCCGCGCTGAACATGCTCACCCGAACCAGCGCCCAGGAGATGCTGGCCGACGGCATCCTCATGACCAGCGTCGACACCGGCTGGATCACCGACGAGCGGCCCCACCCGACGAAGATGCGGCTGGCGGACGCCGGCTTCCACGCCCCACTGGACCTGGTCGACGGCGCGGCCCGGGTCTACGACCCGATCGTCCGCGGCGAACAGGGCGAGGACCTCTACGGCTGCTTCCTGAAGGACTACGCGCCCTGCGCCTGGTGATCGGCGCGCGGGAACTCACCGTCGGCCACCGCGCCTCCCGGACCGCAGTGCCGGCTCGCTGTCGGCGGGAAAGCTCCGCAGCGTGCCCGCCACTAGCTGCGCGGCAGCACGGTGACGGCCACGATGACGCTGTTGACGACCGTGGCCGTGACGGTACGGGTCACCGCCTCGGCCGCGGCGCCGGCACCCCAGTCGCCGCGCTCGAGCGCCTTGGCCCGCGTGATCACCTCTGACGTCCACGGGATCTCGCGGTGGAACTGCGGCAGTGTCCCGCTGGCCGAGAGCAGCGCCGCGAGCGCGGCGACACGGGCTCGCGGCTCCGCACCCGCCACGAGAACCTGCCGAACGTCGGCGAGCAGGCGGGCCCGTCGTTCGGTCCTGCCGTCGCGCAGGGCCGTCGTCCGGAACAGGCCGAGCACCTTGCGCGGCGCCTCGTCGATGTCGCCACGGGCGACGAGCCGCTCCAACACCGGCTTGCGCAGGGCGGGACCGATGGCCGCGAGTGCGGTCTGCACTCCCCTCGGTTTCTCGGCGAGGTAGTTCCACGCCGGGCGGAGGAGGTCGTCCGACGGTGGGTGACCCGCCACGCCACTGACCCGCCCACGGTCCGCCGTGATCAGGTGGTCGCCGAGCGCCAGGTCCGCGAGGACCGCGCCACCGAGGACGTAGAAGAGGGTGTTCTCACCCGCGATGGTCCCGGATGTGGGCTGGAACAGCAGCAGGAGGAGGTCTTCGACGAGGGTCGGGGCGTCCGAGCGGGGTGCGGTGGTCATCGGCGGGGCTCCCAGCGGAAGAGGCGGATGGCGAGGGCGACGGAGATGACGACCCAGCCGAGCGTGGGCGCGAGCAGGACCAGGGAGTCGGTCACGGCGACCCCGCCGTTCCAGGCGTTCATGGTCAGTTCCGCGGCCGCGCCGCCGGGCAGCAGCCGCTTGAGCCAGGCGAGGTTCTCCGTGCCGGAGATGCCGACCCAGGTGGCCGCGGCGATCACACCGAGGGTGACGGGCAGGGTGGTGACCTGAGCGTGTTCCGGGGAGTTCGTCAGCCCGGCCGTGGCCAGGGCCAGGCCGACCATCATGGCCAGGGTCGCGAGGAACGCCACGACCAGCAGAGCGACGTCGGCCGGTCCGCCGGCGACCACGGCCAGGACGGTCAGGATGGCGGTCACCTGCACCACGGCGAGGACGAGGACGGGCAGCAGCAGGCCGGCGAGGATGCCGGCGTCCCCCTCGGCGGTGGAGCGCAGTCTCTTGAGGAAGAGGTTCTGCCGCCGGGAGGCCAGCGTGGTGACCGCGGTGGCATAGAGCCCGAACGCGGTGATCGTGAACATCACGATCGCGGCGATGTAGCCGAGACTGCCGAGGGCGGCGTAGGTCTCGTGCTGGCGGACGAAGAACGCGCTGACGACCACCGGGATGATGAGGCTGGTGATCAGTACCAGCCGGTTGCGGAAGATCTGGATCAGCTCGCTTGCGGCGATGGACAACACGGGGGAACTCCTGTCGAGGTCGCGGTTCAGTTGCTGATGGCGCGGAAGACGTCGTCGAGGCGGGTCGGCCCGGCCTCCAGACCCTGCAGCTCGACGGCGTGGTCCTGGGCCCACCCGAGCAGGACGTGCAGGTCCTTCTGCAGTCCGAAGGTCTCGACGACGACCTTCCCCTCGGCGTCGACCGCAGCCGGCAGCGGCAGCGCCGGCGCTCCGGCCGGGAGGGAGAAGCGGATGACCGCCGGCAGGGTGCGGGTCAGTTCCGCCACCGTGCCCTCGCGGTGCAGGGCGCCCTGGTGCATCAGTCCGATCCGGTCGGCGCGCTGCTGCGCCTCCTCCAGGTAGTGGGTGGTGAGCACGATGGTGGCGCCGTTCTCGCGGAGCCGGTCCACAGTCGCCCAGACGGCGTCGCGGGACTGGATGTCCAGCCCCGTGGTCGGCTCGTCCAGGAAGATCAACTCTGGGGTGCCGTAGACGGCGGTGGCGAAGTCCAGCCGCCGCTTCTCGCCGCCGGAGAGCTGCGACACCCTGCGGCCGGCCCGCCCGGTGAGGTCGACCAGGTCGAGCACCCGGTCGACGTCGTCGCCGCGCCGGGTGAGCCGGCCGACGAGCCGGACGGACTCGCGAACCGTAAGGTCCGGGGAGAAACCACTTTCCTGGAGCATGACGCCCATCCGGGGACGGACCAGACGGCGGTCCTGCGGGCTGTGCCCGAGGACGCGGACGCTCCCGGAGGTCGGCCTCCGGTGTCCCTCGACGACTTCCAGCGTCGAGGTCTTCCCGGCACCGTTGGTGCCCAACAGCGCGTACAGCTCTCCGGGCCGTACCTCGAAGGAGAGGTCTTTGACGGCGTGGAAGTCACCGTACGTGAGGTTCAGCCGGTCGACTTCGATGACGGGTGAGGTGGACATGCACCCATGACAGCGCGGGCGCCGCCGACCCGTCAGTGGCGCGGTGTCATCACCGCATGTGACGTGGTGTCACTGGTCGCGACCCGTGGCTGCCGGATACTGGTGTGGTGACCGCGAGATCACCGCGCTTCACCGAGTCGACGCAGGGAAGGCTGCGCCGACTCAATCTCGTCACGTCACTACCGCCCGTGGTGTTCGCCGCCGCGGTCCTCCTCTACATCGACGTGCGTACCTGGTGGCACATCGTCGTCCTGGCGCCGGGTGCGGTGGCGGCCGTGGTGGCCTTCGAACGATGGACGGCCAACGACCTGGCCCGGGTGGCGGTGCCCTGCCTGGTCGTCGGGGCAGCGGTGTGGCCGCTGGGGGTCCTGGTGACCGGCAGTCCCAACGCCTACTGGGGGTTCTGCGCCGTGGGTTCCCTCGCCCTGCGGGAGGTCCGGCGGCACCGCGGGCCGGCGGTGGCCGGGCTGTTCTCCTACGTCGCCGTCGTCGGCGCGGCGCGGCTGCTGGTGCAGCGGGACGACGTCGCTCACGTCCTGGTCACCTACGTCCTCGTCCCCACCGCCCTCACCGTCGTCGTGACGGTCTTCACGATCGTGGGCGAGCGGTTCTACGACCTCATCCGGGAACTCGAACAGACCCGGGAACGCGAGGCGGAGCTGGCCGTCGTCCGGGAGCGCGTGCGATTCGCCAGCGACCTGCACGACATCCAGGGCCACACCCTGCACGTGGTCAAGTTGAAGATCGCCCTGGCCCAGCGACTGCTGCTCCGCGACACCGCGCGGGCCGAGGAGGAACTGCGCGAGACGTACGCGTTGGTCAGCGACACCATCACGCAGACCAAGGAACTCGCGTACGCCCAACGGCGGCTCAACCTGACCGCGGAGATCGAGAACGCGAAGAACCTGTTCGAGGCCGCCGGCATCCGGGTGCGGGTGACCCGGGAGGCCGAGGTCGACGCCCACGTCAGCGAACTGCTCGGGCAGGTGCTGCGCGAGACCACCACCAACATCCTGCGCCACGCGCAGGCCACCCAGGTGCGGATCACGCTCGCCGGGTCGGGCATCACCATCGTCAACGACGGCGTGACCGCCGACACCCCACCGGAGCTCAGGGGACTGTCCGCGCTGCGGCAACGGCTGGCGGATGACGGCGGTCAGCTGATCGTGGAACAGCACGAGGGGCGCTTCCGGACGGCCGCGACGTTCCCGCCCGCCCGTGGCGCGGTGCAGCCACCGGCCCTGAAGGAGGACGGTCGATGACGACAATCGTGCTCGCCGACGACGAGGTGCTGCTCCGGACGGCCCTCGCCGCGCTGCTGCCCCTGGAGGGTGACATCACCGTTCTCGCCGAGGCGCAGGACGGTGAGACTGCCATCGAGGCCACCCTGCGGCACCGGCCCGACGTCCTGGTCATCGACCTGGAGATGCCCGGCGTGGACGGCCTCGGCGCGGTCGCCGAGATCCGTCGAACGCGACCCGAGCAGGTGATCCTCATGCTGACCCGGCACGCCCGCCCCGGCGTGCTCCGCAAGGCCCTGAAACTCGGCGTCCAAGGCTTCATCAGCAAGTCCGCCGAGCCGGCCCACATCACCTCCGTCATCGCCACCCTGGATGCCGGTAAGCGCTGGATCGATCCGGACGTGTCGGCACTCGCCGTCACCGACGACTCCCCCCTCACCGACCGCGAAGCCGACGTCCTGAGGGTCACCGGCGAGGGCTACTCGGTCACCGACATCGCCGCCCGACTGCACCTCGCGCCGGGAACCGTCCGCAACTACCTCTCCAACGCCATGCGCAAGACCCAGACCCGGACCCGCCACGAGGCCGCCCGGTACGCCCGCGAACACGACTGGTTGTAGCGGACGATCCTCGTCCGGCCTCCGGTCGTCGGTTCCATGCGTTCCAGGTATAGGTTCGGCAGGTGGATGTGGTCGCCGCCTGCCGGGCTTTCGTCGCCGTCAGCGGGCACGGCAGTTTCACCTCCGGCGCCGCCGCGGCGGGCATCCCCCAGTCGGTCGCCAGTCGCCGCATCGCCGCCCTGGAGGGGCACTTCGGGGCGCGGTTGTTCGACCGGTCCTCCCGGGCGGTTCGGTTGACGTCGTTCGGGCAGGACATGCTGCCGACGGCCCGTCGCCTGGTCGATCTCGCCGACGCGATGACCGACGACGTCGAGCGCGCCCGGCTGCGCCCGCTACAGGTCGCCGTACCCGAGACCTGTCCCGCACCCCGCCTCGCCGCCCTGGTGGTCGCGAGCCGGCGTCACCGCCTCAAGTTGGAGGTACGGCCGGCCGGCCCGCAGGAACGCGACCGGCTCTGTCAGGCACTGGAGGTCGGCGCGGGGATCCTGGCGGTCCCCGAGGCGGCGGCTTCCTGGCGGGTTCCGCTCGGGCTGGCCGCCCGGACCCCGTTTCCGGCGGCGACGGTGTTCCTGGAGACGCTGCGCCGCGGCCGAGCCCGCACCCAGGCACGACGGCGGATCCTCATCCAGCCCGAGGACGACCTCGCCCACCTGCGGGATCCGCTGACCCGCGCCGGCCAGTCGGCCGGACTGGCGCCGGCCCAGGTCACCGTCGCGCCGTCGCTCGTCGACGCCGCGGCGAAGGCGCTCAGCTCACCCGACCTGCTGCTCTGCTCCCGCCAGCAGGCCGAGGACTTCGGGCTGCACTGGTGTCCCCTCGCCGAGCCCCGACTCGTACGCGGCTACGACATCGCCGCCGGCCTCCGCGAGGACCTCGAACAGCTGCGAACGGTTCTGCATTCGGACATAGCGCGATGCCTGGGCGCGACGACGTGAGTGCCACCACCGTCGTGCGCGACGCGCGCGGGCTCCTCGACGAGGCCGGGCTGCGCGGCGCCTTCCTGGTCCGCAACCTCGACAGCGGCGCGGAGATCGGCTTCGACGCGGACGCCCGCTACCCGTCGGCGTCGCTGGTGAAGGTGCCGTTGGCGGTCGCCGTGCTGGAACGGATCGCCCGTGGCGAAATAGACCCGGCGCTGCCGGTCGACGTCGCGCCCGGTCGGATCACCACCCCCGGCCCGACCGGTCTGAGCCGATTCCGGCATCCGGCACGGATCGCCGTGGACGACCTGCTGTACCTGAGCACGTCCGTCAGCGACTCGGTCGCCGCCGACGCGCTGTTCGACCTCGTCCCGCCGGCCGCGGTCGCCGCCGAACTGCGGCGACTGCGCGTCGACGGCATCGCCGTCCGGCACCGGGCGGGCGACCTCGCCGACACGCCGGCGGAACGGCTCGGACCCGACGACGCGCATCTGGCCCACTCCCTCGCCATCGGCGCGGCGACTCCCGGGCAGGGCCATCCGGTCGCCCAGCTCGACGTCACCCGTGCCAACACCGGATCGGCGCGGGCCTACGTCGACCTGCTGCAGGCCCTCTGGCGACCGTCGGTGATCCACCAGACCACCGCCGCGCGGGTGCGCGCCCTGATGGGCGACAACCTGCACCGGCAGCGGCTCGCCCCCGACTTCACCTCCGACGCCTCCCGCTGGTCGTCCAAGACCGGCACCCTGCTGCACCTGCGCCACGAGGTCGGGGTGGTGGACCACGGCGACGGGCAGTCGTACGCGGTCGCCGCACTCACCGCCTCCCGGGTGCCCGCCGTCGCCCAGCCCGGCAGCGAGGCGACGATGGCCCAGGTCGCCCGTTCCCTGCACGACCACCTGCGCACGGGCACGCTGCCCTGGTGGGGTTAGCCGGCGGTTCTGGGCCAGGTCCGCCGCTCACGCGACCAGACCAGCACCACCATGGCGACGTTGACGGCCGCCAGGATCAGCAGGGACGCGTCGCCGGAGTCGGTGGCGCGGTCGATCGCGTAGGGCTCGCCGTCGGCCATCACCGTGCTGACGACCCCGAACAGGACGTTGTTGGCGACGTGGAAGGCGACCGGCGCCTCGACGCCGCCGCTGATGATCGCCATCAGGCCGGTGCAGAGGCCGATGAAGGTGAAGTAACCGAACAGCCAGGGGTCGCTCGACCCGTGGAGCACGGCGAAGCCCAGACTCGACACGACGAGCCCGACGGCCAGCGCCGGCCGGACCGCACGCACCCAGGACGCGGCGGCGGGCAGCACGGCGCTGCGCCACAACAACTCCTCGCCGGTGGACTGCAGCGGCGTACTGAGCACGGTGACCGCCAGCAGGCCGATCGTCGTGCCGCTGACACCGAAGGTGGTCCAGCCCGGCGAGTCCGGCGCCACCAGCGCCACGACGCCGATCCCCGCGCCCACGAGCACCGCGGCTATCACGAGGTAGTACGTCAGGCGGCGGGTGTCGACGGCCCGGGGTGAGCTGATCAGCCTGCGCCACGGCACCTTGGCGATCCGCGCCAGGAGCAGGACCGCCACCACGCCCGACGTGCCGATGCTGATGTTGACGGCCAGGGACTTCAGCGGCGTCATGACGGGGGACATCGGGTCGTCGCTGCCCTCGATGGCGCCCACGACCTGATAGAGCAGGACCTGGAGGACCAGCATCACCACCGGTGGGACACCGATGACCACGAGCGGCTTCCACCAGCTCATCCGCAGGTGGGCCCCGAAGGGCCGGGAGCTGTCGACGGCCGGCCGGTGACGCTGCGTCGGTTCGTCGGTTCGTGTGGCGTCCATGGGGTTCCTTCCAAGCGGCGTGGCATTCCCATTGCAGCGCTCGCCGGACGGCGCGGGCAGTGTCACCGCGTCACCGTCGCACCGTGACATTCGTGGTTCTCGGCGTCGGTGGTGTCGGTCCTGCCGGCGACCGGCGCGTTCACCGCGGCCTCCATCCGCGCTACCGGACGGCTGGCGCCGCACCGGCTGGTGGAGCCGTCACAACACGGCGATCGCGACCTCGGCCGCCCGGGCGATCAGGGCGTTGTCGTAGTCGGCGTCCTTCTGGTCGCGGCTGGACAGCACCGCGAGCACGATCGGCGCCCGGTCCGGTGGCCAGACCACCGCGATGTCGTTGCGGGTCCCGTAGCCGCCGGAACCGGTCTTGTCCCCGACGACCCAGCCGTCGGGCACACCGGCGCGGATCAACTCGCCGCCCGTGGTATTGCCCCGCAGCCAGCCGTTGAGGATGTCGCGGTCCGCGGGGTCGAGGGAGTCGCCGACGGCGTACGCCCGCAGGTCCTGAGCCAGGGCCCGAGCGGTGCTGGTGTCCCTACGGTCCCCCGGGAGCGCCTCGTTGAGCGCGGTCTCGTACCGTGCGGGGGCGGTGACCTTGTCGCCGACCCCGCGCAGTTCCTTCTCGAACCTCTGCGGTCCGCCGAGCCGGCGCAGCAGCAGGTTACCGGCGGTGTTGTCGCTGTAGCGCACGGCCGCGTCGGCGAGCGCGCGCAGCGTCATGCCGTCGGCGACGTGCTTCTCGGTGATCGGCGAGTAGGTGACCAGGTCGTCCGCCGAGTACCGCACCACCCGGTCCAGCTCGGCATCCGTGGTCTCGTCGAGAACCTCCGCGGCGGCCAACGCCTTGAACGTCGAGGCGTACGCGAACCGCTCGTCGGCCCGGTAGCCCACCGTCGCGCCGGTTCCGGTGTCGATCGCGTACACCCCCAGCCGCGCGTCGAACGTCTCCTCCAGGTGCCGGAACGCGCGGTCCCGGTCGGCCGCGGCGGACGCGGTGGCCGTCATCGGACGGTCCGGCGTCGGCCGTTCGGCGGCATCGCCGGAATCGGCGGGACCGCAGGCGGCGAGGGCCACCGCTGACACCACGGCCACCAGACGGTGTGGGGCGAGCACCATGATCACTCCTTGTCGATGTCGTGCGTCCGGCACCGGACAGCGCCGGTTGGGCAGGACTCGACCCTGGCAGCGATCGGGCATGCGGTCGAAGACGGAATCGGCGGTGTTCATGCCGATCCGGCATCGCCGGGGTTGCGGGGCGGTTCCGGCCGGCCGCTCCCCGCCAGGTGAGCGTGATCCCTACTCGACGGGAGGACGGACGAAGCGTCGCGACGTCTCCCCGACGGCATCGGGGCGCGCGGCGCGGTCCATGCCGATCCCGCTCGCGACTGGAGCGCCTGCCGCGCAGATCGGGCGCGACCAGCCGCCGACGGTTGCCGAGCCCCGGCACCAGGTCGCGGAACTGGGAGGACGAGGACGGGTGGCGTGCGGCAGCGGCACCACCGGGGCGTCCGGAGGTCCGGCCCCTCGACCGAACGTGCGGATGCCGTCGACGTCGGCGGCGCAACGGTCCTCGCGCAGGGGCGCCTGTCGTACGGACGTGACAGCATCACGGCCGTGGCGACATCAAGGCAGCCGGTGACGGTTCCCACCGACGCGAGCGTCGACGATTTCCTGGCCGCGGTCGCGGACGAGCGCCGGCGTGCCGACGCCCTGCGCCTGTGCGCGATCCTGCGCGACGTGACGGGTGAGCCGCCGGTGATGTGGGGCCCGAGCATCGTGGGCTTCGGCAGCTACCACGGCCCCACCGGCGACTGGCCCCTGGCCGGTTTCTCGCCCCGCAAGCAGCAGCTCGTCCTCTATCTGGTCGGCGGTTACGAGGAGCGCTACCCGACGTTGCTCGCCCGGCTCGGCCCGCACAGGACCGGCAAGGGCTGCCTCTACCTCAAGCGGCTCGACGACGTCGACGAGGGCACGCTGCGTGAGCTCGTGGAGCGCACGGTCCGCGTGCACAAGGGCGTGGACCGATCCCACCGACCCGAGTGACCCGGGGCGGTCGACGCACGCCGCAGCGCACCCGCCAGGTCGGTCGCTGAGCCGAACGACGGCGCCACGGCGCCGACAGGTCCCGCGGTGTCGTGACTCCCGGCGCAGCCGGGTGCTCCGCCATCGGCACCACCGCGATCCGAGCTGCGGATGCACCACGCCTCGGTGCTCCACAGCGACTGGGCGCTGTCGGAGGTGAACGGGCGGGGCGAGCTGACGTACACCGCGGCCGAGCCGTGCGGCCGCTCACGGTCAGGACGTCGAAGACGCCGGTGCCGTTCGGGGTCAGCTTCTGAAGGGTGGATGCCGTGCGGGGCGGGGAGGAGTCCGGGCCGCCGCCCGGACTCCTCCCCGGCTTCGCCGCCCTGGTGGAACAGCTCTCAGAAGCCGGCGGAGATCCGGCTGAACTCCCAGTCGCTCTGGGCGATGCCGCTGCAGTTGGACACCACGCCGCCGCCGGCGCAGCCGCGATCCCGGTTCACCGCCCAGAACGTGAATCGAGCGAGCCCGTTGCTCCTGGCGTAGTCACGGATCCGCGTCCAGGTCTCCGGCGTGGTGACCTCCTGCTGGTCGGACAGCCCGTTCATACCGGAGATGCCCATGTGGGCGTACGCGGTCTGGTCGTTCCAGCCGAACGTGGACTTCAGCTGATTCTTCAGACCTTCCGCGGCGTTGCGGGTGCTGGTGTACATGTCCGCGCCGCCGCCGAAGTCGAACGGCATGATGGTGAAGACGTCCACGTTGGCGTTCAGCGCCCGGGCCTGGTTGATCAGCCGGACGCCGTGCACGTTGGGTCCGGTCGTGGTCGTACCGAAGGTCAGGATCGTGGTGACGCCCGGGTTGTTGCGCTTGATGATGCCCAGGGCACTCACGATGCGGTCGGCGACCGTGTAGTTCTCGAACTCGTCGTAGTTCTCGATGTCGATCTCGATGGCCTTGAGGCCGAAGGTGTTGATGACCTTCTGGTACGCGCCGGCGAGGGCCTCCGGGGTGGCGCAGTTCGGGCCGAGCTTGTTGCCCTGCCACCCGCCGATCGACGGGACGATGGTGGCGCCGGCGGCCTTGGCCTGGTTGATCCAGGACTCGTGGACGCCGCCGGTCAGGCCGCCCTCACCGTCCCAGACCGGGTTGCAGCCGTTCGCCAGCACGAACGCGACGGTGAACGCGCGGACGCCCTGACCGGTGATCGTCGAGGGCGCCGGCGGGTTGCCCCAGCCGGGATAGACGTACGGCGCCGCCGCCATCCTGCCGGCCGGGGGCGGGTTGGTCGGGCCGGTGGGGGGCGGGGTGGTCGGGGTGGTGCCGCCGCAGGTGCCCTGGTTGGCCCAGACGTCCCACTGGCCGCTGTGGGTGGCCGGGTTCTCGTTCTGGGTCCACCACTTGGCCTGGTAGTTGACGCCCTGGTACGACGCCTGGCCGCCGCCGACGTACACGGCGGACGACGACCAGGCCGGGTAGCAGGCCGCGGCCGCGCTCGACGTGGTCATCGGGGCGACGGCGAGGGCGGTGGCGGTGACCGTGACGGCGGCCAGGGCCAGGATCTTCTGCCTGAGTTTCATGACACTCTCCTGCGGGGGTTCAGGGAAGGGTGTTGAGGTGGGGACGGACGGTGTTGGCGAATCCGTTGCCGTTGGTGACGTCCCAGTTGACCGACCACGTCATGGCGCCACGGATCCCCGGGTAGGTGCGCGGCGGCTTCACGGAGCCGCAGTTGATGCCCTTGGCGAGGCAGTCGAGGGCCTGGTTGACCACCGAGGGGTTGACGTAGCCGCCACCGGCGGCGCTCGGCGCGGCGGGCAGCCCGAGGGACACCTGGTCCGGCCGGAGCCCGTTCTCCAGCTGGATGCAGGCGAGCGCCACGAGGAAGTTGACCGTTCCCTGGGCGTACGCGGCGTTGTTGTCGCAGCCGAGCATCGCACCGGAGTTGTAGTACTGGGTGTGGACGACGGTCAGGATGTCCTTGATGCTCAGCGCCAACTGGAAGTACTGACTGCCGGTGCTCTGCATGTCGATGGTCTGCGGCGCCATCGTGATGATCAGGTTCGGGTTCGTCCGGTTGCGGATGTCCCGCAGGGCCTGACCCATGTACGTCGCGTTGACGCCGTTCTCCAGGTCGATGTCGACGCCGTCGAACCCGTAGCTGGCGATGAGGCCGACGATCGAGTTGGCGAAGTTCGTTGCGGCGCTGGAACTGGCGACCGAGATCGTGCCGCGCTCGCCACCGACCGAGATGATCACCTTCTTGCCCCGCGAGTGCAGGGTGGCGACGTCGTTCCTGAAGTCGGCGTCGGTGTAGCCGCCGAGTGAGGCGCTCAGGCCCGGGTCGATGCTGAAGGACACCGTGCCGGGCGTGTTCGTCGCGTCGGCGAACGCGACCGCGATCAGGTCGTAGGTGGCCGGTACGTCACGGAGCCGGATCTCCCGGGCCGGGTTGTCGAAGTTCTGCCAGTAACCGGTGAGGAAGTGCTTCGGCAGCTGACCGTTGCCGGTCGGCGGGGGCGTGGTCGGCGGCGGGGTGGTCGTCGGGGGCGGGGTGGACGGTGGCGTCGTGGTCGGGGGTGGCGTGGTCGGGGGTGGCGTGGTCGGGGGTGGCGTGGTCGGCGGGGTGGAGCCGCCGCAGGCGCCCTGGTTGGCCCAGACGTCCCACTGGCCGCTGTGCGTGGCCGGGTTCTCGTTCTGGGTCCACCACTTGGCCTGGTAGTTGACGCCCTGGTACGACGCCTGACCGCCGCCGACGTACACGGCGGACGACGACCAGGCGGGATAGCAGGCGGCGGCCGCGGAGGCGGACGACGCCAGGTGGACGGTGGCAGCACCGGCGGCCAGGACGGCGGCCAGGGCGAGGATGGCGGGGCGGCGCATGGGGGTGGCCCTTCCGGATCGGGGCGGAACCGAGGGCCTTATTATTAGGACTGTTAACAGTAAACGTCCAGAGTTAGACCACCTTGAATTTGATACGACGAATGAGAGAGGCCTGCGGCACTCTCACCAACACGAGGTGACCGGAGGCGGCCGCTCGGCGTGGTCAGAGGCCGGCGGCGGCGTCGTACCGGCGCCGCAGGTCGGCCATCTCCGATGCGGGCAACGCTTCCCTGAGTGCCAGGTCCTCGTACTTGTCGGGGAACATCTCCCGTAGCCGGTCGACGAACCTGACGTCGGCTGTCGCCTCGACCACCTCGACGCCGGGAGGTCGGGTGGTCATGTCCATGATCAGTGGGCCGACGAGTTTGACCGCTCCGTCCCAATGGCGCTTCTGTTCGGCGACGCCACAGAGGTGGAAGCCGTAGACCGTCCGGACGTCGGCCAGCGTGGTGGCCCCGGTGGGCTCGTAGCCGTAGACATGGACTCCGCAGACGACCGCCGGCGCGGCCTGCTCTCCGGCCGACCCCTGCGGGGCGGTGTGCCCGGCGTGGCCGTGATGTGTCGGGTCCACCTGCTCGAGGGTCGTGCGCATCCGGGCCAGGATCTCTTGGCGGAGAACCTCCGGGTCCGTCCTCGGGGTGGTCGAGGTGACCAGGGCGGCGACACCGATCGACGCGGCCAGCAGGCACACCTCGATCCACACGACGCCGCTTCGGCACCAGCCGCTGACGCGTACCCGGGAGATCATGGTCGTTCCTCACCTCGTCGCGGTTCCTGATGGTGGCGGAGAGCAGCGCATGGACCTCTGCCCGAAGGTCGGGTCCGTCCGCACTGCCACCCCCGGCGCACGGCCCTGCCGGCGGCGCGGTGGGGTGGCGCGTGCCGCGCCACCCCACCGCGGATGCTGTTACCGGGCGGTGCAGGTGAGGGTGGGTGCGGAGTTGGTGCCGTTCCAGGAGGCGTTGAAGCCGAAGCTGGTGGTGGCGTTGGCGCTCAGGGAGCCGTTGTAGGCGACGTTCGACGCGGTGACCGACGAACCGCTCGAGGTGACCGTCGCGTTCCAGGAGTTGGTGATGCTCTGGCCGTTGGGCCAGGTCCATGCCACCGTCCATCCGGAGATGGCGGCGTTGCCGGCCCGGACGGTGACCTCGGCGCCGAATCCACCGGACCACTCGTTCGTCTTGCGGAAGGTGGCGGTGCAGGCACCGTTTCCGGCCGGCGGCGGCGTGGTGGGCGGCGGAGTCGTCGGCGGCGGGGTGGTGGGCGGCGGCGTGGTGGGCGGCGGGGTCGTCGGCGGCGGGGTGCCGCCACCGCCGAAGATCACGTCACTGCAGAGGTAGTACGGCTGGTCGAGGTGGGACGCCTGCCAGATGGTGTAGACGACGTGCCGCCCGGT
The DNA here is from genome assembly GCF_900089585.1 of Micromonospora sediminicola. Lineage (NCBI taxonomy): Bacteria > Bacillati > Actinomycetota > Actinomycetes > Micromonosporales > Micromonosporaceae > Micromonospora > Micromonospora sediminicola. The sequence goes on along the minus strand of NZ_FLRH01000003.1, from coordinate 3,040,037 downwards.
ACGGTTGCCCGCGTTCACCTGCGCCTCGTAGAGCCCGGTGGTCGGGTAGCTGCCGGTGCGGAGTACCAGCTCGAGGCTGTTCCAGGTGAGGGGCTGGGTGGTCGGGTCGAAACCCTGCTTGGTGATGTAGATCAACATGTAGTCGGCGCCGTGCCGAGCGCCGTCGGTCAGCGTCAGGGTGAAGTTGTTCGGCATCGGCTTCGCGGTCCACGCGCCGACCGCGTCGAGCGAGGCGTACAGGCCATTCTGGGTGCGACCGCCGCTGCACAGTTGCCCGTCCGGCACGGCGGCCTGGTGGTTGCCGCCGACGTTCTCGCGGTACAGGCCGTTCCAGTTCCACATGGTGTTCGGGTTGGCCTGCCACGCCTGCCAGCACATCGGGTCGGTCTGGGCCATCGTGGGGTTGAGGTGGTCGGAACCCCAGCGCTCGTAACATCCGTAGTTGCGTGACGGCGGGTTGGTGACCGATCCGTGCGCCGAGGCCGGACCGGCCTGGTTGACGGCGACCATCGTGAACGAGGCGACGAGAACCGCTACCGCGCCCAGTCCCAGACGGCGTGCTGTCCGTGAGATTTTCATGATGCTCCAGTGGATGCGCCGGCGCCCAGTGGTCTTCGCTGGGTGCCCACCCCGGAGAAGGTGACGCCGATCGATTCAAGCCGTCCCAGAGGTGGACGGCACTGCTGCCCAGCAGCGCTTGGCGACTCCCAGCCACGATGTTAGTAGAGACCAACGTCAATGTAAATCGATACCGACGCACCGGCCGCTCCGCCGTGACTCCCCCGTCGCCGTGCGAGGTGACCCGGCCGGATTCGAGGACGTGGTAGCGGTTCGCCACCCGCAGCGCGAACCCGAGGTGCTGCTCGACGAGCAGCACGCTGAAGCCGGACTGCCGGGTCAGCCCGACGATCCGCTCCTGGATCTCGGCGACCACCGACGGCTGGATGCCCTCGGTCGGCTCCCGCAGCAGAGTGCTCTTGCCGGCGCCGTTGTGCCCAGTCGGGGTCCGCCTCAAGGTAAAACAGACACTTCGCCAGGTATGCAAAGGGCGCGTACCGGGGACTACGGCGGGATGAGCGGCACTCCGCGTACCGTCCGGTCCCGCCTGGCGGCCGCGTGGTCGGGATTCTGGCTGGTGCCGGCGGCGTTCGCCGCCGGGGCCGTGCTGCTGGCCGTCGGCCTGTCGGTGGCCGAGCTGCGCCTGGGCCTGCCCACCGCCGGGTTCCTGCCCAGCAGCGTGGCCGGCGCCCGGTCGCTGCTGTCCTCCATCATCACCGCGATGATCTCGTTCACCGCGCTGGTCTTCTCCATCACCGTGGTGGCCGTCCAGCTCGCCAGCAGCCAGTACTCCCCCCGGGTGCTGCGGACCTTCCTGCGGGACCGGATCACGCAGGCGGCTCTGGGCACCTTCCTGGCGACCGCGCTGTTCGCTATGGTGGTGCTGGCGGCACTGCCGGCCGGCCCCGACGCCCGGCTGCCGGAACTCTCGCTCGCCGTGACGATGACCTTCGTGCTCGCCAGCAGCGGGCTGTTCGTCTACTACCTGCACCACGTCACCACGGTCATGCGGGTCTCACACATCATCGCGGCGGTCGGCGCCCAGACCCGCCGGGTGATCGAGGAGCAGTATCCGGTCGGCCCGGCCGGCGCGCCCGTCGCACCGCTGACCCCGCCAGTGCAGGTGATCACCGCGGCGCAGCCCGGCATGGTCGAACACGTCGACCTCGGCCGGCTCGCCGCGCTGGCCCGCGAACACGACTGCGCCCTGTCGGTCCTGCCCGCGCCGGGCGACTTCGTGGTGGCCGGGCAACCGCTGATCGCGGTCCATCCGCTGCCCGGCGGCCAGCTCCCGGCGAGCGTGCCGGAGACGCGGGCGTGCGTCGCGGTGAGCCTCGGCGTGGAACGGACCCTGGGTCAGGACGTCGGGTTCGGGTTCCGGCAGTTGACCGACATCGCCGAGCGGGCCCTGTCACCCGGGATCAACGACACCACCACCGCGGTGCGCAGCGTCCAGGAGATGCACGATCTGCTGCGCCGCCTCGCCGGCCGGCCCGGTCACCGCCTGCTCGTCGACGACCCCGACGGCACGCCACGGGTACGGGCCAGGGCGCAGGACTTCGACGGTTTCCTCGCGGTCGCGGTCGACGACGTCCGGCGGGCGGGACGCGACCAGCCGCGGATCACCCGCCTCCTGGACGACGTGCTGGCCGACCTGCGTTCCGTGGCGCTGCCGGAACACCTGCCCGACATCGCCCGTCGGACCGAGAGTCGGCAGGCATGAGTCGACGGTGACGGGGGAAGCGGCCGGCACAGGCCCGCGCCACACGGCGTGGTGGAGGGAGCACCATGACCGCGTCCAGCGAACCGGCCCCCGGGGCCGACGCCTCGACCCGCGCCGGCCGGACCCGATCCGGTACGGCGGCCAAGACCAGCACGGCCGCCGCGCTCGCCCTCGTGTTCGGCGTGGCCGCGCTGTTCAGCGTGCTCACCGCCATCCTCGCCTGGATCGGCGTGGTCCTCGCCATCGTCGGCGTCGTCCTGGGCATCGTCGGCCTCAAGATGGCCGCCCGGCCGGGAGTCACCGGCCGCGGCGTGGCGATCGGCGGCCTCGTGCTCAGTGTGATCGCCCTGCTGCTCGGGCTGGCGCTCGGCGCGGGCATCAGCACGTTCCTCAACAACGAGGGCGCGGTGGACCGGCTCCAGCAGCAGGTCGACGACCTGCGTGACCGACTCGACAACTGACCGTCAGTTCCAGCCGTTCACCTGCTCGGCGGCGAGCGCCCGACCACCCTCGAACTCCCGGTACGCGCCGGCGGGCCCGAGCCGGTAGCGGTCGGACAGGTCGCGGTACGAGAAGTCGACGACGGTGCCGCTCACGGTCACCAGTTGCGGCGGTTCCGCGCTGGCCGGATCGACGGACAGCACGAGCAGGGTCCCGTCGGTGAAGTCGACGTCGCGCACCACGAAGGCGGTGCCGGTGATGACGCGATCGACGGTGGCCGTCACGGTGAGACGGGCGCCCACCTCGGCCCGGGCGACCGTGCCCAGCCGGACGGTGGAGGTCGGCTCCGGTGACGGCCGCGGGGGCTCCGGTTCGCCGGCGCAGCCGGTGGCGAGCAGGACCGCCGTCGACAGGGCTGCCAGGTGCGTCCGCCGTCGCGGCCGGGCCGGGCTCACTCCTTGGTCCAGGGCACCGTGGGCTGCAGCACGGCCTCCTCCAGCGCCGCTGTACGCCACCGGGTCACCTCCTGGTACTCCGGGTCGGCGACCATCCGGCTGAACGCCGCCCGGCTCGGATAACGCACCAGCAGCACCGCGTCCCACGCCTGGCCCTCCTCCGCCACCAGCGCCGGCGCACCGTCGCCGGCGTAGAGCACCTCGCCGCCGTAGCGGGGCAGGAACGTCTCCCGCAGGGCGGCGCCGTACCGCTCGTAGGACTCCCGCCCGCCCTCGGCGAAGCGCAGCAGGTTGAGCATCACCACCGGAGCGTCGGAGTCGGCGGCGAGAAACGCCTTCAGGTCCCGACCGACGGGATCAACTGCCATGATCTGTTTCTCCTGTCGTCCCCGCCTGGCGGCGTCACACCACGTGCACCCTGACGTTGACATCGTGCACCCCGGGCACGGCCCAGGCGAGAGCCCGGGCACGGGCCGCCGCGTCGGCCGAGCCCACCCGTCCCTCCAGGATGACCACCCCGTTCTGCGCCTCCACACAGATGCGCTCGTGGCGCAGCAGCGGGTCACCACTCAGCTGCTCGACCACCCGGCAGGCCAACCGGGTGTCGTTCGCGGCCGGGCCGTCGTGGAACAGCGCGGGTGTTCCCTCCGGAAAGAACCACGGGTAGGTCATGACTGGTCTCCTCACTCGATCGGCGTTCCTCACGACCTACCCCCAGTGTTCGGCAGGCAATACGACAGGTTCATGACGATCCGCACCCGCCCCCGTCCGTCTCCCCGCCGGTCCCGCCGACCCCTGACGCGCGGTCCACGCCCGCCGTCACCGCCCCACCGACACCGGGCCCCGTTGCCACGTCGAGCGGGGCCACCACGTCGGTCGACGCCGACGTGCCGGCCTGACGTCACACGGGACGGCCCGCTACCGACCGGCGTCGCCGCCCGCGTCCGGCAGCCGCTCGATCAGCAACAGCGCGAGATCGTCGCGAGGTTCGCCACCGACGTGCGTGCGCACCGCGCGCCAGACCGCGTCGAGCGCCCTCGGCAGGGAGGGGGCGGACAGCGGGCGGTCCAGCAGCCGAAGCGGAAAGAACCTGCCGGCGTGGTCGCGCGCCTCGATCAGCCCGTCGGTGTAGAGCAGCAACCGGTCACCGGTCGACCAGGTGTGGCGTGCCGGCGGGGTACGCCGGCCGCCCAGCCCGAGCGGCCGGTCCGGCTCCTGCTCGCCGAGCGGGACGGACGTGCGCCCGGGACGGTGTCGCAGCGGCACGGGATGCCCGCAGCTCATCACCCACAGGTCCGGCCCACGGACCTCCAGCAGCACGGCCGTGACGAAGGTGACCCCGTAGGCGGGCCTCGGTTCCCGGGCGACCAGGGCGTCGAGATCCGTGGCGACCTCCTCCAGCCGGTCACGCACGATCGCGGACTGCCGGAAGGCGCCGATGACCGCCGAGGCGAGCTGCACCGCCGGTAGTCCCTTGCCGCACACGTCACCGATGATGACGCGCACCCGGTCCGGTCCCGGTACGACCTCGTAGAGGTCCCCGCCCACCCCCGCACCCCGCTGCGCGGAGACGTACCGTGCGCCCAGCGCGACGTCGCCGATCCTGGGTGGGACCTCCCGCAGGATGGCCTTCTGGGTGACTCGCACGATCTCGCTCATCCGCCGGATCCGCTCCTCGCGCGATGTGCGGGCCCGGGCCACGTAGAGTGCCGCGACGCTGACCGCGATGACCACCGCCACCCGCAGGACGTGGTCGAGGCTGCCGAGGGTCTGGCTCGGCAGGCCGGCCAGGACGGCGGCGGCCGTCGCCGCGGCGGACGCGACGGCGGTCCGTCTCGGCGTGTCCACGGCGGCGGCCAGCAGCGGGGCCAGGGCCAGGAAACCGATGAGTACGGCGTGCGCGGCGGCCGCCACGTCGACCAGCAGCACGACGGCGATGAACGCCAGCGCCGCGGGCAGTCCGAGCCACGGCCGGTGACCGGATACGTCGGCGCGCCCCGGCTCAGTCATCGACGGCGAGCCGATCAGGCATCCCGGCGGCGGGGGATCTCGATTCCAGCCTGGCCCGCAGCGCGGCGATCTCGTCCCGCAGCGCGGCGACGTCGGCGGCCGTGGCCGGCTCCGGTCGGTTCCGGTCGGCGACCCGCTCGACGATCCAGGTCGCGAGCGACCCGGTCACGAAGCCGATCAGGCCGATCCCGCCGACCATGAGGCCGAGCGCGACGAGTCGTCCCGCAGTGGTGACCGGGAAGAGGTCGCCGTACCCGACGGTCGTGATCGTCACCGCGGCCCACCAGAGCGCGTCGGTGAACGAGGTGATCGAGGCATCCGGCGCCGCCCGTTGCGCGTCGAGCACCGCCAGCGCCGACACGACCACCAGCAGCACGGTCGTGGCGGTGACGTAGAGGGCGAGGCGACCACGGGCCCGGTCGGTCGTGCGTCGGGTCAGGTTCAGGACGACGGTGACCAGTCGGAGGGCGCGCAGCGGACGCAGGAACGGCAGCACCAGGACGGTCATGGGCTCGCAGGCGGCCACCCACCGGCGGGAGAGCTGCGGCACGAGGATGGGCCACGCGTACGCGGCCAGGAACACCACGGACAGCAGGGTCGGCGGGGCGGCGCTGAGCTGCTCCCGGCGCCCGACCGTGCGCCGTCGGAATCCGTCCCGCTGGTCGAGGACCACCCCCGCCACCATTCCTGTATCCATGCAACCATTGTGCGGTGGAACTCCACATGCCGCCGGAGGCGCCGGTGGCCGACCCCGAGTCGGCCCTCGTCGACCAACTCGCCGCGCTGAGCCGGGTGATGGTGGGCTTCACCGCGCGGACGCTCGCCGGCCTCGACACGGAGTTGACCCTCTCCCAGTACCGCACGATGGTGCTGCTGGCCGCACGCGGACCGCTGCGGACGGTCGACCTCGCCACCGTGCTCGGGGTCCACCCCTCGACCGCCACCCGCGCCTGCGACCGGCTGGTCCGGCGCGACCTGGTGGCCCGGCGGCAGGGCACCACCGACCGGCGGGTGGCCTGGCTGACCCTCACCGAGGCCGGACGCGACCTGGTCGGGGAGGTGGTCCGTGGACGGACCGAGCGGATCCGCGACCTCGTCCGCGCCGCGGGCGTGGCCCCCTCCGCGGACGCGGCGGGCCTCGTCACCGCCCTGGTGGCGGCTGCCGGCGAGCCCACCGAGGACCAGTGGTGGCGGGAGTGGGCCGGCAGTGTCGGTCGCGAGCCCGGTGTCTGAGCCGTCCACCCGGTCACGGAGCGTCTCCAGGCTCCCGCACCCCCGGGCTGGATGATCATCGGAGCACCGACGAGTCCGGTCGGCCCACCCACCGTCACGTCCACCGAATCCCAGGAGTTGTCGTGCGAGCCCGAGACCTGGCCGTTCCCTTCCCGACCATCACCGTCGCCACGTCGGTCCTGGAGGCCGCCCGCCTCCTGGCCGGACACAACCTGCCCGGCCTGATCGTGGTCGACGCCGCCGGGCGTCCGGTGACCGTCCTGCCCGGCACGCAGGTGCTGCGACTGGTGATCCCGGGCTACTGCCGGGAGGACCCCACCCTGGCCCGCATGATCGACGAGCCGGCCGCCGACATGTTCCTGCGGGGAGCCGAGGGCCGGTCGGTCGCGGACCTGCTACCACCGGAACGGCTGGCGCCTCCTGTGGTCGGCCCCGAGGCCACGGTCCTGGAGGTGGCCGCCGTGATGGCCCAGAAGCGCAGCCCTCTGGTCGCGGTGGCGCCGCCCCGCGAGCCGATGATCGGCGGCATCACGCTCGACGCACTGCTGGACCGGATGCTCGCCGCATGACCGCGACTGCCTGGGCGGCCGTGGCCGTCTTCACCGCCGCCTACGTGCTGATCGCCACCGAGAAGGTCCACCGGGTGGCCGCGGCGCTGGGCGGGGCGGCGGTGATGTTCCTGATCGGCGCGACCGACACCGCGCACGCGTTCTTCTCCGAGGACGCCGGCGTCGACTGGAACGTGATCTTCCTCCTGATCGGCATGATGCTCATCGTCGCCGTCCTCAAACGCACCGGCGGGTTCGAGTACGTGGCGGTCTGGGCGTCGAAGCGGGCCCGAGGCCGCCCGTACCGCGTGCTGGTGATCCTGGTGGTGATCACCGCGGTGGCATCGGCGGCGCTGGACAACGTCACCACCGTCCTGCTGATCGCGCCGGTGACCTTCCTGGTCTGCGAGCGCCTCGGCGTGCCGGCCGTGCCGTTCCTCATCGCCGAGGCGATGGCCTCGAACATCGGCGGCACCTCGACGCTGGTGGGCGACCCGCCGAACATCATCATCGGCAGCCGGGGCGGCCTGAGCTACAACGACTTCCTCATCCACCTGGCCCCGTTCGTCGCCGTGCTGCTGGTGGTGTTCCTGGGCCTGTGCCGGGTGCTGTTCCGCGACGCGTTCCGCTACGACCCGGAGCGGGCCGCCCAGATCGCCGCCCTGCACGAGGGCGACGCCATCCGGGACCGGCGGCTGCTGGTCCTCGGCCTGGCCGTGCTCGGCGCGGTCACCGCCGCGTTCGTGCTGCACACCACGCTGCACCTGGAGCCGGCGGTGGTGGCGCTGCTCGGCGGCCTGCTGCTGCTCGCACTCTCCCGCCTGGACGCCGGTGAGATCAGCCGCGACGTCGAGTGGCCCACGCTGGTCTTCTTCGCCGGCCTGTTCGTCATGGTGGGAGCGCTGGTCAACACCGGCGTGGTCGAACAGATCTCCCGCGCCGCGATCGACGTCACCGACGGCCGGCTGCTACCCGCCTCGATGGTCCTGCTGTGGGGCTCCGCGGCGCTGTCGGCGCTCGTCGACAACATCCCGTACGTCGCCACCATGAGTCCGGTGGTCGCCGACCTGGTCAACGCCCAGGGCGACGCGGGGCAGTCCCGAGTCCTGTGGTGGGCCCTCGCCCTGGGCGCCGACCTGGGCGGCAACGCCACCGCCGTCGGCGCCTCCGCCAACGTGGTGGTCCTCGGGCTCGCCGAACGGGCCGGGCAGCGGATCACCTTCTGGCAGTTCACCCGCTACGGCCTGGTCGTCACCCTGGTCACCGTCGGGCTCGCGATGCCGTACCTATGGTTGCGCTACTTCGCCCTCGCCTGAGGAAACGTCGTCGTGCTGTCCTCCCGGCCGCTGATGTCCTCGGCCGCGGGCCGCTGTCTGGGGAGCGGCGCCGCCGCGGCCGGCGCGACGCGTCCGGCGCGGCACGCCGTGCCAGGTCCAGTGGGCGGCGGAGGCCGGGGTCGGCAGGCGCGGCGTGCCGGAAGATGAGCGGCGGGACGCACATCCGAACGATGAGTTCCGGCGGCGAGCCTGGTCTACCTCGGCATGATCCCTCCGGATGATCCGATGACCACCGTCCACGTCGACGACATCACCCTGGGCATCGAATCGTTCGGTGACGACGACGCGCCACTCGTCCTGCTCGCCGGCGGAACAACGATGCTCTCCTGGCCCGACGCGCTGTGCGCGCGCCTCGCCGCCGGTGGGCGTCGGGTGGTGCGTTACGACCTGCGCGACAGCGGCCGTTCGACGACCAGGGATCCGGAGGCGCCCGCCTACACCCTGCGCGACCTCGCGGCCGACGCGGCGGCCCTTGCTGACGCGCTCGGCGCGGGACCCGCGCACCTCGCCGGGATCGGCGTCGGCGGGATGGTCGCCCAGGTGGCCGTGCTCGACCATCCCGGCGCGTTCTCGGCGCTCACTCTGGTCGGCACCCGCGCTGTCGCCCCCGGCCCGCCCGACGACGACCTCCCCGACCACGACCAGGCGACGACGAGCCGACTGTTCGCCCGTCCCCTGCCCGACTGGGCGGACCGCGAAGCGGTGGCGGCGTTCGCCGCCGCCGGCGCGGAGATCCTCGGCGACGACCCCGCCGCCGCGCGAACAGTCGCCGCGCGCATCTGGGACCGCACGCCCAGCACCGCACCACCGGTCCAGATGGCCAACCAGATGGGCATGGTGTTCTCCAGACTCGACTGCACACCCCGATGGCGTGAGCGGCTGGCCGAGATCGAGGTCCCGACCCTTGTCGTGCACGGCCGCCGGGACGCGTTCTTCCCCGTCGGGAACGGCGAGGCGATCGCACAGGAGATTCCCGGTGCACGGCTGCTCATCCTCGACGAGGCCGCTTCGGCGATCCCCGATGCCGCCGTCGGCGAGGTCGCCGAAGCGATGCTCGCCCTCGGGTAGGGGACGCCGCCGCCCGTACCGTCATGATCACGGGGTCGGCGGACGCGATGACCGGCTGACACCATCGTCGAGGCGGACCACCTGCACGGCCGCGCCGGCGAGGCCCGGTGGCACCGGTGGCCGGCCCGACCGTTCCAGCCTGCCGGCGCAGGGCTGCCCGGTCCGCGGTTCGCTACGAGGAGGTCGGCGCGGCGAGCGCCTGAACCCGGCGCAGATCGGCTCCGCCGGGACGAGACCGGCGCGCGAGCAGCCCACCACCGCTCGGCCTCGTCGTTCCCGCGCTCGTCCTGGTGACGCCTCAGGTCGGCAGCCGGTCGTCGAGGGTGTCGAGGTAGCGGGCGAAGCCGTGCGGGGCCCGACTGCGACGCCGGGCGCTGGTCCGGACCGGGCAGCCGGCGTCGGCGACGACGCGCATGGCGCGCCGACGGCCGCGCTCGACGAGGTCGTGGTCCTCGCCGTGCAACAGGTCGGAGAACCCGCCCAGACGCTCGTAGACGGTGGCGGCGCACCCCAGGTTCGCCCCGTGCACGTGCCGGTGGGCCGTGCCGCTCAGACCGTGTCGATACCGCGTCTCGAAGCGCGTCCGGACAAGCTCCGAGCGGGGACCCCAGTCGGCCACCCGCACCGTACCGACCAGGAGGTCGACGCCGGCACGGGCATGACGCAGGTGCCAGTCGCCCCACCGCCGGGGGACGCGGCTGTCCGCATCGGTGCTGAGCAGCCACAGTCCGTCCGGGCCGTGACGCAGCGCGTGTGCCATGCCGGCGGCACGCGCACGGCCGACGCTTCGCGCCCGCACCGTCACCACCACCGCGCCGAGACCCGCGGCGACGGCGGCCGTCTCGTCCCGGCAGTCGTCGGCGACGACGATCACCTCGGAGGGCACCGGCAGGCCACGGAGCGCGCTGCGGACAGAGGTCAGGCAACCGGGTAACAACGCCTGCTCGTCGTGGGCGGGCACCACGACCGCCACCCGGTTCACCACAGGCCCTCGACCTGGGCGACGGACCGGGCCGGCGGCGGCACCCGGAGAAAGACGTCCAGGAGGAAGTCCTCCTCCTGGTGGTGCGCCGTCCGCGCCAGACCGTCCCGGGCACCGAGCCGCCGGTGCACGTCGTCCCCGCCGCGTACGTGCTCGGCCACCGCCGGCCGCCAGTGGACGGCGACGAGTGCACCACCCGGCTCGAGGGACTCCACGGCCCTCGTGATCAGCAGCTCGAGCCCCGCGTCGTCGAAGTAGTAGCCGAGTTCGGAGAGCACGACCAGGTCGAAGGGTCCGTCCACCGCGGCCGGCCACTCCTCGGGAACGCGCATCTGTTCCACCCGGACGTGCGCCTGGTCCGAGAGCCGCTTCCGCGCGGTCGCGACCGGGGCGGCGGCGATGTCGACGGCGAGGAGTCGGTCACACCGTTGCGCGAGGCGGCTGGTGAGCGCCCCCGTCGAACATCCCGGCTCGAAGGCGGACCGGTAGCGCGGTCGCGGCAGGCAGGAGACGGTCAGGTCGTGCTTGCGCTGCTCGTACCAGCGGGTCTCGAAGCTCCACGGGTCCTCGGCATCGGCGTACATGTGGTCGAAGTACTCGGCGGGAGTGCGGCGAGCGGTCATGGCACGAACACCGTTTCGTAGGGACGCGCGAAGCGTGCGAGCACGTTCGGGGGAAGGATCGCGGCGTCGGCGGGCGCCGGCCCGAGCGGCAGGATCTGACTGCGGAAGGCGTCGATCGCTCTCGCCTTGGCCGTTCGGGCCGACGCGGTCAGATCCACCCGGCGGGCGCGATGCCACGGCACGTCCGGGTCGCCCGGCTCGGCCCAGTGCCAGGTCCAGACGGGAAACTCCAGGAGCGTCGCGCCGGTGCGCCGACAGGCGAGCGCGGCCGCTCGGCCGACCGCCTCGTGGTCCGGGTGGCCGTCTCCGCGCCACGTCGTGACACACCACCTGCCGGGGGTGAGTCGCGCGGTCAGTGCCTCGGTGAGCGCCACCTCGTCCACGTCGCCGTCCGGATGTCCGAGGTGATCGATGGCCGAGGAAGCGACCCCGAGCAGCTTGCCAGCGGCGGCCGTCTCGGCCCGCCGGATCGCCGCCAGCTCCGTCGGCCGGTGGACCGTCGACCCCGGATGGGAGGCTTCGCCGTCCGTGACGACCGTGACCTCCGCTCCGGCACCCTCGGCGAGCATGGCGACGAGGCCACCGACCCCGAGCACCTCGTCGTCCGGATGAGGAGCGACCACCAACGGCGGCACGGTCGGCATCCGACCGTCCTCCAGCAGTGCGGGCCACACCGCCGGCGCCGACCACGCTCGCCACCGTCCCTCGTCGGTGCCCGCATCGACGATCGGCCTCACCACCGGGGATCTCCGATCGCCGTCACCAGCTCACCGAGGTGAGCCAGATCCGCCTCCGCGTGGCTCTGCCGCAGGTACACCGTCAGGTCGGCGACCCGCTGGGCGTGCCGGGCGTCCTGGCACAGCGGCCCGGCCCCCAGCGCCCGGCCGACCCGCTCGAGGACCTCGGTGGCGGCCGCCTCGACGGCGGCGCGAACCTGGTGGGCCAACCGGTCCGCATCGGCAGTGGGATCCGCGTCGATCTCGCCGGCTGCCGTGAACAGGAGGGCGCGAGCGCCGACCAGGGCCGTGTCGACCGCGCCGAGGTGGGCCATGAGATGCGGGTCGGAGCGACGGCGCGCCGCGTCGAGCAGCGCGTCGGCGACTCCGACCGCTCCGCCGTACCAGCAGGCGGCGACGCCCAGCCCTCCGTGCCAGAAGCCCGGCCGCGAGGTGTAGCTGCCGGGTTCGCCCACCGGTTCGGCGTACACGTCGTCGAAACGCACGGTCCGGCTGTCGCTGGCGGCCATCCCGACGGCGGGCCAGGTGTCGGACAACGGAGTGACCCCGGCCGCGCCGACGTCGACCGAGAACAGCCGTACGCCGTCGACGGCGACGGCGGTCACCAGTGCCCGGGACAGCAGACCGGCCCCCGAGCACCAGGGCCGCTCGCCGGTCAGCCGCCAGCGAGCGCCGTCCCGGTTCGCGGTGACCGAAGCCGGCACAGCGGCCCACACGCCCCACGGCTGCCGTCGCCACGCCGGATCGGTCGACGCGCCGAGTTCGGCCAGGATCGCGAGGGCGTCAGCGTGCCCCTCCCCCAGCCGAGCCAGCGCCACGTCCACACGGCCGAGTTCGATGAGGCGCAGCCACCGCTCGGGCGTCCGGCCGCCACCGGGCAACGGTAGATCGAGACGTCCGTCGAGCACCGCGGAACGGAACGCCTCCGCCGTGCGGTCGCTCTGCCCGGTCACCCTCGGATCTCCGCCGTGCGGAACGGCGTCGCGGTCCGGACCGGGCAGAACCCCACCCGGCGCCACTCAGTGACGATCATGAGCATCGTCTCCAACGGGATCGACGATCATCGCGAACTCCGATCCGGGCGGTCAAGGAGCGGCTCGGATGGGCCGCGGCCCAGGAAATGCCCCCACCGCGGGTGACGAAACGTCGCCCGATTCCCCGGCGACGCCGGCGGGGCGACAACACCGTGTCGTGGCGTGCCACTGCGCGTCATGCCGGTTCGGGCACCCCGCCCGCCTCGCCGTCGTCGGGCATCGGCTCGACCGGGGCCTCCGGCAGCGTCCCGGGCGTGTCGGCGAGAAGCTCGTCGGCGTCGTCCGGTATCGGCTCGCGCGGATCGAGGGGCGGGTAGACGTCAGGGTCGAGGTCGGGATTCGTCATTGGGCAATCATCGGTCAGAGTCTCCCTGTCGGCGACCGCGAGCCGGCCACGGTCCGCGAGCGGTGAGGGCGGCCCTCGGTCGAGGTCGGGCCGGTGAGACCGAACCTCACACGGACGTGAGGCAAGAACGGGGAGGTAGCGGTGACCGCCACCGTCCGGATCGGTGAACTCGCCGCCCGCACCGGGGTCGGCGTTCCTGACCGCTGCCGAGCGATCCGGGAGGACGCGGAACACGTACGCCGGGCCGGTGTCCCGCCGGCCCGGCGCACCCGCGTCGGGAACGGGCCGTGCGTCAGCGGGAGCGACGGGCGCGAGCCGACCCGGGTCAGACCGCCAGGGCGGCGCGCACCTCCCGCTCCGCCGTGACTCCCCCGTCGCCGTGCGAGGTGACCCGGCCGGATTCGAGGACGTGGTAGCGGTTCGCCACCCGCAGCGCGAACCCGAGGTGCTGCTCGACGAGCAGCACGCTGAAGCCGGGCTGCCGGGTCAGCTCGACGATCCGCTCCTGGATCTCGGCGACCACCGACGGCTGGATGCCCTCGGTCGGCTCGTCGAGCATGAGCAGCCGCGGCCGGGTGATCAGCGCGCGGGCGATGGCGAGCTGCTGACGCTGACCACCGGAGAGCAGCCCGGCCCGCCGCCGCAGCAGCGGACGCAGCGCCGGGAACAGGTCCAGCGCCTCCGCCGTCGCCACCGCGCCGTCACGCCGGCCGTCGGCGACGAGGCGCAGGTTCTCCGCCGCCGTCAGGTGCGGGAAGCACTGCTGGCCCTGCGGGACGTACGCCATGCCGCGCGCCACCCGCTCGTGCGGCGCGACACGGGTGACGTCCTCGCCGTCCAGCTCGACGGTGCCGGCACTCGGGCGCAGCAGGCCTGCCGCGACCCGCAGCAGGGTGCTCTTGCCGGCGCCGTTGTGCCCGAGCACCGCGGCCACCCCGTCGGGCGGGACGGCGAGGTCCACGCCGTGCAGCACCCGGGAACGCCCGTATCCGGCGTGCACCCCACGCAGGGTCAGCATCATGCCTCCAGACCGCTGGCGACCGACCCGGCGTCGACCGGGTGGCCGAGGTAGACCTCCTGCACGCGCGGGTCCGCCTGGACCTGCGCCACCGTGCCCTCGCTGAGCACCTTCCCCGCGTGCAGCACGGTGACGCTGCGCGCGAAGCGACGCAGGAAGTCCATGTCGTGCTCGATCACCACCACCGTGCGGTCCCGGCTCACCGTCTCCAGCAGGGCGCCCGTGGCGTCGCGCTCCTCGTGGCTCATCCCGGCGACCGGCTCGTCGAGCAGCAGCAGCCGCGCGTCCTGCACCAGCAGCATGCCGATCTCCAACCACTGCTTCTGGCCGTGCGCGAGCGTGCCGGCGAGCTGGTCGGCGCAGCCGGTCAGTCCGATGGTCTCCAGCGCGGCGGCCACCTCGTCGGGGATCCCCCGCCGGCGCCGGGCCAGGGTGGCCCAGCTCCGGCGGGCGCCCGCGGCGATGTCGAGGTTCTGCACGACCGACAGCTCCTCGAAGACGGTCGACGTCTGGAACGTCCGGCCGACGCCGAGCCGGCTGATCCGGTGCACCGGGCGGCCCAGCAGCTCCTGGTCGCCGAAGCGCACCGAGCCGGTGGCCCGCACCAGACCGGTGATCGCGTCGACCACCGTGGTCTTCCCGGCGCCGTTCGGCCCGATCAGGAACCGGATGTCACCGGCGGGCACCTCCAGCGAGACGCCGTCGACGGCGGTGAAGCCGTCGAAGCTGACCCGCACGTCACGGACGGACAGCCCGTCCAGCCGGTCGTCGCTCATCGGTGCGCCTCCGCCCGCTCGGCGCGGCGGCGGGTCAGCGCCCACAGCGACGCCAGGCCGCCGGGAAGGAACGCCACCACCACCACGAAGAGCAGACCCTGCAGGTACGTCCAGGTGCCCGGGAAACGTTCGGAGAGGGCGGTACGCGCCCAGGCGACCGCCACCGCGCCGAGCACCGGCCCGAGCAGCGTGGCCCGGCCGCCCACCGCCACACCGATGACGAACTCGATCGACGGGACGATGCCGATGAGGGCGGGCGAGATGATGCCCACCGCCGGCACGAACAACGCGCCGGCGAGGCCCGCCATACCCGCCGCCACCACGTAGGCGACGAGCTTGACCGACGCCGGGTCGTAGCCGAGGAAACGGACCCGCTCCTCGCTGTCCCGCACCGCCACCAGCAGTTCCCCGTAGCGGCTGTGGACGATCTGGCGGGCCAGCGCGAGCAGCGCGAGCAGGACGCCGGCGATGATGAAGTAGACCATCCGCTGGTTGACCGGGTCGTCCAGGTCGTAACCGAAGAAGCCCTGGATGTCGGTGAGCCCGTTGGTGCCGCCCGTGGTCCCCTGCTGGCCGATCAACAGGATCACCATGGCGGCGGCGAGCGCCTGGCTGAGGATGGCGAAGTACGCGCCCCGCACGCGGCGGCGGAACACCAGTGAGCCGAGCCCGAGGGCGACGGCCATCGGCAGCAGCACCGTGGCCGGCAGCGCGAACCACGGGCTGGCGAACGGCCGCCACCAGACCGGTAGTTCGTCGAGTTGCCCGTACAGTTGCATGAAGTCGGGCATCCCACCGGGACCCGCGTCGGCGAGCTTGAGGTGCATGGCCATCGCGTAGCCGCCCAGGCCGAAGAAGACGCCCTGGCCGAGGGTGAGCATGCCGCCGCGTCCCCAGGCGATGCCGATGCCGACGGCCACCATGGCGACGCAGAGGTACTTGGCGAGCAGGGCCAGCCGGAAGTCCGACAGCGCCAGCGGCGCGACGGCGAACAGCAGCGCCGCGCCGAACGCGAACCCCGCCGCCGCGCGCAGCCGGGACCGGCCACCCGGTCGGCTTCCCGGTGCGGTGCCGGCCGGGGCCGACGGGTCGGCGGTGCTCGGCGGCGCGGGTGTCACGGCGGTCATGCGAGGCTCCTGGTCCGCAGGGTGAACAGGCCCTGTGGCCGCCACTGGAGGAACGCGACGATCGCCACGAAGACGATCACCTTGGCGACGCTGAGGGTGGTGAGGTACTCCCCGGTGGCCTGGAGGACCCCGAGGGCGAAGGCGACGATCACGCTGCCCTTGAGCTGGCCGATCCCGCCGACCACGACGACCAGGAAGGCGTCGATGATCAGGTTGGTGCCCATGGTCGGGCCGATCGGGCCGAGCAGGGTGAGCGCCACCCCGGCGAGCCCGGCCAGGCCCGAACCGAGAAAGAAGGTCGTCCGGTCGACCCGGGCGGTGGGTACGCCGGACACCGCGGCGAGGTCGCGGTTCTGCACGACCGCGCGGATCCGGCGCCCCAACGGGGTGAGCCGCAGCGCCAGGGTGAGGGCGGCGACGGCGGCCAGGGCCAGGGCCAGGATGAACAGCCGGTTGTTGGCGACCGTCAGCCCGCCGGGCAGGGCCACGTTTCCGGTGAGCAGCTCCGGCGCGCGGGTCTGCACGTTCGGACTGCCGAAGACGTCCCGGGCGAGCTGTTGCAGCATCAGGGACACGCCCCAGGTGACCAGCAGGGTGTCCAGGGGCCGGGCGTAGAGCCGGCGGATCAGCAGGACCTCCAGCAGCACCCCCATCGTGCCGGCGACCACGAACGCGACAGGCAGCGCGACCAGCAGCGACAAGCCGGCGCCGGTGATGCTCTGTTGCAGCACGTACGTGGTGTAGGCGCCGGCCATGATGAACTCGCCGTGCGCCATGTTGATGACGTTCATCTGGCCGAAGGTCAGCGCCAGCCCGAGCGCGATGAGCAGCAGCACCGCGCCGATGCTGATGCCGGTGAAGAGTTGACCGAAGAGGACTGTCACGGTGGGTACTCCCGTACTGCTGGTCGGGGACCCGGGCGGGGCGCGTCGTCGCGGTTCCCGCCCGGGGCCGGCGTCGTCAGCTCAGGCCGCTCGCCCACGGATAGGTCTTCAGGTACGGGTCCGGCGCGATCGGCTTGCCGGAGTTCCACACCTCGGTGATCAGGCCGTCCGCGCCGACCTTGCCGATGCGGGCGGTCTTGGCGATGTGCTGGGTCTTGCCGTCGACGGTGACCAGGCCCTCCGGCGCGTCGAAGGTGATTCCGTCGGAGGCGCCGCGGACCTTCTCGACGTCGAACGTGCCGGCCTTCTCGACCATCGCCTTCCACAGGTGGACGCTGACGTAGGCGGCCTCCATCGGGTCGCTCGTCGGCTTGTCCGCGCCGTACTTCGCCTTGTACGCGGCCACGAACTTGTTGTTCGCCGCGCCGGGCGTGGTCTGGTAGTAGTTCCACGCGGTCAGCTGGCCCTCCAGGTACTGGGTTCCGATGCCCTTGACCTCCTCCTCGGCGATGGACACCGACACCACCGGCATCGCGGCGGCGGTCAGCCCGGCCGACTTGTACTCCTTGAAGAACGCCACGTTGCTGTCGCCGTTGAGCGTGTTGAAGACCGCCTTCGCGCCGGACGACTTGACCTTGTTGACGATCGTGCCGAATTCGGTGGACCCGAGCGGCGCGTAATCCTCGCCGACCACTGTCATGCCGTTCGCCGCCGCGTACGCCTTGATGATTTTGTTGGCCGTGCGCGGGAAGACGTAGTCGCTGCCGACCAGGTAGACCGACTTCGTTCCCTGCGCCTTGAGGTAGTCGAGCCCGGGGACGATCTGCTGGTTGGTCGTCGCGCCCGTGTAGAAGATGTAGGGCGACTGTTCCAGACCCTCGTACTGCACCGGGTAGAACAGCAGCGCCTTGTTCTTCTCGAACACCGGCTTGACCGCCTTGCGGCTGGCCGACGTCCAGCAGCCGAAAACGGCTGCCACCCGGTCCTCGGAGATGAGCTTCTCGGCCTTCTCCGCGAAGGTGGGCCAGTCCGAGGCACCGTCCTCCCCGACCGGCTGGATCTTCTTGCCGAGGACGCCGCCGGCCGCGTTGATCTCATCGACGGCGAGCATGATCGAGTCGCGGACGGTGACCTCGCTGATCGCCATGGTGCCGGAGAGCGAGTTGAGCAGGCCCACCTTGACGGTGTCGCCGGAGACGTCGGCGGTGACGCCGGCCGCGCCGCCCTCGTCGCTGGTCCTGCTGCCGCACGCGGTCATGGCGACCGCGGCGACGAGGGTCATGGCACCCGCCAGGATCCGGCGGCGGAAAGGAAGTGACATCTAATCTCCCTGCGGTGTGCAGTGAAGTAGCGAAAGGACGGTCGGTGCGGTCCGGTGGAGTTGGCGATGCCGAGGTCGACGGGTGGACGTCGCCTGTCGTCATCGCATCGAACACGGGCACGCAAAGCGTCGACCGACATGATTGCGCGGACGTTTCCCAGCCCTTAATTGACTGTTTCTCGCGCACCTGGAGAGAACGCATGCCACAATGGCCGACACCGTCTGAAGCGAGACGGTGCCGGCCGTGACGAACACGGGGAGGAATTGTCACCACAATGGTCGACGGGCAGATTCCGCCGACGGTGGACAGACATTCGTGGTATCCACCCCGCGGGTAGATACTTCACGCAGGAAGTATCTTAGGGTCGGGCCGGGTGGACGTGTCAAGGGTCCGCATCGGACGGTCAGATCTGGGCGAGCACGGTGAAGTCGAGACCGTCGGCCTCGGCGAGGTAGATCCGCTGGCGCACGTGCCGCCGACGCAGCTGGAGCCGACCGCGCGGCCCGTGGTACGCCACCGTGTCGGCAGCCGTCTCGATCGCCCGTACGTCGAGGGTGCGGGCCTGCCCGATCAGGGCGGCGAGCAGCATCACGCCCTCGTAGCAGGACTCCCCCAGGCTGCCCAACGGCGGCGCCTCCACCCCGAACCGGCGGGCGAACTCGCCGTGGAAGTCGAGGTTCTCCTGCGTCACGAGACCGGCGAAGAAGCCCGCCGTGCTGTAGAGCCGCCGAGTCGCGCCCGCCCCGCTGGCCAGCAGCATGTTCTCGTCCATCAGAGTGCTCAGCCGCAGGCAGCGCTGGTCCATCGCGGCACGCGCGAACGCCCGGTTGAACCGCACCGCGTCCGCGCCGACGAGCAGCATCACCACCGCGTCGGCCTCGCTACGCTCGATCCGGCGCAACACGCCGTCGAAGTCGTGCGTCTCCAACGGCAGGAACGCCTGGCCCACCACGCGGCCACCGCCGCGCAACGCGTACCGCTGGGCCGCCCGCGCGGTGCGCCGGGGCCACACGTAGTCGTTGCCGACCACGAACCAGCGGCGCACGCCCTGCTCCCCCGCGAGCAGCCGCATCGCGGGCCACAGCTGGGCGTCCGGCGTCTCGCTGGTCAGATAGACCCCCTCGGTACGCTCACCGCCCTCGTACAGGGCGGTGTAGACGTACGGCACGCGGCCCGCGACCCGGGGCGCGAGCGCCTGCCGCACCGAGGAGATGTGCCAACCGGTCACGCCCTGCACGGCGCCCACCGACACCAGCGCCTCCACCTGGGCGGCCACCTCGGTCGGCGGGGCGCCACCGTCGACCGGCACCAGCCGCACCTCGCGGCCCAGCACCCCACCACCGGCGTTGATCTCCTCGACCGCGAGCTGGGCGCAGAGTTCGCAGGTCGGGCCGAACATTCCCGCCGGCCCGCGCATCGGGTACACCAGCGCGATGCTGACCACGGTCCGATCGACCGTGAGCCACGGCGGTGCCGGCGCGGACATGAGCCCATGATTGTCCGGCCGACGTGGGAAAACCACAGCTCTCCACGGACCGGGACGAGTCGCTACGATGACAGGGCCACCGGCCCAGGGAGCTCCATGTCAGACGTGCCCGGGGCGCCAGCCGATCTGCTGCGCTCGCTCACCCGCGCCGAACGGCTGCTCTCCCGCCGGTTGGCCGCCGTGCTGGCCGACGACGACCTGACCACCGAGGCGTGGCGGGTGCTCTGCCTGCTCGCCGACGGTCAGGGCCATCCGATGAGCGAGGTGTCCGCCGAGGCGTCGTTGCCGCCGGGGACCCTCACCAAGCTGGTCGACCAACTCGTCGACCGTAACCTGGTGTTCCGGCGGATCGACCCGCTGGACCGCCGGCGTATCCGGGCCTACCTGACCACCCGGGGCCGCCGCGAGCACGCCCGCCTCGACGAGCGGGTCCGGACCAGCCTCGCCGAGGCGGGCGTACCGGCCGACACCGCCCTGCTCGACCACATCGCCGACCTGATCGCCCGACTCGACCCGGCGGGTCGCCGCGACCAGGCCGCGGCGGCCGGCCCTCGCCGCTGACCCTCGCCTCACCGCACCTCGGTGAGCAGCGGCTCGCCTTCGAGGTGGGCGCGCAGCGTGTGCGCGTCGGGGGCGGTGGCGGTCCACAGTGTCGCCGGACCACCTGCCAGGGGCAGCCGGGCGAGGGTGCCCTCGACCGTCGCGGGCTCGTGGGGCCGCGACGGGTCCACCACCAGCAGCGACCCGGTGGCCGGCGCGCCGCCGAGCACCGCGGGGCCGGCCCAGCCGGGCGCGTCCGGTCCCACGGCCAGCGACTGGCGCAGCAGCGGTCGGCCGTCGTAGTCGACCCGCGTGTGGACGACCGCACCGCCCGGCGCCTCGCCGTACCGGCCGCAGATCACCTCGTCGCGCCAGGTCAGCCTCGCCCCGGCGGCCAGCTCGACCCGGGACTCGGCGAGGTGGGCGCAGCCGGCCGCGGCGACCAGTTGCTCGGGCAGCCAGTGCAGGGCACCGCCGTCGTGCACCACGGCGCGGACCGCCATTCGCGACACGGCGTCGGGCCGGCCGGGCAGGGCGACCGAGGCGGCGACGGTGTGTACCCGCACCGCCGCCCCCGGTCCCACGTCGATCTCCAGCCGCAGGTCGTCGCCGGCGAGCGGGCCGGCCGCCCCGCCGACGACGTACACGGTCGCGACACGACCGCTGCCGGGCGTCTGTCGCAACAGCAGCGGCGTCTCACCGCGCAGCTCGGCGAGGACCGTGCCGCCCCGGCCGTCGGCCCGAGCCACCAGCCGGGCGTCCGCGCGCATCAGGCCGGGGCGATCGGGTGCCGGGCCGCGTGGTGGGCCAGTTCGTGGCGGATCCAGTCGGCGACCCGCCCCGCCGTCGGGTCGCCGACGATCGACAGGAACACGGTCGGCAGGTCGCCGCGCCGGGCCCGCGCGTCCCGGTCCATGACGGCCAGGTCCGCGCCCACCATCGGGGCCAGGTCGGTCTTGTTGATCACCAGCAGGTCGGCGGACGTCACCCCGGGCCCGCCCTTGCGCGGCACCTTGTCCCCGCCGGCCACGTCGACCACGAATATCTGCCGGTCCACCAGGCCCCGGCTGAACGTGGCGGTCAGGTTGTCGCCGCCGCTCTCGACCAGCACCAGGTCCAGCGGGCCGACCGCCTCGGCCAGCTCGTCCACGGCGTCGAGGTTGGCCCCGATGTCGTCCCGGATGGCGGTGTGCGGACAGCAACCGGTCTCCACGGCGCGGATCCGGGTCGGGTCCAGCACGCCGGCCCGCTTGAGGAAGTCGGCGTCCTCGGTCGTGTAGATGTCGTTGGTGACCACGCCGAGTCGCAGCTCACCGGCGAACGCCCGGCACAGGGCCGCCACCAGGGCGGTCTTGCCGGACCCGACCGGCCCGCCGATGCCGACGCGCAGCGCCCGGCCGGCTCGGGCCAGCGGCGGATGCGGGTCCACCCCCGGATCGGGGTGGGTGTGCGGAACGGTCTCGTCGTGCGGGGCGGGACTCCGGTCGGCAGTGGGCGCAACGGTGTCAGGACGCAAAGAGACGCACCTCCCAGGTGGCATGAGCTTCGGCATGGATGTCGGCAAGGGGGGCGGCCGCCGCGGGCAGCCGCTCGGGTGGGTCGTCGGCGGCCCGCGCCGCCGCGGCGGCGACGCCGTCGCACCGGTCGGCGAGACCGACCAGCAGGGCCTGGACCCGGTACGGGTCGAGGCCGAGCAGGCGTACGCCCGCACTGGCCGCGCCGGTCACCGTCCCGTGGACGGCCACCGTGGCGGTCTCGGCGCGGCTCAGGCCGGCGGCGGCGCAGAGCAGCCCGAGCACCAACGGCTGGTGCGCTCCGCCGGGGGTGCAGGGCAGGTCGGCGAAGGACGCCTCCGGCCAGATGGCCCGGCCCGCGCGCAGCAGAGCCCGCCCCTGGCGACGGGACACCGTGCGCAGCGCCGGTGCCGCCGTCCGGGCGTCCAGCTCCGCGTCGAGCAACGCCAGCGTGGACCCGCGTACGGCGGAACCGGCCGAGGTCACGGCCCGGTGCGCCGCCGCCGCGAACGCCGCGCCGACCAGCCCGGCGGTGGCCAGCCGGCCGGCCAGGAACGCCTCCAACGTGGCCAGGTCGGTGACCCGGCCGGCGGCGACGGCGGCCTCCAGGCCGCCGGAGTGGGCGTGCGCGCCGGCCGGGAAGCGACCGTCGGCCAGCAGCAGGAGCAGGCTCGACGTCGCCATCAGAACAGGAAGTACCGCTGGGCCATCGGCAGGCGTGTCACCGGGTCCGGCTCCACCACCTGACCGTCGATCCGCACGGTGAAGGTGTCCGGGTCCACCTCGATCCGGGGCATCGCGTCGTTCTCCGGCAGGTCGGCCTTGCCCCGCGAGCGCACGTCCGCGACGGGTACCACCCGTCGCCGCACGTCGAGGTGCAGCCCGGCGTCGAGAGCGGCGGGCGCGACGAACGCCAGGCTCGTGGCCGAAGCCGCGGCGCCGTACGCCCCGAACATCGGGCGAGGCAGCATCGGCTGCGGTGTCGGGATGGACGCGTTGGCGTCACCCATCTGGGCGTACGCGATCATGCCGCCCTTGAGCACCATGTGCGGTCGTACGCCGAAGAACGCCGGATCCCACAGCACCAGGTCGGCCAGCTTGCCCGGCTCGACGGAGCCGATCTCCCGGTCCAGCCCGTTCGCCATCGCCGCGCAGATGGTGTACTTCGCCACGTACCGGCGGGCCCGGTGGTTGTCGGCCGCGCCGTCGCCGGGCAGCGCGCCGACCCGCTCCTTCATGACGTGCGCGCTCTGCCAGGTTCGCAGGATCACCTCGCCCACCCGGCCCATCGCCTGGGCGTCGGAGCCGATGATGGAGATCGCGCCGAGGTCGTGCAGCAGGTCCTCGGCGGCCATGGTGGACGGTCGGATGCGGCTCTCGGCGAAGGCCAGGTCCTCCGGCACGGACGGGTTGAGATGGTGACAGACCATCAGCATGTCCAGGTGTTCGGCGAGGGTGTTGGCGGTGTACGGCCGGGTCGGGTTGGTCGACGACGGCAGCACGTTGGGCTCACCGGCCACCGTGATGATGTCCGGCGCGTGCCCGCCTCCCGCGCCCTCGGTGTGGTACGAGTGGATGGCCCGGCCGGCGATCGCCCGCAGCGTGTCGGCCACGAAACCGGCCTCGTTGAGGGTGTCGGTGTGGATGGACACCTGCACCCCGGAGGCGTCCGCCACCCGCAGGCAGGCGTCGATCGCCGCCGGTGTGGTGCCCCAGTCCTCGTGCAGCTTGAAGCCGCCCGCGCCGGCGCGCAGCTGCTCCCACAGCGCCTCCGGCGAGACGGTGTTGCCCTTGCCCAGCAGCAGCACGTTGACCGGCAGCGTGTCCAGCGCCTCGTGCATGCGGGCCAGGTGCCAGGCGTTCGGGGTGACCGTGGTGGCCCGGGTGCCCTCGGCGGGGCCGGTGCCGCCGCCGACGAGTGTGGTGATGCCGCTTGCGAGCGCCTCGGTGACGATCTCCGGGCAGATGAAGTGCACGTGGGTGTCGACGGCGCCGGCCGTGAGGATCCGGCCGTTGCCGGCGATGACCTCGGTGGCCGGGCCGATGACCAGCTCGGGGTCGACGCCGGGCATGGTGTCCGGGTTGCCGGCCCGGCCGAGGGCGACGATCCGCCCGTCGCGCAGACCCACGTCGGCCTTGACCACGCCCCAGTGGTCGAGCACCACCGCGCCGGTGACGACGGTGTCGAGGGCGCCCTCGGCGCGGGTCGCCCGCGACTGGCCCATCGACTCGCGGATCACCTTCCCGCCGCCGAAGACCGCCTCGTCGCCGCCCACGCAGTGGTCGGTCTCCACCTCGATCAGCAGGCTCGTGTCGGCCAGCCGGATGCGGTCACCGGTGGTCGGCCCGTACAGGTCGATGTAGCGGTCCCGCCGCACGGCGCTCACCGCGCCGGCCCGTCGGTCGTCGGTGCGGCTGTTCCCGGCGCGGGTGGTGACGCTTCGTCCAGCGGCCCGGCGCACTCGCCGCGCAGGCCGGGCACGACGCGTGCGCCGCCGAGCGGGACCAGCTCGACGGTGCGGCTCACGCCCGGCTCGAACCGGACCGAGGTACCCGCCGGAACGGCGAGACGCTGGCCCCAGGCCACGGCCCGGTCGAACATCAGGGCCGGGTTGGCCTCGGCGAAGTGGTAGTGCGAGCCGACCTGCACCGGACGGTCGGCGGTGTTGACCACGACCAGAGTGGTCACCGGCCGACCCACGTTGATCTCGACCGGGCCGGCCGCCGGCAGGATCTCCCCGGGGATCACGGGATCGGGTGGTGCACCGTCACCAGCTTGGTACCGTCCGGGAACGTCGCCTCCACCTGCACCTCCCTCAGCAGCTCGGGGATGCCGTCCTGGACGTCCTCGCGGCCGAGCACCGTCCGGCCGGCGGACATGAGGTCGACCACCGACCGCCCGTCGCGGGCCCCTTCGAGCAGGAAGGCCGTGATGATCGCGACGGCTTCGGGATAGTTGAGTCGCAGGCCGCGCTCGCGGCGGCGGCGAGCGACGTCGGCCGCGACGTGGACGAGCAGGCGATCCTGCTCGTGCGGGCTGAGGAACACGGGATTCTCCGGTGGGGATCGGCGTGGCCCGCTCGCCGTCGGCACCGCGCGGAGCCGCGCCGGGCAGCACCACCCGGAGGACGAGCTGGAGTCACACGACCGCCGCGACGACCGCCGACGGGGTGGCCCGGGACTCCACCATCCCGGCCCGCGCGACGGGCACCCGGCGGTGTCGGTCGGATGCGGACCGCACCGCCCACCGCTTCAGCAGACCGTAGAGGATCGCCACCGGCGCGGGCAACAGGGTGCTCGGCATGAGGGATCGGGCGTTGCCGGCGGGTGCTCGACCAGGGGGAACTGTGCCTGCGGTAACCACCGGACGAGAACGTCGCCGCACCACACCGGCGGACCCAGGCGGAGACCGCCCACCCGCAAACGGTGCGCGCTGAAGCTGATCTCAGCGCGCACCGTGAACCTGTCGGGTCGTGTCCGTGATCGACACGAGCCGATGCCCAGCATGGCGACCGTACTTCCCGGCGATGTACGGACCTGCTGGCGAGTGCCGGTTGTCGGCGGGCTACAGGTTGTTGATCCGGGCCATCAGCTCTGCCTCGGTCAGGTTCTCCAGGACCGCGTCCTGCTTGCGGCCCAGGACCGCCAGCAGCTTCTCCTTCTCCAGCTTCTTGGCCGCCGCTGCCTTCGCCGCCTGCTCCTCCGCGAGGCGGACGGCGATGACGTGCTTGACGACCTCCAGCTTGGCCTCCCAGATCGCCTTGGCCGGATTGGCCTCGGTGGCCACGAACGACTCGGTGTCGACGGCCTTGAGTTCGGCGTTGACCGCCTTGGCCACGTCATCGAGGCTGAAGCCGGACTTGGCGGTCAGCGGAAGCTCCCACAACTGTTCGGTGGTCAGCTGTCCCTTGGCCGACGGATAGCGGAACTTCTCCCGGGTGGCCTTCTCGAAAACGGTCACGATGGTCTCTCTCCGATATCTGGTAGGGAATCAGAACTGGATGCTGATGAGGCGGCGCCGACCGCTGGTCATGGTCACCTTGGCGACCACCGAGCTGCGGACCGTGGAGCTGAAGCCGAGGCCGGACAGCTGATCCGGAGACGGCTCGCACTTGGTGCGGTCGCCGAGAACCTCGAACACCTTGCGGTGCGGTTGCAGGTCGCCGCGGAGGAACTCGTTGTAGATCCCGCGCGCCGGCTGGTCGTTCACGCACCCCTTCAGGATGAAGAAGTAGTGCCGGTTGCCGACCTCGTTGTCGTCGAAGTGGTTCGGCGAGTACATGATGGTGGACACCGGTACGAACTGTTCGGTGGTGATACCCCACACCTCCTTGCTCGCACTGCCCGGCTGCACGTCTCTGCCCGGTCGGAAAGCGGTGATGACCCCGCCGGCAACCGTCATCCGGCCCACCTCGACGGTCTCCTTGTGGCCGACCGCGCGCTCGTGGCGGTAGTGCTCGATCCTCCCGTTGCTCTCGGTCTCGATCACGAAGCCGCCCTGGGCACTGTCCCGCCTGCGGTACTGGTTCACCTCGATCCGGTACTCACCGTCGGGGACCCGGTCGGTCCAGGTGACGTTCTCCACCGGCTCGCGGGAGAGCGCCCCGCCGGCGTTCATGTCGACGTCCAGCTTGTTGCGCTTCTCCTGGTACCAGATGTGGTCGCCGTTGGGCTCGAACACGTGCAGGTCGAGGTCGTCGTGGTTGAACCAGGACAGGCTCACCCGCAGCTTGCCGGTGACGTTGCCGCCCGCTCGCTTGACCTTCTCCCGGATCGAGTCGGTGACGTTGCCGCCGTACGACCAGGCGAAATCGTTGTCCCACTTGAACAATCGCGGAGCGGCCGGGTGCCGGCCGGTCGTGAGACTGACGAAGTGCGGCTCGTGGGTGTTGCCGACCCACAGGTCGATGCTGGTGGCGCCGGGCAGGATGTCCTTCATGAAGGAGACCACCGGAACCTTCTCCGGCTCCGCGTCCCGAAGGCGCGCACCTGCCGACCTCACGGTGGTCGCCTGCATGAGCAGCCCTTCGATGCCGTCCTTCATCCGCGGCTGCGTGTCGTTGTCGACCCACAGCACGTTGGTGACCGACACATCGGACAACCGGGCGAACCGCCGCTGCAACGACTCCTCGATGCCCAACTCGTCAATGGTCTTCATGGCCGCCTTGACCATGGCCGGGGTGATCAACGCCGTGGGGCGCTGGTAGTTCTGCGGCGCCACCTTCGTCTCGAACGACCGGACGGCCTGCTCCAGGTCGACGCCCGCGGAGAGATCCTGAACGAGGGTGCCGATCACCGTGTTGCGGATGCGTGCCGCCGGGTTCATGGCGTTGGCGAAGACGAAGGCCCGTCCGTCGGTCGCCATCGTCCACCGGCTCTGCAGCGACCGGAACTCGGTCACCGCCCGACGGTGCTCCGCACCGCGGTAGAGGGCGTTGCCGTCGATCAGGTCGGCGACGGTGCCCAGAGCGTGCGGGGTCAGCTCGGCCAGGCCACGCTGGAAGACCTGCACCGCGGCGTCGAAGTTGCCCTGTGCCGCGCCGACATCGTCGGTGCGGTGCCGCTCCTCCACCCGGCCGTGCAGGTGGTGCCACACCTCGACCTGGCCGTCGCGCAGCGTCCGGGTGGTCTTCGTCCCGTACTGGGCCTGGCCGGACCGGAAGACGGTGGACAACGGCAGCGACAGGACGAACTCGTCCAGAGCGGCGGCGACGACGGAGAAGACCGGGTCGGAGGCCGACACCCCGGACCAGACGGTACGGACCAGCCCGTCGTGGATCTCGACGACGTTGCCGAAGTGCTTGATGAAACCGCGGCACGTCGAGCAGTCGTACTCGGACCGCTCACGGAACCGCGGATTGGTGCCGGCGGGGAAGGAGTCGAGAAACGTGAGCCAGAGTGAGTCCCGGTCGAGACCGTCGCCGACGACGTACAACTCGCCCCTGGACATGGTGGACAGACGCGAAGTCACATCCGTCACGAACTGCTGGAAATCGCCCACCGTTTCATCCCCCTTGATCGCCGGAGATCCTACGGAGCGGACGCCGATCGGAGGAAACGCGTTTCCGGCTCTCCGCACGGTCGTAGACGTCCTGCCGAACGCCGTCGGGTGTCACTGGTTCACGCGCGTGCACCCGGTCGAGGTCGGCAACCCGCCGCGACCCGCCGGATCGCGGCAGGCCGGGCTCAGCTCGTCGCGCGAGTGCGTCGCGCCGCGACGTAGCGGCGCATCTTCTCGGAGGTTCCGCAGTCGTCCATGCTGCACCAGCGGCGACTGCGGTTCTTGCTCTCGTCGTGGAAGAGAAAGCGACAGCCGCCGCATCCCTTGATCCGGTCCAGTGCGCCTGTGGTGAGGAGTTGGACCGCCGCGTGCACCACCGGTCGCAGTGGCCGGGCGAGTGTCCGGTCGTCTCGCCAGGTCCATTCGAACGTACGCCCCTGATCGAGTCGTGCGTGACCGAGCGCGTCCGCTTCGTCGTCTCGCAGCCGGGCCAGCACGGACGCGTCCGGGCTGCGATCAGCGGCCACTGCCCGGAACACCCCGTCGAGATCGTCGCGGATGCGCAGCGATCGGGCGAAGGCGGCCTGGGAGCCAGCCGGATCATCGTGTGACAGCCGGCGCAACGCCTCCGCCTCCGGCTCGCTGAGCGCACCCCCGTACACGCTCCAGGCAAGGAGCTCGGGGTAGCCGGTCAGCACGTCGTCGTCCGGAGATCCGACGGGCGGACCGGTGCGGGTGTTGATGAAGTCCAGCGCGAGATTGCCGCCTACCAGGCGCATCCGCGTCACGCCCTCGAGTGTTTCCATCGAAACTCACTTTACCAGTTGACCCGCATCGAAGCACGCCACTAGCATGTTTCCATCATAAGTAATTTTGCCGGTAACCCGGGGGGTCTGATGAGACGCGGACGGGCAGCGGGGGCACTGATCGGCTTGTCCGGCGGGACGTTCCTCTACACCACCGCCGAGGCGCTGCCCATCGGGCTGCTGCTCCCGATGGCGGGGGACCTGGCCGTCTCGCCGCCGCAGGTGGGCATGCTCGTCACCGCCTACGGCGCGGTGGTGATGGTCGCCTCGGTCCCGTTGACGGCGCTGGTCCGCGGGGTCCCTCGCCGCCGGCTGCTGTCGGCGCTCCTGGCCGGCTTCGTCCTCAGCACCGCCGTCACGGCGCTGACGAGCACCTTCGCGCTGCTCCTGGTCGCCAGGATGGTCACCGCGACGACCCATGCGCTGTTCTGGGCCGTGGTGGTGCCGGCTGCGGCTGAGCTGTTCCGGCCCGCACTACGCGGGCGGGTCGTCGCGGTCGTATTCGCCGGCGGCACCGTCGCGTTGGCCCTGGGCGTGCCCGCGGGCACCTGGCTGGGCGACCGCGCCGGGTGGCGCGCATCGTTCCTGGCGACAGCCGGACTCGGCGCGGTGGTGTTCGTCGTGGTGGCCGCGCTGCTGCCCTCGACCCGGCCGGAAGACGGACACGCCGCCCGAGGTGCGACGCCCGACGCCCGACGCTTCTGGCTGCTGGTGGCGATGGCCGTCCTGGCGACCGCCGGCGCCATTGCCGCCTACACCTACGTCGCCCTCTTCGTCACCGAGGTCAGCGGATTCTCCCCCGCGTCTGTCGGGGCCATCCTGTTCGCACGTGGCATCGCCAGCGTGCTCGGCATCCTCGCCATCGGCGCGCTGCTGGACCGCAGCCCGTGGCTCGCTCTCCTCACGACCGTCGCACTGCAGTCGGCAGCACTGCTCGGCCTGTACACGTTCGGCCAACGGCCGTCGGTGTCCGTCGGCCTGATCGCTCTGGCCGGACTGGCATTCGCCGCGTTCACCGCGACGCTCGGCGGCCTCGTTCTCCAGGTGGCCCCCGGGCGCTCCGACCTCGCCGCCGCCACAGTCTCCGCCGCGGTCAACGTCGGCATCACCGCCGGCGCGTTCGTGGGCGGCCTAGCCCTGCCGAGCCACGGTGTGCGCGCCACGGTGCTGATCGGCGCCCTGCTCGGCGTAGCCGCCCTGGTGCTGGCCCTCGGCGAACGACTCATCCGGCCCGCGCCCCGCCCCAGCCGCGGTGCGGTACCGGAGATCGGACGCGCCGGTACCGGCCCGCGACGCCCGGGACCCACGTCGCGGTCGACCCGGCGGATGACGAGGTCGCCACCTACCGCTCGGTCCGGCCGCGACCGGGTGCCGGGCGCAGAACCTAGCCTTCGACTGCGGAACCCCCGAGTCGGGTGAGGCGGCCGGCGATGTCAGCAGGAAGACCGCTGGTGTCGCCGTGTGTCGTCAGGACGAGCCGCAGCGACCCGGCGTGCGTGACGACGCCGAGGATCCGCTCGTCGCGGACCTGCGTCGTCATCGTCGGTCCCCAGATCGCGACGGCGGAGGACGTGTCGGGTTCGGATGTCCCCAGGTTGGTGATCTCCAGGTCGGCAGCCGTGGCGGCGAGCATCGCCGCCTCCGCCTCCGAGGCGTCGGCGGGGTTGAGCGAGCCCAGCATCAGTGCCGCATGCCGGGCACCGTCCCGCGCGACTCGCAGTTGCGCCGTCGCGTCCTTCGCGAGAGACCAGAGCGTGTTCTGCGCGGGTGCGCGCAGCACCACGCTCGTCGCCGTGAAGCGGTTCACCACGTCGTCCTCGAGGCCCAGCGCCGAGCGGAGATCGATGGGAACGTTGACGCGGATGCTCTCGGCCCCAGTGAGCGCGGCCAGCGCCTGCGCGGCGGCGGCACAGATCGCGCCCTGGACGGTCGACCCGTTGGCACGGGCGGTGGAGCGAAGATGTGCGGTCGTCGCGGGGTCGAGTTCGGCGATCTCGATGCTCGGCGCCGTGGCGTCGAACGGACGGATCGTGCCGACAGCCGGCTCCGCCGGAGGGCCCGGGGTGTGATCGGTCGGCCGCTCCGTCCGGGGCAGACGTTCGAGCAGGCTCTCCTGGTCCAGGGGCGCCGGCCGGGCCGGGAGCGTCCGCCCGTCGAGGATCACGAGGAGGTCGTGCGCTGCCCGGAGCGCGCCGCGTCCGTCGGTGATCTGGTGGGAGAACGTCAGGACAATGGCGCTCCCCCGGTCACCGGGTGCGCCGCCCACGAGCGTCGCGCGCGCCAGCGGGCTTCCGTCGGGGTCGACGGGACGGGCCTGCTCCTGCGCCGCCGCGTCGCGCCAGTCTCCCCCAACGTGTCGGACCTCGATGGGTTCGGTCGACGTCCGGAAGGTCGGGCGGTCGCCGCTGCGATCGATGCCGACGGTGAGCAGTGGGTGCGTCCGCTGCAGCTGCGCGAGCGCGCGCTCCAGTTGGTGTGCCGAGACGGGCGCGGCGAGTTCGACGACGAGCGAGAACTGCACCGGGTTGCGACCGATGTAGAGGTCGATGATGTGCTCGAACGCCCCCAGGGGACGCACGATCGGGTGTGCTGGAGAGTGGCGCATGTCTTCCTTCGTGTCGATGTGCCGATCGGTCAGCCGCGTTCGTTGCTCGGACTGCTCGGCCGGTGCCCCCGCCGCTGGCGGGTGACGGCGGCTTCGATGAGACACCCGGCCGTAGCGGCACACTCAACCCCGCCCGGGTGTGATCTGTTCGACGACGTCCGGAGATGCGAACCGACGTCTGCCGTGCCGCATTTGACTGTGCCCCGAGGGCACAGGTTCGCATGGGTGCGAACCCGCTGAACGTGGGTCGGACAGGAGATGAGAATGTCGCAAAGACGCGCGATGGCCCTGGTGGGGACGCTGGGACTGGTCGGGGCCCTGGTCTCGGTGATTCCGGCGACCGCCGGCGGGGCGCCGGCGGGACCGGCCGCGGCGGGTCCACGCTGGACGGCTTGCCCGAAGGACGTGGTGGTGCCCCCGACGGTTCAGCTGCCGGTGCAGTGCGCGACGGTGCCGGTTCCGTTGGACTACCAGGACCCGGACGGCACCCAGATCGAGCTGATGGTGTCGCGGATCGCGAGCACGAAACCGGAGAAGCGACGCGGCGTGCTGATGTTCAACCCGGGCGGGCCGGGCGGCACCGGGCTCGACCAGCCGGCCTTCCTGGTCTCGAAGGGGCTGCCGACCGGCGTCACGGACGCCTACGACCTGATCGGCATGGACACCCGGGGCGTCGGGCACTCGTCGCCGGTGAGCTGCGGCTTCACCGCCGATGACGCCTACTGGGCCAACATCCCGCCGTACGCGCCGGACGACGCCGCGGTGGTCCGCCAGGCGGAAATCGCCGAGGACGTCGCCGAACGCTGTGCGGCCAACGACACCGAGGGCCGGCTGCGCCACCTCACGACCGCGAACATGGCCCGCGACCTGGACCGGATCCGCGCCGCGCTCGGCGAGAAGACGGCCAGCTTCTACGGGGCGTCCTACGGCTCGGCGCTCGGTGCCGCGTACACCTCGATGTTCCCGGCCACCACCGACCGGGTGGTGCTGGACAGCATCGTCGGCGACACCCACCTCGACCAGGCCGGACTGCGCCGGTTCGCGCTCGGCATGGAGCAGACGCTCCCCGACTTCGCGGCGTGGGCGGCGAAGCGGCACGAGTCCTACGGCCTCGGCCGCACCCCGCGGCAGGTACGCCGGACCTACCTCACGCTCGCCGAGCGGCTCGACGAGACGCCCGCCGCCGACGGGCTCACCGGTGCCGTCTTCCGGCAGATCACCTTCGGCTCCCTCTACAACCCGATCCAGTACCCGAGCCTCGCGCGGATCTGGCAGACCTACCTGAACCCCGGCGAGGCGCCGCGGGCGAAGGCGGCGACCGCCCCCAACCCGCAGGACAACGCGCTTACCGTGTTCCTCGCCGTCACCTGCAACGACGTCGCGTGGCCCGAGGACGTGGACACCTACCGGCGGGCCGTCGCGCAGGACCGCAAGCGGTTCCCGCTGTTCGGCGCGGCCAGCGCCAACATCACCCCCTGCGCCTTCTGGACGCACGAGCCGGCGCAGCCGCCGGTCGCGGTGAACGACAAGGGACCGCGCAACGTGCTGATCCTGCAGAACCGGCACGACCCGGTCACCCCGCTCGCCGGTGGCAGGCTGCTGCGGGAGAAGTTCGAGAAGCGCTCCCGGTTGGTCACCGTCGACGGGAGCGGGCACGGCGTCTACGTGCTCGGTGGCAACGCCTGCGCGCTGAACCTCGCCACGTCGTACCTCGTGGATGGCACGATGCCGGCCGGCAACCGGACCTGCCGGCGCGGCTGACGTTGACCGTGCCCTTGGGGCACGGTGTGCAGTGGCAAGCAGTACGGGATCCGGCATGTCGTCCGGCTGCTGCGGATCCGTCGCCTGGTGGACCTGGGCGTGTCGCTTGCGACATCGCCGTGGCGTGGGAATCGGTCGAGGGCGCGGAACAGACGTTCCGCGCCCTCGACGTCGAACTCGCGGCCGGCATCGAGCGGCGGCAGCGGTCGCGCCGCCGGTCGTGAGGTCGGACACACCGTGCCGCGCGTGCTTGAGTGTGCCGCTGCGGCACACCGGCTAATTGTCCAATGCCGAACGAGGTCGACCCAGATGTGATGTCGGAGCGGGACCGTGGGCCCACTCCTCCCGACGGCACCGCCCAGCCCGCCGACACCGTCCTGCGGCAGATGGGCGGCCCGGCCGGGTTCGTCTACTCCACGGTCCCGGTGATCGTGTTCGTCACGGCCGACGCGTTCCTGCCGCTGCCGGTGGCTGTCGGTGTCGCGGTCGCGACCGGGCTGGCGTTGTTCATCCTGCGGTGGTTGCGCGGCGAGCGTCTCGTCTCGGCGGTGGGCAGCCTGCTCGGTGTGGCGGTGGCCGCCGGGATCGTCGCCTGGACCGGCTCCGCGCGAGACTTCTTCGTGATCGGGATCTGGGCCTCGCTGGCCGGATTCGTCGTCACGTCCGGGTCGGTGCTGGCTCGCCGGCCGCTGACCGGTGTCATCTGGAACGCCCTGCACGGCGGCACGCACGCATGGCGATCCGACCGAGCCGTACGGGTGGCACACGATGTCGCGACCCTCGCCGCGGCGTCGGTGTTCGGGTCCCGCTTCGCGGTCCAGCAGTGGCTCTACCTGGCCGACAGCACCGGTGGGCTGGGCCTTGCCCGAGTTGTCATGGGCACTCCGCTCACCGTACTGGCCGCGCTGGTCGTCGTGTGGAGCTTCCGGCGCAGCACCAGACGTCTCGTCGCGGCCCGCCGCTGACCACGTGCGGTCCACCGGCACCCGTCCCCGGCCCGCTCGCCGCGCGCCGGTCGGTGCCGTCGATCAGTCCCGCGGTTCGGACAGCAGGCGGTGGGTGCGCCGCAGGACGTCCAGCTGCGCCGGGTTGTAGAGCTCCGACAGGGCCTTGCCGACGGCTTGTTCGACGTAGCGTGCGCTGTACCGGGTGCCGGCGTTCGTGATCCGCACTCCGGGGTTCTCCGCGAGCAGCGTGCGCACGTAGGGGGCCAGGTCCCGGGCCACGGCCGCGCGAGCCTGCGCGTCGGCGTCCGCGGGAAGGGTGTCGAACCGCTCGGCCACCGGGTCGGTGACGGGCTTGCGCAGCATGTCCCCCCAGGCCCGCATGGTGTCGGCGCCGAGCACGCGGGTCAGCACGACGACGAACGAACGGTCGGCCGGCGGCATCGTCGACACGACATCGGGTGTGACGACACCGGGTGGCAGTTCCGCCGGTGTGGGCTGTCGCAGGATGACGCCGAGTTCGAGGCGGGCCCGCTGGAGCCGTTCGATGGTGGTCGCGAGCTCGGCGTCGAGGGTGCGCAGGGCCTCCACGGGCTGATTGTCGGTGTCCTGCATGGTCGCGATCTGCGACAGCGAGAAACCCAACTCCGTCAGGCGCCTGATGCGCAGGATCCGGACGAGGTGGGCAACCCCGTACTGCTTGTAGCCGTTGGTGCGCCGGGGTGGTTCGGTCAGCAGCCCGATGTCGTGGTAGTGGCGTACCGCCCGCAGCGTGGTGCCGGCGAGTTGGGCGATCTCCCGGGTGCTCCAGCCCACTGCGCACCTCCGTTCGATGGTGGATCCTCGGCGCCGGCCGTCAGAGCCTTCCCGGGGCGTGGAACACCAGTTCGGGGTCGTACCGCTTCTTGGCGGAGAGCAGGCGCTCGGCGTTCGGCCCGAAGGCTGCGGCGGTGCGCTCGGCGTCGCCCGGACCGAGCAGGTTGGGATAGCCGCCCGGAAGCCGGTCGGTCTTCCGGACCCAGGCCCGGTGCCGATCCTCGGCGGGGTCTCCGGGTTCCCACACCGCGATGGTCTCGACCATCAGGTGCGGCGTCCGGTTGCGGAACGCGGTGGCGTCGGCGGGGACGCGAGCGGCCGCGCCGTGGAGGCTGTGCAGCGAGATCGCCGACAGCGGCGAGGTCTTGGCGTCGGCGGCGTCGAGCAGGATCTCCTGGACCGTACGGTCGAGTCCGGTCACCGTGCGCGCCCCGATCTCGACGTGGCGACCCGCCGGGAACATCGCGTCGATCTGTGCGAGCTGGTCGGGCATCGTGGTCGGGCCGAACTGCGCCGTCAGCGGCTCGCCGAGCTCGGTGAGCCGCTGGAGCACCTTGGTCCCGGCCTCGGGCTCACCGCACCAGGTCGGCGCGACGAACAGCGCCGACCCACCGGTCGGGGCGGTGATGAAGCCGGCCTGCACGGTCAGCTCGTCCGGCCCGCGTAGCAGCGACTCCTCCAGCTCCGGCAGCACGTCGGAGCCGAACATGATCATCCCGGCCAGGATCGTCGGCACCGCGTGCAGCCGGATCCGCATCGAGGTGACGACGCCGAAGTTGCCGCCTCCGCCGCGCAGGGCCCAGAGCAACTCGGGGTCGCGCTCCTCGTCCGCGGTGACCGACGTGCCGTCGGCGAGCACCACGTCGGCCGACAGCAGGTTGTCGGCGGCAAGGCCGAACCGGCCGCTCAGTGGACCGTACCCACCGCCGAGCGTCAGGCCGGCCATGCCGACCGAACCGGCCGTCCCGGTGACCGCGACCAGACCGGCCCGCTGCGCGGCCGCGGCCACGTCGGCCGACGTGGCACCGCCGGCCACGGTGGCGACCGCGGTTTCCGGGTCCACGCTCACCCGCCGCATCGGGCTCAGGTCCAGCGTCAGCCCGCCGTCGGTCAGCGCGCGACCGGCCCAGTCGTGCCCGCCGCCGCGCACCGACAGCGGGAGGCCCTTCTCCCGGGCGGTCCGCACCCCGGCCTGGACGTCAGCCGTGGTGGCGCACCGAAGGACGGCGAGCGGACGTCTGGTCACCGCACCGTTCCAGATCGTCCGCGCTGCTTCGTACTCCGTGCCGGACGTCAGCATGTCACCCATTTGATCAGAGTAGCCACTCACTCGTCAGAGACCAACTCTGACGAATGGCGGAGGCTATGCTCACACGACCATGACCGAAGCACCGAGGAGCCGTCGGGCCGAGTACGCCGCGGCCACCCGCGCCGCCATCATCGAGGCGGCGCGCTCACTCTTCGCCCGCAACGGCTACTTCGCCACGAAGATCGAGGACATCGCCGCGGAGGCCCGCGTCGCACCGGCCACGGTCTACGCGGTGACCGGCGGCAAGCAGGGGCTGGTCCGGACGCTCGTCGACCTGTGGAGCCAGGCGCCGATCGTGGCGCAGACCCTCTCCCGGCAGGAGACGCTCACCGACCCGGACGAGATCCTGCGGGACACGGCAGCTACGGTTCGGGCCATGCGCGAGACGTACGGCGACATCATGCGGCTGATGCTGACGACCGCGCCGCACCACGCCGAGGTCGCCGACAGCCTGCGGGTGGCCACCGGACGCTACCGCGACGCCGTCGAAGCCGTCGCCGTGCGACTCCGCGACGTCGGCGGCTTGAGGGCGGGAACAACAGTCGCGGAGGCGACCGACATCCTCTGGTTCTACTTCGGATACTCCGGTTACTTCACCCTGCTCGACGACAACGGGTGGACCTACGAGCAGGCGGAACGCTGGCTGGTCGCCCAGGCCACGGCCGCTCTTCGCTGAGACGTACCAGCGCTCGACGTCGAACCGGATCACCCATCGGCCTTCAGGACCGAAGCGCCGGCACCAGGGTGCAGGTCCACTCGCTACGCGGCACGAGCGGACGGGCCCTGCTTGCCAGGGCTCGCCTAGAGCGGATCCAGGAGCAGCATGCCGTCCGGTGAGTAGAAGTAGGCGCGCTTGTGTCGAGCCCAATCGTCGATCTTCGGGTCTCCCGACTGCGACAACCACTCAGACAGACGCGCGTGCTCGTCGGTGTAGCCGTTCGTCAGGAGCCACTGAAGCGTGTCGCCCCGGCCCGCTCCGAAGATGGCCTGGGCGTCGAAGCCGACGCCGAGGTCCATGTCGCCAGTGCGGAACTTCGCCCCATACAGGCGGGGCGAGTCCGTGGGATCGCCGACAAGGAACAGCAGAAGGGCCGTCACGTATATCTGCTCGTACTCGTCGCCCTCGCCCTCGTCCGGGCCTTCGCGCCACGCCCTTTCGCGGTCGAAGATCTCGCGGAGCATCGCGTGGTGAGGGCCAGGATCATCGACGTCAACCATCCGGAGCGCCTCCCGACGCGAAGCCGGACTTGAGAGGTCCAAGGACTCGGCCACATGCGCACGCTAGTCGGGGATCCGCTCATCGGCACATCGGACGCTGGCGAACGGCGCCGACAGCACGTGGGTGACGAGCGCTTCGCGGCATGAGGGCCCACCCGCATCCGTCCGCACGTCCCGGCACATCGAGTTCGACCGGCACGCCGGAGAGCAGCCGCAGGGCCTCGTCGACCCGGGCTTCGCCGGTGGGGACGTCGTCGGGCCGACGTTCAGCAGTGGTCATCGAGACCATCGAAGGTCCCGGACGGATCCGGACCCGCAGGTGCATGCCTGACGCTCATCCGCCGGGATACGAAACCGCCTGGCACGCCCCACCAGCCGGGGGGGAACTCCAGAGCAGGACTTAGGCAATCTGCTGATCTTCGGCGAGCGAGCGCTCCGGTGCGATGTTCTGGTTGTGCCGCAGCAGGTTGTCCGGGTCGTAACGCCTCTTGATCTCAGCGAGCCTCCGGTAACGGTCGGCACCATATATGTCGATCGAACCGGAACTCGGCTGGTCCTGCACGTAATTGACATAGGAACCGCCGTAGTGCCATTTGTCGAGCCTCGCGATGCTGCGGCGGGACCAGGCCGCTTCTTCGTCGTCGGCGTTGGGATCCGTCCAGTGCGCGGAGGCGGTGTACATGTACGGTGCCGCCCGCCACGGAAAGGCCGAATCCTCATCCGGAACGTCCGTGATCGCGCCGCCCAGGTATTCGAAATCAACGCAGGACCGCGGGGAGCGGATCTCCTCGGCGTTACGGACCATCGCCTCGGCGACAGCGGGGCTGATCTCACCGAGATAGCAGGACTTGGTGAAATAGCGATGCCCATGCGGCTCACTGTGGTCGCCGAGGGCTTGGAGGTCGGAGAAGGAGAGCACCCGCTCCAGCCTCCCCGCCGGGGCGAACTTGTCGAACAACGGTCTGACAGCGTCGTCTCCGTCACCTGGGTCACCGAACCAGGCCGCGGTCAAGTGCAACGTGGGTCGGCCCCGGAGCTTCGCGGGGATCCAGTCCTGCTCCGAGGCGATCTTGAAGGCCCCGACTGTGTGCAACTCCGCCGACTGCTGTTCGGCGAACTCACGATAGGCGGCCAGCGCATCGACACCGTCGCCCATCGAATAGACCCCGGTGCGATGGACGACCGGACCGACCGGACGGAGGCGAAGTGTGAAGCGAGTGACGACGCCGAAGTTGCCACCGCCACCTCGCAGTGCCCACAGCAGCTCGCTGTGCGCGCTCTCGGTGGCCTCGACTATCGAACCGTCCGCAAGCACGACTTCGGCAGCCAGGATGTGGTCGCAGGTGAGGCCCCATCGGCGAGCGAGCCAGCCGTACCCGCCCCCCAACGCGAGTCCACCCAGGCCGGTGTGTGAGACCACCCCGGCCGGACACGCGAGACCATGGGGGGTGGTGGCGGCATCGAGATCCCGCAGCAGGCATCCACCCTGCGCCCTCGCCGACCGAGCCGACGGATCGACCGAGACACCGCGCATCAGCGACAGATCGATCATCACCGAGGCGTCCGAGACAGCCCTACCCGCGACGTTGTGGCCGCCCCCGCGCACGGTGACGGCGAGACCGGCAGACCGCGCGTAACGCAGAACGGATGAGACTTCGACCGCATTGACGCACCGGGCAATTAGCGCTGGGCGCCGATCGTGCACCGCGTTCCAGACACGCCTATGCTCATCGTACGACTTGCTGTCCGGCCCGAGAATGCGATCGCCCAGGAGCGAATGAAGAGCAGTTACTGCCAGCCCCGCGTCAGTCAAAATCAGCCCTTTTCGGATTTGGTGACTGCGTCGCCAACTCTCATTGACAGCGCTCCACCGGCTGAGTGTAGGGAACGGCGCGGTCGCTGTCGACACCTTCGAGGATCGTCAGGCGCTATCGGTGTCCGCTGTGGAGCGCCGTATGCTCGGCGTAGCGCCCAGTCGGCGAGCGTCGCTCGTCACATCCGTTCGCGACTACGCTTACCGACCGAAGTGGACGTCGTCCCGCGGTGAGTGGCGGCGTCCCGGGCAACCGCCGGCCATGTGCCGACCCGTTGGGCAAC
Source organism: Micromonospora sediminicola (assembly GCF_900089585.1). Lineage (NCBI taxonomy): Bacteria > Bacillati > Actinomycetota > Actinomycetes > Micromonosporales > Micromonosporaceae > Micromonospora > Micromonospora sediminicola. The sequence continues at coordinate 3,000,718 of NZ_FLRH01000003.1, read as the reverse complement.
CGGATCGATGTCCTCAACCTCAACGCACAGCTGAGCGGGTACCCTCTCGGCGATCAGCACGACGACGAGGGCGCCTCGGCCGGGGTGCCCTGCCGTGCACCTGGCGGACCTGAGGAGCGGTGCATCGTGGAGTACCCGCACGAGACGTTGGATGACGTGCTACGCCACGGCGCCGCCGCATGGCCCGGCCGTCCGGCCCTGATCGGAGAGGCGGTCCGGCTCTCGTACGCCGAACTCGACGCCCGTGTCGACGCGCTCGCCTCGGCACTGACGGAGGCCGGGCTGGCACCCGGCGACAGCGCGGCCGTCATGGCGGACGGATCTGCTGGGGCGGTGCTCGCGCTGGCCGCGACGATGCGCGCCGGCGCCTGCGCGGTACCGCTCGACGCGGCCCATCCCGACGCCCGGCGTGCCGAGGCCATGCGCGACGCCGGATGCCGGTTGGTGGTCTCCCCCGACCTCGTCGCCACGACCGGAGCCGCGCCAGCCGGGGCACGCCCGGACGCTCCGGCGTACGCGATCTACACATCCGGCTCTGCCGGTCGTCCCAAGGCCGTCATCGTCGGGCACGCCGCCGCGGCCCGGCACGCCGCCGCTGCCGCCGATCTCTTCGGGCTGACGCCTGGCGACCGGGTGCTGCAGTTCGCGTCGCTCAGCTTCGACGTCGCTCAGGAGGAGATCTGGCCGACCTGGTTGGCGGGGGGCACGGTGGTGATCCGGCCCCGCGAACTGCCTCATGCCGCGGCCCTCGGGCGGCTCGTCGCGGAGCACGGCATCACGGTCCTCCAGCTGCCGACGGCGTACTGGCGGGCGCTGCTGGCGGACGCGGCGCTGATCAGTGCGTCCGACCTTCGAACGCTGCGGCTGATGGTGATCGGCGGGGAGGCCGCGTCGCTCGCCGATGTCCATCGGTACCGCGACAGTCCGTTCCGCGGCATCGACCTGGTCAACGGCTACGGGCCCACGGAGTGCGTGGTGACGGCCACGGCGTTCCGGCTCGCCGGGAACGACCCACTACCGGCCACGGGCGGCGGTCTGCCGATCGGTTCGGCCGTGCCCGGCCGGCGGCTGTGGATCCTGGACGACGCCGGCCACCCGGTGGTCCCGGGTTCGGCCGGCGAACTGTACGTCGGCGGCGTGCTGGCCGACGGCTATCTCAACCAGCCCGAGCTGACCGCGGAGCGCTTCCGCGAGATCCAGGTCGGCGGCGAGCGCCAGCGCACGTATCGGACCGGCGACCTCGTCCGCGAGTGCGAGCCCGGCGTCCTCGAGTTTCTCGGGCGGCTGGACAACCAGGTCAAGGTGCGCGGCTATCGCGTCGAACTGGAGGAGATCGACGCGGCACTGCGGGACTGCCCCGGTGTCCAGGACGTCGCCAACGTGCTGATACCGGGACCCTCCGGTGAGCCGATGCTGGCCACGCTGATCGTCGGCGACGCCGCATCGGTCATCCCCGAGGCGTCCCGTCGCCTGCCGGCGTACATGATCCCTACGGCGACCGTCACCGCCGAACGACTGCCGCTGACCACCTCCGGCAAGATCGACCGGCCTGCCGTTCAGACGCTCGTGGCCGAGGCCCTGGCCGCACGCTGGTCAGCGCGGGCGGGGAAGACGGCCGGAACATCCTCACCCAGGCCCACCGGAGGTAACTGAGCACTCGTCGCAGCTGGCCGGACGTGTGCTCGACACGCGGGCGGCCCTGATCGACGGCATGGCAGCCCGGCGCGCAGGAGCACGCGCACCGGGCTGCCTGCTCTGCGGTGGCCGCACACCCGACCACCGCCCGACGCCACCGTCCGCCCGGGCACCGACGTGCGTCACATGCCGGAATCCGTCCACCGCCGTTCCGCGACCGGATCGCACACCCACGGACGGGTCATTTGACCGCTCGTACGACCGCCATTGAATTGCTCCACCAGTAATGGCAGTCCTCGGGCGGCAGCAGGTCACGCACCACCTCGACAGAGAAGCTGCTGAAGTGCTCAAGCAGTCGCCTCTGGTGCCGCCGACTCAGCGAGTCGATTTCGTTGCTGTAGTAGCTGAAAACCCCGCCTGGCCTCAGGTGGGCGGCCGCGTGCGGGAAGAAATGGGCGGCGAAGGTGACATCGTCGACGACGTACCTCATGAACTCGTCCTCGTCAGCCGGATACGTGTCGAAGAAGATGCCGTCGTAGAGACCGAGGGTCGGCAATGTCTCCTGCCACGGTCCGAGGATCAACGTGGTCGTGGCGTCCGGGAAACCGCTCTGCCAATGTGCGAACGCCTCAGCAACGTCCTCGTTGGCCTCCAGGACGGTGTACGAGCGGATGCCCATGTCCTGCATGTACGTCGCCGATATCCCCATCCCGAAACCAATTTCGAGGACGTCGCCACCAGATGCTGCGACCTGAGCGGCCATCGCACGCATCAGCGGCGCCTCCCAGTCCTGCATTACCTGCTGACCTTCGATTATCAACTCGTCGGCCGCATAGTGAGCGTCACTGTCGCGCCATCCCCCGGCGATTGCCGGCCGATCGGACCCGGCGACCAGCCCGGTACTGAGTACATCGAGATGCATGAGATCGTCGACCAGCTCTTCGCCGGCCCGCTGCAACCACCACGCCCGCTGCGCCGCGCGCGGGGTGGGCATGAAGTCGTCGGCCGGCTGAACAGTGACGGCAAGCTTCGCCGAACGGTGTCTGAACAAGGTCCCCTCTTCCGTTGATGCCCATCGCAGTCCCACGCCGTTTCTCCACGACGAAGAAGTGCGGTGCACGTCTGGGCTGATCTGCCACGTGCGAGAGGCGACGCCTCATGGGGCGTCCGAGGCGGCTGCGATCCGGTCTCGGAGGCTCTTGGGGCGCATGTCCGTCCAGAGTTCCTCGATGCGCCTCAGGCAACCATCACGGCTGTCCGGCTCACCGACCGCTCGCCAGCCGGCAGGGACTGGCCGACCCTTGGCCCAGATGGAGTACTGCTCCTCGTCGTTGACCACAACCAGCCACTCGTCAGAGACATCAGTGTTCGTCACAGTCGGACCTCCAGTTCGTCCTTGTTGGTTCGCGGGCTCGTCGCGTCAGCTCGGTAGTTCAGCGCAGCGTGGGCCAGGACGTCGGTGGCGTCCACGATCGGCACGGCCACCTCGACCGCGGGAGCGATCACCGACAACTCGGTGCAGCCCAGTACCACACAATCCGCATCGGGATGGGCTCTCAGCAGTGCGCGTACGCACTGGGTGAACTCCGCACGAGTTCGATCCGACGGTTCGCCGCGCTTGACTCGGTAGATGAAGTCCGTGATCTGGCGCTGTCCGTGCGGATCAGGGTAGATCGCCCTGGTGGCGGAGGAAAAAAGCGGTTCGAAGCTCCGCAGAGCGACGGTGGCCTCGGTGGCCAGGATCAGCGGCCGGCAGAGGTCCGCGCGCTCCAGATGCGCTGCGACCTCCAGCAGTAGATCCACGATCGGAACCCGGGACTCACGCAGCAGATCGGCTCGGTAGACGTGTGTGGTGGCCGACGGAATGGCGATCAGATCCGCGCCGGCCACACACAGCCTGCGGACTGCCTCCTCCAGCGCGGGCAACGGACTCGGCCCGCGTGCCAGCTGATGGTCGATCCGGCTGGGGATCTGTTCCGCGACCAGTATGACGGCCGCGTACTCTTCGTCGGTGACGGCTGGGCACAGATCGAGGATCCGCCGGTAGAAGTGCGCGGCCGCGTACGGCCCGACCCCGCCGACGATGCCGATCCGCTTCATGAGTCAGTTCCCGGGGTTGCGCCGGAGTCGACAGCGAGGACCGCGTCCACGGCGTCGCGCAGCCGAACAGCCACCGTGGCCACGTTCGGCTCGGTGAAGAGATCGTGATGGTTGCCGGGCAGGAGGCTCACATGTATCTCGCCACGAGTCAACTGCTGCCAACTCTCGGGTCTGACCACCGGACGGGACAGACTGGGATGCTGCTCCGAAGCCTTGAACAACCAGATGTCCGCGCCAACCTCGGCCGGTCGGAAGCGATCAGCGGCATGACCGTTGGCCGTGAACACCTCGTACATCCGCCGTAGCGCCGGCGTCTGGGCTCCGGCCGGCAGCCGTGCCCGGTCGACGAGATGTCGCGTCAGCCCGGCGAGAACCTCCTCGAAGTCGGCGTTCCCGCCCTGCCCCTCGGCGGAGATCTCGGCATCCCTCACTCCATGGGAGAGAGAGAACTTCTCCAGATCCGCCACGTTCTCATATCGGTGCTCGGTGGAGTCGACACCGAATGCGCGTGCGTCGATCACACCGAGGAACGCCACCTTCTCACCGGCCGCTTCCAACAGCCGGGTCATCTCCAGAGCGACATTGCCGCCGAACGACCAACCCGCCAGCAGGTACGGCCCGTGTGGCGCCACCGCCCGGATCTCGGACACGTACCGCTGGGCCATGGCGGGGATGTCGGCCAGCGGCGCGACGTCCGTGTTGTACCCGACGGCCTCGATCCCGTAGACCGGCCGCCACCGTCCCCACTCCCGGGCGAGCGCGACATAGCCGCACGCGTCACCGGACTGCGGGTGCACCAGGAACAGCGGAGGACCGCTGAGATCCGGGGCGGTCAGCAGCACCATCAGCCGGTCCTGGGCAGGTTGTCCGGTCCGGGCAGCCAGCGCCTCGATCGTGCGGTGCTGGAAGATCGCGTTCAGTGGCAGCTCGACACCGAATGTCTCCGCGATCGCGTCGATCAGCTCCACGGCCTTGAGCGAATGCCCACCGAGTTCGAAGAAATCGTCACGCACTCCGATCGGGCCGCACCCGAGCACTCTTTCCCACACGGGCACCATGCGCAGCTCAGCGCCATCACGCGGGCCGAGGACCTCACGACCCGGGCCGACGGCCGGCGGGGTGCGGCGTACCAGTTCGGCCCGATCCACCTTGCCGTGCACTGTGCGCGGCAACTCCGTCGCGCGCACGAAGCGCGAGGGGTGATACGACTGCGGCAAGGTTTCGACGACGCTGGCGCGGAGGAGAGAAGCGTCGAAGGGATCGGCGACAACGTGGGCGACCAGCTCCACCCGGTCCCGCTCGCCGACCACCACCACCGCTGCGGCCCGTACTCCCGGCACCGCCAGCAGCGAGGACTCGATCTCACCAGGCTCGACCCGAACCCCGCGAACCTTGACCTGGTGGTCCAGCCTGCCCAGGTAACGGACCTCGCCGTGGTGATCGACACGCGCCAGATCGCCGGTCCGGTACAGCCGTGCCCCCGGTTGGAAGGGATCGGGCACGAAGCGGAGCGCGGTGAGGCCGGGTGCGCCCAGATAGCCGGCCGAGACGCGTGGGCCACCGATCGCCAGCTCGCCGACCGCCCCGCGCGGCAACGGCCGTCCTCCGGCATCGAGGATGAGCACCCGGGCATCGGGTAGCGGTCTGCCGGCAGGTATGTATCCGGCACGCAGATCCGCCTCGGTGACCCGGTGGAACGTGGTGGTCATCGTGCATTCGGTAGGCCCGTACTGGTTCACCACCTCGACCTGGTCTCCCAGGTCGAGGGCGGCCGTCGCCACCGCGGCCGGCAGCTCCTCCCCACTGGTCAGGATCAGACGTAGCCCGGGGCGGCGCGGCAACTGCCTGGCGGCGGTGACCAATGCCCCCAGCATCGACGGCACCATCGACAGCAGCGCGGTGATCTCGTGATCCAGCAACGCCCTCGCGATGGCGCGCTGGTCATGGGTCTCCTGGTCGGGCGTCAGCACGAGCCGCGCGCCGGCCGCCAGTGTGCTCAGGATGTCGCGGACGCTGGCGTCGAAGGACAACGCCGCCAACTGCAGCACCACGTCCCGCTGGCCGAGCCGGTACTCCCTGATCACGTGCCGCAGGTAGCCGGCCGCGGCCCCGTGCCTGGTGGCCACGGCTTTGGGTGTGCCGGTGGAGCCGGAGGTGTAGGTGATGTACGCGATGTCGTCCGGCTCAGGTCCCCGGGTCGTCGGGACACCGCCGGGTGGGCCGTCGGGCTCGATGATCCGTACGGTTTCGGCCAGGGCCGGATCGCCGACCGGCCGGTCGGTGACCACCAGCGGCACATCTGCGAGGAGGCGGCGCAAGCGGGTGGGCGGCTGGAGGGGATCGAGGGTCAGCAGGGTCGATCCGCTGCGCAGGACGGCCAGCATGGCCACGACGAGGTCCGCCGACCGAGGTAGCAGCACGCCGACAAGCACCCCCCGACCAGCACCTGCGCGCTGCAGCTGGACGGCCAGCGCATCGGCCCGACCACGCAGCTGAGCGCCGGTCAGGGTCTGGCCGCCCGCGGTGAGGGTCGGCGCGTCATCCCGAATGCCTCTTTCGACCAGCTCGGTCAAGGTGGTTTCGGGCTCTGTCGGCTCCCCGGGTCGGGTCGGCTGCTCCGCCGGGAGCGGCATCAGCACATCATCCGGCCCGGCAAGCGGCAGCGCGCCGAGCGGATCGTCCGGTGCGGCCACTACGAGGGCCAGAACCCGGCGGAACATCGACACCAGCACCGCTGCCGTCGCCGGGTCGTACAGGCTGGTCGCATACTGCAGGGCTCCGTCGATGTGCTCCGCCGCACGCATCAGCGACATGCTCAGGTCAAGCTTGACCGCGACCTGGCTGGCGTCCAGCGGCTCCGCGATCACCCCCGGCAGATCCACCGTGCTCTCGTCAAAGGCGTCGAGTGCGAACATGATGCCGAACAGCGGGTGCCGGGCCAGGTCGCGCTGCGGGTCCAGCTGTTCCACGAGCCGCTCGAACGGCAGTTGCTGGTGGTCGTGAGCGTCCGCGACGTCCAGGTGCAGCTCGGCCAGCAGGTCGGCGAAACGGTGCTCGGGACGGACGTCGGCACGCACCACCACGCTGTTCAGCAGCGGACCGATCAGCTCGGCGAACTCGGGCCTGCTGCGCCCGGCGCCGGCGATGGGTGTGCCCAGCACGACGTCGGTGGTGCCGGCAAGCAGCCCGACGGTCACCGCGAACGCCCCGAGCAGGACGACGAACGGCGTCGTGCCTCCTCGGTGAGCCAACTGGTCCACCGCCGCGGTCGTCGCCGCGTCCAGCTCGAATCGCAGCTCCGCGCCGTCCTCGACGAACACCGCCGGCCGTGGGCGGTCCGGAGGGATCTCGGTGGCCGAGGCACCGGCCAGGCGCTGCCGCCAATAGCACAGATCGCGTCCATCATCGGTACGCGCCCGCTCCCACCTGGCATAGTCGGCGAACTGGACAGGCGGGCGCCCCGCCGGGGGCTCACCGGCGGCCAGAGCACGGTAGGCCGCATTGAACTCCCGCCACAGGATGGGCATGGAGGATCCGTCGATCACCGCGTGGTGCAGCACGAGCGCCAGTACGTGATCCCCGCCGGAACGTGCCAGCCCGGCGCGCATCAGCGGGCCTTCCGCCAGGTCGAAGGGCTGCGCGGCGATCTCATCCACGAAGGCGACGGGTGTGCGCCGCCCGAGCTCCACCACGTTTGTCCAGAGCGGACGCACCGGATCGATCACCTGGACCGCGCCGTCCCCGAATCGGGTACGCAGGATGTCGTGCCGGGCCACGACCGTCAGCAGGGCTTCGTGCACCAGCACCGGGTCGATCGTGCCTCGCAGCAGGACCGCCACGCTGACGTGGTAGTCGGTGCGGGAGGCGCGCAACCGGTCCAGGAACCAGAATCGCTGCTGAGTCGAGGACAACGGGGACGCGCCGGTGGCCACCGGCAGGTCCGGCTCGTGGTCCGCCGAGTGCGGCCGCTCACCGATGAACTCGCACAGGGCTGCGACAGTGGGATGGGCGAACAGCTGTCGCATCGGAACGTCGGCGCCGAGTTGTTCCCGCACCGCGGCAACCAGCCGCGCGGCCAGCAGGGAATGCCCGCCCAGGGCGAAGAAATCGTCGTCGATCCCGACCCCGTCGACACCCAGCACGCTCGACCATATCGCCGCCACCCGACGTTGCAGCGGAGTCTGTGGGGGCGCCGACGGACGACCGGCGGGCAGCGGGGGCGCGGGTAACGCAGCCCGGTCGAGCTTGCCGTTCGGCGTGATGGGGAGCTGCTCCATCGCGACGACCATGGTCGGGATCATGTAGTCCGGCAGGACCTCCGCCAGGGCCTTCCGGACCCGGGACCAGCCGTCTGATTCGGTGGTACGCCACACGAGGTAGGCAACCAGCACCCGCTCGATGCCCTGCCCGGCGGCGTGCACCGCGGCGTCGGCCACGCTGGGGTGGTCCCGCAACCGAGCTTCGATCTCCTCCGGCTCGACCCGGTAGCCACGGATCTTGAGCTGGTTGTCGGCTCGCCCCAGGAACTCGAGGGCACCGTCGAAGCGGCGGCGAACCAGGTCACCCGTGCGGTACAACCGCTCACCGGGCCGGGTCGGATCGGGTACGAACCGGGCCGCGGTTGCGGCAGGGTCACCGAGATAGCCCCGCGCGAGCCTGCTGCCGCCGATGTACAGCTCTCCGGCAGCGCCCGGCGCCACCGGGCGACCTCCCGAGTCGAGCACCGCGAGCGTCGTGTTGACCAACGGCTCTCCCAACGCGGGAGCGATCTCGGTGTCGGTGGGCACCAGGTACGCGCTGGCGCCGATGGTGGTCTCGGTAGGACCGTAGGCATTCCACAACCGCTCGGTGCGCGCGGCGATGTCCCGGGCGAGGGCGGCGGGTAGGGCCTCCCCACCACTGAGCGCCCGCAGCGGCGCGCCGGACCAGCCGGAGCCGATCAGCAGCGACCACCCGGCCGGGGTCGCCTGCATCACCGTCACCCCGGCCGTCTCGATGACCTCGGCGAGGCGATGACCATCGATGACGGTGTCACGGTCGATCAGCTCCACGCGCGCCCCGACGGCGAGCGGCACCAGGAGTTCCAACACCGCCATGTCGAACGAGATCGTGGTGGTGGCGGCCACCGTGTCCGTCGGATCGATCCCCAGCCGCTCGATCCAGTCGACGGCGAAGCCCGCCAAGCCGGCGTGTCGGACCATCACACCCCTGGGGCGGCCGGTGGAGCCGGAGGTGTAGATGACGTAGGCCAGACCTTCCGGGTCCACCATGCCGTTCTCCACCACAGCAGCGCGGGCCCCGGTGACAGGCAATGACCGCGTCCCCGCCGCGTTCCAGTCCAGCAGCTGCCCTGTCGTGCCGTCGGTCAGCACTACCGAAGTACTGCTGCGCCGCAGCATGTACCCGATGCGCTTCTCGCCGTACGACGGGTCGAGCGGCAGGTAGGCCGCCCCGGCCAGCCAGACACCGAGCAGCGTGGCGACCATCTGTGGTGTGCGCTCGAGGCAGACGCCTACGGTGTCGTCCCGACACACTCCCGCCTCGCGGAGCTGTCCGGCGATTCCAGCCGCGGTGGCCAGCAGCTCCGCGTAGGTGAGCACCCGCGTCCGGTCGCCCACCGCGGGCGCGTCCGGGGTGCGACCGGCCTGTTCGACGATGCGCTGCAGCAAGCTGGCGCCCACGGCACGTTCGGGGCCGGTGAAGACCGGGGGATCATGGGGCCCGAGCAGGGTCGCACCGGTGACCGGCTCGTACGGGCGCTGCGTGACGGTGTCGAGAAGCCGGATGTACAGCTCCGCGACTTTGTCGGCGGTGGCCGCGTCGAGCACGTCGGTGGCGTAGGCCACCACACCCTGAACACTGCCGTCGGGCAACCCGGTGGTCAGCATCATCTCCAGGTCGAACTTGGCGTGGCTCGTCGGAATCGGCACCCTGGCCACGATGGCACCTGGCCACCTGGGCAGCGGTGGCTCGCCCTGTTCCACCGTGATCATCGTCTCGAACAGCGGGTTGCGGTTCCGTGCCTTCTGGGCGCCGACCTGTTTCACCACCTCGGCGAACGGCACCTGCCCCCGAGAGAACCCCTCCAGCGCCGTGCGGCGGGTGCGCCGGATCAGCTCGATGAAGTCCGGCTCGCCGCTCAGGTCGATGCGTAGTGCCAGGACATTGAGAAAGGGGCCGATCACGTCCTGGAGTTCACTGCCCGCTCGGCCCAGCACCGGAGTCCCGACGACCACGTCGCGCTGCCCGCTGAGCATGGCGAGCAGCGCGCTGAAGGCCGCGGTGTGGACCATGAATTCGGTCGCCCCACAGCGGCTGGCGCATCGACGGATCCGGGCCGCCAACGGCGCCGGTACGGTGATCGGCAACTGCGCGCCCGGCCGCTCGCCGGGCGTGCCCCGTGGCCGGTCCAGCGGAAGCTCCAGATCGGGAGCGCCGGTCAGCGTGCGTTTCCAGTAGTCCACATCGTCGGGCGACGGCGCCGCGGCGGCAGCGGCGACATCGGCGTAGCACACCCTCGGGCGTTTCAACAGCGGCGGACCCCCCGCGCTGACCCTGCGATACTGGCCCGCCATCTCCGCCCAGAGCAGCGACATCGACGGCGCGTCGACGGCGATGTGGTGCACAGTCAGCAGGATGAGCCACCGTCGATCGGCTACGCGGTACACATGGACCCGCATCGGCGGCCGGGTCGCGAGGGGTATCGGCTCGGCATCCGCCGTGGCCACCAGGGCAGGAACATCCGGGTGGTCGCGAACGTCGCACAGCAGCACCGGAACCGCGTCGGGCTCATGGACGACCGGCATCGGGGCCCCGCCCCGATCGACGAAACCGGTGCGCAGCACCGGATGCCGGGTCGCCACGGCAGCCACCGCGGTCCGCAGAGCGCGGATGTCGAGCTCCCCGGTGAGCTGGATCGCCTCCGACACGTTGTACTTCGGGGAGCCACCGACGATCCGGTCCTCCAGCCAGAACCACTGTTGCGCCGCGGACACATGGCGAGCCGGATCACCACGGCCGGCGACCTCCGCGGAGTTGGGTTGGACGACGTCGGCGAGCCGGGCACGAGCGGCCCGTAAGCGCTTGTCGAGCTCGCTCATCGCGGGACATCCTCAGGCTCACTCAGCAGTTCGCGTTCAATGGCCAGTGCCAGGTCCGCGATCGTCGGATTGTCAAAGAGCAGCATGAGCGGCAGTTCCAGACCGAGGGCGCGTCGCAGCCCGCTGATGATCTGGGTGCCGAGCAGTGAGTGCCCGCCCAGTTCGAAGAAGTCCGCATCGGCATCGGTGGCCGGCAGGAACCTGGCCCAGACCTCGGCCACCAGCAGCTCGGACTCGCTGTGTGGGGCGCGACCGGCGACAGGCGCCTCGTTCGTCGGTACGGGTAGCCGAGCGCGGTCCACCTTGCCACTGGCCGTGAGCGGCAGCTCCGACAAGGCGATCAGGCGAGCCGGAAGCATGTACCCGGGCAGCCGTTCGATCAGGAAGTAGCGCACCGCCTCGGTGTCGACCATGCCGAAGCGGCCAACCACGTACGCGAGCAACCGCTTGTCATCGGGTTGCGGCTCGTACACCGTCACGACGGCGTCGGCGACCTCGGGATGCCGGGCCAGGGTTCTCTCGATCTCGCCGAGCTCGACCCGGTTTCCCCGGATCTTCACCTGATGATCTCGCCGCCCCAGGAAGGTGATGGCACCATCCGGGCCGCGCACCGCGCGGTCTCCGGTGCGATACAGCCGCTCTCCCGGTACGGCCGGGTCGGGCAGGAACGCCTCGGCCGTCTTCGCCGGGTCGTTCCAGTAGCAGCGGGCCAGCCCGACGCCACCGATGTACAACTCCCCCTCGACCCCGGAGGGCGCCGGCGTGCCGGATTCATCGAGCACGTGCACCCGGTAGTTCGTCAGCGGCTTGCCGATCGGGACCGCGGCCAACCCGGCGTCCTCAGGTGAGCAGGTGTGGATGGTGGCGTCGATGGACGCCTCGGTCGGGCCCCACTGGTTGTGCAGCGAACACTCCGTGCCGCGGAACACCTCGTGGAATCGGCGGACGAGTTCGGGACGCAGAGCCTCACCGCTGGAAATCACGTGTCGCAGCGTCGGCGGTGGGCTCCCGGCGACGTCGTCGAGGAACAGGGCCAGCATGCTGGGCACGAAATGGAGCACGGCCACCTCGTGCGCCGCCGCAGTACGCGCGATAGCTCGTGGATCACGGTGCAGGCCGCGCTCCAGCATCACCACGCGACCGCCGACGATCAGCGGCCAGAAGAGCTCGACCGCGGAGACGTCGAAGCTCAGGACCGTCTTCTGCAGGACGCCCTCGCCGGGATGCAGCTCGTGCCGCTGCTGCATCCAGCGCATCCGGTTCACCCAGCCACGGTGGGTGATGGCCACGCCCTTGGGCTTTCCGGTCGATCCCGAGGTGTAGTAGATGGAGACGAGGTCGTCCGGATCGACCGGGACGGTCAGCGGGTCGCCGGCGTCGCCGGTCACGGGGATCACCTCGACCGCGAGATCGTCGACCGGGCCGCAGGCCGGATTGTCCACGACGCAGTGGTCCGCTCCCGCCTCCGCGAGCATCGAGCGGACTCGCGCGGGCGGAAGATCCGGGTCCAGCGGGATGAACGCCGCTCCCGCGTGCAGCACGCCCAGCAGCGCCACGAGCAGGTTCGGACCCCGGTTGCACCAGACACCGACCGGCGAGCGCGCGGACACGCCCCGCGCGGCGAGTGTGCGGGCGAATCCGCGAGCAGCCAGATCGAGTTCGCGGAAACGCATCTGCTGCGAGCCCGACTCCACCGCGATGGCGTCAGGTGTCCGCTCGGCCTGCGCCTGGATCAGTTCATGCAGAGTGTGCGCGGTGTCGAGATCTTGTTCGAGGTCGTCGGTGGCCTCCGGGGCAGGGGCGGACCGGTGCTCCGCATTCGCCGTGACACCGGAAGTACGCGAAACCACACTCAGCTCCTAGGGTAGCGACGGAACGGATCCGGAAGGTCGATGGGTCGGCGGCCGCGCGTCGAGGCCGTCAGCTCGCGTCGATCCGGCTGTCGGGGTCGGCGGCGATCGCCATCAGCGAACGGACCAGCTCTTCGGCCAGGGCATCCATCCGCGCGGCCTCGAACGCGTCCGAGCGGTATTCGATGGTCCCGGCCAGCCCCTGGGGCTCACCGTCGTCGGCGAACTCCTCCTCGAGCACCACCTCGATGTCGAACTTGGCCGCCGTGTTGGCCCTTTCCTGGTATTCGAAGTGCACCGGACCCATGTCCAGCGTGGGTTTGGCCTGCTCCTCGACCCGGAAGAGAACTTGGATGAGCGGGCTGCCGACTCGTCGCCGCCTCGGATTCACCGCGGCGACCACCTTCTCGAACGGGGCATCCTGGTTGGCGAAGGCGCCCAGGTCGACCTCTCGAACCCGCCCCAGCAACTCGGTGAACGTCGGGTTCCCCGAGGTGTCGGTACGCAGCACGACCGTGTTGGTGAAATAGCCGACGAGTTCGTTGAGCGCTTCGTCGGACCGTCCGGAGACCACGGTGCCCAACGGCAGATCGGTCGCACCGCCGAGCGTGGTGATGGCAGCAGCGAGAGCGGCGTGAACGACCATGAACATCGTCGCGCCGGTTCGCTGCGCCTGTCTCGCCATGCCACGGTGGGTGTCCGCGTCGACTCGGAAGCTCCGGGTGCGGATCGGACCCGTTGCCCTCGTACGCTGGTCAGCCGCCAGCCCGGACTCCTGTGGCAGCCCGCCCAGCCGGTCTCGCCAGTAACACAGTTGGCGGGCTACCAGGCTGTCCGGATCGCGCTCGTCGCCCAGGAGTTCGTGCTGCCACAGGGCGTAATCGGCGTACTGCACGGGCAGCTCCGGCCAGTGGGGAGCGACTCCGACCGATCGAGCGGTGTAGGCCCGGCTCAGATCCCGGCAGAAGATCGCCTCCGACCAGCCGTCGAAGGCCACGTGGTGCACGACCAGAACCAGCAGACCGCGACCCGGGTCGACGCGCAGCACCTCTCCGCGGAGCGGAATGTCCGTCCTCAGGTCGAATCCCCGGGTGGCGAACACCTCCTCGGCCTCGTCCGCCTTCTCGTCGCTGGTCCGAACGCAGACGAGCAGCGGACCCAGATCGGCCAGGGACATCACCCGCTGTTCCGGGACACCATCGGTTTCCGGCAGCACGGTGCGCAGGCTCTCGTGCCGCAGGACGACGTCGCACAGGGCCTGCTGTAGGGCGAACTCATCCAGGTCCCCGGAGAACCTCCACACCAACCGGACGTGATAGGAGGTGTCGGACGGGTACAACTGGTTCAAGAACCAGAGCCCACGCTGGGAGAATGACAGTGGGATGATGCCCTGGCTCCTCTCCTCGGTTGCCGTCACAGCAGCTCTCCCTGGCGAGTCCGGCGCCGCAGTTTCGGGCGCGAGGAGTGCCTGCGGCCGGCCAACGTGCTCGCAAGACCAGCCACGGTCGGCGCGTCGAAGAGGTCGCGGACCGACGCTTCGGCGCCCATCACCGTGCGGATGCGGTTGAGCAGTCGGGTCGCCATCAGCGAATGCCCGCCCAACTCGAAGAAACTGGCGTCGGCGGCGACCCGCTCGACTCCCAGGACCTCTCCGAACAACGCGCACAGCTGGTGCTCCTCCGGGCTCGACGGCTCCTGGCCGCCGCCGGAGTAGTTCGGGGCGGGCAGTGCCCGCACGTCGAGCTTGCCGTTGCCGGTGAGCGGCATCTCCTCCAGTTGCACGAACGCGGCGGGCACCATGTAGTTGGGCATGGACTCTTCCGCCGCAGTCCTGAGCGAGGAGACCGGAACCTGGTCGTTGGCGGTGAAGTAGGCGACCAGCCGCCGGTCGCCGGGCCGATCCTCCCGAACGATGACGGTCGCCTGGTCGACCCCGGGCGCTGACCGGAGATGGTGCTCGATCTCGCCGAGCTCGATCCGGAATCCGCGGATCTTGACCTGGCCGTCGGCACGGCCGAGGAACTCCAGCTCCCCGTCGGAGTTCCAGCGGACCAGATCGCCGGTGCGGTACATCCGCTGCCCCGGTGAGCCGAAGGGATTGGGTATGAACCGTTCCGCGGTCAACGCCGGGCGGCCCGCATATCCCCGGGCGAGGCCGGCGCCGGCGACGTAGAGCTCGCCGGTCACCCCGGCGGGCACCAGCGCCAGCCTCTCGTCAAGCACGTAGACGAAAGTGTTGATCAACGGCTTGCCGATGGAGGCGCGACTGGACGGGCCGGTCACATCCGTGTCCAGCATGGCTATCGACACGTCGTCGGAGCATTCGGCGGGGCCGTAAACGTTGGCCAACGGCACTCCGGGCACCTGCCGATGCCACCGGCTGATCAGGTCCGGCGGCAATTCCTCACCGTGGGCCAGCATCAGCCTCAGTCCGGTCATACTGCCGGCCAGCCGGGGTGCTTCCTCGCACGCCTCCAACATGGCCCTCAGCAAGGACGGGACGACCTGCAGGATGGTGACGTCCTGGTCGGCGCAGCAATCGGCCAGTGCGACCGGATCACGAGCGAGGTCGTCGTCGACCGTGTGGACGCGGCCTCCGACGGCCAGGAGGGTGAGGGCCTGCCACACCGAGACGTCGAAGGTCAGGGGCGCGTTGAACACCAGCACATCGTGCTCGCCCAGCTTGTACAGCTCGACTATCGCTCGCAGGTGGTTGGCCAGACCCCGGTGCGGCACCAGGACGCCCTTGGGCCGGCCGGTCGAGCCGGAGGTGAACACGGCATAGGCCAGCTCGTCCCGGCTCGGCCGGTGAGCGAGCGTGGCGGGATCGGCGAGGCCGGAACCGGGCGACAGGACCCGCACCGGAAGCCCGGCGGACGCGGCGACCGACTCGGCCCGGTCGACCAGGTCGGTCGCGGCCAGCAGCAGCCCGACCCGCCCGTCCTCCAGCATCTGCGCCGCCCGGGAGATACCCGTGCTCGCGTCGACCGGCATGAACCCACAGCCTGCGCCGAGCACACCGAGCACGGCCGCCACGTACCAGGGCGTCCGATGGGACAGCACCGCCACCAGAGTGTCCGGCCGGGCACCGGCGGCCACCAACTCGTCGGCGATCCGGGCGGCGGTCCCGGCCAGCTCACGGTAGGTAAGGTGATCCTCTCGGCCGGAAACGGCAACGGCCGCCGGCCGTTGCTCGGCGATCTGCCGCACCAGCATGGGCAGATCCAGCGACGGCTCGTCCGTGACCGGCCCGTTCCACTGCTGCAACTGCATGCGCCGTTCGGCGCTGGTGAGGAGGCTGAGCCGGCTGATCGGCACGTCCGGATCGACCGACACCGCACTCAACAATCGCAGCAGACGAGCGCCCAGCTGCGTCACGGTGGCGGTGTCGAACAGATCCGTCGCGTACTCGAGGACGATTCGCACGCCGGCGTCATCCCCGCTGCTCTGCTGGAAGAAATCGACGGACAGGTCGAATTTGGCGGTGTTGACCGGCTCCGGGAGCGAGGCGCTCACCACGCCCGGCAGCCGCAGCTCATTCGCGGCCTCGCCGTCGTGAAAGGCGAAGAAGACCTGGAACAGTGGATGGTAGGCGCTCGATCGCTCCGGTTTCACCGCTTGCACGACGCGTTCGAAGGGCACGTCCTGATGCGTGAAGGCGGCCAGGTCGGCGTCGCGGACCCGTTCCAGCAGGTCCGCGAAGCTCGGGTCGCCGGACAGGTCGGTGCGCAACACCAGCGTGTCGACGAAGAAACCCACCAGCGGTTCCAGTGCGCGGTCGGTGCGCCCAGCGAACGCGGTGCCGAGCACGGTGTCCTGGCCAGCACCGTACGCGGACAGGACCGCCGCCAGCGCCGCGTGCAGCACCATGAACAGCGTGCAGCCCCGCTCGGCGGCCAGCTCGGCCAGCTCATCGTGCAATCTCGGTGGGATGGTCAGTTCGGTGGTGCGGCCCCGGTAACTGGCCACCGACGGTCGCGGCCGGTCCAGGGGCAGGCTGATCAGCTCGGGAGCTCCGTCCAGCGTTTCGGTCCAGTACCGGAGTTGCTTGGTGGTCAGCTCGCTCGGCTGCTGGTCCGTGCCCAGTAGCGCCTGCTGCCAGATCGTGTAGTCGACGTACTGGACCGGCAGCGGGGCCCAGTCCGGAGCCGTGCCCGCGATACGAGCCCGATAGGCCGTGGACAGGTCGCGCGCCAACAGTCCGAACGACCAGCCGTCGCAGGCGATGTGGTGGACGAACAGGGCCAGGTGATTCACCCGAGGACCGCTGGTCAGCAGCGCGGCCCGAAAGGGAGGGTCGTCCTGCAGGGCGAACTCGATGTCGGCCAGTTCCTGGACGACGGCCTCGACCTCGGCCGCGGCGACGGAGCGTACGGTCAGCGGTGTCACGAGGACGGCCGGGTCGAGTACCTGCTGCGCCGGTTCACCGGCCTCCTCCGGGAAAATCGTGCGCAGGGTCTCGTGCCGGGTCATCACGTCCCGTAGCGCCTGGCCGAGCGCTTGCTCGTCGACCGCGCCCTCCAGCCGCCAGAGGAAGGTCAGGTTGTAGGCCGACCCCGATTCGCCGTAGCGGTGCAGGAACCACATCCGTCGCTGGGCGAAGGAGAGCGGAATCCGTGCGGGCCGGTTGGCCCGCACGAGCGCCGGCCGCTCGTCAGTGGCGGTCATCGGGAACCGTCGCCGGATCCGAGCAGGCCGGAGACCGGCGTACCGTCCAGATGCCGGGTCGGGCGCAGCGGTACGAGATCGGGGTCCTCCGACAGCCGCTCACGCACCAGGGCGGCCATGGCCACCGGCGTCCGGGCGCTCAGCACCGAGGCCATCGAGAGTTCGGTGCCGAACGCTTCCTTGACCCGTGAGACCAGTCGCATGGCGTGCAGGGAATGCCCTCCGAGGAGGTAGAAGTCGTCGTCGGGAGAGATGGGCTCCATGCCGAGCACGTCGGACCAGATCGCCAACAACCGCTGCACGACCGAGTCGTCGGGACCGACCGACGCGGTGGTGCTCACCTCGATCGGGGGCAGGGCGTCCCGGTCGACCTTGCCGTTGCGGGTCAACGGCAGGGCATCGACAAACTGCCACGCCGTCGGCACGAGTGCCGGTGGAAGGTGACGCCCGAGCGCCTTCCTCAGTGCCTCGGCCTGCACGCTGCCGTGCCCATCACCACGGACGACGTAAGCGTCCAGGTGGGTGGCCAGCCCGCGGTCATCCCGGCGGGCGACAACGGCGGCGGCCTCGACACTGCGCTGACGGAGCAGCAACATCTCGATCTCCTGCGGCTCAAGCCGATAGTCGTGCAGCTTGACCTGGTCATCCAGCCGGCCCAGCACCTCGACGCCGGCACCGGGCACCAGGCGGCCGAGATCTCCGGACCGGTACTGCCGTCTCCCGCGCTCGCCGAAGCCGTCCCGTCCGGCCTGCACCTCGTCGAGATAGCCGATTCCCACCCCGGGGCCGGAGATGATCACCTCTCCCGGCACCCAGGGTGGGAGCGGGAGACCCGAATCGTCGACCACGGTCAGTGCGCAACCGCCCAGGGTCGTTCCCACCGGGACCGAGGCGCACCGCGGGTCGGCCGGAAGCCGCACCAGCTGGCAGGACGCGCCGATGGTGGTCTCGGTCGGGCCGTACTCGTTGTAGACGCGCAGTCGGGGACTCAGCTCGGCCACCCGCTCGACCAGACCCGGCGGAAGCGGTTCACCACCCAGCACCAGCACCTCGGTCGGTAGCCAGCCGCGCGCGTCCGCTGTCTCGGTGAGAAGCGCCGACATCTGCGACGGCGCCATCTTCAGCGCCTCCACCGGTCGGTCGCTGAACTCGGCGGCCAGCAGCTGCGGCTCGGCGGCACGGTCCGCGCCGACCAGCCGTACGCATCCGCCACTCGTCAGGGGAAGGAAGACCGCCGTGTACGAGAGATCGGCCGCCAGCGTGGAGACGGCGGCGAAACTCGCCCGGTCGGGCAGCTCCAGTTCCAAGCGGCTGGCGGCAGCATAGTGGGCCAGCTCGGCATGCCCGATGACCACGCCCTTGGGCACTCCCGAAGTGCCCGACGTGAACATCACATAGGCCACGTCCGCGCCGCTGACCAGCCTCGGTCGGAAGGTGACGGTCGACGGCGGGCAGGCAGGAAGTGAGACGACATCAACCGAACAGGAGAACTGCTCGACGGTTTCCGGAACCAGCACCAGGCCGGGATCCAGTTGCCGCAGGATCGCCTCTGTCCGGCCCCGGGGCCAGACCGGATCCAGCGGAACGAACGCCGCACCCGCGAGCCAACAGCCCAGGATCGCCGCCGGCGTGCCGACAGTCGCCGGGACCAGCACTGGCACCTGATCACCCGGGCGGATCCCGTGATCGTGCAGCATCGCCGCGATCAACTCGGCCCAAGCCGCCAGCTGGCGGTAGCTGATCACATCCGCACCGCAGCGGACTGCGGGAGCATCGGGAACGCGGTCAGCCTGCCGAAGAAATCGGAGAAGCACCGGATCCTGCTGCGCCGGCTGCGGTGGCGGCTGTTCGACCTGATCGGTCAGGCGCAGTCGACCGACGGCCCGGTCGGGATCCGTCAGCACATCGGCCAGCAACAACTCCAACGCTCGTGCGTACGAGACCAGATCTGATTCGGCCACCCCTCCGCCGGTCGCGGCGATGATCAACGTCAGCTCGGCCGGGCCCGCCCAACAATCCAGGTGCAGCCGGCCGGGGGACTCGCCGAACTCGGCCGGTTCCAGCTCCACGCTGTGCGACGAGGAATTCCTCTGGTATCGGAACGAGGTCTCGGGCCGGTGTGCGGGGCCGCTCAGGTGCTCGTCGGCGGCGGTCGTCGCCAGCGCGTTCTCGGCGGCTCGGGCGGCCAGGGCGAACGCGGCCTCGGCCGCAATCGGCAGGCGCACCAGGACCGGGTGCCCGAGAGGCCCCGAAGTGGGCCGCAGCTCCGGGGCCGCCGGGCCGTCGGTCACCACCGAGATCGGCTGGTTCACGGTACGGGTGTAGCGCGAGCGCAGCGACGCCCATGCGGCGAGAAGCAACGCGCGCTCCTCGATCTCCAGCCGATGGGCCAGCGTACGCAGGGCGGAGAGTGTGGCGCCGTCCGGCTTGATCAGGACGGTCCGCGTGTCGTTGCCGGACGCTTCGCCCTCGACGGGGTTCAGGAACGGCAGGACCGCGGAATCGGAACGCGGATCGGCCGGCGGTTCCGCCCGCCGAAGCTCCTCGTCCAGCCGGACCGGCACATCGGCGTACTGGGATGCCCCGTCCGGGGCGGTGTCCGGCGTGCGGCGCCGGGCCGCGGAACCCAGAGGTGACGGTGTCGCCAACGAACCCTCACAGTGGTCGAGTGCGGACGAGGAGTCCAGCGGATACGGACGGACGGACCGCGAGCGGCGCTAGGGCCTGACCACCGCGTCAGGCCAGTCCTCGGGCTCGTCGATGCGAGAGATCAGGGGCAGGTCCCGGATGTCGTCGTGGTTGAGGACCCACATCAGAAATCGGTCGATCCCCATGCCGAATCCCGAGGTCAGCATCGGGAGTTCCTGCTTCATGCGGACGTACCACGCGTACTCGTGCTCGTTGACGCCATGCAGCGCCATGGATCTGCGCAGTCGATCGGCATCGGTGTGCCGCTCGCCGGAGCCGACCACCTCGCCGATGCCGAAGAACAGGTCGGCGGCCCGGGCCGTCCTGAACTGGTCGTCGCCGGAAGCCTGGTAGAACGGCACCGCCAGACTGTCGAAGTGGTGCACCCAGAGGAACTCGCTGACCCGGTCCAGCAGCAGCCGCTCGCCCTTGCGGGTGAGCGTGCGCCACGTACCCTCGTCGCGGACCGCGCCTTCCACGTCAGCGACGCACGCGACGGCCTCTTCGAACGTCAACTGCTCGAAGCTGGCCGCCTCCACCATTCTGACCAGATGGGAGACATCACCTCGGGCCGCCTCCAGCCGCCCACCGACGGTCTCCAGGACGGCACCGGCAAGCGCCTTGACGTAGCCGGTCACGTACACGATCAGGGCATCCAGATCCCCAGGGATCTCGGCCTCGCTGTGCGCGTACTGCCCGAGATGAGTCTTGTCGGGTTGCTCCCCCCGGAACGACGGCATGATGGTGTAGCAGCCGCCGGGGGCGACGCGACACCCGTACTCAAGGGCGAACTGCATGGAATCGGCGAGGTAGGTGCGTACCCCGCCCACCGTCACCGGCACCGGCTCCGCGTCGCTGCCCAACGCGGTCGGGCACGTCACCGTTCGCGTGGTGATCGGGAGGAAGAGATGCTTCAGACCCTGGGCAGCTGCATAGCGGACGGTTTCCGTGTGGACGACATCATGGAGGTCGGCGATCAGGCCGTACCAATCGGACCGCAGATCCTTTATCACCGTCGAGGGATCGTTGTAGTCACGATGTGCCGGCGGATCGATGGAGACGTACGTGGTATCGAACGGCGTCACAGACCAACCTCTTCAATCGTCATTGCAAGGGCGCGTTCAGTCGGTGGCAGCATTCGCCGCGGACGAGTTCAGGGAATCTCTCGCACTGCATCCTCCAACATGGATCTTACGGCACGGTCGTCGATCCATGGGGCCCGTCCCGGCCAGGCGATCTTGTCGCCGGAGGCGCCGGCAGGGCAGTTGCGTAGTCGATTGAAGGCGGTGTGAGCAGGGGTTTCGGGTCGATAGCTCGCGATGCGCCCCCGCCCGCCACGGCCACCGAAGGCGACCAGCAGGCCCGCCCGCTGTCGGCGTACGACACCACCACCGGCACCGCCCTCACCCCGGTGCAAAAACGGACGCAGCCCGACGAAATTCCACAAAACATCCATAAGACTAAGACCCAATTTGTCGACGACACCGGTCGGCCGCCGTGGTGCGTATCCGGGCTGGCCTTTCCCGCGAGACGCAGTCGAGCAATACCTTCGCAGTGGATGCCCCACCGGTCTCGTATGCGACAGCCGCGACGGCTGACCGGCCGACGGGCGCCCGACGGAAGTCAGTTGCCATAAATGCCTTTCTGAAGCATTCTCTAGCGTGTGACCCGGCTCGATGACAACGTTCCGAAGTGCTCATTCCACTTGCGACAGCTCGCCAAGTACGGGTTCGCTGAACGTGCGGCCGCAGCGGAGAGTCGAGAACGGCCCCGGCGGGCCACCGCGCGAGACACCTCCTGGGACGACGATTCGGACGATCCGGCCATGAAGGCCGCCACCGACCAGCTCGACGGTGTGATGCTCGCCCTCCTCGTGCGACGCGCGCGGGACTACCTCGCGGTCCGCGGCGACGAGCCCGTCGAATGGCGGACCGCCGCCGGCTTCGGCGACGCGCTGCTGCACGTCACCGCCGCTGAGCCGCGTGGGCTCACGGAGGAGATCGAGGGGCTGCTGGCCCGGCACGACGAACGGGTTGCCGACCCGGCGAGACGCCCGCCCGGGTCGCGCCCCGTGCAGATCATCCAGATGGCGGTGCCGCGTAGGCCCGTACCCGTCGAAGGGCAGCGAGCGGGGACGGATCGTGACTGAACCCCTGGTCCGGGCAGATCCGGCACCCCCGCGCCGGCCGCGCATCCCGAGGCTGCTCCAGCAGCCGTACTTCCGCCGCTACTGGTCCGCCCAGACCGTCTCGCTCTTCGGCGACCAGATCACCATGCTCGCCGTGCCGCTGCTGGCCGTGCTCGCGCTCGGCGCCGGACCCGCCGAGATGGGCTACCTGACCGCCGCCTCGCTGCTGCCGAACCTGCTCTTCTCACTGCCAGCCGGCGCGTGGGTGGACCGCTACCCGCGCCGTCGTCAAGTAATGATCGTCGCCGACCTGGGCCGGGCGGGCCTCCTGCTGGCCGTGCCGCTGCTGTGGTGGACAGACGCACTGAACCTGCCGCTGCTCTGTGTCGTGGCCTTCCTGATCGGGATCCTCTCGGTGTTCTTCGAGGTGGCCCACAGCAGCCTGTTCGCCAGCCTGGTCCGGCGGCAGGACTATGTGGACGCCAACAGTCTGATCAGCGCCAGCAGAGCCATGTCCGACGTGGCCGGCCCGAGCATCGGCGGCGTGCTCGTGCAGGTGCTCACCGCTCCGGTCGCGCTGGTCGCCGACGTGCTCACCTACCTGACATCGGGTGTCTTCCTGACCCGGATAAAGGTCACCGAGCGTCCCGCACAAACCGGCCCCGGCCTGGGCATGGCCGCCGGCGTGCGCTACGTGGCCCGCTCCGCGGTGCTACGCGCGGTCCTGCTCGGCGCCACCACGCTCAACCTGTTCAACTACATGTTCGCCGCACTCTTCGTGCTGTACGTGACCACCGAGCTCGACGTCTCCCCCGGCCTGCTGGGCCTGATCATCGGGGCCGGCTCGTTCGGCGGATTCCTCGGCGCGGCCGTCACCGGCCCACTCAGTCGCCGGATCGGCATCGGCCCGGCAGTGATTCTCGGTCTCGTCGTCTTCCCGGCCCCACTGATCCTGGTACCACTGGCCGGGGGACCGCGACCGCTGGTGCTCGCGCTGCTGCTCACTGCCGAGTTCGTCTCCGCCCTGGGCGTCATGATCCTCGACATCACCGCCGGATCGGTGCAGATCGCGGCCACACCGGAGACGATGCTCGCCGTGGTCTCCGGTTTCCGGCGCACCGTCAACTACGGCATCCGGCCCGTCGGCGCGCTGATCGGCGGCGCGCTCGGCGCCACGATCGGGGTCCGCCCCGCCCTCTGGATCGCCAGCCTCGGTGCCCTGCTCGGGGTGCTCTGGGTCGTCTTCTCTCCGCTGCGTACGATGCGCGATCTGCCGGAGGAGTGAGGAACCCGCCGTGGCCGGTCCGGCCGACCGGGACGGGCGCGGAGATGCCGTTGTCGGCCAGGCGTTGGGCGAAGCGCAACTCGCCTTCCTGGAGGTGACCAACGCGTGGACGAGGTAACTGGCGACCTCGCCCGGGGTGGTGCCATCGTCACCACCCGCAAACGCAAACGGTGCACGCTGAAGTGGATCTCAGCGCGCACCGTGGGCCTATGGGTTGTGTCCGAGGGGCAACACAAACCGTTACCCCACCGCTGATGACGCTCAGCGAGACTCTGAAGCTCGCGCAAGTCTAGCTGCGGTCTCGGCCTCCTCGGATCCGCGCGACACGCGTCAGCGGGCGCAGGACGGTGTGCAGCAGGGCGCCGGCCGTCTCGCTGACGGCACCTCTCGCTGTCAGGACGTCGGCAGCGGAGAGGTGCGTTGGCTCCACACTCCCGACAGCAGGCCGCGCCCGCCCGCGCCGCCCACCGGCGAGGGCTGGACGTCGTCCGGCGGACGGCTCACGTGCCCGCGCCCCCGGTGTCGGCAGCGCCGTGGATGATTCGGTTGGCCTCCGGCGGTGGGCATCCGGTCGCGCGCAGAAGGTCACTCGCGGCCGTCCGGAGGTCGGCCGCGAGTCCGTTGCCGTAGGTGTGCAGTCCGCCGCGCCGCGAGACGCCCGCCAACTCCGCGGACTGCCGGGCCAACTCCCTGCTCTGCCGATGATCGCCGCCGGAGCGGCTCTCCCGGCGCAACTGATCGACGGCGCTCGCGAGCCGGGCGATCGCCCGGGGCAGCGACGGGGAGATCGACTCGCCGTACTGCCACGCGTTGGCCGACCAGCGCGAGACGCCGCGCGCGTCCACCACGAGACGCTCCAGGTGCTCCGCGGTGTCCGCGTACCGGTGGAACTGCTGCCGGCGGTGCCAGCGGATCGGCGCGAGGGTGACCACCTCGCCGGCGCCGGCTAACGCCTCGTGCAACCGACCGAGATCATCGTCGAGGTCACGCAGGTCGTCCAGCACTCGTACCGGTGCGTCCGCGTCACCGTCGGCCAGCGCGCGTGCCACCGCATGGAGCTGTCCCGACAGCGCGTTGAAGATCGGCGCGCTGGCCCGGTCCACGATGCGCAGCGGGTTGACCGGCAGCAGCAGGGTGACCACGACGATGCCCACGATCGCGCCGACGAGGGCATCGAGGATCCGCGGCAGCTCCAGCCCGCGTTCCTTCGGGGCGAGCGTGGCGATCAGCACCGCGGTGCCGCCGGCCTGACCGACGAGCGCGCTGCCCCTGCCGGACAGCAGCAGCGCGACGGCGATCGCCAAGGACACCATCACCCCGGTCTGCCACGGCCCTGAGCCGATCAGCAACCGCAGCCCGTCGCCGACGGCGATGCCCAACCCGACACCGGCGAGCAGTTCGAAGGTACGCCGCGCCCGTTGCCCGATCGCGGTAGCGATCGTGCCGACCGCCGCCGCCGGGGCGAAGACATGCGCTCCCGGACCCAGCAGACGAGCGGCGAGCAGGGCAGCGAGAACGGCCGCCAGCCCGGCCTGCACCGAGATCACCAGGATGACCTCCAGCTGACGCAGTCGAACCCGGCCGGCGGCCCGCCCGCGCCGCTCCGCCCCGACGACGCCGCGTCTGCCACTGCTGGAGATGGGTCGCGTCGCCGGGCGCCTGCTGCTCGCCGCGATCCAGGGCGCCCCCCCCAGAGGCACGAACTCATCCGCGTTCCCTGCGCGCTACGGGTGCGCGCCTCGACGGTCGGCCGCGATCGGGATGTCTGCGCACCTGGAGTTACATGATCAGGTCGGCCTGGTGCGGTCCTCGGTCATCGTCGCGGGGCGCCGCCGGCGAGACGACGGTAAGCCGATGTCGACGCTGCTGACCGCCCGGCACCGCGAGCACCCCGGGGCCGGCCGTCCGACCGGTGCCGGGGTGCTCCGACAGATGACGCCGGTCAGCCCAGCCGCCACTGTTGGTTGCCACCGAGCGGGCGGCCGCACTCCCAGATCTGCAACCGGGTCCCGTTGGCCGTGCCGAGCTCGGTGGCGTCCAGGCACTTGCCCGAGTTCGGGTTCACGATCGAGCCGTCACCGCTGACGATCCACTGCTGGGCACCGTTGTTCAGACACGTCCAGAGTTGCACGACGCTCCCGTTGGCGGTACGCCCGCCCGAGACGTCCAGGCACTTTCCTGAGTCGACGCTGACGAACGTGTTTCCGACGCGACGCCACTGCTGGTTGCCGTTGTTCGGGAAGCAGTCGTAGAGCTGCACCGGGGTCCCGTCGGCCTTGCCCCATCCGGCCACGTCGACGCAGCGGTTGGAGGCCACCCCGCGGATGACGGAGGTGCCGCCTCCGCCGCCACCACCGCCGCCTGCGGCGTTGCCGTTGACGTTGAAGTCGAAGAGGTTGACGGCCAGGCCCGCACCGCCGATCCAGGGCTCGAAGCCGGCCTGAACGCTCGTCATGTACCAGCTCGTGTTGATCTTTCCACGGCCGACGGAGTCGTTGATGAAGGACTTCAGGCTGAAGTTGGCGAACGTGTTGCTCGGCGTGGTCCGTACGTAGGAGATGACGTTCCAGCCGATGTTGCCGAACCACACGTCCCAGGTGCCGCCCTCGATGGTGACGGTGGCGATCCGGCTGCCGATGGGTTGGGGGCGGCCGCGATGGTTGGTCCAGATCATCAGTTCGGCGCCGTAGTTCTGTCCCGGCGGGTTGGGACTGGCGTCGAACCACAGGTCGAAGGCCGCGTCCCACTCACCGGAGTTGGGGGTGCTGATGTTGAACGTGGCTCTCGGGTTGGTCAACCCGGTCACCCGGGCCGGCAAGCCGCTGTTGGCGGTGCAGGCGCCGTAGTGGCAGCCGGCGTAGATGGACGGGTAGGAGGCCGGCGGGCCACTGGTGGAGTTGTTGTGGTCGGCGCGGGTCACCGTGAAGCCGGCGTTCGACACGTCGATGCACTGGGTGGTGCTGGCACCCCAGCGGTTGTTCTGCACGATGTACCGACCGCTCTGGACCTGGGCGGTGGCGTACTGGTCGCACAGCAACGGGGCGGCGCTGGCCGGGGCCGCGCTGACCGCCAGCAGCGCGGTGGCCGCGGTGACCACCAGCCCGGCGGCGGCGGCGAGTGGGCGGAATTGCCAGTTCAATGGATCCTCCTCGGTGAGACGTGGGCAGTCGCGGTGACACGCGGGTGGTTCAGGGAGCGAGTGGGCCGGTCGGCTGCCAGACGGTGTCGTCGTCGAAATGGGCGGGGTTGTCGAAGGCGTTGCCGCCTCCGGGTTCGGCGACGTATCCGGCGGCGTCGTAGTGGCGCAGGTAGCGGTCGGTCAGGTTGACGGAGCGGAGGCGGACTCCGCCCGGCGCGCTCTCCGGGCAGAACGTGGCGTCGGCGCGGAACAGCGCGGTGTCGGTGAAGCTCTCCAGCCGCACCCGGAAGTCGCGGTGCCGCAGGTAGGCGCCGGCGATGTTGACGGCCGCCAGGGAGACGCAGGTCGGGTCTGCCAGACCTGACTGGACGCGGAACGTCGCGTCGCGTCGGTCGGGCTCGGCGGAGCCGGTGTCGAGCACCGACGTCACCGCGAGGAAGTTCCGATGGCGCAGGTAGCGGTCGGTGAAGCCGGGTGTGGTGACCCGCAGGGAAACGGTGCTTCCGGCACGCAGTTGCGGCGGATGATCGACGGCCGTGACGAAGGGGAAGCGTTGTGGCGCGAGGCCGTTACAGTCCCACAGTTGCAGGCGGGTGCCGTTGGCTGTCGCGCCGCCGGGTGCGTCGAGACACCGGCCGGAGTTCGGGTTGACCAGTGCGTCGCCGCGGCGCAGCCACTGCTGGGCCGGTGAGCCGTTGCACTCCCAGATCTGCAGTCTGGTGCCGGCCCCGGTCGCCATCCCGGGTACGTCCAGGCAGCGTCCCTGAGCGCCGATCGACCCGTCGGGCCGTAGGGTCCACCGCTGCACCGGCGCGTCGTTGCACTGCCACAGTTGCACAGCGGCGCCGTTGGCGGTGCCGCCGCCCGCGACGTCGACGCAGGTCCCAGCGGCGCCGGCGAGGCGGCCGGGGCGTGCGGAAGCCGGCGGCAGCAGCGCCGAAGCCGAGTAGGCACGACAGGTGCCGTCGGCAGCGTCATCGGTGCTGACCTGTGACAGCGAGGAGCCGTCGGCGGATGACACCAGCGTGGAGCTGTAGTTGGGGCAGACGCCGGGGCGCGCGTCGGGCACCGCCACCGGAGCGGGCACCGGGTACCAGGAGCCTCGACCGTTGTCCAGGTTGACGAACAGCGCTCGGCCGTTGAGGACGGCCTCGGTGCCGTCGGCGTTACGGACCCGCTGCGCCACGAGCAGCACGCGGCCGGTCGCGGTGGTGGCGAGCGTCGGGGTGGCGGTCAGGTAGCGGCCGTCGGCGGTCTGGACCAGAGGGTCGAGCCGGGCCGGGTCGCCCCAGGTCGTTCCGTCCGCGGAGGTGCGAAAGCGCACCGCGCAGTCGTACTGGCCGCCGAAGCCGCATACCTCGTACGCGAGCAGGTAGGTACCGTCGGGCATCCGGCGGACGGCGGGCATGCCGGGGCGGTGCCCCGGCTGTGGTCCGGTCACGATCGGTGACCGGGGTGACCAGGTGAGCCCGTCGGTGCTGATCGACTGCACGAGGACCTGGCTGCGGCCGGGCTGGCTCTCGTCGGCGAGGTGTGCGACGAGCCGGCCGGCCGCGTCGACGAAGAACTCCGGCTCCCACAGCCCGCCGGCGTTGCTCGCCTGGGCGACGGTGGACAGGTAGCGCCAGGTGCGGCCCACGTCGTTGCTCGCCCAGACGCGGATCGACATGCGCCGGTCGATTCCGCCGTCCTGGCCGACGCTGCCGGCCCAGAGCAGGGTGCCCGCGGGCAGTCCGCCGAGCGGTCGCGGCAGCTCGAACAGTGTGCTGCAGCACAGGCCCTGCCGGGCCACCGGATCGGTGACCGTGCCGACGCGGCGGAAGGGACCATCGGTGGTGCTCTCGTAGATACCCGCGACCGGTCCGCCGGCCGGGAACTGCGTGACGGTGAGAATCACCCGCCCGTTCGCGGTGCCGGAGTTGGTCAGCCGTACCGCGCGCGGATAGAGGGCGGCCTGGCTGTCGACGGGTGTCCCGCTCGCGGCCGTGGCCGGGCGGGCGGCGCCGGGTGCGGTGAGCGCTGCGACGACACCGGTGAGGGCCAGGATGGTGACCACGACGAGTCGGGATGCGCGGGTACCCACCGGTTCGGTTCGCGATCCGTTTTCCTTTTCTCGGCGGTGCCCGCCGGTAGGCCGTTCCGGGGTCGGGCTCGTGGGTGGGGTATCGACGGGCCGTGCCCGTGCGGGTGCGGGGCCGGTAGGGCCGGGCAACCCTGGTCGTCGTGCGGTCATGGTGTCTCCTGGTGGTGGTGCGCGCTCCCGGCGGACTGCGGCCGCCGGCCGGCTCCGGTCCGTCCGCCGCCCGGTGGCGGACGGACCGGAGCCCGCGCGAGGATGTTCTGGCTGGTACGCCCCGGCAATTATTCCATCGACAGGATGCGATGCCTGTTGGCGTTCGAGCCAGGGTTTTCGAAACACTGCTCACGTCGGGACCCGGCGGAGTGACGGGCGCGGCCTCACGGGTAGCTTCCACGGCGTCGGCGGGCTACCGCGCCGCCCGGTACGTCGTTCGGTCGAAGTCGGCGTACGCGTCGCCGCCGGTGAGGTCCTGGACCCAGAGACCGAAGAAGGCACCTGTGAAGCCCCACACCTCGGGCACTCCGTCGACGATCTCGGTAGCGTGCTCGTCGGAGAGGATCGTCGCGTCGAATACGTCCGGCCACCAGGTCGGCACCGACCTCGGCGTTCCCTGGGCGAAGCGCAGTGCCGGCCCGTCCAGCGCGGCGTGCAACTCGACTGGCCCGTGTACCGGCACCGGCCGGTTTAGGCGGCGCAAGCGTCCACGTCGGCAGGTCAGCACGTCCGCCACCACGCCGATGCCGTCCTGGTAGGTGAGGTGGGCGTAGTACCAGTTGCGGGTGTTGTAGTAGGCGACCACCCCGGCCAGGTGCTGGTACGACCGGGGTGTGAAGTCGACCACCGCCGAGAAGGTGGCGCGCGGGTGGTCGATCCGCCGGGCGACCAGACTCGCCCGGTGCCGCGACGACGGCGACTGGCCGCCCGCGAGCCGCAGGTGACCGGGGCGCGTGGTCAGCGACAGCCAGTCCGGCGACGGTGGCCGGCGCAGGGTGGACCAGGCGGGGCCGAGCCGGTCGTCGTCGAAGTCGTCGGTCTGCGGCGCCTCCCGCCACGGCCGCGCCGGTAGCCGGGGGCCGGGAACCCGCTCGTGCGGAATGCCCCCCTCGACGCGCGGCCAGCCGTGCACCGTCCAGTCGACGCGCTGTAGCGCGGTCTCGCGTCCGAGGACACAGGCGCCCCGGCGTCCGAGCGGGCGCGCGGTGAGGTGGGCGAGATACCACTCGTCGTCCGGGGCGGCGACCAGACTGCCGTGGCCGGCCTTCTGCAGGGGCAGATCCGGGCGGTGGGTCGAGGTGAGCATCGGTCCGGCCGGATCGGCGACATAGGGGCCGGTCAGCGAGCGGGAGCGGGCCACGGTCACCTGGTGCTCCCAACCGGTGCCACCCTCCGCGGTGACGAGGTAGTACCAGTCCCCTCGGCGATACAGATGCGGTCCCTCCGTGAAACCGGCCGCAGTGCCGTCGAAGAGTGTGACCGGCTCGCCGACCAAAACCCGCTGACGTCGGTCGTACTCCTGCGCGATGATCCCGCCGGCCCAGGATCGGCCCGGGCGCCAGTCACAGGCGTTGGACAGCAGCCAACTTCGGCCGTCGTGGTCGTGGAACAGCGAGGGGTCGAAGCCGCGGGCGTGCAATGGCGCCGGGTCCGACCAGGGTCCGTCGATCGACGCTGCGGTGGTGACGAAGTTGGGGGTGTCCCAGAACCCGCCGGTGTACGAGTCGACGTCGGTGAACACCAGATGGAACTCGCCGTCGACGTGAGACAGGCAGGGTGCCCACACCCCGCCCGAATCCGGGCATCCGGTCAGGTCCAGCAGGCGCCGATCGGTCAGCACACCACCGAGCGGGCGCCAGTGCACCAGGTCCCGGGAGTGGTGGAGCCGTACTCCTGGATACCACTCGAAGGTGGACGTGGCGAGATAGTAGTCGTCGCCGACCCGCAGGATCGACGGATCGGGGTGGAAGCCGGGCAGCACCGGGTTGCGGATCACGGTCGTGGCCTCGCCGGCGGGGCCCGGCCGTCCGGGTGCGAGCAGTTCCGTCATCCCTTGACCGCTCCCTGCATGATTCCCCCGACGATCTGTCGGGCCAGAAGGACGAAGACCACGAGCACCGGCAGCACGCCGAGGGTGGCGCCGGTGAGCATCAGGGCGTAGTCGGTGTAGTAGCCGCTGGCCAGCACCGACAACGCCACCTGGACGGTCGGGTTCTCCGGGTTGAGCACCACGAGCGGCCAGAAGAAGTCGTTCCACGCCGTCATGAAGGTAAACAGTCCCAGCACCGCCGCGGCGGGACGGATCGCCGGAAGCGCGACGTGCCAGAACACCCGGATCAGGCTGCACCCGTCGACCCGGGCCGCCTCGACGAGCTCCGCCGGCACGGTCTCCTCGACCGCCTGCCGCATCCAGAACACCCCGAACGCGGAGACCAGCGCGGGCACGATCAGCGCCTGCAACCGCCCGGTCCACCCCAACTCGGTCATCAACAGGTAGAGCGGGATGATGCCGAGCTGGGTCGGCACCATCATCGTCGAGATGACCAGCACGAGCAGGCCGTTGCGGCCGCAGAAGCGCAGCCGGGCGAAGGCGAACCCGGCGAGCGAGGCGAAGAAGACGTTGCCCACCGCGACGGAGGTGGCGACCAGGAACGAGTTGGTCAACGCCACACCGAAGTCGGAGCTGTCGAACACCCGAGCGATGTTGTCGAACAGGTGCCCGCCGGGCACCAACGGCGGGGTGGTGTTGCCGATGACGCTGTTGTCGTTGCTGGCGACCACGAACGTCCAGTAGAGCGGGAACAGGGAGGCCACCAGCACGGCGGCGAGAAACAGGTAGATCAGCTTTCCGGGCCGGCGTCCGCGCGAGTATCGGCCGAGCCGAGCCGCGGGCGTCGGCGCGCCGCCGATGCGCGTGGAGGTCACCATGGTCGTCTTCCCTTCACCGGCTCGCCACCGAGCGCCGGACCGCGAGAAAGTTCACCAGCGCGAACACGGCGATGAGCAGGAACAGCAGCCAGGCGACCGCGGAGGCGGAGCCGGCGTCGAAGAGCGTGAAGCCCTTCTCGTAGAGGTACATGGTCACGGTCTGGAACTGGCGGTCGGAGCCGCCGTTGGGCTCACCCTGACCGTCGAAGAGCAGCGGTTCGGCGAACAGCTGCAGTCCCCCGATCGTCGACACCA
The DNA here is from genome assembly GCF_900089585.1 of Micromonospora sediminicola. Taxonomy (NCBI): domain Bacteria; kingdom Bacillati; phylum Actinomycetota; class Actinomycetes; order Micromonosporales; family Micromonosporaceae; genus Micromonospora; species Micromonospora sediminicola. The sequence continues at coordinate 2,968,868 of NZ_FLRH01000003.1, read as the reverse complement.
CTGTGGTGAACAGGATCGTCGGTCGGATCATCGGCACTGTGACGTGCCAGAACGCCGACCAGGCCGAGGCGCCGTCGAGCCGTGCCGACTCGTAGAGATCCGCCGGCACGGCCTGCATGGCGGCCAGGTAGATCAACGCGTTGTAGCCGGTCCAACGCCAGATCACGATGACGCTGATGCCCAGGTGCGCGGACCATTTCTCGGCCTGCCAGTTGATCGGGTCGATCCCGACGAAGCCGAGCAGCCAGTTCGCGATGCCGGCGTCCTTGCCGAAGACCTGGGCGAAGACCAGCGCCACGGCGACCACCGAGACGATGTTGGGCACCAGCACCCCGGCTCGCCAGAACGTGCGGGCCCGCAGGGTGGTGTTCAGCGCCGCCGCGAGGCCGAGGGCCAGCAGCAGCTGCGGCACGGTGGAGATGACGAACAGGCTCAGCGTGTTGAGCAGCGCGTTCCAGAAGTCGCCGTCGGCGAGCAGCGCGCGGTAGTTCTGCAGTCCTGTCCAACCGTCGTCACCGTTGATCAGGTGCCAGTCGTGCAGCGACATCCAGAGCGTGGCGAGCAGCGGGAACAGGCCGAACACTCCGAACAGGACGAAAAACGGTGCGATGAACAGGTATGGCGTCGCCCGGCGGTCCAGTACGTCGGCCAGGGTGCGGCGGCGGGGAGCGGGTGGAGGGGCCGCCGGTCGGTGCCGGGCGGCGCGGCGGAGGCCTACATCGGTGGTCATGTCAACTCCGAGGGTTCGCGTCGACGCGGGTGGCACCGACGTTTCGTGCCACCCGCGAATCGACGGCCGGTCAGCCGAGCGTCTTGCGGGCCTCGCCGAGCGCGGCCTGCCAGGCCGCGTCGGGAGACTGCTTGCCTTGCTCGACGCGGGCCAGCGCGCGTCCGAAGACCGGCCGCACGTCCCCGTCCCGGGTGCCGCGGTAGTTGGGGCGTAGGGTCTCACCCGAGCGGGCGAAGATTTCCCCCACCGGGGCGTTGTTGAAGTACTCGTTGCGGAAGTCGAGCACCGCCGGGTCCTTAAGCGGCCCGGGCTGGGAGGGCAGGCTTCCGACACTTTGGAAGATCTTGGTCTCCGACTCCGGCGAGGTGAGGAACTTCGCCAGCTCGTACGCCTCCTTGGGGTGCTTGCCCTGCTTCGGAATCGTCAGGAAGGATCCGCCCCAGTTGCCGCCGCTGCCGGGCACCTTGGCGATGTCCCACTTGCCGGCGTTGGCGGGCCCGGACCCGTCCTTGATCAGCCCGAGCATCCAGCTCGGGCAGGGCAGGGTCGCGAAGGTGCCCTGCTTGAACCCGACGTTCCACTGCTGGCTGAACGGGTCGAGCTGGGCGGACATGCCCTTGCCGCCGGCCGCCGTGGCGACCTTGGCGAAGGTGTCCTTGATCTGCGGGTTCGTGTCGCCGACGTACTGGTCGCTGGGGTCGAAGTAGCCGTACGGCAATTGGTTGATCATGGCGCTGTAGACGTTGCCGGCGCTGTCGAACCACTTGGCCTTGCTGCCGGAGGCGACGAACCGCTGACCGACGGCGAAGTAGTCGTCCCAGCTCGTGTAGAGCTTGGACACCTCGTTCCGGTCGGTGGGCAGCCCGGCGGCCTTGAACAGGTCCGCGCGGTAGCACAGTGCCAGACCGCCCATGTCGGTGCCGAGACCCATGACGAACGCGCCGCCGTCGGCGACGCCCTGCTCCCACTTCCACGGCAGCCACTGGCTCTTCAGGTCCGCCGCGCCGTAGTCGGCGAGGTTGACGAACTTGTCCTTGGACTGGCGGAACTGCGGCAGGAAGCCCTCCTCCACCGCCTCGACGTCTGCCGCGCCGGCGCCGGCGGCCAGCCGGGTGGCGAGCTGCTTGTGGTGTGGGTCGAACTCCGCCTTGCGGATCTTGACCTCGATGTCGGGGTGCGCGGTCATGTACTCCTTGACCAGGGGTTCGTAACCGAAGTCACTGAACACCGCGACGGTGAGAGTGGTCTTGCCACCCGAGCCGCCGTCGCCGCCACCGCAGCCGCTCGCGGTGGCGGCGAGCGCGGCGGCGACCAGTCCGGCGGCCAGCCTCATGCCCACGGCTCCGCGACGGGGCGGGGTGCGCCAAGGCGCCATCGTTTGCCTCCTCAATGACCGGGCCGGCCGGCCCGGGACGCTGTCGTGCTGGTGGATCCGCCCGGCCGATCCACGACGGGCGCGGACGGTCCGGTGGTGCCGTTGCCGGATGGCCCGGCGACGGCACCGGTGCGGTGCGACACAACGTAGGGCGGCTCGAAACATCGACCAACAAGTTTCGAAACATGTTGGAAACTGTGACCCGGGCGGGGGCAGACTGGCCGGACGCGGCGCATCATCGGGCCGCGGCGAGAGGGAGGCACCGTGGGAGGCACATCGGCTGCTCCGGCGTCCCGGTGCACGCTGGCGACGATCGCCCGGGAGGCGAACGTCTCGGTGCCCACCGTCTCCAAGGTGCTCAACGGGCACAGCGACGTCGCGCCGACAACCCGGGCGCAGGTGGAACGGTTGCTCACCCTGCACGGCTACCAGCGGCCGCGGGTGCCGCGGCGGACCAGCAGGCGCGGCGACCTGCTCGATCTGGTGATCAACGAGCTGGACAGCGCCTGGGCGCTGGAGATCCTGACCGGGGTCGAGGAGGTCGCCGAGGAGGTCAACATGAGCCTCGTCGTCTCGGCCGTGCACAACCGGGCCAGCCTCACCCGACGCTGGCTGGACTCGCTGATCTCCCGCGGCTCGCAGGGTGCGATCCTGGTGCTCTCGGAACTGGCCGAGGAACAGCGGGCCGAGCTGTCCCGGCGGACGCTGCCGTTCGTGGTGGTCGACGGGGTGAGCCTGCCGCCGCCGGAAGTACCATCAGTCGGCGCCACCAACTTCGGCGGCGGCTACGCCGCCACCGAACATCTCCTTGCTCTGGGTCACCGCCGGATCGGCGTAATCGGAGGCCCGGAGCAGATGTTGTGCACCCGGGCCCGGGTGGCCGGCTACCGGGCCGCGTTGGAGGCGGCGGGTCTGCCCGCGTGCCGCGAGTTGGTCCGTTACGGCGACTTCCACCATAGCGGCGGGCTGGCCGCCGCCCAGCGCCTGCTCGCCCTGCCGGAGCCGCCGACCGCCATCTTCGCCGGCAGCGACCAGCAGGCCACCGGCGTCTACGAGGCGGTGCGACAGATCGGGCGCAGCATCCCGCACGACGTCAGTGTGGTCGGTTTCGACGACCTGAACTTCGCCCAGTGGACCGCTCCCCCGTTGACAACCGTGCGTCAGCCGCTGCGGGAGATGGGCGGCACCGCCGCTCGTACTCTGCTGCGCATCATCGGCGGCCAGCGGCTCGACACCCATCGCATCGAGCTGGCCACGACCCTGGTCCGCCGGGAGAGCACCGCCCCTCCGCCGGCCTGACCGGGGCCGCCGGCATCAGCCGGCGGCCCGGTCCGCCCTGGGTCAGATCAGCTGCCACCGCTGGTTGGACTGGTTGTTGCCGCAGGTCCAGATCTGCAACCGGGTGCCGTTGACGGTGCCCCGTCCGGTCGCGTCGAGGCACTTGCCGGAGTTCGGGTTCCGCAGGGTGCCGTCCGCATCGGCCAGCCACCGTTGGGCCGCGCTGCCGGCGATGCACGTCCACAACCACACCGGGGTGCCGTCGGCGGTGCCGACGCCACGGACGTCGAGGCACTTGCCGGATCCGCTGTTGACGAGCGTGTCGCCGGCCCGGCGCCAGCGCTGGGCGCCGTTGCCGAGACAGTCCCAGAGCTGCACGGTGGTGCCGTCCGCCGTGCCGCCGCCGGCCACGTCGACGCAACGTCCGCTGCCGGCGCCGACGATCGCCCCGTCGGTGGCTGCGGCACAGCGGGTGACGAAGTTGCGGTCGACCAGACCCCGACAGAACGAGGCACGTGCCTCGGCGTACCGGGACAGCCGGCCGTCGACGAACCAGGTCGAGTTGACCGGAAAGTCGAAGGATCCGTCGTCGACGCCGTCCCAGCCGTAGCGGAAGTCGAGGTTGATGTAGACCGCGGCGCGGATGACGCCCCGCAGGTCGTAGCTGCCCGACATGTTCGGGATCGGGCCCACGTAGTCCATCAGCGAGAACAGCCGACGGACCCACAGGTCGCCGCGCTGCGGTTCCAGGCCCGCGGTGTCGGCGCCGTTGTCGGTGAAGTTCATCATCCCCGCCTCTGAGATGATCATGGGTTTGCCGTGGTCCTTGGCGAACTTCATCATCTTCAACACGTTGGCGTCGTGGTCCCAGTTGCGCCACACCGCCGCCGGGTTGCCGGCGGAGTCGGTTCCCACGTACGCGTTGCGGCACTGCAGCGCAGCGGTGTCGTAGTTCTGCGGCGGCGTGCCGTTGTAGAGGTAGCCCCGTTCGTAGATCGGCAGGCACAGCTCGTGCGCGAAGATGGAGACGCCGATCCAGTCGACGACCGCGTCGCCCGGGTAGAGCTTCTCGAACTCGCCACGCACCGGGTGGAACACATAGGTGACGTTGTCCTGCCGCTTCGCGCCGTCGAAGAGCGAGCGCAGCCTGGCGAAGGCGTCACGGTAGGACGCGCACGAGGCGTCGGTGCAGTGGTAGAACGATGACACCTCGTAGTCGAGCCGGAGGAAGAACCTCGCGGCGGGATACTGGTTCACGAAGGCGATCAGGTTGGTGAACTGAGCGTCCCACCGGCCGTCGGCGATCTCTCGGGTGACGGCCCGGGAGCGGGCCGCCTTGGCGTTCTCGTCACCGCCGGTGAAGCCTGGCGGATTGTCCTTCCAGGAGATTCCGATCTGGACCATCCGCCCCTGCTGGGCGAGCTGGGTGGCGTGGTCGCGGTGGCCTGGGTTGACCCACGTGCCGGACCTCACCTCGTAGTAGACGGAGCCGCCGGAGGGTGGGGCGGCGAACGACGTGTAGTCGTTCCAGGCGGCGGCGGTGGACTGGCCGACGAACAGCAGTCGGCCACCGTCGGCCGGGAGGAACGTCGCGGCCGAGACGGGGGTGGGCGGGGGCAGCACGGTGACGACGCCGACGACCATCAGCAGGGCCGAGAGCAACACCAGGAGACGGGTACGTGACATGGGCGAACGCTAGGCAGCCGGCCGCTGCGACGTCGACGGTTTTCGATAACCGATTGTTGCTGGCGTGTTTCGAAACTACGAGACTTCCGATCGACACGTCGTTATGTTCCGGCCGTCGTTCCCGCGCCGGATCGCCCGGCGCGCGGACGGCCACCCCACCACCTCCGAACCAGGGAGCCCCGATGCGGACCATCCGCTCGACCGGCGGCGCACGCCGGTCCCGTACCCTGATACGTGCCGCGCTCGCCCTCGTCCTCGCGACGACCGCGACCGTCGGTGGCCTGATCCCCGCGCCCGCCGCGAGCGCCGCGGTCAGTGGCCGGAATCTTCCCGCCGACGGCAAGGTCCGCCTGTTCATGGGCCAGGACTCGAGCACGCTGGCCGACTACAAGCGCGACGTCCTGGATGCCGACGCGACCGCGCCCCGCCCCGGCGGGGTGACCCTGTACACCAACCTGCTGCTCGGCGGCGACCCACCGCCGCTGGCCGGCTTCTACGGCCCGGCGAACTGGGGCTCAGGCACGGTCGACTTCCCGGCCACGCTCGCGCAGTACCCGGGCGCGGCTCTCGCCGTCGGTCTCTACCTCTCCGACGCCAGCACGGGGTGCAACAACCAGCCGCTGCGGGCCATCATCGGACGTCCGGACGCCGACGTGGTCAACCTGACCGCCGCCTACCGCCAGAAGGTCGACGAGATGATCACCTGGCTCAAGAACACCGGGCGGGAGGTGTTCCTGCGTATCGGCTACGAGTACGACGGGCCGTGGAACTGCTACAACGCCGACTTCTACAAGGAGGCGTTCCGGTTCATCAAGGGTCGCATCGACGCGCTGGGCGCCAGCCGCGTCGCCACGGTCTGGCAGTCCGCCGGCTGGCCGATCGACGAGCACACCGACCACCCGGAGTGGAACTACGTGGTCACGGCCGCAAACCACTTCGACGCCTGGTACCCCGGCGACCAGTACGTCGACTGGGTCGGTCTGTCGGCCTTCTACGGTGCCACCTACCAGCGCTACCAGTGGTCCTGCCGCGCCCCGAACACGTCGCCGAGGGCGTTGCAGGACCGGGCGCTGAACTTCGCCCGCGGGCACGGGAAGCCGGTCATGATCGCCGAGGCCGCGCCGCAGGGCTTCACCACCGGCGCCAAGACCTCCAGCTGCATCTTCGCGAAGAACCCGCAGCCGATCAGCGCGACGGCGCTCTGGGACACCTGGTACGCCGACTTCTTCGGCTACGTCAACGCCAACACCGACGTCATCCGGGCCGTCGCCTACATCAACACCAACTGGGACGCCCAGACGCAGTGGCAGTGCAACGGCGCTCCGGCCGGCCAGCCCGGCTGCGCCAACGGCTACTGGGGTGACTCGCGCATCCAGGCCGACCCCACCATCCGCAGCCGCTTCCTCAACGAGATCCGTAAGTCGATCTACGTCGGCGGCACCAGCACCACCACGAGCACCGTGATCCGTGGGCAGGGCAGCAACCGCTGTGTCGACGTGGCCGGGGGCGGCACTGCCGACGGCACCAACGTCATCCTCTGGGACTGCTGGGGCGGCGCACCGCAGCAGTGGCGCCGGTCGGGTGACGCGTTCGTCAACCCCCAGTCCGGCAAGTGCCTCGACGTACGCGGCGGCGGTACCGCCAACGGCAGCGACGTGTGGCTCTGGACCTGCATCGCCGGCAGCGGCGCCCAGCGCTGGGTCCAGCAGAGCAACGGCACGCTGCTCAACCCGCAGTCGGGCAAGTGCCTGGACGCGGACGGCTGGGGCACCGCGAACGGCACCGAGCTGATCATTTGGACCTGTGGCGCGAACCAGTCGAACCAGATCTGGCGCCTCGGTTAGGAAGTGGGGGTGGGCGCCGGCCCCCGCCGGCGTCCACCCCGTCGTCATCGTGTCGAGCCGCTGCTCTCCCGCTCGACCAAGCGGAAGGTGGGCTGCTCGTGCGCCGGCGGCCGGGCGTCGCCCTCGATCCGGGCCACCAGACGCCGGACCGCCAGCCGGCCGATCTCCCGCTTGTCCGGGGCGATCGTGGTCAACGTGGGGTTGCTGAACCGCCCTTCCTCGATGTCGTCGATGCCGGCGACCGCCACGTCGTCCGGCACGCGGACGCCGGCACGGGCGAGAGCGCGCAGCGCTCCGATGGCGGTCAGGTCGTTGTACGCGAGCACGGCATCGGGCGGCTCGTCCAGCGTCAGAAGGTGACGCATGGCCCGCTCACCATCGGTGCGCCCGAACTGTGCGGTGGGTGCGACCAGCCGCAGGTCGAACGGCATCCCCGCCTCGACGAGTGCCTCCCGGTAGCCGCGGATGCGCAGGTGGGCCGACTGCCGGTCGTCCCACGGCGGTGCGCCGACGAACGCGATCCTCCGGCGACCGAGCGCCACCAGGTGCGCGGTCGCCGTCCGACTCGCCGCGACGTTGTCGATCGCGATGTGGTCGTAGGGCACGTCGTAGACGCCCTCACCGATCAGCACCAGGGGCAACTGGGCCCGGCGGCCCAGCACCTCGTTCCGACCGATCGCCACCGGGCTGAGGATCAGACCGTCGATGATGTGCCGCTGCGCGCCGTCCAGCAGCGTCAGCTCCTCGGTCCGCTCGCCGGCGGTGTTCTCCATCAGCAGCGTGTAACCGAGCCCGGCGGCCTCCCGGATGGCAACGTCGGCCAGCTCGGCGAAGTACGGGTTGGTCAACTCGGGGATGGCCAGCGCGATCAGCCCGGTGCGGCCGCGGCGCAGGTGCCGCGCGCTCAGGTTGGGGGTGTAGCCCAGCTCGTCGATGGCCTGCTGCACCCGCTGCCGGGTGCTCTCCCCCACCGGCCGGTAGCCGTTGACCACGTTCGAGACGGTGGCGAGTGAGACCCCCGCCCGCTCCGCGATGTCCTTCAGACTCACACCCATGAGCCGTCCCTCCCGCCCGCACCGCCGCCCGACTCCCGGATCGGCCTCACCGCAGCCGCCGGATCCGGCTGAGATAGGTCTGTGTCACGACGACGACCACCAGGAACACTCCGCTCACCACCGACTGCAGTGAGGAGGTGAGGTTACCGATCTGGTTGATGACGTTCTGGATGACGCCGAGCAGCAGGACCCCGCACATGCTGCCGCTGACGCTGCCCGCGCCGCCGATCAGCAGTGTCCCGCCGATGACCACCGCCGCGATGGCGTCCAGTTCCAGGCCGACGCCGAGGATGGTGACCCCCGAGCCGAGCCGGGCGGTGTTCAGCACGCCGGCGAGGCCGGCCAGTAACCCGCTCAGCACATAGGTGAGAACCTTTACTCGCGCCACCGGCAGCCCCATCAGCGACGCCGCCTCCGCGTTGCCGCCCACGGCGAACACCGCCTGACCGTATCCGGTGCGTTGCAACAGCAGAGCGCCCAGCACGCAGAGCACGGCCGCGACGAACACCGGGTAGCCGACGCCGAGCAGGGTGCCGCGACCGACATCGAGCAGCGTCGCGCCTTTCGGCACGAGGTAGGTCGTCGCGCCCTCGCCGGTGATGGCGAGCAGCAGGCCGCGGGCGCCGAGCAGGCTGGCCAGCGTGACGATGAAGGGTTCGAGGCCGGTGCGAGCGATCACCAGGCCGTTGAGCAGGCCGATCCCGCCACACACGGCCAGTGGCACCAGCAGCGCCGCCGCGGTGCCGTACGGCGAGGCCCACGCCGCCAGCACCCCGCCGAGGGCGAAGACGGAACCGACCGACAGGTCGATGCCGCCACTGATGATCACGAAGGTCATGCCGAGCGCGACGATGGCGAGCGTCGCCGACTGGATGGCGATTCCGGCCAGGTTGTCCGAGGTGGCGAAGGCCGGGAACAGGATGGCCGAAACGACACAGGCGAGCAGGAGCACGGCCGGGGCGCCGTGCCGCTGCGCGAGCGCCGCGACCCGCTCGCTGGTGGCGGTACGCCTCCGTGGCGCCTGTGCCGCGACGGCCGTGAGTTGCGTGCTGTCGGTGACGCCGGTCATCGTGTCCTCCGCTGCCGGGCGAGGTAGACGGCGACGAGGATGATGACGGCCTGCACCATCTGTGCCGTGGAGTCGGGCAGGTTGTGTTTGATCATCGTGGCGCGCAGCAGTTGCATGAGCAACGCACCGGCCACCGTGCCGAGGACGCGGATCCGCCCGCCGTTCAACGGAGTACCGCCGACCACGACCGCGGTGATGGCCGACAGTTCGATGAGGTTGCCGATCGCGGACGGGTCACTGGCGGTGAGCCGGGCCGTCGCCAGTACGCCGGCCGCGGCGGCGAACAGCCCGCAGATCATGTAGGCCACGATCAACACTCGCCGTACCGGCAGGCCGGCCAGTCGCGCGGCGGCCCGGTTGCCTCCGATCGCCACCAACTGCCGGCCGTAGGTGGTCCGGTTGACCAACAGCCCGACGACTGTCGCGAGCAGGACGGCGATCCACGCCACGACCGGCAGGCCGAGGACCTCCTGACTGCCGAGCGCGAGCAGGTCGGCGTTGCGGATCTGCTTGAGCTGGCCGTCCGCGACGACCAGTGCGATTCCCCGGCCCGCGACGAGCAGGGCGAGAGTCGCCACGATCGGTTGCAGGCCGACCGCGGCGACGAGGGTGCCGTTCAGGGCACCGGCGACGACGCCGGCCAGCAGCGCCACGGCAATCGCCGGCGCCGCGCCGAACCCCAGGTAGAGCGGCAGCACCGCGGCCGCCAGCGCCATCACCGACCCGACCGAGAGGTCGATACCCTCGCTGCCGATGACCAGGGCCATGCCCAGCGCCACGATCAGGACCGGTGCGACCTGGACGAGTTGGGTCCGCATGTTGCCCAGTTCGACGAAGTTCTCGGTGAAGGCGACGTTGAACAGCAGCAGCGCCAGGACCGCGACGTAGACGCCGTAGTCCTGCACGTGTCGAGTCATCGCCGCCCGGTCGACCGGCCGATCGAGGAGGGGGCCGGCCTCAGCGGTCTTCATCGGGGTCCTCCTTGTCGGCGGCGAGCCGGGTCATGATGGCGTCCTCCGAGACGTCGTCGCCGGTCAGCTCCCCGACCACGGCACCGGCCCGCAGCACGACGACGCGGTCCGCGCCCTCGACCAGTTCCTCGAGATCCGAGGAGATGAGCACGACGGCCAGACCGTCTCGGGCGAGTTCGGCGACGAGCGCCTGCACCTCGGCCTTGGCGCCCACGTCGATGCCCCGGGTCGGTTCGTCGAGCAGCAGCAGGCGCGGACTGAGGCAGAGCCACCTGGCGAGCAGCACCTTCTGCTGGTTGCCGCCGGACAGCTCACCCACCCGCTGCTCGGGGCCGGACGCCCGGATGCGGAGGCGGCGCATGAACGTCTCGACGATCCGGTCCTGGCGAGCCCGGCTGATCACCCCGGCCCGGGCCAGTCGCGGCATGGCCGCCAGCACGATGTTCTCCCGTACCGACAGCTCGGGGATGACGCCCTCGGCCTTGCGGTCCTCCGGCAGCAGTGCGACGCCCGCGCGCAGCGCGGCGGCGGGCGTGGGTCGGCGGATCTGCCGGCCGTCCACGACGACGCGGCCGGCGTCCAACGGCAGCGCGCCGACGACGGCCTTGACCGTCTCCGAGCGGCCGGAGCCGAGTAGTCCTCCGAGCCCGACCACCTCCCCGCCGGCCACGGTGAACGACACGTCGTCCAGCGCATGCCGCTTGCGCAGGCCCTCGGCGAGCAGGACCGGGTCGCCGAGGGCCGGCCCGTGTCCGGTGAAGGCGGTGACACCCTCGCGGGCGACCTGGGTCAGGCTGCGCCCCAGCATGTGTGCCACGAGCTGTAGCCGGTCCAGCTCGGCGAGCGCTCCGCTGTGCACGGTCCGTCCGTCGCGCAGGACGGTGATCCGGTCGCACAGTTCGTATAGTTCGTCGAGGCGGTGACTGACGTAGACCACCGCGATGCCCCGGGCGCTCAGCCGCCGTACCACCTCGAACAGGGTGGCCACCTCGTGGGATTCGAGCGACGACGTCGGCTCGTCCATGATGAGCACGCGGGCGTCGACGGCGACGGCGCGGGCCAGCGCGACCATCTGCTGGGCGGCCAGGCTCAGCGAGCGCAGTGGGCGGGTGACGTCGACCTCGATGCCGTAGCGGGAGAGCACCTCGCCGGCCTGGCGGTTCATCCTCCCCACGTCGACCAGCCCGTAGCGGCGCGGCTCCCGACCGAGGAACAGGTTGCGCGCCACGCTCATCAGCGGAATGAGATTGACCTCCTGGTAGATGGTCGAGATGCCGGCCCGCTGCGCGTCCATGGGGCGGTCGAAGGCGACCTCGTGGTCGAGGTACCGCACGGTCCCCGCGTCCGGCCGGTAGACGCCGGTGATCACCTTGATCAGGGTCGACTTTCCGGCGCCGTTCTCGCCGACGAGGGCGTGCACCTCGCCGGGACGCAGGCTCAGCTCCACCCCGTCCAACGCGAGCACACCCGGAAACTTCTTGGTGACACCCCGCACCTCGAGCACCGGCGGCACCGCATCGTCAGTCATGTCGGTCTTCCCTTGGTCGGACAGGCCGACCGAGCCGGTGCGCCTGATGGCGCACCGGCCCGGAACGGACGGTCAGTAGGCGCTGCCGAGCGACTCGCGGGCGTTGTCCGTCGCGTACTCCCGGTCGGAGATGATCACGTTTTCCGGGATCGGGGTGCCGGCGTAGAAGTCCTGCGCGGTCTTGAAGGCCAGCGGCCCGAACCGCGGGTTGGACTCGATCACCGCGTTGATGGTGCCGTCGACGATGGCCTGCACGGCGTTACGGGTGCCGTCGATCGAGACGATCTTAACGTCCTTGCCCGGATCCTTGCCGGCCGAGCGCAGTGCCGTCACCGCACCGAGCGCCATCTCGTCGTTCTCCGCGTAGACCGCGGTGATGCCGGGATTGCTGGAGATGAGCTGCTCCATCACGGCCTGGCCCTTGTCCCGGGCGAACTCGCCGGTCTGCTGCGCCACGATCTCCAGCCCGGGCGCGGTCGCCTTGACCTGGTCGACGAAGCCGTTGGTGCGGTCGGTGGTCACATTGTTGCCCGAGGACCCGAGCAGGATGGCAACCTTGCCCTTGCCCCCGGTCACCTTGACCATCGCGTCGGCGGCCCGCTTGCCCTGGGCCACGAAGTCCGAACCGAGGAAGGCCAGGTAATCAGCGCAACTGGTAGCGTTGATCTTGCGGTCGATGGTGAGGACGGGCACCTTCTTCGCCGCCGCCGCCTGCAGGGCCGGCTCCAGGCCGTCGCTGTTGAGCGGCGCGACGATGAGAAACTGGGCGCCCTGCGCCAGCATGTCCTGGATGTCGCTGATCTGCTTGGACAGCTGCGACTGCGCGTTGGTGACCAGCAGCTTCTTCACCCCGAGCTTGGTCGCCTCGTCCCGGATCGACTGCGTCTCGGCGATCCGGAACGGGTTGGCTTCCTTCTCCGACTGAGAGAAGCCCACGACGGCGTTGGTCAGGTCCAGCTTCGGCGCGCCGTAGCTGCTCAGCGTGCAACTCGCGCCGCTCGGCGCGGCGGAGGCGACTTGCTGCTCACCACCGCTACCCGCCGGAGCCGGCGTGCCGTCGGTCTCGCTCTTGGTGCAGCCGGTCAGTAACGCCGAGGCGGCGATCAGTGTGACCGACAAATGGGCCAGGACCTTCTTTCCGGCGCTCATGGCTACTCCTCACAACGTGGTGGACCGACCCGGCGGCGGGCAGAGGCGCACGGGAACGCGACCCGGGCAGCCAGGCGGTGGGGTGGTGATCGCTGCTCGACGTGGGGTGACGCATCGATGGAAGAGGATTGACGGGTTGTCCGTCGGACCTCTATAACGTTATACGGGTAGCCATGGAAGTCAATACGATTGTCACCGATCGCTCCGGAAGTCCCATCGACATCCGCACCCGGCCCCGGACCGGGACACCGGCCACCCCGACACCCCACCGCCAGCCGCCAGCGGCGCAGCCCGGCCCTGACGGCCCGTCCGATGGAGACGGCATGACACATCCCTGTCCCGTACGCCTCGCGGCACCCCTGCTCGCCATCCTGGCCCTGGTCACCGGCCTGCTCACCGCGCCGGCCACACCGGCACACGCCGCGCCGGCCAAGAATCCGCCCCTGACCACCCCCTGGACCGCCCAGGCACTCAACGGCACCCCGCTGCCGGACTACCCGAGACCACAGATGACCCGGCCGGACTGGCTCAACCTCAACGGCGAGTGGCAACTCCGCCAATCCGCCACCGACGACGCCCCCCGGTTCAACACCGACCTGCCCGAGCGCGTCAACGTGCCGTTCCCGGTGGAGAGCGCGCTGTCCGGCGTGCAGCGGGCCGCCGGCGACAACCGCAACTACCTGTACTACCGGCGGACCGTGACGGTGCCGGCGAACTGGAGCGGGCGTCGGGTGCTGCTGCACTTCGGCGCCGTCGACTGGCAGACCACCGTCTGGGTCAACGGCACCGCCGTCGGTGGTCACACCGGTGGCTACGATGCCTTCACGTTCGACGTCACCCCGCAACTGCGAGGCGGCGCCAACGAGATCGTGGTGAAGGTGTGGGACCCGACCGACAGCCGGCAGAACGGCAGCCTGCCGCCGATCGGTAAGCAGACCAAGCAGCCCGGCGGCATCTTCTACACGCCGAGTTCGGGCATCTGGCAGACGGTGTGGCTGGAACCGGTGCCGGCGGCCTCGATCAGCAGCGTCGACCTCTATCCCAGTCTGGCCGACAACACGCTTCGCGTGCGGGTCTTCACGCGCGGCGACGTCGGCGGGCACAGCGTCGTGGCCGAGGCGCTCACCGGCGCCACCGTGGTCGGCTCCGCCACCGGCGGCTTCACCGAGTTCAGGGTGCCGGTGCCGAACGCCCGCCGCTGGTCGCCCGACGACCCGTTCCTCTACAACCTGCGAATCACGCTGCGCAACGCCACGGGCGCTCAGGTAGACCGGACCACGCACTACTTCGGCATGCGCGAGATCAGCACCGGCGTGGTCAACGGAGTCCTGCGGCCCAAGCTCAACGGCCAGTTCGTCTTCCAGACCGGGACGCTTGACCAGGGGTTCTGGCCGGACGGGCTCTACACCGCCCCCACCGACGCCGCGCTCGCCTTCGACCTGCAGAAGCACAAGGACCTGGGCTTCAACATGGTGCGCAAGCACATCAAGGTCGAACCGCAGCGCTGGTTCTACCACGCGGACCGGCTCGGTCTGCTGGTGTGGCAGGACGTCCCGTCCTTGACCGCGCAGGACATCAACGCGACCGACGCGCAGCAGGCACAGCTCGAGACCGAGGCCCGCGAGATCGTGGACGAGCACCGCAGCTCCCCGGCGGTGGTCACCTACACCGTCTACAACGAGGGGTGGGGCGAGCGCGCACTCGCCGACACCCGCAGGGCCGCCCAGAACGTGAAGAACCAGGACCCGACCCGGCTGGTCAACGCGCACAGCGGCTACAACTGCTGCCAGTCGTTGGGCAACCCCGGCAACGGTGACATCGACGACTGGCATGTCTACCTGGGGCCGGACTCGCCGGTGCCGTCGAGCAGCCGGATCGCCGTGCTCGGCGAGTTCGGCGGCCTGGGCCTGCGCGCGCCCGGGCACGAGTGGAGCCCGAACGGCAACTTCTTCGCCTACGAGTGGCAGCCGAACTCCACGGCGCTGACCGACCGGTACGTCGGCCTGGTGCAGGGCACGCAGAACCTGATGCTCGGCAAGGGGCTGAGCGCCTCGGTCTACACCGAGATCGCCGACCAGGAGGGTGAGCTGAACGGCTTCCTCACCTACGACCGGCAGGTGGTCAAGATGGACCAGGCCCGGGTGCGGGACGCGAATCTTTCGCTCGTCAACGCGTCCCGGTCGATCGGCAGCTCGGCGCCGGTGGCACTGCCTCTGAACGCCCGGCGATCCTTCCAGGTCACGACTCCCGGCTTCACCGACCGGTACCTACGGCACCGGGACAGCCTCGCCTACACCGACGTGGTCGACGCGACCAGTTCCACGCTGCTCAAGACCGACGCGACCTACACCGTCCGGACAGGTCTGGCCGACCCGGCCTGCTACTCGTTCGAGTCGGTCAACTACCCGGGGCAGTTCCTGCGGCACCAGAACTCGCGCGTACGCAATTCACCCAACGACGGATCGACGCTACTGCGGGCGGACGCCACCTGGTGCGCGCGGGTCGGTGTCACGGGCAGCGGCGTCTCGCTGGAGTCCTACAACTTCCGGGGCAAGTACCTGCGGCACTACAACTCGGAGGTCTGGCTGAGCAACGGCGCCGGCGGCGAGGCGTGGAACTCACCGACGTTGTGGGCTGCGGACAGCACCTGGAACATCACGGCGCCCTGGGCGCCCTGACCTGGACGGTCCGGGACGCCGGAACGACATTGGCGTCCCGGACCACCGTCGGCGCTGAGGTTTCGAAACGTCTCGGCACAGCGCGCCCGTCGATCGACACTTGTCACAGCCTCGCCGGGCCCGCACCGGCGCGGGCCGGCGGACGGGCCGCCGCGGGCCCGCGCCCCAACGCCCGCCGGGATCGGAGATCCATCCATGACGTCATCCCTGATCCGGCGGCTGCTCCGCACGGCCGTGACGGTCGTGCTCGGCGCGGCAGCTCTGCCGGGGGCCGGAACCGGTACGCCGCCGGCGCATGCCGCGGCGGCCGCACCCCAGGTGTCGCTGCGCTTCCTGATGATCGTCAAGCCGGTGTCGCGGGTACCCAACCTGTCGGCCACGCTCAGCCCGGCACAGGTCGACGCGGCCAGCACCGCCTTCCTCGGCACGTTCCCGCGCATGGTCGAGGACCTGACCAACGGCGCCGTGGACATGAACACCCAGGTGGTGGTCTCACCGCGACCGCTCACCTCGATCGGGTACGCGGGCCTGATGGTCGAGCCCGGCAACATCCCGGAGGACGTCGCCGAGTTCGTCCACCCCAAGGAGTGGGACGGCGTCTTCGTCTACAACGCGTTCCGACCGCACGCCTACTTCTCCAGCGGCGTGCCCGGGCCGCACAACACCGGCTGGAGCAGCGTCAACGCCCGTGACGACCTGGGCTACAACCAGGACGCGCTGGCCGGCTGGGTGCACGAGATGCTGCACCAACTCGGCGAGCAGTACTACTTCCAGCAGCGTGGCGTCCCCGGCGCGGTCGACCTGCACTCCGCCGCCGACCACGGCTACACCCGGAACCAGTACGGACTTCCGTACTGGATCGGCTGGTACCGCGACTTCCTCAACGGCACCATCCCGGGCAACCTCGGCCTCGGCGCGAAGGCATGGACGCTCGGCAACCGGCGTGGCGTCCCCGGCCTGCCGGTCCAGCCGGACCGGATGATCGCCGGTGCCGGATCCGGCCGCTGCGTCGACGTCTCCGGCGGGCGCAGCGCCGACGGCACCCGGGTACAGCTCTGGGACTGCCACGGCGGCCCGGAGGTGCGCTGGCGCTGGCAGGGCAACACGCTGGTCAACACCGCCACGAACAAGTGCCTCGACGTCTCCGGCGGGCGGACGGCCGGCGGCACGGTGGTGCAGCTGTGGACCTGCCTCGACAACGGCGCGCAGCGGTGGCTGACCGTCGACGGCAACCTGCGCAACCCGCAGTCCGGCAAGTGCCTCGACGCCGATGGCTGGGGCACCGCCAACGGCACCCGCTTGATCATCTGGGACTGCGGCAGCCACCAGTCCAACCAGACGTGGAGCTTCCGCTGACGTCCGGGCGGTGACCGGCGCTCGTCCCGTCGAGCCGGCGGGGCGAGCCGCCACCCACGAAACAAATCGAGGGTTCTCTATTGACAAGGACTCTTTACGGTTTCACGCTGAGAGCGCTCTCCCGCGTCGCCTCCGACGTGTCCGCGAACAACCGGAAGGAGTTCGATGATCAGGACAATGGCGCTGCTCACCGCCGTGACGCTTGGGCTGTCGATCCCGGCGGCCCCGACGGCGGCACCCGCCGCGCACGAAGCCGGGGCGCGCCCGGCGGTGACCGGACCGCCGGCCGGCATGGCGGCCGCGATGCGCCGCGACCTGCACCTGACCGACGATCAACTCACCGCCCGACTCACGGCCGAGGCCGCCGCGGCGGTGGTCGACCGCCGGCTGCGCTCGCACCTCGGCACCCGGTACGCCGGCTCGTGGCTGGAGGCGGACGGCCCCCTCACGGTCGCCGTCACCGAAGCGTCCGCGGCCGACGCGGTCCGGGCCGAGGGCGCCCGGCCCCGGCTCGTCCCTCGAACGCTCACGAGTCTGACCTCGGCGCGCACCGCCCTGGACCGCAGCGCCGCCGGCCGGCCGCCCGGCGCCGCCGCCCGGGGATGGTACGTGGACGTCGCCGCCAACGAGATGGTGGTGCGGGTCGCGCCGGGGCAGGAACGCGTCGGCCGAGCGTTCGTGCGCGGCGCCGGCCTCGCCGACGCGCTGGTCCGCTACGCGCCGGCACCCGACGCACCCCGCCCGATGTACGACATCCGCGGCGGCGACCAGTTCGTCATCAACGGCAACGTGCTCTGCTCCGTCGGCTTCGCGGTGGTGGGCGGGTTCGTCACCGCCGGACACTGCGGAGGCACCGGCAGCCCCACCCGTGGCTTCAACAACGTCGCCCAGGGCACCTTCGCCGGCTCGTCCTTCCCCGGCAACGACTACGCCTGGGTGCGCACCACCGCCGACTGGACGCCGCGCCCCTGGGTGAACAACTACGCCGGCGGCAACGCTCCTGTCGCCGGCTCCCGCGACGCGGTGATCGGCAGTTCGGTGTGCCGGTCGGGACGCACGACCGGCTGGCGCTGCGGGACGCTGCTGGGGCGGGAGGAGACGGTCAACTATGCGCAGGGCGCCGTCTACGGGCTCAGTCGCAGCAACGCCTGCGCCGAGGGCGGCGACTCCGGCGGCGCCTGGCTATCCGGGGACCAGGCCCAGGGAGTCACCTCCGGCGGATCGGGCAACTGCTCCACCGGCGGCACGATGTGGTTCCAGCCGGTCAACGAGATCCTCGGCGTCTACGGACTGAGCCTGGTCACCACCGGCGGGGGCGGCGCCGGCACCCGGATCATCAGCAACTGGAACAACAAGTGCATCGACGTGCCCAACTCGAACTTCGCCGACGGAGTTCCGTTGCAGACCTGGACCTGCAACGGCACGGCGGCCCAGGGGTGGACGTTCACCGGCGGCAGCCTACGCACGCAGAACAACAAGTGCATGGACGTCGCCTGGGGATCCCGGGACAACGGCGCGGTCATCCAGATCGCCAACTGCAGCGGCAACCCCGCCCAGCAGTTCGTGCTCTCGGCTGCCGGGGACCTGGTCAACCCCCAGGCCAACAAGTGCGTCGACATCAAGGACTGGAACGGCAACGACGGCGCGCGACTCATTCTCTGGGAGTGTGCCGGCACCGCCAACCAGAAGTGGCGCACCGGCTGATTCGGGGCGTGACACGGCGTCCCGTCCGGGCCGGTCCGAGGTGGGCCGCGGGGCGGGACGCCGTGCCGCTCAACGACGCGTCAGCTCAGGCGCCACCGCTGGTTGCCGCCCAGCGGCCGGCCGCAGTCCCAGATCTGCAGTCGCGTGCCGTTGGTCGTCCCGTACTCGACCGCGTCCAGGCACTTGCCCGAGTTCGGGTTGGCCACCGAGCCGTCGCTGTTGACCACCCACTGCTGGGCGCCGTTGTTCAAGCAGGTCCACAACTGCACCACGCTGCCGTTGGCGGTACGTCCACCAGAGACGTCCAGGCACTTGCCGGAATTGGGGTTGACGAACGTGTTGCCGGACCGCCGCCACTGCTGCGCCTGGTTGTCGAGGCAGTCCCAGAGTTGGACCACCGTCCCGTCGGCGGTGCGCCCACCGGACACGTCCACGCACCGGCCGGACGCCTGCCCGATGATCGTCGTCGTCGGGCCGCCGCCTCCCCCGCTGGTGGTCACGGTGAGCGCGGCGGACGGCGCGGACACATTGCCGGCGGCATCCCGGGCACGCACGGTGTAGCGGTACGCCGTGCCGGCGGTGAGGCCGACGTCGGAGTAGGCGGTGCCGACGACCGGAGAGCCGTTGACCTTCGCGCCCTCGCGGTAGACGTCGTAGCCGGTGACGCCGACGTTGTCGGTCGAGGCGCTCCAGGCCAGCGCGACCGACGAGGCCGTCACGCCGGTGGAGCGCAGCCCGGCCGGCGCGCTGGGTGGGCTGGTGTCACCGCCACCGCCTCCGTAGACGTCGGAGACGCTCTTGCCGGTCGTCGAACCGACGCCGCCCAGTGGCACCTGGTGGTCCAGGCTGACGAACTTGCCGCCGTGCTGCCAGAGGGCCGGCTTGAGCAACGCGTACTTCTGCTCGTCCCAGGTCTTCCAGTCGTCGAGCAGCAGCCCGCCGGTGTCACCCGAGTTCGGGTTCAACACCCAGAACGTCTGGTGCAGCCGGTGCTCGACGATGGTGTCCCGCAGCGCGGTCATCCAGCGGTCCTGTCGGGCGTCCTGCCCGAGCCGGCCGCCCCACTCCCCGATCAGCAGCGGCGCGATGTTCTGCTTGTGGATGTAGAGCCAGTTCGGGTCCCACACGTCCGCGGTGAGCGTGGCCCTGTCGAACGGCTTCTGGAACCAGGGCTGCTCCCAGACCAAGGGTCCGTAGTCGTGCGGCGAGTAGACGAGCTGGTCCTGCTGGGACCCGAGGTCGACCGGATACTGGCGGACGCCGCGCAGGTTGCCGCCCCACCAGTTGAAGTGGTAGTCGCCCTCGACGGTGGAGTTCCAGCTCACGCCGTCTCGCGGATAGATCTCGATGCCCTCGCAGAGGATGAGCACGTTCGGGTTGAGCGCGAGGATCCGGCGTCCCGCCACCTGGCAGGTGTTCTTGAAGTTGTCCTGGTCGGTGGACCCGTTCCACTTCGCCCGGGGCGACTCGGTGTGCTTGCCGTGCGGCTCGTTCTTGATGTCCATCGCCACGAGCGTGTCGTTGTTCTTGTAGCGGTTGGCCACCCACTCCCACGCCTGGTAGAACAGCTCCGGGGTGACGCTGCCCTTCCACCAGACCGGATAGAGGTGGCCCGAGTTGTCCGCCTCGGCGCTGTGCACGTCGAGCAGGACCTTGATGCCGAAGCGGGCACACAACTGGAGGAAATAGTCCCAGACCTGAAGCGTGGTCATACCGGCCAGTTCGGGATTGGCCCAGGTGTTCACTCCGGACGGCACCGCGGCCTGGCCGTTGCGCCACTCGAGCAGCAGTTGGGCGGAGATCGGCACCCGGACGATGTTGATTCCACGGTTCGCCATCGACCTGGTGATGTCGGTGATGTTGCCCGACCACAGGCCGTGGAAGACCCGTTCGGTGGCGTTGAACCCGAACCAGTTCGTTCCGGTCAACCAGACCGCGTTGCCGGCGGCGTCGACGATCTGGTTTCCCTGGACGTGCAGCCAGTCGTCGCCGGCGGCGGGCGCCGCCACAGACCCGTCGACCATGAGCGAGGCAACAGGCTGCGCCTGCGCGCCGTTGGGCGCGAGCATCGTCGCAGCGGCCACGACGGCAACGAGCATCCGGGCGACTCCTCGTCGCATGACGGGAGAGCGCGGATGACATCGGATGGAAAAAATTCTCATTCGCAATCCCCAAAGCTGGTGTGGTGGAGCGAAATGGGAGCGCTTCCATCGAAGCTTGTGATACGCAGATGGGTGCCGGCCAGAGATTTCGAAAACGCTTGGCGGCCCCGGACCGCGTTAGCGCCTCCGCTTCCGGGGTAGTCGACGACAACGTCACCCTGCTCGACCTCGCGAGTGGGTAACGTGCTCGACGCCTCCGCCTCTCGGCCAGGTCACCCTGACGCCGGGCGTGGTCTGCGCAGCGGCATCTCACCATTCCCGCACGCCGCAGCCCGGAAGCGCCAATCCGTCGATTCCGCCCCGGCATGACAGGCGCACGGGGTCGACCTCGACGACTGGGAGGGCGACGTGATCGGACCGGTGCAGCTGATGATGATCGGATTCCGCGGAGATCGAATTCCCCGTGAGGTGCACGACGTGGTGTGCTCTCTCATGCGCGACGAATCCTGCGTTCATGTGCTCGACATGTGGTCCGTCGCGATGCGTCCGGACCGGACCATGCGGGAGCTTACGGATTCCGACCTGGCGCGGACCTGGTCGGGAACGCCCGGACGGCTGCTGAGCAGGTTGATCACGGAAGCGGGCGCGGAGGCGTCGCTGACCAGCGAGCCGGCGACAGATGACAACGGCCTGTTCATTGCCGGCCGAATCGGTTCACTGCGGCAGCAGATGCCGGCCGGCAGCGGCGTCCTGATTCTCCTGGTCGAGCACGTGTGGGCCATTCCCCTCGGTGGTGTCGTCAGCCGGTGCCACGGTTTTCCCGTCACCGACGGGTGGGTGGGCAGCACGGCACTGGAACACCTCGGTCTCGACCCGGGAGCAACCGGTCCCCTCTGACGTCCGAATCCAGTCAACGGGCACTCTGCCCGCTCACGCGAGCACGTGAGATCTGCCCGCTTGTCCACGGAAAGTTCGGGTATCTCGCGTCATGCGAGGGCGCAGTGACTCTTCCGCCGACAGGCGACCCGGTGGCCGAACCGGCGACCACGACGCCCGCGCCGAGGCGGTCCTCCGGCGGTGGAGATCGCAACGACGAGCCAGCCTCCGCAATCGACGCCGTCAACTGGGCATCTACCTCGTGGTCGCGATCCAGGCAGGTCTCGCCGCCGGTCTCGCCTGGACGGCCGCCGGCGCCGTCGCCCTCGACAACAACCCGGTCTTCGCGCCCATCGCCGCTGTCGGCACGGTCGCTGCCGCCGCGGGGCAGCGACTGCGGCGGACGGTCGAACTCGTCGTGGGAGTGGCGCTGGGCGCGGCCGTCGCCGACGGGCTCGTCGTGGTCGTCGACCGCGGAGCCTGGCAGATCGCGGTGATCGCAGCGGTCACGATCGCGACCGCCATCGCGGTCGTCGGACGCGGCAGCCTGATCACCCAGGCCGGCGGCACCGCCGTCCTGGTGACGAGCGTTGCCCCCGCCAGCGAACGGGTCGACGCGCCGCAGGTCTTCAACGCTGTCCTCGGGGGCGCCAGCGCACTGGTCGTGGTGCTCCTGCTGTTACCACTCAACCCCCTGCGCATCGTCGAACGCGCCGCCGGCCCGGAGTTGGACGACCTGTCCCACCAGCTCACCGAGGTGGGTCACGCACTGGTCCGCCGCGACCCGGCAGCCGTCGCCGACTCGCTCCAGGGACTTCGAAGCATGGGGGCGCAGCTCACCCAACTCTCCGACGCCGTTCAGGGTGGGCTCGAAGTGGTCAGGTACTCACCGCAGCGCTTCCGCTGGCGCAGCACTCTGCGGGAGTATCGCATCGGCGCCGAACACGTCGACCGGGCCGTGCTGGGTGCCCGTGGCCTGGCCCGGCGCGCGTACACGGCGATCAGTGACGACGAGCCGATCCCGGCTGCCCTCGGTCATGCCGTCGTCGACCTGGGCCACGCCGTAGGAAGTTTGCACGCCGAGTTCGTGCGGGGGCGCGAACCGTCTTCGGCACGACACCACGCACTGCGGGCCGTCCACCAGGCTGGTCACGCCGCGCGCGACGGCCTGGGCCTCTCCGGAACCGTGGTCATGGCCCAGATCCGCACCATCGCCCGAGATCTGCTGCGCGCCACCGCGATCTCCCGCACCGACGCCAACCGGATGGTCCGGCAGGCCACGCAGCGATGACGGCCGTCGCCCGCCGGACGCTGCTGCGCCGCGCACCCGCGCTGAACTGAAGTAACGGAGCCGGGGTGCCGGCAGTACGGGTGCTCTTCCGGGTCTGACCCCATGGGGTCAGACCCGGAAGAGCGGCACCGAGACGCCGATCAGGACGTGGCGTCGGGGCGGTCGACCTCGCCGCGCCAGGCGCCGGTGGGGTTGCCCCGGCCCTCGATGAACTCCTTGAACCGCTTCGCATCGGCCTTCACCTGGTGACTGTCCACCCCGACCGCGCTGCCGGCCTTCTCCACCAGACCCTCCGGCTCCCAGTCGAGCTGGATCGTCACGCGCGTCTCGTCCTGCGCGAGCCGGTGGAACGTGACCACACCTGCGTGCTTCGTGTCGCCGCCGGTGCTCTTCCAAGCCACCCGCTCGTCGGGGTGCTGTTCGGTGATCTCCGCGTCGAACTCCCGGGTCACCCCGGCCACCTTGGTGACCCAACGCGTGTGGGTCGCGTCGATCTGCGTGATCGACTCGACGCCGTCCATGAACTGCGGAAACGACTCGAACTGCGTCCACTGGTCGTACACCGCCCGGATCGGCACCCGGACGTCGACGGACTCGGTCACGGTACTCACGGAACCTCCTCGAACGACGGAACGTCACGTCGTAGTGCCCCCGCGTACCCGGTTCAATCGCGAACCCACCGACGAGCTTCGACACGAGGCCGGCGAAATCTCGGCGCAGGATCGGCGATGAGTTCCGGCTGTCTCGCCGGTCGAACCGGTGCATCCGCTTGCCGGCGGAGGCAGAAAGCCCGACCATCAGGAAGGACGATCATCATGACTGCTGTCGATGCCGTGCCCGCACAGGTCACCCGCGGGATGCACCGCACGCTCTGGGCACTACAGGGCGTCCTCGGCGTGTTCCTCGTCGTCGCCTCGGCCGGCCCCAAACTCGTCGGCGAGACGTACGCGGTCCAGACCTTCGAGGACATGGGCGCGGCGCCCTGGTTTCGCGTCCTCGTCGGCCTGCTCGAACCGGCCGGCGGCATCGGACTGCTCGTACCACGGCTCGCCGGCCTGGCGGCTGCCGGACTCGCCCTGCTCATGGTGGGCGCCGCCATCACCCAGGCGTTCATCCTGCACGGTGGCGCACTGGTGATCACACCCGTGGTGCTGCTCGCACTGTTCGTGCTCGTCGCCTGGGGCCGCCGCCGCTCCGTCGTCGAGCTTTTTGCCCGCTGAGCCGCCGGACCGGTCGCGAACCCGGACGCGTAGAGCGGCCGGCCCCACCGGGAGGGGACACCGCCCCTCACCGCGGTGCTGAGCCTCACCCCGATCGGACCACGACCGATCGGAGTTGTCGGCAGCGGCTGCGCAGGAAGCGCCCTCGGGAGCGCCTCTCGGCGGTGGCCGCTCAACCTGGGCGCCTCAGGTCGCCGGCCGGTCGTCGAGAGCGTCGAGGTGGCGGGCGAAGCCGCGGCCGCAGACAAACTCCGTATCGTCGTGTGCCACGGTGCGTCATGCCGGTTCGGGCACCCCGCCCGCCTCGCCGTCGTCCGGCATCGGCTCGACCGGGGCCTTCGGTAGTTCCCCGGGCGTGTCGGTCAGAAGCTCGTCGGCGTCGTCCGGTATCGGCTCACGCGGATCGAGGGGCGGGTAGACGTCAGGGTCGAGATCGGGGTTTGTCATGGAGCAATCATCCATCAGAGTCTCCCCGTCGGCGACCGCGAGCCGGCCACCGCGATGAGACCGGGGCCGATCGACCACACCACGACGGCGGAAACCGACCGGCTCGGGCGGGTCCTGCTGACTCAGCCCGCATACCGTCCGGACCGGGTGCCTCCGGGTGGTGACGTCGAAGCCGGCGAGACTCCGGAGCAGGCGTGCGCCCGGGAGATCCGCGAGGAGACGGGCCTGCGCGTCGTCCCCTCCCGAGTCCTGGTGATCGACTGGCTGCCACCCCACCGGCACCGCGCCGGACCGGCGGTCTACTTTCTCTTCGACTGCGGCCCCCGACACGGGTGACGGAGGGAACGGCCGCCCGCCTGATCGCGGCCGTGCGCGCATGGCCCGGACCGACGCCGGTCTACATGCCCGACGCCGTCCGGCGGACCTGACAACCGCCCGCCGTCAGACGAGCGGCTGATAGCTCAGTCTCACGACACCCGTGGGGTAGGGGGCGGCGGTGACCAGTCGCAGTCTGATCGGCAACCTGCCCGGCCGGAACGGCCTCTCACCGTCGCCCCAGACCACCGGGTGCAACCAGAAGCGCACCTCGTCGACGAGCCCGTGGCGCGCCAACACGCTGGCCAGCTCACCACAGCCGTACGAGATCAGTGATCCGGGGTGCTGAGCCTTCACCGCCGCCACCTCCTCGACGGTGTCCCGGCCGAGCAGTTTCGCGTTCCAGGCCAGCGGTTCGTTCAGGGTCCGCGACGCGACGTACTTCGGCATCGGGTTGATCAGGTCCGCGTACGGCCCCGACCCCTTCGGCCACAGCTCCGCCAGCTCCTGGTAGGTCTTGCGTCCCAACAGGACCGCGTCGGCGGCACGCAACTCCTCGATCCCGTGGTGCTCGACGTCACCCTGCTCCTCGAACCAACCCTCGAGCTGATCCATGACGCCGTCCATCGTCGTCTGCACGGACACAATCAGTGCCCCCATCAGGGCTCCTCTCCGTTGCCGGAGGCGTGGCCGGCCCCGGCCCGAGCGGGACCGAACCGCCGCATTCCGACCTGACCCAGGCCCCGTACTGCCGGGCAGCCGCGTACCTTCGCACAGTAGGCCCGGGGTGCGCCCGGCGGAAGTCGCCCCACCGCGAACAAGTCGGGTCGCCGGATCGGACGGTCAGGGGCCCGCCAGCACACCTCATATCGTGGGCTGTGACCTCCCGGCCACGCACCAGAGCCGACGTGGTGGCACGGGTGGCCCGACCGAAGGCATGGGGCCGGTCGAACGGGGAATCGTCCCGGCATGGCGAAATACACCGAACCCGAACTGCGGGAAAGGCTCAAGGCGCAGATCCGCGACTCCGACAAGGGAGGTCGGAAGGGGCAGTGGTCGGCGCGCAAATCGCAGTTGCTCACCCAGGAGTACAAGCGACAGGGTGGAGGGTTCATCGGCCCCAAGGACGAGCGGCAGCGCTCCCTGCAACGGTGGGGCGATCAGGATTGGCGGACCGAGGACGGCTCGACCAGGGCCCGCCAGGGCGGTGAGACCCGCCGCTACCTCCCCGGACGGGCCTGGGAACAGCTCTCTGACCAGGAGCGCGCGGCAACCGAGAGCAAGAAGCGGCGGGCGTCCAGGACGGGGCGGCAGTTCGTCCCCAACACCGGGCCGGCCCAACGCGCGCGAAAGAACGTGACCGCTCCGAACCGACTGTCGGACCTGCCGGTCGCCGAGGCGGGGAAGGTCGTACGAGGGCTCGACACCCGAGAACTCCGCGCCGCGCTGCAACGCGAGCGGCGGGGTAAGGCCAGAAAGACCCTTCTTCAGCGCATGGAGGCCGAGTTGAGGCGGCGTTGAGCCTCGGCCTTGTGAAGTTCCCTCGGCGCGGCAGGAGGGCGCCGACCCGGAGGCGCCGGTGCTGCTCATCGCGCTGTTGGCGGACCTGGCCGATCGTCACCTGCGTCCTCGGGCAGCATGCCGCGACTGGCGTCGCGTGGTCGGACATCGCCCACCACGGACGGGAGACGGCGATAGTCTCCCGGGCATGCGGATGTTACACCTCGGTCTTCGAGTAACCAGTCTCGAACGCTCGCTCGCCTTCTACAGCGCGCTCGGATACGCCAGGATCGGCAATGTCCCCGAGACCGGGTTCGGTAGCCTGACCATGCTTCAACTCCCCGACGACCCGTTTGTCAGCCTGGAGCTTGTGCACGATCCCGCGAGGCCGGTCAACGACATCGGCGCCGTCAACCACCTCGTCATCCAGGTGGATGACCTCACCGCTACGCTCGCCGACCTGGCAACGAGGGGCGTTGCCGCCGAGCCGCCGACAGAACCAGGGCCAGGGATGCGGACATCGTGGCTCACCGACCCCGACGGCTACCGGATCGAGCTCGTGCAGTGGCCACCCGACCATCCAGCCGGGATGACGGCGGCCGACTTCGCCTGACCGGCGCCAGTTCGGACCGACTCGAGCCCCGTGTCGCGCGGGCTCCCACACCTCCGCACCGATCGGCCAGCCCGGTCCCGCCGCCGGCCACCGCCTCCGGTCGCTCGCGGCGGGGCGGTCTCCTGGTCGCCTCGGCCCACTGAGGTCGGTGTCGCAGCCACTCGTCAACTGCGGCGACGTGGACGGTGGTGATCGTCGTCACGGCAGCACCGCACCTCGGTAGATGCGGTCGAGGAGGCCGAACAGGGCTCGATCGTAGGCCTGCAACGCCGTCCGCGTGCTGATGTCGTTGTGCACACCGTCGCCGCCCGCCGGTCCGGGGTAGTTCACTCCGAAGTAGCTCTGGACACCCTCGGCGAAGTACTCCTGGATGTTCGCTGCCGCGTACGTGTTCCTCCACAGGCCGCGGGCGCGGGCGCTGCTCCACGCACCGGCCAACTCGGCAGACAGAGCGGGGTCGATGTGTTGCAGGGCCATCAGATGCAGAGTGTGCGAGAACTCGTGCACGAACACGTTCTCCCGCCCCTGGTTGTCGAGCACGTTGCTCTCGGTGCAGACCGACAGCGGGAAGGAGTCGGTGGCGCCGAATCCCGCCCAGTACCGAGCGTCCAAGGTCTCACCGAACCGCTGGTACACCTCGGGGATCGAACTCATGCGCTCACCTCGCGCGACGACCACGAGGCGCACGTTGCGCCGGCCCAACTCGGGCACGGGCCAGTAGGGGTAGGTCCACAGCAAGGTCCGGAGCTGGTCCCGCATCCGCACCAGGGTCGCGTCCTGCACGTGGCGCGGACCGAAGACCGGCAGCCCCCACGCGTCGACGTACTTGCCGTACCACCGGGTGTCCAGACCGTACCTGGTCACCAGTGACGGCGGGATCGGCCCGACCGGTCCGGCCAGCGCCGGCGACGCCCCGGCAACCGTGGACAGCAGTCCTGTCGCGCCGGCGGCCAGCAGGGATCGGCGGGTGACGGCACACAGCATATCGACCTCCCTCATTCGAGGCGACGCTACGCAGCCCGCGGCCGGTGTGTCGACGATTTTCGAAACCCCGGCGCCCCGGCGCCGGCCCGCCCCGCCGCCGAGAATCGGCTTGGGCAAGCCCCACACCACCTGCCATCATCGCGCGATGTCTGCCATTGTCATCCGGCCCTACTGCGACAGTGACTGGCCGGCGATCGCGCGGATCCACGACGCCGCCCGGCTCGACGAGTTGCGCGGCTCCGCCGGCGTCGACGCGTTCCGCACGCTCGCGCAGACCGCGGACGCCGAAGGGCTCTTCGACGGCTGCGTGTGGGTGGCCGAGATCGACGCAAGCGTGGCCGGCTTCGTCGCACTCGGCGAGGACGAGATCACCTGGCTGTACGTCGATCCGCACCGCTACCGGCGAGGCGTCGGGAGAGCGCTGCTGCGGCATGCGTTGAGTGCCGCCGGCCCGCGGGTGGAGGTCACCGTGCTCGACGGCAACCCGGCCGCCCTCGCGCTGTACGAGAGTGAGGGCTTCACCGTGACGCAGACCCGAACCGGACGACTCGCCGGCAACGAGGCCTTCCCTGCCACCGGACACGTCATGCACCACGAGGCGACCGGCTCCGCACCTGCCTGACAGCACCCACGGGTCACTTCCGCCCGTCCGCGCCACGACGCAAGCGATCCGCGGCCGGTCCGACGCCGGCCACCGTGATTGCTAATTCTCCGGTCCTGACGGTCGACCCGGCTTTATGCTCCGGCGAGCAGATGGAAGGACGAGTGATGAGCCGTGATGAGCAGTTGAGGTCGATGCGGGCGGTGGCGTTCGACGAGTTCGGCGGGCCCGAGGTGCTCACGGCCCGTACACTGCCGATTCCGCAGATCGCCGACGACGAGATCCTGCTCAAGGTATGGACCGCCGGAGTCGGGGTGTGGGACGTCATGGAACGCCAGGGCCAACTGGTGCCCGAGGGCGCCACCTTCCCCATCGTTCCGGGCTCCGACGCGGCCGGCTCGGTCACCGCCGTCGGCGCCACCGTCGACGACCTCTCGGTGGGCGACGCCGTCTACGCGTACGCGTTCTCCCGGCCCAAGGGTGGCTTTTACGCCGAATACGCCGCGGTGAAGGCCGAATACGTGACGCGGGTGCCCGAGAACGTGCCGATCGAGCACGTGGGGGCGATGCCGACGGACGCGCTGACCGCGTTGGCCGGACTGGATGCATTAGACCTACCGGCCGGGGCCACGGTGCTCGTCTTCGGCGCCAGCGGTGGTCAGGGACATCTGGCGGTTCAGCTGGCCAAGAGGCTCGGGCTGCGGGTCGTGGCGATCGCCTCCGGCGACGAAGGCGTTCGCCTGGTGTCCCGGCTCGGCGCCGATGTCGTCCTCGACGGGCACGACGCCGCCACGCCGACACGGGCGGGTGAGGCCGTGCCCGGCGGTGTCGACGGGCTGTTGGCGATGGCCAATGGTCCAATGTTGGCGCGCCTGGGTGACCTGCTGAAACCCGACGGCACGCTCGCCTACCCGCACGGGGTGCAGCCGGAGCCCACCGCCCCGGCGGGGCGCGGCGCGCGTGCCTACGACGGCATCACCGGGCCCGACCAGCTGCGCCGGCTCAACCATCTGATCGAGTCGGGACCGTTCGAGATCCACGTCGCCGAGACCTTTCCCCTCGCCGAGGCGGCCCAGGCGCACCGCCGCCTGCAGGCGCCCTATCTGGGCAAGCTTCTCCTACGGGTCCACTGATCCGCACGGACCCCATTCGGCGCTCCCGACGTCTCGACCGGTCGACGTCGCCGCGGGGGGCGGTCGGGATCGCTTGCCGATCGCCGGCTGGCCCCGGAACGCCCACAGCGCTGGCTGACCCGATCTCGTGCGGTTGCCGGTCACCATGCCGCCTGGCCCATCCTGCCCGCCCCCGACATGGATGATCCACCCGGGCCGGAATCATCCGAAACGGGTGATGTGGCCGGGTGGGCGTCGCTCTACGGTCAGGGATATGGCAGCTGCCGCGCGTCCGACACCCGCCGATCCCACACCCGGTGTACGTGCCGCGCGGGAGAGCGGTGACCAACGGGCCATGCCGCCCGAACTGGGCCCCGACTCCATCGCCGTGCTCAGCGGGCCGACGTTCATGTACTCCGACTCGGTCGGGGACGTGCCGCCCGGCACCATCGGCGGCCTGGTACACCTCGACACGCGGTTGCTCAGCGGGTGGCTGCTGACCGTCAACGGCGGGCGCCTGCTGGTGCTGCGTTCGCAGACGCTGCAGCACTACTCGGCGCAGTTCGTCCTGACCAATTCCCATCTGCCCGGTCTACCCACGGACAGTCTCGGAGTGCGCCGCCTACGCTACATCGGCGACGGCTTCCGGGAGCGGATCGAGTTGGTCTCGTTCCGTACCGAGCCGGTCGGGATCGAGGTACGGCTGTCGGTGGAAGCCGACTTCGCCGACCTGTTCGAGGTCAAGTCCGGAGTGCGGGACCGTTCAGCCCGGATCGATCGCCGGCGCAACGCGAGCGGAGCTGCGTTGGTGTTCGCGTACGCCAACGGTGACTTCACCGCCGAGACGGCGGTGCGGACGTCGATCCCGCCCGACCGGGTCGAGGGCAACGACCTGATCTGGCAGCTCGATCTGGCGCCTCGCCAGATCTGGCAGCTCGACCTCCACGTGCCGCTGCCGCCCGGTCTCGGTGTGGTCGAGCCGGTTCGCGGCGACATCGCCGAGGTGATTCACGGCCGGGTCGACGATCCGCTGCGTCGGTGGGTGGACGACCGGGCGCGGGTACGCAGCGACAACCCGATGCTCGAACGGGTGCTCGGCCGGTCGCGGGAGGATCTCGGGGCGCTGCGGTTGGACATGGAGATCAAGGGTCAGCAGATCATGCTTCCCGGCGCCGGGCTGCCCTGGTTCCTCACGGTCTTCGGCCGCGACACGCTGATCACCGCCTACCAGACACTGGTGGCCGGGCCGGCGCTCGCGCGCGGCGCGCTGCTGGCTCTCGCCCGGC
Source organism: Micromonospora sediminicola (assembly GCF_900089585.1). Lineage (NCBI taxonomy): Bacteria > Bacillati > Actinomycetota > Actinomycetes > Micromonosporales > Micromonosporaceae > Micromonospora > Micromonospora sediminicola. Next base: position 2,938,098 of record NZ_FLRH01000003.1, on the reverse strand, counting down.
TGCAGGGCACCCGTTGCGACGACTTCACCGACGAGGAGCCGGGCAAGATCCTGCACGAGTTTCGCAGCGGCGAGCTGACGCGAACCGGCGTAAAACCGTACAATCCGAACTACGGCACGGCGGACGCCACCCAGTTGTGGTTGATCCTGCTCTCCGAGTACTGGCGGTGGACCCGCGACGACGACACAGTGCGGCACCTACGCGACAACGCGCTGGCCGCGCTGCGGTGGATCGACACGTACGGCGACCGCGACGGCGACGGGTACGTCGAGTACGGCACCCGCTCCCCGGAGGGACTGGGAAACCAGTGCTGGCGGGACTCACCAGACGGCGTGTGCTTCTCCGACGGCAAGATTCCGTTTCTGCCGATCGCCACATGCGACCTGCAGGGCTACACGTACGACGCCAAGATGCGGCTGGCGGAGCTGGCGGACGGACCGCTGGGGGATCCGGCCCTCGCCGTGCGGCTACGCGCGGATGCCGCCGCGCTGTTCGAACGGTTCAACCGCGACTTCTGGATCGAGGAACGCGGCGGCTACTACGCGGTGGGTCTCGACGGGGACAAGAATCGGATCAACTCGAAGACCTCGAACATGGGTCACCTGCTGTGGAGCGGCATCGTTCCGGCGGATCGGGCCGAGCAGGTGGTGCGGCAGCTGATGTCGCCCGACATGTTCTCCGGTTGGGGCATCCGCACCCTGTCGCGGGAGGAGCGCCGCTACAACGCGCTGGGCTACCACCTGGGCACCGTCTGGCCGCACGACAACTCGATCGCCGCGCTCGGTATGGCCCGGTACGGCTTCCGGAACGAGGTCAACCGGATCAGTCTCGCCATGTTCGAGGCGGCCGAGCAGTTCGGCCATCGGCTGCCGGAGGCGCTCAGCGGCTACGCACGGGAGCTGATGCTGTTCGCCGTGCCCTATCCCACCGCTTGCAGCCCACAGGCGTGGGCGAGCGGAGCACCGCTGGCCCTGCTGCGGGCGATGCTCGATCTCCACCCGGTCGACGGCAGGCTGACCCTCGATCCGGACATACCGGAGGAGTTCGGCCGGATGACCGCGGAGCGGGTCCGAGCCTTCGGCCACTGCTGGACGATCGAGGCGGTAGGACGCACGGGTTACATCCGGTTGGAGGATGTCTAGACCATCTGGTGAGCCCGCTGCCGAGATGGACGCCGCGGGGGCGTGGCCCGGCGAGCAGTCGACCTCGCCCCCTTGACAGCGAGACCCGTCTATTCTTTGCTGTCCCGAACGAAGAATTCGGGCGCTGGACCTCCTCGGCGCCGGGACGGTGAGGAGTGGGAATGGGAATGGATCTTCGACGCAGAGTGCGTGGCGCGGTTCGTCGAGGCGGGGCGGTGGCCTCGGTCATCGTTCTGATGACCGTCGGCACGGTGCAGGTGACCACTGGTCCGGCTCAGGCGGCCGGCGTGCGAACGAGCGTGGTGAACGCCGCCAAGGCATACCTGGGCACGCCCTACAAGCTGGCGTACGGGTGGACGTGCGGGACCGCCAGGGTTGACTGCGAGTGCCTCAACCGCCACGCCATCTGGGACGGCACGAAGGCCGCCACCGGTCGGGGGCTACAGCTAAACTACTGGCTGCAGGGGCAGATCAATCAGGGGCGGCGCACCAACAACCCCAGGCCTGGGGACCTGATCTTCTGGGACACGGACCCGAACGACGGGATCCGTTACGGAGGCGACCTGGACCACACCGGGGTGTACGTCGGCGACAACCGCGCCATCGACGCCAACGCCTACTACGGCTACGTCAAGTACGACACCATCACCCTCGGCGGCACCGAACCCGATCCGATCTTCGTGGACGTGCTGACGCCCAACGGCTACTGATCCGACGTAGGGCCGGCCGGCGAGCGCGGTAGACCACCGGCCGGCCCTCACCAGGGCCCAGACCCCTCGGCGGCCCCATCGGCCGTCAGCCGGTGCCGGCGGTGTCGCAACCGGCCGGCCGACCACCTCCGGACCACCACGAAGCCGTGCTCCGCGTCAACGCCACCCCGGTACGCGCACGGCACAGCGGCGACAGCGTTGGTAGCGTGGGCAGGCGGCCCGGCAGCCCACCGTCACCGGAGAGACAGATGGCCCGCCCCAAGGATCAGGACCACCAGCGCGCCCACGTCACCGCGGCGGCTCGCCACGCGATCGTCAAGCACGGCCTGGCCCGCGTGCGGATCCGGGACATCGCCGATGCGGCGGGCATGTCTCCCGGCACCGTCACCTACTACTACCGGCACCTCGACGACCTGTTCCAGCAGGTCTTCGAAGACGCCGCCGACCGGTTCCACCGCCAACGGGCGCACGCGGTGGAGCAACACATCGACCACGCCAGGAAGCTGGCGGCCGCGATTGACGCCGGCCTGCCCCATGGTGCCGACGACGAACTGTGCTGCCTGCTCTACGAGTTCTCCCCACGCGCGCGCCGCCGCCCCGACCACGCCGCCCTACGCCGCAGTCTCTACGACCGGCAGGCCCAACTGTACGAGGATCTCCTCGACGCCGGCAGCGACCAGGGCGCCTTCACTCTCGCTCTACCCGCTGCGGAAGCCGCCCGCAACCTCGTCGCACTCGAGGATGCCTACGGTTACCACATCATCGCCCGCACCTCCGTCACCTTCGAGCAGGCCCGCGCCTACCTGCTCAGATACGCCAGCCACACAGCCGGCGTCGACCTGACCAGCGTCACGGCCGCGACGTACGACCTCCCCGCAACGGGGACGGTCACGTGACGCGCCACAGCGCCATCCCGCAGGTCGAGCGGAGCCCGGTTCGAGGTGGGACCAGCATCCCTCCGGCCGGAGGCGCTGCGTTCGTCGGTTCCCGAACACGTGTACGGTGATCGCGACATCGTCCGCACCGCCGGCGCTCCTCAGCAGGTTCACCCGCCACTGCTCGGCCACGCCGGCCGGACGGGCGGTGTGGCACTGACATGGCCGCACAGAGCCGAGAAGCGAGGGCCATCCTCCAGAACGAGGTCGTCGCATGACCTTCGAAGCTGTCATGGAGCAGCAGGCGCTGCGTCTCGCCGACCTGGCTCGACGGGTCGCGGAGGTGGACCAGTGGATCGAGGTGCTTCTGGACTGGATCGAGGCAGCCGCACATGACCTGTCGCTGGCGACCGTCACCGACGACCGAGCGGTGTGACGTGGCGGTTCAGCACGTCACCACCGGGCCTGCGGGCCTGCCTGCCGGTGTCAGCGGCTGGCCGAGGCGCGGACACGCTACTCGGGCGTCGGCAGCGTAGGGGTGGCCTTGGGCTTGGAGAGCAGCTCGACGATGGCAGCCCCGGCCTGGGCGGCCGTCGGGTTCGCGCGCAGGGCCCGCGCCTGCCCGGTGATCTGTTCGTACTTGGCGCGGCCGGCGCGGGCGCCGAGCACGTAGCCGACCGCCAGGCCGGCGGCGAACCTCGTGACCTTCATCGTGTTCCTCTCTGACCCTTGGCCGAAGATGGTGCTGCTCTCGCAGGCGCGAAGTCGTCTGCCGTTGCCGCACGTCGATGCGGCGACCCGGATGTCCGTGTCAGCCTGGCCAGTATCCGGTAGCCCGGTGTACGGCGACGGCACCAGCCCGGTCGACGGTGGCCTTCACCGCCGCGAAGATGGCGCCCTGGATCGCGGCGGCGATGACGATCTCGCCCCACCCACGGTCTTGGTCGGTGGCGTGTGGTGCGTCCTGTTCGCCCTCGATGAGCTTCCACACCTGCTTGAACACCAGCCCCGACACCAGTCCCGCCCCGACGCCGAGCAGGAGGCCGACCGGTCGGTACGCGACCTTCGCCGCGACGTGACTCACGCCCGCCGCCGCCGGACCAGAAGGGCCACCAGCACCGCCAGCACCGCCGCCGCGCCGACCACCGCCAGCGGCACCGCCCCGGCTGCCCCCTCGATGCGACCTGCCGCCGTCGTGACCTTCTCCCGAGCCCGCGCGGCGGCGTCCTCGACGCCGGCCTTGGCGCGGGCCTTGACGTCGGTCTTCGCCGCCAGCGCCTCCACGGTGTCACCGAGAGCGGCGCGCGTCTGCGCGATCTCTGCCCGCAACTGCTGCGGGTCCGTCGGTGTGCTCTCACTCATGACGATCGTCCCTCCCGAACCGCGGTCTTCACCGCGTCCACGTCCGCCGTGACCCCGGAAACCGCCTCCTGCGGCACCAGCGGCGTCGCCGCGCGCAACTGCCGACGGCCGAGCAGCGCCATCACCGCGGCCACGGCGAACACGAGCACCAGGACGACCAGGACCGCAAGCCACAGCGGCCAGACCAGGTCCAGCAGCACCACCGCGAGCGCCAGCAGCAGTCCCAACCCGTACAGGCTCAGGACCGCGGCGCCGCCGAACAGTCCGCCACCGGCTCCGGCCCGCCGGCCCTTCGCGACCATCTCCGCCCTGGCCAGCGCCAGCTCGTCACGCATCAGCGTGCTCACCTGCTCGGCGGCCCGGGTGACCAGTTCCGACGTCGACATCGCCTCCGGCGTACCGGAGGGCGACTCCTGTGCACGGGTGGTTGCGTCTGGCGACACCGGGGCCTCCTCGTCTGGCTGCTCCCGTGATGCCCCCAGCAGTCGCGGCGCAAACGCCAGGATAGCTGCCCCCGAGCGGGGACGAGCGCCGTCGTCGGCGGCGTCTCGCTGCGGCGAGGGTGGCCGCTCACCCGGTCGCGCCGCATGCGTCGTCACCTCGTCGGAGCGGTTGCCGTCGGCTGCGGTCCGTGGAGGCAGGACGGGATCGTCGGCGGGCTGACCGGCCTGCAGCGCCCTGCCACGCTGCACCTCGGCGTTGATCTCGACACCGAACAGGACGGCACCGTTGACGAGGTAGAGCCAGCCCAGGAACGCGATCACCCCGCCGAGCGTGCCGTAGGTCTTGTCATAGGAGCCGAAGTTGGCCACGTACAAGCCGAAACCGAAGGACACGATCGCCACCGCGAGCAGGGTGACGAAGCCGCCCACGGTCAGCCACCGGAACCGCGGCGGCTGCACGTTCGGCGCGAGCCACCCCAACATCGCCAGCATCACCATGGCGATCAACACCAGGGCAGGCCACTTGAGCACGGACCACAGAGTGCGGGCGGTCTCGCCGATGTCCAAGGCGTCGCCGACGGCTCGGGTGACCGGACCGCTCACGATGAGGATCACCACGACGACGGCCATGAGCAGCAGCGACACCGCGGTGATGAGCAGCTGCAGCGGACGCAACTTCCAGAAGGGCCGCCCCTCCCGCACCCCGTGGATCACGTTGGACGCCCGGGTGTAACCGCCGACGTAGCCCGACGCCGACCACAGCGCACCCAGCAACCCGAAACTCAACAGCGCCCCCGCGCCACCCTGACTCGACACCACCTCCTGGATCAGGTCGCGCAACTGCTGGTCCACCACCGCCCCGGCCCCCAGGTCGCGGAGCAGGTCGACGATCGTGTCGACGGTGCGGTCACCCTCGGAGACAAGATTGACCAGGGCGACGACGACGATCGCGGACGGAAAGACCGCCAGCACCGCGTAATAGGTCAGACCTGCCGCCAGGTCCGTACAACTGTTCTTCATGAACCCCTGCGCCGCGCGCCGGAACACTCCGCGCCACGCCGCCGCGCGCATCTGCCGCAGCCGCTGCGGCACCTGACCACTGCCAGCGGTCACGCTGTGGGCCGCTGATCCGTTCCTCGCCACTCTGCCCTCCTTCGCGCGGACAGGACGCGACAAGTCCTCGCCGGTACCCCGCCGAGACGATCCGGTAACAGGAGCGGCCCGTTCGGACCGGATCGTCGGCCGGCGACGTCGTCGACCAGCCTAGACACTCCCCTGCTCGATGGCTGAGAAGCGGCGCTCACCTGATCCGGGTCAGGCGGCATGGACTGCTCGATCCACGCCGGGGTCGCCCGAACGTGCGGTGACGGCGCGGTCGGGACGCGGGCAGTGCCCGGTTCGCCGACGCCAGAATGATCGACTACGGTACGGATGCGGTGGAGCAGGGTAGGTGTTCGGTATGGACTCGGTGCGGATGCCCTTCGGAGGCAGCGCTGACAGCGCGCCGGTCCGCCAGGCTGCCCGGAAAATCCTTGCCGACTGGGACGCCGCGCATGTCGCCGACGACGCGCTCGCCGTCATCACGGAACTGATGCACAACGTCATCAGGCACACCGACGACGGCGGAAAGCTGGAGCTGACGCGCCAGGCGGACGCGATCCTCGTCGAGGTGTTCGACAACTCCACCCGGCAACCCCGACGTCTCGCGCCGGACCCGCATCGGATCGGCGGGCGGGGCCTACTGATCGTGGAGGCCATGGCGCGCGAGTGGGGCGCGCACACCATCGACGACGGCCGGCCCGGCAAAGTGGTGTGGGCGAAAATCCCCCTCGACCGGCCCGCCTGATCTCCTCGGCCGGGCAGGGGGTGCTACGCGACGCCCCCATGACGGATTCAGCCCACCTGACCCTGGGTACTTTATAGGAGCAGGAACGACGCTCGTCCGGACCGGAGGTCGCTGTGCAGCCGTTCACCCCCTGGACCTGGCGCGAGAGCTTTCTCGACGCTGCCCGCGGCACCGAGGATCCGGACGCGGGCCGCTCGGCCGGCAGCCCGCACGCCGACATGGTGGGCTACTGGGTGGAGGCCACCGACGGACAGATCGGCTCGGTCGACCGGGCCAGCTACGACGTCGGCGACGCCCTGCTCGTCGTGGACACCGGTCCGTGGATCTTCGGTCGCAAAGTGCTTCTGCCCGCGGGCACCGTCGCTTACGCCGACCACGACGCACGCACCCTGTTCGTCGACCGCACCAAGGAGCAGATCAAGAACTCCCCTCGGTACCACGAGGCGGACTTCGACACCGCAGGGTTCCGTCAGCGTGTCGGGGACTACTACGCCCGCACGTACACCGCTTCACTGGACGATGACGAGCACGACCGACCCTGACCACGGCGACGGGGTGCAGACAGCGAATCGGTGAGGGCTGACTCACGACGCGTAGACGTACCTCGCGCCTGTCACTTCGGCGCCGCTACCACGCAACGCGGCTACCACGCAACGCGGCTGCCGGGGCTTCGACCGTGAGGATCATCCGCCGCGAAGGAGAGCCCCTGCCGCCCGAAGCGGCAGGGGACCTCTCTTCCTCGCGATCGAGCACGGGGATCGCTGCCACTCGAACCCGATCGGATCTACCTTCCTGATGCCCCGCCAGTCCCGTCGGCAATCATCGACCTCGACTGCGAGTCCGCGTCGGGCGTCTGACTTTCCCTTCGTTTCGTTCCCGGACCGACCTTCGACCGGCGCCGGGCGTACGTCGTCGGGCGGCGCGGCCACATCGACGCCGGCGGCGTATCCGACGGCGTGAGCGAAGGTGATAATGGCTGGGATCCACCGGACGAGCGGATCACGCATCGCGCTGACGTCAGCATCCATGTCGCAGCCGGGGAGAAGGGGATCTGCCGTGCTCAGTGACGCCGACCGGCCGGTGGCGCCGTCCACCGCCGCACCGTCGACGGTCGGGCGTCCGGCGTCATCGTCCGCAGCGGTAGATCTCGCGGTCCTGCTCATCGAGGATGATCCCGGCGATGCGCTGCTCACCCGGGAACTGCTGGCGGACAGTGGCCTGGGCACCCGGTTCGCGCAGGCCAGCAGCCTGACCGAGGCCGCAGCTACCACCTCGACGCCGGACTGTGTACTGCTTGACCTGCACCTGCCCGACAGCCGCGGGTTGGCGGCGCTCAGGCAGGTGCTGCACCGATGGCCGGACGCGGCCGTGGTGGTGCTCACCGGCCTGGCCGACGCCGCCACGGCCACGGCGGCCGTCGCCGCCGGCGCCCAGGACTACCTGATCAAGGGCCAGATCGACGGGACGCTTCTCGGGCGCACCGTCGAGTACGCCGTTCAGCGCCGCCGGGTGGTCGTCACGCAGCGGCAGTTGCGGGACAGCCGCATGCAGGCCAGCGAGAACCTCCGGCTGCAGCGGGGCCTGCTCCCTACGCCGTTGATCACCGATCCCACGTTGGCGGTCACCAGCAGATATGTACCGGGGCGAGGACGATCGCTGCTCGGCGGTGACTTCTTCGACCTGGTGCAGGACAGGGACCACACGATCCACGCCGTCATCGGTGACGTCTGCGGCAACGGCCCGGACGAGGCCGCGATCGGCGTCGGCCTCCGCGTCGGATGGCGCACCCTGACCCTGGCCGGAGTGGACAAGACCTCCCGGATGCGGCTGCTGGAACAGGTGCTGGTGGCCGAACGACCACGCGAGGCGATGTTCGCCACCGCCTGCACCATCCGCGTCACCCCGGACCGCTCGACCGTGGTCGTCGTCAGCGCCGGCCATCCCGCACCCCTGGTGATCACACCCGACGGCGCCTACCCCGCGCCGATCCGTCACCACCTCGGGTTGGGCATGTTCCCTGGACGGGGCCGCTGGCAGGAGTCCGTCGTCACTCTTCCGAAAGACGCGGGACTGCTGCTCTACACCGACGGAGCCTACGAAGGGTTCGCCGAGGACGGGACCCGGCTCGGCGAGCAACGATTCGTCAACCTCGCCGGCAGCTTGAGCGTCACCACCGATCCCGGCGACTTCCTCACCGCTCTCCTCACCGAGATCAGGCGCGGCGACGACGGCCGACACAACGACGACACCGCCCTGCTCCACCTGACCTGGCCTGCGAAAGCGACGGAGGATGAGGCCTGACCGTGTCGCCTGCTCCGCCGCGTCGGCCGCCGCCTGCGGCGAGGACAGGCACCGCGGCTGCTCACCTCAAGCCTCCTCCTGCCGGTCCCCTCGTGCTCGCGCTGGGCTCAGTTCGACGGCACGTCTCGTCCGTACCTCCGATCGGGAACGGAATTGGGCGTCCGACGACGCGGTATCCAGCCCAGAAACCGTGCGTGCAGGTATCGGGTCGGTTCCGCGGGTAGATCGGTCAGGGCCCGCGCGTAGCAGGCGCCGAGGTACTGGAAGACGGCTCCGGGCGCACGGCGGTGCTCGTCCCTCAGGCGATCGCGACCGGCTCGGCACGGCCAGGGTTGGGCGCAGTCGCCGCAGTACCAGTCGGGCACGACCGGAAGATGCCGCCACCCCGCAGACATCGGCGCCGCGGTTCGGCGCAGGCGGCGCATCAGCCGATCACCGACGAAGAAGTCGATTCTGAGTTGCTGTGTCGCGTCAGACTCCCGATGCGGCATGTTCACATCCGTGGTCTCTCCTGGAAGGGTGTGCCCCGCATCCGAGACGGTAACTCCTGCCAACGGGACGGACTGACGGAAAGCGCTGACCGGCGAATCGGACGGGCCGGTGCCCCGGCTTGAGCATCGGGAGTAAACCGCAGGCCGGTACCCCTATGGGAATGTCACAGTACGCAATCTGCGGAAAACGACAGAGGGCGGCTCGTCCGGCCGTGTCCGCCCTGGCGATCCGCGCGCAGGGCACGGCACCGCACCGGAGCGCGGGCACCGCGGAGACATTCTGGATTCGTCACGATGGCAGGACGGTGCGGCGCCCGAGGTTCGGGCCCGACGATGTTCCATCGAACTCGGACATCCCCGCGGGTGTTCGGTACGTTACGTCACGTGGTGTACGACGCGAGCGATCCGACCGCAGCTCCCCGGGCGCGTCAGCGGGACCACGTGAGTGACGCGTGGATGCTCGCGGAGGCTGAGACCGCTCGACGGCGGACCCCTGAACCGGGCGCGGTCCGGGTGCTCCTCTTACCGCACCGGTCCGAAGCGGTCGATCGGTCGCCGGCCGTGGTGTGGTTCGCGCCGGGGCGCCCGGCGATGACCGAGGCCCTGAACGGACACGTGCACGAGGCGCAGGTCGAGGCCGCGATCGTGCTCGGGCTCGCCCGGTGGGGGCACGCGGCGTCGCCACCGCCGGCACCCGGATGGTACGCGCGCCGGCACGCCATGGGCCTCGCGCTGCACGACCCGACGGGACTGCCCTTCGCCGGCGGCCTGATCGAGGTGCCGGTCGGCTGGACCACGACGGCCCTGGTCTCGGGCGTGATCGCGGCCTATGGTGTGCCGGCCGGGAGCCTACCCCCGACGGGCGACGGCCGCAGGATCGCACAGCTAATGAGCGCAGCCCGCCGACTCGGCCTCATCGCCGCGGGTCGCGTGCCGCTGCGATGGTGAGCCGGCGTGGTGCGGCCCGCCCCGGAAGCGCGCCGGTGGCGCCCCACCACATCCTCCCCGCTCCGTCGTTCGTGTCGAGAGGTCAGGTAGCCGTCGTCCCGGCGTCGGCCGCCGCGCGGACGATCCGGTTCGCCTCGGGCGGTGGACAACCGGTCGCCCGAAGGACGTCGCTGGCGGCCGTCCGCAGGTCGGCGACGAGGCCGTCGCCGTACGTGCGCAGGCCGCCGCTCCGGGCCGCCGCGGCCAACTCGACCGCCTGTCGGGCCATGTCCCGGCTGTGCGCGTGGCCGCTTCCGCGGTGACTCTCCCGCCGTAGCTGGTCGATGGCATCGGCGAGGCGGGCGATCCCCCGGGGCAACGACGGGGGCATCAGCTCGCGATACTGCAGCGCGTTCGCTGCCCAGCGGGACATGCCACGCGCGTCAACGACCAGGCGCTCCAGGTGCTGGGCGATGTCCGCGTACCGGTGAAACTGCTGCCGGCGGCGCCAACGCACCGGTGCGAGCGTGACCACCTCGTCGGCGCCGGCCAGCGCCTCGTGCATCCGACCGAGGTCGTCGTCGAGGTTGCGGAGTTCCTCGAGCACCCGTACGGCGGCTTCGGCGTCCCGGTCGACCAGCGCGCGCGCAACCCGGTTCAGCTGACCGGACAACGAGTCGAAGATCGGCTTGGTGGCCTTGTCCAGGATGCGCAGCGGATTGACCGGCAGCAGCAGGGTGACGACGGCGATGCCCACGACCGCACCGACGAGGGCGTCCAAGATCCGTGGGAGCTCGAGCCCGCGCTCCATCGGTGCGAGCGTGGCGATCAGCACCGCCGTGCCGCCGGCCTGACCGACGAGGGCGCTACCCCGGCCGGAGAGCAGCAGAGCCGCGGCGATCGCCAGAGCGACCATCACCCCGGTCTGCCACGGGCCCGACCCGAGCAGGAACCGCAACCCGTCGCCGATGGCGATCCCGAGCCCGACGCCGGCCAGCAACTCGACGGTACGCCGCGCGCGTTGCCCGATGGCCGTCGCGATCGTGCCGACGGCCGCGGACGGCGCGAACACGTGCGCCCCCGGGCCGAGCAGGTGGTCGGCGAGAACGGCGGCGAGGGCAGCCGCCAGACCGGCCTGGACCGAGATCACCAGGATGACCTCCGTCTGACGGAGGCGGACCCGGCCGGCGGCCTGACCGCGCCGCCGCGCGCTCACGACGTCCCGCTCACCGTGTTCGGCGGCCGCACGCCACGCCGCGCCGGCGGCGCGCCCGTTCCGCCGGTCGTCAGCCACACGAGTCCTTACCCGTCATCAGGTGCCCGAATCCCGTTTCGTGGGCGTGCGGACCGCGCGGCGAGGTCCCGCTCGCGAGGCGGGTAAGCAGACGCGGAGAGCGGGACGTCCACGCCCGTTCTTCCACAACACAGACGAGGATGTTGTCATGACCGCCACGTATACCTGGGATGTCTTCTCCACCGTCGACGGCTACGGCTCCTACGATCGGAGCATCGACTGGGGCGGCTACTGGGGCAAGCAGGGCCCCGAGTTGCTCGAGCACCGCGCTGCCCTCTTCAGCGCGCCACAACGGATGGTCTACGGTGCCACCACCTTCCGCGAGGTCGCACAGATCATGACCTCGGGCCTCGATCCCCACTCGTCGGACGAGTGGAACGTCCGGCTGATGCGCATGCCCGCCACCGTGATCTCCTCCACGTTGCACGACACCCTCGGCTGGCCGGACGCGACCATCGTCAGCGGCGATGCCGTGAACATCGTCGCCCAGCTCAAGCAGACGTCGGACGTGCCGCTACGCTCGCAGGCCAGCCTGTCGCTGAACCGGGCGTTGATGGCCGCCGGACTGGTCGACCGACTCCAGGTGACCATCTTCCCCGTCATATCCGGACGAAGCGGAACCAGCCCCGTTCTGCACGGAGCGGACGACTTCGACCTGGAGTTGCTCGAGAGCCGGACCCTCGACGGCCACACCCAGGAGCTTGTCTACCGCCCCACCCTCCGATGATGCGGCGACCCATGGTGCCCGACTCGGCGTGCCCAAAGGTCCGATCGATCAGCCAGCGAGTTGCCGACGGCGCGGTGCCAGATCCCCGAGAAGCCGCTCGCGCCGGTCGTGCCAGGCCAGTGAGTCGGCGATGCCGGTGGCGAGGTCACGTCGCGCCCGCCAGCCCAGCAACTCACGGGCCCGGCGACCCCGGGCGTACGCGCCGGCGGCGTCGCCGGGCCGACGCGGCGCCTCCCGCACCAGGACCGGCCGGTCGACCACCGCGTTGAACGCCGCGACCAGTTCGAGCACGGTGGTGCCGGTGCCGCTGCCCAGGTTCACCGCCACGTGCGGAGCGGCACCGACGGCGAAGATGTCGTCGAAGCGTTCCAGTGCCCGCAGGTGTGCCACAGCCAGGTCCCAGACGTGCACGTAGTCGCGAAGTCCCGAGCCGTCGCGGGTGGGCCAGTCGAGCCCGTTGACCGCGAACGGCACACCGGCTCGGTGCGCGAGCATCAGCCGGCCCAGGGCGTGCGACGGAACCGCGGTCTGCAGCCCGGTTCGCATCGCGGGGTCCGCGCCGATGGGGTTGAAGTAGCGCAGGGACAGCACCCGCAGCGGGCTGCTGGCCGCGATGTCGGCGAGCATCCGCTCCACCACCAGCTTGGTCTGCGCGTACGGGCTGCCGGCCTCCAGCGGCGACGTCTCGTCGACGCCGAGGCCCGCGCCCGGAGCGTAGATCGCCGCGGACGAGCTGAAGATCAACCGGTGTACGCCGTGGGCAAGTAGCCGGTCGACGAACTCCAGCGTCGCCGACACGTTGGCCCGGTAGTAGTCCACCGGGCGGGCCACCGAGTCGGGCACCGCGATCAGCGCGGCGCAGTGCACCACCACCCCGATGTCCGGATGCCGGCGCAGCATGCGGTCCACCGCGTCGGCGTCGCCGATGTCGCCGAGCTGGAACGCCCGTCCGCGGCAGAACTCGCGCCGCCCGGTGACCAGGTTGTCCAGCACCACCGGCGTGTGTCCGGCATCGGTCAACGCCGAGGCGACAGTGCTGCCGATGAACCCCGCTCCGCCCGCGATCAGCACCTTCACCAGTAGACCTCCCCGGGTGACCGCCACCACGACCGGTGACGCCGCCATCTGCATCCTGGCCGCAGGCCACCGTTCCTTTCCGGCGAATCGACGGATCGGCGCGTGGACGGTGAGTTCGACGGATGTGCATGACTGGCGGGGCGTCGCGCGGGTACGCGGCGGCCCGGGTCGGACGACCCGGTCGAATCGGGAGGCAGCATGACGGAGCAGCGCATCGGGGTCGCGGTGGTCGGACTGGGTGGCGCCGTGGCGACGACGGCGATAGCCGGGGTGGAACTGCTGCGCCTGGGCATGCGGGACATGGCCGGGCTGCCGCTGGCGCACCGCACGGATCTGGTGCCGTACGAGTCGATGGTCTTCGGCGGCTGGGACCTGGCGCCGGACGACCTGGCCAAGGCGGCGCACGTGCATCGCGTGGTCGAGCCGGCTCAGCTGGACACCGTCGCCGGGCCGCTCGGCCGGATCAGCCCCTGGCCGGCGGTGGCGGACCCGGCGTACTGCCGCAACGCCACCGGCGCCAACACGGTGCCCATCGGGCCGTTGCGGGAGCGGGTGGCGCATCTGCGCGCCGATATCGCCCGGTTCCGGGCCGAGATCTCCGCGCATCAGGTCGTGGTGGTGAATCTGGCCTCCACCGAGGCGCGGCCGGACCCGGCGTCACCGGCGCTGCGCAGCCCGGCCGCATTCGAGGCCGGGCTGGACGCCGACGATCCGGTGATCACACCGGGACTGCTCTACGCCTACGCGGCGATCCAGGAGGGCTGTCCCTACGTCAACTTCACGCCCGGTCTCGGCGCCGACGTGCCGGCTCTGCTGGAACTGGCCGAACGGGCGGGGGTGCCGGTCGCGGGCAAGGACGGCAAGACCGGTCAGACGCTGGTCAAGACCGTGCTCGCACCGGCCTTCCGGTCCCGTGCGTTGACCGTGGAGGGCTGGTACTCGACAAACATCCTCGGCAACCGGGACGGGCAGATCCTGGACGACCCGTCGTCGCTGGCGAGCAAGCTCGACACCAAGGGTTCCGTGCTCAACCAGATTCTCGGCTACGACGTCGACGACCACGTGGTGCGGATCGACTACTACCGACCGCGCGGCGACGCGAAGGAGGCCTGGGACAACATCGACCTCGTGGGCTTCCTCGGCCAACGGATGCAACTGAAGGTCGACTTCCTGTGCCGGGACTCGATTCTCGCCGCGCCGCTCGTGCTGGACCTGGTGCGGCTCTTGGCCGAGGCCGGCCGCCGGGGCGAGCGCGGCGCGCAGGAACAACTCGGCTACTTCTTCAAGGCGCCGGTCACCCGGGACGGGCGGACGCCGGAGCACGCGCTGCACGCCCAGGAGCGGGCCCTGCTGGACTGGCTGGACGCGCCGGCATGACCACCGTGCTGGCCGCCGCGCCGGTCGACCGGCTCGCCGTCTCGGTGCCCACGCTGCGGCAGGTCGGGGACCTGAAGCGGGTGCGGGTGGCGCACGCCGACGGCTCGGCGGCCGAACGGGCGTTCGTCCGGGCCTGGGCGGCCCTCGCCGCAGGCGCCGATCCGGCGGACGTGGCCGACCGGGAGTGCGCCGCCGCGCTGGCCGGCGCCCGCCTCGGCGGGCTCGACGCGGCCACCCTCGGCGACTGTGGCCTGGTCCCGGCCGAGGTGGCGAGCGTGCTCACCCGGGCCGCAGGGGAACTAGACGGCGCGCTGCACCCGACCACTCGGCGTCGAATCCGGGCCGCGCTGGCCGACCCGGCCGGCGGGGATATCCCCGATCGGCCGGTGCCGGCGTTCGCGGTCGCGCTGTGCCGGCAGCCCCGCGCCGGTGCCACCGCGCCGGGACGTTCCCGGCTGGTCCTGGAGCCGCCGGAGAGCCACGCCGACCACTGCTGGGCCGTCGGGGTGTACGGCGCGCTGCTCGCCGACGACGTCGGCGCCGACCCGGCGGAGGCGTTCCTGCTCGGCCTCGCGCACCATCTGCACAACGCCCGGATGCCGGACGCGGGCTTCGCCGGTGAGCAACTGCTCGGCGCGTACCTCGATCCGGTCGTCGACCGGCTCACCGCGCTGGCGCTCACGGAACTTCCGGGCCGGGTCGCGGCCCGGGTGGCCGCGGTGCTGCCGGCCCGGGCGGACGCGGGCACCCCGCTCGGGCGGGCCTTCCACGCCGCCGACGTGCTGGACCGGGTGCTCCAGGTGCACCACCACGCCCGCGCGGCGGCGTTCACCGCCAACCAGGCCCTGGTGGACCTGGCGCTGGTGCACGACGGCCCGGTGGTGGACTACCACCGGTCGGTGCTGCGGGCGGCCGGGCTGTGACCGCGTCCCCCTCCGCGCCCGTCGGCGCTACTTTCCGGTGGCGCGGCCCCGACGGCACGACACTGCACCCGGACACCCGGCACACGCTCGCCGACGGTCTTCGCCGCTGGCCCGTGGTCGAGGGCATCCCCTGGCTGCGCCCGGGGCGCGACGATCTGCGGGAGCGGGCGGTGGCCGCGCTCGACGCGGGCGAACCCGATGCCGCCGCCGTGCTGCTGCTCGGCGACGCCGACGACTGGTGGGAGGCGGCACCACCCCCGCCGGAGCAGCTCCGCACCGCGCTGCGCGCCGGCACCCTGCGCGAGGCGGTCCGGCTGCTCGGTCTCGGTCGGGTCGGGGTGTACTTCCTCCATCGCTGGTCCGATCCGAGCTGGCTGGCCGCCCTGGCGCTGACCGCCGCACACCCGCCCGCCGGCCGGCCCGTGGTCGACCTGGCCTGCGGCGCTGGGCACCTGCTGCGTCACCTGGTCCGTCACGGACACCGCGATGCCGTCGGAGTCGACGTGGTCTTCGCGAAGCTGTGGCTGGCCCGCCGGTTCGTCCTTCCGCCCGGCGCGCGGGTGTCCCTGGTCTGCGCCGACCTGACCGCCGCCTGGCCGCTGCCACCGCCCACGGCTGCCCGGCACGTGGCCTGCCACGACGCCCTCTACTTCCTTCCGGACAAGGCCGCTGCGGTGGCCGCCGCCCTGGCCTGCGCCGGGCCCGGCGGGGCGCTGCTGCTGGGTCACCTGCACAACGCGCGGCATCCGGCCGGCCAAGCCGGGCTGCCCCTGCCCGCCGAGCAATGGACCGCACTGCTGCCGGGGGCCACCGCCTACGCCGAGGAGGAGCTGACGGCGGCCGCGGTCGCCGGGCGGCCACCCGAACCCGCGGTTCCGGCCGAGCTGACCGGCACCGAGGCCGTCGGCCTGGCCCGGGACCCCGCCGGCCCGGCGGCCGACCCGGGGCTGCTGCAACCGGCCCCGGCGAGCCCCCTGCGACCCAACCCGCTCTACGTCGACGGCGCCCGTCGCTGGCCCGACCCGCGCTGGGCCGAGGAGTACGGCGGCCGGGCCGCCGGCTACCTTCCGGAGCGCTGGCCGGCGGAGCCGGGCCCGGACGCGGTACGCCGTCGGCTGCTGCTCGACCTGCCCGAGCGGTGGTGACCGTGCGGCCGTTCGGATGGGGAGTCGTCGGCTGCGGGTGGGTCACCCGCGACCACGTCGTGCCGGCGATCCGCGCGGCGGGACACCGGCTCGTCGGCGCCTGCGACAGCGACCCCGCCGCCGCCCGCGCGCTCGCCCCCGACCGGATCGCCGCAACCGACCTGCACGAACTGCTCGACCACCACGAGATCGAGGCGGTGCACGTGGCGACGCCGAACCACACGCACGCCGACGTGGTCGCGGCGGTGGCCAAGGCGGGCCGGCCGGTGCTGTGCGAAAAACCGCTCGCGGCCAGCCTGCCCGACGCCCGACGGCTGGTCGACGCGGCCGGGGGCACGCTCGCCGGAGCCGCCTTCGACCAACGGTTCCACCCCGCTCACCGGCGCATCGCCGACCTCGTCGCCGCCGGCGACCTGGGCACCGTCACCGCCGTGCGGATCGTCTACGGCTGCTGGCTGCCGCCGGGATGGAGCCCGGACGGGCGGCCGCACGACAACTGGCGCATCGACCCGGCGCGCTCCGGCGGCGGCGCCCTGGCCGACCTGGCCCCGCACGGCGTCGACCTCATCGGCGTGCTGCTCGGCGACGACCTGGCCGAGCTGACCGTCCGCACCCAACGTCGGGTGCATCCGTACGGAGTGGACGACGGCGCGATGCTGACCGGCGTCACCGGCGGCGGGGTGCTGGTGCAGGCGCACGTCTCGTTCAACACCGCCGACCCGCTGCCCCGCCGCCGGCTGGAGGTCGTCGGCACCCGCGCCCAACTCGTCGCCGCCGACACCCTCGGCCAGACCGCCGGCGGCACGCTGACCCGACTCGACGCCGAGACCGGCACCGCCGAGGCGGTGCCGTTCGACACCGGGATGAGCCCGTTCACCGCACAGGCACAGGCTTTCGCCGACGCCGTCCGCGGCGGCGACTGGCAGTGGCCGCTGACCCGCGACCTGCACCTGTACGAACTGCTGCACACCGCCGCCGAAAGGACCTGACCGTGCCCCTGCGCCCTTACGCCTGCACGAACTGCGGCCACTGGCAGCGGTGGTTCGGCCCGCCGCCGTCCTGCCCGGTCTGCACCGACGTGCGCAACGCGCTTCCCCCGGACGGCTGGCGGTTCCTCGCGGCCGACGAGGTGGCGGTCGGCCGACAGGCCCGCTCGGCCGCCGTCGCGCCCGGAGTGACCGGCTACTGGAGCGACCCGCAGCTCGGCCTCGGCAGCACCGGCTGGGTGATCGAGACCGACGTCGGCCAGGTCGGCTGGGAGGCCGCCGGTTGGTATCCGGCCGCCGCCATCGCCGAGCTGCGCGCCCGCGGCGGCCTGGTGGCGCTCGGCGCCAGCCACGTACACGGATACGGCGCGCTGTGGCAACTCCAGGACGAACTGGCCCCGCCGGTCCTCGCCATCGGCGTCGACGACCTGGTCTGGACCAAGGCGTTCCAGGTCACCTGGCCGACCGACGACCGGCATCCGCTCGCGCCCGGCCTGACCATGTACCGCAGCGGCGGCCACTTTCCGGGGCACAGCGTGCTGCACGACGAGCGGCGCGGGATCCTGTTCGTCGGCGACCTGATCAAGGTGGAGGTGGCTGGGGAGACGCCGGTCGCGCTCTCCTGCCACAAGGCCTACCACGCCCAGATCCCGCTCTCGCACGCCGAGTTGCGCCAGGCGCGCGACCTGGTCGAGGAGTTGGACTTCGACGCGGTCGCCACCCCCTTCGAGTACGCGGCACCCGTCGCCCGCAAGCAGGTGCTAGCCCTGTTCGACCGGCACCTGCGCGGGCAGCCGGTGGCCGGCCCGATCCCGATCGAGGAGCTGACATGACCCGAGCCGTCGAACCGCGCACGCCCATCACCTCGGCCCGGTCGGTCGCCGACCGGCTCGCGGACGCCCTGCCGGCCGGCGAGGTGGGCGACTTCGACGTGTCCGGGCTGGACCGCCTCGGTGTACCGGTGATCTCCGCCGACCACCTGGGCGCCGGCTGGCCCCGGGCCGCCGCCGTCGGCTACGGCGCCACCGTCGAGCAGGCCCGCACCGGCGCGTACGGGGAGCTGGCGGAGGCCCTGCTGCTGCACGGCCACCTGCGGACGATGACGCCCCGCCGGGCCTCCTACCGCGAGCTTCGCGGCGCGGTCGGTGCGCACGGGGTGGTGGATCCCCGCTCACTGGTCCTGCCGGCCGGCACGGTGGTCGACGACGACCAGCCCCGCTCCTGGCTGCCCACGCTGCGCTGGCGTACCGGTGAGACGGTGCTGGTGCCGGCCGAGTTCTGCGCGGCGGACGGCGCCGACCTGCCGTGGCAGGACCCGGCCGAGCGGCTGATCCCGGTGATCACGAACGGCTCCGGCGCCGGCGACACCGTCGAGCGGGCGGTCGCGCACGGCCTGCTCGAACTGCTGCAACGCGACGGCAACACCACCGCGTTCCGGGCCATGGACGCCGGCGTCGTGATCGACGTCGACGAGGTACACGACCCGGTCATCCGGTTGATGCTGGACCGCCTGGCGGACGCCGGCATCGAGGTGCTGCCCAAGCTCGCCTCGACCGCGTTCGGCATGCCCGACGTGCATGTGGTCGGCATCGACCGACAGCCCGAGACACCGGCACTGGCGGTCACCGCCTGCGGCGAGGCCGTGCACCCGGACCGGGAGGTCGCCCTGCGCAAGGCGCTGCTGGAGTACGTCTCGTCGCGATCCCGCAAGGTCTTCTCGCACGCACCGCTGGACCTGCTGCGGCCGGTCGCGCCGCAGGCGTACTGGCGGCGGGAGTTCGCCCGGCCGGCCGAGGCGCAGGAGAGCCGGGCGATCACCGCCATGCGCGGCTGGACGCACCTCGACGGCGCGCAACTGCTCGCGCTGCTGGAACCGGTGGTGCTGGCCCGCCGCGACAGCGTGCCCCTCAGCGCGCTGCCCACCGTCGCGCCGGGCAGCCTCGACGACCAGGGCGCGCTGCTGGCCGAACTGCTGCGCCGGCTCGCCGACTTCGACGTGCTGGTCGTCGTCGCGCCCGGGGAGGGCGCGACGGTGGCCAAGGTGATCGTGCCCGGGCTGGAGGCGGAAACCATGTCGTACGGACGGATCGCGGCGCGCGGGATCGAACGCCTGCGGGAGCGGGACTCACCGCTGGTCGGTCTCGGGACTCCGCCGCACGCCGGCGCCGCGCCCGTGGTCCTCGACCAGGCCGGCCGGGAACGGCTCGGCGCCGCCGACGCCTGGCTCGACCTGGCGGCGGTGGCCCGCACGATCGGCCCGCTCTATCCGCTCTACCGGGAGCCCACCCGGCACGCCGTGCAGCGGAGCGGGCGATGACCCTGCGCTACGCCTACAACACCAACGGCCTGACCTCGCACCGCCTCGACGACGCGCTCACCCTGCTCGCCGACTGCGGCTACGACGGGGTCGCGCTCACCCTCGACGTGGCACACCACGACCCGTTCGCGGCGGACCTGGCCGCGCGGACCGACCGGCTGGCCCGCCGGTTGCGGGCGCTCGGACTCGCGAGCGTGGTCGAGACCGGCGCGCGGTTCCTGCTCGACCCGCGGCGCAAGCACCACCCGACCCTCGTGTCGCCGGACGGGACCGACCGGGTCCGACGGCGTGACTTCCTGCGCACCTGCGTGGACGTGGCGGCCGGCCTCGGCAGCGAGGCGGTGTCGTTCTGGGCGGGCGTCCCGGAGCCCGGCGCCGACCGCCACCGGTGCTGGCGCTGGCTCGTCGACGGCGTTCACGACGTCGTCGCGTACGCGCAACGACGCGGGGTGCGCTGCGCGTTCGAGCCGGAGCCGGGAATGCTCGTCGAGGACTGCGACGACTGGGCCCGCCTGGCCGCCGAGGTGCCCGGCCTCACCCTGGCCCTGGACACCGGGCACTGCCTGGTGGCCGGCCGCCACGAGCCGGCCGCCGCGGTGCAGGCGTTCGCCGGCCGGCTCGGCGCCTGCGCGATCGAGGACATGCCGCGCGGCCGGCACGAGCACCGCGCGCCCGGCGAGGGCGACCTCGACTTCCCGGCCGTGCTCGGCGCGCTCACCCAGGTCGGCTACGGAGGCCTGGTCAGCCTCGAACTGTCCCGCGACGCGCACCGGGCCGACACGCTGGTGCCCGCCGCGCTGGCCGCGCTGCGCGACGCGGAGCGGGCGGCGTCGAGCCACGCGTCGCGGCCCGCGGTCGCCGCGGAGGTGGGCGCGTGAGGATCTGCTTCGTGTCCCGCCGCTACTGGCCGGCGGTGTCCGGTATGAGCGCGTACGCCGAGAACCTGCTGCGGCACCTGGTCCGCGCCGGCCACGAACCCACCCTGATCTCCCAGTACCGAGCCGACCGGGCGGGTCGTGCCGTGTACGGCGGAGGGCCGCCCCCACCGGAGCGGGTGCCCGCCGGCGTCGAGGTGCACGCGTTGGAGGCGCGTGGCGAGCAGGCCGTGGTCCGCGGCGAGCCGGCCGACTTCGAGGCCGACGTCGACGAGATGACCGAGACGATCCTGCGGCTGCACGCCCGCCGGCCCTTCGACGTGCTGCACGCCCAGTACGCCTATCCCAACGGCCTCGCCGTGCTGCGCGCGGCCCGCGCCGCAGGACTGCCCGCCGTGGTGTCCGTGCAGGGCGGCGACGGGCACTGGGTGGGCACCTGCTGCACCACCCACCGGACGCTCGTGCGGGCCGTCTTCACGCACGCCCCGGCCCTGCTGATCGGGTCGCCGTCGTTCGCCGCCGAGGTGTGCCGGCGTCACGAGCTGGATCCGGCCCGCTTCACCGTGGTGCCGGGCGCCACCGACGCCGAACGTTTCGTACCGGTGACGGACCCCGGTCGGGTGTCCGATCCGGCGGTGCTGCTCTACCACGGTCGCATCGACGTCCGCAAGGGCGTGCTGGACCTGCTCGACGCGGTCGCCAAGCTACGCGCGGACGCGGTGCCGGTGCGGCTGCTGCTCTCCGGGATCGGCCCCGACCTGGACACCGTCGCTGGGCGCATCACCGAGCTGGGACTCACCGGCGTGACCGAACTGCTCGGCGCGGTGCCCTACGAGCTGGCCCACGAGGTCTACGCCCGGGGTGGGATCTTCGTGAGCCCGACCTACGCCGAGGGCTTCTCCAACACGATCCTGGAGGCGATGGCGAGCGGACTGCCGGTCGTCTCGACCGACGTGGTGGGCGTCCGCGACTGCGTCCGCCCCGACGAGAACGGCGTGCTGGTGCCGGCCGGGGATCCGGCGGCGCTCGCCGGGGCCGTCCGCCGGCTGCTCGACGACCCGGCGCTGCGCCGCCGGCTCGCCGCACAGGCCCGCCGAGACGTCGAGCGGCGGTGGAGCTGGCCGGTCGTCGCCGACCGGATCGTCAGCGGGTACGACAAGCCGTCCCGCGACGTACCGGAGATCCCCGATCCGCCGGTGGACCCGACCTGCCGCTTCCGCGCGGCCCCGCACCTGCTGTGACCGGCCGCGATGGCCGCGCCGCCGCGACGACCGCCGGCGACCGGCACCGGATCGCCGGACGGGCGGTGGCGGTCAGCCCGCACCTGGACGACGCGGTCTTCTCCGCCGGCGGCACCCTCGCCGCGCTGGTGGCGGCCGGGTGGACCGTGCGGGTCGTCACCTGCTTCACCGCGACCGTTCCCGACCCGCCGGCGTTCGCCCTGGCCTGCCAACTCGACAAGGGACTGCCGGCCGACGTCGACTACATGGCGCTGCGCCGCGCCGAGGACCGGACCGCCTGCGCGGTGCTCGGTGTACGCCCGGTGCATCTCCCGCTGGCCGAGGCACCCCACCGGGGGTACGCGGACGCGGACGCGCTGTTCGCCGGCGTCCGCCGCGGCGATCCGGCGGTCGAGATGCTCGCACCGGCACTGCGGGCCTACCTCGCGGACGCCGACCTCGTCCTCGCGCCGCAGGCGCTCGGCGACCACGTCGACCATCAGATCGTCGCGGAGACCGTCGCCGGGATCGCCGCCGACGCGTTCTGGTGGCGCGACGTGCCGTACGTCGCCCGCCGACCGGCGGCAACCCCCTGGCGGTGCGTGCCGGCCGGCGTCGAGGTGGCTGTCGACATCGCCGATCACCTGGTGACGAAGGTGGACGCCGCCGGCCGGTACCGCAGCCAACTCGCGTACCAGTTCGGCGACGCCGGGGCGGCGGTCTCGCTGCGGGACCTCGCCGTCGCCGAAGCCACCCGCCTCGACGTCGCCGGCGCGGTGGAGGCGCTGCGCGGTCCGACGACGGATCGACTACCGCTTGGTGGCAGGTCGGTGCCCGGCGCGGCGGTCGGCCCGCCGTGACGTCGTCCGTCCGGCAGTGGCTCGCGCTGCCCTCCCGCCGGGTCCGGACCTCTGCACGATCGGCGACCGGATCGGCCTCCTCGCGCAGGGCAAGGACCGCGTCCCACCGGCCGGCACGCTCGGGTGTCGCCGGCGCCGCAGCCGTCGGAAGGGGCCATTGGTGAGCAGCACCTCGTCGTCGAATCTGGAGGTCAGCCGTGGGGGGTGGGTCCGCCGGCCCATGACGCCCCGGCGGCGCGACGAGCCACACCGCTCGGCCACTCCGCTCGAACTCCTGTTCGACCTGGTGTTCGTCGTGGCGGTCGCGCAGGCCGGCGAGCGCCTCGCCCATGCCGTCACCACCGGGCACTCACTCGACGGTGTGGTGGCCTATGCGACGGTGTTCTTCGCCATCTGGTGGGCCTGGATGAACTTCAGCTGGTTCGCCTCCGCCTACGACACCGACGACATCGGCTACCGGCTGCTGACCTTCACACAGATGGCCGGAGTCCTGGTGCTCGCCGCCGGCGTGCCCCGCGCCTTCGACGACCAGAACTGGACCCTCATCTTCGTCGGTTACGTCATCATGCGTGCCGCCCTGAGCGTGCAGTGGATGCGGGCGGCCCGCAACGAGACCGACCGGGCACGGCGCACGGCGCGTCGCTACGCCGTCGGGATCATCGCCTGCCAGTTCGGATGGCTGCTGCTGCTCGCCGTACCGGCGCCGACGAAGCTGTGGCTGTTCATCGCCATGGCCGCCGCCGAACTCAGCGTGCCCGCAGCCGCCGAACGCGGCCGGCCCACCCCGTGGAACCCCCGACACATAGCCGAGCGGTACGGCCTGTTCACCATCATCGTGCTCGGCGAGACGATCGCCGCCGCCTCGGTGGCACTGCAGTCCGCCGTGGACGGCGCCGACCAGCTCGACCAACTGTTGCCGATCGCGGCCGGCGGCCTGTTGATCGTCTTCTCCTTCTGGTCGATCTACTTCGCCGTGCCCGGGCGCGACAGGTTGCTCGATCGCCGATCCGGCTTCAACTGGGGCTACGGCCACTACGTGATCTTCGCTTCGGCCGCGGCGGTCGGCGCCGGCCTGGAGGCAGCCTTCGAGCACGCTGTCGGACACGGCACGGCCGACGCGACCACCGTCGCTCTGGCCGTGACCGCGCCCACCGCCCTGTTCCTGCTCGCCGTCTGGCTGCTGCAGACCCGTCACTACAAGCAAGGTACGACCGAGCAGCTCATCGCACCGACCGCGGCCGCGCTCACCCTGGCGGCAAGCTTCACCGGCCGACTCGCCGTGCCCCTGGCCGGCCTCGTCACCGCCGCCGCGGTCGTCGCCAGTGTCGGGGTCGTGTCACACCGTGAACACCGGCGCCGCCACCGTCGCTGATCACCACCCGTCGTCCGACGTCATCGGTCGACGAGCACGATGAGCAACGCCCAGATGGCCTGTCCCACAAGCCCCGCCATCGCCACCACGACCCCATACCGCCCCACCCGCAGCATCGTCAGCGGCCGGGAGGACTCGCGATGGGCGAGGATCGCGTACCCACCGGCCGCCGCGCAGGCCAGAGCGATCATCCACCCGGCGAACAGCAGACCCTCGTGCAACGGCAACGCCACGGCGAACCTCCCGACGGCGGACTGCTCACCACCATTGAACGCCGCTCGTCTCCCGTACGGGCCACCGCACGGTGAACACCGTCCGAACCGGTGGTGACGCGGTCGTCGCCGCTGCCGGTCCCGTGATCTGGTCCGTCGGCAGGCCCGGTCAGGTGCGGTCGACGACGAGGTCGGAGACTCCTGCGACCGCGTCGACGTCGTACCGGTCGGTCGCGGTGTCCCAACCGTTGGGCGTGAGCACCGTGCCACCGGCCACGCCGGTCCGATCGACGCCGTCCACACTCACCCGGCCGGCCCCGCCCGCGGCGCGCACCCGCACCGGCGCGTCGCCGGCAAGGTGCACGAGCAGCCGACTCGCCCCGCCGCTCATCACCAGCCGCACGGTGCCCACGGCGGGCGGCAAGGTGACCTCCGCGCGGCTCGTGCCGGCCGTCAGCTCGACCTCCTCGATCCGGCCGCCGCGCAGGTCGAGCACCTCCTCCTGGGCACCACCGCCGAGCCGGACACGCCACCGCACGTCGTCGTGGAGGGCCACCTCGACCAGCGCCGGCCCCGCGCCGCCGGCAGCGGCCAGACCAGCCGTCACGGTGCCGTCGGACACCGACACCGCCGGACGGACCTTCGCCCCCGCCGGCGTCGACACCCGGTACAGGTCGTCCCCGAGATCGGCGGTCCGCACCCGCACCACGTCCGCGCCGTCGACCAGCACGAAGTCAGCGGAACGCAGATCACCCCGATCCGCGGCCACCGTGTGCCGATCCTCGCCGCCGGCGCCGCGGTCGGTCCACGCGTGGCCGTCGCCGCCGGGGCCCGGGCGACCGGCGTCCCGCGGCTCGCCGGCCCGGCAGCCGCCGGCCAGCGCAGCCAACAGGAGCAGCCCCACGATCCCTCCACCCGTCCCGCGTTCGAACATCCGCCGCACCGTCCCCACCGTCTGCGTCACGCCCCGGTTCCTACCCCGTCGCAGCATGGGCGACTCCCCCGGCTTACGGCGCTCCCCCGGGAGGTAATCGCCACCCCGGCACGTCGCGCCCCGGTGGACGAAGGAGTGAACTCTTCCCGGACAGGGCACTGAGCCCACGCGACCACGTACGCCGTCGCACGTGCCACCGAGGAGGGGGAGGAAGCGACGCTCCACCGTCACGCTGACGACAGCCGTAATCGTTCTCGGACTCACCGGCCTGAGCGGCTGCACCGACGAGGACGCCGCCGCCCCGGCGGCACCCGCGACGCCGGGCACCGCCACGACCACGGGCCCGTCAAGCCCGCCACGCCTACCCCGGCGACCCGGACAGTGGCACCGGCCCGGGCTGCCCGGCGAACGAGGACCCGATTCCGCCGGGCTCCCGCGCCGCACTGACGGGCGATCTCGACCACGACGGCCGGCGGGACACGCTGTTCCTGGTCGATGACGGGGACAACCGCGTCGGGGTGCGGACCGCGGCCGGCCTGACCACCTCCACCCGCTTCTCGGTCGCCGAACCCAGCGAACTCGAACCGCACGGCTTCGTCGCCGCCGACGGCTCGTCGCTGATCCTGCTCAGCGGCTCGCGGCAGGCATATCTCTTCGCGTTCACCGGATGCCAGGTGGTCGTGACGCACAACGCCGAGGGCGAGCAGTATCGGTTCGACAACGGGTTCGCCTGGTCCGGTACCGGTGTCGGGTGCCTCCGTGGAGGCGACGGCCTGACACTGGTCGGCCTGCGCGCGGAAAGAACGACCGACGGCAACAGGTACCAGATCCGCCGCACCGTGATCGAACCGGTGCAGCTCGGCCGGTCCGCCCGCAACGGGCCGACCAGCGTCGGCGACACCGGCTTGACCCGCGAGGCCGCCTTCGACAGGGTCCGCACCGGCTATCCGTGCTGAGGCACGTGCTGCTGAGGCCGTAGCCAGTAGTCGATTTCTCTCGAACGGCGCCGAGGCGTACGACTCGCTCGTGCAAGGTTGAGGGACTGAACAGCGAGTGCTCGCCCGGATGATCGGCATCAGCGGCGTCCATCCGCAGGACCGCTACGAGATTCAGGTGCTCGACTCCTACGGCGCCAACTCACGGGGTGTCGGCGGGGCCGGATCGTCCGCAAGAGGCTTGGCTTCCAACGCGGCACGAGACGCATCGGGCAAGAGTGGTCCACGGTATGGTCCGGCCCCGCTGACCCGGATGTGATCTGTGCTCGTCGTTCGAGGCCGTCGTCGCAGATAGACCCGTCATCTGCCCCTGGACCTAGTCCGCCTTGTTGCTCCACGATAGATTGACGGGTGCCAAGCGCCCGCGACGCTCGAAGGGCGTGATGATGACAAATCGACCTGCGCCCATTCGGCTGGCGCTCTGGCTCCTTCTTCTCCTCATCGTGATGGCCTTTATGCATCTGGCGCTGACCTGGCGGCGCGACTCTCTCCTCGGCGCCATCTACGAGGAGGCTGGCGCCGGCGACAACACCATGCTGGCCGTAGCCCTCGCTCACCTGGTCTCGTTGGTGTGGCTCTCTGTCCTGGCAGGCAGCTACCTCGTCGCCGCGACGCAGATCACGCGGCGGCAGGGCGCAGCTCGCTTCTGGCTCGCGCCGGTGAGCCTGCTCCTGGTGTGCTGCTCGGGCCTCAACGTCCTTGACGCCGTGTTCGCCCGGGGCAGCGCGCCGGACGACCTGGCCTTCGCCGAGCGGGTCACTCAGCTCACCGAGCAGCGCATGCCTGACTGGCACCCCCTCCTGCACGCGCTGCTCCGCGGCGGCGTCGCCCTGGGCACCCTCGTGGTCGTCGTACTGCTGCTTCTGCCCTCCTCCGGTCGATACTTCCGACTGAGGTGGGGATGATCCGACTCGAGCGGTCTTGTCTATCTGTCCGGGCACCGCAGCCAGGCCGGCCCTTCGCATACCCTCAGGACACGACCGAGGCCCTCCGCGCTCCTCCGCTACGGCGCGGGCCGGTCCGGTAGTGATCCTGCGGACAGGGCGAGATCCACTCGGTCAACTGCGCCGGATTCAGGAAGTACTCTTCGGCTGTGAACGCTGCCGGAGATACCTCTCGTGACCGGTCAGAGCCGCTGCGGGTGCTGCTGGTCGAGGACGATCCCGCTGACGTCGCCCTCATCCAGGAAGCCCTCGCCGCCCACGCCCTTGTCGCCGAACTGCACCACGTCCCTGACGGAGTCGAGGCGATGGCGTTCCTGCGCCGTCAGGGCCAGTACGCCAGCGCCCCACGTCCGGAGTTGATCCTGCTCGACCTGAACATGCCCCGCATGAACGGCCGCGAGGTCCTCACCGCGGTGAAAACCGACCCGTGGCTGCAGGCCATCCCGCTCGTCGTGTTCACCACCAGCGCCGTCGACGCCGACGTGGTGGCCAGCTACACCGCGCACGCCAACGCCTACATCGCCAAGCCCATCGACCTCGACGACTTCGAACGCGTCGTCGGGCTGATCCACCGCTTCTACGGTGCCACCGCAACCCTGCCGCCACGTCCCCGCACGGCGTGAAGACGGCCGGCCCCCGCCCTCCGACCTGACACCTACGCACGATCGGATGTCCTGCTCGATCGGACCGAGGCGGCGTCGACCACGAGCGGAGGGCCGCGGACCACAACGGCTGCCGCCGAACCGCTGAGGTGAGGCGCATCGGTGACGGCGGAAGCGGTCGGCCGCTCCCGCCCTCCCCGCACCACCAACCCATCCATTCTTCTCGATAGATTCCATCCACAGCAAGGCCGGCGACGACAAAAAGCGCCAGTCATGGAATCGGCTCCGGCGATTGTTACTGACCGGTAGACGACGTGTTACGAAGTGGGCCCTCATCCCCCTGGAGGTCCCGCATGACCCGTCGCCCCCTGGCGCTTCTCGGCAGTCTCGCCACCGCCCTGCTGCTCAGCCTCGGTCTCGCCGCCCCCGCCTCCGCCGCCGGTACGGACTACGCCGCGCTCGGCGACTCCTACTCCTCCGGTGTCGGCACCAACAACTACGACAGCGGCAGCGGCTCGTGCCGGCGCAGCCCACAGGCGTACCCAAGGTTGTGGGCCAACAGCCACGCACCGGCAAGCTTCCAGTTCGTCGCCTGCTCCGGCGCCACCACCCGCGAGGTGCTGAACAACCAGCTCGGCGCGCTGAACGCCGGCACCGACCTCGTCACGCTCTCGATCGGCGGCAACGACGCCGGCTTCGCCGACGTCGTCACCACCTGTCGCCTCGGCTCGGACAGCGGATGCCTCACCGCCGTCAACAACGCCAAGTCCTACATCACCAACACGCTGCCCGGCCGCCTCGACGAAACCTACCGGGCGATCCGCAACCGCGCGCCCGGCGCCCGGGTGGTCGTGCTCGGCTACCCGCGCCTGTTCGAACTCGGCTCCTGCGGTCTCGGCAGCATCAACGAGTACAAGCGTGGCCTGCTCAACGGCGGCGCCGACACCATGTCCGGCGTCATCTCCGGCCGTGCGTCGGCAGCCGGTTTCGCCTACGCCGACGTGCGGGGCCGCTTCGCCGGACACGGTGTGTGCGCCGGCAGCCCGTGGATCAACGGCACGACCTGGCCCGTCGTCGAGTCCTACCACCCGAAGGCCAGCGGCTACTCGGGCGGATACCTACCGGCACTCACCGCCGTCACCGGCTGACCGAGCGCGCCTCGGGCCCGACCGACCGGTCGGGCCCGAGGGGCGCTCGGTGCTTCAGCACCTCGGTGTCCGACCGGATCTCTGAAATCACGGCTCCGGTAGGCGGGACATGACTCGGCTCTGGAAGCGGATCTGCGCCGCGAAGGCGAGAACAGCGATCACGACGCCCGCGGCGATGCCCGCCTCGAGTACGGTTCTGGCCAGAGCCAGCAGCAGCGCCGCGGCAGCGCCGGCGAGCAGAGAGTTGATCGCTGCCACCATGGCGGCTGCGGTGTAGAGCATCGCAAACCGGCTCGGCGGCACCCCGGTCGCCGCCCATGCCACGCGTGCGTTGTCGCCCGGGGCGACGGCGTCGGCGAAGAACTGGCCGTCCGGCTCGAACTGCTCGTGGTAATAGGCGCGGATGCGACGGATCCGCTGAAGGTCCACGGCGTTCTCCACGGTGGTCTGAGTGAGGCGTACGAAGGTCAGCCACCCCACGACCAACAGCGTGGGCATCACGGCGGCCAGGTACGCCGCGGCGACCGTGCCCTTGCCGGCGACGAAGCCGAGCCCGATCAGCCCGGCTGACAGCGTCGACAGGAACACGGTGGCGCGACCCACGGACTCCGCGACCGTTGCCGAACGTGACGTCTGCAGCACGAAGTGCTCGGTCGTCAACGCCGTCACCAGAGCCTGCGCCCGCTCCTGCTCCGTCACCCGCTCCCCCGTCCTCGCACGACCGCCGGATCCGCCGGGTACCCGGATCGGGGCCCACCACACGACGACGGCCTCGCGGCGGCGGTACCACACACCCGAGCCATGCTGCGGGGCCGGTGGCATCTTGTCGCCGGCCCCGCAGCGTGGCGTGGAGCGCACCTGGATTCCCGGGTCGCACCTGCCCAAACCTCGCCCCTCGGCCCGCCTTGTACTGGTCGCCGGGCCGCACGCAGGTGCGGGGCTGGCTCGCCGGGCGACGGACCGGCGCCGCCTTCGCGTCACGTCACGTCATGTCATACGTCGACTCCCCCGAGCGGGCCCGGACCTCAGCCTCGTGATCAGCGGCCACACCCATGTCCGCCCCGGCGTTCCGCAGCAGCTCCACGGTTGGTTCCGCGCATCCCGACGGAATGCCGACTGCAACCGTTCCCGCCGCCACCCCCAACAGCCACGGATCCACGCACACCGCGCGGACCTGCGACAGGGCCTCCCGCCGCGACGCGTCGCGATCCCGCCCGGTGCCGTACCGGCCCGCCACACCGAGCACCTCGGCAAGGACGACACGGTCGGTCTCTGGCAGCGACGGCACGTGCACCATCAGTCGACCGTAATGGACCAGGGCCGGCACCGGAACCCGGCGCGATCCGTCCCTCCGCGCACGAGTCTGCGCCACGGGACGACCAACCACGCGCCGAGCATCGTCAACGGTATGGGCACGGGCGAACGCCGTGATCGTTTCGCCGTCGAGGACAGGTCGCCGCGAATGCCACGCCGACGCCGGCCCGACACCCTCGGCGGCGGCGCTCGGCGTGCGGTCGGTCGGTCGGGACTACGGGAGACGGCGCCGCGCCCGTGCCGGGTGGCCGACCGACCCATCCGTCAAGCAGCCGCCTCCGAATGCAGTTCATGGCCTTCGAGTCCGGTCCCTACACCCGCGCGGCTGTCCACCCCGACGACGGCGTGGACTACGACGTCTTCCGACGCTGGCCTCTGTCGCCCGGGGCGCTACGCTGCCTGCGCTACCTGTGTGACATCTGCCACCCGCTCGACCTGCTGGTCGCGCCGGCGCAAGTCGAACAGACCGACACAGCCGTCCTGACCAGGTGCATCTACGAGAAGGACTGGCATCGAAAGGTGCTGGTCAGGGTGCTCACCGCACACGATGTCCCGACCGGCACGCCGCCTGTGACGGCGGCGCCGTGGGGGGTCGGTCGAAGTGGTCGCCGCGGGCCGGCCTGGTGGGCTCTGCGCTACGGCGTCAGCGGTGACGACGCCGCCGCCATCCGGATGACGTGGGGCGCGATCAACGAGTGGATGACCCACAGCTGCTATCACCGGCTCGTCCTACGGGAGGAGCACCCCGTCCTGACCGACGTCCTGCATCGGGTGACGAGTCAGGAGGTGCGGCATGCCGCCTACTACGCCGGCCGGGCCTGCGATCGGCTGGCCCGCTCGGTGCGCGTCCGGCGCCTGACCCGCTTCGCGCTGCGTCACTTCTGGGCACCGGCCGGCGCGGCGGGGATGCCTCGGGTCGAGACCGCACACCTGATGCGGTATCTGCTCGCTGATGAGGCCGGTTGGCAGGAGATCCGGCAGCTCGACGACCGGATCGAGAGACTGCCCGGGCTCTCCGGCCTCGGACTGGTGCGTCGGGCGCTCCAGCGACACGGAGTGGTCGATCCGTCGAATCGACGAGCATGACCGGCGGTGCCAGCGCGCCGATCACTCTGCGCGGCGAGCGACCAGGCGGTGCTCACCGCGTAGGCACCGGCCAGGGGCCATCCGCTGCGGCGGCTGACGGGATGGCTTCGACCTTCGGGCAGGCACTGACCTACGGTCGACAGGGCGCACCCGGCGAAGATCGGCGCCCAGACGACGAAGGCGTAGCCGGATGGGGTGATCACCGTGTCGTAGCGGCGGGTCTGTTCGCCCTTGCCGAGCAACGGCCGAGAACAGGTACGGCGATGAACGCCGCACAGGCGCGCCGAGGGCCAGTGATCGCACCCGATCGTCCACGTCTCCTCCGATCGATCGGCCTGTCCGGGCGCTCGCCCTGACGTCGACGTTGCCGAAGCAGCAGACGGCACGGTGCCACCGCGACAGGCGGGGTGGCCCGGGCGCCGGTCGAGAAATGTGCGAGCCGGCACCAGTCCGGCGGGCGGTGGGCGACGAATCCCTCTCGACAGCAACGACACCAGCGCCGTGACCAGGCGGAGACGGAGACCTGTTGTGAGACTTTCCCGAGCCCTGCTCGCCCTGCCCGTGGCCGCGCTGGCTCTCTCGGTTCCGGGCGTCGCGCACGCTGACGAGAGCGTGCAGGTCCGGTTGCAGGATCTCAACGAGACCGGCGCGACCGGGACCGCGACGTTGACCGCGACGGACGGAGGCGACCTGCAAGTCATGATCCGGTCGACGGGCATGACGCCGAACTCGCCGCACGCCCAGCACGTGCACGGCGCGGTCAACGGCATGGACTTCCACTGTCCGGACAAGTCCGCCGACGCCGACGGCAACGGCTACGTCAGCACCGAGGAGGGCCTGAAGATGTACGGCGACATCTTCATCTCGCTGACCACCACCGGGGACACCACCAGGGCCAGCGGCCTGGCGGTGGACCGGATGCCGAAGGCCGACGCGCGGGGCAACCTCAGCTACGAGCGCACCATCCCCGCCGCCGAGCTGCCCGCCGGCACCATCGAACACCTGAAGGACCTGCATCTCGTGCAGCACGGCATCGACGCCAACAAGAACGGCGCGTACGACATGGAGGCGCTCGGGGAGTCGACGTTCGCGAAGTCCGTCGGCGTCAACGGCATCCCCGCCGAGGCCACCGACCCCGCGACGTGCGGCATGGTCAGCGGCGCGGCGGCCGGCTCCGTACCCGCAGGGGGTGTCGCCACCGGCGACGGCAGCACCTCCGGCGGCGCGCCGGTCATGTGGTCGGTGGGTGCTCTCGCGCTGCTCGGCGCCGCCGGTGCGGTGGTCGCCCGCCGCCGACTCGCCGACGGGCGCTGAACCGGAGGCGGTCGTGACGGACACCGGCGACGCGCGAGTGCCGGCCGGCCGCCGTCGGGAGCGCGCCACGCTCCTGGCGGTGGCCGGCATCCTCATCCTGACGGCGGCCGTGACCATCGGGTTCGCCGTCGCCGAACCGGGCGGAGAACCGCCCCGACCTGACGTCTCGGCTGCGGCGCCGGCCGCGGAACCGGCGGCCGGCCCAGCAACCAGGCCGGGCGAGTTGACCTCGGGCCCGCTGATGTCCTCGTCGCCGCCGAGGCGGGTGTCGATCCCGTCGCTGCGGGCCACCGCCGCGGTCGTCGCCCTCGGCCTGCAGGCGGACGGGGCGATGCAGGTTCCGGACAGCCCCGCCGACGTCGGGTGGTTCACCAGGGCGCCGACGCCCGGCGCGCTCGGCCCGGCCGTGTTGGCCGGCCACATCGACTGGAAGGGCCACCGCGGAACGTTCTTCGGTCTGGGCAGGCTGGCCGTCGGTGCCGGGATCACGGTCGACCGGCAGGACGGCAGCAGCGCGATGTTCACCGTGACCAGGGTGGCGCAGTATCCCAAGGACCGCTTCCCCACCGACGAGGTGTACGGGGCCGTCGACCACGCGGCACTGCGCCTGATCACCTGCGGCGGCGAGTTCGACGACAACACGCAGCACTACCGCGACAATGTCATCGTCTACGCGCGCCTCGCCCATGCCCATCCCGCCTAGCACGTCGGGTACATGTAGGCGGCACACCCATCGTCCCGCATGCGGAAGGACCTGCCGAGAATGAGCGGTGACCCGGAACAGGCGCGGCGGGTCCGGCCGGTACCGCCCGACACCGCGACGCCGCCGACCGCCGAGGAGTTGCTGGCGCGCGTGACGCGTGGCGACGAGACGGCGTTCGCGTCGCTGTACGACATCGTGGTGGGTCGGGTTCTCGGGCTGGCCCGCCGGGTCGTTCGCGACGCGGCGCAGGCGGAGGAGGTGACGCAGGAGGTGATGGTGGAGGTGTGGCGCACCGCCGGCCGCTTCGACGCCGGTCGCGGCTCGGCTGTCGGTTGGATCCTGACCATGGCGCACCGCCGGGTCGTGGACCGGGTGCGCTCGGAACAGGCGCACACCAGACGGACGTCGCAGGTCGCCGCGTCCGAAGCGCACGTTCCCTACGACGAGGTGGTCGAGGACGTCACCGCGCGGCTGGAGCGGGAACAGGTCCGCCGGTGTCTGGGCCGGCTGACACCGGTCCAGCGGGAGGCGGTGACCCTGGCCTACTACGGGGGCCACACCTACCGTGAGGTCGCCGAGAAGCTCCGCACACCGCTACCGACGGTGAAGACGCGGATGCGCGACGGGCTGATCCGGATGCGCGACTGCCTCGGCGTCGAGATCGAGGGGCGGGCATGAGCGGCGACATCCACACCCTCGCCGGCGCGTACGCTCTCGACGCGGTTGACGACGTCGAGCGGGCGGCGTTCGAGCGGCACGTGGCCGAGTGCGAGCCGTGCCGCACCGAGGTGGCCGAGCTTCGGCAGACGGCGGCGCGGCTCGCCGACGAGAACGTCGTGGCCACACCACCGGGGCTGCGGGAGCGGACCCTGGCCCAGGTGGCGCGCACCCCGCAGTTGAGGACCGACGCCAGAGGCGCCGGACGGCGGGCAGGAACGTGGCGACGGCTCACCGTGGCCGCCGCCGCGGCCGTACTCGTGGCCGGCGGCGCGAGCGCGGTCACCTGGACCGTGAGCAACGGACGGATCAGCGACGAGCGGGCGAGCGCCGACGAGGCCCGGCGCATCGCCGCCGTCCTGGACGCTCCGGACGCCCGGGTGTTCGAGCGGTCGCTGCAGCCCGGCGGTGCCGCCACCGTGGTGGTCTCGCGCGAGCGCGACCGTGGTGTGGTGCTGCTGCGCGACCTGCCCGAGCCCGGCCGCGGAAGGATCTACGAGCTGTGGCTCATCCGGGGTGGCGAGCCTCGTAAGGTGGGACGACTCGCCGAGGGAGCGAGGGCGTCGACCACGGTCATCGGTCCGGTCGCCGGTGCGGGCACGTTCGGCGTGTCCAACGAGCCCCGAGGCGGCTCCGACGCCCCCACGCAGTTCGTCGGTACGGTCGAACTCGGCTGAGCCCGGGGGCGCCGGGCCGCGGGCAGTTTTCTTGTCGCCCGTTCCCATCCGGGCCGGGAGCCGCTTCGAATCACCAGCGTGGATGACGAGCTGCTCGCCGGCCGGTACCGCCGGCTCGTGCCGATCGGTGACACGGCGACCCCGTGGCGGGTCTGGTTGGCGCGCGACGAGGTGCTCGACCGGCACGTCGCACTCAAGCAGATCGCCCTACCAGGTTGGGTGAGCGACGCGGAGCGGTCGCGCCTGCGCGACGCGACGCTCAGGGAGGTACGCGCCCTGGCGAGTCTGGACCATCCGGGTGTGGCCGGGATGTGGGACGTGGTGAGCGCCGACGGGTGCCTCTGGCTCGTCATGGAACACGTACCCTCCCGCTCCCTCGCCGAGGTGGTCGCCGCCGGCGGTCCGCTGGCTCCGGCCGAGGTCACCCGGGTCGGTCTGCACCTGCTCGCGGCTCTCGGCGCCGCCCACGCATCAGGGGTGCTGCACCGGGAGATCTGCCCACGGAATGTGCTCCTCGCCGACGACGGCCGGGTGATACTCGGCGGATTCGGCCTGTCTATCCTCGACAGCCGCGCCCCGGCGGCCGTCACCGCGGCGACCCTGTCGAAACTCCAGTACGTCGCTCCGGAGCGCACCCGGGACGGGAGGTCCACCCCGGCCGCCGACCTGTGGGCCCTCGGCGTGACCCTCTACCTGGCCGCCGAGGGCCGGCTGCCGTGGACCCGGCCCACCGCCCTGGCCACGCTCGCCGCCCTGGCCACCGAGGCACCGGACCGGATGACCGTTCCGCCGCTCGAGCCCTCGATCCTCGGTCTCCTGCAGCGCAATCCCCGCCAGCGACTGTCCACTCAGGAAGCGTGTGATCGACTCGAACAGGTGCTGGCTTCCACCTCGCCCGTTCACCCCGTGCCCGCGCGTCCGTCCGCCCGGCCGCGTCGGTGGCGCCGAGCCGCCGCCGCGACCGACCCGGTCCCCCAGGACACGATCGACACCACGGCCCTCGCGGTC
Source organism: Micromonospora sediminicola (assembly GCF_900089585.1). Lineage (NCBI taxonomy): Bacteria > Bacillati > Actinomycetota > Actinomycetes > Micromonosporales > Micromonosporaceae > Micromonospora > Micromonospora sediminicola. Next base: position 2,902,174 of record NZ_FLRH01000003.1, on the reverse strand, counting down.
ACGACGTCGACCACCCGCGACCGGACGACCGGCTGGGCGTTCGCGGGCGCCGTGTTGGGCCTGCTGGGAGTCGGGACCGTCGTCGTCACGGCAGCCGGCGCGGTGGTCGGCGCCGTGCGCGCCCAGGACGGCACACCGGCGGGCGGACTCGACGGCCCGGCCGCCGACGCGGTGGTGACGACCGCGCCGGCGCGGCCCGGCCACCTGTGCCTGAACGACGCCGCCGGCGAGGCCGAACCGCTGCGGGAGCCCACCGAACCGCCACCGCACGCCCCACCGAGTGGGTGGGCGTGGCACCAGGACCCGGCAGGATTCCTGATCGCGGTCCCCGAGCGGTGGACCCGACACACCGAGGGCACGACGATCTGCCTCCGCGATCCCGCCCGGACAGACGCCATCGCCGTCGACCCCACTGTCAGGGCCTCCGCCGTACCGTCGAAGCGATGGGACGTTGCCGAGCGCGACCTGCTCGAGACCGGAGCACTGACCGGCTATCAGAGGATCAGCATCGGGCCGATCATCCGCCCGGGTGGCGCCGCCGAATGGGAGTACACCTGCGACCAGCCCAACGGCGAGCGGTTGCACGTCCGCCGACTGCTGATCAACGACGGCCGATCCCGCGCCTACAGCCTGTCCTGGATCACCCAGGACAGCCGGTGGATCCGGACCCGCTCAGTCCAGCAGACAGCCCTCGCGACCTTTCGCCTCGCGTGAGGAGGCGGAGACGGCAGACGGATTGGCGTCACGATCTACCCGACGTCATTCGAGGGCCCGGCTTCCAGCGTTCAGCATCAAGCTTCGGTCGGTACCGGTCCCCCAAACCGGCCGCAGCGCGGCGGCCCTTCCGTGACGGCCAGCCCCGCTCCAGGCGCGCTTGCACCCGACATCCGCGCGCAGGTCGACTCCGTCCGACGGACGATCGACCGTACGGCATCATCACCCCGTCCCGGTCGCTGCGGTGAGGGCAGGCCGGCCCGCCCGCGCCCAGCGGCACCGCGGGGAGAGATTGGCCGACATGCTCGCGTGCGACCGCGCGCGGTCGTCAGTCTCGGCAAACGCTGAGCGCAGGCCTGCCTGCACGTGCGCGAGTTCGCGGCGGCGAACCGGGCGCGCTCTCAATGCAGCCCTCAAAGCCGAGTACGGTCACGCCTGCCCACGGCCAACACGTCGAGCGGTCACCGTAGGGCAGGAAACGAGAATCGGCGGCGTCACTCACAGCGTGGCGAGGACGAAGGAGAGCACGAACCCAGCGGTCGTGCTCAACGCGACCGAGGGCCCGCCTTTCTCGTACGCTTCCGGCATGAGGGTGTCCGCGAGAGATGCCAGCACCGCCCCTGCGGCGAACGCCAGCGGCAGCGAGATGGTCTCCGGAGCGGTGTGGGACAGGGGGCCGGCGCCCAGGACCACGGCCGCGACGAGTACCGCGGCGCACACCCCCCACGTGCCGAGCACAAAGGCAATGGACCGGCCTTGTGCCCGCATCGAGGCACTGCCGACCAACGCCTCGGGAAAATTCGACACGAAGATCGCCGCCAGCAGCACCAGCCCACCGGTGCCCTCACCGAGCGACACACCGAGCGCGACGTTCTCGGGCACGCCGTCGAGGGTGACGGCAGCCAGCAGTGCCAGGCCGGCGGCGCCGGTGGTCGACGCGGTCGACGCGGCCCGGTCCCGAGCGGCAGCGTCCGGATCGAGCTTCTCGCTACCGTGCTGTTGTCGACGGCCGCCCTGCGCCACCCGATCCAGTGCGGCGCTCAGCGCGGTGAACACCCCCGCACCGACCACCAGCCCGATCGCGGCACGCCAGATCCCACCCTGCTCGTAGGCGTCCTCGAACAACTCGAAGGCCAGCGCCGTGATCAACGCACCCGAGGCGAACGCGAGCAGAACGGCCAGCCACCTCTTGGGCAGCCGGATCCACACGCCGGCCGCCGCACCCAGGAGCAGCGCGCTCGATGCCACCATGCCGAAGATAAACGCTCTCACGTGTTGCCACTACCCAGCCCGGCGTGGTGCTCAACCACCTGACGCGCGGCGGACCCGGCCCACGCATCGACGCTGCCGGCGGCTGAACGCCGGCCCGGCTCCCCTGCGGCACGGCCCGCAGCGACCGATCTGACCGCGGCCTTGCGGGCGTGGTTCGTCGTTCAGCCGTCGCCTGTACGGACGCCAGATGCGTGGTGAGAGGATGCCCTCGGCAGACAGCCGTGATCGAGGGAGTTCGACGTGAGCGATCAGTACCGGCGGGACGCGGCGCCGGACGGGCGGGACGAGTCGGAGCAGGAGCGCGCAGATCGACACTTCGACGAACTGCTTCAGGAACTGCGGGTCGCCCAGACCGGAGTGCAGATCCTTTTTGCCTTCCTCCTGACCCTGCCCTTCACGCAGCGGTTCGGGATCCTCGGCGACGGGCAGCGCGCTGCCTACCTGACCACACTTCTCCTTGCGGCGGTGGCGACGGTGTGCCTCATCGCGCCGGTCAACCACCACCGGATCCTGTTTCACCGGGATCGCAAGTCGGACTTCGTAGCCGCGGCGAGCCGGCTGGCGCTGGCGGGCCTGTCGTCGCTCTGGTTGGCCATCGTCGGCGCCGTCTACCTGGTCATCGACGTCGTCGTCGGCACACCCGCAGCCGTAGCCGTCGGCGCCGGCCTCGCCACGGCATTCGTCGCCGTCTGGTATCTGCTACCGATGGCACAGCATGCGCGACGCACAGGACAGGCTGCGTCATTGGCGCGACCGCGCAAGCCAGTCGACGAACCACACGAGATCCGCAGCGCCGACTGATGGCATGATCGGCGCAGCGGTTCAGCGCACCGCCGCAAGGCGTGCCGACGCCGGCGTGCGAGCGAGCGAGCCCTGAGAGCCCTGTCCTCGGCCCTGCCCGCCTCGATACCTCCTGACCTCAACCCCTGCGTGGCAGGGTTCCGGCTGCGGCCGGTCCGACCAGGCGGACGATCTCCCGGCTTCGATACCTGTCTCCTGCACCAGGGAGAACGCCCTCGGGCCGAAGAAAAGAGTGCGCCCGGCATCAGGGTTGGACTATGGTCGCCGGAGACCCCCGACGCCCGACACAGCGAGGACCACGATGCCTCTGAGCGGCGACGACATCGCTCTCGACTCGGCGATGGATCCGCTGGTCCTCGCGATAGACATCGGGTCCACGGCGACCCGCGGCGGCGTGCACGACGCGTCCGGGCGGCGGATCCACGGCCTGCAGCACAAGGTGCCGCACGCCTTCACCGTCGCGCCTGACGGCACCTCGATCATCGACCCCGATCAGGTGACGGCCGAGGTCGAAGAGGTCCTCGACGCGGCAACCAGCGACCCGCGGTTGGGAACCCGCATCGCTGGCGTCGCGATGGACACCTTCGCCGCCTCGCTGATCGCGGTCGACAAGGCCGGCCGCCCCCTGACGCTGTGCCTGACCTACGCCGATTCCCGCAGCGCGCACGCAATCTCCGCCCTACGCGAGGAGCTTGACGAACGGACGGTTCACCAGCGCACCGGAACCCGCCTCCACACGAGCTACCACGCTCCACGCGTGCGCTGGCTCTCCGCCACACAGCCGCACCTCGTCGCCAATACCGCGAACTGGTGGTCCCTGGGCGAGTACGTCCTGGCTCGGCTGATCGGCCACCCCCTGGCCGGGACCTCCACGGTGGCGTGGACGGGCCTGCTCGACCGCAGTACCGGCGAGTTCGACGCCGAACTGCTCGCCGCCGCGGGCGTCAGCCCCGATCAGCTTTCCCCGCCCCGAAACACGAACCAACCGACTCCGGCAGCGAACACGACGCGCTGGCCCGCACTGGCGAAGGCGGCGTGGTTTCCCGTCATCACCGACGGCTTCGCCAGCAACGTCGGGTCCGGGGCCACCGACGCCACCGTGCTCACCGCGGCGACAGCCACAAGCGGTGCGCTGCGAGTGCTGCTCGACGGCCCGGCCGAGCCCTTGCCGTTCGGACTGTGGAACTACCGGGTCGACGCGGGACGCACGCTGCTCGGTGGAGCGATCAACGACGTCGGTCGCGCCGTGAGCTGGGCACAGAGCACCCTACGTCTCAGCCCGGCACTCGCGGGCACCCTCACCGCGCCGCCGAGCCACACCACGCCGCTGGTGCTGCCGTACCTCACCGGGGAACGAGCACCGGGCTGGGCCGGCGGGGCACGCGCCGTGCTCGGCGGAATATCGGCGGCCAGCGACGCCGACACCCTGTTCCGCGGAATCGTCGAGGGCGTCGCCATCACCTATGCGCGAGTCGCCGACGAACTACACTCAGCCGCCCCGCACGTCCTGGAGGTCGCGGCAGCGGGACGCGTCAGCAACGACCACCCGGAATGGCTGCAGATCCTCGCGGACGTGCTCGGGCGACCTGTCACGCACGTGACCCGACGCCGCGCGACGCAACGGGGCACCGCGCTACTCGCCCTCGACGCGCTGGCGCCGGACGTACCGCGCGCGAGCCGGGCCACCGGAGCGACGTACGAGCCCGAGCCCGCGCACGTGGAACACTACGCACAGCGGCGCGCACGGTTCGCCGAATCGTACGAAACGCTCAGACGCAGCTGACGATGCGGTGCCAACTTCTCCTGTCGAGGGCACCCAGCGGATTGGCGGAATGGCCCAGGTCTTGGGATAAAGAACCGCTGCGGATCAAGGCGCGACCCAGGCGGCGCGCCGTAGGAGTGCAAGCGCGAAGCGGGTCGCTTCCAGCGAAGGGGTGACGGCTCGGAGGCGCGTTTCGAGGTCGAAGCTCGGGCAGCGGCCGAGGTCGCGGCGACCGCCACGAGCCTTCCGCCCCGCCGGCGCAGCCGGAACAATTCGGCCGCGTCGAACCACGTAGCCGCCCGCCTATCGGCGGAGGTGTCCAGTGTCATCCTCGACACCGGTGTTCCGCGGGGCTTCGTTGCGGCCATCCTCGCCGCCGTCCGGCGCACCTGTCCAGCGGACGAAAAGCACGGTCGCGTCGTCCTGCAGCCGGTTGTCCTGGTGTGCGATCACGGCGTGCACGAGCCGCCGGGCGATTTCCGGCAGTGGCAGATCGTCGGCCAGGGCACGGACAGCGAGGTCGGACAGCCGTTCGAGGCCGAACAACTCGCCGTCGGCGGACCGGGCTTCGGTGATGCCATCGGTGTAGAGCAGCACATCGTCGCCCGGCTCAAGGCTGTATCGAGTGACCACCGGTTGGCGGTACTCCCCGAGCGTGACCGGCAGCGCGGTCGGGGTGGGCAGAACGGCCGCGATCTTGCCCTGCCGTAGCACGATGCCGCTCGGGTGTCCGGCAGAGATCACCCGAAGCTGGCCGGTGCGCTGGTCCAATTCGCCAAACACGCCGGTGATCAGGCCGGATCGGTCGAATCCTCGTGCCGCCGCGTCGATGTGATGGTAGGTCGCCACCAGGTCGTAGCCGGCACGGCGCGCGTTGCGGTAGGCAGCGAGGGCGATGGAGGCCAACATGACGGCCCGCAGGTCGCTCTGCGACCCGTGTCCGACGGCGTCGAACAACGCCAGATGCGCGACATCGCCGTTGACGGCGAAGTCGAACGCGTCGCCACCCACGTCGTACGCAGGCTCCAGGATCCCGCTGATGACCATGTTGCTGGTAGCGAAGGTCAACGGCGGCAATTGGGCGCGCAGCATCTCGGCCGCCAAATTCATCGGTTCTCGCCTGCGGATCCGCTCAACCGTGTCGCTGTACATGCCGCGCGTGATGACCAGCTCGGCGAGCAACGCGGCCACGTCGGCGAGCTCCGCCTGCCGCGTGTTGAGCAGCTCGCCTGGACCGATGATCTCCACGACGCCGAGCCGCTCCAACCCGTCGACCAGCGGGAACCATGCGCTCGCGTCGCCGCCGACTGCGGCGACAGCCCTCATCGTGCTGTAGGCGCGGCCCGGGAGGGTGCCGTCCACGGCGATCAACTCGCGCCGCGGTGACCGCTCGTCGGACAAGGGCGCCAGCACTCGCTGATGGTGATCGACCAGAAACATCACCGCATCCGACGCCCCCAGCTCGCGGACGGCCCGTCTGACCATCCCCGGTAGATCCTCGGGGAGGGCCCGATGGGATCGGACCAACATACGTCGCAGTGACAAAGCCTCGCTCACGTTCCTCATCTCCCTGCGCCCACGCCGTCACCCGTTGCCCCCCGCACGACCGGCCAGGTCGGAGGCGTTCCCGCCACTGCGATGGATGTGGCCGTCGTCTGGTCCCACCCTAGGCTGACGATGGGCCGGTGGCCCGCTCGTCGACGGAGCTGTCGACGGCAGGCACCGGTTCCTCTGTGCGCGCACGCCGGTCGTCGGCGGTTTCCTCGGCGTCTGCTTGATCGTTGTCGGTAGGACGAGTGCCCGGCGGTGTGCGGTCGACGGTGGGCTGACCGTCGGGATGCGCAGCCAGGTAACGCGTGGCGGTGTTGACGACCGCGAGCAGCGGCACCGCGACAAGACCGCCGACGATACCCGCGACGACGATGCCAGCGGCAATGGCGAGGATGACCGCCAAGGGGTGCAGCGCCACGGCACGGCCCATGATCAAGGGTTGAAGGACGTGACCTTCGAGTTGTTGCACGGCGATCACGACGCCCAGAATGATCAGCGCACTCACTGGACCTTGGGCGACCAGCGCCACGAGTACGGCGACGGCGCCAGAGACTGTCGCACCGACGACGGGAATGAAGGCACCGAGGAAGACCAGCGCGGCAAGCGGAAGGGCAAGCGGCACGTCCAGCACGAGCAGACCGATGCCGATGCCGAGCGCGTCGACGAAGGCGACGAGCACGGTGGCGCGGACATAGGAGATCAGCGTGTGCCACGAGTAGTGGCCGGCACGGGCGATGGATACCCGAGCGCCGTGTGGCAGCAGACGGCACAGGAAGCGCCAGATCCGATCGCCGTCACGCAAGAAGAAGAACAAGGTGAACAGTACGAGGAAGAACCCGGTCAGCAGCTCGCCGAGGGTGGTCGCGGTGCTCAGTGCTCCGGAGGTCAGTGCGCCCTGGTTCTGGGTGACCTGCACCTGGGCCCGATCGACCAAGCTACTGAGTTGTTGGTCGTCGAGATGCAGCGGGCCGCGGGCGAGCCACGCCTGCACTTCGTCGAGGCCGCCGCGGACCTGGTCGGCGAGTTCGTCGTACTGGTCGATGAAGGTCCGCACGATCATCGCCAGCGTGCCGAACACCGCAACCAGTCCCGCGACCAGGACCAGTGCGGCGGCAGGTGCGGCTCCGATACCGCGCCGGCGCAACAGCGCTGCGGCGGGCTGCAGGAGCGCTGCCAGCAGCAGCGCCACGATAACTGGGATGACGACCACTCGCAGCACACTGACCGTCTTGATGAGTACGTAGGCGCCGGCAACCAGCAGGATCAGCCGCCAGGCCCATGCGGCGGCCACTCTGATCCCGCGTGGCACACCCAGGGCGTGAGCACCGTCCGGCTCACCCGAATCGACGACGAGCACCTGGCCGATTCGGGTGCCCAGGCCGGACTCGTCGAAGGGTGGAGGCTCGGCCTGCCGGGCAGCTTCCAGCCGCGCGCGTGCCTGGTCCCGCACCTGCGACGTCCAACGCATGGCTCGTCCCCCTGTTGTGGTCTGCCCTGCGCGGCGGCGGTAGGCCAGAGCGTCCTGACGGCCTCATCCCTACCCCTCGGTCAGTGACGGAAACGCCGCAGGCCACGACGGTCGATGGCTGATAGCCGGCGAACTCCTGCCTCCAGTGGCACGGCCAACGAGCGGGGACTAGACACGAACCAGGGGCCATCAGACAGCGGGGCCGACATGATCGCTCGTCTCGGATGACGGGCCGACAAGCGGACCCGCCGGACGAACCGCCGCCTGTCCGACTGCCGCCTTTATCGCGTAGCGCGCAGGTCTTCAGCTCGAGAGCGCCGTATGGATGGAGTGGGGGTAGCGACTCACGGGGACGGCAGGAGCTGCCGGACAACCTCTCGTCGTGGTGGCGCTGAGCCCCCTCGCTGGCCGCTGCGAAGCGGCGGCACTCGTCAATGCCAACGAGGAGAACGGCTGCGAGGTCCCGCCATTGATGAGCATGGTTTCCGCAGTTCGCGGGTAGGACGGTTGTCACGCGGAAAGCAATTTGCGTGACCCCCGGAAGACAACCGCTAGGAACGCACGAGCGGAAGGGACACCATGACTCACGATCTTTCCCCCACGTCCGCCACGTACGAGTCGACGAACGGCGGCGGCGTGCGCGACCAGGCCCGGCAGGTCGGCTCCGACGCCGCAGGCGCCGGTGGCGCGGCCGCGCAGACCGCCAAGCAGCAGGGTCAGGAGGTGGTGGGCGAGGCCAAGCGGCAGGTCCGCGACCTCTACGGCGAGGCCCGCAACCAGGTCACCTCCCAGGCCGGTCAGCAGCAGCAGCGCGCCGCCAGCGGCCTGCGGTCGCTGGCCGACGAGATGCGCTCGATGGCGCAGCAGGGCGGCGGCTCCGGCCCGGTCACCGAGCTGGCCCACCAGGCGGCCGAGCGGGTGCACGGCGTGGCCGGCTGGCTGGAGCAGCGCGAGCCGTGCGACCTGCTCCACGAGGTGAAGAGCTACGCCCGCCGCAACCCCGGCACGTTCCTGGTCGGCGCCGCGTTGCTCGGCGTGGTCGCGGGCCGGCTCACCCGGAACATCGCCGCCGTCGGCAACGACGACGGTGGCGTGCGGCCGGCGTACGACCAGGACCGCACCGCGGTCCTACCGACGACTCCGGTGATGCCCGTGCAGACCCCGCCGAGCCCTGTCGCGGGCGGAAATGTCGTACCGAGCGGGCCGACGGCATGAGCGCGTCGATCCAGGATCCCGGCGGGCGCCATCACAGCGCGGACGAGGTGCGGGGCAGCTCGATCGGTGAGCTGATGAGCCAGGTCACCGGCGACCTGTCCACGCTGATGCGGCAGGAGGTCGAGCTGGCCAAGGCCGAGATCCGCCAGGAGGGCAAGAAGGCGGGCAAGGCCGCCGGCTTCTACGGCGGCGCCGGCTTCGGCGGCTACATGGTGGCGCTCTTCGTCTCCATCGCGGTGTGGCAGTTCCTCGACAACGTCATGGACTCCGGCCTGGCCGCGCTCATCGTGGCCGTGATCTGGGCCGTCGTCGCCGCCGTCCTCTACTCGAAGGCGAAGCGGAACGCCGAGCAGATCCGTGGCCTGAAGCAGACCAACGACACCGTGCAGCGCATCCCCGACGCACTCAAGCCGCACCCGGAGGGAGTCACCCGATGAGCACCGATCCCGACCAGATCCGCCGGGAGATCGAAGCCACCCGCAACAACCTCAGCTCGGACGTGGACGCCCTGGCGTACAAGGTCAGCCCGGGCCGCATCGTCGACGACCGCAAGCAGCGCGTGCGCAGCGCGCTGACGAACGTGAAGGACAAGGTGATGGGAACCGCTTCCGACCTCGGCCACAGCACCGGCCACGCCGCCCACTCGGTGGGCGACCACGCCTCCTCGACGGCGTCCACGGTGGGCGACAAGGCCCACTCCGCCGCCTCCGCGGTGAGCGACGCAGCGCACCGCGCGCCCCACGTGGTGCGGCAGAAGTCCGAGGGCAACCCGATCGCCGCCGGCGTGATCGCCTTCGGCGTGGGCATGCTGGTCTCCTCGCTCATCCCGGCCACCCGGCGGGAGCAGCAGCTCGCCGCGCAGGTCAAGGAGAAGGCGACCGAGCACGGCGGCGTGGTCAAGGAGAAGCTCGGCGAGGTCGCCGGGGAGCTCAGGGAGGAACTGCGCGAGCCGGCGCAGCACGCCGCCGAGTCGGTGCGGTCCACCGCGCAGGAGGCCGCCCAGGCGGTCAAGGACGACGCCCAGGCTGCCGCTCACGACGTCAGGGACAGCGCTCAGCACCGATGATGCGCGACTCGTCGCCCGGCTCGCAGCCGCCTGCGTCACGATCGCTTGTGCGCGGTGGCTGCGAGCCGGTGGCGACCCGCGGCAGTGGAACCGAGCCGAGGGAAACCTGAGGCGCTCAGCGCCCTCGGACCAGCAGGACGGCATTCTCGACGGCGTCAGCACCGATTTCGTGTGCGAATGACCGTGCTCTGCGCCGACTGCACGGCGCTGTGGCCCTTGGCTCAGGTTCGGGCGCATCCGATCAGTCTTCCGCGAACCGCACCTGCGACCATGGAACGCGTTTCACGTGGCGTCGCAGGACGCGTCGGGCGAGGACCTCGATGATCCAGGGCCCGCGAACCTCATCCCGTTCGTAACCGAGCAGCCGTCCCCACGGACCGGCCGTGGCCAGTACCGCCGTGACCTCCAGGTGGCCGCGCTCATGGCCGTCCGCGACGATGTCAACGATGTGTCCACGTGGGCGGCCGGAGCCGTCGATGATGTTGCGGCCGAGAAGGTCGCTGGCTCGGAGCGTGTCTTGGTCACTGGCCATCGGAGGCTCCCGGGATGCGGCCGACGAGGTGATCGTTGAGCCAGCTCTCGAGCGCCGGCTCGGGCAGCAGATCTCGGCGGACTGTCAGGTGAACGGCGGACGCGACGCGCTCGACGAGGTTGTAGCCGATGCGGCGAGGTCCACGCCGGTGCATGTCGAGGCGGGCCGCGGTGGCGGCGATCCATCGACCGAGGGTGCCACCGAAGCGGGCACCCAGGGCCTGCTGCCCGGTCAGCAGTGCCGATATGATCAGTGTCCCGTCCGGGCGGCGTCGTAGTTCGACGTCGTCAACCTTGCCGACGGGGATGCCGTCGCAGTCGACGATCTGCCGGTCGAGCAGGTCGAATCCGATGAGCAGGGGCATGCTCAGCCTCCCATACCGGTCATGACCATCAGCGGAATGGCCGCCACCGCGGCGGCGGCGACGACCACGAGGTAGACGACGCCGAGGGTGTTGGCGAACGGTCCGTTGACCCGATCCCCCAGGTAGCCGCGGTCGTTGGCGATGATCAGGATCGGAAGATACGTCAACGGCAGCACGACCGCGCTGAAGATCAGCATGTATTCGGTGAGTTGGATCGGGTCGATGGTGCTCAGCAGCGCGGCGACGGCGAGCAGGATGCTGATCAGCACGACCGTGTGGAAGCGCGCGGCCTGTCGAGGGCGTAGCGCCTTCCCCCACGACCAGCCGAAGTACTGGGCCACCGCGTACCCGGCCGACAGACTCGTCTCCATCGCCGCCCCGAACGTGGCGGCGAAGACACCGAGGATGATCAGACCGAGGCCGACCTGGCCGAAGGCCAGCCCGGCGGGCAACACGGCCTGGCCGAGGGTGTCCACCGACACCTGGAGTGGATGGAAGACGATCGCCGAGGTGGCGAGGAAACCGAAGGCGAGCAGGCCGCCGAGGGGAAAGCCGAGGAAGACGTTGATCCTGGAAAGGGTCAGATCCCTCGGGGTCCAGCGTTCCTCCACCCCGCCGGAGGAAAAGAAGAACACCTCGTAAGGGGTCATCGCGGAGGCGAAGAGTGCGACCGCGAGGAACCAGTAGGTCGGCCAGTTCTCGCCAGGCGGCGGTGACGTCGAGATCGTCTGCGCGCGTAGCGTGTCGAACGGCGGGTGCAGCCAGAAGATGCCCACCACGAGAATCACCAGAGCGAGTCCGCCCAGGCCGAAGATCCGCTCGAGCGTCTCGAACCTCACCCGCCAGAGAGCCAGCCACAGCACCAGCGCGACGGCGGGGACCCACAGCAGGTACGGGGCACCGCTGATCAGTTGCAACGCCAGCGCGACGCCGCCGATCTCGGCCGCGAGCGTCAACAGCGTGATCAGGTACGAACCCAGCAGGTTGACCAGCGCCGCCCGGGGCCCTAGACGCTCCCTGATCAGGTCGAAGACCGGCCGGGTGCTGACCACGGTCACCCGGCCGGCCATCTCGGCGTACACGCAGATGCCGATCACTCCCACGATCAGCACCCAGGTGTGGGCCAGCCCGAAGCGGCTGCCCGCCTCGGAGGTGGAGACGATGTCGCCGATGTCGACGAAGCCGCCGATGGCGGTGAGGATGCCCAGCGTGATAGCCAGCAGCTTCTTCATCGAGGCGGCGTCCGGAGGGTCACCGATGCTCCTCGATGAAGATGGACAGGGCCTCGGCCACCGGCGCGAGAGCGTCCACCGCCCGGCGCAGCGCCGTCGCATCCTCGGCGTCGATGGCCTCCTCCGCCTCGGTCATGCGCTCGTCAGCCGTCGACATCAGCGGCGTCAGCTCGTCGCGCATGGCCGTCGTCCGCTCGTCTGGGGGCGTCTCGCCGGCCATCTTCTTGGCCGCGCCCGCGAAAGCATCGCGGGCGTCGTCGAGGACACTCGACACGTAGGGCGACCACAGTCGATCCTGCGACGCAGCGCTACCAACCATCCGGGTGGTGGCTACCGCGTGCAAGGTCGACTGAGCGGCCTGCACCGCCACCCTGCGGTAGTCGTGGAAGTCGGTGGGCTTCGTCGTCAGGTAGCCCGCTGCGCCCCACCCGCCAGCCACCAGCGTCGCGACGACGGCCGCCCACGCGCGTGCTCGCAATCGTCCTCCTCAGCCACACGCCCGTCGACAGCAGGCTACTGCAAGCGCCGGTCATCGGCGCGTTGCGCAACCACCCTGCCCGTTCAACGGTGAGCGCCTCATGACAGGTGCGGCGACGCACGGCGTGCCCCCGTGGTCACCATTAGGGTTCCGACCGACCGACCGACCGACCGTCAGTCAGGAGCCAGTCCGCGCTCGGGCCTGTTCGCCCGAGCAGGCGCTACCGCCATGCCCGCCCGACGCCGCATCGCCATGGACGATTCGCTATCCGGAGCCGAGCACTTACTGGTCGATGTCAGTCGGCTCGGCCCAACCGCAGCGTCTCGTTCCCTCGAGGATGTTGAAGCGGGGCCATGCCTGCACGAAGTCTCGATGCGAGCAGACACGACCCTGCTACCCCCCGGTGCGACTGGCCACCCTACCGCATGATCATCTCACGTGGCGAGCCATGTGCTCCGGAATCAGCCGGGCGACGCCGCTCGTGGCGCCACAATTCGGTGAAGGCCTCGTGCGCGCCCGCCTCAGGAGCATGGAACGAGCCGCAGGCTGAACCAGCGTGCGGCTCGTTCGTCTCTGGGATGGTCGGAGCGGTCGTCTCCGCGACGGTCATGGCGGAAGTAGCCTAGGGCTGACGGCGGGTCAGGCCTCGGTGAGCTGGCCCCGCAGCTTGGTCAGGGCGCGGGCGAGCAGCCGCGACACGTGCATCTGGGACACACCGACCCGGGCGGCGATCTCGCTCTGGGTCAGGTTGCCGTAGAAGCGCAGCGTGAGGATCTTCTGCTCGCGCTCGTCGAGCGTGGCCAGCGCCGGGCCCAGCGAGGCACGCAGCTCGGCCAGCTCGTACTCGTTGTCCTCGGTGCCGAGCGTGTCGCCCAGCTCGGTGGCGCTGTCGCCGTCGCCGATCGGAGCGGACAGCGACACCGCGTTATACGCCTGAGCGCCCTCGATACCCTCCAGCACCTCTTCCTCGGTGACGTCGAGGTGGGTGGCGATGTCGGCCACGGTCGGGGCCCGGTTGAGGGTCTGGGTCAGCGTGCTGTTCGCCTCGGAGATGCGCAGCCGCAGCTCCTGGAGGCGACGCGGAACCCGGATGTTCCAGGTGCGGTCGCGGAAGTGCCGCTTGATCTCGCCGAGGATGGTCGGGATGGCGAAGCCGGCGAAGTCGACCCCGCGGGAGGCGTCGAACCGGTCGACCGCCTTGATCAGGCCGAGCGCCGCGGTCTGGGCCAGGTCGCCGGCCGGCTCGCCGCGACCGCTGTAGCGGGCGGCCAGGTGGTTCGCCAGCGGCAGCCACGCCTCGATGACCTGATTACGCAGGCTCGCCCGCTGCGGGTGGCCCGCGGGCAGGGCGGCCAGCGCCCCGATCAGCTCGCTGGCGCGGGACTCCTCACCGGTCTGCGGCGCGCGGCGCATCCCAGCGGCGGACGGTGCCATGGTCATCGTGGTCATGCTGCCCTCCCACCTCGCTGGACCGGCGCCGACTCGATCGCACCGATCGTGGCGAAACTCTAGACGACAAGGCACACAATAATCAACCGAACGGACGATAGATTCACGGCCCGCTGTGGCGCCAACGACAAGTCCGCTCCAGAAAGGCTCGCGCGGTGCTGGCCATCGCGCGGACGCCGACCGCCGCAGGCAGGTTCAGTCAGGGCGGCGCGGATCTGTTCGGCGGGTGTGTTCACTCGGCCTCGGCGGGCTGCCGCGGCGCGCCGTCAACGCGGATTCGGCGTCGAGCGGGTGCGCCAGCCACTCTTGATCACGCTGCCGTTGACACCCCTCGCCCTCAGCGATCGTCGTCGAGGCCCGCGTGCTCACCGAGGTCGCCGACTCCGCCGTCCTATTCGAGGTGCGGGACGTCGACCCGTGCGGCTCTTGATCGGTGCTGGGTTCAGGTGGCCGTGGCACCAACTCGACGACCAGATCGATGCGGTCCTGACCGGCTTGCGGGCGCCGAACCTTGTGCAGGGCGACTGCGCCTCCACGGTAGACGCCCTGGTGACGACCCTCAGTCACTACGACGGCGTCGGGTGATCGCCTGCGGCCGTAGTTGTCCTCGGGCCATCACCTCGATGGTGAGCACGATGGCGGTGGCTTCGACGGCGAGAAGGCCGACGAGGACGAACAGTTGGGTGATCCCCGCCGTCAGCGGGCTGGCGCCGCCGAGGAGAACACCGACGAAGGCGCCGGGGAGGGTCACGAGGCCGACGGTGCGGGTCTGGTCGAGGGCGGGGACGAGGGCCTGGCTCGCGGCGGGGCGGCAGACGAGCAACCGGGCGTCCCGGGGAGGCAGGCCCAGCGCGAGCGCGGCTTCGACCTCGCCGCGCCGGGCGTGCAGATCGTCGTTGAAGCGCCGCCCGGCGAGGCTGGTGGCGGTCATGGCGCCGCCGGTCAGGATGCCGGCGATCGGGATGATCGCAATACCGTGTGGGGGCACCAGGCCCGCCAGGAGCAGCGCGGCGACGACGGTCAGGCTGGCGGTGGCGATCGGGACTCCCGCCCACCATCCGTGCGGCCCGCCGGTGATCCGCCGGCCGGAGGTGCCCGCGGCGACCACGCTCATGAGCAGCACGAACACCCCGGTGGCCCACAGCGAGCCGACGATAGCGGTGATCACCAATGACACGGCGGCCAGTTGCAGCGCGGCCCGGACGGCGGCGACGGCGATCTGCCGGCCGTGCCCGAGCCGTCCGACGGTGGCGACAGTGGCCGCGGCTGCGGTCATCAGCGCCAGCGCGATGGCGAGTTTCGGCCCGAGCACCAGCATTGTCGAGGTCACCCGGCCAGTGTCGCCTCAGGGCCGATGGCGACCACGCAGAGGGCGCAGAGGCGGTCGATAGCAGCGTTGGTCGACCGTTTCCATCAACGACCGCCCAGTTGGTCAGCCATGACCGGTCACTGTGCCGGTTGGGGGATCGTCGGACGCTGCGGGGCAGCCCTACAGATGGCGTCGTCCGGTGACGGCGGTGATCACGGCGACGATCCCGGCGGCGGTGGCGGCCCACAGTGCGGCGTGCGAGCCGAAGCGGTCGATGAGGGCGCCGCCGAGTGGCGCGCCCATGGCTATGCCGGCGAAGATGGTCACTCCTAGCCAGGTGTAGGCCTCGGTCACCGCGTGTGCCGGCACCACCGCGGCGACCAACGCGTTGCCGGTGATCAGGGTGGGCGCGTTCGCCGCACCGGCGATAGCCAGCGCGACAGTCGTGCCGGTGAGCGAGCCGGAGCAGGCCGCGACCAGGACCGTGCCGGCGGCCATCGCGGCCACGCCCGTGCCGAATCGACGTACGGGTGGGGTCTGCCAGGTGCGGCTGCCGTAGACGACGCCGGCGGCGAGGCTGCCAGCGGCCCAGAGGGCCAGCATCGCCCCGGACACACCGGGGCGGTCGAGTTCACGGGTCAGCGCGACCACGCCGACCTCGACGAACCCGAACAGGGCGCCGATGCCCAGGAACACCCCGATGAGCACCCGCAGGCCGGCATGAGCCGTGGCCCGCGACCGATGCTCCGGACGCCCGTACGGCAGGACGGCCGGTTCGGTGGCGCGTTGTGCCAGGAACGCGGCGCAACCGAACGCCACCAGGGCGGCGGCGATGAGCAGCCCGGCCGCCGGGGCGATGGCGGTGGTGGCGGCCACGACCAGCACTGGGCCGATCACGAACACCGCCTCCTCGATCAGTGACTCGACCGCGAGGGCCGTGGCCAGCCGCCGGTCACCGGCCAGCAACGCCGTCCACCGGGCCCGCGCGAAGGCGCCGATCTGCGGCAGGGACACCCCGACCAGCACCCCGAGCGGCACCAACGCCAGCGCTCCGACGTGCCGATGGGCGGCGGCGACCAGGACGCACAGCGCCGCGACGTTGACGACCGCCTGCGGGCCGAGGACGCGGGTCTGCCCGAGGCGGTCGGCAAGCCGGCTGACCTGAGGCGCAAGCAACCCCTGCGACAGGGAGACGGCACCCGCGACCGCCCCGGCCACGGTGTACGAACTGCCGAGTGCGGTGATCATCACGACGGCGCCCAGGCCGACCATCGCCTGCGGCAGCCGGGCCACCGCTCCGACCGAGCTGAACGCCGCCGCGCCAGGTACCGACCACACCTGGCGGTACGGCGCCCACCACCGCCCCCGCCGGGAACCGGGCTTCACCGCTGCCATCTGCACCCTGGGGTCACACCTGCCGACCGTACGGCACGCACCGATCATGTTGCGCCGAGCGGCGAGGCACCGCACCGCCTCCGGCCCTGGCGACCGCATTGACCGCCGGTCGTCGTGAGGCCACCGAGTGGCATCGGGGGCGGAGCCCGGAAAACTCCCGGCCGACCGGAGGATCAGCACAGAAGCGAGCGCTGGCTGCAAGGCCGGGTGCACTGCCTGTCCGACGTCGACGACACGTCCGTCCGGCACGCGCGCCCGCCGCTTCACGACGCCCTCCGGGCCTGCTCGATCGGACGACGGCCGCGACGCGGACGGTTGGCCTCCGCGGACTCTCAGGCAGAAGGGCCGGGCCGGACGCCGCACGGCGTCCTCAGTCGTAGTGCTGGAACCGCGGCCACAACGCCGACCACGTCTGCAGAGGGCCCCGGCAGACGGTGACGGGCCGGTCCTGTTCCTCGTTGTCGATGTCCAGTCCGTGGTCGAGTCGTGCGGCGATCTGGCAGGAGGCGAACCAATCGCGGACCTCACTGCCGTCCTCGCCGAGCCCCACCAGAATCACCACGTCGCTGCCCTCGGGTGGGGAGGCGATGCGGTGCAGCTCGTTCTGGCCGCTGTACAACCGCTCGATGGGCAGTCCGAGCGCGGGTCCGTAGCGGTGGATGGCGCCGTGTTCGCCGTAGTTTCCGGTGATCAGCACCGCCCGCGCCGCGTCGCCGGCGGGTAGTGCGGCGAACACGTCGGCGACCTGCCGGGTGTAGGCGGGCCAGCCGATCTGGTCCCGGGTGCCCTGGTTCAGCTCCGCCAGGCCGACGCGTTCCTGCGTCGCCAGGGGGAACACCGGCAGCGCGAATGCGGCCGCGGCGGCGACGTTCACCACCACGGCCACCGACAGCGCCGCCCGGCGTGGCGCGGTCGTCATCCACGGTTCGGTGGCCGCCGCGCCGACGGCGTAGATCGTCAGTACCAGGCCGACGGTGTAGTAGGGCTGCGCGGCCAGCACGAACAGGGCCACCACCAGGAAGCTGTACCCGAGCGCCATGGCCCGCACCGGCCGCAGGGTGGGCCGGCGCGCGAGCGAGACCAGGCCGGCGGCGAGCACCGGAAGCAGGGGCAGGCCGACGACCACGAGTTGCACCGGCACCAGCAGCACCCGGGCCTCATCACCCTTGTGCTCCCGCAGCGCGTCCGCCATCTCCAGTTGCGGTAGCTCGTTGGCGACCTGGTAGACGAGGTTCGGCGAACCGACCAGCACCGCCACCAGCACTCCGGCCCACAGCCATCGGCACCTCAGCACCGGACGTGGTCCGACGACGGCCACCGCGACCAGCAGCACAGCCACCAGCAGGACGATCAGCAGCTTGAACCACAGCCCGACCCCGACGGCGAGACCCGCGGCAAGCCACCAGCGAGGCTGACCGCGCAGCAGCGCCCGCATCGCGAACAACAGCACCAGCAACCAGACCACCATGTCGACCGTGGCGGTGATGAGGATGTGCCCGAACAACAACGGGAACGTGCCGGCCGCGCCGCACGCGGCGAGGCTCTGGCCCCACCGGTGGGCGCCGGCCTCCCGGGCGATCAGCGCGAGGAGTGCGGCGACACTGATCCCGGCGAGCACCGCCGGCACGCGCAGCCCCCACACCGAGTCACCGAAAACCTCCACCGCGGCGCGGGTGAGCATCGGCGTGCCGGGCGGCTGATCCGCATAGCCCCAGGCAGGATGAAACCCGAGGAACCGGAAGTACAACTCGTCACGGTGATAGCCGTAGCGCGAGGCTGTTCCGGCCAGCAACGCCGCCAACGCGACAACGACGGCCACGACCGGGCCGACAGCGAGAGCCGGCACCGAGGTACGCGGGCGCACCTCCACCGGCCCAGGCCGGGGACTGCGCGTTGCGGGCGGCGTCACGACGGTGAATGTACACAGCGTCGACCAACCGCAACATCGCATCCGCGGCCACCCGAGGCGCCAATCGGCTGGATCAGCCGGCCCGGGGCTTCGTGACGACTTTCCTGGCGGCGACCGACCGGCCAGGGATGAGCCCGAGCACCACGCAGCGTCGGGGTGTCGGATGCCGGAGCACCTCCGGCGCCTTTGTACCGCGAGCTTCGACGACGACCCTCACGCGCTGCGGACCGGGACAAACGAGCGCGCCCGATTGATCCTCACCGGATAGGGGTAGGACATGTGCTATCCCACCCGAGAGGACTCCACTGTGCCCACGCTGCGCGCTCTGGTGCTGTGCTGCACCCTGAAGCCGTCTCCTGCCCCGTCCAGCGCCGAGTTGCTCGGCCGTGAGGTGCTGACCGCGCTGAGCGATCATGACGTCGACGGTGAGGTGGTCCGCGTCGTCGACCACGACGTGCGGTTCGGTGTCTCGACCGACGAGGGCGACGGCGACCAGTGGCCGACGATCCGGGAGAAGCTGCTCGCGGCGCAGGTGCTCGTCATCGCCACGCCGATCTGGCTGGGACAGCCCTCCAGCGTGTGCAAGATGGTCCTGGAGCGCCTCGACGCGGAGCTGTCCGAGACCGACGCGCAGGGACGCCTGCGCACCTTCGGCAAGGTCGCCGCGGTCGCGGTGGTCGGCAACGAGGACGGCGCCCACCACGTGACCGCCGAGGTGCTGCAGGCACTCAACGACGTCGGCTTCACCGTCGCCGCCTCCGCGTCCACCTACTGGGTGGGTGAGGCCATGGGCAAGACCGACTACGCCGACGCCGGACCGAAGCCCGACACCACCGGCGCCGCGACGAAGGCCCTCGCCGCCAACACCGCACACCTGGCCCGGCTGTTGGCGGGGCACCCCTACCCGGCGTCCTGACCCACCTCGGGCAGGGCGGCACCGCCGCGCCCGATGCACAGCGGTGCGGCGCCCGCTCGGGTGTCCTCCGGCTGCGGAGGCGGCCGTGCCGCCCGCGCTCGCCGATCACCTCGGCAGGCGGGTGCGAGCGGCGAGAGTCAGCGTCGCGCCCCGCTGATCCGGCCGAGGATCAGGCCCGTCGCCTGGGCCTGCACGTACTTGTCGACGAGATCGACCGCCCAGTCCTGGGCGCTCCACCGACGCGGCTGGTAGAGCCCGAGTGCGGTGTTCAGCACGACGTCCCCTACGTAGACCACGGCGAACACGGCGTGCACGGCACGTTGCCTCCGTACACCGGCTGCCAACGCGGCGGCGAACGCCGCTCCCCACATCCCGCCCAGCGCGAAGTGGGCCACCCAGTTCAACCCTCTGCGCCCGCGCTCGCCCGTCTCCGGCACGGGAAGCACCCGCTCGACGAGGTTGGCCGGGGCGAAGCTGTCGCCGCGGCCGGTCAGCGGCATCTCGACAAGCCGTTGAAAGGCGGTCATGACCACCGTTCCGGCGAGACCGGACACCACCGCACGGCCCCACATCCCGGTGCTGCCGTCCATGACTCGTCCGGCCTCCCCCGTGAATTGGCGTCACGACCGCAACGCGGCGCCGCCCGAACACACCGCTTCCGCCATCCTCCAGGCTAGATCAGGCAACTACCGCCCGTACGCCAGACCGAACCATCCGCGTCCGGACATCAACCGGTCCGTCACCGTCGCCCGCACCTGCCGCCAACCGCGACTCAAGCGCAAGGGAGCACCGCAGCCCCGCAGGTGCGGGTGCCCCGTGGTGAGAGCGCACGTCGCGTCCGCCGCTCCGGCGATATGCCCCTTGCCAGGCGTGATCCCGGGGCTTACTTTCTCACTTGGAAAGTGTTATCTGCCCGAGCAAGGAGAAGTGATGACCGAGCCCGCCGCCTCGCACTCGGCCGCCGCCGACGCTCTCGTCGAGATCCGCACCCGCCGCGCCCAGGCCATCGACGCCACCCTGGTTCCCGGCTGGTACTGGCCCGCTGTGGGCGGGCTGACGGTCGTCTTCACCGCCGCCGTGGAGGGCGGGCGGCCGTGGTTGGTGGCCGTGGGTTCGGTCGCGTTCGCGCTGGGCCTGGCCGTCGTCGTGGGCCGGGTGGCGCTGCGGCAGCGGGTTCAGATCCGTAACAGCCTGCTCGGGGTACGCGGCCTCGTCACGATCCTCGTCTGGGTATTGGGGCTGGTGGCTACCGGGCTCGTAGTCGGGTACGCGGCCGCGTCGACGGGCCTGGGGCTGCCGGCGACGGTCGGCGCGGCGGCCACGGCGGGCGCGATGACCGCCACCGGCCCGTGGCTGATGCGGCACCTGCGCACCGTCATGGCGACCCGACCCCTCGGCGCCCGGCGGTGACGGCGCCCCGATTCGACGAGCTGATCCACGCGCCGACCCGGCTGTCGCTGGTCAGCCTGCTGGCCGCGAGCGACTGGGCTGACTTCCGATACCTGCGCGAGCAGCTCGCCATGTCCGACTCGGCGCTGTCCAAGCAGCTCAGCACCCTGGAGCAGGCGGGCTACGTCGAGGTGCGCAAGAGCTTCGTGGGTAAGCGGCCGCGCACTTCCGTGCGGCTGGGACGGGCCGGCCGGCACGCCTTCGACGGGCACGTCGCGGCCTTGCAGGAGATCGTCGCGCGGGCCGGCGGCAGCCTGCGCTCGTAGAACCGCACAGCCGGTAGCTTCCTGTCGGATGCGACCACCGCAAGTTCTTACCAGTCGGTGACCGACGCTCCGCGACCCGTCTCCGTCGTCGCGCTTCCCGTACCGCTC
This sequence comes from Micromonospora sediminicola, assembly GCF_900089585.1. Classification (NCBI taxonomy): domain Bacteria; kingdom Bacillati; phylum Actinomycetota; class Actinomycetes; order Micromonosporales; family Micromonosporaceae; genus Micromonospora; species Micromonospora sediminicola. Next base: position 2,880,918 of record NZ_FLRH01000003.1, on the reverse strand, counting down.
AACGACCAGCGCCGATCCGTGCGGGGCTGGACGAGCGGAAGGAAAGCCCATGAACGGCATAAGGCGACACGGTAGGCGGCGGGCGGCGCAGGTGGTTGCGGCCGTCACGGCGGTGGCGGCCGCCGGCGTACTCACGGCGACGTTCGTCTCCGGTGGTGGCCGAGGTGCGGCGTCGGCGGAGACGAGCCTGGCGGACTTCGTGCCCATCGAGAAGGTCGCCGTCACCCTCGCACCACCCCGACCCGGTACGGCGGCATCGGCGGGTGTCTTCACCGTCGACTGCGGCACCAACCGCATCGGTAAGTTCAGCCCGGACAATCCGGTCGCCCAGCCAGGAGTCAAGAACGGGGCGGAGCACGTGCACGACTTCGTGGGCAACCTCGCCATCGACGCGGACACCCCGGATGCGGCGTTGGCCGCAGCGGGCACCACCTGCCGCAACGGTGACCGGTCGTCGTACTTCTGGCCCGTGGTGCGCATCGACCGGACGGTGCGGGCCGACGCCGAGGTGGCCGCGGCGCTGCGCATGGTGCAGCCGACGGTGTCCTGCCCCCGGGTCGCCGATCGCCTGCCCGCACTGCCCGCGTCGGCCAGGATCGCCGTGGACCGCGACCTGGCCGCCCTCGATCGACAGCTCGTCACCGCGGCGAACGAGATGCGCGCCAGCAGAGGACGCATCGACCAGCGCCTCAACGCCTCAGTCCTAGGGCGGCTGCGCACCGAGCGCGCCCTGGTCATCAGACGGATCTCCAGAACGGTGAACGAGACGGGAGGCCGCCCCGGCGAACTCGTCTCGCTGGTGGACTGCGAGATCAGCTACGACGGGCTGCACACCGGCCACCCCGCCACGGGCAGCGGCGCCAGCCCCACCGTCACCTGCCCGACGGTCCGCGACAAGCTGGCGGCGGTGCCGACGTCGGCGCTCGACGAGGTGAACCGCAACCTGGACCTACTCGAGCGGCAGATCGCCGAGGCGAACGAGCGGCTGTCCCGCGCGCAGGGCAACGGCGACCCGACCTTCACCCGTAACGCCATCGTCGAACCGCTCACGCACGAGCGGGCCGCCACACTCGACCGGATCTCCATCGCCGTCGGCCGCGCCGGACTCCGTCCGACAGGGCTCGGCACCCTCGCCGCCTGCACCCTCGATCGCCGCGCCGCCGCCGGACGGCAGGACAGCGGCAACAACCCCGGGATCGGCGACGACGGCGCGCTGCCCGTACCGCAGGGCCCGAACCTGGAGTTGCCCAACAACACCGGTCGCATCGTGCAACCGTCGCAGGTGCTGATCGAGTACCGCGGCAATCCGGCCACGAAGGTGACGGCCATGCCCCGATTCCTGCGCGCGCTGACCGGTGACGCCAAACCGACCAGCCGCGGCCCGGCCAACGCTCGCGCCACCTGGACCTGCTCCGGCTTCACCGACCGCCTCTCCGACAAGTATCCGATCTGCCCGAGAAGCAGCCGGGTGATGCGGGTGCAGGACTTCCCCGGCTGCTGGAACGGCCGCGACACCGACAGCGAGAACCACCGGACCCACCTGGCCTTCGCCGACCCCGAGACCGGCGCCTGCCCACCGGCGTTCGTCGCCATCCCCCAGCTCAGGATCAGCATCTCCTACGACATCCCGCGCCACATCCAACTCAAGGGCCAGTACGCCCTCGACTCGTTCCCCGAGGAGAACCACAACCCCTTCTCCGACCACAACGACTTCGTCAACGTCAACAGCGACAAGCAGATGCGGAAGATCGTCTCCTGTGTCAACGCGGGACGCCGCTGCACCTGAACGGAGGGTTGCCGGCCCGGCGGAGCATCGACCCGCCGGGCCGCTCACCCGGGTCGCGGACCCTCGGCGACGGGCGCGAGAGCGCCGATGTGGGCAATGGCGACATCGAGTGCCCGGGCCAGCGGCCGGACGCTCCGCCGGGTCTTCGCCAGGAGCAGACCACCCTGCAGGGCAGCGACGAGAACCTCGGCGAGCATCTCCGGGTTCGCGTCCGACACCAGCCGCCCGGCGACCCGCATCTTCGTCAGTCCGGCGGCCAACTGGGCCTCCCACCGCGCGAAGGAGGTGCCCAGGACTGCTCGGGTCGCCTCGTCGCGGTCGGCCAGCTCGTTGGCCAGCGAGCCGAGCGGGCACCCGCCGACAGGCCCACCCGCTTCCACCGTCGCGACGACGAGGTTCCGCCATCGACGCAGTCCCGCCATCGAGTCGATGGCCTCCAGCGCGTCCCGCTGGCCGGCGAGAATCCGACCGGTCTGGCGCTCGATCACCGCACGGAGCAGGTCATCCTTGTCGGCGAAGTAGTGGTAGAGCTGAGACTTGCTGACCGCCGCTCCGGCCATCACCTCGTCCAGGCTGGTGCCGGCGGCACCCTGGGCGAACACTAGGGCGGCGGTCACGTCCACGATCCGCTCCCGGGTCCGCGCGCCCCGGGCGGTGAGCTTGGCCCGACCCGACACCGTCATGGCACAGAGGCTAGCCTAACTGGACTTGCCAGTCCAGTTTCTGCGGGGTTGACTCGTCGGTGAACCAGTATCGACCGGCAAGGAGACGACCGTGGCGCGACTCGACAACGGCCAGAGCTTTCCCACCCTCCAGGTGCCCCGCACCGGCGGCGGCACCCTGCGGCTGCCCGACGAACTCGCCGGGCACTACGGCGTTGTCCTGATCTACCGAGGCGCCTGGTGCCCCTACTGCAACGCCCAACTCGCGGCGTTCCAGCGCGCCGCCGACACCCTCGCCGCGCTCGACGTGCGCGTGGCGGCACTCTCCGTCGACGACGAACCCACCACCCAGGCTCTGGTCGACAAGCACCACCTCGCCTACCCCGTCGGCCACAGCGCCGACGCCACGCACGTCGCGACGGCGACCGGTGCCTACGTCAACGACGAGCCTCGTCACCTCCAGTCGACGGGATTCGTCCTCGCCCCGGACGGCACGATCCTCACCGCCGTGTACTCCAGCGGCGCCATCGGCCGACTCGTGCCCGACGACGTCGCCGGGCTGGTCCGCTACCTCCGCAGCAAGAACGGGGACGGGTCCACCGCACAAGCGTAAGGAGGCGGAAGGGCCACCCGAGCGAGCGAACGGGCCGACATCCGGTCATGCCCGGCATCCGTACCGCCCCGCCGTCGCAGCCCTCACCACGGCCACCCGCGCCGCCTGCGGCGGCACGCGCCGCCCGCCGGCTCGGCGAGCACGACCGCCGGGCCGAGCGCGGCGGCGCGGCCGACACCCGCGGCTACCATCGCACCGACGGCGGGCGGCGGCACGAACGAGGCGGTGGTGCCGCAGGCGCTCTCACGCACCGCCGGGACGATCGACGGCGGCACCTCAGGCCCGTACCGGCTTGCCGGTAAGCTGGCCGTGTCGTGGTTCTGGGCGGCCTGGGCACCCGGTGCCGCGCGGTGGCCGGCGAGGTCGCCGCGGTGCAGCGGGACACCGCCGGCCTGATCAGCGTGGTCGGGGTCGCCGGGCTCGGCAGCGGTGACGAGGCGATGCGACGGTTCGCGAAACAGAACGGGATCGAGCGCTTCCTCAACCTGGCCGACGACGACGGGCAGGTGTGGCGCCGGCACGGTCGGGCCGTCGCTCGCCCGACGGCGGTCGGTGAGTCACTCCTCCTGCCCGCGGGTGCGCCGGCGGCGTCGGCTGACCTGCCGCAGCGCGGAGGCCGCGAGTGTGGCCGACCACACCACCAGCAGGGCGATGCCGAGACCTCGGCCGTAGCCCAGCGGCAGCGCCGAGGGGGTGTCCGGCCGGCGGCCGTATCCGAGGACCAGGGGCATCGCCACGACGAGGACCGCCGCGGTGACGAACCCCGCGAACCGGATCGGTCCGCGGATCCGGTCGGGCGAGAACCGGGCGACCAGCGCTCCCAGCACGATGGCCACGGGCAGTACCACCGCGTCGTGCGCAGCCACCAGGCCCGCCAGGAACAGCAACTGCCCCAGAGGGTCGGCGTCCCGGTCGGTCACGACGCGGAGCAGCGCATACGCGGAAATCAGCGTGCCCACCGTGACCAGAGCGACCCTCGTCCCTCTCACGGACGCTCCTCGAAGCTGATCCGGCCGACCCACTTGGTCTGCGCCACGCCGGGGCGGTTCGGCGCGATCAGCCGGCAGGGGTAACCGTGATCGGGGTGCAGCGGTTCGCCGTGCAGCCGCACGGCCAGCAGGGTGAGCGGGTCGTCGAGGTGCGGACCGGCCACGACCGATGACCTACGCCGGCCGGTCCGCTGCAACGACTCGACCGTCGCCTCGGCGTGCCGGGCGTCGACGCCGACGAGCGCGGCGAGGTCCCGCAGCCGCACCCCCGTCCAGGTCGCGTCGGCGCTCCACCCCTCCACGCAGGCGATCGGCAGGCGCACGGTGTGCTGGCGCAGCGCGTTCAACTCCGCCAGGGACAACCGAACGCTGCGGGCGGGACCGACGAGCTCCAACGTGTACGACGCGTCGGCGGCCGCTCCGGCCACTCCCGCGGCGAGGGCGCTGGTGTTGACCGGCAACCGCTGCGGCCCGATCCGGGGTCGCCGTGGTGCGAGCACCGAGATCGCGGACAGCGGAGCGACGGTCTGCCCGACCGTGCTCAGCGTGATGACCCCGGCCGCCGCGGCGACCGCGCCGAGCAGATCCCGCCGCGTCGCACCGCCCGCGGCCGGGACCCCATCCACCGCCGTCGTCAGCTCGGCGGCACGGTGACCGCGCAGGGCGTCCCGGATCACCGGCAGCTTCACGCCGACGTGGATCAGGATGGCCCCGACGGCCAGCCAGGCGGTCCAGTAGTGCGCCGCGGGAAAGTAGAACGGCATCGGCGTGTACCACAGCGACACGTTCAACACGCCGGTGACCAGCTCGAACAGCGCCGCACCAACCAGCATGGCCACGCTGATCCGTTCGACCGCGTGGGCGGCATCGCGCGCCGGTGGCCAGCGGAACAGCTCCGGGTAGACCGCCCAGAGCTTCGCCGCCAGCAACGGCACCGTGGCGAGCCCGGTCGCCACGTGCAGGCCCTGAGTGACCCGGTAGAACTGCACCGGCCGGGGGGGCCAGTCGAACCCGGCGGGCGGATGCTGGGCGAGATGGCTGAGCAGGCCGGTGGTGAAGCACACCCCGAACGCCACGGCGAGCGCCATCCCCAGGTGGGTGGAGAGCCGCGCCGACCGCGCCGGTGAACTGAAGGCGCCGTCCCGGAACGGTCCGCGCTGCCACCGGGCGGGCGGCGCCGGCAGGGGCTCGCCCAGCCACCGGCCGAACCGGCGCAGCCGCCCGCCGACGTCCCGCGCCCGAGCGCGGGTTCTTGTCAGATGCCGCTCATGCTGGCAAACCATCGCCCCGCCTCCGTCCACTGTTCCCGCACCCGCAGCCCGACGGTTCGGGCCAGAGCGGCGACGTCGTCGACTCCCACGTACGCCCAGGGGAACGGCGCGCTCGCGCGCTCTCCGTCGACGCTGAGCCGCAGGTGCCCGGCCCAGGACGGCGCTCCCGGCGGATCGAGTTCGACCAGCACCGCACCGCGCGACGCGGCCACCTGCCGACAGCGGCGCAGCAGACGTGCGGGATCACCGCCGATGCCGATGTTGCCGTCCGCCAGCAGGACCCGCGCCCAGCGGCCCTCGCCAGGAAGCGGGGCGAACACGTCGCGGCGCAGCACCGACACCTTCCGGAGCAGAGCCAGCCGGACCGCTTCGGCGCTCACGTCGATACCGAGCACCGGGTGTCCCCGGGCCGCGAGCGCGCCGGCGAGCCGGCCGGGACCGCAGCCGACGTCGAGGACCGGGCCCACGCAGCGCCGCAGCAGGCTCTCGTCCCCGTCCACCAGTCCTCCGCACCACGCTGCGGGTGCGAGGCTGCGGGACCGCCCGGCGGGGTCGGCGGCGTTCAGCACTACCGGGTTGCCGGCGGCCGCCCGTCGCAGTGCGACGCCGTAGACGTCCAGGGGTGAGCTGGCCACCGAACGGGACCGCAGCGCCGCATCGATCATGTGGGGAACGCTAACCGCAGCGGCGACGGCCAAGGCTTACGAAACGGGGACCGGTCATTACCGCACCCTTACGGGACGGCCGGCCCCGGCATGCAGCGCCCTAATGTTCACCCGATGACGCGAGTTTCTCTCGTCCGTGTCGGGGCAACCGTCCGACCGGGCGCCGGGCGCCGGGTCGACCCGACACCGGGCGAGAGCGTATCCGATCCGCTGGCGACGATCACCGCGGTCCGGCCGAGATGACCGCGCTAAGGCCTCCGGACCCCCCTCCCGGCGCCCGACAGCGGCGCGGGCACCACTCGACGCGGCCGAACCGGGGGGATCTTGTCGCGGCGGTGGGGGCGGCCGGGCTGTTCGTGGCGGCCGCCGCCGTGGGCGCGGTGCTCGGCCTGGCCGGACGGCCGGTGCGCGCGTCGGCGGCGCCGCTGTTCGGCCACCCGCTGCCGCACCTCGGCCCCGGGACACCGCTGGCGCTCGCCACCGCCGCCCTGGTGATCTGGCATGGTCCACGGCTGGCCGCCCGCCTCGGCCGGGTTCCCCTGTTCGGGCTCGCCTACCTGGCCGCGCTCGCCTGGACGTTCTCGCTGGCACTCATCGACGGTGCGCAGCGGGGCCTGACCGACCGACTGACGACCCGGCCCGAATATCTCACCGAGGTCCCCGGAGTACGCGACGTCCCGGCGATGGTGCGGGGCTTCGCCGGACGCATCCTCGACTTCCAGCCCGACTCGTGGACCACCCACGTCGCCGGTCATCCGCCCGGCGCGCTTCTGGTCTTCGTCGGCCTCGACCGGATCGGCCTGGCCGGCGGAGGCTGGGCGGCAGTGCTCTGCGTGCTGGTGGGCGCCACCGTCGCGGTGACCGTGCCGGTGACCGTCCTGCTGCTCGGCGGGGACCGGGCGGCCCGGGCCGCCGTTCCGTTCGTGGTGCTGTTTCCCGGTGCCGTGTGGATCGGTGCCTCCGCCGACGGGCTGTTCGCCGGGGTCACCTCGGCCGGGGTCGCGTTGCTCGCGTTCTCGGCACGCCGGCGCGGCGTCGTGTCGGCCGCGGCGGCGCTGGGGGCCGGTGTCGTCCTCGGCGCCGCCGTGTTCCTCTCCTACGGACTGGTGCTGACGGCACCGATCGCCCTCGCCGTCCTGGTGGTCACCCGGCGGTTCACCCCGTTGCCGTACGCCCTGGTGGGGGCCGCGGCGGTCGTCGCCGGATTCGCCGCAGCCGGCTTCTGGTGGTGGGACGGCTACCACCTCGTCGTCGAGCGGTACTACCAGGGCATCGCCAGCGACCGCCCGTACGCCTACTGGGTGTGGGCAAACCTGGCCTGCGTCGTCGCCTCGGCCGGACCGGCCGCCGCCCCGATGGCGCGGCGGGCGCTGGCCCGCGTGTCGCGAGCCGCGCGTGCGGCCGCCGGGGCGCCGTGGGCGGCCCGACCGTCTGTCCCGAGGGCCCGGATCACGCCACGTCCCACCGTGGCCGGAACGTCGTGGCTCCTGCTGCCGACGGCCGCGCTGGCGGCGATCCTGCTGGCGGACCTGTCCGGGCTGAGCAAGGCAGAGGTCGAGCGGATCTGGCTGCCGTTCACCGTCTGGCTCGTCGCGGGGGCTGCCGTGCTGCCCGGCCGACACCGGCGTGGTTGGCTCATAGTGCAGGCGACCACGGCGCTCGCCGTCAATCATCTGGTCCTCACCGTCTGGTGAGGCAGCGCGGGCCGACACCGACGACGCATGTCCGGCCATTCCCGGCGGACGCGGCGCCGGACAGCTGCCCCGGTCAACACCGAGCCCAACCCCACCTGGCCAGCAGGTCAAGGTACGCCACGCAACGGCGGGACGGCGGCGAGCAGGGTGAACGTGCTCGCCGCCGTGCCGTCCGGACGGGCGTCTGATCAGGTCAGCGGCTCGATCCAGATGGTGCGGTAGCGGACGTTGGCACCGGGATCGCCGTGGTCCTGGAGGCGGATCGGGCCACCCGCCGCGCTCTCGGCGGCCCCACCGCCCGTCGGGCCGGAGATCGGCACGTCGTCGTGCACCAGTACCCCGTTCCAGCGGACCGTCACCCGGGCGTTCTCCGTCTTGGTGGCGCCGTCGAAGCGGGCGGCGCGGAAGACGACGTCGTACGTCTGCCACGTCTGCGGCGCGGTCGCGGCGTTGCTGTCGGCCGCCTTCCGCCCGTAGATCGAGCCGGCCTCGGTGTTGTCCAGCGAGGTGTCCCCGAAGGAGTCGAGGACCTGGAGTTCGTACCGGTCCTGAAGATAGATGCCGCTGTTGCCGCGCTGCTGTCCGGTGACGTCCGCCGGGTACGTCGGCTCGTACCACTCGACGTGCAGACGGAAGTCGCCGAAGGTCTGCCGGGTGCGGATGTCGCCGCCGGCGACCTCCGCCGAACCGTTCGCCAACGGCCAGGTCGCCGCCCCGCCCCCGGTGCTCTGCCATGCGTCCAGGTCGTCCCCGTCGAGGAGCGTGATGCGGGCCCCCGCGCTTGCCTCGACCGACCACCGCTGGTTGTCGCCGCCGTCGTATGCCCAGATCTGGATCTGGGTGCCGTCGGCGGTGCTGCCGTCGGCGGCCTCGAGGACCTTGCCGGACTGGGGGTTGAGGAGGGTCCCGTTGGTCTGCGGTCGCCAGACCTGGGAGCCGGTGCCGTTGCAGGTCCAGAGTTGCACCTTGGTGCCGTTGGCGGTGCCGCCGTTGGAGACGTCCAGGCACTTGCCCAGCGCCCGGTAGGTGTCACCGACCCGGCTCCACTTCTGGGCGTTGGTGCCGTTGCAGGTCCAGAGCTGGACCTTAGTGCCGTCGGCGGTGCCGGCGTTGCTGACGTCGAGGCACTTGCCGGCGCTGCCGGTGATGGGCCCACCGGATCCGCTGGGCCCGTAGACCTCGAACTCGTAGATCCGGGCCGCCGGGTCGGTGGTACTGGTCGGTGCGGTGACGGTCAGGCGGACGTAGCGGGCGCTCACCGTGGCGATGTCGTGCGTGGTGGTGCTCGCGGTGTTGCCGGTCACCGTGGCGCGGGTGGTCCAGTTCGACCCGTCGGTGCTGGTGGCGATGGTGAAGTCCTTCGTGTTCCAGGCGGTGTTCTCGCCGCCGGCTCCGGCGTGCCTGACGACGAACCGGTTCACGTCCGTGCCGGCCCCGAGGTCGACCTGGAGGTGCTTGGTGGTGCCCTTCGAGCACCACTTGTCGGTGTTGCCGCCGGTGACGGAGCCGTTGACCGCCTTCTGCGGCCCCTCGGTGGTGGCGCAGGAGCTGTCCGCCGTGGCCGGCTTGTCGAGCGCCAGGTTGCTCCCGCCGGTCGGCGGCGGGGTGGTGCCGGGGATGGCGTTGAGGGTGTACCACGCCTCGGTGCTCCACAGCGACTGGCCGCTGTCGGAGGTGAACGGGCGGGGCGAGCGGACGTACACCACGTGCCCGGCCTTGCGGCCGCTCATGCTCAGGCTGACCTTCCTACGGTCGGCGGAGAGGGTGGCCGAGGTGACGGGGAGCGTCTCCTCGTCGATCTTCGGGCCGCCGTAGCTGGCGGTCGGCTGGTAGCGCCACTGCTTGACCTTGTAGTGGGCGGCCAGGTTCGCCGCCGTGTCGGCCGAGAGCGGCTGGGTGTACTCCAGCTCGAATCCGGTGGCGGTGGCCCGCATGGCCAGGATGTCGAAGACGCTGGTGCCGTTCGGCGTCAACTTCTGCAGGCCGTACGAGAGCTTGCCGCTCTGACCCCAGTTGCCGCCGGCGCCGAGGCCACCGACGTAGATCGCGCCGTCCGGGCCGAGGTTGACCTCCGAGACGCCCGCCTCCAGGCCCTGGGTGAGCCGGAACAGGGCGCCCTGGTACTCGCCGTCGACCTTTTCGACGTACGCGCGCTGGAGGCCGCCGTAGGTGACGTCGCCGATGACGAACTGCCCGGCGAACGTGCCGGACTTCAGGTACAGCGGGGTGCTCGGGGAGTTCGCGATCTCGTTCTGCGGCATCCAGAGCACCGGCGGGGTGACCGGGTTGGTGTCGAACGGGCCGGCCGGGTTCGTGTAGTGGTTGAAGAACCGGCCCTGCTTGACATGCAGCAGTTTCGACGAGGGCAGCCAGCCGCCCTGGTTGTCGGTGACGAAGATGCCGTTCTCCGGGCCCCAGCCGATGCCGTGCGGCGTGCGCAGGCCGCCGGCGACGTAGGTGACGGCGCCGGTGTCCTTGTTGACCTTGATGGTGGTGCCGCGATTGGGCGCCGGCTGCGGGTTGGTCGTCGCGCCGCCGTAGTTGATCGCCACCGACAGGTTCAGGTAGAAGAATCCGGCGTCGTAGAGCAGGCCGAAGGCGAACTCGTGGAAGTTGCCCCCGTACGGCCAGGTGGCGACCGTGTCGAGGCGGTCGGCGACCTCGTCGCCGTTGGTGTCGACGAGCCTGGTCAGCCGTTGCTTCTCCGACACGTGGACCACGCCGTCGACGACCTTGAGCCCCATCGGCTCCTTGAGGCCGCCGGCGATCTTCTTGGTGGTGACGCTGCCCGGGTTGGTGGAGCCACCGGTGTTGCCGAGGATGTACACCTCGCCGTCCTGCGAGGTGCCGGACTGGTCGCTGCCGCCCCAGGTGGAGATCACCAGGCGGCCGTCGGGCAGCCAGTCCATCCCGGTCACCTTGGGCTGGAAGCCGCTCGGCCGCAGGTTGGTCAGGGTGTAGCCGGGATGCACGCCGGTCAGCGGCAATCCGTCGCCCGGGGAGTCGGTGACACCCTCGCACTCCTTCCTGCCCGGCGCGGTCACCCGGACGACACCGGCGTCGGTGCTCAGCGCCGAGTTCGGCACGACCGCGAAGGTCGACGAGCCCGGCGTCCTCCACTCCAGGGTGATCTGCTGCCCGCCGGTGCGCTCGAAGTGGTCGATACGCAGCGGGTGCAGCCCGGCGGTGAGGGTGAGGGTGCCTTCCTCGGGCGGGGTCGGGCCGTGCAGCCCGTCGTGGTTGACGACGACGTCGTCGTCGATCGTCAGCCGGGAGCCGTCGTCGCTGGTCAGCCGGAACGTGTAGCTGCCGGCCTGGGTGACGGTCAGGTTGGCGAGCACCTGGGAGACGAAGTAGTCGTCGAAGCCGAAGTCGGCGGTCGAGGTCCAGTCGATGGTCGACATCAGCTTGTCGACGTTGGGTGTCTGCCCCGGTTTGAGGGTGCAGATCTCGTTCAGTGGCACCTGCACGTCGAAGACGCGCAGCGTCACGCCCGGCTCCTGGGCCGGTGCGGCGTGGGCCGGAGCGGCCCCGAGGACGGTGGCGGTGAGGGTGAGCATTGCCAGGACCGAGCTGCGGAGTCGGCGCAGCCGCCGTGTGCCCATGGTTCCTCCAGCGGTGGGGGACGGAGGCGGCGGCCCGTTGCGGAGGAGCTGACCGCCGGGTCCGACACGGAGCCGGCCGGCGACGAGAAGATCGACCAAGCCTGATGCCGTGACGTAGCACGACCTTAGAAGACTTTCAGCGATACGTCGACGGTCTTTGCATGCAGTGAGCAGAAGTTTTGGCGCTTACAGCGGAACTATCGCCGATTACAAGAGAATGTTGGTGCATCATCTGCGGGAAGTCGCGGTAACTCCGGATGCCGTCATGCCGGGTAGTTCGGCATACCGGCCGACGGGGCAGTGGCGGCACTCCGGGCCGGAGCGCGGACCGACCTCGGTGCGCCTACCGCCGCGACGGCGGCCCTGCGGGGCCGGGCAGCTCACCCGTTCCACCCCGCGCAGCCCACCGTTCGACGGGGACCATCGAGGTGCTGGCGGTCAACCCCCTGGCGTACCCGGAGGGTTCCTCCGTCCATCGTCTGGGACCCGACCGGTGGCAGGCGTGACCGCGGACGCGTCCGGGTCGACCTCGCCCTCTTCCCGCGGGAGACGGCCGATCTGGCGCGCGGGCGGTCGCCGACGGCCTCTGTTCTGCGGCGCCGTCGTGGCGTCCCTGCTCGGTATCGTGGTCGGCGAGACGCTGCCAGCCTCGGGGCTCGGCAAAGACGACACCGACCACGGGGCAGGGGTGTCGACGCCGTCGCCACGACGCGCTCGGCACCCGACCGCCTCGGAGCCGGCGACGCCGATGCGCCGCCGGCCCCGTACCGTGGCGTGGAGCGCGGCTGGAATCCCCGACTCACGTCAGCCCAAACCTCGGTCTCTTCCCGTCGTGGGCCGGCCTCCTCGCCGCGCACGTCGGTGTGGGGCCGTCCCGCACCGGCGCCGGCCGACGGCCCGGTCCCGCCTGCGCACCAACGTCCTGGTCAGACGCCGGCCATCCCGAGCGGCTTCGGACCCCGCCTCGTGATCGGACGCCGCCTCCATGCCCATCCCGGCACCCCGCAGCAGCTCGGCGAGTGTCGCCGCGCCGCCGACGACGGTCGCGCCGCCGACGGCGAGGATGACCGCGAAGATCGCCCACTTGTACGCCAGCGGCGGAGGACTGAGTAGCACCTCCCCGTCGGGCGACGGCTTCCCACTTAACGGGTGTGCGATCTGGTAGACCAACTCGGCGGAGAAGGCCACCGCGAGGCCGACGCCGGCGGCGGCGATCGCCGACACGCCGAGCCCGTGCAGGAGCACCGGGCGGCGACGGTCTTCGCCACGCCTCGGCAGCACCACCAGGCCCAGCACGGCGAGCAGGGCCGTCTGCGCGGCGAACACCCAGACGACGAGCGCTCCGTATCCCGCTAGCCCCGAGGCCCCCGCCCACGGACCCCCCGCGGTGATCACCGCGACGATCGTCGTTGTCGTCAGAACGACGGCCGTCGTCGGCAGCGCCCGGGCGAGCACGTCGACCCACGCCGCGCGGCCGTCCAGGACGGGCACGCACAGCAGGCCGACGCAGCAACCGATCACGGTCACGGTCGCGACCAACAGGACCGAGACGGACCCCGGCGCACGGCCGGCCTGCGCGGCGACGAGCAGCGTGCCGTCGACGGCGCTCAGACCGCCGGTGACGTGGATGGCGCGGAGACGCCGATCAGTGGCGGTGGACCGCCAGCATCCGGAGAGTCCAACCGGTCCCCCGGTGTCGTCTCGGTCCGCTCCGGCTCGAACGCCTCGAAGGCGCGCCCGGGCCGGGTACTGAGCCACCACAGAAGCCCGATCGTCGCCAGCGGCACGAGGGACATGACGGCGAGCCGCACGCCGACCGGTCGCCCACCCCGCCACGACAACCAGTCACGGCCGGCCAGGCACTGCGGTGACGCCAGGCACTTCCAGGCGAGCAGGTCGAGGGCCACCGCGACCACCGACAGGACGTAGAGCACGGTCAGCGTGAAGGCCAGCAGCCGGCACAACGCCTTCACCACAGATCCGTCCCCCCGGCTGTACGGCCGCATCCAGATCGCGACGTCGGTGAGCATGAAGAGCTACAGGAAGACCAGGGACAGCGTGCGGGCCGCCCTACCGGACGGAAGATCACTCGAGCGGTACATCTCCGGCTGAATGCCGCACGGACCCCGGCTGTCCCGGATAACCTGCCCGCGGCCGATAGAAGCCGCCACTGCGATCGCCGGCGACCTGATCGACGTGCGGCCGGTCCAGCACCGCTCGGGCCCGCGCTCCGCACACCCCGTGCACCCGCAGCTCGACGACGTCGCCGCGACGGCGTACGTGGGCGGGACAACCAGGCATCAGCGCTCCTCACGGGTCGGAAGCTTCCCTCGGCGGGCGGACGCCGAGCCCCGGCCGGTTACCCACCGGAAGTGCCGTCATTCACCGGCGGGCACGTCCGGCTCCGTGGCCAGGTCTTGTCAACTGACAGGTGTGCCATGACGCGACGACCTCCTGGCATCGACAATCTTCACGTCGACTCAATTCGATGCCGGTCCGACCGGGACAGGCCGCGCGGGGGTGGATTCGATGAGCCGTTCCGAGCTTCGACGAGAACGGGCGTACCGCGACGAGGCGCCGCGGTGCAGCCGCCAACGCCATCGACCAATGTCGACGGTTACGTGCGGTCGGCAGACCGTGACGCGTGGTTGCCCCACTGCCCTACCATCTGCCTACCGGCGGAGGGAATCGGCAGTGAACAATGGACGATCGGGGACGGCGGGAACCGACCACGAGACGGCCCATCTGGCGGCAGCGCTCCGGGCTCTGCGCGAGGGCGCTGGCCGGCCGAGCCTCCGCGACATGGAGGCCCGAGGCTTCGTCTCCCGCACCACCATCGCCCACGCGCTCGCCGGGCACCGCTTCCCCACCCTCGCGGCCACCATCGCCGTCGTGCGCGCCTGCGGTGGGGACGTCGACAGCTGGCGGAACCAGTGGCACCAGGCCGACGTCTCCCGTCGGGCGGCGACAAGCCCGTCCGCCCAACCACGCACACTGGTGCAGTCCGCCCTGCCGACGCAAGCGCTCGCCGACGGCGCCGACCCCGAACGAGCGCGGTGCCACCACGACGCCGTCACGGTCCACGCCCGCAAGGTCGCCATGCTGCCGCACCGCACCATCGGCCAGATCGAGCTGCGCTACTCCCCCACCCGCCACGCCGCGTGGCCCCGCTTCCAGGGCTACCCCGGGTTCGAGCACTGGGCCGAGCATCACCCGGCGACCGTGGTCCTGCGGACGCGACGCCGGCCGGACGGCGTGATCACCACGTTCTCCCACGAGTACGTCTTCGACGTGCACTGGGGCGACATCCTGCTCACCGGTGCCGGACGGCGCCTGCGAGCCGAGGTGGTGATCCTCAGCGGCGACCAGCGGGTGGCCGAGGGCGGGACGGACTGGCTCCTTCTCGCCTGACTGCCACCCCACCCGACGACCCGCACGGCCGGCCGACGTGGCCGAGCCGTCACCGGCGGCGCGGAGATCCCGCGATTCGCCTGACCTCGATGTGCGACGCATCGGGTCCGAAAGGAGTATCCATGAGACCACTGCGCACACTCTTCGCGGCCGCCGGCGCCGCACTGCTCGGTCTGGGGCTGCTGGTGGCACCGGCGAACGAGGCCCGCGCCGCCGGCGTCGACGGGCTGCGCGACGCCGTCACAAGCGCTCTGCTCGCCCGTGCGGCCACCAGCGACGTCAGCGGGCTTCGCGCCGCGGATCAGGACGACACGCGGGTGACGATCACCCGCCACGCCGGTCGACGGTGGGCGTGGCGTCCGGCAGCGCGGTGATCGTCGCGCCGGCGGTCGAGAGCGCCTACCCAGCCGGTTGGGTGTTCGTGGCACGCCGGTCGACCTCGGGCTGGCAGGTGTCGTTCGACGGCCAGCGGGACTTCGCCACCCTGGCCACCGCCGCGCCGGAGACGGTCGTCTCCGCGGCGGAGAAGGCGATCTTCGGAGCCGCCCGGCCGGCGTTCGCCGGCGGTGACTACCGCACCGGGATGCGGCTGCCGTACGGGCTCGGGCAGAGCTGGTACTACACCGGTGGACCGCACGGCTGGGCGGGGAATGACCTGCCCTACAGCGCGCTCGACCTGACCGGCGGCGACCAGCGCGTCCTGGCGGCGCGGGCCGGGGTCGCCTACACGCTGTGCCGGGGCTGGGTCAGGGTCATCCACGATCGCGGCTACGCCACCGACTACTACCACCTGTGGAACAACGTCAACGTCAACGGCACGAGCGTCGGCGAGGGTGCGTACCTGGGCGACACGGGGACCGACGTCACCTGCGGCGGCGGCGCCAACGGCCGCCATGTGCACTTCGCCCTGCGACAGAACGACACCTACGTGCCGGTCGCCGGGCACAACCTCGGCAAGTGGGTGATCACGGCAGGAAGCGCCGCCTACCAGGGATCGGCGCTGCACGGGTCCACGCAGGTCAACGTCGGTGGCGCACTCTACAACCACGGCGCGCTGGGGCTGAACCAGGCCGTCGTGGACGGCTGGGGCGCGGCCACGGTCAACCGGCGCACCGGTCCCGGCACCGGTTACGCGCTGGCCGGCTCGCTAGCCGACGGGGCGACGGTGACGGTGTCCTGCTCCCGCTCCGGCACCACCCACACCGGCCGCTGGGGCACCACCGCCTTGTGGAACCGGCTCACCTACGGCACGTGGGTCAGCGACGCCTTCACCTGGACCGGCGTCAGCGGATCCGTCGCCGGCACCTGCTGAGCGCACGTAGCGACTGGGGCCGGCCCGGCGTGTCGGCCCCAGTCCCGGGCCGCCCCGCCCGCCCTCATGCTGAGGTCTGGCTTCGGCGGTCGCCCGGGTGAGCGATGGGCTTGCAAAAACGGCGGCGAGGGAGCGATCGGCGCAGGAAGAACTCCGTCCGGGCAGCCACCGCAGCGAATCAAGCGGTCGAGGTCGGCGGAGGATTCGTCGGCACGATTGTGATGGATCTCGGGCGATCAATTGCGCCGACGTACTCCGTGCGCCCTGCCTACGGAAGGTAGAGGCACAAAGGATGGTTTACCGACCTGCGAGCATGTGAGCCCTCCTGCCGTCTCACGTCGCAGGCTGGAAAGATCGCCGATCTCGCGCTGCAACGACTCGTGCGGGTGGTGACTCATCCGGTACGGGCAGCGCCCTCCCGATTCCACTCGACGGTGATGGTGAGATTGGCCGAGCCGGCGGACTTGGCCAGCACCACACCCACCTCCGCGGAAACCACCACGGCGAGCTGAACGATCACCTTGTCCGGTTGCTGTGGCATGTCCGCGAAGCGCTCGGCCGCCAGGGTGCCGAATCGACGGATTCGCTCCAGAGCGTCCTCGGCGCTCTCGGTCAACCGTCGGCCCAGATCGCGGTCGGTGTCGCGTGCCACCGGCTGGGGAGGCACCTCGAACGGTGAATCGGCGGCCAGTGGGCTCCGGGCGTCGATGGGCAGGACGTCACCGTCGGCGAAGGACAGGTACTCGATTCGCTCACTCATGGTTGCTCACTTCCTCGGTAGGCGAACTCAGTAGCTGCCGTTGGGGTCGGCGGGGATCGGTGGTGTCACGACGACGCGCTCGGCCACGATCCGAGCGGTGTGCCGCGTCGATCTCCCCGTCGGACAACAGCCGGCATCGCCGGACCGGTACCGCGGCAGCTCGAGTTGCACGGCCCGGCCGTCCTGCGCGACGACGCGGACGAGGATGCCCTCGATGCGATCCACGAGCCGCTGACCATAGAAGAAGAACACTGCCTGACACCGGCCGTTGACGCTGCCCGTGCACGTGGCCCAGATGGCACGGAGGGGTCCCTTGAGTGGCCCCTCGGGTCGCTCCGGGGCGTATGTCGAACGTCGCACGACCTCGAGGGCCGCCTCCAGGTCGAACGACGCATCCGGGTCCGGGGTGGGCGGCGGGTCGCTCAGCCGGTAGCCGGGGTCGAGACCCGACGGCGCCGCACGCGGGAAAGACTCGTCGCGCGTACAGGCGCTGGTCAGGGCCAGAATCAGCAGGAGAGCAAGCGCCACCCGGCGGCGCCACCCGACGGCGGTCAACACGCCTCCTTGAGCACGGCGAGAGGTTCCAGGTGGTGGCGGGCCCGCTCGCGGCTCGGTTCGACGATCCGGCACAGCGGAGCACGCCACTGTGCCGGATCGCTGGGCAGCACCAGCAGACGCTGGCCGGCGATGACGAGAAGCCGGCTCCGATCCGGCGAGAGCAGCACGAACACGGAGGACACCGGTGAACGCGGTCCGGGCGGCCACACGGAGCGGACGTCCGCGGGATACCCCCAGGCGTCGAGCACCGACGGCCAGCCGCGCAGGATCTCGTCGGCTCGGGGTCCGTCGTCGGGAAGCTCGGCGAAGCTCGCACCCTTACGGACGGCGGTGATCACGCCCCGGCTCGGGTCCAGCTCGGTGACGCCCTCGTCGCCGCGGATCACCGCGCGGGCGCCGTCGTCGGTGAAGGTGATCGTGCGGGTCTCGCCGCCGGGCAGCGGACCCCACACCGGACCCACGGTACCGGCGCCGACGTCAACGAGTTGCAGGCCGGACCCGCCGGGCGCGATGACGGCGACCTGACTCGTGCCTGGTCGGGCCACGACGGCGGTCGAATCGCGCCGGTGTCGGCCGTCGCCGGCGAGGAACAACCGGCGCGGCGGTGCGCTGTCCGACGGACGGACGTACACCAGCAGTTCGGCACCGAGCCGGACGACGAGCCTGCCGTCGGTCAACGTGGTGAGCCCGACGGGTTCCGGACCCGGCGCCGAAGCCACCACCGGCAACGAGGTGCCGAGTGGTTCCAGCTCGGGCAGCCGGTAGCGGTCGACGTGAAGCCCGCGCTCGTCGGTGGCGACGAGTACGGCCAGCGTCCGCCCGTCGGGGGCGACGTCCAGCGACGCCGTCGGTCCGGTGCCGCGACGGCTGGCGACGGTTGCCCCGTCGGGTGCCAGGACCTCCAGGTCGGCCACCCCACGTGCGGCGACGACGCCTCCGCCGTCGAGGAATCGCGCCTCGGCGTAGGGACCCGACGGTGGTGCCGCGTTCGCCGGGATGCGTACGAGACGGACGACCCGCCCGTCGAGGAACGCGAGGTGTCCGCCGCGGGCGGTCAGCGCGTACTGCCCGGAGCGCGGCGACGCGGCGCCGACCGGGTAGATGCCCAGCAGTCGATCCCCGTCGAACAGCTCGAGCCGGCGCCGCACGACCGTTCCGGCACCGAGAGGGTCGACATCCTGGTCGTCGATCCGTAGAACCCGCGTACCCGCGACAGCGCCCACCGTGACGGCGCACCTCGAATCCTGCACCGGGTCGCGGCGTAGCACCCCGCCGCTGCCGGGATCGACGAGCCGCAGCTCACTCGCGACGCAGCGGTACACCCAGGACACCGGACCCGGCAGCACGCCGGCGCGGGTGTCGCGAGGATCCGCGGTCACCGGACGGACGCGGTCCGATCGGGGGTCCCACACCCTGGCGCCAAGCACCTGACCGGCACTGGCCAGGACCGAGCCGTCGGGGGTGAACCCCACCTCCTCGTAGCTGAGCACCGGTGCGTCGTCGACGACCCGGTCGCGCACGGCGGACGAGGTGAGGTCGATCAGGCGTACCCGTCGTGACAGGGTGCCCGCCACCGCCAGGCGTTTGCCCTCGGCGTCGAACGACAGCGCGGCAACCGAGGCGCCGGTGGCATCCGTGTTCTGCGGGCCCTCGTAGCCGCCCCGCTCCGCCCATGTGGCGCTGTCGCGGACCACCAGTCGGCCGGAGCCGAAGCCGACCGCGACGAGACGTCCGTCAGCACTGGCCGCCGCGGCGGTGGCGCCGTCCTCCCGGTGGACGATCCGTGCCGGATGGTCGTCGACGTCCCACACCGTGAGCCCGCCGGTGTCCACGACCAGCAGCCGGTCGTCCCCGAGCGTGGCCAGGCGCTCCACCTGACCGTCGACGGGCAGGAGCGCCTCGGTGTCGGTGTGGGTGAGGAGTTCGTCGAGCACGGCTCGAGTCGTGTCCGGACGTGGACGCATCCGCAGCGCGGCGGTCTCCACCAGGATCCGAGCGGCGGGATCGTCCCCGAGCCCGGCGGCGGCGTCCATGAGCGAGTCCGCGAGTCGCTCCCGGGACAGCGGCACCAGAGTCACGGCGCCGAGCAGGAGTGCCACCGTCAGCGCGAGAAAGCCGGCCAGGACCACCCGGTGTCGCACGCGCCGTCGTCGTTCGCGGGTGGCTTCGACGCGGCTGGCCTCGACGTATCGCCGTTCGTCGGGCGTCAGGTCGGTGGGGCGCCGCTGCCACCAGTCCATCGCCTCACCGAGTGCCGCGCCCCGCAGCAGCGCTTCCGGATCGCGGCCGGACTGCCAGCGGCGGCGTCCCGCCGCCACCTGGTCCTGCCAGGAGCGGAACGCACGATCCGTCTCGACCCAACCGCGTAACCGGTCCCAGCGTGTGATCAGGGCGTCGTGGGCCAGGCGGACCGCCAATTCACCGTCCGTCCGCTCGACGACGGTGAGCAGTCGGCTGCCGGCCAGCCGCTGGACCGTCTCCCACTCGTTCCGGTCCAGCTCGTCGGCGGTCATGGTGGCGCGGGTGTCCTGTGCCGGTTCGGCACCGACCCGCACCAGTCGGGTGAGCAGGCGTGCCGCGCCCTCGGCCCCGGTGACGCCGAGCCGGTCGACGGCCTGGTCGGCCATGCGTACGAGAGCGGTGGCGACGCCTCCCCCGCGGTGGTAGTCGCCGAGGTCGATCGGGGTGCCGTTGGCCTTCTCCCACAGCTCGGTGGCCGTCAGCTCGATCAGTGGCAGCAGCTCTCCGGGCGATCCGGCCGCCGAGGCCGCCGCGTCGGCCACGATCTGCTCGGCGGTCTCCGCGGCGAAGCGGACGGCTCCGGTCCGTTCGGCCGGCCGGAGGATCGCCTCGGTCAGCGCGGTCGCACCCATCGGCGCCAGGACGAACGGCGCCTCCAGCACTTCGACGGGTACGCTCGTGGCGGCCGCGCCCAGGTAGTCCAACCGCAGGCAGGCGATCACGCGCAGATCACCAAGCCGGTGATCACCCCGACGACAGTGCGGGAGAAGGAGGGCGAACACCGCCTCGACGAGATCGGGATCGGCGGCGACCAGCTCCTCCAACTGGTCGACCACCAGGACCACCGGCGCCGGCCGCCCGAGTGCGGCGACGACCGGACCGAGGCCGCCGGCGGCGATCACGGCGGCGAGCCGGTCGGCCTCCTCGAGCCTCTCCGTCAGCCTCGCGTCCGTCCCGGTCGACAGCGGCACCAACGCGTCGGCGACCAGGTGCTCCGCCCGGCGGCCGGCCACGCCGACGTCGACGAAGCCGACGCGGTGCCCCCGCTCGCGCATCGCCGGCGTCACGCCCGCCCGCACCAGCGACGACTTGCCGATGCCAGGGCCGGCGGTCACCACGGTGACCGGATTGTTGCGGACCCGCTCGACGAGCACGTCGGTCTCGCGCTGCCGGCCGAAGAAGACGTCGCGGTCGGTGCTGTCGAAGGCCGTTAGACCACGGTACGGCGTCGGAGGGCGACTCGCTTCCACGGCGTCGGGCCAGAGCGCGAACACCTCTCCCATCGGCAGCGCGTACGCGGTCGACCAGCGAAGCCGCTCCTCGGCGCTGAGCACGATGCCCAGGACGCCGGCCCGCTCCGGCGTCCAGAGCGGACCCCCGCTGTAGCCCGGGACGATCCCCACCGGTGAGCCCGCGGTCGTCCGCACCTGTAGCAGCCGGCCGGCAGTCAAGCCGAGGACCGACCCCTCGGTCCAGAAGCCCGCCTCGCGGCCGGCGGGAACGCCGTAGAGGAGGAACCTGACGCCCGGACCCGGCGTGCCGGCGACCACCGGCGCCGGCAACACGCCGTCGGGCGGGTCGGTGGCGAGAACCAGGCCACCCAGATCGGACGCCGTGCCGGACCTCGCAGGTACGTACCGTTCGACCGTCGCCTGCACCTCGACGCCCGCCGCGACCAAGGGAAAGTCGAGACGGACCGTACCGCCGAGCACGTCCGGGCGGCCAAGTGCCGCGGTGAGGTTGTGCCCCGCGGTGACCACGTGCCGCCGACCGATCAAGATCCCCGTGCCGACGGGGCGGCCGGACCGGTCGAGGACGCGGACGACGGCGAGCTGACCGGGCTCGCGCAGGGACCCCGGCATGGTCAGCCCGAAACCCGGCCGACTCCGCTCGAGCCGACCGGAACCAGCACCGGATCGTCCCTGCCCGGCAGCCGGGGACGGAAATCCGCGCGCGTCACCGTCGACCACCTCCGGGTAGCGGGTGTGTTCCGAGATCATAGCCGCGCACACCGGCTTCCGGTGTCCCCTGCATCAGGTCGGTTGCTGCCCGGCCGCTGCTTCGGCGGCGCGAGCCTGCTCGCCGAACCGGACGCCCGCTGACACCCGTTCAGCCCGACGCGGCGGGTCCGGACGGCTCCGACATGGCGGCCCGACCAGCGCGACGACGCGGTCGCTGAAGCTAGGAGGCACGCCGCCGACATACCCTCACGGCGCGGAGAAACCATCTTCCAGATCGAAGGTCTCACCCTCGGCCTTCGCCCGCAGCGCCGTCATGACGCGACGGGCCAGCGGCTCCGGCATCCGCTGCTTGATGTCCGCCTGGCGGCACCTGGCCCAACTGCGCAGTTCGTCGGGCGGCAGGTGGATGTCGGCGGTGCCCACCTCATCCAGGACGCCGCCATCGACGATGAGCGCGTAGCCGCCCGTGCCGTGGGGGCGAGCACTGGACAGCCGTGGCGTTCGGCCAGTCCCTCACGCCCTCGACGACGATGTCGGACTGTGGCCGGCGGTTCCGTCGCGGGCTTCGGCCCACTCGCTCGCCAACAGCCCAAACGTCAGCTCGTCCGCGAAGGTCCCGTCGACCCAGGCCGCTTGACGTCGGATGCCCTCTCGTCGAAACCCGACCTGGTTCGCGATGCGGATCATGGCGCTGTTGTCGACGAGGGTCTCCATCTGCAACCGGTGCAGACCGAGTGTGCGGAAGCCGTAGTGACACAAGAGCCTGGTGGCGTCCTCGCCCAGTCTGGCCCCGCGTAGCCGAGGGCGTAGCGACAGTCCCAGGTGTCCGCTGCGGTTGTGGGAGTCGATGCCCCACAGCAACGCCTCACCGGCCAGTTCCCCGTCGCTGAGCCGGACCACGGAGAAGCAGGCGGCTTCATCCGTTGGCTCTGTCAGCGCGTACGGCGACGCGGTGGATCCCTCGGGGATCGGTCGCCAAGCCCGGGTGTCAGCCCGAGATCGGGTGTCCACGTCGTTGTAGAGCTCGTCGTGCAGCACCGCCACATCCGACGCCTGCCGTGCCCGTAGCCCCACCAGCGTCCCACGAAGCAAGCGTGCCTCCTCTCGGTTCCTCGTACCGCGCCGGCATCGACCATCTCGGCGGTTGCCGCCATCACGTCGACATATTGTCGCTCGGTCGCAAAGACCTCGCGCCCGGCGACGTCGAGGTCCACCACCCGAACATCATCCACCGCAGCGAGGCCGACACCTCACCGCGCCTGCGCTGCGGACTGACCATCCGGCACATCCCCACCTCGACCCGGATCACCGACCCGGAGCAGCCCTACCCGAGCGCGTTCCTGCTGCGCGGCAAGCCGGGGGTCGACACCTACCAACAGCCGCCGTCGTTCCGTGCCGGTGAGCACTACGCGTACCGCAACGCCTGACGGCCACCGCGCCGCGCCGGGTGACCCCGGCGCGGCGCGGTGCGGTGCGGTGTTGGTCAGCCCTTCACGCCGCTGGCCGCGATGCCTTCGACCAGCCGCCGTTGGAAGAACGTGAAGACCACGACCGCCGGCAGCAACGCCACCGTCGACATGGCGAACATGGCTCCCCAGTTCGAGGAACTGGTCGCGTCCAGGAACGTGCGCAGCCCGATCGGCACCGTGGCCCGCGCGGGGTCGTTGAGGTAGATGAGCTGCGTGAACAGGTCGTCGTAGGTCCAGATGAAGGTGAAGATGGCCGTGGTGACCAGCGCCGGGGTCAGCAGCGGCAGGACGACCCGCCAGTAGATGCGGATCGGGCCGCAGCCGTCGACCTCGGCGGCCTCGTCGAGTTCCCGCGGGATCGAGCGGATGAACTGCACCATCAGGAAGATGAAGAACGCGTCGACGGCGAGGAACTTCGGGACGATCAGCGGCAGGAACGTGTTGATCCACCCGAGCGCGCGGAACAGGCCGTACTGCGGGACGAGCGTCACGTGGTGCGGCAGCATGATCGTGGCGAGCATGATCGCGAAGAGCACCTTCTTGAACGCGAAGTCCAGCCGGGCGAACACGTAGGCGGCCATCGAGCAGGCGATCATGTTGCCGACGACGGCGCCCGCGCAGACGAGCAGCGAGTTGGTCAGGTACCGGCCGAAGCCGACCTCGCCGGCGCCCCGCCAACCGGTGGTGTAGTTGTCGAGCGTGGCGGGATCGGGCCACAGCCCCCGACTGGTGAAGATGTCCTCGCCGCGGCGCAGCGAACTCGCCACGAGCCAGAGCACCGGGTAGAGCATGACGGCCAGCCCGAGCAGCAGCACGCCGTGGGTGAGCAGACGAGGCTTCACTTGTCACCGTCCGTGTAGTGGACCCAGTAGCGGGACGTGATGAAGGCGACCGCGGTGAGCGCGCCGATGATGCCGAGCAGCACCCAGGCCATCGCGGACGCGTAGCCCATCCGGAAGTTCGCCCAGCCCTGCTCGTAGAGGTAGAGCGTGTAGAGCAGCGTCGAGTCCAGCGGGCCGCCGGTGCCGCCGGAGACCACGAACGCCGGGGTGAACGACTGGAAGGAGCCGATGAGCTGCAGCACCACGTTGAAGAAGATGACCGGGGTGAGCAGCGGCAGCGTGACGCTGCGAAACCGCCGCCAGGTGCCGGCACCGTCCGCCTCGGCGGCCTCGTACAGCTCGCCGGGGATCTGCTTCAGGCCGGCGAGGAAGATGACCATCGGGGAT
This sequence comes from Micromonospora sediminicola, assembly GCF_900089585.1. Lineage (NCBI taxonomy): Bacteria > Bacillati > Actinomycetota > Actinomycetes > Micromonosporales > Micromonosporaceae > Micromonospora > Micromonospora sediminicola. Next base: position 2,856,692 of record NZ_FLRH01000003.1, on the reverse strand, counting down.
CCGAACTGCCACACCGCGAGCACGATCAGCGTGCCGAGGGCGTAGTCCGGGTCCGCCACCCAGGCAGGCAGGTCGGTGAACCCGAGGGCGCCGAGCAGCGAGTTGACCAGGCCGTCCCCGCCGAAGATCTGGCGCCACATGACGGCGATCGCGACGGACCCGCCGAGCAGCGACGGGACGTAGTAGACCGCCCGGTAGAAGCTGAGCCCGCGCAGCCCTCGGTTGAGGGCCAGTGCCACGCCGAGCGCGAAGGCCAGCTTGACCGGCACCGACACGGCGACGTAGATCGTCGTCGTCCACAGCGACGACAGGTAGCGCGGATCGTCGGCGAACATCTCGACGTAGTTGTCCGCGCCGATGAACACCGGCGGGTTGAGCACGTCGTACTCGGTCAGCGACAGGTAGAGCGAGGCCACCATCGGGCCGGCGGTGAGGCCCAGCAGGCCGACGAGCCAGGGGGCGAGCAGCAGGTACGCCGCCCGGTTGTGGCGGTGGCGCCGCCGGGATCCGCTCCGCCCGGCCAGCCGCGGCCGGGTGGAGTCGGGCCTCGGGCGGGCGGCCCGCCTCGTCAGGAGCGTCACGGCAGGAACCCCCCGTCGGCGAGGATGCGGGCGTACCGGGCGACAGTCGACGGCAGGACGTTGCGCCGCTCCCCCGCCTCCCCGGTCGAGGTGAACCAGTCGACGACGCGCATGAACCGGCCGCCGTGCCGCCAGATGTAGGGGGCGAAGGCGATCACGGGGGCGTCGAGCGTGGCCAGCACCCACCCGGGCCGCATCGGCGCCACGTCCTCGCGCAACTCCTCCGCCGTGGTGATCCGCACGAACGGGGAGGCGTGCGCCACCGACCGGGCGCTCTGGTTGACGACCACGCAGCCGTCGGTGCGCCGGACGACCCGGTTGCGTCCGGGGCGCGCGGACGAGACGACGTACGACAGGCCCGCCGACTCGATGGCCGCGTAGACGGCGTCGGATGCCGGGGCGAACGTGTCGAGGTCGGTGTCGCAGAAGGCGTAGTAGCCCGACGGGGTCTGCCCCGGGCCGGCGATCGACCGGATCTCGTCGAGGGCGGCGGCGCAGTGCTCGGCGAGGGCCTCGGGCGGGCAGTCGAACTCGGCCAGCACGCCGCGGCCACCCGAGTGCAGGACGGGCTCCACGAGCCCGCGCACCCCGCCCCGGTCGACGCCCGCGGCGAGCAGCTCCCAGGTCTGCGGGGCGGTGCGGTACCGCGCGGCGTGCACACCGACGCCCATCTTGAGGCCGGTGGCGCCGGCCAGGTCGAGCAGGTTGAGCATCGACTCGTTGTGCGCGATCTCGCCGGAGTGCCACATCATGGCGGTCAGCACCGCCCCCTGCGCGGCGAGGTCGCGCAGCTCGTCGTCGGTGTACTCGCCCTCGTCGCAGGCCGGGGCTGGCGACCACGGCTGCGGAGTGTCCGCGAGCACCGGGAAGGCCGGCCGGTTCGGCTCGGTGATCTGCATGCACACCCCGTGTCGCGACCAGGCGAAGAGGTCGCCGTCGCCGGTCTGTCGCCCGATCAGGACGGGGTCGCCGACGTCGAGCGCGAGCGTGGCGGTCTGCTCGGCGATCGCGGAGGTCTCCTCGGTGTACGGCGAGAAGCGGACCTCCGCCGGAGGCAGCGGACGCGCCGGGGCGAAGACCGCGACCCGTCGCTCGCGGACGAGCCGGGGAAGCTGCGCGAGGACCGCGACCGGGTCCCCGAAGCAGACGCCCTGGGCGGTTGCCCGGTGCCGGTCGGCGATCCGGAGGGTCACGCTGCCCAGATCGTCGCCGTCGTGCCAGGTGTCGACGACGGCCGCGCCGGGCACGTCGGCGTAGGCGGCGAGCACCGACCGGCCGGCGGGCAGGTCCGCGCCCACCGGGAAGCCGAGGACGTCCCGGCCGGCGACCTCCGGCACCAGGTACGGCGCCAGGTCGCCGACGGGCCCGACGAACACCGTCGCCGGTTCGCTCCGGCGCAGGTGGGCGTACGCCTGCGCGTACAGCTCGCCGGGGTCGTGCGCCCGGGCGCCCACGGTCAGGCCGAACGCCCGCACCGACGAGTCGAACACCGCCGAGTGGCCGAGGGTGAACACGGTGACGTCGTGCTGCGCACACAGCTGGTTGAACTGGGTGTGGTGGCCGCCGCCGAGCACCGTCGACCCGGTCCGGGCGAACAGCGAACCCTCCCGTCGGCTCTCGAGGTAGGCCTCGAACAGCGCCCCGGACTCCCGAGCGAGGCGGCCCAGCGTGGCACCGACGTACGGCGCGGCCGGATCGTCGGCGGCGCTCAGGAACAGCCACAGCGGCGTACGGGTCACGGCCGGTCACCTCCGGGCACCGGCAGGCCCGCGTGCAGCAGGCACAGCTCGGCGAAGAGCGAGTTGGCCCAGGCGAACCAGGGCCGGGTGTAGTCGGCGGGATCGTCGACGTGGAACTCCTCGTGCATCAGGCCGGTGTCCGCGTCGCAGGCGGCCAGGGTGGCCAGCAGCGCCTCCCGTTCGGCCGGGTCGGTCGCGGTGAGGCCCTGCATGGCGAGCGCGATCGGCCACACCCGGGACGCGTCGCCCTGGTGGGGGCTGCCGATCCCGGCGGCGTGCCGCCCGGCGTAGTAGTACGGGTTGCCGGGGCTGAGCACGAACGCCCTGGTGGCCGTGTACAGCGGGTCGTCCGGCGCGCACCAGCCGAGGTAGGGCAGGGACAGGAGGCTGGGCACGTTCGCGTCGTCCATGAGCACCGCGCCGCCGAGCCCGTCCACCTCGTAGGCGTAGATCCGCCCGTGGTCCGGGTGCGCGACGACGGCGTGGTCGGCCAGCGCCGCGCGGATGCGGGTGGCGTGGCCGCGTGCCCGCGCCGCGAGCTCCCGCCGGCCGGGCTCGTCGGCTCCGGCGGAGAGCAGCTCGGCGAGCCGCCGCCCGGCGACCGCCGCCATGGCGTTCGCCGGTACGAGGAAGTGCCGCTCGCACGGGTCGTCGCTCGGGCGGAACCCGGACCACAGCAGGCCGGTCGGTGCGGTCGGGGTGCCCCGGCCCGCGCGGGCCAGCCCTTCGCCCGCGCGGTAGAAGGTGTATGGCGAGTCGCGGTCGTGGTCGACCTCGGCGTCCCACACCTCGAGGATCCTCGTGGCCGCCGCGACGAAGTCGGCGTCCAGGTGGTCCGTTCGGCCGGTGACCGCGTGCACGTCGGCGGCGAGCAGCACCGGGTAACACAGCGAGTCGATCTCGTACTTGCGCTCCCAGACCAGCGGGGTCATGGCGGTCAGGTCGGACGGGTCCCACGTCGCGCCGTTGGCGGTCTCGTTGAACGCGTTGGCGTACGGATCATGTCGGATGTAGCGCCATTGCCTGCGGACGACGCCGACGAGAAGGTCCGCGAAGTCGTCGTTCTGCCCGGCGAGCAGCAGGTACGGCCGGACCTGCGCCGCGGAGTCCCGGAGCCACATGGCGGGGATGTCGCCGGTGATCACGTAAACGGTGCCGTCGTCCTGCGGCCGGACCGTGGTCTCCAGCGTGTTGCGGAACGCGGCCCGGAAGAGCCGCGCCGCCCGGGGCAGGGTCGGGGACAGCCGGTTGGCGACCGCGCCGGCCACCTCGTCCAGGGCGTCGAGCATCCGCCGCGGCACCTGGGGGCCGGCGGGCGGCGCGGTCGGGTCGGTGTCAGTCTGCATGGACGCGAACCTCGAAGATGCGGGCGCCGAAGGTGGCGGTGTCGTCGTGCACGGCGTGGATCTCGACCCGTACGGCGGTGGTGGTCACCGGCGCGTGCAGTCGCACCACCCGGTGCCGCTGGATGTTGCCGGTCTCCCGGTGCAGTTCGGTCCACTCGCCGTCGACGAGCGCGGCGAGTCGCCAGTCGCGGGCGCACTGCGGTGCGCGGTAGAAGCCGGGTCGCTTGTCGCAGCCCGCGTCCAGGTCGGTGTCGAAGCTCAGCCGCACGTGCCGAAACGTCACGGGCTCCGGCCAGTCCAGGCGCAGCCACTCGGGATCCTGGCCGATCGGTGCCGACGCCCACAGGTTGGGCAGGTCCTCGGGCCAGGCGGCGCCGTTGACCGCGTACCGGGCCTCGTAGGGCCGCTGTTCCGGGGTGAGGCGCAGGCCGTGCGCGCCCTTGCGGAACTGTCGCCACAGCTCGTACGCGGGCAGGTCGACCTCGGCGGGCGACAGGCAGTCCAGGTGCGCGTTCTTGTCCTCCGGCCCGCCGGGTGAGACGCACAGGTACTGGGCGACCGTGCCGACGGGCATCGGCGTGGCCGTCGCCCAGGCGACGTCGGCCGTCGCGGGACCGCCGGCGCGCAGGATCACCCGGTGCGGCCGGTCCGGGGTGACCGCGGCGTCGAGCGGCACGGCCAGCCAGCCCTCGTGGCCGGGAGGCACCCGCAGCATGGCCGACGCGACGGGCTTGCCGTGCTCGCGGTCCCAGATGCGCTGCAGTTCCTCCAGCTCGACGGTGACCTCGGTCGCCGTGTCGCCGGTGTGCCGCAGGTAGACGGCGACCTCGTCGACGCGCCCGGTGGTCAAGGGCACGACCTGGGCGCGGTCGGTGTCCAGCGGCTGCCAGCGGTGCTTGGTGTCGGGCAGGCCGATGGGGTCGGGCAGCGCAAGTGGGACGCTGCTGCTCGCCGTGACGTTCGCGGTGCGGGCCAGGTCGGTCGGGTCGGTGTTGCGGACGCCCAGCAGGCGGGCGTCGTGGCGCAGCAGGTCCTGCCGCAGCGGCTGGATGTACGGGCCGTCCGGGTCGGCCAGGGCCCGGGGCGTCACCCCGTGGCGCAGGGCGTGCGCGGCGGCGAGCCCGACGGCCTGCCCGGCGGCGGCGAGGGTCTGCTGCACCCGGACCGGGCCGAGGGCGATGTGCGACACCGAGTAGATCCGCCCGGCGAGCCACAGGTTCTCGACGTTGCGGCTGTAGAACGCGCGCAGCGGCAGGGAGAACGGCACCACCCGGATGTAGTCGCTGTAGCGCTTGTCGATGTTCTCCCGTTCGCCGGGGGCCTCGCGGTTGTTGATGCCGCCCTTGATGTGCAGGTCGATCCACCAGCTGGCGTAGGCGACGCCGTCGGGCCAGCGTCGGTCCGCGTGGCAGTCCTGCTCGGTGACGGTGACGTCGCCGACGAAGCGGCGGGACTCCCGCTTGCCGGGGATCTGGCCGATCCACTCCAGGACGTAGTTGGTGAACCGCTCCTTCTCGGGGCTGTGGTTCTTGAGGTAGTTCCAGACGCCGAGGACGTGGCGGTGCAGCTCGTCGCGGATCGCCTCGTAGTCGTCGATCTGGTGGAACGGGTTGTTGACCTCCAACCACCAGTAGCCGCCGAACTGCTCCTTCTCGATGTGGTAGAGCCGGCGGTCCATCACGAAGTCGTCCGGGGAGGTGTACCGCGCGATCCACGCCGGCGGGGTGTAGGGGGCCGGACGGTCGATCTTCTTGGCCCGCATGGTGATGGTGGAGCCGAGGGTGGTTTCGTCGGCCTCGGCCGGGGCGAGCGGCTCGCCGAAGGTGGCGCGGGACTCGCGGCCGTAGCGGTGCTCGGCGCCGGCGAGGCTGCCGACGGTGCCGTCGCCGCTGGCGTCGACGAACTGCCGGGCCCGCAGCAGCAGTTCCTTCTCGCTGCCGAGCTGGCTGCCGTGCACGGCGACGACGCGGCGGGTGTAGCGGCCGTCCGGCTCGGCCAGGTCGTCGGCGAGGACTCCGCGGACCGACGTGTTCATGAACGTGGTGAGCAGCGGCTCGCTGCGCGCGGCCTCGAAGAGGGTGAGGTCGTACAGGCTGTTGATGAGGCCGTGGTCGAAGAAGGACTCGTGGTTGGTGGCCCGGTCGGCGAGGATCAGTTCGTGCACGATGCCGGTCTCGGCGCCCCAGGCGGCCCCGTGGGAGGCCCCGTGCGGCACGACGCGGACTTCGCTGGAGGAGTTGCCGCCGAACATCGGGCGGTCCTGCACGATGGCGGTGCGGGTGCCGCCGCGGGCGGCGGCGAGCGCCGCGCAGAGGCCGGCGAGGCCGCCGCCGACGACGACCAGGTCGAAGGTGTGCTCGTCGAAGTCTTTCCGGTGGGGCTGGGGTGTCATCGATCCGATCCCTCCGGCGGCCGGCCGCGCGGCCGGCCGCCGTGTCGTTGCGGGCAGGTCACTTTCCGACGGCGGCCTTGATCTCGGCCACGAACTTCTTCGCCGCCTCCGGGGCGGTGGTGCGGCCGAACGCGACCTCCTCGGCGTTGCGCTTGAGGATCTTGCCGGTCTCGCTGCCGCCCTTGGGTACGCGCGGCGCCGGCGCGAGCGGCTTGGCGAGGATGGCGTTGGTGTGGGCGATGAGGGCCTTCTCGGCGGGGGCGAGCTCGGTGCCGATCGCTTTGAGCGCGTTGGCGTTGGGCATCGCGCGGGTGAAGCCGAGCGCCTTGGCGACCTCGGTGTCGTTGATGAACGTATTGATGACGTCGACCGTGCGGTCGACGTTCTTCGTGCCGCGGGGCACCGACCACAGCGCCGACGGGCGGGCGTAGTTGCCGGGGTTGCTGCCGGAGACGGCGTCGGGCATGGGGGCGAAGGCGAGCGTGTGCTTGGTGATCCCGGACCACACGCCGAGCGTGGTGGAGAACTGCAGCGCCAGGGCCGCCTTGCCGATGACCAGGGGGTTCGTGGGGTGGTCGCCGTTGTTGTGCGCGGCCTGGACCTTGATGTCGACGCAGGCGCCGCTGCGGCGCAGCTTCTCCCAGTACTGGAACCACTCGGTGACGTCGGCCTCGGTGGCGGCGACCGAGCCGTCCGGTGCGAAGATGCCCGGCCGGCCGCGGTGGAACAGCCAGACCAGCAGCACGTGGTCGTAGGCGCTGGCGTCCTCGGTGCCGGCGACCTTGCCGCCGCCGGCCTGGCTGACCGTGAGCGCGAAGTCGGCGTAGCTGTCCCAGTTCCAGCTGGTCGGTGCGGTCAGCTTCAGCGACGCGAGCGCGGTGGTGTCGACCATGACGGCGGGCACCAGGGTGCCGAGGCTGACGCCGTAGACCTTGTCGGCGACCTTGCCGTTGGCCTGGTCGACCTGCGGCAGGGCCGACAGGTCGAGTCCCCTGCCGACGTGCTTGCTGAGGTCGGTGAGCGCGTTGCGCAGGGCGAAGTCCGACAGCTGCGGGTCGAAGTTCATCTGCACGATGTCCGGGGCGCCGCCGCCGGAGATCTGCGTCGACAGCTTGTCGAAGTAGCCGTCGAAGCCGCCGTACTCGGTCTTGATCGTGGTGTTCGGGACCTTGCCTTGGATGATCTCGAAGGCCTTGACGGTCCGCTTGTGCCGGTCGTCGCCGCCGAACCAGGCGGCGCGCAGCCCGACCGCTCCGTCGGAGCCGGCCTCAGAGCCGCCACCGCAGGCGGCCAGCGCGCCGCCGGTGGCGATACCGAGGGCGCCGCCGGCGGCGGTGCGGAGGAAGGATCGCCGGGAGAACCCGGACGAGGTGAACGAGGGCATGGTGGCCTCTTTCAGGCGGATGCAAACGTGGAATGGGGGATTTTCCTTCGTTCAGTGAAGCAAATATGAGGCAGGGGCCGCGCACCGTCAAGAGGTCGGTCGTCATCCGTCGGCAACGTGTGCGTAACGGCGGGGACGTTCCGCTCTTGACGGCACCGGCCCGCACCGTCATATTTGCTTCACCGAAGAAAAGGGGGATCCCGTGGCCGCCACGAGACCGGGCAGCAAACGTCTCCTCCGAGACATCAACCGCCATCTCGTGCTGCAACTGATCGCGGAGCACGGTCCACTGTCGCGCACCGACCTCGCCCGCCGCGGTCAGCTGACGGCCAGCACGATCACCCACATCGTCGCCGACTTCGCCGCCGCCGGCCTGATCACCGAGACCGCCGCCGTCCGCGCCTCGGCCGGGCGGCAGCCGGTCCTGGTCGACCTGGCCCCGCAGACCGGTCATCTGGTCGGCATCAAGCTGCGCGACGACGACATGACCGTCGTCGTCGCCGACCTGCGCTGCAGCGTCGTGCACGCCTTGGAGGCACCGGTGGCCCCCGACGCCGCCCCGCGCGAGGCCGTCGAGATGATCTCCGCCGCGATCGAGAAGGCGGTACGCGAGGCCGGCGTCCCCCGGGAGAGCCTGCTCGGCGTCGGCGTCGGCGTTCCCGGCGTTGTCGACGCCGCGCGTCGGCGCATCGTGTTCTCGCACGCTCGCGGATGGCGCGACGCCGACATCGGCGGCTGGCTCGAGTCCCGCCTCGGTGTGCCGGTGTGGATCGACAACGTGGTCAACACCCTCGCCATGGGGCTGAACCGCTTCGGCGCGGGCCGCGACGCCGGCGACTTCCTCGTCGTCACGGTCGGCCGTGGCATCGGGCTCGGCGCCGTCCTCGGCGGCGGCCTGTTCCGCGGCGCGCACGGCGCGGCCAGCGACTTCGGCCACACCACAGTGGATGCCTCCCCGTACGCGCCGCACTGCAACTGCGGTAAGCGTGGCTGTCTGGAGGCGGTTGCCAGCGACTACGGGATCGTCCGCGCGGTCCTCGGCCACGACCCCGGCCTCACCGTCGAGGACCACATCGACGCCATCGTGGACCGGGCGCGCTCCGGTGACGAGCGGCTGCGGGAGCTGTTCAGGCGGGCCGGTGAGAGCCTCGGCGTCGCCATCGCCAACCTCATCAACCTCTTCGATCCGGCCCTGGTGCTCCTCGCCGGGGAGGGCCTGCGCGCGAAGGACCTCTTCCTCGACCGGCTGCGCGCCGCGGTGCCCCTGCACACCCCGGGCCACCGGCCGGACGAACTGTACGTCGAGTTGCTCGACGTGACCGACCAGGACTGGGCCCGGGGCGCCGCCGCGATCGTGCTGCACGAACTGCTGCGTTCGCCGGTCTGGACGAGCGACCGCCCCCCGCTGATCCACCGGCTGCTGCCCGAGGCGGCCGCCACGGCCTGAACCACCACTCCTCACCCCCGGAGGACGACATGTACCGACGCTCCCTGCTTCGTGCCCTCGCGGCGACCCCCCTCGCCGCCGCGGTGCCCGCCGGCACCGTTCTCGGCACGGCCTCCCCCGCCGCCGCCGCGCCGTGGCGCAGCTCTCTTTACCCGACCGGCTGGACGCCTGGATACCGGCAGAACCCCGCCGATTCGGCGAAGTTCCTGCACGACTTCAGCTACGCGGGCTACCACGAGGGCCGGGACCCGATCCCGACGAATCCGTCCTGGGCCTCCCGGGTGTACGACGTACGAACGCGGTTCGGGGCGGTCGGCGACGGCGTCGCCGACGACACCGTGCCGATCCAGAAGGCCCTGGACGCGGCCGCGGCCGACGGCGGCGGCACGGTCTACCTGCCCGCCGGGACGTATCGCGTGAGCCCGCAGGGGTCGAACCCCTACACCCTCTGGCTGCACAGCTCGCGGACGATCCTCAAGGGCGCGGGATCGAGCAGCACCCGGATCTACAACGCGGCGTCGGTCATGCGCGACCCGGGCGCCGCGTTCGGCAAGAATGTCATCCGGGTCGGTCCGGTCGCGAATCGGCTCGCCTGGGACGACTGGTGGTACGGGGCGGAGACAAACGTCAAGGCCGTCACCGCAGCCGTCGGGCACCAGGCCACCGTTCTTCCGGTGGCGAACACGGCGGGGCTGGCCGTCGGCGACTGGATCGTGGTGCGGTGCAGCGTCACCGACCAGTTCATCGCCGACCACGCCATGACCGGCTACTGGGACCAGGCCGTCGTCGACGGGCAGCGGGTCGCCGGCGGCCTCGTGTTCTACCGCCGGATCACCGCGAAGACCGCCACCAGCGTCACCGTCGACATCCCGCTGCGCTACCGGCTGCTCCCCAGCTGGAATCCGCGGATCTACACGGTGTCGTCGCACCTCGGCGAGGTCGGCGTGCAGGGCATCTCCATCGGCATGCGGCAGAACACCACACCCGGCACCGGCGACGAGCAGTTCGACGAGCCGGGAACCGGGGCGTACCAGATGCACGACGCCTCGGTCATCTCGATGGACCGGGTGGTCTACGGCTGGGTGCGCGACGTCAAGACGTTCCGCCCGCAGGGCAACACCGCCGACGTGCACATCCTGTCCAAGGGCATCGAGCTGGTCGAGACCCGCAACGTCACCCTGCAGGACGTCTACGTGGCCAAGCCGCAGTACAAGGGCGCCGGCGGCAACGGCTACCTGGTGCAGTTCGTCAACGCGCAGGAGAACCTGCTCACCAGCTCGACGATCGACCACGGACGCCACAACGTCACGTTCGACCGGATGGGCTCCAGCGGCAACGTCGTGCACGACTCGACCCTGCGGTTCGGGCGCCTGCCCAGCGACTTCCACCGCTACCTGTCACCGTCGAACCTGTGGGACTCGATCACCTTCGACGGCGACTGCCTCAACGCCGTCAACCGAGGCCACGCGAGCCTGCACGCCGGGCACACCACCAGCCAGTCGGTGTTCTGGAACGTCACGGGCGGGGCTGCCAGCCCCGCGTCGCGGTACCTGATCGAGACCGCCCAGCACGGCTACGGCTACGTCATGGGCACCAGCTCGACCGGCACCGGCTACCACACCGTCACCACCGTCGCGGTGACCTTCACTCCCGGCTCCAACCCGCAGCCCACCGACGTCGTCGAGGGTGTCGGCGCCGGGGCCACCCTCGAACCACGCTCGCTCTACGCCGACCAGCTGGCCCGCCGGCTCGGCTGAGACGTCCGGCGCGAAGGAGAAACACCATGGCCAGCCGTGACCCCGACCGCCCCAACGTCCTCGTCGTGCTCTCCGACGACCAGGGCACCTGGGCGCTGGGTAGCCGCAACCCCGAGATCCGCACACCGGTGCTCGATAGACTGGCCGCGGACGGGATACGTCTCGACGCGTTCTTCAGCGCCTCACCGGTCTGCTCGCCGGCCCGGGCGTCCCTGCTGACCGGGGAGATCCCGTCCCGGCACGGCGTGCACGACTGGATCCGTGACGGCAACACGGGCGCCGGCGCGACGGACTTCCTGCGGCGCCGGGCCACCTACGTCGACGTGCTCGCCACGGCGGGCTGGCGGTGCGGCCACGTCGGCAAGTGGCACCTCGGGGCGAGCGACCAGCCCCGGGAGCCGTACGTGCACTGGTGGGCGCACGAGAAGGGAGGCGGCGGGTACCACGGCGCGACGATGTACCGCGGCGTGGCCGACGCCGACGGCGGCGAATGGACGGGCGCGACGCGGGAGACCGTCGAGGGGTACCTCACCGACGCGCTCGCCGACGAGGCGGGCGTGTTCCTCGACGCCGAGGCGCGGCGGGCCGAGCCGTTCCTGCTGCACCTCAACTTCACCGCGCCGCACGTTCCCTGGATCGACCAGCACCCCCGGGCCTACACCGACCTCTACGCGGACACCCCCTTCGTCTCCTGCCCGCAGGGGCCGGACCACCCGTGGCGGCTCGACTTCAGCCGCGAGATGGACGCCGCCTACGAGAACCCGCGCGACAACCTGATCGGCTACTTCGCCGCCACCACCGCCATGGACGCCGGCATCGGACGGGTCCTCGACCGGATCGACCGGCACGGCCTGCGCGAGTCGACCCTCGTGGTGTTCCTCTCCGACAACGGCTTCAACTGCGGCCACCACGGTCTGTGGGGCAAGGGCAACGCCACCTACCCGGCGAACATGTACGACACGTCGGTGCAGGTGCCCGCGATCGTCGCCCAGCCGGGCCGAGTGCCGGGCGGGCGGGTCTCCGACGCCCTCGTGTCGGGCTACGACCTTCTGCCCACGCTGCTGGCGTACACCGGGGTCGCGGTGCCCGGCTCCTACCGCGGGCCCGGCCGCAGCTTCGCGGCGCTGCTCACCGGCGACACGACGGGCACCCAGGGCCACGTCGTGGTGCACGACGAGTACGGGCCCACCCGGATGTTGCGCACCCGCGACTGGAAGTACGTGCACCGCCTCCCCGACGGACCCCACGAACTGTACGACCTGGCCTCCGACCCCGACGAGGCCACCAACCTCGTCGACGATCCCCGCCGCAGCGGCCGGGTCGCCGAGCTACGGGGCCTGCTCGACGACTGGTTCGAACGGCACGGCGAACCCGCCGTCGCCGCCGCCGGGCTCGCCACGACCGGCGTCGGGCAGAACGCCGACGGAACCTTCTGGCCGCTGCCCCCCGGCGAGCCCCGCTGGCTCCACCGCACCTGACCGCACCACCCGGTACCTCCGACCCCAAGGAGACCCCCGTGGGACGATTTCTGCGGCGCGCCGTGCTCGGCGTACCCATTCTCCTCACCGTCCTGCTCACCGGCGTGCCCGCGCGGGCGGCCGACCCCGTCGCGACCCTGGAGTGGAACGACGTCCGGCAGAACGTCGAAGGCTTCGGCGCCGCCTCGAACTTCTTCGTCCGCTACCTGGACGCCCTCACCCCCGGCCAGCAGAACCAGGTCTTCGACGCGCTGTTCGACGGCTCGGCCGGCGCGGGCATGACCATCGTGCGGCACGAGCCGTGGGGCGGCGGCTGCGACGGTGACGAGGCCGTGCGCTGCCCCGCCGACCGGGTCGGCACCAAGCCGAACCCGCTGTCGCACTCGATGCGAGCCGGCGAGTTCGAGTTGAACTGCCCGAACACGCCGGACCCCAGCGGCCGGTGCCAGCCCGGCCGGTTGCGCGACCACTACCAGGTGTGGTTCCACCAGCAGATGGCGCAGCGCCAGCCCGGCGCCCTGCCGTGGCTCAACTACCACAACGCGCCCGAGTACATGAAGGCCGTGCCGTACGACAACTCACCGGTGCGCCAGGACCAGTACCAGGCGTTCGCGAACTACCTGTCGCGGACGGTGCAGGCGTACCGCAGCCAGCTCGGCGTCCCGGTCGCCATCCTGTCGATGGCGAACGAGCCGCCGCTGTCCTACGCCGACAAGACGGTGTGGAGCCACGCCGACCTGAACAGGTTCACCCGCGACTACATGGTTCCCACGCTGGCCCGCGACGGGGTGGACGTGGACCTGATGCTCGCCGAAGACGTCAGCTTCAGCGACGTCAACGACGCCATCTACAACGACCCGGCGACAATGGCGGCCATGGACATCCACGCGACGCACGCCTACAGCGGCGGCGCCGACGGCGGCTGGCAGACCCAGCCGCTCAACAACTGCCAGTCCGCACCCCTGCCGCGGGCCAAGAGCGCGGGCAAGCGCATCTGGATGAGCGAGTGCACCCCCGGCCCGACCACGACCCAGCAGGGCGTGCGCAACGCCCGCCGCATCCACGAGTTCTTCACCGGAACCCAGGGCAACGCGTGGGTGTGGTGGCGCTACGTGACCGGTGACGACAACGCCACGCTGCCCGACGCGCGCGGCGGCCTCGTCACGATCAACGACAAGACCGGCGCGTACGAGATCGGCAAGACCGTGTGGACGACCGCCCAGTTCAGCCGGTTCGTGCGTCCGGGCTGGAAGCGGATCGACACGACGCCGCAGCCGACGACCGGCGTGTACGTGTCGTCGTACAAGGACCCGACGACCGGCCGCTTCGCGACAGTCGTCGTCAACGAGAACACCACGGCGGCGAACGTCGACCTCAAGCTCTCGGGTGTGTCGACGACGTCGCTGCAGCCGTACCGCACCTCGGCGACCGAGAACGTCGCCTGGCGGCCCGCGGTCGCCGTCACCGGCGGCACCGCCATGCTGAACCTGCCTGGCCAGTCGGTGACCACCTACCTGGGCTCGGGCAGCTACAGCACCGCCACCGAGGACGTCGTCGACAACGCCTCGCCGCTGTTCTCGAAGACCGGCACGTGGACGGCGAGCACCGGCGCCTCCGGCTACTGGGGCACCGGTTACTGGCACGACGGCACGACCGGCGCCGACACCGGCAAGACCGCCACCTGGACGTCGCCGATCACGACCACCGGACGGTACGAGGTGTATCTGCGCTACACCTCCGCGCCGGACCGGCCCGACGCCGCCCCGGTTGAGATCAACTACGCGGGCGGGGTCACGACGGGCCTCACTGTGAACCAGCGCACCGGCGGCGGCACCTGGAAGCTGCTCGGCACCTGGCCGTTCGCACCGGGCAGCGGCGACCACGTCAAGATCAGCGCCGCCGACGCGGGCTACACCGTGGCCGACGCGGTGCGTTTCGTCAAGGTCGGCTGACCCCCGACCCATCCGCACCAATGGGCCGGGGCGTCCCCGCCCCGGCCCGCCGGCCGATCAGCACCGTCCGCGCATCGTGATGAGCCCGCTCCAGCATCTCAGTCGTCGTTGATTGGCCGCGCCCGACGCCGGCACCGTCAGTCCTGGCTCGGGAGGCCGGCCCGGCGATTGGCGTCCGGCCGCTGCACCCCCGCCGCCTGCATCAGCGCGCTGAGCGCCACCCGCTGCTGATAGATCGCCACCCGGCCGGCGAACCGCACGTCGCCGGCCGCGGCCCGGTCGACCTCGCGGACCGCCTGCTCGGCGCAGGCGAGGCCACGATCGGGGTCCCGGTCCGTGATGAAGTCGCGGTGCAGCAGCCGCACCGCCTGCCCGAGGTGCTCGATCGATGCCGCAAGGCCGTTCGGCACCGGCTCCCCGGTGCGCAGGACGCGCAGCGCCCACCGCACCATCTCCCGACTGTCGGCGTACGCCCGGTCGAGATGCTCGGCCACGTGCTGGTAGCGCTGGACCACCGAGCGGCGACGGCGGCGCCAGGGTGACAGCCTGGCGACCTCTCGAGCGGCCCCGAGGATGCCGAAGCCCTCCTGCTTCGACTGCTCGACGGCGCTCAGGCGCCCCAGCGCCTCGGTCAGCCGCACGTCGTCCTCCTCGGAGAGGGCCGTGGCGGCGGCGGTCAACTGGGTGGTGAAGGCGTCCAGGGTCGTGCCCGCGGCCCGGCGCACCACGCGGACCGGATTCAGCGGCAGGAGCAGCAACGCCACCACGACGGCGGTCAGGCCACCGACCAACGCGTTGAGGGTTCGCGGCACGGCCAGGTGCTGGTGCAGTGGCGAGACGGTGCCGAGCAACACCGCCGTGCTCGCGGCCTGCACGATGATGGCTCCGCTGCCGCGGAAGGCGACCGCCGTCGAGATGGCGAGGGCCACCACGAAGCCGGTCTGCACAGGCCCGACCCCGATCAGGTCGATGATGACCTGCCCCACCAGCACCCCGACGATCACCCCGCCGATCAGCTCGGCGGTGCGCCGGACGCGGTTGCCCAGGGAGGCCGCAACGGTGCCGACGGCGGCGGCCGGCGCGAACAGCGCCTGCTTGGCCTCCAACACGTCGTGCGCGACGTACCACGACAGCCCCGCGGCCAGCCCCGCCTGGAGGGCGACGACCAGGTAACCCCGGAGCCGGTCGTAGGTGTCCCGGCCCAGTCGCCGCATCCACGGCCGGGGCCGACCGTTGATCAGGCGTCCTTCCGGGGCGGGTCCGGGTGCTGCCCGTCGGTGCCCACGGGCTCGGACTCGCCGTCGCCGGGGACGTAACGCGAGGTGAGATGCTCCTCCGGCTGCCCGGCCTGCGCCACGATGTGGTGCGGGTCCCCGTCGGACGAGAACAGCACCGGGTCGGTCGTGGCGCTCTTCTCCTGCTCGTCCGCCGCTACGGTCATCAGCTACCTCCTCCGCCCAGTGACAGACCGCTCTCAAGGTACGAAATTTCGGGCGGTCCGAGCGGCGGAATCCGCGAGATCGCGCGCGGTGTACCGGCCGGTCCGTTGGGTTGCCCGGCGATTGTCCGCACCGACCGCGCGGACGTCGAGCAACTGCCGGAGGATCTCGTGCTTCTGGTCGACCGGCAGGACCTCGTCCGCCACGCGCGGAGGTGGCCCGCCGACGAGGAAGTCCTGGGTGGCTTGCGACGGCTGCCCGATGTCACCCTCACGACGCGGAGCGAGGTGACCAACCGGTGGGGCCCGATGCTCAGGCCGCGACGGTCGCATGTCCGCCGATGTCGGTCCGGCCTGGCATGGTAGGGGGATGTGCAGAAACATCCGCGTGCTCAACAATTTCGAGCCGCCCGCGACCGAGGACGAGATCGGGGCCGCCGCACTGCAGTACGTGCGCAAGGTCAGCGGCACGACGCGACCGTCGGCGGCCAACGAGGCGGCGTTCGACGAGGCGGTCCGGGTCATCACGGCGGCGACCCGGACCCTGCTGGACGGCCTCGTGACGAAGGCGCCTCGTCGTGACCGCGAGGTGGAGGCCGCCAAGGCCAAGGCACGCGCGGCCGAGAGGTACGGGCCCCGGGCCACCGCCTCGAACTGACGGCCCCGGACACCGCATCGCGGGGTGACACGCGCAGCGCGTACCCTCAGCGCGTGTCCCGCAGGACGGCGCGTTCACCGCTGGCGGCGCTGACTGCGGTCGCAGTCGGCGTCGGCCTGGTCGGCTGCGGTTCGACCGGCCCGGCGCCGCAGTGGCGCGAGGGCTCGACGGGTCCGACCGCGGTGACGTCCGGCACCGCGACCGCGCCGCACGCCCCGCGCGAGGTCCGGCTGGCCTTCGCCGGTGACGTGCACTTCACCGGCCGCACTCTCGGCCTGCTCGACGATCCGGCTACGACCTTCGGACCGATCGCCTCGACGTTGCGCGACGCCGACGTCACGCTGCTCAACCTGGAGACGTCGGTGACCGACCGGGGCACCCCCCAGCCGAAGACCTACCAGTTCCGGGCCCCCAGGACCGCCTTCGCGGCGCTGCGCGCCGCCGGGGTCGACGCGGTGTCGATCGCCAACAACCACATCCTCGACTACGGCCGGCAGGGACTCTCGGACACCCTCGACGCGGCGGCGGAAGCCCGGTACCCGGTGTTCGGCGCCGGCCGCGACGCCGACGCGGCCTACGCGCCCTGGTTGACGACGGTACGCGGGCTGCGGATCGCGGTGCTCGGCATGTCGCAGGTGCACGACCTGGCCGAATCGTGGCGGGCGACGGACATCCGGTCTGGGGTGGCCATGGCGTTCGATCCCGCCCGCGCCACCGCCGCGGTGCGTGCGGCGCGCAAACAGGCCGACCTGGTCGTCGTCTTCATGCACTGGGGCGTGGAGGGCAACTCGTGCGCGACGGTTGAGATGAAGACGTTCGCGCAACGGTTGTCCGGGGCCGGCGCGGACATCGTCGTCGGCGCGCACGCGCACACGCTGCTCGCCAACGGCTGGCTGGGCCAGACCTACGTGCACTACGGCCTGGGCAACTTTCTCTGGTACAGCACCTCGCACAGCACCGACTCCGGCGTGCTCAAACTGGTCGTCCGCGACCGGACGGTGGTGGAGAGCCGCTTCGTCCCGGCGACGGTCTCCGGCAGCGGCCAACCGGTTCCAGCCACCGGGGCGGACAAGCGGCGCATCCTCGACAAGCTCGCCGCCGCGCAGGGGTGCACCGGTCTGTCGGCCCGGCGCCCTGGATAACGCGGCCGTCGGCACACTGCCCGCCGGCGACGTGGCGTCACAGGTCGGCTACCGCTGCTGGGAAAGCCGTTCCGCGAGGGTCGCGCGCAGGTCGTCGGGCATCCCATCGGTCTCGACCAGCTCGAGCCCGATCTGATCATCCTCGACGAGTTCCAACGCTTCCGAGAGCTGCTCGACGACAACGGCGGCGAGGGCGCCGGACTCGCTCAGCACCTGTCGACTACCGGGACGCCGCCGCTGGGTGATCACTCCGCGTGCCTGCACCATACAGCACAGGCACCGTGACGCGGTAATCGGCTCGAGCGCTCAGCTCGAACTCCAGATCGTCACCTCGGCGGCGTATCCGTCGTCGCCGTCGCGCCGTAGAACCTTGATGAACACGATCCGCCCCTGGTTGGTCTCCAGGCACACCCGGCTGCGGATGTCGATGCTCACGGTCCTCACTCCGTGGGTCTGCAACCGGCCGGCACAGTCGGCGCGGGAGGGCCCGGTCCGGCCAGGCCAGAGCACCACCGCCCTGCCCCAGAACCTGGTGTACACCGAGCCGTTCAGATAGCCGTCCGAGCCGAGATCGGTGCTCATGTTCCCGCGCGCCGGGGGTTCCTGGTCGAAGTCGCGTGGCGTGCTGTCGAGGCGGATCTCGTCCTTCCACAGCGCCACGTCGGCGATGGGACTGCCCGGCAGGGCGGTGGCTGGTCGCCCGGGGTCGGATGTCGCCGGGCTCGCCGACCGACCGCCGGCGGCCCCGTCGTCGGAGAACGTCGTGACGGCGTAGATGATGCCCCAGGACGGTACGACGCAGAGCACGACGACCGCCAGAATGACTATCAGTGCGACCGGCGTGGTGGCTCGGCCGGATGATTTCCTCAGGGTCGAGGTGCCGTGTCCGGGATACGACGCCGCATCGATCGGCGGCTGACGCCTGGCTGCACGAATGGTGACGATGAGCGCTATCACCGCGACGACGGCGCCGACCACACTGGAGACCTTGTCTGCCTCGTCCAATCCTGACAGCACGATGCTCCTCGGTAGTCGATCGCTGAGCCCATCGTCGACGACGGCCACCTCGCAGAGGTTCGCGCGAAGCGTGAGACGTACCTCCACCATCGACGCCATCGACTCTAGCCTCGGTCTGATGCGGGCCGAGCAGATCTCCGATCCGGTCTCCGGGCACGGCGAGGGGCCGGTCTGCCCGTGCGAGGGGAATGGCCAACCCCGTCCCGCAGCCGACGTCCAAAACCCGGGCGCCGGGCCGCAGACCAGCCGCCGCGACGCCCGACCTGCTCGGTTGACAGGACGATCCAGCGAGATCAGGTCATCCAGGCGAGCCACGAAACGATAGCGGCGCCGCTGCCCCGTCACCGCGCCCTCGTCGGGCCCGGGCACGAGAAGGCGACAAAGGTCAATCCGCTGTGGGCCATGCCGCGCCGCGCACCCCTGGTCTCCACTGCGGGTGCGCCACGATAGCCCGAACGAGACGTCATGCATCCCTACCTGCCAAGAGAACCGCGTCCACGAGCAGTGCGGACTTCTGGGGCGGGAAGACCGTATCGTTGGAGCCAACTTCCTGGCC
Organism: Micromonospora sediminicola; assembly: GCF_900089585.1. NCBI lineage: Bacteria > Bacillati > Actinomycetota > Actinomycetes > Micromonosporales > Micromonosporaceae > Micromonospora > Micromonospora sediminicola. The sequence continues at coordinate 2,837,805 of NZ_FLRH01000003.1, read as the reverse complement.
GTCGCAGCGTGGCACCGGCTGGGCACGAGGAGAGACTGAGGCCGTGGACGTTGCTGACGAAGCGGAGATTCACCGGGTCGTCCTGATCCGAGATCTGGGGGCCGGTGCGGTCGGTGTCGTGGTGGCTTCGTTCGCCGCGGCGGTGGTCTTTCCTCCGGAAGACCCGGTGGGACGCGTGCTGGTGATGGCGGTCGCCTGCGGCCTGTTGGCGACGGCGCTGAGCGACTGGCGCGCGTCACTTGCCGTCGCAGTCGTGGCCGTCGGCGTGTTCGTCGGTTTCCTCGCCGACAGCGCGCCGCCGGTTCCGTCTCCGTGGGGCTTCACACCAGTCTTCGTGGTGGCCGTGGTGTTGGGTGTGGGCAACAGGTGCCTGCGCGCGCTGAGGCGCAGGGACGAGGGGCACCGCCGGTCGTAGCTCGCGGCGAACGTTTCAGGCGTGGCTGCCGCCGGTACGATGGGTTCCGGTGCGCCGCGAAGTCTGGTCGGCAGATGGCTCCGACCTGTCTCTCCGAGAGGTGCTCGCCTGTGATGTCCGGCCCGCAGTCACCCCCTCGTGTCCTCGGCCGCGGTTCCTGGGCCGAGGCGAGTCGCATAGCCGAGGTGCTGCGCAAGGAGACGATCGGCGGGGCACTGCTGCTGATCGGCGCCGCTGTGGCGCTGTTCTGGGCCAATTCCCCGTGGGCTCACCGCTACGAGTCGATGACGGCGCTTAGCGTCGGGCCTCCCGCGCTGCACCTTGACCTCTCGCTGGCCACCTGGGCGGCCGACGGGCTGTTGGCGATCTTCTTCTTCGTCGCCGGTCTCGAACTCAAGCGCGAGTTCGTCGCCGGCGACCTGCGTGATCCGCGCCGAGCCGCGGTCCCGGTCGCCGCCGCGATCGGAGGCGTACTCGTGCCGGCACTGCTGTACGTGGTAGTGAACTCCGGTGGCGCGCTGGAAGGCTGGGCGGTACCGACCGCCACCGACATCGCGTTCGCCCTCGCCGTATTGGCGGTGATCGGCCGGCACCTGCCGACCGCGCTGCGCACCTTCCTGCTGACCCTGGCAGTGGTGGACGACCTGCTGGCGATCGTCATCATCGCGGTCTTCTACACCGCCCACCTGTCGGTACTGCCGTTGCTGGCCGCGGCACTGCCGCTGGGCTTGTTCGCGCTGCTGGTGCAGCGGCGAGTGCGCTCGTGGTGGCTGCTCCTGCCACTGGCGTTCGCGACCTGGGCGCTCGTGCACGCCTCCGGCGTGCACGCCACCGTCGCCGGGGTGCTGCTCGCCTTCGCCGTCCCGGTGCTGCGTTCCAGGGACACCGGGCCAGGGGTGGGTCTGGCCGAGCACTTCGAACACCGATTCCGGCCGATCTCGGCCGGCGCCGCGGTGCCGGTGTTCGCGCTGATGTCCGCCGGGGTGGCCGTCGGCGGGCTCGACGGCCTCGCGCAGGCGCTCACCGACCCGATCGCGGTGGGCATCGTGCTCGGTTTGGTCGTCGGCAAGCCGATCGGCATCCTCTTGGCAACCTGGCTCGTCGCCCGGTTCACCCGGGCTCGGTTGGACTCAGGGCTGGCCTGGATCGACGTGACCGGGCTGGCCGTGCTGGCCGGCATCGGTTTCACCGTCTCGCTGCTGATCGGCGAACTCGCCTTCGGTATCGGCAGCGACGCTGACGACCGGGTCAAGATCGCCGTGCTGGCAGGCTCCCTGATCGCCGCCACCCTCGCCATGATCATCTTGCGGGTACGGAATCGCGCGTACCGGCAGATCTACGAGGCCGAGCGGGTCGACCACGACCATGACGACGTTCCCGACGTCTACCAGAGATAGGTTCAGCGCGAGTGGAGCCGCCCATGCGACATCGGTGCGATCAGCGCGTTGCCCCGGGCGTATCGTCGGGGCATGCGCGCTAGCGATGTGGCGATCTCCATGGACACCGTCACCGAGGACATGCCGGCCCGAGAGGCCGCCCGGATCCTGGCCGCGCAGGATCTGCCCGGCCTGATCGTGGTGGACACCGCAGGCCGCCCGTCGACGGTGCTGGCCGGCACGCAGGTGCTGCGGATGGCGCTGCCGTCCTACTGTCAGGACGATCCGGCGCTGGCGCGGGTGATCGACGAGGCCGCCGCCGATGTGGTCCTGGCAGGGATCGGTAACCGCACCGTCGCGGACCTGCTCCCCCGCAACCGTCCGGGCCTGCCGGCGGTCAGCGCCGACGCCACCCTGCTCGAGGTCGCCTCGGTGATGGCCCGGACGAACGTGCCCCTGGTCGCGGTCGTGAACCGCGACCAGGTGATGACCGGCGCCATCACTCTTGATGGGCTGCTCGACCGGATCCTCGGCACCTGAGCGTCAGAAGAACCGCAACCACAGGTAGGGCACCGCGATCGCCACCGAGATCACGGTCACGATCAGGCCGTACTTGGTGAACCCCCAGAACGTGATCTTGTGGCCGGCACGGTCGGCGATGCCGAGCACCACCACGTTGGCCGAGGCACCCACAGCAGTGGCGTTGCCGCCGAAGTCAGCGCCGATGGCGAGCGCCCACCAGAGCACCTGAGCCTTGTCGAGCCCGCCCTCGGCGTTCACCAACTCGCTCACGATCGGGCTCATCGTCGCCACGTAGGGGATGTTGTCCACGATCGCCGACAACCCCGCCGAGGCCCACAACAGCAACATGGTGGCCGGCCACAGCTTGCCCTCGACGGCCTCGGTCGCCGACCGGGCGATGCCGTCGATCACCCCGGTGGCGACCAGGGCGCCGACCATGACGAACAGGCCGGCAAAGAACACCAGCGTCGGCCACTCGACGTCCTTGGCCACCTCTCCCGCGTCCAGCCGGGACAACACCAGCAGCAACAGTCCGCCGAGCAGAGCCACCACCGACGGTTCCAGGTGCAGCACGGTGTGCAGGCTGAACGCTAGCAGCACCGCGCCGAGGACCACCAGGCTGATCACGACGAGACGGCGGTCCCGGATCGCGTCCGCCTCGCGCAGCGCCATCACCCGCGCGGCACGCTCGGCGTCATACCGAAACGCCCGGCGGAACATGATCCGGCACAGGCCGACGAAGACGACGATCACGATCAGCACCAACGGGGCCATGACGTTCAGAAAATCGGTGAAGCTCAACCCCGAGCGGCTGGCGATGATGATGTTCGGGGGGTCGCCGACGAGAGTGGCCGCGCCGCCGATGTTGGACGCCATGACCTCGGCGATCAGAAACGGGATCGGTGGCACGTCGAGCCGCTCGCAGACCAGCAGCGTCACCGGCGCCACCAGCAGCACCGTGGTGACGTTGTCCAGCGCCGCCGACACCACGGCGGTCACCACCACCAGGATCACCATGATCGGGAATGGACGGCCGCGGGCCTTCTTGGCGCTCCAGATCGCCAGGTACTCGAACAGGCCGGTCCTTTTCAGCACGCCGACGATCAGCATCATGCCCAACAGCAGGAAGATGACGTTCCAATCGATTCCCGCCTCTTCGGAGAAGAAGGCGTGCTCGGCATCGGTCGCCCCGATCGCCAGCATGATCGACGCACCGCCCACCGCCACCGTTACCCGGTTGATCTTCTCGGTGGCGATCAGGACGTAGGCGGCGGCGAACACCGCCACCGCCATCCAGGCCAGGGTGCTCATGGGGCGTCTCTCCGGTTCTGGTCAGCCGTCACCGCGACGCCGACCAGGCTTCCCGGCACACCTGAGATCAACCTATCAGGCCGGCCGGTCAACCACCGTTCTGCACGGGTTCCTCGCCTTCGGGCCCTCGGGGTGGTCGACGCGCGGCGCTGCCCGACGTCGGAGCGTCAGTGAGGTCACTGTCGGGCACGGCACCGTCGCCGCCAGCGGACGTGGTGCGGTCCTTGCCGGGCACCGGACCAGCTCGCCGCGCCGAACTCACCGTCGCGCGTCGGGCCCGGCGGATCCGGCGCAGCACGCCATGCCAACCGGGTGTCTCGCCGGCATCGTCGAGAGCCCTGGCGACCAGGACGTCGGTCGAGGGATGTGCCAAGATGGAGAGGACGATGGTCGGCGCTACCAGGTGGAACACCTCGTCGGCGGCGGTGATGCCGGACTCGTCGTCGCCCGCCGGCTGCACCCCGGCCCAGGCCGCGCGAAGGTGAGCAGTCCCACGCGCTCGCTGCCGCAGTGGCAGCGATCTACCAGGAGCGCGACGTCCTTCTCGCGCGAATCCTCGGCGCTCACCGACTCTGAACCCGCATGGCCCGGCGTCCCGGGTCGGCGATGATCGTGCCGCCCTCGCTGCCTCTTGCAGGGCAGCCCAGATGGCGCCACGCCTACCCGCCAGATTCCACTGCCACGAGGTCAGCGCCGGGTCCGCCGCAGCAGCCGATGTGAGCGACCCACGCAAAGATCGTCGGCGTCCGCTCCCGGTAAGCGGCGTTGTAGCGGTGGCGACCTTCGAGTAGGTGGTAGGCGCCCGCATATCGAGGGTCACTGAACTGCTCGAATCGCGGCCCACCTGGTACATGCACAAAGACGATCGCCGGCAGCCGAACCCCAGCCCGGATCGCACGGCGGAGATTCTCAATCGTGGCGATCCCCTCAGCGTCATCGGGGTGCCGTCGAGATTCTCCACCGTCGAGTCGTGATGGTGGTCAGGCACCTCAGCGTTCAACGCCTCCAAGCTCCACCACGCAGCGTTCGTCTCCATGCTGGCGCAGAGTACGGGCAGCAACGAGACGGGCTCGTGACGCGGTGACCAGACTGCAGGGTGATCGTTCTGCTCGGCACAACGTGCACAGCGTCGTAGGACGGAAGGATCAGTCCACGATGTCCCTATGCGACCTCGAATCTTGTTCAAGCCGTAGGCCTAGCTGCTGCTGCGGGCCTGCCGTAACGCCGATGAGGGTTACCGTTCGGCGCCTGCCGCTGACAGGGTCCTCGTCGCGGGTGGTGCGGGCGTCGAGGACCCTGCGCTTAGCTTCCCTCGACTGGTGGCTGGCTCGCCGTGGCGGCGACGAGTAGGGACAGCTCCCGGACCAGGTCGTCCATGGACTGGCCGCTGCCCGCCCGGACCAGCCCGAGGGCCAGGTCGGCGAGCAGGTAGAACCCGAGGGTGCGGGCCTGCTCGCCGGGGAACGCGGCGAGCAGCTCCTCGGCGCCGGCGAGGTCACCGCGGTGCTTGGCGGCGATGACCCCGGCGGCGCGTTGAAGGAGTTCCGCCGTGGCGGGGGTGGTCTGATCCACCGGGTCAGATCTTCGGGCTCGTCGCGCGGGCGGCGTCGAAGCGGGCGATCACGTCGGACCAGTTGACCAGGTTCCACAGCCGGTCGACGTAGTCCGGGCGCACGTTGCGGTACTGCAGGTAGTAGGCGTGCTCCCAGGCGTCGAAGACCAGCAGCGGCGTGGCGCCCTGGCCGACGTTGCCGTGGTGGTCGTAGACCTGCTCGACGATCAGCTGCCGCCCGAGCGGCTCCCACGCCAGGACGCCCCAGCCGGAGCCCTGCACGCCCTTGGTCGCCGCCGAGAGCTGACCGGCGAACGCGTCGAACGAACCGAAGTGCTCGTCGATCGCCGCAGCCAGCTCACCGTCCGGACGGTCGCCGCCGTCCGGGGACAGGTTGCCCCAGAAGATCGAGTGCAGCACGTGCCCGGAGAGGTTGAACGCGAACGTCTTCTCCAGGCCGACAAGCGTGGCGAAGTCGCCCTTCTCGCGGGCCTCGGCGAGCTTCTCCAGGCCGTCGTTGGCGCCCTTGACGTACGCCGCGTGGTGCTTGCTGTGGTGCAGCTGGAGGATCTCGCCGGACATGGCCGGTTCCAGCGCGCCGTAGTCGTAGGGCATGTCGGGCAGGGTGTAGAGCGCCATCAGAGGTTCCTTCCGGTGATGCTGCCGTAGTTTGGTTGTTGCCAGTATCTTGCAACAAGGTGGCGGTTGTCGTGAGGAGCGGGGATTGATCACATCGCAGACCGACCGGGTGAGCGCTGTGCTGGATCGGCTCCGCCGCGCCGGTCACCGCACGACCCTCGCGCGTCGCGGCGTCGTGCACGCGCTCGGCGAGGCCGCCGAAGAGCGCCAGCATCTCAGCGCGAGCGAGGTGCATCTCCGGCTCACCGGCCGAGGGCGGCCGGTGGAGTTGTCCACCGTGCACCGCGTACTCACCCACCTGGTGGACCTCGGGGTGGCCCACGTCGCGCCGGTCGGTGGCGCGGCGACGTTCGGGATGGCCGGCCGGCCGCACCACCAAGCGGTGTGCCAGGGCTGCGGCGGCATGCGCCAGCTACCGACCTCGGCGGTGGCTGGCACGGTCACGGCGGCCCGGGCGGTCGGCGTCGAGGTGGATCCGGACGGAGGTAACGGCGGAGTGGTCGTGTACGGGTGGTGCGCGTCGTGCCGCACCAGGATCACCTGATCGCGTCGGTTGGTCGCACGGCCGGGCCCGCCCCCGCAGGCAGCACCGGACGGATCTCACCGACCGCGGTGAGCTGACGGCGCCGGCGGTGTGCCTGGCCAACGCGCGGTTCCACGACATCACCCAGGCGAACGCCGTGGTGACCCGGTGGCCGGGCCTCAGCGACGGGCTCACGTCGACCGGCCTGGCGGTGCTGGCGTCGGCGGGCCGGCAGCTGCGCGCGGTCTTCGTCGACGCCGCCGCCGGCCGCGACCGAGAAGCTGTCGGGCGGCTCAACCGGCTGCTCACCCGGCACCGGCTGCGGCCGGTCATCTCCGGTACCGGCCCGTCGGATCGCCATCTGCACGTCGCCGCCGTGGGAAGCGCCCCGGCGGTCGAGTACGTGGCAGCGGCGGTGAGCGCGCTCGCGGTGTTCCTCTGCGACCAGGGCATCGACCGGTTCAAGGTGTGCGCCGAGCCGGCGTGCGGTGTGGTGTTCCTGGACGGGAGCACGAACCGGCGTCGTCGGTTCTGCTCGTCGCGCTGCGCCACCCGCGTGCACGTGCGGGCGCACCGCACGCGGCGGCGCGTCACCTGACGGGTGCTCAGATGCCCGCGGCGAGCGTGGCGAGAACCTCCTCGGCGGTGCGACCCGGGCTCCGCCCTGCGCCAAACGGGCGGTGCCGCCGCCGCGCCCGTCGAGGGTGGCCTTGACCAGGTGTACGGCGCCGAGCGGGTCCGATGTCGCCGCGGTGGTGGCGACGACCAGGCGGGTGTTGCGCGCCACGGACGCGGCGACCGCCACCACGCCGGGCTGGTCTTGGCGTAGCGCGGCGCGAATCAGCTCGGCGAGCTGCCGTGAGTCCTCGCTGTCGGCCGCGACGACGCCGACGTGGCGGGTGCCGTTGATGCGTACCGCGTCGACGGCGAGGCGTCGGGCGCACTGCCCGGTGAGCACTCGGGTGAGCTCGTCGGCGCGACGTTCCGCGGTCTTGGCGCGATCGAGCAGCGCGCCGATGCGCTCGGGCAGGTCCTCGCGCGGGGCCTGTAGCTGCGCGGCGAGCTGGGTGACGAGGTCCCGCTCCCGAGCGAGGTAGCGCAGCCCGTCGAGGCCGACGACCGCCTCGACGCGGCGGTGTCCGACGCCGACGGACGACTCGCCGGTCAGCGCGAGCAGGCCGATCTGGTTGGAGTGGGTGACGTGGGTGCCACCGCACAGCTCCCGGGACCAGGCCCCGCCGATCTCGACCACCCGGACCTGCTCGTCGTAGGTCTCCCCGAACAGGGCCAGGGCGCCTAGGTCCCGGGCCCGGGTCAGCGGCATGACCTGCGCGGTGACCGGGAGGTCGTCGCGCAGCGCCTGGTTGGCGCCGTCCTCGACCTCGCTGCGGGTGGCCGGGGACAGGCCGCCGGGCCAGGCGAAGTCCAGCCGCAGGTAGCCGGGCCGGTTGTAGGAGCCGGACTGCAACGCGGTCGGGCCGAGGACCTGCCGCAGCGCGGCGTGCAGCACGTGGGTGCCGGAGTGCGCCTGCCGGGCACCGAGGCGCCAGGTCGCGTCGACGTGCGCGGTGAGGCGGGCGCCGACCGTCAGGTGCCCGGCGGTGACGCGGACCTGGTGGGCGACGAGGCTCTTGACCGGTCGCTGCACGTCGATCACCTCGCCCGCGCCGTCAGGGCCGGTGAGGTGCCCGGCGTCGGCGACCTGTCCGCCGGACTCGGCGAAGAACGTGGTGACGTCGAGCACCACGGTGACGATCTGCCCAGGGGTGGGCATGGCGAACACACCACCTCGCACGAGGACGTCTACCGGCCGTCGGGGTTGCGAGAGCTGGCGGTCCTGCAACCAAGAGCCGCTCACCGGACCGCGACCGTTCCCAACCGCGCGAAAGTGCACCGTGCGCCGCTCGGTCCCTCGATGGTGCGGCAGTCCGCGCGGGTGGGTGCCCGTGGTCCCCACGGGCGTCTGGAGGCTCGGGGGCCAATGGTGCGAGAGGATGTGATCGCCGATGCGCGCCGCGACCGGTGACTTGGGCCAATCGATGACATCGTCGACGGGAAAGCGGCGGTCCCCCTCGACAGTGCGTGCGGTTGCGAGGTGGCCACGCGGCGGCCCGGGTAGCGCGTGCGGTGGGTCGAGCGCTCGATCGTCCGTGACGACGCGCCAGGTTACCGATGAACCGGATGAACCCCATATTTAGGGTAGGCTTTCCTAATGTCGAGTCGAGGGGGTGGGATGCGGCTCTATCTGACCGCGCTGAACCCCACTGACGCCGTCGTGGAAGGTTTTCTTCCGGCGGCGGACGCGCTCGGCCTGCCGATCACGGTGCTGACCGACCGCCCCGGCGAGTGGCCGTCCGGCGTCCCGGTGCGGCACTGCGCGGTCCGCGACGCGGCGGCGGTCGTCACGGCCACGGCGGCCGAGCCGCCTGCCGCGCTGCTGTCCAACAGCGACCACCTCCAGGAGGCGACCGCCGTCGCGGCCGGCAAGCTCGGTCTGCCGGGTAAGGATCCGGAGGCGGCCCGCCGCTGCAAGGACAAGGCGGCGATGCGCCGCGCGCTCGCCGCCGTCGGCCTCGATCCGGTCCGCGTGGTCACCGTCGAACCGAATGCCGCACCCACTGTGCCGGACGACCTCTTCCCCGCCGTGGTCAAGCCGCGCGACGGCGTGGCCAGCGAGGACGTGTACCTGGTGGCCGACCGGCGCGAGCTGGCGGCCCGGGTCGCCACGATCCGGCGGCGGCGGGCGGATGTGGCCCTGGTGGTCGAGGAGTACCTGGCCGGCGAGCTGCGCACCTACGACACCCTGGGCGACGGCGTGTCGCTGGCGGTGCTCGGCGGGTGGCGGACCGGCCTCGGTCCGCCGCCCACCTTCACCGAGACGAGCCTCGACTGGTCGCCTCCGTCGCCCGCCCACGACACGCGGCTCCGCGCGCTGCTCGGGGCGCTCGGCGTCGACTTCGGCGCCTGCCACACCGAGTACGTGGTGGGCGGCGACCGGGTTCGGCTGATCGAGGTGAACGACCGCCTGATCGGTGACCGGATGGACGTGATCCTCGCCGACCTGCTCGGGGTTCCGCTGTTCGCCCACGTGATCCGGTTGCACCTCGGCGAGCCGCTGGCCGCGATGGACGTGCCCGACCCGGTCGCGCTCGACCGGCACGCCCGGGTCGAGTACGTCTGCGCCGACCGGTCCGGCCGGCTCGCGGCGGCGCCCGGGTCGGTGGACACAATCCGCGACGGCGTCCGACTGTCCTGCCGGCCGCTGCTCGAGGCGGGCCGGGTCGCGGAGCACACCGGCACCAACCGCGACTACCTGGCCGTGTTGCACGGCATCGGACCCGACCCCGACGCTGTGCGGGCCGCGCTGACCGCGTTCCGGAACGAGCTGCGCTGGACGATCACCTGATGACCGACGACAGCGAACGGCAGGTCTTCCGCCGGGTGCTCGACGCCCTCCTGCGCGAGGACCACCTCGGCCTGCTCCGGCGCGGCCGGCTCCTCGGCTCCGACCGGTGGGAGGTGCCGCACGCCGGTGGGCTGTTGCGCATCCCGGTCCGCGCCGACGGGTTCCAGGCGGCCCTGCGCTGCGCGCGACCAACCGTGCGGGTGCGCGACCCGGACGGCCCGGACCGCGTGGTGGACAAGCTCGACGGCCTGCTCGCGCTGCTCGCCCCGGCCGACGACCCGGAGGCGGAGACCGGCTGGCGGACGTTCACCGCCGAGTGCCACGCCGATCTGCGGGCCCGCCGGCTCGCCACCCGAGCCCGGCCGGCGGTGTTCGCCGCGGTGGCCGCCGAACGGGCGACCGCGCCGGTCGGCATGCCGGCGGCGCTGCTCGACGACGTGCTCGCTGCGCACGCCGGCCATCCGGTCTACCCGACCGACCGGTGCCGGCACGGCCTCGACGACGACGACCTGCTCCGGTACGCCCCGGAGCACGCGCCCCGTTTCGCGCTGCGCTGGCAGGCCGCGTCCCGGGCGGCGGTGCGGCTCACCGGAGCGTTGCCCGCCTGGTGGCCGGCCGCGGACCGGGCCGACGACCTGCTGCTGCCGGTGCATCCGCTCACCGCGGCTCGGCACGCGCCGCCGCTGACCGAACGACCGGCGGTGATCGTGCGACCGACGCTGTCCATGCGCACGGTGGCGCTCGCCGACGACCCGTACACCCACCTGAAGCTGCCGCTGCCCACCGCGACGCTGGGCGCCCGCAACCGGCGCGGCCTGCGGCCGGACTCGTTGGCCGACGGAGCGGCGGTGGCCGGGCTGCTCGACCGGATCGCCGCCGCCGAACCGGCCTTCGCCGGCCGGATCCGGCACGCCGACGAGCGCACCTTCGGGCACACCGGCGACGACGGTCCGGCGTTCCTGATCCGCCGATTCCCCCGGAACCTGGCCGGATCGCGGGTGGTGCCGGTCGCGGCCCTCGCCGCGCCCGACCCGGAGGCCGGCACGGTGCTGGAGCGGGTCAGCGGCGGTCGGGCCGCCGCGGTGCTCGACTCCTATCTGGACCTGCTGCTCGACTGGCACGTCTGCCTGTGGCTCCGGTACGGCGTGGCGCTGGAGGCCCACCCGCAGAACATCCACGTGCTCCTCGCACCGGACGGAACGATCGGCCTGCTCTACAAGGACGACGACGGCGCCCGCCTCGACCCGCGCCACCACGACGCGGTGGCGCTGCGGGACGCGCGGATGTGGGTGACCGACCCCGGCGAACTGGCCGACGTGTTCGTGACCATCACCCTGCACCTGGCCGCCGCCGCGCCGCTGCTGGCGCTGGCCGCCCGGGGCGTGCCGGTGCCGACGCCGGCCGCCGCGCTGACACCACGACTCGTCGCCGCCCGGGACCGGTGGGGCGACGGGCCGGCCGCGCACGCATTCACCGACCGGGTGCTGTGCGCCGACCGGCTGCCGGTCAAGGCGATGGTCACCGCCGGCACTCTGCTGCCGAAGCAACGCCTCGGCTGCGCCGACGTCAACAAGTACTACCGGCGCACCGGCCCGAACTACCTGCGGGAGACGCGATGACGAGCACCGGCCTGCGCCCCCGGGCGGCGCGGCACACCCACCCGGCGGACCTGGCCGCCGCGCACGCCGTGTTCGGCTGCCTGGTCCGTGAGGTCGCCGCCCCCGCAGGCGAGGCCACCGTGGCCGGTGACCAGGTGCGGGTCCGGCTGCCGGCCACCGGCATGGCGTTGCGCTGCGCGGTGACCCGGCTGTCCCCGGTCGGCGCGCACCGCTACCACGGGCCGGTGCGCGCCCGCCCGGACGGCGGCCGGTGGGCAGAGGTGCACGCGGATCAACTGGCCGCTCTGGTGGCCGCGGAGCTGGCCGTGCGCACCGGCCGGAACAACTCCGAGTTCGTCGGGCAGGTGCAGGCGAGCCGGGAGGTGACCGCCCAACTGCTGGCCGGGCAGCCGGACACCGACCCCACGCCGACCGGGGACCCGGCGGTCGACGCCTACGTAGCCTCCGAGCAGTCGCTCGTCCTCGGCCATCCGCACCATCCCACCCCGAAGTGGCGCAGCGGCGACCCGGACGAATGGCGGGCGTACGCGCCGGAGCTGCGCACCGCGTTCCGGCTGCACTGGCTCGCCGTGCCGGACGGCCTGGTTGCCGGGGCCGGGCCCTTCGAGGAGTTGCTGGCCGCCCTGGACCCGCCACGCCCGCCGGCCGGGCACCGGGTGCTGCCGGTGCATCCGTGGCAGCTGAGGCTGATGCCACCGGTACATGCCCGGGTGCGGAGGCTCGGTGCGGCCGGAAGACCGGTGCGCCCCACCGCGAGCGTCCGCACCCTCTACTCCCCCGATGCCGACCTGTTCGTCAAGACCAGCCTGCACGTGCGCATCACCAACTGCCTGCGTAAGAACGCCCGGTACGAGCTGACCGGCGCGGTCGCGTTGACCGGGCTGCTCGCCGACGTGCCGCTGCCCGACGGCGTGGCTCTGCTGGCCGAGCCCGCCTACCGGACCGTCGACCTGCCCGGCGCGGACGAGGCGTACGGGACGATCCTGCGCACCGGGCTGCGCGCCCACCTGCGGCCCGGTCAGACGCCGGTGCTGGCGGCGGCGCTGGCCGCCGCACCGCTGCCGGTGTCCGACCCGGTCGACTGGTGGCGGCGTTACGTCGCGATGCTGGCGCCGGCCGTGCTGCGCGCCTGGTTGCGGCACGGAGTGGTGCACGAGTCGCACCTGCAGAACGTGGTCGTCGTGCGCGACCCCGACGGCCGCCCGGCGCGGATGCTGCTGCGCGACCTGGAAGGGGTGAAGCTCGACACCAGCCGCTGGACCGACTGGCCGCACGGCCTGCCCCGACAGGTGGGATACGGCCCGAAGGACGCCCGGCAACGGGTCGTCTACTGTCTGTTCGTCAACCACCTCGCCGGGATCTGCGGCGCACTCGCCGACGCCCGGCCCGGCATCGAGCCGGCCCTGTGGCGGGAGGTGCGCGAGGTGGTCGCGACGGTCGCCGCCGAACTGGACGACCCGCCGGAGCTGCGCGCGCTGCTGGCCGGCGAGCCGCTGGTCGCCAAGGCGAACCTGCTGGTGCGCTGGCGGCGCGACGCGGACCGGGCGGCGCCGTTCGTGCCGGTGCCGAACCCGTTCGGCGGTCGCGGGTGACCCGGCCGGTCTACGTCCACGACCTCGACGCGCTGACCGGGCACGCCCGGGCGATCCGCGCGGCGCTGCCGCCCGGGGTCGAGCTGCTGTACGCGATGAAGGCGAATCCGGAGCCGGACGTGTTACGCACGCTGGCACCGGTGGTCGACGGCTTCGAGACCGCGAGCCGAGGTGAGCTGCGACGCCTCACCGAGGTGCTGCCCGGCCGCCCGGCGGCGGCGTACGCCGGGCCGGGCAAGACCGGCGCGGACCTGGCAGCCGCGCTCGCCTCCGGGGTGGCGCGGATCCACGTGGAGTCCCCGGCCGAGTTGCGTCGCCTGGGCACGCTGGCGGTCGCCGGCGGCACACCGGCCAGGGTGCTGCTGCGGGTGAACCTGCCGTTGGACGCGCCCGGCGCGAGCCTGGTGATGGGCGGACGACCCAGCCCGTTCGGCATGGACCCGGCCGAGGCGGTGGCCTGCGCGCGCCGCCCCCCGGATGGGGTGGAGGTGCGTGGCGTGCACGTCCACCTGGCCAGCGGGTTGGACGGGCCGCTCGCCGCCACCGTGGCCGAGCATGTGGTCCGTTGGTCGGTCAACGAGGTCGGCGCCCGGGAGATCGATGTCGGCGGCGGCATGGCGGTCGACTACGGTGCCCCGGCGGCCCGGTTCGACTGGGCTGGTTACGGTCGCGCGCTGGGCGGCCTGCTCGACGCGTACCCGGGGGTGCGGCTGCGCGTCGAGCCGGGCCGTTCGGTCACCGTCTACTGCGGTGCGTACCTCACCGAGGTGATCGACGTGAAACGCTCCCACGGCGAATGGTTCGCGGTGGTCGCGGGCGGCACCCACCACCTGCGCACGCCCGCGGCCAAGGGCCACCCGCAGCCGTTCACCGTGCACCCGCGGCACGGCGGCGACGGCCCGCGCACCGACGGCGGGCCGGTGACCGTCGTCGGGCAGCTGTGCACCCCGAAGGACGTGCTGTCCCGCTCGACCGATGCCGGCCCGGTGGGCGTCGGCGACGTGCTGGTCTTCGCCATGGCCGGCGCGTACGCCTGGAACATCAGCCACCGCGACTTCCTGCTGCACGAGCCCCCGGAGTTTCGCACCGGCGACCCGCACCGGATCGCGGCCGGGTGGGCGGCCCGCCCGCCCGGCCGATGACCGCGGGCGGGGAGCGTGTCCTTGTCGTCGCCGGTTCGTCGTCCCCGTCAGCGGGAGTAGAACTCGACCACCAACTGCTCGTCGCAGATCACCGGCACCTCGCGACGGGCCGGTTCGCGCAGCAACGTCGCGCGCAGCCCGGCGAGTTCCACCGACAGGTACGGCCGGGGCTGTTCGTCGGCGTGCGCGCCGGCGGCGGCGAGCTGGAACGGCGGCAGGGTCCGGCTGCGTTCGCGGACCGCGACCACCTGGCCCGGCCGCAGCCGGTAGGACGGACGGTCGACCTTGTGTCCGTCGACGGTGAAGTGACCGTGCCCGACGAGTTGGCGCGCCTGGTAGATGCTGCGGGCCAGCCCGGCCCGGAGCACCACCGCGTCGAGACGCCGTTCCAGGAGCGTGACCAGCGACTCGCCGGTCTTGCCGGCGCCGCGGGCGGCCTCGTCGAACGTGCGGCGCAACTGGACCTCGCTGACGTTGTACTGGTGGCGCAGCCGCTGCTTCTCCAGCAGCCGCACCTGGTAGTCGGAGGTCTTGCGGCGGTTGCGGCCGTGCACACCCGGCGGGTAGGGGCGCCGCTCGACGTACCGCACGCACTTGCGCGTGAGCGGGACGCCGAGGGCGCGGGAGAGCCGGGCCTTGGGCCGGGGGTGGTTCACGTCGACGTCTCCGATCGAATGGTCTAGCCTGTTTATTAGGTAAGCCTAACCTATCTTGAGGAGGTCGAGGATGCGACCCAGCCCGGCGGAGATCGTGCGTACCCTGATCGCGGGCCGGCTGCCCGCTCTGGTCCACCTGGCCCGCGACCCAGGCCCGCACCAGGTCCGGCACGCCACCGACCCGGACGGACGGGTGCTGCTGCTGGTGCCGGTGTTCAGCGACCTCGCCGTGGCGCTGGCGCCGCCGGCCGGAGACAGCGACGTCGCCACCGTCCTCGACGTGCTCGACCTCCCGCCGGCCGCCGGCGCCCCCTCCCTCGGCCGGGCCTGGATCTCCGGCTGGGCCGAGCGCCTCGACGGCGACCAGGCCCGAGGCGCCGCACTGGACTTCGCCGCCACCCATCCGACCGGCGACCTGCTCGACCTGGGCACCCGGTTCCACCTGCACCGGTTCGAGGTGGCCGAGGCCCGCTGGGAACGCGCCGGCGGAGTCCGCCGCATCGACCCCGACGCGTACGCGGGGGCCGAGCCCGATCCGCTGCACCCGGTCGAGTCGGACCTGCTGGCCGACCTCACCGACCACCACGCCGACCAGGTCACCGGCTACCTGCGCCGCCGCCTGGCACTGCCCGGGGCCGAGTCGCCGCGCGTGGTCCGGATCGACCGGTACGGGCTGCTGATCGCCTACGGCCGGCCCGGCGCGACGCGGCGCACCCGACTCGCCTTCGAGCGGCCCGTCGCCGACGTCGCCGAGCTGTCCCGGCTGCTGCACCCGATGGTCTGCCCCCGGGCCGCCGCCTGAACGCGGCGGTGACCGTCCACGACGGCCGGCGCGTAGGTGCACCCGCCCGAACGCACTACGGTCGACGGCAACGCGCCGGCTGGTTCGCGCGGACTGAGGCTGGTCACCCCGGCCCTGGGGAGTCAGTCGACGTGGCTCGTTGCAGTCCGACGACGATCAGCCCGTCTCCCGCGCCGACGCCCTTCGCGCGCTCACCTCGCTCCGCCCGGCCCACCGCGCCGCCTGATCAGTAGACCGCCGCCGGCACCAGGCTCAGGACGGGCGAGCAGAACCACCGCGCGACCTGTCGGCCAGGCGAAAGGCCTTACCGGTCTGAACGATCAGTAACGGCGCATGACCACGCCTCTGCGGCCACGACAGGTCACCCCGCTCCCCCAGCAGGAGGCGCGGCAAGTCCGCCCACTGCCGGAGACACCGTCTGCGGTCGGGCGGCAACGATCGACCGTGCAGTGACCAACTTGCTCTCTGCCGACGAGATTCATGACAGCCTCTACCGCTCCGGCGGCACACGCCTGCTCGCCGAGCCGGACACTCCGCCGACACCCGTTCAACCCGACGCAGCGGGTCCGGACGGTTCTACATTGATGAAAGCATCAAGGAGAGCGCCGGATAAGCGTTCGCGCCAGGCCGAGCCCAATGCGGCAGCCATACTATTCGGGGCGTCAGCTGCAACTCTATTTTTGGCCTTGGGTCTGCTGCACCGGCAGGTGACAGGCGTAGTCACGCGGCCTGACTGGCCGGTGGGTGCATGATGGTCTCGAATTCAACGGGGGTCAATCGGGACAGTGACCGTTGGCGTCGGCGGCGGTGGTAGGTCCGTTCGATCCAGGTCACGATCGCGATCCGTAGTTGCTGGCGGGTGGTCCATGATCGTCGGTTGAGGACGTTGTTCTGCAGGAGGCCGAAGAAGGATTCCATGGCGGCGTTGTCGCCGGCGGCGCCGACACGGCCCATCGATCCGGCCATCCGGTGGCGGTGGAGGGCTCGGACGAATTTCCTGGAACGGAATTGGGATCCGCGGTCGGTGTGCAGGATGCAGCCGGCCAGGTCACCGCGTCTGGCTGCGGCGTTGTCCAGTGCGGCGACGGCCAGGCGGGACTTCATCCGCGAGTCGATGGAGTAGCCGACGATGCGGTGGGACCAGACGTCCTTGATCGCGCACAGGTAGAGCTTGCCCTCGGCGGTGTGGTGCTCGGTGATGTCGGCCAGCCACAGCCGGTTCGGGCCGTCGGCGGTGAAATTCCGCCGGACCAGGTCGTCGTGCACCGGCGGGCCGACCTTGCCGCCCTTACCCCGACGCTTGCGCTTGCCGAAGGCGCTCCACCAGCCGTTGCCGGAGCAGATCCGCCACGCGGTGCGGTCGGCCATCGGCTGCCCGGCGTCGCGGGCCTCGTCGACCAGGAACCGGTAGCCGAACTCCGGATCGTCGCGGTGGGCGTCGAACAACGCGTTGGCCCGGTACGCCGCCACCAGGTCGGCGATGGTGACCGGTCGGGCCAGCCACCGGTAGTAGGGCTGGCGAGCGATGTTCAATACCCGGCACGTCACCGCCACGGGGATCCCGTCGGCGGCCAGCTCGCTCACGAGCGGGTAGAGCCTTTTCCCGGCAGATGCGCCTGCGACAGGTAGGCAGCGGCCCGGCGCAGGACCTCGTTCTCCTGCTCCAACAACCGGATCCGCTTGCGCGCCTCGCGTAGCTCGGCCGACTCATCGCTGGCCGTCCCCGGCATGACGCCAGCGTCGATGTCGGCCTGGCGCAGCCACTTGAACAGCGTCATCGGGTGGACCCCGAAGTCCTTGGCGATCTGCTCGACGGTCACGCCTGGCTCGCGGTCGCGAGCGACACGCACGACGTCATCGCGGAACTCTCTGGGGTAGGGCTTGGGCACAGCGACATCCTTCCAGCCTGCCCGCAGGGCAAGCCATCTCAGATGTCACCTATCGGTGCAGCAGACCCCTTCGGCTGGTGTTCGCGGCGCGGCCACGCAAGCATCCACCGACCCAGCAGTATGGCCCCGGACTCGATATCTAGAGACCGCCACGTCGTCGCTGAACACTCGTGCAGGTGAAACAGTGAACGGATCCTGCCTCTCGGTGGCTGGCCCCAAACCGCAACAGATTCGGTCAACTCGCTCCAGTGGTGGCCGAAGTACGCAGGCAACCATTTGCAGACCGGTACTATCGGTGTTCTTTACGCACTTGACGGAAGTGCTCGACCTACTCGAACAGTTCGCGGATGACTCCCATGGCCCGCGGCGAAACAATCTCGTCAGGGTAGAAGTCGCTGCACAGACGTAGGGCGTCATCCACTGTCGCCACCTTGGCCAACGCTGCCAGGGTCCGAAGGTCGTCCACGTCGCGGGCCCGCGCCGCGAGCGCCTTCATTGCGAAGATATGCTCCGGCGAGGCCGCCATCACGCGCAGGCCGAGGTGGTCGAAGACCCGCCGCCTGCCTGGGTCGTCCTTGCCGGAGACATACACGCTGGCCTGCTCGTTGAGCCACCACGTCGGCAGTCCGAGTTCATCGGCCACCGCACGCGCCTCGTCGAGGACGACACCGTGCGGGACGAACATCGCATCGACGTCCCTGGTCACCCGTTTCGCATCGTAAGCGAGCGCCATCGCAGCACCACCCACAACGAAGATGTCGGCGACGACCCCGCGGCGGACAAGCCGCTCGCCCAGGCGAGCAAATGCCCGTTCGAGCTCCGCGCGCCCCATCAGGACGCCGCCTGACCCGCTCACGCCGCCGCCAGGTCGTGAACGGACAGGTACACGCCATGCTTTCGAAATGCAGCCGGCGCCCATGCCAGGGCGTCGGCCCGGTGGATGGCCAGTTCGGCCGGGAACCACGCCCGCCGCAGCACACGCGCGTCGACCCATGCGGGCGGAGCAAGATCTGCCTGAGCCAGCAGGTGCTCCGCGACTGCGGCAAGTAGCGCATCCCACCGAGAGTCCCCAGTCAGCCGGGGCTCCTCGCTCAACAGGTCGACCCTGGTTTCTGCGGGTTCCCAGCGGTACTCCTCGAGGAACTCCCATACGAGCTTCCAGCGAGTCTGGTCGGTGTCCGCGGATGTCAGGTGGGTGGCGAGCCTGGCCAGACTCATCGGTTCGTAGCTGGAACCCATCGGGCAAACCTCATCTTCGAGCCGACAGCTTCATCCGTTGCAGACTATCGCGGAGCCGACCGCGAACACCGCAGAGGTGAGGTGGCGACGGGGTCCGATTTTCGTGCTGCGCCCCTGCTCGGACCGTTCACTCACGCTGCGCGCTCGGGATCACTCTTGTGATCTCGGCCAAAGGCGGCGCGGTCCGTGACGTTGTCGCGAACTTACAGAGGGTGGATGCGTGCGTGGCTCGAGTTTCTCGCGGAGGTGACGGCGCAGTCGAGCGGGACTCAGTGTGCGACATTCTGGAGAAACCTCAATCCTGTCCGCCACCGGCGCCCAGCCCGCCGCGCCTGTCCTGGCGTGTGCTCCTTGGTGACCGCGCAGCGGAGGGCAATTCAGCGACGGTTGGCGCTACTGTTCGCAGCTGTCGTCGCCGGCACTGGCCTGGTTGTGGTCGACCCGAGGCCACGCGCCGCGCACGCTGCGGCGTGCGCCCGGAGCACTCCGCTGTGAATCAGCCAGCCCGCCGCGCCTGTCCTGGCGTGTGCTCCTTGGTGACCGCGCAGCGGAGGGCAATTCAGCGACGGTTGGCGCTACTGTTCGCAGCTGTCGTCGCCGGCACTGGCCTGGTTGTGGTCGACCCGAGGCCACGCGCCGCGCACGCTGCGGCGTGCGCCCGGAGCACTCCGCTGTGAATCAGGATGCCACTTCCGCTCTGGCTGGAGAAACGTGGAAGCCCCGTACCAACAACTTACCCAGGCTGATGTCGTCGACGTAGGCGCCGTCGATCAGGAACTCGTCGGCGTGTCGGCCTTCGACGACATAACCGTGCTGTTCGTAGAGCCGGATGGCGCCGGTGTTGGTCTCCAGGACGCGCAGTCCGATTTTCTTCACACCGTGTGAACCGGCGAGACGTTCGGCGGCCGAGAGCAGGGCCGAAGCGATACTCATACGACGGGCCTGCTCGGCCACCATCAAATTCCACAGGCCGAAGACGTGAGCCCCCTCCGGGAACTGCACCGTCCGGTGGGTGCTCACGGTGCCGACGAGCTGGCCGCCGAGCGCGGCGACCAGGTGCGTTTCGGGCCTCCGTCGTTCGTTGAAGTAGGCCGTTCGCTGCTCGGCGCGGGTGGAGGGTAGTTCCGACCCGACGGTCCACGCCGACCGGTCGAGGGTGAGGAGAGCGGCGTCGTCCTCGGTCGTGGCGGGTCGCACCAGGGGCAGCCAGTCGACGGTGAGCGGATCCCTGGTCGCGAATCGCAGCAGGTGGCGGGTGATGGTGTCCGCCACCGCCGCGATGTCGTCCGCCGCGTCGGCTCTGACGATCAGGTCGAGGTGGGCGGTCGAGGGCACGAGCAGGCAGCTGCCGACGCTGAAGGAGATGGACCCGCGTTCCTCGTCGAGTTTGGTGGGCACCTTGCGCCCCATGTGTGAGACCAGATGCTTGAGGTGGCGGTGGGGGCGGTCGGTGACGACGCGTGCGGTCGAGTAGAGCATCTGATGCCTTTCCGGCAGTTCAGGCAGCGATGACCGCGTCGGCGGGGCGGCTGTCCTGGGTCTGGCTCTCCCGGTCGGAAGAGCCACGGAGCGCCGCCTCGACCCGGCGGTTGCTGGTCATGGTCGACGTGACGGCGGTCATGGCGAGGAGGAGACCGGCGGCGTAGAGCGGCGTGCGTACGTCGAAGGTGGTGGCCAGCCAGCCGCCGAGAAAGGCTCCGAACGGGGCGGCGCACATGGCCAGCATGCGGGAGGTGGAGGTGACGCGGCCCATCAGGGCGGCTGGGACTGATCGCCTGCCGCAGGGAGGGTGCGAGCATCATCGTGGCGCCCATGCCGGTTCCGCAGATCGCGAGCGCCAGCCCGGCCAGGTAGGGGTTCGGGGCTGCGGCCAGGCCCAGGACGGCAAGCCCTTCGGCGGCGGCTGTGCAGGTCAGTGCGGTGCCGGTGCCGAGTCGCCGGCCAAGGTGTGAGGCGATGCCCGCACCGAGCAGGCCGCCGGTGGCTTCTGCCGTAAGGAGCAGGCCGAAGCCGTAGGTGTCGATGCCGAGACGGTCGTGTGCGAAGAGGGCGAGGACGGTCCCCACCGCGAGGAAGGCGACGTTCCCGACCGCCGGGCGCAAGGCGAGCCCGAGCAGCAACCGGTTCCGGAAGACGTACGCTGCTCCGGCCCGCCCTGCCGGAGCAGCGATTCGCGGGCCTGCGGCACGGGCCGGGACACGGCGGGCAGCGACCGAACGAGCAGTGCGGAGAGTACGAACGACACCGCGTCGGCGAGCAGCGGAACCGCCCGCCCGAGCGCGAGCAGCGCACTGCCCGCGGGCGGCCCCGCGAAGCCGGACATGGCGGTCTGGGCACCCCGTAGGCGAGAGTTGGCTCGCTCCAGGAGTGCGGGGTCGCGGCCGAGCAGTTCCGGCAGATAGGCGGTGGCGGCGGTGTCGAAGAGGAGTCCGCCGAGGCCGAGCAGAAAGGCGACGGCCGCGAGCAGCGGAACGTTCAGGACGTCGAACGCGGCTGCCGCCGCCGGAATCGCAAGCGACACCGCACGCGCCGCGTCCGTGACCCACATCGTGCGTCGGCGGTCCCAGCGGTCCACCAGCGCACCGCCGAGCACCCCGAAGAGCAGCCATGGCAGTGTCCCGGCGGCCGTGACGACGGCGAGCGCCATCGGGTCCCGCGTCACCATCAACGCGAGCAGCGGCAGCGCGGCGTGCGAGACCCCGTCACCGAGCGAGGACACCGTCTGTGCAGCCCACAGCCGCCCGAACCCGACCGGCAACCTCCGCAGGTCAGAGGTCATCCGGCACTTCCCTCGACCCGACCGCGCGGTGCCGGGTGGAACAGGGCGATCGACGCGGGTAACCGAACCCCCGGATGTCCCCGCACCCTGTGCGTCCGTACCACCTTCACGACGCCGGTCCGTTCGAGCAGCCGTCCGCGAGAGCTGGCACTCCCCTGCTCATTGGCGGTGTGCCGAACCAGCGGGAGAGCGCGTCTCGCAACGTGGCCCCGGCGGTGGCGG
Source organism: Micromonospora sediminicola (assembly GCF_900089585.1). Taxonomy (NCBI): domain Bacteria; kingdom Bacillati; phylum Actinomycetota; class Actinomycetes; order Micromonosporales; family Micromonosporaceae; genus Micromonospora; species Micromonospora sediminicola. The sequence continues at coordinate 2,816,121 of NZ_FLRH01000003.1, read as the reverse complement.
TGGGTTCGTCGAGCGTCGCGGCCCAGGCGACATGCCCGTCGGGACGGATCAGGAGGGCGTCTGCTGGCGGGGTGTCAGTCTTCGCGGTGCGGATGTCGACGCGAGCGACCCAGTCGCCGGCAATCTGGCGCAGCTCGGGGCGGTCGGCAAGGTCGAGGAAGACGGGCCGCGCGGTGTGCATGAGCTCCGCGACGTTGGTGGTGCCCCGGTCGGTGTGCAGGGTGAGGTCGGGTGCGAAGGTGCCGGCCAGGGCGTGGTGGCCGGCACCCGGCATCGGGTAGCGGACGTCGGCTTGGGCGACGAGTGCTCCCATCCGGCGCAGCGCCGGCTCGTCGACGACCAGTTCCTGGAAGACCTGCCGGAGCGCTTCGGCGGCCGGGTCGTGTCCGCGCCTCAGTGCCGCCTGGGCTCGGGTCTGCAGCTGTGCACGTGCGCCGGCGAGCTGACGCTCGTCGTGGTACGTGTCCAGCAGGCCGGCCGGCGCCCAGCCGTGGATGTCGGCGCCCAGCTTCCAGGCGAGGTTGACCGTGTCGAGCATGCCGACGGTGAGTGCCGTACCGGTGGCGGGGAACAGGTGGGCTGCGTCGCCGGCCAGCATGATCCGTCCGTGGCGGTAGCGTTCGGCCTGCCGATCCTTGAACGTGTATCGCGACAGCCGGATCGGTTCCCCCAGGGGAAGGTCCGCGCCGAGCACACGGCGAGCGCTCTGGGCGAGTTCGGTCAGGGTCAGCGGTTCGTCGTCGTCGTACTCGGCGGTTTCGTCCTCGGTGATCTGCATGGACAGGACGCCGGCGGTGATCGCGAACGCGAACACCCCGCGGTCCGTCCGGGTGAATCCCGCCCGGATCCGGCCCAGTCCGGGAACGTCGATGTCGCCGTTGTCGAGCACCGTCACCGAGTCGGGCACGGTGACCTGGCCCAGCCTGTTGACCTCCGGGTAGGTCACGCCGGGGAACGCGATCCCCGCGAGGTCGCGGATCCGGCTGCGCCCGCCGTCGCAACCGACCAGGTATCGAGCGGTCACTCGGTCAGGCCCGTTCGGTCCACGCACGTCCGCGGTCACCGTGGCATCGTTCTGAGTCACCCCGACCACGTCGTGTCCGCGACGGACGTCGGCGCCGAGTTCCCGCGCGCGTTCCTCGAGCAGTCGCTCGACCTCCCGCTGCGGAATCGGCATCGCCCGCATCGGCGGATCCGCCAGGTGCGTGAAGTCCAGGTGCATGGTGCCGAACGGAAATCGAGCGGCCACCTGGGGATTGCTGCTGGCTTCCTCGAATCGCCGCAGAATTCCCCGGTGGCGCAGCAGGTCCAGGATCCGCCCGCCGAGGCCGCTGGCCTTCGGGATGTCTCGCGGCTGCGGGTGGCGCTCCAGCACCACCGTTCGGGCTCCGGCCAGGCGCACTTCCCCGGCCAACATCAAGCCCGCCGGACCGGCGCCCACGATGATGACGTCAGTGTCCTTTACTTGCCATTCCCCTCTGAGGTTCTCTTCTGCTCATGGCACCGCCGTCGCGGCAGGTCCGGCGTCAGCCGGTCCTCTCGCTGAGTTGTTCCACGTGGCCGGCACGTAGCTGTAGGTGCGTGGCGGCGAATCGAGCCCGCATCCGGCGGTCGTGGGTGACGACGACCACCGCGCCCGGGTAGTCGACCAGCGCCTGCTCCAACTCCTCGACCAGAGCAGGGCTGAGGTGATTGGTCGGCTCGTCCAGCAGCAGCAGGTCGACCGGCTTGCTGACCAGGCGGGCCACTTCGAGCCTGCGGAGTTGTCCGTACGACAACTCCCGCACCCGCAACCGCAGGTCGATCGGACGAAACAGGCCCAGCGACAGCAGTTCGTCCGGGTCACCAGCCGGCCCACCGGCGAACGCTTCCAGCACGGTCAGGTTCGGCGACCACGGCGTCATCTGCTGCCGCAGGTGACCGATCCGGCCCTGCGTGCGTACCGTTCCATGGTCCGGGCGCAGTTCTCCTGCCAGGACCCGGATGAGGGTGGACTTGCCCGCACCGTTGGGCCCGGTGACCAGAAGCCGGTCCGTGCCGCCGATCCGCAGTGACGGCACGTACAGCCGGTCGGTGACGCGAACCTCGGTGAGCTCGGCAACCGTCTCCGGGGCGTCCTTGTCGACGCCGGTGATGCTGGCCGAGAACACCAGCGGGTCGGGCGGCGGCGCGACGGGGTCTGCCGTGAGACGCTCGATGCGCTCCTTGGCGTTGCGGATGCGTCCCATCGCACCGTGATCACGGCCGCGGGCACGGAAGGCGCCGTGCCCGAACTTGGCCATCGGCGCCTTCCGCGGGATCGCTTCCAGACGGAACGCGTTCGCGGCAACGAGCTTACGGTTACGGACCAGCTGGTGGCGCCAGTCTTCGTACTCCTGTAGCCGACGGCGGCGTTCGGCGGCCGTGGTGGTCAGGTACCCGTCGTAGCCGTCGCCGTGGCGTGTCACCCTGCCCTGACCGACGTCCAGGATCGTGTCGGTGACCCGGCTGAGGAACTCCCGGTCATGGGTGACCGCGAGCAGTGTGCCGCGGTGCTGCCGCAGGCGCGCCTCCAGCCAGCCCACGGCCTGATCATCGAGGTCGTTGGTCGGCTCGTCGAGCAACAGCAATTCCGGCTCGGAGGCCAGCGTGGCAGCCAGCGCCAACCGGGAGCGCTCCCCACCGGACAGGGTGCCCAGCGCCCGCGTGCGGTCCAGATTCGGCAGGCCGAGCCGGTGCAACGCCTTCTCGACCCGGGTGTCCGCCCCGTACCCGCCCCGTGCTTCGTAACGGGAGACCAGCCCGGCGTAGTGGTCCAGGCCGGCGACGAGTTCAGCCCTCGACAGACCGTTCAGTCCGGCCTCGGTGTGCATGATCAGCGACTCGAGCTCGCGGAGGTCGGCCAGGATGAGGTCGATCGCGTCCTGGACCGAGGAATGTGGCGGCAGCGCCAGCGACTGGGCCAGGTAGCCGACACCTCCCGGGGCGATCACCGTCAGGTCCCCGTTGTCGGGTCGGTCCACTCCGGCGATCAGGCGTAGCAGGGTCGACTTCCCGGCGCCGTTGTCGCCGATGATGCCGACCTTCTCGCCCGGTTTGACGCTGAAGGACACGCCGGCCAGCACGGTGCGCTCGTCGTAGCGGCGGATGATGTCATGCAGCGAAAGTTGCGACGCGAGCAAGACGCCCCCTGATCTGGCAGGTGGACAAGGACATGTTGGTGACGGCCGTTCGGCCGCGACGGCCGGGTGCCGACGGAGGGCTCTCGACCGGTTGCGGCGCCGCCTCGTTGGGCTACGTTCACCGAGATGGCGCCGCACACGCCCCACACCGGCCGGGTCACGCCCGCTTCGTGAAGGCGGAACGCGCCCACAGGTAGCCGACGAGGGCGATGGCCACGCACCAGGCGACGGCGACGGCCGCGTCGGTGGTGTCAGGTGCGCTGTCGAGCAGGCCGCGCACGGTCTCGATGATCGGCGTGAACGGCTGGTACTCGGCGAACTGTCGCAGGCCCGGCCCCATCTTCTCGGCCGGGACGATCGCGCTGCTGAAGAACGGCAGCATGACCAGCGGCACGGCGGCCATGCCCGCCGTCTCCGGCGACTTCGCCGACAGTCCCAGCGCGACCGTGAGCCAGCCCGCCGCGAACGCGAGCAGAACGACGACACCACCAGCGGCGAGCCAGTCGACCAGGCCGGCCCTCGGGCTGAACCCCAGCAGAAAGGCCACTCCGACGAGCGCCGCGATGGCGATCAGGTTGGTCAGCACGCTGGTGACGACGTGGCCGACCAGCACCGCGCCGCGGGAGACGTCCATAGCCTTGAACCGGTTGATGATGCCCTTGGTCATGTCGGAGTTCACCGCCGTCGCGGTGGCTCCCAGCCCGTAGCAGACGGCCAGCAGGATCAGGCCCGGCGTCGCGTAGTCGATGTAGTCCACGCCGACGCTAAAGGCGTCGCCGAACATGTAGACGAACATCAGCATGATGATGATCGGCATCAGGACGGCGTTGAACACCGACGTCGGGTTCCGGGTGAGGTGTTTGAGATTGCGGCGCAACATGACCAGCGAGTGGGACTGAGCGCTCATTTCGTGTCGACCTCCGTGGTGTGGCCCGTCAGGGCGAGGAAGACGTCGTCGAGGTCGGGGGTGCGCACGGAGCACTCCTCGGCGCTGAGGGAGTGCTCGTCGAGCCGGTCCAGCAGGGCCCGCAGTGACTGCGTGCCACCGTCGGCGGGCACCCGCAGGGCCAGCGCGTCGTCGTCGCGGGCCGCCTCGGGAAAGACCCCCGCGGCGGCGTCGAGTTCGGCGGCGTTGGCGAACCGCAGCCGTACGTGTGTCCCAGGGATGAGGCGCTTGAGCTCGTCCGGGGTGCCCTGGGCGACCAGGCGGCCCCGCTCGAGCACCGCCAGGCGGTCGGCGAGCTGGTCGGCCTCCTCCAGGTACTGGGTGGTGAGGAAGATGGTCGCGCCGTCGGCGACCAGTTCCCGCACGATCGACCACAAGGTGCGGCGACTGCGCGGGTCCAGGCCCGTCGTCGGCTCATCCAGGAAGATGATCCGTGGACCGCCGACCAGCGTCATCGCCAGGTCGAGCTTGCGGCGCATGCCACCGGAGTAGGTGGAGGTCGGCTTGTCCGCCGATGCGGCCAGCTCGAACCGGTCCAGCAGGTCCGCGACGATCCGCGCTCCGTCGCCGGCGACCCTTCGGTTGAGGTCCACCATCAGCTGGAGGTTCTCCCGGCCGGTCAGCAACTCATCAACGGCCGCGAACTGGCCGGTGACGCCGATGGCCGCGCGGACCGCCCTGGCATCGGTGGCAAGGTCGTGGCCGGCGACCCGGACCGTGCCGCCGTCGGCCTGTACCAGGGTGGTCAGCACGTTCACCGTCGTCGTCTTGCCCGCGCCGTTGGGGCCGAGCAGACAGAACACCGTGCCGGCGTGGACGTCGAAGTCGACGCCGTCGAGGACGGTCTTGTCCTTGTACTCCTTGCGCAGGCCCGAGACCGAGATCGCCGGGGTGGTCACGTGGTCACCTCCGGGGTCGCCGCAGCGACGTCGAGCGCCGCGATGATCTTGTTGGTCATGTCGGCGACGGTGGGAGCGGGTGCGCCCTGCCGGGTACGCACGGCCGCATCGAGGGCGACGACGACGGTGCGGCGGAAGTTGTCCACCTCGGACGGAGCATGCTCGGCGAGCAGGCGCATCGCCTCGGTCAGGGCGGGCAACACGCGATCGGCGATCTGGGCCACCGAGCCGCCACTCAGGTCCATGCCCGTGGATTTTTCCGCGAGCACATGCCCGACCAGGCCGGTTGCTGAGGCGAGGGCGATGGACCCATCGGTGGCGATCCTGTGGGGTGAGCCGCCGGCGGCTCCGGCGGCCGACAGCAGCGTGACCGCGCCGTATGCGGCCGTGCGAACCGTGAGCTTGTCCTGGGTGGAAAGGTTGACGGACACGGTGGTGAGCTCCTTGATGTTGACGTGGGCAGGTGGTGACCGCCGGGTGGCGGCCCGGGATCACCAGGCGGGTCTCGGCTCCCGACCGGGGCAACCCACGACCGGAGGCGGACAGGATTTTTCACGACAAACCTCTCTTCATCGGGCACGGATCGGCCCGGACGTACCGGTGGATCGGAGTCAGGGCCGCCGGTTACGGCAGGGTGAGTTCGTAACGGATACGCCGCCCGAGAGGGCGGAAGCCCAGGTGTCGACGCAGGGCGACCAGGTCGGAGTCCCCGTCGGCGGTGCGGGTCTCGATCTCCTCGACGTGTGGATGGACCTCGCGCAGTCGGATGAGCAGAGCGGCGTTGACCCACAGCCCCAGGCGTCGTCCGCGATGACCGACGAGCACGGCAGGGCCGTACTGGCGGGCGCGCCGCTGCGGCAGTGCACCTGTCGTCGCCAGGACATAGGCGACCACCCCGCCGTCCGCCTCGGCGGCGCTCACCACCGCGGCGCCGGGACGGCTCGGATGCCGGAGCAGTTGCTCGACGCTGGTCGCGCCGCACGGATCCCCGGTCCAGTGACGCAGTCGGTATCCGGGGTGCTCGACATCGACCAACTCACCCAGCCATGCATGGTGGACATCGCAGTAGGTGAGCAGTTCATGGCTCCCGGATCCGATGCGCCGGAATCCGTGCCGCTCACAGAATGACCGCGCGGCGGAACCCGGGCTGGTCTCCACGATCAACCGCCGGCCCACCGCGTGTGCGCCGACGGCGGCCAGCAGCCGCGATCCGATCCCTCGACGACGCCACTGCGGCTGCACGTACAGATTCAGCTCGAGGGTGTCCGACTCCAGGGCGGTCGGTGCCTCCGGCAGCTCGTACCCGAACGGCATGACCGGACGCAGGCCGGCGACCCCGGCCACCGCACCGGGCGAGGTCACAGCGTGCCAGCGTGGGGTGCCGAGATGATCCGGCACCGCCACTATGTCGATCACGCTTTCGCTCATGCGTCCACCATCGCCCGGCCGCCCTGGCCGATCAACGCAGAAGATCGCATCGCCGCATTAGCCAGCGGTGATCGATCGCCGACGGGCCCCGCGACGGCCGGTGGTCCGCGCCACGCTCGCGCCGCCCGTTCTCGTCGCGGCCGTAGACTGCCCAGTCCCAGGCCACGACGATCGGAGACAGGGCCGTCCGATGGAGCTGCGCGATATCGAGATCTTCCTGACACTGACCGAAGAGCTTCACTTCGGTCGCACGGCCGAGCGTCTGCACGTGTCCCAGTCGCGGGTCAGTCAGTCGATCAAACAGCAGGAACGCCGGATCGGCGGGGGCCTCTTCGAGCGTACGAGCCGTGCTGTTCGGCTCACCCCTCTGGGCGAGCGGCTGCGCGACCGTCTCCGCGCCGGCTACAGCGAGATCATCTCCGGCATCGAGGAGGCCACCGCCACCGCCCGCGGCCAGGCCGGCACGCTGACCATCGGCACGATGGCCACCCACTACCAGTCGGTCGAAGCCATCCTCGACCTGTTCCGGCAGCGGCACCCGCAGTGCGAGCTGCGCCTGCGCGAGATCCTGCCGACCGACCCGCTCGGGCCGCTGCGGGCCGGTTCGGTCGACATCGGGATTCTCTGGCTGCCCATCCGTGAGCCCGACCTCACGGTCGGGCCGGTCCTACACCGGGAGGAGTTGGTGCTCGCGGTGGCCGCCGGTCATCCGTTGGCTGGCCGGGGCAGCGTCGAGCTGGAGGATCTCGGCGATCATCCGGTGGTCTACCCCGAGGGACCCATTCCGGACTACGTGTGGGAGGCGCACACCCCGTCCACCACCCCGGCGGGACGACCCATCCGGCGCGGACTGGGCATCGTCACCCTCGAGGAGGCCTTCCGGGCGATCGCCCGTGGTGACGTCGTGTCTCCGATCGGGTCGGACGTGGCATCCACCCGACAGCGAGGCGACATCACCTTCCTGCCCATCACCGACGGACCGGTGTTGCACTACGCGCCGGTGTGGCGCAATGGCGGAGAGAATGCGCTGGTACGCGCTCTCCTTCAAGTCGTCACAAAGGCGCAATAAACGACGTAGTCGGGCCTTGCGCCGCCCATCCCAACGGCAGACCGTGACTGCGGCTCAACAAGCTTCTGACTGCCGCGCGCCACAGATTGGCCGCGCCGACCGTGGCTTCGACCCGGCTGACCGAGATTCGGACGGTACACGCGCGTAAGCCCAGCCTGCTCGAACGCCTCGACCTGGCCGGTCTCGATGTCTGAGACGGTTCGGTCCACCGCTGCGCAGGCCCACGCCAACCTGCACGCCGTGCTGCACCTTGTGGCGGCCGGTCGGCTGCGGTGCAGCGAGACGACCCGCCGCCCCGCCGCCGCAACCGTCGCCGCAGTCGCCGAGGTGCTCGACGGCGGCGACTTCTATCCCGGCGAACCGATCGCGGCGTTCGCCTGGCCGCTGCTGCAGGCCGGCGGGCTGGCCGAACTCGCCGGCGGTCGGCTCCAGCTCAGCGACCGCGGACGCGCCGCCCTGGCCAAGCCGGAGCATCAACTGCTCACCCTCGCGTGCGTGTGTGGGCATCACACCACCGCAACTGCGCCGCCGCAAGCGTCCGCGCCGGTAGCCTACGGGCCACGCCTTGCGGGGATCGGGGTGTACCTGCTGCACGGGCAGTTCCTGTCCGTGTCCCGCACCGCGGCGGCGATCAAGGACCTGTTCGGGGTCCCCGTGGCGGCGGGCACGGTAGCCGGGTGGGTGAAACGCACCGCCCTCGGTGTCATCGACCAGGTGTTGCCGGTGATCGCCGGGCGCATCGCCGCCGCGCCGGTAGCCCATTTCGACGAGACCGGGATGCGCACCGCGGGTCGCCTCGCGTGGCTGCACTCCGCGTCCACACCCACGGACGTGCTCCTCGCGGTGCACCCGAAACGCGGCACCACGGCGATGGACGCGATCGGGATCCTCCCGCATTTCCGCGGCGTGGCCGTGCATGACGCGTGGGCGCCGTACGACACCTACACCACCGCGATCCACGCTCTGTGCAACGCCCACGTGCTACGGGAACTGGTCTACGTCACCGACACCGCCACCGGCCAGGTCGCCGACCTGGCCGCCCAAGCCATCCGCGCCCTGCAGCAACTGAACCGGCTCGTCACCGCCGCGCACACCGCCGGTGAAACACCCGACCAGGCCGCTCTGGCCGACCAGCAGCACCTACTGCGCTCGGCCGTCGTGCTCGGCGCCCACGCCACCGCCGAGCGCGGCAGCAAACTGCAACGCAAACACCACGCCCTGTTCGTCCGGCTCCGCGACCGCCGCGACGACTACCTACGCTTCCTCACCGATCCTCACGTACCGTTCGACAACAACGCCGCGGAGCAGACCATCCGCATGCCGAAACTGAGGATCAAAGTCTCCGGCAGCATGCGCACCCTCACCGGAGCCGAACACTTCGCCGCGATCCGCAGCTACACCGCCACCGCCACCCGGCAAGGCGTCGGCATGCTCGACGCGCTCATCACCGCCGCTGCCGGCAGCCCCTGGACCCCCACCACCGCCTGATCAGGGCACCCACGCACCCGAGATTAGGCACCTATCCAGTTACCGCTGATCAAGAACCTCGAGCATCACTGGAACGCGAAGAACCGCAACGTCAAGTAGACAGGAAACTCGTGACCGAGTCGTGGCCGGCCCTGCTGAGAGCACTGGTCGCCGGTAAGCACCTGACCGGGGGTGCCGCTGGCTGGGCGATGGAACAGATCGTCCGGGGCGACGCCTCGCCCGTCCAGGTGGCCGCTTTCCTCACCGCACTGGGCGCCAAGGGCGCGACGGCGGACGAGCTGGACGGCTGCGTCGACGCGCTGCTGCGAGCGGCCACGCCGGTGTCGATCGCGGGGCCGGCGGTCGACCTGGTCGGCACCGGCGGGGACGGAAAGAATGCCGTCAATGTGTCGACGATGGCCTCCATCGTGGTCGCCGCCACCGGCGCCACCGTGGTCAAGCACGGCGGCCGTTCGGCCTCCGCGACGTCCGCGGGCTCCGCCGACGTAGTGGAGGCGCTCGGCATCCCGCTCGACCTCGATCCCGACGCGCACGTCGGGGTGGCCGCCGAGGCGGGGATCACCTTCCTGTTCGCGCCGCAGGTGCACCCGGGCATGCGGCACGCCGGCCCGATCCGCCGAGAGCTGGGCATTCCCACCGTGTTCAATGCGCTCGGCCCGCTGATCAACCCGGCCTCCCCGGCACACCGCCTGATCGGCGTGGCCGATGCGCGCCTGCTCCCGATCATCACCGAGGTGCTGCGCCGCCGCGGCGTGACGGCCCTGGTGGCTCGCGGCGACGACGGGCTCGACAAGCTCAGCACGGCGACCACGTCGCAGGTGTGGATCATCCGGGACGGCCAGGCCCGGCACGAGGTCGTGGATCCTCGGACGCTGGGCATTCCGCGACCCGCCGAAGGCGCGCTGCGCGGCGGGGACGCGGCGGCCAACGCCCGGGTCGTCCATGACCTGTTGGCCGGGCGGCCCGGGCCGGTCCGGGACGTGGTCCTACTGAACGCGGCTGCGGCCCTGGCCGCCGTGACGGCCACCCCCGGGCCGTTCGCGGAGCAGCTGCGCCCGGCCTGGGCGCGGTGCGCGGAGGTGATCGACAGCGGTGCCGCGGCCGGGACGCTGGCCCGATGGGTCGAGGTGTCGGCAGGGCATCGGCATGTGGCCTCCCGGTAACCGAAGGGTCGATCTCTCGCCTTCTCCGGCGACCTAACCACCCGACGCATCCACGACCTACCCGCCGCCGCCCTCGACATCGCCCGCGATGACGGCTTCCGGGTTCACCCAGTGAGCCATTTTCATCGTGACGGTGCAGGTCACGGGCGGTGCGGGAGGCCGGTGTCCAGGTAGGACGAGGCTCCCGGTAGGACAGCAATCGACCAAGATCAGATGCCCCAACCGGGAGCCTCGCTGTGCTGTCTTACCCTGCCGCGATTCCGTTGTCCACCCGCAGCCTGAACCACCTCGCCGCCCTCATCCGAACCCGCCGCCAGCAGCGACGCTCCCGGTGGCGACGCCTCGACCCCGGCCGGCAAGCCCTGCTCGCCCTGGCCCACCTGCGCAACGGCGACACCCTGACCCGCCTGGCCGCCGGATTCGAGATCGGCGTCACGACGACCTGGCGTTATGTCCGCGAGGCCATCGACCTACTCGCCGCGACCGCCGACGACTTAACCACGGCCAGGACCAGGATCCAGCTGCTCGCCTACGCAATCCTCGACGGCACCCTGATCTCGATCGACCGGGTCGCCAACCAGAAGCCGTACTACTCCGGAAAGCACAAGCGTCACGGAGTGAACGTGCAGGTCATCGCCGACGCGGCCGGGCGTCTCGTCTGGGCCTCGGCCGCGCTGCCCGGCTCGACGCACGACCTGACCGCCGCCCGCACCCACGGCATCATCGACGCCCTGACCAGCGCCGGCGTGATGACCTTCGCGGACAAGGGCTATCAAGGCGCCCGCGGCAGCGTGCGCACTCCGTTCAAGCGGCGCCGCTTCCGGCCGAAGCTGTCACGCCGGCAGAAGGCCGTCAACCGGCCCACGCGAAGATCCGTGCCCGAGGCGAACGCGCGATCGCCACCCTCAAGACCTGGAAGATCCTGGTCAAGCTGCGCTGCTGCCCACGCCGAGCGACCGCGATCGTGCAGGCCATCCTCGTCCTGCACCACGTCGAAGCCGACCGCTACGCAGGATGAAAATGGCTCAGTAAGACCCACGTCCGTGGTCGGTCCGACCGGCGATACCTCGCCGGAGTCGCCTTACCGGCGCCGAACGCGGACCTGCACCGCGACCCCCGATACGATCATGATCGACCGTCGCACGGGTGGTTCGTCAGCCGGTGACAGCGGCGGGCGGAGCCTCGGGTCGGGAAACCGATGCTCTGTCCCCCTGAGCTCCACGAACTCAAGCGCCGCTGGGGCATGTCGCTGAAGGCCCTCGTCTACCGCGGCCACGAAATGGGCATCTATCGTGACCACACCTACCGACGGGCCATGAGCATGCTCGCCGAATGGGGCTACCCTGAACCCAGAGACCTCGGGCCCCGCGAAGCTCCGTAGATCATCGGTAGCGCAGCCGAGCTGCTCGCCTCCCAGGACACCGACCTCTACCGGGGACCGATCTACGGCGGGCAGCCCGAGAGTCCTTGCCTGCACTGTATCTACTCCGAGGAGGCCTCCAGGGCACTTGGCGTCGTCGCCGCCGCCACGGATGGCAGCGACATCCTGGACATGCCTGCCGAATTCAGCGACGCAGTCGACGTGCCTGACGACGTGCCGCACCACGTCATCGAAGAAATTACCCGTCGGACCCCTGGCTTCACCGGTTGGCAGCAACGATCTTGGCTCTACCACTGCGGCGACCTACACGCCATCGCGAGTTCCACCCCGCGTCGGGTGAGCCGCGCAGAGATTACGGCTCTGCTGACCGCGCTCGGCGACATCACCACCGCGCTCTGCGACGCCGACCCTGTGGAAAAGGCCGAGGTCTACCGGCAACTCGGCCTCCGACTGAACTACCACCCGGAGACGGAAACGGTGCGCGCTGAAGTCGATCTCAGCACGCACCGTGGGAGAACCTTGGTGTCCGAGGGGCGATACGAACCGATGCCCCACCGCCGCTGCCGATCAGCAAGACGTTGAAGCTCACGCACGTGTAGTCCTCCTGGTGGCCCGCGAGGCGCAAGTCGATGTGACGTGTTGTCGCGGCGACCAATCGGGTGGCGCGGTGACGACCAGTGCGCGCAGCGCGTCATGAGGCATCGCGGGGGAAGACAGGTCCGGGCGCCGAAGGGCCAATAACCTGTCGCGTCAGCGACTCGGACGCGACGGTGAGCGCGTTGTCCCTCTTAGCGGTGACGCCACAGCGACGGGCGCGGCCGGTATGCTCATCGTTTATGGCCTATATCGATGGACCTCCTCTCGACGGCAACGAGACCGATACACTGCTCGGTGCCCTCGAGAGGTCGCGCGCGACGTTGGCGTGGAAGTGCGGAGGGCTCGACGAAGCGGGCATGAGGGCGACCGTAGGTACCTCATCAATGACCCTTGGTGGCTTGCTCAAGCACCTCGCCGGCGTCGAGGACGAGTACTTCACGCGGCGGCTGCTCGGGCGGGATCTACCGCCCCCTTGGGACACGGTGGACTGGGACGACGATCCCGACTGGGAGTGGAACTCGGCCGCGGCGGACACACCCGAGCAGCTCATGACCCTCTGGCAGGATGCTGCGGCCCGGTCTCGCGCGGCGGTCGTAGAAGCGCTGGCCGAGGGCGGCTTGGACCAACCAGCCCGGTACGTCAAATTGACTGAGGTGCCCACCCTGCGCCGCATCCTCATCGACATGATCGAGGAGTACGCGCGGCATGTCGGTCACGCTGACCTCATACGTGAGTCGGTGGACGGCCTCGTAGGTGAGGACCCCCCGCGTCGAGGCAGCGAGACGGGCTGATCGCGGCAGGCACGAGTCGATGCCACTGCGGGAGGAAGCAGGTGACTTCCCCACATCAGGCAGCGCTGCTAGCCGCAGCGGCACTGGTGAACATGACTGACAGCGAGCACGACCATCTATCCGACGAGGCGGCTCTCGAGAACTTGCTTCGCACCATCGACTGGTGGACAGAGGCGGATTGCGGCTTGAGTGATCTATGCGCGCTCCGCAGCCTCCGTCACCGTCTCCGGGCGCTCTGGCCGGGATCTGAGGCTGTCGCCGTGAGCGTAGTCAACCAACTCCTGCACAAGTTCGACGCCCTCCCGCAGATGGTGAGAGATGGCGGTACGGAGAACTACCGCTTGGAGCTTCTGGCGCCGGACGGCTCCGTTGCGGCCCAACTCGCCATCCGGACGTCAATGGCCGTCGCCGACCTGGTGCAGCGTGGGGAGCTTCACCGGCTGCGTCTCTGCGCGCGCCCAGAGTGCCGTGAGGTAATGGTCGACCTCTCGAGAAACGGATCCAAGAAGTTCTGTGCGGGTCGCTGCGGAAACCGCGCTGCCGTCGCCGCGTACCGAGCCCGCAACGCTTCCTCTGGCGCGGTCGGCGACATCTGCCGCTCAGGTCGTCACCCTGCCCGCGACATCGATCCTTGAGCGGAGTGCCCCACATGGATGACAGAGATGGCGGTCAAACCCTCGCCGCCGTGACGATGTCGGTGTCGATCCGGCGTCCACCGGATGTCCTCTGGGACATGGCATCCGACGTTGCGATGTGGCCGCGATTTCTAAGGTCCGTCCGCGGGTCGCGATTAATCTCCAGCAACGAGTATCACCTCACCACGCGGCAGGGAACGGTCGTTCTCAGGACCAGGTTTGACCGTGACAGGTTGCTCCTTGACCACCTCCTCGTCCTGCCAGTCCGGTCGCCGTTCCACTACGCCTGTCGGCTTGTGCCGAACTACCACGGTTCGGAACTCGTGGCGTCGGTGATCATGCGACCGCGCGAGGCTGACTCGCATTTCAGGCGGAGAGTGAGCCTCCTGCAGGAGGCCTTCGATGATCTTAGACATGTCGCGGAAGGACCGCTGGAGGCCTACTCCGGGTACGACGGGACACTGCCGGCGCAGGTCATGCCCCCTCGCAGGGGGGACCAGCCGCCCATCTCCGTCCGTCGATAGGGTCCACACTCCGTTCTGCTTCCACTCAAATCATGACGATCGGCATCGAGGTGGTGCCGAGGATGAAGTTGGACCTCAGCCTGCGGGCCTCCCCTGCCTGCTGCATCCTCGGCAGGTGCGGCAGGATCCGCGCGAACAGCGTTCCCAGCTCGACGTGGGCCAGCGTGGCGCCGATGCAGCGGTGGATGCCCACGCCGTAGGTGAGGTGACGGTTCGGGGTGCGGGTGACGCGAAATACGTTCGGCTCGTCGAACTGGTCCTCGTCGAAGTTTGCGGACACGTTCCACAGCGTCACCGAGTCTCCGGACCGGATGTGACGCCCACCGATCTCGGTGTCGCGGACGGCGACGCGCTGGACGTACGCGTTGGTCGAACTCCACCGCAGCATCTCGCCGATCGCGCAGTCGAGCAGCTCGGGATCGCGTAGCAGGATGCTCGACTGGTCCGGGTGGTCCAGCAGCGCCAGCAGACCGGAGCAGGCCGTGTACGAGCTCGTCTCGTTGCCGCCGACGGCCACGTTCATGCAGTTGTAGAGCACTTCCTCCTCGGGCAGCGGCCGCCCGTTGATGGTCGCGGTGAGCAGCAGGCTCACCAGGTCGTCACCAGGTCGGTGCCGGCGCAGGCGGATCACCTCCTCGAAGAAGTCGAAGATGTCCGCCTGGATGCCGGCCAGTTGCAGCCGCACGTCGGAGGTCTGCTCGACCAGCACGGGATCCCGGAACCCGATCATGCGTCGGGTCATCCCGATCAGCTCGTGTGCCTCGTCCTGGGAGAGGCCGACCATCGCCATCAACGCTCCGGCGGGCAGTTCCGGGGCCACGTCGGTGGCGAAGTCGCCGCCGCCATCGGCCAGCAGTCGGTCGACGGCCGCGTCGACTAGCAGCTCGACCTGTCGCTGGACCAGTCGGATCCGTTCTGGGCTGAACGCGTGGTGCATCACCTTGCGGAGCAGCCGGTGGCGCGGTGGGTCCGACGCGACGAGCATGCGTCCGGCGGCGGTGTCCTCGCGGCTGCGGAACGACCCGCCCAGCATGGCGCCGCCGCTGGAGCTGAACGTCCGGTGGTCCGTGTACGCGGCCACCACGTCCCGGTACCGGGTTAGTGCCCAGAACCGCCCGCCGTCGGGAAACACGTGCGCGTGCACCGGGTCGGTGGCCCGCAGCCACCGGAACATCTCCCGGTGCGCGCCGGCCGCGAAGGCTTCGACGTCGGTCAGGTCGACGATCGGGGCGGGTGCGGTCATCGCCGTGCCTGCCGGTGCTCGTCGATACGCAGGGCGAGCTTTGCCAGCTCGCTGTTGTCGAGCACGTCACGGATGTCCAGCGCGACGTCGAGATCGCGCCTGATCCGCCGTTGGGCCCGGAACGCCAGGAGCGAGTTGCCGCCGAGGTCGAAGAAGTCGTCGGTGGCACCCACAGTCTCCACCCCGAGCAGTTCCTCCCACAGGCCAGCCAGATACACCTGGGTCGGGTCGGCCGGCCGGACCCGGTTCGCCCGGCGCCGCAGATGCTCCTCGGCGACGGCCCGCAGCGTCCGGACGTCTCGCTTGCCGTGCTCGTTGCCGGGGATCTCGGGAACAACGATGATCACCGCCGGCACCATGAAGGTCGGCAGTTGCGCCACCGCGAACGCGCGCAGGCGGTTGAGGGGAACGGCTTCCCGTAGCACCACCAGCGCGACGAGGTGCCGGTCGTGGTCCGCACCGATCGCCAGGACGACCGCCTGTGTGATGGACGGGTGCCGTCCCAACAGCCGTTCCACTTCGCCCGGCTCGACGCGGTACCCGCGGATCTTCACCTGGTCGTCGGCCCGGCCGACGAACTCCAGTAGGCCGTCGGCACGGCGGCGGGCGAGGTCGCCGGTCGCGTACATCGTGGCGCCGGTCGGGCCGAAGGGGTCGGGCAGGAAGCGTTCGGCGGTCAGGACCGGTTGGTCCAGGTAGCCGCGGGCGACACCGGTGCCGCCGATGTGGATCTCACCGACCTGGCCCACGTCCACCGCGTCGAGGTTCGCGTCGAGGACGTACACCGACGCCCCGGCGAGCGGTGCTCCGATCGGTACGGTGTCCGCGTCCTCGGCCAGGTCGTTGACGAGGAACCCAGTGCAGGCGGTGCTCGCCTCGGCCGGGCCGTACAGGTTGCGGAACTCTCCGGTGAATCCGCCGGCGAGCAGCTCACGGCAGGCTGCCGGTTGGAGGACGTCTCCGCCGGTGTGCAGGACACGCAGCGGCGCGAACGCGTCGCGGTCTTCGTGCACGACGTGGTTGACGACCATCGTGGGGGCGAGCATCGCGGTGATCCGCCGGCGCTGGAGGTCGCGCTCCATGTCCTCCCCCATCAGCGTCGACAGCGACGGCATGACGACCACCTCGGCACCGCCCGCGAGGCTGGCCCAGATCTCGAAATGGAACGCGTCGAAGGAGACGCTGGAGACCTGGGCGGTGCGGTCCTGCTCCGTCAGCGGCGGAAGCGCCTCGTTCTCGGCGAAGTACCGCAGGTTACGGTGCTCCAGCACGATCGCCTTCGGCTGGCCGGACGAGCCGGAGGTGAACAGGACGCAGGCGGCGTCGTCGGCCCGGACGTCGAGTGGAGGGGGGCTCACCGTGCCCGACGCGGCCCATCCGGCAGAGTCCAGTTCACCGACCGGCACGCCGGTCTCGGACAGCTGGTGGGCGAGCTCCGGCCCGGTCAGCACCAGGGCGGGTCGGCCCGCGCGGATCATGAGATCACGCCGGGCGTCCGGATAGCGGGTGTCGACCGCGATGTAGGCCGCGCCCGCCTTCAATACGCCGAGGATGCTGGTCAGCGTCGAGACGCCGCGCTCGCGGTAGACGACGACCCGGTCCCCGGGCGACACGCCGCGACCGGTCAGCCACGTCGCCACCGCGTCGGACTCCCGCCAGAGATCCGCGTACGAGAGGAACCGGTCGTCGTCGCGCACCGCCGGTCGGTCCGGTACCCGGTCGACCGTCCGCCGCACCATCGTCAGCAGGGTCTCTCCGGCCGGGCCTCGCGGCCGTGGTGTGTCACTCTGGCGCCCGACCTCCGCCAGGCACCTCTCCCGGGTGCCGGCCGGGCCGGTCGCCGACCATCCCGCCGGAACCGGCCGCGGGGCGGGCCACACTCCCAGTCGTCCCTCACCGTTGCGCACGACGATGTACGCGTCGCCGTCCGGCGTCCGAGCCTGGTTCACGCTCTCCTCCTCACCGACGGGACGCGGCTGTCCAGGAACGCCCGAACGGTCGGAAGCACCTCCGGATGGCGCAGCAGCTCGGGCCGGGGCACGCCGCAGCGGACATGCCTTGTCGTCGCTGCCCCCGGCCATGGGCCGGCGAACCCGTGGTCTCTGGACATCACGTGCAGCACCTCGCCACCCCACGCCGGCCAGCTGGCGTTGTTCGCCGCGACGAGATGGACCAGCCAGTCGAGATAGAAGTCTGCGAGGTCCTCGGCGGTGTCCCGGGCGTACGGATCGTCGTCGCCCTCGCCCACCGCGGACACGCCGAGTTCGACCAGGGTGTGGCGCATCGCGGCGATGACGTCCTCGGGGTGCCCGGCCAGTCTCGCCGGATCGAACACGGAGGCGTCCGAAGCCTGCGGCGGCATTCCTCCGAGCTGTGCCGCCAGCTGGCGCGCCGTGACGTCGAACTGCTCCTCGATCGCCGCCGGGCTCGCCGGTTCCCCGTCGAAGAGGATCAGCGCGGTGGGCTCTGCGGCGGCCGACACGCGGGATGCCACCTCCTGGGCGATGGACGCCGCCATGCAGTAGGCGAGCACCCCGGCGCACGGACCGTCGACCGGGGTCTGCGCGAGGAGCTCCTCGGCGTACCGGGGCGCGGTCGGTTCCCGGACGAACGGCTCGCGGAGCAGGTAGCGCACCGCGAAACCGGCATGCTCGAGACCGAGGTCGGCGACGCGGGCCTCGGTGCGGCGGCCCGGATAGTCGAGCACGAGCAGCAGCAGCTCAGACAACGGAGCCTCCTCGGCGAGGATCGCGGTCGCCCGACTGCTCGACCTCGGCACGCGCGATGCAGGCGACCAGGTGGCGCATCGTCGGGTCGGAGTAGAAGTCCCGCGGCCGGATCCGGATGGCGTGCTGGCGCCGCAGGTGCAGCATCAGCCGGGTCATCAGCAGTGAGTCGCCGCCGGCGGCGAAGAAGTCACTCTCCGGTGAGCTGGGTGGGGCTCCGAGCACCGCGTGCCAGGCCGACTCGGCCAGTTTCCGGTGGCGCTGGTCGGCCGCGCCGTCCGGGGCGGGGCTGGCAGGCGGACCGGACGGACCGTCGACGCCGACGTCCGCCTCCGGGTCGTCGGTGGATCCGAGCAGGGCACCGATCGGCCTGGCGACACGCTCGAGGGCGGCGGCGTCCGTCTTGCCGTTGACCGTCAGCGGCAGCGCCGCCACGATCGCCCACAGGGAGGGCACGCCGGCCGGCGGTAACTGGGCCGCCAACCGGTCCCGCCACTCGGCCACGGTCGCCGGCCCGTCGGGCACCACCGCGGCGAGCACCGTGTTCGAGGGTCCCTGCGGCACAGCTACCACGGCGGCGCCGGCCACCCCGGGACACTCCAGCAGACGCGCGCGGATGTCGCCCAGCTCGATGCGGATTCCGCCGACCTTCACCTGGTGGTCGTTGCGGCCGAGGTACCGCAGGCGGCCGTAGCCGTCCAACCGGACGAGGTCCCCGGTGCGGTAGGCCCGCTCGCCGGTGTCCGGGGCGGGGCGGCCGAATGTCGCCGCGGTCGCCTCCGGGTTGCGGTGGTAGTCGACGGCGAGGCCGGCCCCCGTGGCGACGAGTTCGCCGATCCCCCCGGGAGGCACGACCCGGCCCGACTCGTCGAGCACCAGGACGCCGGTCCCGGGCACGGCGGTGCCGATCGGTGTCTGATGGTCGAGATCGGAGCAGGACTGGACCGGATGCGTGGTCGTGAACGTGGCGTTCTCCGACGGGCCGTAGCCGTTCACGACGCGTACCCCGGGGCTGTGGGTCAGGACCGCCCGCACCGCGTCGGGGTCGACCGCCTCACCGCCGGACATCACGTAGCGCATGCGGCGGAAGCAGTCGGGGCGGTGCCGGGCGACCAATCGGAACAGGCCGGCGGTGATCCAGGCGACCGTGATGTCGCGGGCGTCGAGGTGCTCCGCGACACCTGCGGCCGTCGGGATCTCCTCGGGATGCACCTCCACCGTGGCGCCGACGGCCAGCGGCCCGAACAGCTCGATCGGGCTTAGGTCGAAGGCCAACGGCGAGATGCGCAGCATTCGGTCGCCCTCGACACACACCGCTGCGTCGCCCAGGTCCGGAGAGACCAACCGGACCACCGACCCGTGCCGGACCCGTACGCCCTTCGGGGCGCCGGTGGAGCCCGACGTGAAGGTGAGGTAGATGATCCGCTCCGGGTCCATGGCCGGCTCGGGTAGCGAGCCGGGATCGCCCGCGCCGTCGTCGGCGGGAGCCGGTGGGGCCAGGCGCACCCGCAGGCGCGGTAGATCCGCGGGCGCGACCTGCTGGAGCCGCGCCTCGCTGTGGTGGTCGGTGAGCACGGCGGCGGGCCGGGCGAGTTCGATCACCTCGCGGATCCGCCGCTCGGGGTCGGCGAGGTCGAGGCCGACGTAGGCGGCCCCCAGACGCAGGGCGGCCAGTACGGCCACCGCCTCACGACAGGAGCGCCGGACCGCGACGGCTACCACGTCGTTCGCGCCGACGCCCGCCCGTCGCAGCTCGCGCGCCTGCTCGCCGGCGAGATCCATCAACTCCCGGTAGGTGAGCTCACCCTGCTCGTCGCGGACCGCCACGACTTCCGGCAGCCGGGCGGCGGTGGCGCGCACGAGCTGCCAGACGTCGCTGTCCGGCGGTGTCGGCGGTCCCTGTCGAATCCGGCAAAGCCGCTGCCGCTGTGGCTCCGAGATCGTGCGCACCTCGCCGACCCGGGTGGCCCGGTGCAGCTCCACGAGAGTGTGATCAAGGGCGTCGAGCAGCTCCGCGGCCTCGTACGGGGTCAGCACCGAGGTCGCGTACTCGCAGACCACCGTCGGTTCGTCCGGGCTGCCGCCGACGAACAGCACCGTGTCGAAAGGTGTTCCGCCGCAATGCCCCTCGTACAGGTCGACCCGCACCGGGCCGCTCTCGATCCGGCGCTGGATCAGTTCGTCCTCCGGCGCGACCACCATCTGCACCAGCGGTGCCCGCCGCCGGTCACCGCCACCACCGAGCGCGGTGTGCAGCCGCTCGAACGGTACGTCGGCGGCACGGACCGCGTCGGCGAGGTCGTCGGCGACACCGGCGAGGTAGCCGCTGATCGACGCGTCGTCGTCGATGCGGCACCGAACCGGAACGAGGTTGGTGGCGTAGGCCATCGCCGCGGCCAGGTCGGGGGTCTGCCGGCGTGCGATGGGGACACCGATGAGCAGGTCAGACATGGCGGTGCGGCGAGCCAGGACCAGGGCCCAGGCGGCCAGCAGCACCGCCGTGCGGCTGATCCCCGTGACGCCGGCGAACCGCCGCCACGCCTGCGCGGACGGCCGGGACAGGGACCGGGTGAGCCGATGGCCGTCGGGCTCCTGCCGCTCCGGTCGAGCCAGGTCGGAGGGCATCTCCAACGGGGCGGGTACGCCGCGGAGCTGGGCGACGCGTCGTTCGAGCAGCGCGGTGGACACGTCGTGGGAGGGGCCCGCGGCCCGGAGCAGCTCGGGAGTCACCGGTTCCGGCAGCTGGGCGCCGGCGAGTTCGTCGGCCAACTCCCGGAACAGCCGGTTGACGGACCAACCGTCGAGGAGCGCGTGATGGCACAGGAGCGACAGCAGGAGTCGGCGCGGATCCGCCGCGTCCTCGGTGATCTGGAAGAAGACCGGAACCTGGTGGAACGGCTTCACCAGCTGCCCACTCGCGGCGGCCAGTTGGCGGTTGACCGCGTCGACCATGTCGGTGCCCGGCGGCGTGCGCAGCACCTGGCGAGCGATTCGCGGCCGGGCCACCGCTTCTACCCGCCGCGCGAATCCCGTCTCGTCGATGTCGTGGCGCAGGAACATCGTCCGCAGGGACTCGTGTCGTGCGGTCAGGACGCCGACCGCCGCGGCAACCCGGTCGGGACCGCCGCCGTCGCGGATGTCCGCGGTGAACAGCAGGTGGTACGGCCTGCCGGAGCCGCGGTCGTCCCAGCGCAGCATCCCGGCCTGACCGGGCAGCACCAGCCGCACGGGGGTGGCCGGCGACGCGGGGCGGGGCGACGGCGCGGCCGGGCGGGCGGAGCGCAGTGCGTGGGCCAGCGGCTCGCGGGAGATTAGGTCTGCCAGTTCCAGATGCCAGCCCAGGTGCGCGGCTTCGGCGACCAGTTGGACGGCGTTGAGGGAGGAACCGCCCAGGGACGCGAAGGAGTGACCGGTGGCCAGCTCCCGTAACTGGGACGGGTCGAGTGCGAGGACTGCTGCCGCCGCACCGGTCACCTGGGCCAGGGGCGTTGGAGGTGTGCCCGGCGCGCCGACGGCCGGCACCGCGGCGGGTCGGTGGCTCGGCTCCATGCAGCCGAACGTACCGACGAGGTGGACGGCGCTGGCGTCACATGAAGGAGGGATACCGGGACGTCGAGCCCGGGTTTCCGACGCCTGCGCTCACCAGACGATCTCGTTCCGGCCTCGGTAGAAGCCTCCGGTGGGGCCGTCGTCCGGCAGGGTGGCGAGCCAGACCGGCGTGTCAGCCCAGCTGGAGAGTTCGGCCGGTTGAGGGCTGTCACCCGGTACCGGGTACGCCGGCTCCGGGCTGCAGGCGTTCACAAGGATGCCGTCGCCCAACAGCTCGTCGGCGAGCATCCTGGTCAGCGAGTAGACCCCGCTCTTCGAGATGCGATAGGCCGGTAGGCCCGGACGGGTCGCAGCGACGCCGCCCAGGCTGTTGGAGACGTTGACTATCCGACCGTACCCACCCGTACGCATCAGCGGCACGATCGCCTGGATGAGCCGCCACGTGCCGAGCAGGTTGGTGTCCAGGATGCGCTGGACGACGCCGAGATCGGCCGAGGCGGCGTCGAACGGTATGGCGGCGTTGTTGACGAGCACGTCGCAGCGGCCGAGACGCCGGTCCAGCCAGGATGCGAGGCGGGCGACGCTCGCCGGGTCCGTGATGTCGAGCTGGCGTACCGCCACCCGGTCCGCGTGGACGCCCAGCCACTCGAGCGCGGCGCGGCCCCGGTCGACCGAGCGGCTGGCCAGCACCACCCGCATCCCCTGCTCGGCCAGCAGCCGGACGACCTGCAGACCGAGGCCGCTGTTACCTCCGCTGACGAGCGCCACGCGGCCGTCCGCGGGCGGCCGGGACGACCAGGGCTCGGTCGGGGACCGGACCACGGTCGGCGGGACGACACGTGCCACAGCGCCGAACGGCCTGATCACCGCGCCGTTCGCCCTGCTCTGGCCGCCGGTTTCGCGCCCGCCCACGGCGGATTCATCCTCTCGTCAGGCGGCCGTGGCCGGCCGCGTCGCCCCGGCTCCGGCGGGCGCTGTCACGGCCCGGCTCCACGTGACCGGCGCCGCTGTCAGCGCTCGGGGCCGGTGCGGTCGGACCGAGGACAGCCGGAGGGTGCCGGAACCCCGACCTGATGGCGCGGCGGCCGGAGCAGGTCCACGGGGGAGCGCTTCACCAGCACCTACGTGGCCGCCACGTCCCTCGATCAACGGGTCCCCCATCTTAGACCGCCGATCGCGGTCGGACACGTCCCTCGATGCGGTGGCGGGTGACCGCCGGACCTCGGCGAGTCGGCCCGGCACGTCCCCGGAAGGGGGGACCGATCAACGGCCACGAAATCCTGCTAGCGTCGTGACAGTCGATATCATCCAGTGACCAAAGTTGATGTGTTAACCGCCGCCGCGCACCCGGTGGACACAGTCCGGCAAGGCTCCGGTGGCTACATGAGCGACGTCCCGTAGCTCCTTCCTGCGTCGGGGCGCCGCAACATGCCCTCGACGGCTGAGACGACGGGAGGAGCCAGAAGAACGCCAGCGCGAGCGGCGCCGGCCACACGAAGCGTAGTCGCGATGACCGGGGGGCCCTGTGATCCGGACAGACATCATTGTAAGTTCACCGATGTTTCTTGTTGGTCTCGTCCACACGCTCACCCGGGCCGGCGTGAAAGTCGTCGCGGCGAGAACAACCTTCGTGGAGGAGACGTCCTGGCTGGCGGACGCCGTCCTGATCGACGCCGACGCACTGTCACCCGTCGGCGACCACGCCTACATCACCGCCGTGGCCAGGTGCACGCCGGTCCTGGTCCTCGACAACGACACGGACACCAACGCCGGCGCCTACCTTCGGGCGGGGGCGTCCGGTGTCATCAGCAAGCGCGAGTCCGGCGAGCGGATGGTGGAGGCGGTCCGGACCGTCGCGTCCGGCGGATGTGTCCGCCCTGAGGGATGCGACGGGCAGGCGCACGTGGCGCGGGCCGAAACTGTCGCCTGCCATCTCTCCGAGCGGGAGGAGCAGGTGTTGCGCCAGATCTCCCGAGGGCTCACCCACAGTCAGATCGCCACCCGGCTGGGCATCAGCCCGCACACCGTCGACACCTACGTCAAGCGCATCCGGGCGAAGCTCGGCGCGGGCAACAAGGCCGAGCTCACGCGGGCCGCCCTCCTCGGTCGGCTGGCTGGATAGCCGCCGGCGGGCCGTCTCCGCAGCGTGCCGGAGGGGGCACCGGTCATCGTCCGGACAAGAGGTGGGACCGCCGTGCAACTCCGTCAGAGGACCCGTGACCAGGTCGACTCACCGATCAGCAGCGCGTACGCGCTACTGGACCTCCGCGAGGGCAACCGGCCGTTGCTCGATCTGGCCCAGGCCGCGCCGCAGTACCCGACCGCGCCCACGGTGACCGAGCACGTCGTCCGTGTGGCGGGGGACCCGCACGGTGGCGATTACACCGAGGTACCGGGCCTTCCCCGACTGCGCGACGCCATCGCCGCCGACCTGAGCCGGGACTACGCGGCCCCGATCCACCCCGATCAGGTGGTCGTCACCGCCGGCTGCAACCAGGCGTTCAGCCTGGTCGCGTCCGCGCTCGCCGGCCCGGGCGACGAAATTGTGCTGCCCCTCCCCTACTACTTCAACCACGACATGTGGCTCCGCCTGAACGGGATCAGGCCGGTCTATCTGGAGCCGGGACCGGACCTGGTGCCGCAGGCGGCGACCGCCGGCGCCCTGATCACCGAGCGCACCCGGGCGATCGTGCTGGTGACGCCGGGTAACCCCACCGGGGTGACGATCGGCCCCACCGTCATCGCCGACTTCGCCGAGGTGGCCCGCCAGCACGACGTCGCGCTGATCGTGGACGAGACGTACCGGTCCTTCCGGGACACCGACCAGCCGGCGCACCACCTGTTCGCCGACCCCGACTGGGCCCGGACGCTCGTCAGCCTGCACTCCTTCTCCAAGGAGTTCGCGATTCCCGGGTACCGGGTCGGAGCCGTGGTCGCCGCGCCTGAACTCCACCGTCAAGTGTGCAAGCTGCTCGACTGCGTGGCGGTCTGCGCGCCGAGGATCGGCCAGGAGGCGGCCTGGGCCGGCCTGACCGGCGCGCGGCAGTGGCGCGCGGCACGGGCACGGGAGATCGCCGACCGGCGCGCCTGGTTCTCGGACGTCATGGCGGCCCGGCCGGGCGGCTTCGAGTTGCTGTCGTGTGGCGGCTTCTTCGGCTGGATCCGTCACCCCTTCGCCGACCGGCACACCGAGGACGTCGTCCGGGACCTGGTGGTCAAACAGGACATGCTGGTGCTGCCGGGAACCGCCTTCCTTCCCGATGACCGGCGAACGCTCCGGGTCAGCGTCAGCAATCTGGACCGCGGTGACATGGTCGATCTCGCCGGACGCCTCGCCGCCGCCGGCGGCGGCCGCAGTCAGTAGATGATGCGGTTGTCGGGCGCCGGGCGCCAGGCGCGCGAGCCCCGCAGGTTGCGGGTGACGTTGAGGCGCTTGAGCCAGCGGTCGGAGCCGTCGTAGCGGGCGCGGAACGACTTGCGCCCGTGCACGGCGCGGAAGTTGTCGATGAACACACAGTCGCCGGGGCGCAGGACCACGTCCCTCATGTGCTCCTCGATCTGGTCGCACAGGCCCTGGAACGCCCGCAGCGAGCGCTCCGGCCATCCCTCGGTCTTCATGTGGTAGGGATCGAGGACCATGTACGGGTCGCGCCGGTCGCCGAAGAGCACCGGCCGCTTCACCGGATCGTCGTTCCACGACTGGATGAGGGCGAAGCTGCGCTGCCGCAGCCGGTCCACGGTGGGGTCTCCGGTGGACTGCGCCGTGTTCTGCGGCTGGTGCGAGTTGTCGGGCATCTGGGTGAACTCGGCCTCGAACAGGGCCTCCACGTCCAGCCGGGACCAGTCGAGGTCACCCGCGTCGCAGACCAGCGTCTCCACCTGGTCCGGGTTCTTCAGGCACATGAGTGCCACGTAGTCGCCCCGGCAGGGGTGGAACGCGTCCTCGGTGTGCCAGGACAGGTGCTGGAGGCTGTTGGAGCCGAGCTCGTAGTGCTCGTGTCCCTTGATCGGAAGGACGTCGTGCATGATTCGGCCGTCCTGTTGGGTGGCCCAGCCGAACACGTCACCGAGGGCGGAGGCGCACAACAGGAAGAAGATCTCCTGTGGAAACGCCGACGACTCGTACTGGCTGTCGCGCCAGTGGGTGGGGGTCGGTCCGAGCACGTTCTCATCGACCTCGAGACCGGAGACCAGGCACAACGCGGACGGCTCGCCGATGCGGAACTCCTCCAGGAACTCCAGCAGCCGGGCGGGCAGGCTACGGGCGAGGACCGGCGCCCGTCGGATCAGCTCGGGGTTCTCGATGGTGTCGTAGGTCTTGGCCAGCTCGGTGAGCATCGGAAGGAGCGCGGCGTTGTCGTCCGATGTCAGCGTCAGGTGATGCATCCCCTCGCCTCTCCTCGCCACGTGCCGTACGCGTCGCAGGCCGCGCCGGCCAGTCACGCCTGGTCGGAGTCTAGGTGCAAGCCGTACGCGGGCATCGGTCCCCAGTAGAAGGGACAGGTGCGGCGTCGAGCCGGCCACCTAGGGTTTCCGCGACGGGAGAGCAGCTGTAGCCCATCCACGCCGTGGCGCTCGTGTGCGTCCAGTGCGGGCGGAAGCCAGAGGATGTGAGAGATGAGTGAGCTTGCCAATCTGACCACGATGGAAGTCGACGCGCTGACCGACCTCGACGGTGGTCTCAACCTGACCGATGGTCACGCGCGTCTTCTTCTGTCCGAGGAGCAGGCGACCATTGTCGCTCAGATCCCCGACATGTTCGTCGAGGCGACACGCCGCTCCTTCCCGAGCATCGAGACCGAGGCGCACACGACGTTCCTGGCCGCGATCGGGCAACACAGCGCACCGGTCGGAACCGGCCGCATCCTGAGCTGCTACTCGTCGACGCTGGCGACCGACATCGTCGCCCGGGCACTACCGGCCGGCACCACCGTCGCGTTGCTGCATCCGACGTTCGACAACATCGCCGACCTCTTCGTCACCCGCGGCCTCAACCTGGTGCCAATGTCCGAGAGCGCGCTGCTCGACCAGGACTGGCCCGGACCGCCGGTCGGCGCGATCGTCGTCACCCACCCGAACAACCCGACCGGGCTGGTCACTCCCGAAGGGCACCTGCGTTCGCTGGCCGAACACGCCGCCCGGCACGGCCAGACGATCATCATCGACGCCAGCTTCCGGGGCCAGGTCCGCGACGCGCAGTACGACAGCTACGCCGTCCTCGACGCCGCGGGCGCGGACTGGATCACGATCGAGGACACCGGGAAGCTGTGGCCGACCCATGAACTCAAGATCGGCTTGTTGGCGTACAGCGAGCGGACCCGGCTGCCGATCGAGCGCGCGTTCTCCGAGTCGCTGCTCGCGGCGTCGCCGGTCGTGCTCCAGCTTGTCACAGCGCTGGCCACGGACTGGGTGAACGGCGGCTACGATCGGGCGCGCGCGCTCGTCGAGCGCAACCGGAGGACCGTCCGGGAGGCGATCGGGACGGTCGGGCTGCGGCTGGCCGACCCGACCTCGCAGATCAGCGTCGCGCGGATCGAGCTGCCGCCGAACGGCCCGGACTCCTCGCTGCTGTACAAGGAGATGCTCGTGCGGGGCGTGCACGTGCTGCCGTGTGCGCCGTTCCACTGGGCCGATCCCGCCGGAGGTCTGCCCTTCATCCGCGTCTCCCTGGCCCGGCCGTTCGACACCGTCCGGACGGCTGCCCGGACGCTGGCACAGGCTTACCGGGAACTGTCCGCGGCCTCCTGAGCAACGGCGGCGTCGTGAGAGGCGCCGGCGACATCCGTCGACGGAACCTCGGGCCTAGCCGGCTGCACGCTCCGCAGCGGCCGTGCGACCGCGCAGTTCGGCGAGGTGACGAAGGGACCCCAGGACGTCGTCGTGCGGTACGCCGAAGTCGACCAGGCAGGCGATCTCGTCGACGCCGACCGCGCGGAGCCGCTCCACGACGGCGACGCCGTCCGCCACCGTGCCGAACAGGCCGCTGGTCGTGAAGTAGCGGTCGAAGGCGTGCCGGACGAGCAACTGCCTGTCCCGCTCGGGCAGCCGGCTGGGGTCGAAGCCCGGCGGCAGCAGCCCGGAGGACGCCTTGACCACCAGGTCGATGGAGCTGCCCAGGTATCGGCTGAAGGGTTCCCGGACAAGTTCCCGAACCTCGTCCCGGTCGGTCCCGATCATCGTGTGCAGCATCAGCGCCACGTGTCCCCGCGCGTCCGCTCCGTGCGTCCGCGTCAGCTCCGCCCGGTAGGCGGCGATGTTGCGGGCGAGCGAGTCGTGGCCCTGACCCAGCAGATGGGTCAGCAGGCCGGCGCCCAGCCGACCGGCGGCACGGAAGGTGTCGGTGGAGCCGGCGCTGGTGATCCAGATCGGCAGGTCGGCCTGGATGGGAGCGGGAAAGACACGTATCGAGCTCTTCTCACCGGCCCCGTCCGGGAACTCGACCTCCTCGCCACGCCAGAGCCGCCGTACCGTCTCCACGGACTCCACCATTGCGTTCTTGCGGTCCGGGTAGTTCTCCGGTCGGAGCACGAAGTCGACGGCGTGCCACCCGGAGGCGAACGACACGCCGACCCGTCCCCCGGAGAGGTTGTCCACGACGGACCACTCCTCGGCGATCCGCACGGGATGGTGCAGGGGTGCCACGACACTGCCCGCCCGGATGCCCAACCGCGTGGTGACCGCCGCCAGGGCGGCTCCGACGACGGCCGGGTTGGGATACTGGCCGCCGAACGAGTGGAAGTGACGCTCGGGTGTCCAGACCGCCGAGAATCCGTTGGCGTCGGCGAACCGGGCGCTCTCCAGGAGCAGCCGGTAGCCGTCGGCGCCGCCGGCGCCGGTGTCGGCGAAGAAGAACAGGCTGAAGTCCATGGTCATCATCCCTCGGTCGGGTTCGAAACGCCGTCGGGTGGTCGCCGCACCCCCGGGTCTCACCTGCGCGCGGCGGCCACCCGGACGTCCTCCCGCAGCACCTGTTCCAGGCGGGTGAGCCCGGCCGTCAGCTCCGCGGTGGTGCCGCCGAAGCCGAGCCGCGCGTGATCGCGGTAGGCGTCGCCGAAGCACCAGCCGGGTACGAGCAGAACCCGATGTTGCTCCGCGAGGCGTCGACAGGACCGGACCACGTCCGGCTGGTCCGGGAACTCGACGAAGGCGGTCACGCCGCCGTCCGGCGTGTTCAGGCGCACCAGGTCCGGCACGCCGTCGGCCCACTCACGCAGCAGCCGCAGGTTCTCCCGGGCGTGCTCCCGCTGGAGCGCCACGATCCGGTCGGCGTGCCGGACCGCCTGCTCGGCGAAGAATTCCAGGACGGGCGATACGTAGAGCGCGATGTAGTCGCGCAGCAGCGCCATCCGGGCCAGCAGGTCCGGCGGCGCCAGGCACCAGCCGACTCGAAGCCCCGCCAGCCCGTAGCTCTTCGAGAACGTGCCGAACGCGATGCACTTGTCGTACGCGGCGGGCAGCGGAAGCGGGTCGGCCGTGTAGGTGAGCTCA
Organism: Micromonospora sediminicola; assembly: GCF_900089585.1. Taxonomy (NCBI): domain Bacteria; kingdom Bacillati; phylum Actinomycetota; class Actinomycetes; order Micromonosporales; family Micromonosporaceae; genus Micromonospora; species Micromonospora sediminicola. The sequence goes on along the minus strand of NZ_FLRH01000003.1, from coordinate 2,787,033 downwards.
CCGAACGCGTTGTCCCAGACCAGCCAGGCACCAGCCCGGTCGGCGATGTCGACCAGCTCCCGCTGCTCCTCGATGGTGATGGACCTGCCGGTGGGGTTGTGCGGGAAGTTCACGACGATCATCCGGGGGCGGCCGGACTCGGCGAGTTCGCGCAGTCGCGGCAGGTCGGCGGCGAAGCCCTCCCGGCTGTTCAGCGGCCAACGAGTGATGCGGCAGCCCCGCCCCGCGGCGATGTCGTAGAGCTGCTGGTAGGCCGGATCTACCACGATCACCTCGTCACCCGGCTCCAGCACCAGTTGCATCACCAGATAGATCGCCTCGCTGGAGCCGTGGGTGACCATCATCCGGTCGACGTCGCCACCCGTCCACCGGTCGGCGAGCGCGGCCCGCAGGCTGCTGCCGCCGTAGCTCTCGCTGTCGTGGAACACCATCGGGTCCAGTTCCGCGAACTCGAACCCGCACAGCGTGCGGAACTCCCGCATCGACAGGTCGCGTACGCCGCTGCTGCCGATGTCGTGGTCGACCTTGTGGTAGTAGTCGCGCATCCAGTCCTCGAGCCGCGCGATGGCGAGGTCCATGTCCGGTGTCCGTCCCGAGTGCGGTCGCGGGCCGAGCGGTCGGAGAGGGGCGTGCGGGGCCGTTTCCGACACGATGGCGGGCGGCGGGGAGCTGCCGCTTCCGGAAACCGTATGGCGGCCCGCCGGCCCCGGCCATGTCCCGTGAACCCGGGACGGGAGCGGCGGCCGAGGGAGGCAGCGGGAGGCTGTCCTCGATTCACGGGACAATACCGTGGATACCTCCCTCGGTAGCTTTGCGGCCAGGTCGGCAGGCCGACCGCCCTCGGTGGTCCGTGGATCCGCACCCAGAGGAGTCGATGCAGTGAATCCGTTCGACGACCCTGACGGCACCTTCACCGTGCTCGTCAACGACGAAGAGCAACATTCCCTCTGGCCGGCCGCGCTGGCGGTCCCGGCCGGCTGGCGGGTGGTGCACGGCAAGGACAGCCGGCAGGCCTGCCTCGACTACATCGAGACGAACTGGATCGACATCCGGCCGCTCAGCACCCGCTCCGCCGCCGCGGCGCGCTGACAGAACCCACCCGAGGTGCCAGGTGCCCCACGTCGACAAGGCGCAGCTGACGCCGCAGAGCCAGGACGGCGACCGCCGCTGGTTCAAGCGCTTCGGTCGTCACACCCGGCCGTCCGGGACGCGACTGTTCTGCTTCCACCACGCGGGCGGCAGCGCCGCGATGTACCGGCACTGGCCACGGCTGCTGCCGGACACCGTCGAGCCGATCGCCGTGCAGCTGCCCGGACGCGCCGACCGCTTCTGTGAGCCCGCGTACGACCGGATGGGACCGCTCGTCGACGGGCTCGTCGCGGCGATGGAACCGATGCTCGACCGGCCGTTCGCCTGCTACGGCGCCAGCATGGGCTCACGGGTGGCGTGGGCGTTGACCCACTCGCTGCGGGCCCGCGGGCTGCCCATGCCCCGCCTGTTGTACGTCGCGAACGACCCTGGCCCGAGCCTGGACGGTGGCACCTGGCCCTGGGAGGGACGCGAGGACGGCCTCGAGGGCTACCTGAACGAGATGGGCGGCACGCCCGCCGAGGTCCTGGCCGATCCGAGTCTGCTGGAGATCCTGCTTCCCACCCTGCGTGCCGACCTCGCCGTGCTCAGCACTCACCAGCTCCAGCCGGCGGCGCCGCTGGACATCCGGATCCGCGCGTTCGCCGGCGCCGAGGACACCTCGGCGCCCCCGGAGCGGATGGCCGCCTGGCGCAAGGAGACGTCCCGGCGCTTCGACCTCGACGTGCTGCCGGGCGGACACTTCTTCGATGCCCAGGCGGAGCGCCGTGTCCTCGAGACGATCGGCCGGGATCTCGGATAGCCGCGGTCACCCGGGCGGTGGCCGCCTCCCGGCCGGGGGCCGCCCGTGCGAAGGAGAGACATGACAGCCGCAACCTCGGGGTTCCGGGCGTTCGCGATCCTCTGGTGCGGGCAGTTCGTCTCGCTGACCGGGTCCGCCCTGGCCGGTTTCGGGCTCGGTGTCTACGTCTACCGGATCACCGGCTCGGTCACCACGCTCGGTTTCGTCTACGCCCTGGCCTACCTGCCGCTGATCCTGGCCTCTCCCGTCGCGGGGTCGCTAGTGGACCGGTGGGGGCCGTGGCGCGCACTGCTGGTGAGTAACGTCGGCTCGATGCTCGCCGTGCTGACCCTGGCCGGGCTGCTGGCTACCGAGACTTTCGACGTCTGGCACCTGTACGTCTTCGTCGCCGTCAACTCCACCCTGCGGGCGCTTCAGATGCCCGCCTTCGAGTCGTCGGTGCCGCTACTGGTGCCGAAGCAGCACCTCGGGCGGGCCAACGGGATCCGGATGCTGGCGCTGGCCGCCAGCGAGGTCCTGGCACCGGTCTCCGCCGGAGCCTTGCTGCTCTCCCTCGGCATCAAGGGCATCGTCCTGCTCGACGGCCTCTCGTTCGGCCTGGCCCTGCTCACCCTGATCGCCATCCGGATCCCGAAGGCGGTACGCGGGGGGCCCGCGGCAACCGCCGGAACGCCGACGCTGCTCGGGGACTTCCGCGAGGCCTGGCGTCAGGTCCGGAAGCGCCACGGGCTGCTGGCCCTGCTGGTCTTCATCGGCGCCCTGAACTTCTGTGCCGGTTTCGTCGACCTGTTGATCACGCCGCTCGTGCTCTCCTTCGGCTCACCGGGGGCCCTCGGCACGGTCATGTCGATCGGCGGCCTCGGTATGATCGCCGCCAGCGTGGCGATGAGCGCGTGGGGTGGGCCGCGCCGGAAGGTCCACGGAGTGCTCGGCTTCTCGCTCGTGCTCGCCACCGCGATCGTCCTCGGCGCGCTCCGGCCCAACGTCATCCTGGTCGGTGGCGCCGCCTTCCTGTTCCTCGCGAGCCTGGCAGTGGTCATCACCAGCAACCAGACCCTCTGGCAGTCGAAAGTGGAGCCCTACCTGATGGGCCGGACCATGGCGCTGCAGAACATGGTCGCCTCAGCTCCGCAGCTGGTCGCGTACGCCATGGCGGGCCTTCTCGCCGACCGGGTCTTCGAGCCGCTGGTCGGTCGGGACCAGGTCCGACACCCGGTTCTCGCGGCCCTGGTCGGCGACGGTCCCGGACGTGGCATCGCCCTGCTGCTGATGGTGATGGGGCTTCTGACCGCCGTCTGCGTGGCCGTCGCCTGGGCGTACCGGCCGTTGCGCCGGCTGGAGGACGACCTGCCGGATGCGACTCCCGACCGGGCAGAGGACGCCGTCCCGGCGGGTGACGCCGCCCGGTTGTGAACCCTGGCCCGCGAGCCGCACCGTTCCACCGGTAGGGGGTCCGGCGCCGGCAGACGAGTCGGCGGTCGCGGTTGGGCGACTGCGCCGTCCCGCGCACTGCCGCCGGGGATCCTCCGTCCCGCAGGGAGAGAAGATCAGTCCGGCAGGGGAATCGGGCGTGGCCCGCCCGGACCGCCGGAGTCGCTGCCGGACCGGGCCATCTCGTCCCGGACGGCGAGGTCCCGCCGCACCCGCTCCTCCGGGTACACCCACCGCAGCAGCACGCCGGTCATCGCCGTGGTGACCAGGGCCATGACCACCATCAGTGAGAACAGCTCCCGGTCGAGCACACCGAGTTCCAGACCGACCGTAAGGACGATCAGTTCGGTGAGCCCGCGGGCGTTGAGCAGGATCGCCAGCACGACCGAGTGCCGGGCCCGTAGGCCGTTGAGCCGCGCACCCAGGAAAGCGCCGCCGGCCTTGCCCCCGATGGCAACCAGCAGGATAAGGCTCAGTTCGCCGAGTGCGAGCCCGTCCAGAGCGGACAGGTCGACCTTGATACCCGCGACGACGAAGAACACCGGCAGGAGCAGGAACGAGCAGGCCCGCTCGATGGTGGGGAGCAGCCGCGCGTACGCCACCACGTCGTCCCGAGCGGGCACCACGACGCCGAAGAGGAAGGCGCCGAAGATGGCGTGCAGGCCCATCCACTCCGTCGCCGCCGCGGACGCCAGCAGGCCGATCGAGGTCACGGCCAGGGCGCCGGCGCCGGCGAGCCAGCCGGTGGGCAGGCGCCCGACCGAGCGCGCCAGCAGCGGCCGCACCACCCGCAGCATGAGCAGCACGTAGGGCACCGCCAGCAGCATCCGCCAGGGGTCCGCGCCACCGTCGGCCAGGGTCACCACGACGGCCAGCAGAGCCCAGGCGATGACGTCGCCAACCGCCGCGGACGCGAGCGCCAGCCCTCCGATCGGCGTGTGGAGCAGCCCCTTGTCGGTCAGGATCCGGGCCAGCACCGGGAAGGCGGTCACCGCCATCGCCGTGCCGAGGAACAGCACGAACTCCACCCGGTGCGCGGTGGGATGACGAGCCACGAGATACGTCGCCAGCAGGGCGCCGAGGCCGAAGGGCAGGACGACCGCGGCGATGGACACACTGGTGGCGAGATGACCCTGACCGCGCAGCCGGCCGGGGTCGACCTCCAGGCCGACGAAGAACATGAACAGGACGACACCGATGGTGGCCAGGATCGTCAGCGAGGGTCTGATCTGCGCCGGGAACAGCAGGTTCGTGTGCACCCCGCCGAACAGCGTCGGCCCGAGCAGGATGCCGCCGAGGATCTCGCCGATCACCGGGGGTTGACCGAGCCGCCGGGCCAGGGCGCCGCACAGCCGCGCCGTCGCGACGACTGCCACGAGGGCGACAAGCAGCCGGCCCCATCCGTCCACCGTCACCGTAGCTTCACCTCTTCCCTCACCGCGGTCAGGGCCGCCCGCCGCGACGGGCCCGACGGGAGGTGCGCGGCGGGGGTGGCCCGGTCCGGCTCTCGCCGGGACTGACGACGGCGTCCGGACTCGCGGGCCGGCGGCGGCGCCAATCCGACGCTAGGTGGCGGGACCTGGGCCGCTGGAGTCACCTGAACCGGCGACGTCGGGAGCCGTCCCGGGCCCGCCGCCGATGCGGCTGCCCGAGTGTCGGGCCGGCCGGTGTCCGCCGAAACGGGGACAGCGTCCTCGGTTGACCTCCTCGGGCACCGGTTCTTAACTGAGGGCGCAGACAGCTCTGGCCAGAGGAGCGCCCGTGAGCAGCAGTCACCGGTATACCGGGCGTGCCGTACCCCCGACCAGCCCCGTGACCCGGCCGGTCGACGACGACGGGGGCCTCGACACCACAGACGGCAACCAGCCGGGTTCCCGGTCCGAGTGCGTCGGGCCGGTGGCTCTGCCGCCGTACCTGACGAGGGTGCTGCGGTCGCCGGCGGGAGCCGACGACAGCCTGCCGCTGTGGATCTGCGCCAGTGTGCTGGCCGCCCGGCTGTCCCCGGCGGATTCGACCCTGCGGGCACGCGTCATCCACGGCACGCGGGAGGTCACCGTTCCCGTCGCCGGTCAGCCGTGGAGGCCGACGGACAGCTTCCGCGCCGCGTTGCGGCGGGCCGGGCGGTTCCGGGTGGAGAGCGCGCCGACGACCGCCGCCGGCGGGTCCGTCGACATGACCATCCTTCTCTCCCAAGACAGCCACCGCCTCTATGTCGAGAGTATGACGAGTGCGACCGTCACCCACCTCCCCGAGTGTTGGGCACGCTCCTTCGTGCTCCTGCTGGCCGGAGTCGCGTACGACCCGGACGCGCCCATGACCGGTCACCTGCTGGAGGGCGTCCCACCGCGGGCCGGCGGTCCGCCGCTCGTCGTTCCGCCTCCGACGGAGTGCCCCGGTCATCGACACCCCCGGCCCGACGTGGGTCGGCCCTCCGACGCCGCGCGCCGGGACACCACGGCCACGCCGTCGCCCGCACGACATCCCGCCCAGGGAAGGGGAGCCGCATGACCTCCGCCGGAGACCAGGCCGCGGAAAACGACGGCGGCTCACCGTTCGGCCGGCCCGACGGCCGGGGAGCGGAGCCGGCGGGGATCCTGCCGGACCTGGTCCGGGCCCAGGCGCAACGGTCACCGGATACCGTGGCGGTCGAGTCGGCCGGCGACCGGCTGACCTACCGGCAGGTGGTCGCGCACGCCGCGGCGCTGGCCGCGCACCTGCGTCGGATGGGCGTCGGGCAGGGTGAGCCGGTCGCAGTGGCGGTGCCGCGCGGGGTCGACCTGGTGCCGGCGCTGCTCGGCGTCCAGCTTGCCGGCGCGGCGTACGTGCCGCTCGACCCGGAGCACCCGACCGACCGGCTCAACCACATCCTGCGCGACGCCGGGGTGCGGTTCCTGGTGACCGCCGATCCGGCGAGCACTCCCGGCCTGCACGCCGCCGTGTCGGTCCACCTCGACGACGTGGTCGTCCCGACGGACCCGCCGCCGCTCGCCCCGCTGGACCCGGACTCGGCCGCCTATGCCATCTACACGTCGGGGTCGACGGGCCAGCCCAAGGGCGTCCTGGTCACCCACCGCGCGCTCGCCAACTTCATCCACTCGATGCGGTCGCGTCCGGGCCTGCCGGACGACGTGGTGCTGCCGGCCGTGACCACGGTCTCCTTCGACATCGCGGCCCTGGAGCTGTTCCTCCCGTTGACCAGCGGAGGACGGGTGGTGGTGGCCCGGCAGGACGAGGTCGCGGATCCACGCCAGCTGACGGCCCTGCTCACGCGGACGGGCGCACGGGCGCTTCAGGCGACCCCGGTCACCTGGAGGCTGCTCCTGGAGGCCGGCTGGTCGCCACCACCCGGGTTCACCGTCCTGTGCGGTGGCGAGCGGCTCACCCCCGACCTGGCCGAGCGGCTCCTCGGCGAGGGGGTCGTACTGTGGGACCTGTACGGCCCGACCGAGACGACCATCTGGTCGGCGGTCACCCGCTTCGAACGCGGCGTCGAGCCGGAGTTCCATCCGGTCCGGGAGACGTCTCTGCACCTGCTCGACGAGCGACTGTCGCCGGTGGCGCCGGGCGGCGCCGGCGACCTCTACATCGGCGGTGCCGGCCTGGCCGCGGGTTACCTCGGCCGGCCGGCCCTGACCGCGGAGCGGTTCGTCGCTGATCCGTTCGCCGGGTCGGCCGGTGGCCGGCTCTACCGCACCGGCGACATCGCACGCCACCACCCCGACGGCCGGATCGAGATCCTCGGCCGCGGCGACGACCAGCTCAAGATCCGGGGCTTCCGCGTCGAACCGGGTGAGATCGAGGCGGCGCTGGTCCGGTACCCGGGGGTGGCTCAGGCGGCGGTGCGGGCGATCGACGACCTCGGCGGGTTCCCGCGGCTCGTCGGTTACGTCCGGCCGGCCGATCCGGCCGACCCGCCGGAGTCCCGGCGGCTCCACCTGCACCTGGCCCGGTCGCTGCCTCCCTACATGGTCCCGACGCAGTTCGTCGTGCTGGACGCCTTCCCCACCACGCCCAACGGCAAGCTGGACCGGTCGGCGCTGCCCGCACCCCCCACCAGCGCACCCACGGACCCGACACCTCGATCCGCCGGCCTCGACGGGGCGGCGCCCGACGGCGCCGGCCCGACCGAGTCGCAGGTGACCGAGGTGCTGGCCGCCGTGCTCGGGCGCCCTGAGATCGGCCTCTACGAGGACTTCTTCGCTCTCGGCGGCGATTCCCTGCGCGCCGTCCAGGCCGTCCTGCTGTTGAACGGAAGGCTCAACCGGCAGGTGCCGATCAACGCCCTGTTCGAGGCGCGGACCGCCTACGGTCTCGCCGTCCTCCTGGACGGCGACGACACGCCGGAGCCACCGCTGGTCGCTCTGCCGTCCGGCCACACCTCCCGCCTGTCCTCGGCACAGTGGCGGTTGTGGCTGCACCAGCAGCGGGTGCCAGACAGCGCCGCCGACAACCGGCCGCTGGTCGTCCGCCTGCCCGGCCCCCTGGACCTGGCCGCGCTGGAGGCCGCGGTGACCGGGCTGCTGGCCCGGCACGAGATCCTGCGCACGCGGTACCGGTACGACGACTCCGGGCAGCCGGCGCTCGACGTGCAGCAGGCCGAGCCGGTCTCCCTGGAGGTCGAGGAGGACGACCCGGAGCGGGTGCTCTCGGCCGAGCTCTCCCGGCCGTTCGATCTCGAGAAGGAGCTGCCGATCCGTTTCCGGGTGGTGCGGTGCGCGGACGAGGACGCGACGCTGCTGCTGCTCGTCCTGCACCAGATCGCGGCCGACAACCGGTCCCGGGGGCTGATCGCGAAGCAGGTGCGCTGGGCGTACCGGGGGCGGGCCGTGGCGGATCCGCCCCTGCGGTACACGGACTACACCGAGTGGCAGCGGGAGATGGCCGCCAGCCCGGCGGTGCGCCGGCACCTGGACTTCTGGCGTACCGCGTTGGCCCGGCTTGAACAGGCTGATCTGATCACCGACCGGCCGCGCACGCCGAGCCGGGACTGGCGCTGCGGCACCGTGCGGTTCGCCGTGCCGGCCGCGGTCGTCGGCCGGCTCCGGGACGTCGCCTTCACCTACGACACCACCACTCGGATATGCCTGCTGACCGCGTTCTACGCGGTGCTGGCCCGCCGCTGCCGGGGGACCGATCTCACGGTGGGGACTCCGGTCGGCGGACGGCACAGGCCGGAGCTGAACGACCTGGTGGGCATGTTCGAGGACACCGCCGTGATCCGGGTCGACGTCGGCGACCACCCCACCTTCGCCGGACTGCTCACCCGCGTCCGCGACGCCGCGGTGGCCGCGCACAGCCACGCGCTGCTGCCCTTCGAGGACATCGTCGCCGCCGTGCTCGACGTCGTCGCGACCATGCCCGCGCCGGGCCGCAATCCGCTGGTCGACACGATGTTCGCGGTGCACGGCATCGCCGCCGATCCGCCCGGCTTCCCGATGCCGGACGCGCCCGGCACCAACGTCGACCTCCGGTGCGAACTGACCGAACAGGCGGACGGCGGCATCGACGGCCGCCTCGAGTTCGCGACCCGGCTCTTCGACCGGGCGACGATCGACCGGCTCGCCGACGGCTACCTCCGCCTGCTCGGGGAGATGGCCGACGACCCCTCCCGGCCGGTGGAGCAGGTCGCCGTGCTGGACGGGGCGTAGGGGGCGGGTGGTGGAACGGGTCAGCGTGGCCGCGCGTACGCCTGTCACCCAGCCGGAGGATCGAGCCGACGCGGTGTACACCCGCGACGGCGGGCCTACCGTCGACGCGGTCACCGTCGACCTCGCGCCGCACCTGGTGCCGCTAGGCCCCAACCTGTGGGGCGCCTCGTTCCGGTTGATGAAGATGCTGCCGGCGCACCACATCCTGACCACCGCCGTCGCCACTGGCGAGATCGGTCCGGACACCCGGATCGTGGAGTCCACGAGCGGCACCTTCGGGCTCGCGCTGGCGATGAAGGCCGCACTGATCGGACGCCCGCTCACGCTGGTCACCGACCCGGCGATGGATCAGCGGCTGTGTCGCCGGGTGGCGGATCTCGGGGCCACCGTGGAGATGTGCGCCACGCCCTCCGCGCTGGGTGAGTTCCAGACGGTACGGCTGGCGCGGCTGGCCGCCGTCCGCGATGCCGATCCCGACACGTTCTGGCCCCGGCAGTACGACAACCCGCTGAACCCGGACTCCTACGGTCTGGTCGCCGACCATCTCGTGGCCCGCCTCGGCGGTGTCGACGCGCTGATCGGACCGGTCGGCTCGGGCGGCTCGATGTGCGGCACGGCGCTCGGCCTACGGGCCCGCGGCTGCCCGACCGTGGCGATCGCGGTGGACACCCCCGGCAGCGTCCTGTTCGGTCAACCCGACCGGGCGCGGGAGCTGCGCGGGCTCGGCAACAGCGTGCTTCCGGGCAACCTCGACCACACGGTCTTCGACGAGGTGCACTGGTGCCCGGCGGCCGTCGCGTACCGGGAGACCCGCCGCCTGCACCGTCGACACGCCCTGTTCCACGGCCCGACGTCCGGGGCGGCGATGGCGGTCGCCCGCTGGTGGTCGGCCCGCAACCCGCGGGCCCGCACCGTGGTCATGCTGCCGGACCAGGGCGACCGCTATCTCGACACCGTCTACGACGACGGCTGGCTCGCCGCCGCGCCGGCCCGCCAGGTGTCCGGGGATCCCGAACCGCGCGAGGTCGGCCGGCCCGAAGCCGACCCCGGCTGGACGTGGCTGCGCTGGGGCCGACGCCCTCTGGCCGACCTGCGCGACGAGCAGGTGCGGGGATGACACCGCAGCACGTCTCCGTCGACACCGGACGGATCAGGGCCGCTCTCTCCCGCAAGGCGCAGCGGCTGTACTACGGCCGGCCCGACGACGCCGCCGACCGGGACGCGCTGCGACTGATCGGCCGGGTCGACAGAGCTCACCTGGTGATGCTGGCCGAGCAGCGGATCATCCCGCGTCGCCGCGCGGCCCGGCTGCTACGCACGGTGGCCGAGATCGAGGCGGACGACTTCGCGCCGGTGCTGGCCCGGCCCCGGCCCCGGGGGCTGTACCTCGCGTACGAGCAGGCCGTCACCGAGCGGTGCGGCCCCGAGATCGGCGGCCTGCTGCACACCGGCCGCTCCCGCAACGATCTGAACGCGACGACCACCCTGCTCACCCTGCGGCGATCCGGTCTCGACCTGGCCGCCGAGGGGTGCCGGTTGCTCACCGCGTTGCTCCGCGCCGCCGAACGGCACCTCGACGCGGTGATGCCGATCCACACGCACTACCAGCCCGCGATGCCGATCACCTACGGCTACTACCTGACCGGGGTGGCGTTGGCCCTGCACCGCGAGCTGGACCGGGTGGTGCACACGGTCCGGTCCATCCGGCGGTGCCCGTTGGGCGCCCACGCGGTGGCCGGCACCGACCTGGAGCTGGACACCACCCGGACGGCGACGCTCCTCGGCTTCGACTACGGTCCGGTGCACGCGGTCGACGCCATCGCCTCGCGGGACACCGCTCTGGACGCCGTCGGAGTCGCCGCCGGCCTCGTCGTGACGGTGTCCCGCCTCGGCACCGACCTCCAGCTCTGGAGCAGCGCCGACCTGGCGTACGTCGACTTTCCCGACTGGCTGGTCGGCAGCTCGTCCGCCATGCCGCAGAAGCGCAACGCCTTCCTGCTGGAGTATCTGAAGGCACGCCCCAGCCGGGTGGTGGGAGCCTGGGTGGCCGCGATCACGGCGACGAAGGCCGCCCCCTTCACGAACTCGATCGAGGTGGGCACCGAGGCGATGGCACCGGTGGACCCAGCCCTGCGCACCAGCCGGGACGTGCTGGCCCTGGCGGCGCTCGTGGTGGCCGGCGCGCGGCCCCGGCCGGAGGTGGCCGGCGCCGCCGCCGCACGTGGCTTCGTCGACGCCACCGCCCTGGCCAACGACCTGGTTCGCCGGGGGGTGCCGTTCCGCGAGGCCCACGAACGCATCGGCGCGGCGGTTCTGCGCGCTGTCGACGGCGACGGTGAGTGGCCCCCGGCCGAGTTCGACAAGATCGACCTGGGCGTCGCCGCCGACCGCGCCCGGTACGGGGGCGGACCGGGGAGCCGGCGGCAGTCCCTGGCCGCCGCGTGGCGGTTACGGCACGGCCTGCGCCGGGACCTGGACGCGCTGCGGACCGCCGAGCGGCACGCGCTGGACGAGCTCCGGCGGGCCACCGAGGCGGTGTGCGATGCGTGAGGCGATGGTCTTCGTGGAGAGCAACACCACCGGCACCGGCCGGATCTTCGCCGAACGCGCCCGCGACCTGGGCCTGGTTCCGCACCTGCTCACCGCCGACGCCAGCCGCTACCCCTACCTGGCGGAGCTGGACGTCGTCGGCCACGACTGCGAGACCGGATCGCTCCCGGCTGTGGTCGCCGCGTGCCGGTCTCTGGCCCGGACGCACCGCGTCGTGGGCGTGACCACCAGCTCGGAGCTGTACGTCGCCACCGCGGCCGGCGCCGCCCGCGCCCTGGACCTGCCCGGCGAAGACCCGGCGCTGCTCGCCGCCGCGCGGAGCAAGGCCGTCCAACGGCAACGCTTCGCCGCCTGCGGCGTCCCCTCCCCCGACTTCCGGTCGGCCACCTCCCCGGCAGAGGCGGTGGCGGGCGCCGAGCGGCTGGGGCTCCCGGTCGTGGTCAAGCCGATCAGCCGGTCGGGTTCCATCGGTGTCCGCCGCTGTGACAGCAGCGAGCAGGTGGCCGCGCACACGGCGACGTTGCTCGCCACCACGGCCGACGAGCGGGGTCGTCCGCTGCAGGCCAGCGTCCTCGTCGAGTCGTACCTGGCCGGTCCGGAGTTCTCGGTCGAGGTGCTGGACGGCGAGGTGCGCGCGGTGGTGACCAAGCACCTCGACCAGTCCCGGGGGTTCCTGGAGGTGGGCCATGACGTTCCGGCCGACGTCGACGCCCGCACCGGCGCGCGGCTGGCCGACGCCGCGCTCGCCGCGCTCGCCGCATTGGGACTGCGCTGGGGCGCGGCCCACGTCGAGCTGCGCCTGGTGGACGGCCGGCCGTTCGTGGTGGAGGTGAACCCCCGGCTGGCCGGGGGCATGATTCCACAGGCGCTGCTCGCCGCCACCGGCGAGGACCTGGTCGCCGAGCTGGTCGCGACGGCGGCGGGCAGGAGAACAGTTCGCCACCCGCCGGGGCGGGCGTACGCCAGCATCAGGTTCGTGGTGCCCGCCCACGACGGCGAGGTCACGGCGGTGCCCGACCCGGCGGCGGCGCTCGCGTTGCCGGGTGTGGTGACGGCGGCGGTCACCGCCCGCCCCGGACGGGCGATCGTCCGTCAGGGCACGTTCCTCGACCGGCTGGGTCATGTGATCGCCACCGGGCGGACCCGGCGGGAGGCGGCCGAGCGGGCGGAGCGAGCGGTGCGGGAACTGCGGATCGACGTCGCCCCGGCCGGCGACCGTCGGCCGTCGGCCGACAGCGGAGGGGGAAGACCATGACCGACCAGATCGGCGTCAACTCGCTGCCGGAGTTGTCGCTCGCCGAGGTGCTGACGCACGCGGGCGGCCCCGACCCGGTTCCCGCGCTGCTCGAGCCGGCCGGTGCGGTGCTGGTACGCGACGCGGGCGTGGCCGGCGCTCCCGCGCTGGCCGCGCTGGCCGGCCGGCTCGGACTGAGGGCGGTGGACCAGACCGAGCCGTTCGCCGCCCGGCGGGACCTGGGCGACGGCGTGTGGTCCCAACCCGCGTGGCCGGCCACCGCGCCGATGTGCATGCACCACGAGCTGGGCTGGCAGCGCGAGCCGCCGCCCTATCTGCTGGTCAGCTGCCTGCGGGCCCCGGCGACGGGTGGGCGCACCGGGGTGGCCGACGGGCGGGCGGTGCTGCCCCTGCTGCCGGACGCGCTGGTGCGGCGGGCCGCGCGGCACGGCTGGATCCTGGTACGCCGTTACGCCGCGGGCCTGATCGGAATGTCCTGGCAGGAGGCGTTCCCGGACATGGACGTCGCCGCGGTGGAGGCCTACGCGGCCGGCGAGGGCATCGACCTCAGCTGGGGGCCGGACCACCTGCTCACCCGGCGGACCCGTCCCGCGCTCCGCAGGACCGGGCAGGACGGCGTCCTCGCCTGGTCCAACCTGCTCGCCTTCTGCAGCGAGTGGACGATGGACCCCGCGGTGCGGACGTACCTGATCACGGCTCTCGGCCGGGCCGGTCTTCCCTTCGAGACCTCCTTCGGGGACGGATCACCGTTCACCGCCGCCGACGTCGAGGCGGTCAACGCCGCGTACGACCGGGTCAGCGCCCACGTCACCTGGCGGGCGGGGGACGTCCTGGTGCTGGACAACATCCGCGCGGCGCACAGTTCGGAGCCGTTCACCGGTTCCCGCGAGATGGCGGTCCTGCACGCGGCGCCGGCGGTCCCTCGCTGAGTGCGCGGACTCAGGCCGCCAGGGTCCGGTAGAGGTGGATGGCACCGGACAGGCCCTCGGCCAGGTGCACCGCCTCCGACAGTTGTGACCGGTAGCCGCTGTGTCGCGGATCCAGCAGAATGCCGATCATGGTGCCGCTGTGGCAGGCCACCAGCCCCAACCCGCCGACCAGCCGGCAGATGTCCCGGAGTGCGACGAAGTTGCGGTTCGGCATCCGAGACTGGTTGAGGGCGGCGCTCTCGGTGCTGACCGCCCCCACCGCAGCCAGGTCACCTGCGGCGACCGCCCGGGCCAACTCCCCCAGCAACCGCTCGTAGTGCCGCCGCTCCGACGCCCCGTACGCGGCGCAGCGACGGTTGAAGGCGACGGTGTCCACCTGGCCGCCCTGGTCCACCGCGACCACCTGGAGTGCCGGCAGGTGCCCCAGCGTCCGCAGGTGGGCGCCGCGCCGGTGGTCGAAGGCCACGACTCCCGGGTACATCACCCCGTCGGTCGGCTCGATGGCGGCGAGCATCGCGCCGAGCCGCCGGGCCGGAACCGACCGCTCGAGCACCGCCGTCACGGCGCGCGCCGTGGCCACCAGGTCGGCGGAGGAACTCGCCAGCCCCTTGCCCTCGGGAATGGTGCTGGTCAGCACGAGCGAACCGGCCACCGGGTGTCCCAGCTCGGTGAGGAGGGCGGTGGCCAGGGCCGTCGCCTTGGTCTTGTGGCTCGGGCTCACCGTCAGCCCCGTCCCTGGCGCCTGCAGCTCGAACCGGGCGCTGGACCAGCGGGCCACCGGCAGGGTCACCAGGAAGCGACCCTCCCCGTCCGCCTCGCCCGGTCCCGGAAGGGCACCCTGGAGCAGTTCCCCGAAGGTGCCGTGGGCGGTGCCCACCCCCACCCGGCTGGTGCCGCGGCGGGGGTGGCCCACCAGTTGCCGGATCGGGGTCATGCCGTAGCGGCTACTCTCTCGTGCCACCCGTCCACCGTCCCGAGGATCTCGTCGGGGTGGTGCCGCGCGACGTCCACCTCACCACCCGGCAGGTCTCGCCGCACGATCCGGTCGGGGTCCGCCCGCAGCCTGCCGCGAGCCGCCCCGAGCGTCACCTCGACGACCGGGCAGTCCAGATCAGGCCGGCCGTCGAGCCGATCGAGCAACCGCAGCGCCTCCGCCCAGTCGTGCCGGTACGCCCTGGCGACGAACGCAGCCCGGCCCGGCGTGGCCCGGTCGACGTCGACGTAGGCATGACGCCGGCGCAGCCGGTCGACGACCTCGTCGTCGGAGAGGGCGTCGACCACCCGGCCGCCCTCGGGTGTCGTCTCGTCCCAGGCGAGGATCACGCCCGCCACCGTCGTCCCGGCCCGCTCCAGCGCCCGCGCGGTGGCCAGGGCCGCCGCACCGCCGGCCCCCTGACCCCACAGGTAGAGCCCGGACCGGCCGGCGAGTTCCCGGCCCAGGCGCTCGGCCAGGCCCGGCAGGTCCAGCAGGTCCTCCTGCCGCCGGGCCAGGTCGTGGCCGGGCAGCTCCACCGCGAGAACCTGCACCCGCTCCCCCGCCAGGTCGGCCAGGTGCTGGAAGTTGATCGCGTTACCGCCGGCGTCGGGCAGGCACACCAGCGCCGGCCGGCCCTGCGCCGAAGGGCTGAGCTCGTGCAACAGCAGGGCCGCCGCCGTGTCGCCGGCCGCCTCCAGCAGGCGTGCCTGGTCGCGTAGCACCGAGTGAGTCAGCATGTCGGTCAGGGAGAGCTGGTGGTCCAGCCGCATCAGCAGGTGGACCGCCGAGAGGGAGGTACCCCCGAGGTCGAAGAAGTCGTCGTGCCGGCCCACCCTCCCGGCGGGCAGTCCCAGCACCTCCGCCCAGAGGGTGGCCAGCCGCTGCTCGTCCCCGGATCGGGGTGGTTCGAAGGCGTGGATGCCGGCGGCCAGTTCCTCGGCCAGCTGCCGGAGCCGTCGGTTGTCGGTCTTGCCGTTCTCGTTCAACGGCAGCTCGGCAAGGCGGAAGTGATGCGCGGGCACCATGTACTCGGGCAGCCGGGCCGACAACAGATCGTGCAGGTCGATCGAGGCCAACTCGTACTCGGAGACGTAGAAGCCGACGAGCCGGGCGCCGTTGCCCTCGCCGACCGGCACCACGGCGGCGGCGGAGATCCCGGGCACCCGGAGCAGGGCCGCCTGGATCTCCCCGGTCTCCACCCGCAGCCCTCGGATCTTGACCTGGTCGTCGCGGCGGCCGAGGAACTCCAGGCGTTTCTCCGGCAACCACCGACCCAGGTCACCTGAGCGGTAGAGCCGCTCGCCCGGGAAGTAGGGGTCCTCGCCGAACGCCTCGGCGGTCCGCTCGGGATCGTTGATGTAACCCCCGCCGACACACACGCCGGCGAAGACGATCTCGCCCCGGGCTCCCAGCGGCATCAGCCGCCGCTGGTCGTCGACCACGTAGACCCGCATGTTGCGCAACGGGCGGCCGACGTTGACCACCGACAGGTCGCGATCGGGCGGCCCGTCCAACACCTCGTGCATCGTGTCGTCCGAGACCTCCGTCGCGCCGTACGCATTCACCAGCCGCAGACCGGGCATGACCGAGAACCAGCGCCGGACCAGGTCGGCCTTGAGCGCCTCTCCCGTCACCGACACGGATGCCAGCCGGGGCAGCCGGACCGCGCCGGCCTCCAGGTGGGCCAGCAGCACCTCCAGGTACGACGGCACGATCTGCACGGTGGTCACCCGGTGCCGCGCCAGCAGCGCGGCGAAGCCGGCCACGTCGAGTTGCTGATCGGTGTCCACCACGACCGCCGCGCCGCCGACCAGCAGCGGGGCGCAGATCTGCCACAACGAGATGTCGAAGCACTGGGACGCGGTCTGGGTGACCACGTCCTTCGGCCCCAGGTCGTGGTCGTCGACCTTGGCCCACAGGTGATTGATCATGCCGTCGTGCGCGCAGACCGCGCCCTTGGGCCGGCCGGTGGAGCCGGAGGTGAAGTACACGTACGCCGGCTGATCCAGTCCGGGCGCCGGTAGCGGGGCCGCGACCTCGCTACCGTCCCGCAGAGCGGCGATGGTGGACACGCGGCCCGGCCAGCCGAGGCCGGCCACGGCGGACAGCAGGGCCGCCCCGCTGTCATCGGTCAACGCCACACCGCACTCGGCCCGGCTGAGCTGGTCCTCCACCCGCGACGCCGGGAAGTCGGGTCGGACCGGCAGGTAGACCGCGCCGGCCTTGAGCACACCGAGCATGGCCACCACCCAGTCCAGGTGGCGGTCGCTCACGACCGCCACGGCCTGCCCCGGTGACACGCCGAGGCAGCTCAGCCGGGCAGCCACGCGGTCCGAGGCCCGGTCCAGCTCGCCGTAGGTCAGGCTCTCCGCCCGGTGGTGCAGCGCGGGCCGATCCGGGTGGGCGGCGGCACGGGCGCGGAACGCCGGGACGAAGCCGTCCGGGCCGTTGTTGACCCGCGGGCCGCACAGCTCGTCCAGCTGGTACCGGCGCTCCCCCTCGCTCAGCATCTCGCCGAGGTCGACCCGCTGCTCGGGATCGTCCAGCGCCAGCGCCAGCGCACGCGCCAGATAGCCGAGCACCCGGTCGGCGGCGGAATGCGAGACGCACGCGGTCTCGTAGCTGACGCCGAGCTCCCCACCGGTGGAGTCGAGCCGTACCAGCAACGGTGCGCGGTCCGCCGCGGCGGCCCCGTGCAGGTCCAGCACGGCGGACGCGGGGCCGGCCAGGCGTGAGCGCCGCAGCCCGCCGGCCAGCTGCGTCCAGCTCGTCCCGCCGACCGTGGCCGAGACGCGGTCCAGGTGACCGGTCCGGTCCGCCACCGCGCTGCTCACCTCCGGCTCCCCCACGCAGCGCGCCAGCACCGCGAGCCAGGCGGCGAGCACGAGGGCCGTCAGCCGGTCGCCGTCCCGGTCCATGCCGGCCAGCGCCTCGCGCACCGCCGCCGGCAGGTGCCGCCGCTGCGACCCCCGACCGGGTTCGGCGTCCGGCAGGACCCATGGCGGCAGCGGCGTGGTCCGCTGGGGAGGCTCGTCGCGGGGGGCGGGGCCTACGGTCGCGGGATCAGGATGGCTCACGGGTTCTCACCTCCGAGCGGGACCGGTCCGGCGGTCCCCCGGCGGGGTCTCTGCCGGCTCCGGTCGGCGGTCATGGCACGGCGACGGCGGGCCGGCCCCTCCTCGCCCGGGCCCGGGTCGAGGCGCGCTTCCGGTCGCTCCGGCCCTGTCACGGGAGCCTCTGGGCGAGGATCACGCGGGTGGTGCCGTACTGGTCGGTGACCTTTCGGATCTCGCCGTACGCGCCCTGCGCGGCGAGGCGCTTCTCGACCACCCGGCCCATGCCGGCACCGAGCTCGAAGCAGAGCCAGCCGCCGGGAACCAGGTGCCGAGGAGCCTCGGCGATCAGCCGGTAGACAACGGACAGCCCGATGTCGCCGCCGTCGAACGCGGCCGTGGGCTCGTGCCCGCCGACCTCGGTAGGAAGACTCCTGGCCTTGTCGGTGGGCATGTACGGCGGATTGCAGACGACGAGGTCGAACGGAGACGGCGCCGGCGACAGCCCGTCGAGCGCCGCGAACAGGTCGCCCTGCGCCACGACCAGGCGATCGTCCACCTTGTGGAAGGCGGCGTTGCGCCTGGCCACCGCGACGGCCCCGGCCTCGAGATCGGCGGCCCAGACCCGCGACCTCGGCTCGTGGACCGCGATCGACACGGCGAGGTTGCCGGCACCGGTGCCGAGGTCAAGGAGCCGGACGCCGGAGGTGTCCGTGGCGAGCTCCCTGGCGAGGTCGAGTGCAGCGCCGCCGAGCAGTTCCGTCTCCCGCCGCGGGATCAACGCGCCGGTCTCGGCAAGCAGCTCCAGGCCCATGAAGCTGGCCCGACCGGTCAGGTAGGCCAACGGCTCGCCGGCGACCCGGCGGCCGACCAGCTCGTGCAGGATCCGTTCCTGCGCGTCCGACAGGGTGGGAAGCGGCAGGGTGACGGCGGTGACGGAGCGGGGCGATCCCACGGCGGCGTACCAGAGCGCCTGGGCCGACGTCTCGGGTGTCTCGTCCGGCTTGTCAGGGGAGAACACCGCCGACTCCCGCAGGCGTGCCACCACCCGGTCGTATGTCCCGGACCGGTCCTCCTCGGCCGAGGGCACTGCCGGCGCCGGGCCGCCCGGCGCCTCGACGGTCCCGGCACCTTCGATCTCGGCCAGCAGGGCCTCGAGATCGTCCGTGCCGGACAGTTCGCCCTGGGCGTGCACGATCAGCTGGGCGAGCTCGTTGACGGTGGGCGACTCGAACACGTCCCGCATGGCGAGTTCGACGTTGAAGTCCGCCCGGATCCTGGTGGTGAGCTGCGTCGCGAGCAGGGAGAACCCGCCCAGTTCGAAGAAGCTGTCGTAGATGCCGACTCGGTCGATGCCGAGCAGTTCCTGGAGGATCCCGACGAGTTGGCGTTCCATCGGCGTACGGGGCGCCACGTAGTCGTCGATGTCGCCGGCGTCCAGGTCGGCTTCCGGCAGGGCCGCCAGGTCGTACGTTCCGCCGGGCGTGAGCGGAAGGCCGCAGAGCACGAGGATCTGGTCCGGGATCAGGTAGTCGGGGAGCCGCGTCATGAGGTGCTTGCGCATGGCGACGGACCCGAGGTCGGGGTCCGGCCCGGTGACGTAGCCGACGAGCCTGCGCCGACCGTCCGGCCCGGCCCGCTCGGTCACCACGGCGTCCCGGACCTCGGGCAGGTCCCGCAGGGTGGTCACCGTCTCGAGGGGATCGAAGCCCGGGTCCACGCCGACCTTCGAGACGAACTCCAACGAGCCGTCGTGCCACCGGCGTCCCACGTCGCCGGTCCGCAGCTCGCCGAAGACCAGCTCGCCCACCTCGCCCAC
Organism: Micromonospora sediminicola; assembly: GCF_900089585.1. NCBI lineage: Bacteria > Bacillati > Actinomycetota > Actinomycetes > Micromonosporales > Micromonosporaceae > Micromonospora > Micromonospora sediminicola. Next base: position 2,767,481 of record NZ_FLRH01000003.1, on the reverse strand, counting down.
CGCCGCCGGCCCTCCCGAGGGTCGGGCCAGCCAGGCCGGGCAGTCCGGCAGCTCCCGACCCAGGGGGATCCGCAGCGGCGCCGTCCCGAGGTCCCATTCCTGCGGAACCTCGTACGCCGCCCGCGGCCGGCCGTCGGGCCGTACCCGGTACACCCCGACCAACCGGCAGGCCGGCGCGAGGTTGCGTAGGACGCCGACGTCGTGCGGGACGAGGCCACCGGAGTTGTCGACGAACGCGTACCTGAGCGCGGGAAGTCCGGGCCCCGGGCGCTGGTCGGCCAGCGCCCGCAGCAGTGGCGGTTCCAGGTGGACGACGCTGACGGCGCTGGTCCGCAGCCATCGGGTGAGGGCACCGATGTCGGCGGTGGCGGCGGGATCGGGAAGGACCAGGGTCGCCCCGGCGTGGAACGCGCTGCACAGCGCCGACATCAGGTGGTGCGGGGATGCGGACAGCACCGCGAACCGGTCCGCGTCCCGCAGGTCGAACCGCTCGACGGCCCAGTCGGCCGTACCGGCGGCCGGTCCCTTCTCCTCGCCGGTCCGAGGCGGATCGTCGTCGGGTTCGTCGTCGGGTTCGTGGAGCAGCGCGCTCAGGTCGACAGTTCCTGTGTCGACCTCGTCGGTGGGGCCCGGGTCGAGCACGATCGGGGCCGCGTCGACGCCTGACCCGGCCGGTTCGTCGCCGTCGACCGGCACGTACGTCGCCCCGGCCCGCAGGCACCCGAGCAGCGTCGCCACGAAGCCGGCCGTGGGCCGTCGGACGACCACCACAGGGTCCCCTGGCCGCACGTTCCGCTCCGCCAGCAGCCGTGCCACGCGCTCGGCGGCCCGGTGCAGCCAGCGGTAGCCCCACTCGCCGCCGCCGTCGACCACCGCGGGCCGGTCGGCGGCCCCCGCGTGGCGCTCGACGGCCAGGTGCGGTGCCGGCACCGACGGTGCGCCGGACGGGGCCGCGACGTCGCCCGTGTCACCGGCGGGCCCGAAGGGGTAGTCCAGGATGGGCCGCGTCGGGTCGTCCACCGCCCCCCGCAGCAGCGTGCGCAGGTGGTCGACGAGGACGCGAACCATCGCGGCGTCGCAGCGTTCGGAGGCGAAGTCGAGTTGCAGCCGCAGGCTGCCGTCGGATTCCTGGGCGGACACCGACAGGTCGAACCTGCTGAACAGCGACGGCGAGTCCATCGGCTCCACGGTGAAGCCCTTGGCCTGCTCGGCCTCGGGACTACCGACGACGTTGAGGACCACCTCGAACAGCGGGGTCCGGCGGGGATCCCGCCCCACCTGCAGATCCTCCACGAGCGCGTCCAACGGCGCGTCGGCGTGGTCGTAGCCCTCGAGAGCCACCCGGCGGACCCGCGCCAGCAACTCGGCGAAGGTCGGATTCCCGGACAGGTCGATGCGGAACGGCAGGACGTTGACGAAGAACCCGATCAGGTTCTCCGTCCCGCTGTGGGTGCGGCCGGCGAGCGGCACGCCGATCACCACGTCGGACTGGCCGGACCAGCGGCTGAACACGGTGGTCAGACCGGCCAGCAGCGCCATGAACGGAGTGACCCCCTGGGCACGGCACAGCTGGTGCAGCCGGGCGGTCTCGGCACGCGGGAGCACGCACTCGATCCGGTCGGCCTCGGCCCGCTGCGAGGTGGTCCGTCGCTGCGGCGCGGGCAGGGCGAGTACCGGTGGCGCGCCGGCGAGCTGACCCCGCCAGTACCGCAACTGCTTCTCCAGCGTCTCGCCCACGAGCCGGCCACGCTGCCACGTGGCGTAGTCGCGGTACTGGACCGGCAGCGGTGGCAGATCCGCCCGGCCCACGTCGCCGCCGGACTGGTAGAGCGCCGACAGCTCCCGCACGAACAGGCCGATGGACCAGGTGTCCGAGACGATGTGGTGCATGGTGACGCCGAGGAGGTGCTCGTCGTCGCCCACCTTGACCAGCATGCACCGGAAGAGTGGGCCGACGGCCAGGTCGAACGGGGTGGTGGACTCCTCGTCCAGCAAACGGCGGGCGGCGACGGTCCGGTCGTCGTGCGGGACTCCGGTGAGGTCCTCGAACCGGATACGCCAGTTGTCGTCCGGGTCGTCCACCGCCTGCACCGGTCGCCCCTCCACGGTGGGGAACCGTGAGCGCAGCGCCTCGTGCCGGGCGAGGATGGCCCGGATGCTGGCCTCCAGGGCGGCCACGTCGAGCTGACCCACCAGCCGCCGTCGGGCGTGGACGTTGTACACCACACCGGGCAGCAGCTGGCTCTCCAGCCAGAGGCGTTGCTGGTCGAAGGAGAGGAGGGGCTCGCTGTCCGGAGGCCGCCGGGTCACGCCCCGCCGGGCCCCGGTCTCGGCGGCAGCCGATCTGGCGGCCACCGCGACGGCCAGTGCGGACACCGAGCGGCACTCGAAGATGTCCATCACCGGGATGTCGACGCCGAGCGCCCGCCGGATCCGCGCCACCACGACGGGGGCGAGTGAGTGGTCGCCCAGTGCGAGAAAGTCGTCGGAGACGTCGATGTCCGAACGGCCGAGCACATCACGCCAGATGGCGAGGATGGCGTCCTGGTAGGGCTCCCCCGACGGCCCGGGAGGGTTTCCCCCGCCGTCGGTTGTCGTTACGGCCCGTTGGCCGGTGGGAAGCTCGACCTGGGAAGGGTGCGCCATGGCCCGACGGTACGGGGCGGCCGGGTCGGGGTGGGTGTCACATAAAGGAGGGGCGGAGACGCGCAGGCGCAGGTCAGCGGGGTCGTCGGGCACGGCGACGTGCCCGGCGGGTCGGACCGCGGTCCGGGGCCACACCGTCGCGCGGCACGGGTCGGCAGGGTCCCCCACCGGAGGCGCCGGCAGCTCCGCGCGTGGATCGCGGTTCAGCCGCCCGCGGGCAGCGAGGCGAGGAACGAGGTGAGGCAGGAAACCTGCTCCGGCGTCGCCCGGAAGGCGTCCAGGTGGGTTCCGTGGTCCGCGACCACGAGTCGGGCGTCCGGCAGGATCTCGGCCAGCCGACGCGATCCGGACGGGTGCGCGGTGTGGTCGTCCCTGCTGGTGACGATCAGACTGGGCTGTGGCACCCCGCCCGCCGTCTGTCGGGAGTCCCAGTGCATCGTCGCCGCGGTCAGCTTGGCGTACCGGTAGAAGAGTTCGGCAGTGGCGTAGGGGCGGACCACCAACGGGCCCGCTCCGGCCGGGACGCCGGTCATCGGGCCGCTCGTCAGCTTGTCCCGCATCCAGGCCGCGGTGTCGCGCGACTCGCCGGCCAGGTCGAGCAACGCCCGCAGGTTGACCTGATGGTCGGTCTTCTCGGCGTCCGGACCCAGTTCCAGGTCGGCGTGCCAGAGGCTCAGCGAGCTCACCCGGTCGGCGCAGCGGCCGGCGGCGATCAGGGCGGGGACCGCTCCGCCGCAGAGCCCCATCAGGTGCACCGGGGCGGAGGCCACCTCCGCGATGAGCGCGACCAGGTCGTCGGCCTGGGCGTGGATGTCGTAACCGCGCCGGTCGAAGGCCTGGGGATCGTCGATGCGCTCACTGGTGCCGCGGGTCTGTGGAACCAGGCAACGGTACGAGCCCCGCAGTGCGCGGACCCACGGCAGCGACAGTCGGTAACTCATCGCGCACGCCGGTGAGACGAGGATCGGCGGGGCGTCCAGCGGGCCGGCGTCCCAGACGGCGAGGACCGTACCGTCGGGTCGGCGTACCCGGTGCAGCCGGAACCCGGCGTCCTCCTCGTCGCGTATCCGCCGCGCCTCGGCGGCCGACGCGGCCGGGTCGCCGCGACCGTCGGTCAGCCCCGGCGCGCGCTGCGCCCGTCGGATCTCGGCCGCCAGGGCGGCGACCGCGAAGTCCCGGTCGCGCTCACCGGCCGGCGCGTCGAAGGTGAGTGGCACGTCCAAGGCCCGGCAGACCGCCGCGACGAGTTCCGGCGCCCGGTCGCAGGTATCGGCGGGAAGCGCGAACGGGCCGACCTGACCGGTCAGGCCCTCCAGTTGTCGGATCGCGTCGACCAGGGCCGCCAGTTCGGCCCGCCCGGGCTCCGCCGTGGTCGGAGAGTGCTGGATCTCGGCTGTCATGAGCGTCCCTGGGGGGTTCGGCAGCTTCGCTGGAGGTTCGGCGTGGCGGGCCCGGGCCAGGCCCGCCACCCGTCTCAGCTCCGGCGGAACGGATGCCCGGTGGTGGTGTGCGTGGCGATCCGGTTGTGGTGGTAGTGGTTCTCGCCGGTGACCAGCACCGCACCGTAGCGGTCGAGGCTCACCTTGCCGCCGTACTCCTCGACCACGTCCGTGTCGGGGTAGACGTGCGTGGAGGTCGGCACGAACCGGGACGCGAAGCCGAGCCGCATGTTGTCGCTCTTGCCGGAGTGCGGATAGGAGGCGTGCATCAGGGTCGACCAGAACATCACCGCCTCCCCCGGCCGCATGACGATCGGGACCGCGTTGCTCTCGTCCGGGACGAAGTCCGGGTCGATCTGCAGCTCGCGGTAGTCGTAGCCGAAGAAGCCCCGCCGGACGCCCCCCTTCGTCTCGTTGTTGATCCGGTCCGGCGTGTACTTCATGACCTTGGTCTCGTCGTAGTTCATCTTGCGGTACGAGCCGGGGATGAACTGGAGGCAACCGTTGTCGGTGGTGGCCTCGGTGAAAGCGGTCCAGACGGTGATGGTGCCACCGAACTCGGCGTCCTCGGGCCAGACGATCTGCGGCTTGCCGGAGGCGTTCGCGAAGGTGTCGGCCTGGTGCCAGTCGGTTCCCTCGTCCCCCGGGTACTTCGGGAAGAACTCGGTACGCCAGCAGAGCACGTCCGGTCCGATCACGCTGGCCACCCGGTCGGTGATCCGCGGGTTCATGATCAGGTCAGCCAGGAAGTCGTTGTCCATGTGGCGGTCGTAGTTGGAGATGTTGGTGTTCCCGGAGACGGCCCATTCCTCGGTGTAGATGGCGTTGCTGCGGTCCAGGAGGGCGAGCCGCTCCGACCGCCAGGTGCGGACCATCTCTTCCTCGTCCAGCACCGGGAAGGGGCCGATGAAGCCCTGCTTCCAGAAGGTCTCCTGCTCGTCGGTGGTCAGAGCGAATTCGGCGCGTGCGGTGTCGGTCATCGCGACTCAGCTCGATTCTGTGAGTGGGCGGGGTCAGCGGGCCGCGCGGACCAGGTTGTGAGCCGTGACGGCTCCGTTGAGGTCACGCGGGTTGACGTTCAGGTCGAGGACGCGCTTCGTCTCGGCGAGGATCCGCAGGATGGACAGCGAGGTGCCGCCGAAGTCCATCACCTCGTCGTCGGGGCCCAGGTCGGGTCGGGACAGCACCTCCCGCACGATCGCCAGGACCCGGTCGACGAGTTCGGCCTCGGACCGACCCACGGTCTGCTCGGCAGCTCGATTGGTCACGTCAGTTCCTCCTCGGAATCGCTGTCTGCGGTAGGTCGGCGGCGCGCCCGGTGTCGGCCCCGGACGCCTCGCCGGCCGGGTCGAGCAGGGCGGCCAGGTCGTGGTCACCGTCCGGCGTGAGCGGGAGTCGCTCCACCGGTACGACGTGTCGCGGGACCAGATAGTCCGGTAGGCGGTTGACCAGGTGTTGACGCAGCCGGTCCAGGTTGATCGACCTGTCGCGGACGACGACGTGGGCCACCAGTTCGCCGGGCCCGTGCGGGCCGGTCCGCGCGGTCACCACCGCGTCGTGCACGTCCGGGAACTCGAACAGAGCCGCGACGGTATCCAGCGGATCGGCGTACGGGCGGCCGTCCAGGCGACGTCCGGCGCGCGGCGCGGCGAACTCGAGCACCTGGTCGGGGCGGCGCCGGACGAGGTCCTCGGTGCCGGGCAGCTGCACCACCTCACCGACGGCGGCCACCGATCCGACCGCGTTGCGCAGCGCGGCCGGGCCGGCCAGCTCGACGCCGATCGGCACCCGCAGCGGGGCGACGGACGGCACCCAGACCTCCGGCACCTCATGGACGGCGAACGGCTGCTGGCTCTCCCCGGCGCCGTAGACGGCGACCAGCCGGCCGGCCGGCGCGAGTCGCCGGGCGCGTGGCACGTCGTGCGCGGTCAGGTCGCCGTTGTTGTCCAGGACGACGTGCCGCAGCCGGGGCAGGACCGCGCCCACGGCCGCGACGGCGCGCAGCCGGGCCGGCGAGAGGTGCAGGACGGTCACCCCGGCCTCGCGGAGCCAGGCGACCAGCCGATCCGGCTCACCGGAGGTGGCGTCGTCGGCAACGACGAGGGTCGCGCCGGCGGCGACGGCGGCGGACATCGCCGGGCCGCAGCCACCGGTCAGAGCGGCGACCCGGTCATCGGCGCCGAGCTGGAGCCGCTCGACGGCCCAGTGGCCGGGCGCCGGAACCGGCTCGCCGCCTGCGTCCGGCGCGTCCGCGGGCGCGGCTGCGGCGGTGAGCAGCGCTGCGACGTCCACCGCGCCGTCGACGGCGCGCGGCCCCGGATCGAGCACGGTGCACGCAACCGGCGCGACCCGCGAGACGTCGTCCGGTGCGACGACGGTGAACGGCACACCGGCTCGGCCACAGCCGAGCACCGCTGCCGTGAAGCCGGCCGACGCCCGCCGGACCACGATCACGCGGTTGGCGTCACCGGCTATCTCGGCGACGCGGCGGGCCGCCGCCGCGAGCTGAGCGTAGGTCCATGAGCCGTCCCGGTCGACCACCGCGGTGCGCCGCGGGTGGTGGCGTGCCTGCTGCTCCAGGATGGAGTGTGGCGCCGGGACGGGCGTCGGCGTGGCGGCGCCGGTGGCCGCGCTCCCGGACAGCTCGTACTCGAGGATCCCGCGGCCGGGATCCGAGGTGACCGCCCTCAACAGGGCGCGCAGCTGGCCGACGAGGGCGCGCATGGTCGCGACGTCGTAGCGGTCGGCGTGGTACAGCAGCTCCAGGCGGAGCCCACCACTGGTGAGGTGCACGTTGAGGGTGAGGTCGACCTTGCTCGGTTGCGGCGGGCCCTCGGCCGGCTCCACGACGACGCCCGGCAGCTGCCAGGCGGCTCCGGTGTCGTCGATCATGCTCAGCAGAACCTGGAACAGCGGTGCCCGGGACGGGTCACGCGGCAGCCGCAGCTCGCGGACGAGCACGTCGAACGGGGTGTCGCCCTGCTTGGCGTACCCGTCGAGTGCGGCCTGCCGGACCCGAGCGAGCACCTCGCGAAACTCCGGGTTGCCGGCCAGCCCGACGCGCAGGGGGACCGTGTTGACGAAGAACCCGATCAGGGAGCTGGTGCGGGTGTCGTCGCGGGTGTTCACCGGCACCCCGACCACCAGGTCGTCCTGCCCGGACCAGCGGCGCAGCACGACGGTCAGGACGGCGGCCACGGCCATGAACGGAGTAACCTCGTGTTCGCGGCACAACCGGTGCAGCGCGGCCACGTCGTCGGCGCCGAGTTCGGCGTCCACCCGACCGCCGACGGCGCCCTGACCGGGCGTCGGCCGGCGGGCGGCGGGCAGGGCCAGTCGCGCGGGGGCACCGGTCAGCCGACGTCGCCAGTGCTCGACCTGCTTCGTCAGCCGCTCGCCGGTCAGCCACCTCCGCTGCCACACAGAGTAGTCGAGGTACTGCACGGGCAGCGCCGGCAGGTCGGCCCGGGTGACGTCACCACCGGCCCGGTAGAGCGCCGAGAGTTCGCGGAGGAAGAGACCGACCGACCATCCGTCCGAGACGATGTGGTGGATCGTGATGCTGAGCAGGTGCTCGGTGTCGCTGCGGCGGACCAGCAGGACCTTGAGCAGGGGCCCCTGGGCGAGGTCGAACGAGGTGTTCGCCTGCTCGTCGGCCAGGCGCTCGGCGGCGGCGCCGGGACCGCACCGGTCCTCGACGGCGATCCGCCAGCCCGGGTCGGGCGCCGCCACCCGCTGCACCGGCCGCCCGTCCACCAGAGGGAAGGTCGTCCGGAGGATGTCGTGCCGGTCGAGGATCGCCCGGATGCTGCGTTCCAGGACCGGGACGTCCAGCGTGCCACGCAGCCACCGGCGCCCGTGCACGTTGTACGCGGTCCCGGGCCTGAGCTGACTCTCCAGCCACACCCGCTGCTGGTCGAAGGAGAGGACGGGCTCGGCATCCGGCCGGCGCGGAGTGATCGTCGGCTGGTCGGCCGCTGCCCGGGCCGACGACAACGCCACGGCCAGGTCGGCGAGCCGGGGGTGGTCGAAGAGCAGCCGCAGCGGAAGCCTCGTGCCGGCCCGCCTGCGCAGCCGGTTGAGCACCTGGCCGGCGAGCAGCGAATCCCCGCCGAGGTCGAAGAAGTCGTCGTACCGCGCCACCTCGTCGATCCGGAGAACCTGCCGCCACACCTCGGCGATGAGGTGCTCGTCGGGTCCCTGCGGCTGCTCGCCGCCCGGGCGGTCCGTCAGGTCGGGCGCGGGCAACGCCGCCCGGTCGACCGCGCCGCTCGGCGTCCGCGGCAGCGTGTCGAGTACGACCAGGCCCGTGGGGACCGCCTCGGCCGGCAGTCCGGCCTCGAGCAGGGCGGACCGGACGTCGTCCAGCTCGGGGCCGGTCAGCTCGCCAGCGGTCAGGTACGCGACGAGCTGGTCGCGGTACGGGACCACGACCGCGTCGCACACGTCGGCGTGCCGCCGCAGGCAGCTCTCGACCTCGTCCGGATCGATCCGTTGACCGCGTACCACGACCTGCCGCTCGCGGTCGGCCAGCCGGACCAGAGCGCCGTCCGAGCGGTACCGGACCAGGTCGCCGGTCCGGTACATGCGCTCACCGGGCAGCGCCGCGAACGGGTCGGCGACGTACCGCGCCGCGGTCGGGCCCGGCTGGTCGAGGTAGCCCCGGCTGAGGCCGCTGCCGGCCAGGTAGAGTTCGCCGACCGCACCGACCGGGACCGGGCGTAGCGCCCGGTCCAGGATGTAGCCACGCTGGTGCGGCAGGTACACCCCCAGCGGGGTCGGCCGCTCCGGCCGCCGGAGCGCGGCCCACGTCGCGCCGCTCGTGCTCTCGGCCGGACCGTAGCGGCGGACGACGGTCTCGACGTGGCCGGTGCGGTCCAGGTCGGTGAGGAGCGCGCCGGGGACCGCCTCGCCGGCGAGGACGACCGCGCGCACCTCGGGCGGGAGGGCGTCCACCGCGACCAACGCCTGGACCGCCGACGGCGTGGCGCAGAGCATCGTCACGTCGGGCGGATCGGCGAGCATGGCGCGCGCGTCGTCGGCCACCACCACGGTGCCGCCCGCGCACCACGGTGCGAACAACTCGAAGACCGCGTGGCCGTCGCAGCTCGGCGTCGCCGCGAGCACCCGGGCCAGGTGCGCGGGTGAGAACGTCTGCCGGCCCCAGAGCACCACCGCCGCCGCGTTGCGGTGAGTGACGAGCACGGCCCGGGCCCGGCCCGTGGCGTCGACCGCGCGGAAGACGAAGGCCGGGTCCTCCGGTGCGGCCGGGGGGCCGCCGCCCACGCAGGAGGCGGGGAGTCGACGGGCGGCGGCGAGGTCGGCCTCCGTCACGGTCGTGCGGACCGGGCCGTGCCCCGGCGTCGGATCCACCTGCCCTGGTCGGGGCTGATCGAGCGGCAGGCAGGCCGCACCAGCCTTGAGTACGCCGAGCACGGCCACGGCCAGGTCGACGGAGCGGGCGAGCCGGATGCCGACCGTCTCTCCCGGACCGGCACCGAGACCACGCAGGTGCCGGGCCAGTCGGTCGGATAGCCCGTCCAGTTCCCGGTAGGTGAGCTCGCGTCGACCGTCGCGGACGGCCACCGCGGCCGGTGTCCGGGCGGCCTGGGCGTGGAACAGCTCGGTGAGGCCCACGTCCGGGACGGCTGGCGTCGGTCCCCGGCCCCAGCGTTCCAGCAGTGTCCGGTCGTCGTCGGTCAGCAGGTCGAGTTGGTCGACCGGCCGGTCCGGCTGGGCGAGCACCCGGGCGAGCAGCACCGGCATCCGCCGCGCCATCCGGGCCGCCTCGGTCGGGGTGAACGTCTCCGCGCTGTAGTCCCAGGTGCCTCGGAGTCCGGCCGGCTCCCGCCAGAGATGCAGTTCCACTCCGAAGCGCAGGCCCGCGCGGGCGACGGGCACCGGCACGAGTGGCGACCCGGCCAGTGTCGTCTCGGCACGCCGGCCGTGGAAGACGAGACTGGCCCGCACCAGCGCGCCGTCGAGGGCACGGCCGGGCGCGAGCGCGGCGACGAGTTCCTCGAAGGGCACGGCGCGGTGGGCGAAGGCGCCGAGGTAGGTCTCCCGCGCCCGCCGGACGAGTTCCCGGAAGGTGGGGCGCCCGCTCAGGTCCGCGCGCACCACCAACAGGTCGGACAGGAGGCCCACCACGCCGTGCCGGCCGGGCCGTGTCCGGCCGGCCTCCGGCACCCCGACGGCGAAGTCGGTCTGTCCGGAGTGGACCGACAAGAGAAGCTGGAACCCGGCCAGCACCACCATGAACAGGGTGGCGTTCTCGGCCCGCCCCAGGACCTCGGCGGTGTCGACCAGGTCGTCCGACAGGGACAACGGAACCGATCCGGCCCGGAACGTCGGCGGCGCGGGCCGGGTCAGGTCGCCCGGCAGGTACAGGTCGGGCAGGTCGGCCAGGTGGGCACGCCAGTACGCCAGCGCCGTCGGATCCACCGGCACCGGGGGCGGCTCCGGCAGTACGCCGGTGAGCTCACCGCGGTAGGCGGCGTCGAGTTCGCGGAGCAGGATCCGCAGGGACGCGCCGTCGCAGACCAGGTGGTGGGCGGCGAAGACGAGCAGTCGCTCGTCGTCGGCGAGTCGGCAGCCCCGGACCCGGACCAGTGGCCCACGCCGCAGGTCGAACGGCTCGGCCGCGGTCCGCTCGGCGAACTCGCGGGCGGCGGCCGCACGCCTCGACGGCAGGTGGCGCAGGTCCGTCCACGACACCGCGATCGTCGCGGTGTCCCCGACCACCCGGGCCGGGCCCTCGGCGCCGTCGACGAACGTGCTGCGCAGGGCGGGGTGCCGGCGGAGCAGCACGGTGAGGGCCGCGTCGAGGCGGTCCTCGTCGAGGTGCCCGGTGTGCCGGGCGGCGAAGCACAGGTTGAGAACCGGGGTGCCGGGACGGAGCCGCTCCAGCGTCAGCACCCCGCGCTCAGCCGAGGTGAGCGGCGCCGGCCGGTCAGGGATCGACGGCGCTGTCCCGCGACCGGCCCGCCAGCGCTCGACCAGGCTCCGTCCGACGGCAGGATCCATCAGCCGACTCCCGCGCCCTCACCGATGAGCGCCAGCCGGTCCCGCACAAGGGTCGGGGTGCAGTCATCCGCGAGCCAGCGCGCCAGCAGGGTGTCGGCGATGTCGCGCGGCGTCGCCGCCCCGAGCAGCGTCTCCAGCGGCACCGTGAGTCCGACCGCGTCCTCGAGGACGGCCGCCGCCTCCGCCGCCTGCACCGAATCCATCCCGAGGCCGGCCAGGTCGTCGGTCGGCCGGCAGCGTCCCACCCCGCAGACGGCGGCGAGGATCCCGCAGACCACCGCGGCCAGATCTCCGGTCACTCGCTCCCGGTCGCGGAGTTCGGACAGCGCCGCGAGGCGCGGCCGGTCGCTGACCACCGCGGCGTCGAGGCCACCGGCCAGGAGGACCTCCCGGCAGGCCGACCGCCGTACCTTGCCGCTGGACGTACGGGGCACCGAGCGCGGCGGCGCCAGGACCACCAGGCTCAGCGGCAACCGGGTCCGGGCCAGCACGGCGGCGCGAACGCCGGCCGCCAGTTTCTCGTCGGGCCGGCCCCGCACCTCGACCACGAGTACCGGCAGCGGTTCCGGTCCCTCGTCGACGAGAAAGGCCGCAGCCGCCCCGGCCTGTCGGCCTACCGCCTCGAGCCCTGCCGACTCGATGTCGCCGGCGTGGAAGTTGGCCCCCCGGAAGACGATGACGTCCTTCATCCGACCGGTCAGGAACAGCTCGCCCTCGCGTAGGTATCCCAGGTCACCGGTGCGCAACAGCCGGGTCCCGTCGAGCTCACCAAACAGGTCGCCCGACTCGCCGGAGAGGTAGCCGGGGGTGATGTGCGGGCCGCCGACCCAGATCTCGCCCTCGTCGCCGTCGGGGACCGGGGTCAGGCGCTCCGGGTCGACGATCGTGACCCGTTGGCCCGGTACCGGCCGGCCGCAGCTGACCGCCGTGTCCGCGGCGGCCGTCGGCGACCAGTGTCCGGCGCTGACCATGAGGGTCGCCTCGGCCAGGCCGAAACAGGGCAGGAACGCCTCCGGGCGGAAGCCGGTCGACGCGAAGGTCCGGGCGAACCCGGCCATGGTCTGGTGCTTCACCGACTCGCCGCCGCTGAAGGCCACCCGCCATCCGGACAGGTCCAGGCCGGCCAGCTCGTCGGCGGAGCGTACCCGGCGGACGCAGAGGTCGTAGGCGAAGTTGGGGCCGCCGCTGGCCGTCGCGCCGCTCTCGGTGATCTGCCGGAGCCACCACAGCGGCGCCTTGAGGAAGTCCCCGGGCTGGAGGATACGGACCGGTATCCCGGCCGCCATCGGGGTCAGCAGGCCGCCGACCAGCCCCATGTCGTGGAACGGCGGCAGCCAGGTCAGCCCGCGGGAGGTGACGTCCAACCCGAACCGGTCCGCGATGGCGGCGGTGTTGGCCACCACGCTGTCGTGTCGTACCAGCACGCCCTTCGGCTGACCGGTGCTGCCGGAGGTGTACTGGATGATCGCCACGTCGGAGTCGGCCGCGCAGCGCGGCGGCGCCACGGACCCGTCCGCCTCGGCGCCGGGCACGGCCAGCACCGTCGGCACGGCGAGCTCGGCGTGGTGTTGCGCCGCCACCACGGTCGACGGATGGGCGTCCTGGACGATCCCGCTCAACCGGGCGCGGTCGGGCAGCGACGACGGTCCCGGTGGGTAGGCCGGGATCACCGGCCGCCCGGCCAGGAACGCGGCGAAGACGGCGACCACGTAGTCCAGGCCGGCCGGGTACGCGAGCAGCACCGGACCGTCGCCACCGGCGGCGAGTTGTCTCGCCAACACCGACGCCCGGCTCGCCAGCTGGGCGTAGCTCATCGTGGTGACCCGGCCGGAAGGCTCAGCCAGCTCGTACGCGACCTCGTCCGGAGTCCGTTCCGCACGGTCGAGCAGTACGTCGCCAAGGGCCTGATCTGCCATGGTCAGGAACCTAACCGGGCACCGGCCGGCGGCGGGTGTCCCCTAAAGCGGGGAACCGCCGTCCCGGGTGCCTCGCCGGGGCCGGGTCGCCCCGCCCGCGCCGGCCTTGCACAGCCGTCGGCCACCGGCCGCCCGCAGCGGGATGCCGGTGCACCACGGCGGCCGGGCCGGCCGGGGCCGGTCGCCGGCGCCGCGGACGGCCGTCGACGCCGCGGGGCCGGCGTCCCGGCACCGGGGTCGACCGGCCCGGCGGGCGCCGGCACCGGTAGACGTGCTCGCGTCATTTCAGAGGGCGTCGGGCGTCGGGACCGACGCGGGCGCTGTCGGCTCCGGCGAGCCGTAGCTGACCGGCCGCGTCCTCCTGGAGACGGCGGGTGTAGCGGATGCCGCCGCCCTGCTCGGCGTAGACGCGCGGTCGGCACGCGGTTGTCCGGCGCAGGATGGTGACGCTGTTCTGAGCCAGCTTGTGCGGTTCGAGCAGGTTGATGATCTCCAGTTCACCGCGGCGGGCCCGCTGCACCTCGGCGAAGTACTCGAGGATGGCCTCTCCCTCCGGATAGGTCATCAAGTAGTGCATGGCGACCAGCCCGCCGTCCGGATTGATCCGGTCCCAGAAGTGGTCGAAGAAGTACAGACACTCCCAGGCGTCGACCCAGGCTAGGTCGATCGGGAAGAGGTCGTCGGGCAACCGGTCGGCGCAGTCGTGCAGGTCGGCGTTGACCACCGTGACCCGGTCGTCGAGCCCCAGTTCGGCCAGCACGTCGAGGACGTGCTCCGCGGCCGAACCTCCGGACAGGTTGTCCACCGCCACGAACCGCGACCGGTACGGCGTCAGGTAGTACGACGGCGCCAGCATGGCCGGCTCCGTGTACAGCCAGGCGTCGTCGAGGTCCGTGCCGCCCTCGACGTACGATCGCGACTTGTCGGCCAGGCCCCGCGCCTCGGCGCTCACCTCCTCCTCGACGCTGGCCAGCGCGGCCACCAGGAACGGCGTGGTGTAGCCCATGCCGATCTCCAGCACCCGCCGCGGACGGTGGAAGCGCACCAGCGCGTTGAGGAGCGGGGCGAGGACCTCCGTGCCCATGCCGGGCACCCGCAGCTTGTCGACAGCCGCGCGGAAGGCCTCCTCCGACACGTCGACCACGCGCATCACATCCCCTCCGTCGTGCGGGACGAGCCGTTCGGCGCGTCCCTCGTCGCGAAATCGGCACCGGGCCGGTCGCCGTCGGTCGCCTGTGCGGACAGGCGCGGGACTGACGCCGCCGCGGTGTACCGGACCGGGAGGCGCTCGTATCCGAGAAGGAAGTTCGACTGCACCAGCTGGGGGGCGTCGGCGAGGTCCGCGTCGGCGAAGAGTTCCACCAGCCGGGTCAGGGTGGTACGCATCTGGGCCCGGGCCAGCCCGGAGCCGGGGCAGCTGTGCGTGCCGGTCGCGAACCCTATGTGCGGATTGGGATAGCGCCGGATGTCGAACACGTGCGGCAGCCGGAACACCGCCTCGTCCCGGTTGGCGGAGAACGGCCAGACGACGACGGGATCCCCCGCCCGGATCCTTGCCCCGCCGAGTTCGACGTCGCGGGTCGCGACCCTCGCCAGGTGCCGCACCGGATTCGCCCACCGGACCGCCTCCTCCACGGCGGTGGGCACCAGCGTGGGGTCCTTCCGCAGCGCCTGGAAGGCGTCGGGGAACTGGATCAACGCGAGCATCATGTTGCTCAATGAGCTGCGGGTGGTCTGGGTTCCCGCGATCGCCAGGTTGAGCGAGTTCAGGATCACCTCGGCCGTGTTCAGCCCCTCCCGGTCCCCGGTGCCCTCGGCGAGCCTCTGCACCAGGCCCCGCACGTCGGACCGCCGCCGCCTGCTCGCCCGTACGAGCTTGGAGAAGTAGCCGAGCAGCTCCGCGTTGGCCTGCGCCGCCTGCTCGCGCAGGTCGGCGGTCGCGGCGCGGGAGGCGTCGGCGCCGGCGAGGAAGACCTGCGAGGTCCGCGACGTGATCCAGTCCAGGTCCTCGGGCGGGAGGCCGAGCAGGAGTCCGGCCACGTGGGTGGGTATCCGGCTCGCCACGGCCCGCACGAAGTCCACCGGCTCGTCGCGGTCGCGGATGTCGGTCAGCAGGCGGACCACGAGATCATCGATGGCCGGCGCCATCGTGGACACCGCGCCCGCCGAGAAGAAGGCACCGATGCTGCGGCGCAGACGGCGGTGCTCGGGCGGGTCGGTGACCTCGACCATCATCCCGGCGCCCGGGTCCAGTTCGGGGCGCAGGGTGTCGAGCGTCATGCCGTGGGTGGCCGAGAACGTGTCGGTGTCCCGGTAGACCCGGACCGTGTCGGCGTGCCGGGTCACCGACCAGAAGCCGGCGTGGCTCTTCGGGCCGTGCCAGAAGACCGGGTGGTCGCGCCGGAGGTCCGTGAAGACGGCGTGCAGGTCGATCGTGCGGTGCAGTTCCGGACGGGCCAGGTCGATGCCCGGAACGGGATCGGTCCGGTCGTCGAGGAGCGGCGCGTCCTTCGTCGAGGTGCGGGACGGACCGTCGTCCGGAACTGCCATGCCCAGCAACGTAGCCACCGGGGCACGTCGGCCGGGCGTCCCCTAAAGGGGGGAGGACCGCCGGCACGCCGACCGACGTGGCCCGCCCGCCGGGGCGGCCCGAGGCCCGTCGGGCGAGGTCAGGCCAGCCGTACGTACCGGCCGTCGTGGTACAGCAGGGGCCGACCGTCGGTGTACTCGGCCGTCACCGGCTCGGCGAGCACGATCGCGTGGTCGCCGGCCGTCACCCGTTCGCTGACGCGGCAGACCATCCAGGCCAGGGTCCGGTCGATCAGCGGCATTCCGTACGGGCCCGGCCGCCACCGCACGGGGCCGGCGAACCGGTCCGTGCCCTTGGCCGCGAAGGTACGCGCCAGCTCGGCCTGGTCGCCGGCGAGCAGGTGTACGGCCACGTGTGCGGCCGCCCGCACCGCCGGCCAACTCGACGAGCCGCGGCAGACACAGAACGAGACCAGCGGTGGTCGCAGTGACACGGAGGTGAAGGAGGTCGCCGTGAATCCGGCCGGTCGGTCGCCGGCCAGCGTGGTGATGACGGTGACGGTGGCGGCCTGCCGGCGCATCAGCAGGCGCAGCTGGTCACCCGTGACGCGCCGATGGTCGGTCCCGAGGTCGCTGTTCACGGCAGGGGCGTCCTTCCCGGCTCGACGGGCGCCGGCGGAGCGCCGGCGGACGGGCCGCACGGATCGGGTCGGGAGCGGCGTCCTCCGGGGTGCGCGCCGATGCTTGCCCGCCAGTCAAGCACGACCCGGGCAGCGGCGATGTCCCGTGAAGAGGTGATACGGCCGGGCCGGGCGGCGCATGCGGGTGACCGCCGCGTCCCGTCCTACCTGTTGACGGTGGGTGCCGGGACAGGGCAGCCTCGGGGAGGGTCTCGCCCCGGCGCCGACCGGATCGAGCGGGAACCGTGCGGTGCCGACGACCGCCACGACCGGGAGGAAGCCGTGATCTCGGTGGTACCCGCGAACGAGGCCTCCTGGGAGGACCTGCTCCTGGTCCTCGGGGCCGCCAGGTGCCACGCCGCGCGGTGCTACTGCCAGCGGTTCAAGATCCTCGGTCCTGAGTGGCGCTCGGTGAGCGACGACGAACGCGCGCACCGACTGCGGGAGCAGACCGACTGCGACCATCCGGGTTCCGGCACCACCAGTGGCCTGGTGGCCTACCTCGACGGGGAGCCGGCGGGGTGGTGCGCGGTCGAGCCGCGTCCGGCCTACGAACAACTGCTGCGCAGCCGCCTGCCCTGGACGGGCCGCGACGAGGACCGGACCGACCCGGACGTCTGGGCGGTGACCTGCTTCGTGACCCGGGCGGGCTTCCGGCGTCGTGGCGTCAGCCGGGCCCTGGCCCGCGCGGCGGTGCGCCACGCGCGTACGGGTGGGGCCCGCGCCCTGGAGGGCTACCCGATGCTGGTACGGCCGGGCCAGGAGGTCTCCTGGGGAGAGTTGCACGTGGGAAGTCGGAGCATCTTCGCCGGTGCCGGCTTCACGGAGATCGCCCGGCTCTCGGTCCGGCGCCTCGTCATGCGGATCGATTTCGACGGCGGGCACCACCCCCGCTGACCGGCGCGACCGCTCCGGCGGCCGGCTTCCCCGTACCGGCTTTCCGTGACATCACCGCCATCCCGAAGCCCCATAACGTTTGCCCTGGCGGTGCCGTCGATGTGCCCGCCGCCGCGGGCGGTGCCCGGATCAGTCGGGGCCGTCTCCAGCGACCGCAGACGGGATGGACATTCGGACGTGGACACGTGTTCGCCTGGTCCCGGACCCGGTTACGCCTCGGGGCGGACAGCCCGGGATCTGCCGCTGCCCGGCCCGCGCCGGGCCCTGTTCCGAACGACTACTGCGTGTTGACGCAGGGATGGTGGTGACCACATGACTGACCTGCAACGCCGCATTGCCGCGCTGTCGCCGGAGCAGAGGGAACTGCTGGAGCGGCGGCTCGCGGACCGGGCGGCGGCGCGTGGCACCGAGTCGGACGACCGGATCAGGCCACGCGACCGCTCCCGTGCCACGCCACTGGCGTTTCAGCAGGAACGGGAGTGGGCCATCGCGAAGTTCCGGCCCGCCAACAACATCCCCGGCGCGTTCCGCGTCGAGGGAAACCTGGACCTGAGCCTGCTCAGCGAGGTGCTCTCCGAGATCGCCGGACGGCACGAGGTGCTGCGCTCCACGATCGAACTGCAACCGGACGGCGCGCGGGTGCAGGTGGTGCACGCGGTCGCGCCGGTTCCGACGCCCATGGTCGACCTGATGCACCTGGCGCCCGAGCAGCAGCGTGAGGAGTTCCTCCGGCACTGGAACGCCGAAGTGGTACGGCCGTTCGCTCCGTCGGAGCCCATCCGTCTGCGGACCTTCATCCTGCGGATGGGCGAGGACAACCACGTCGTCCTGATCATCACCGACCACGCCGCCGCCGACCTGGTGTCGGTGGCGATCCTGGTTCAGGAGTTCGCGGCCCTGTACCTCACGAAACACAACGGCGGCGGTCCTGCCCTGCCCCCGCTGGAGATCCAGTACGGCGACTTCGCCGCCTGGCAGCGGGAGGTGGGAGAGAAGCGGATGGCCGCCGAGGTGGAGCACTGGCGGCAGACCCTCGACGGCATCCCGGGGGCGCTGACGCTCCCGAGTGACCGGCCGTTCCCGGCCCGGCCGACGTACTCCGGGGCAGCTCACATCGTGGACCTGCCGCCCGACCTCGCCGACGACCTCCGCCGCTTCTGCGAGCGCGAGAAGGCGTCGCTCGGCGTGGTGCTGCTCGCTGCGTGCTCAGTGCTGCTCTACCGGTACCTGGGGCAGGAGGATCTCGTCATCGGTGAGCTCGTCTCGGGGCGTGGCCGGGCCGAGGTCGAGCGGCTCATCGGCTGCTTCGTCACCGCCCTGCCGCTGCGGATGCGGCTGGCGGACGGGCAGTCGCTGCGTGCGGTCGTGCGACAGGCCCACGACACGGTGCTCACCGCGTACGACCACCAGGACCTGCCCATGGACCGCCTGCTCGAGCAGCTCGACCTCGGACATGAGGCGTCCCGGACGTCGATGTCCCACATGTGGATCGACGTCCGCACGCCGGAGCGCACCCTGGAGGTCCCGGGACTGCGCATCACCGAGGAGCCGATCGAGGTCAACGTGGCGGCGGCACCGCTCACGCTGGACGCCAACCCGAGCGCCGGGACACTGCAGTTGCAGTGGGTCTACATGACCGAGATGTTCGACGAGGACACCGTCGTGGTGTTCGCCGAGCAGTTCGACCGGGTGTTGCGCCAGCTCGTCTCCGCCCCCGAGACCACCGTCGGGCAGGTCGACCTCGCCGTGGGCCCGGCTCCGGCGACGCGGGTGGCGACCACCGGGTCGCGCTCCGCGGAGCCGGGCTTCGTCGAGCTGTTCCAGCGCCGGGTCGCGCTGGCCCCGCACTCCCCCGCGGTGGTCTGTGACGGGGTCGCGACGAGCTACGCCACCCTGAACCGGGAGGCCAACCGGCTGGCCCGGGACCTGCGGGCCAGGGGGGTGGGCCGGGACACCCGGGTCGGCATCCTGGTGGACCGTTCGCCGCAGCTGGCCGTGGCGATCCTCGGTGTGCTCAAGGCGGGCGGAGCGTACGTCCCGTTGGATCCCACGTACCCGCCGGACCGGATGGCGTTCATGCTCACCGACGCGGACGCGCGCGTGCTGGTGACCCAGGAACGGCTGGCGGCTCGCCTGGCCGGGACCGGCCCCGTCCCGTCGGACGGGACGGTGCTGCTCGACGGTGCGTCCGGCGCGGCGGGTGACGCCACCGACGAGGCCGACCTCGACCTGCCGGACCCGCCCGATCCAGCTTCGCTGGCGTACGTGGTGTACACCTCCGGCTCCACCGGCCGGCCCAAGGGAGCGATGATCGAGCACCATTCCCTGGCGACGTTCGCGCGGGACGTCGTCGACCGGCTCGGTCTCGGTGCCGGCGACCGGTTCCTCCAGTTCGCCTCACCGGGGTTCGACGTGCTGGCCGAGGAGCTGTTCCCGACCTGGCTCGCCGGCGGCGCGGTGGTCATTCCCACGCAGCACCTGATCAGCGGGGAGGACGACCTCGCCGACCTGATCGACCGCGAGCGGTTGACCGTGATCGAACTGCCCACCGCGTACTGGCACGAGTGGACCCGCGAGCTGGACCGTCAGAACCGGAAGCTGGCGCCCAGCCTCCGGCTGGTCATCATCGGCGGCGAGCGCGTTCTGCCCGAGCGGCTGGCCATGTGGCGACGGCTGGCCGTGCCGTTGGCGCACGTGTACGGCCTGACCGAGACCACCGTCAGCTCGACCTTCTTCCGGCTCGACCCCGACGACCCGGTGCACCACTGGCCGAACTTCCCGATCGGCACCCCGCTGCCCTCGGCCGAGCTGCGTATCCTCGACCGTCGGCTGCGGCCCGTGCCGACGGGCGCCAGCGGCGAGCTCTACATCGCCGGGCCGAGCCTGGCCCGCGGTTACCTGAGCCGGCCCGGACTGTCCGCGCAGCGCTTCGTCGCCGACCCCGATCCGACGAGGCCGGGGCAGCGGCTGTACCGCACCGGTGACCTGGTGCGGCAGCGTCCCGACGGCAACCTCGAGTTCATCTCCCGGGTCGACACGCAGATCAAGATCCGGGGATTCCGGGTGGAGCCTGCGGAGATCGAGTCGGTGCTCAGCAGGCACCCGCAGGTCGCCGAGTCGACCGTGACGCTCTACGAGCCCACCCCGGGCGACCGGCGGCTGGTGGCGTACCTGGTGCCGCACGGGTCGGCGGCCCCGCCGAACCTCGGTGAGCTCCGTCAGTTCCTCGAGCAGGACCTGCCCTCGTACATGGTCCCGTCGGCTTTCGTCACGCTGGACGCCCTGCCGCTGAACGCCAACGGCAAGGTGGACCGGGACCGCCTCCCCGCGCCTGACGGCGTCCGACCCGAGTTGGCGGAGGACTACGTCCCGCCGCGCACGCCGCTGCAGCGGCAGCTGGCCGAGATCGTGGCTGCCGTCGTCGGCGTCGAGCAGGTCGGCATCCACGACAACTTCTTCGACCTCGGCGGCGACTCGATCCAGGCGATCCAGGTCGTGGCCAGGGCCCAGGACCAGGGCATCGGTCTCTCCCCGCTGGACTTCTTCGAACACCCCACCATCGCGCTGCTGGCCCAGGCCGCGCACCGGGCCGACCCGGGCAACACCATCCGGCCCCGGCCCGCGGACGCGGAGCCGGTGCTCTCGTTCGACCAGGAACGCCTCTGGTTGGAACACCAGCTACGGCCCCGCACCGCCTACCACGTCGGCGGGCGTCGACGCATGATCGGTCCGCTCGCGCTCGACGTGCTCGAGAAGAGCATCCGGGCGATCCTCGAGCGCCACGAGATCCTGCGGACGAGATTTCCGGTGGTGGACGGCAGACCCGTCACGGTCGTGGACGACGTGGCGGACTGGCGTCTGGAGATCCTGGATCTGAGCGGGCGGGAGAACGGCGCGGAGATCGCTCAGCAGTTGATGGACGAGCAGACGAGCACCGCGTTCGACCTCGCTGAGGGACCGCTGTTCCGGTGCCTGTTGGTGAAGCTGAGCGACACCGAGCATCTGCTCAACATCATGACCCACCACATCGTCTCGGACAACTGGTCGATCGGCCTGTTCGCCGGTGAGCTGTCGGCGCTCTACGCGGCCGGCGGCGACCCGGCCCGGGCCGGCCTTCCGGAGCTACCGGTCCAGTACCGCGACTTCGCGGTGTGGCAGCGCCGGCACCACTCCGGCGAGACGCTCGCCCGCAAGGTGGACTACTGGCGCCACCACCTGGCCGGCGCTCCGCCCGCGCTGACCATGCCGGACACCCAGCGGTCCCCGGGTGCCGGTGGTGGCCGCACCCGGTCCACCCTGACGGAGAGCGAGACGGCCGCCCTGCACGAACTGTGCCGGCGGCACGGAGTCACGCCGTTCATGGTGGTGCTGGCGTGCCTGGCGACCGTGCTGCGCCGCTGGTCCGGCCAACCCGACCTCGTCATCGGGACGTCGGTCAGCGGCCGGACGGACGTGGCGCTCGAGAACCTCATCGGCGTGTTCATCAACACCATGCCGCTTCGCGTCGACCTGTCCGGTGAGCCGACCTTCACCGAGCTTTTGCGGCGGGTACGCCGGGTCGCCCTGGACGGCCACGCCCACTCCGACGCGCCGTTCGACGTGCTGGTGAAGGAGCTGCAGGTACCCCGGGACCCACGCCGCACACCGCTGTTCCAGGTGGTCCTGAACGTGTTCGAGCTGCCGCCGGTCGACCAGTTCGGTGACGTCTCCCTCGAACTGATGGACCTGCCCAAGCTGCTCAGCAGCTTCGACCTGGTGTTCACCGCCCAGGAATTCAAGGGCGCGCTGGGGCTACGGCTCGAGTTCGACGCCGAGCGTTACCCGGACGCGATGATGGACGCCCTGCTCGAACACCTGCGCGCGATGCTCTGCGCCGTCGGCGTCGACACCACCAAGGGCATCCTCGAGTACCCGCTGGAGCCCGCCGGCGTGGACGCCGGTCGTACGACCTCTCCCGGGCCGACGCCGCACTCGTCGGTCGAGCGGCACGCGAGCAGCCGTCCCGATCGGATCGCCATGATCGACCGGGACGGCGAGTGGAGCTACGCCCGGCTCAGCCGAGCGGTCGACCGGGCCGCGGAGATCGTCGCCGAGCGGAACACCCCCGGCGCGGGGCCGCTGCGCCTCGTGCGCCGACCCACCGCCACCTTCGTCGCGACGGCGCTCGGCTGCGCCCGGGCGGGAGTCGAGTTCACCGTGGTGGAACCGCCGGCACGACCCTCCGACGACGCCGGGACCGTGGCGGACCCGGACCCGACGGACCCGGTCCCGGACGGGGTGGTCGACCTGCGCGACCTCCACACCGACCCGGCCGACCGGGACGACCCGTCACCGGTGCGACGCGGCGCGGCGCCGTCACCCGACGACGCTGCGGGCTGGGCGGTGGAACGGCTCGGTCTGCATGCCGGCGACCGTCTCGCCGTCCTCTCCGGCACCGCTGGCCAGCTGCTGTCCACGGCAGACAGCGCGTTCCACGCCGGCGCGACGCTGGTCGTCCCTGAGCGTCCGCTCGCCGGTGACGTCGACGCCCTCGTCGGATGGCTGGCGGCCAACTCCATCACCGTGGTCTGCCTCACCCAGCCGGTGCTGCGGGCCATGGCTGCCCGCGGCCCCCGGCCGGAGCTCTCCTGCCTGCGGTACGCGTTGGTGGAGAACACCGGGGAGCTCATCTCCCGGGACATCGAGGCGCTGCGCCGGATGTCGCCGACCTGCCGGTTCGTCGGCGTATACCGCGGAGGCCGGGACGGCCGGCCGCTCGCGGCGTACGTGGCTCCGGACGACTGGCGGATCGACGCCGCACCGGCGAGGGTCCCCCTGGGCACGGAGCCCGACGGCGCGGCGGCGCGGCTCCGGCTCCCGACCGGGCTGCCCGCCGCGGTCGGCGAGGTCGCCGAGATCTGGCTCGGCGAGCACCGCACCGGCGACCTCGCGCGCCGCTGGTCCGACGGCACCCTCGAATACGTCGGGAAGCTGCGTCAGGACTACGGCTCGAAGGTCACGACGGGAGGAGCGCCGCGATGAGTCAGACCGAGGCGAGCATCGGCGTCGGCCTCCCGGTCGACCCGGTCGAGACGCTGGCCGCGCTGTACACCGTGCCGGACGTCCTCGGCGCGGTCGTCACCGCACACGTCGGCGCCGACGGCCGGGCAACGCTGCTCGGCTATGTCACCGGACCGGATCCGGCGGTCAGCACCGCCAGGATCCGGCGCCACCTTGCCGGACAACTGCCCGACTACCTCATCCCCGAACATGTCTTCGTGCTGCCGGAGCTGCCGCTCACGCCGGCCGGTGACTACGACCTGAGTGTCCTGCCGCTCCCCGGCGAGCCGAGCGGGCAGGACAACGGTCACGCGGAACCACGGACGCCGATGGAGCGCCGGCTGGCCGAGATCATGCAGGAACTCCTCGGAGTCGACCGGGTCGGAGTCCACGACGAGTTCTTCGCGCTGGGCGGCTCCTCCATCCTGGCGACCCAGCT
Organism: Micromonospora sediminicola; assembly: GCF_900089585.1. NCBI lineage: Bacteria > Bacillati > Actinomycetota > Actinomycetes > Micromonosporales > Micromonosporaceae > Micromonospora > Micromonospora sediminicola. Next base: position 2,743,870 of record NZ_FLRH01000003.1, on the reverse strand, counting down.
CGCCACCCGGATCCGCGAGGAGTTCGACGCACCGGTGTCCCTGGTGGACGTGTTGGCTGCCCCCACCGTCGACGAGCTGGCGCAGTTGATCGTCGAGACCCGGGAGCGGGCCGCCGACCAGTGACCGCACCGCCGGTTCAGGCGATCAGCCCCGGCCGCGCCCCGATCGATGATCGGGACGCGGCCGGGGCGGTGTCGCTGGGCCGCCGTGTCGCCGAGCCCAGGCGGGCCGGTCACCACGAGGACCAGGCGCGGTAGACAGGCCGGACAGCGCCGCTACCGTCGGCGTGCCGGGCCGGTCAGCGAGCGCTGTCGATCACTCGTGCCAGGTCCTCGACCACGCTGTTCTCGAACACGACCTGGGGCGGCAGGTTGGTCCGCAGGTCACGCTGGATCCGCATCCGGCCCCGGGCGGCGAGCAGCGAGTGACCGCCGAGTCCGAAGAAGTCGTCGTGCACCCCGATCGCCTCGACCCGCAGCAGTTCCTCCCACAGCCGCACGAGGTAGCGCTCGGTCTCGCTGCGCGGCGCCTCGTACGCGCGGCGCCGGCGGGACCGGTCGGCGGCCATCTCGCGAAGCTGCGCCCAGTCCCGTTTGCCGTGCGCGTCCAGCGGCATCGCGTCCAGGACGACGAACTCGGCCGGCACGTACGGGGCGGGCAGGCGCTCGCTCAGGAAGGCCCGCATCTCGGCCGGGGAGAGTTCTTCGACCGCCGGGATGACGAACGCCAGCAGACGCAGGTCGCCCGCCTCCCCGACCCCGGTGACCGCGACCTCGCGCACCTGCGGATGCTGGTACAGGGCCCGCTCCACCTCCGCGGGCTCGACCCGGTGCCCGGAGACCTTCACCTGGCTGTCGACCCGGCCGAGGTATTCCAGGGCCCCGCCGGGATCGGTCCGTACCCGGTCGCCGGTGGCGTACATCCGGCCGCCGTCGCTCGCGAACGGGTCGGCGACGAACCGCTGCGCGGTCAGGCCCGGCAGGTCCAGATAACCGCGTCCGACACCGGCGCCCCCGACGTACAGCTCCCCCGGCTCGCCCGGCGGCACCGGGGCCAGCGTGTCGTCCAACACGTACAGCCGCGCGAAGTCGAGCGACTGCCCGATCGGCACCCGGACGCACTGGTCGGGCAGTTCTTCGATGGGCTGACCCGAGCACGCCACGGTCGCCTCGGTCGGGCCGTACAGGTTCCACAGCTGCCCGGTGAACCCGCCGTCGCGCAGCTGGCGGCAGGTGTCCGCGAGCAGGACGTCCCCGCCGGAGCAGAGCACCCGCAGGGAGGCGAAGGCCTCCCGGTCGTGTCGGGCGACGTGGTTCAGCGCGATCGCCGGTGCCAGCATCGCGGTGATGCGGTGGCGCCGGAGCTGCCGCTGCAGATCGGCGCCGATCAGGTCGGCGATGGCGGGCATCACCACCAGTTGGGCACCACCGGCCACGCTGCGGAACAGCTCGAAGGTGAAGGTGTCGAACGACAGGTTCGACGACTGCGCGACGCGGTCGCCCGGGCCGACGACGGGTATCACCGGATCCTCGGCGAACGCCGCCATCTGCCGGTGCTCGAGCACGACACCCTTGGGCTGGCCGGTGGAACCGGAGGTGAACAGCACGCACGCGGCGCTGTCCGGCCCGACCCGCGCCGGGGCCACGGCACCCGGCTCCGGGGTCCGCCAGTCGAGCTCGGCGACCTCCACCGGCAGGGAGGTGAGGCGCCGGGCCCGGCCCGGCTCGGTGATTAGCAGTCGCAGCCCGGCGGCCTTCACCATCTCGTCCCGACGCAGGTTGGGGTAGCTGACGTCGATCGGCACGTACGCGGCGCCGGCGCGCAGCACCCCGAGCACCACCACGACGGCGCCGACCCCGCGCGGCAGGTAGATGCCGACGCGGTCCTCGGCGGTCACGCCGAGCCGGACCAGCTGAGCCGCCACGACCTCGACCCGGTCGGCCAGCTGCGCGTACGTCAGCTCGGTCTCCTGGTCGCTGACCGCGGTCAGGTCCGGATGGCGCCTGACGGTCCTGGCCAGCAACTCGGGAAGGGTCGCCGGAGGGTCTGTCGATGTGGCCATGGGACTCACCTCTTCGGTCTCGTCGGTCAGCACTCGAAGTCGTCCTCGACGATCTTCCTCAAGCCACTCGGTGCCGCCAGGAAGCTCAGCGGGTCCCCGGGCAGGACGTACTCCGTGGTCTCGCCGTACTGCCGCCACTCGGAGAGATCGTCGCGGCCGACGTCCAGGTCGCCGTCCCAACCGATGGCGCTGATCGGCACGCCGAGCCACTTCGCCGGTGGCGCGTGGTCCAGGCACGTCTGCACGTCCCCACGCAGCACCCGGGCGGCCAGCGAGACGAGTTCCTCCGGCAGCGCCCCGTCGCCGAGTTCGGTCGAGACGCGCTGCAGCTCCTGAGCGATCCGGCGGTCGGACATCCAGGGGTGGTACAACCCGTAGAAGCCGCGGGCCGGCACAAGGGACGCGGAGACGAACAGCCGCTCGGGCAGCGGCGCACCCACCTCCTGGGCGTGACTGGTGAAGGCGTGCGCGAGCAGCGCGCCCATGCAGTGGCCGATCACCGCGTACGGTCGGTCGAGGTACGGGCCGAGCGCCCGCACCGCGTCCCGCGCGAAGGTCTCGAAGTCGCGGTACGGCTCTTCCCTGATCCGGTTCTCGCGGCCAGGCAGCTGCACGGGGTGTACCTCGATCTCGCCGATCCGGCCCGGCCATCGTCGCAGCGACGACGCGCCCGAGCCCGCGTACGGAAAACAGAACAGCAGCGGTCTGGCTCCGGACGACGGCTCCTGCAGCAGCCAGCGCGTGGACGGTTGGCGCACGTGCCCTCCCGGGTGTCAACTGCCGAGACGCTAGCGGTGCGAGGTTAGGCGCCGGTTATGCACGCAGGACCCGTAACCACCCGATAACCGGGCCGCGGGATAGTCGAGCATGTTCGTCGGCGGCCCGCCAGCAGCGGATGCGACAGCGAAGGGGTGCCCGTGACCCAGCTGCCCATGCTCGACCCGGACCAGCTGGAGTCGCTGGATCTGACCTCGCCCGCCGTCCACGCCGAGTGGGACCTCACCGCGGTGTGGCGGCGCCTGCGCGCCGAGCAGCCGCTCTACCGGCACCCGCCGAGGGGCGACACGCCTGGCTTCTGGGTGGTGACTCGGCACGCCGACGCCGCCACGGTCCTGCGCGACCAGAGATTCACCTCGACCCAGGGCAACGTGCTGGAGACCCTGCTCGTGGGCGGCGACTCGGCGACGGGGAAGATGCTCGCGGTGACCGACGGGCCGCGCCACACGGAGGTACGACGCCTCATCGCCGGCGCGTTGACCCAAGAGGTCCTGGATCGGCTGGAGCAGCGGATCACCGAGCAGGTGCGGCAGCTCGTCCGGCGGGTGGTGGAGCAGCAGCACTGCGACTTCGGCGACGACGTGGCCGCGCAGGTGCCGCTCGCCACCATCTGCGACCTGCTCGCGGTGCCGGAGGAGGATCGGGCGTACGTCCACCGTCTCGGCTCCTCCTCGGTCAGCTCGCACGTGCCGGCGCACACCACCACCGACGCGTGGAGTTCGAAGAACGAGATCCTCGCCTACTTCATCGAGCTCACCGAGCAACGTCGGCACGCTCCCGGGGACGATCTGGTGAGCATTCTCGCCAACGCCCGCGTCAAGGGTCGCCGGCTCAGCACCGACGTGGTCGTCTTCAACTGCTACAGCCTGATCCTCGGCGGCGACGAGACCACCCGCTTGGCGATGACCGGGGCGGTGCTGGCGCTGACCGAGAACCCGGCGCAGTGGCGCGCGCTCAGGAACGGTGAGGTCAGCGTCGACACCGCGGTCGAGGAGGTGCTGCGCTGGACCACGCCGTCGCGGCACCTCGGCCGGCTGGCCACGGAGCCGGTCGCGATCGGGGGCGGACGGATCGGCGAGGACCAGATCGTCACGGCCTGGCTCTCGTCGGCCAACTTCGACGAGCGGGAGTTCGACCGACCGGAGCGGTTCCTCCTCGACCGGGCGCCGAACCGGCACCTGACGTTCGCGTACGGGCCGCACTTCTGCGTCGGCGCGCGGCTGGGTCGCATCCAGCTCGCGGCGACGCTGACCGCCCTGCGGGACCTGGTCGCGGAGATCGAGGTGACCGGCAGCCCCCGGCGCGTCTACTCCAACTTCCTCGGCGGCACCTGCAACCTGCCGGTGATGCTGAAGGCCGGTTGAGCCCCCGGGCGGCCACCGCGAGTGGCTGCTACGCGTCGTCGAGATACGCGGCAAGCTGCCGCAGCACCGGGTGCTTGAACACCGTGACCAGCGGGACGGACCGGCCGGTACGGCGGCGCAGCAGCGCCACCAGCCGGATCGCGAGCAGTGACTGCCCACCGATGTCGAAGAAGTTGTCGTCGACGCCCACCCGGTCGACGCCGAGTACGGCGCACCACGCCTCGGCGAGCAGGCGTTCGGTCGGGCTCCGTGGGGTGGTCTCCTGGCCCTCCTCACGTTCCGGCCGAACCGGTGGGGGGAGGGCCGCACGATCGATCTTGCCGTTGCGGGTCAGCGGGAAGCGGTCGATCTCGACCAGCACCGACGGCATCATGTAGTCGGGCAGGTGCTGGCCGACGACCCGCCGCACCGCCTCGGCGTCGAACGGGACAGGTCGGCCCTCCGCGTCCCGGTCGAGCCGGCAGTAGCCGACCAGACCCTCGCCGCCCGGCAGGTCCGTACTCGCCACGGCGACCGCCTGCGCCACCCCCGGGCAGCGGCCCAGCACCGCCTCGATCTCGCCCAGCTCGATCCGGTAGCCGCGCAGCTTCACCTGGTCGTCGCGGCGGCCGAGGTACTCCAGCCGGCCCTCCGGCCCGATCCGCGCGCGGTCGCCGGTGCGGTACATGCGACGGCCGTCCCCGGCGACGATATCCGGGACGAACCGCTGCGCCGTCAGTCCGGGCTGTCCGAGGTACCCGCGACTCACTCCGGTGCCGGCGACGTACAACTCGCCGTCGCCGCCGGGAGGCACCGGCTCCAACCGGTCGTCGAGCAGGTGGACCTGGACGCCGGCCAGCGGCGCACCCAGGTGCGGCCCGCCGGACCCGTCGATCCGGGCGTACGTCGCGTCCACCGTGCATTCGGTGGGGCCGTAGAGGTTGATCGGCGCCAGCACGCCGGCCGCGTTGAGCTCCGCCAGCCGTCCCCAGAGTCCCGCCGGGACGGCCTCCCCGCCGACCAGCAGCCGCAGCGGCCGGTCCCGGTTCTCCACCGGCAGATGCTCGAGGAGCGACACCAGATGCGACGGCGTGATGTCGAGTTCGTCGAGCCGCTGTTCGGCGATGAGCGTCGCCATCGCCTCGGGGTCGGCGCGCACCTCGTCACCGACGAGGACGACGGTGTCCCCGCGGCAGAGCCGCGACCACTGCTGCACCGAGGCGTCGAAGGACGGGCTGGCGTTCCAACCGACCCGTGCCGGGGCCGGTCCGACGACCGGCGCCAGGGCGTCCACCAGCGAGGCCAACGACCCGTGCGTGACCTCGACCCCCTTGGGATGGCCGGTCGATCCCGAGGTGTAGATCACGTAGGCACGGTGGGCAGGGCGGATCTCCGCCCGGTCCGGTGCGCCGCCGGTGACGGCCCGCGCGCAGGTGTCGACCGTCAGGATCCGTCTCGCGGACGCGGCCGGTAGGCGGCGCCGGCTGCCGGCGTCGGAGAGCACCAGGGTGACGTCGCCACGGTCGCAGATGTACCTCAGCCGGGCAGCGGGCAGGGTCGGATCCAGGGGCAGGTAGCCGGCGCCGCTGCGCAGCACGCCGAGCAGCGCCACCACGAGGTCGACGCCGCGTGGGAGCAGCAGGCCGACGAGGGATTCGGTCCCCACGCCGCGGCTCCGGAGCCCGTCGTCCACGGCGGCGCTACGTCGGGCGAGCTCGCCGAAGGTGAGTACGGTGCTGCCGAACACCAGCGCCGGACGGTCCGGGTGCGCCGCGACCACCTGCTCGAAGCGGCTGACGACGGACCGCCAGTCGGCATCCGTCCGGTCCGGTGCCGGGGTGGGCGTCGACGCCGACGCGAGCAACGCCATGGAAGCATGCCCTTTCGTAGATGGACGGTGGGTCACCGTGCGGTCGACGCCGGGCCGTCAGTAGCGAAACTTGGCGGGCTCCATGCGCAGTCCGGCCACCTCGTCGGCGAACCGCTGTTCGAGTGCGGCCAGCCCGACCGGGTCGCCGCCACGGTTGCGTGCCCGCATCAGTTCCTGGCTGGTGCGCAGCAGGCCGGTCAGCTCCGGCACGCCGACACCCTTGCCGGCGAGGTACGGCAGCGACCAGAAGTCGAAGTCGTACAGCGGTAGCCACACCGACTCCGTCACCTGGTCGAACATCCGGTCGGTGAGGGCGGCGGCCTCCGCCGACGTCATGGTGAAGTGCGACCAGCTGTAGCCCTCGCCCTCGATGCCGAGCAGGTCCTTCTGCTGGTAGACCGGGGATCGGGGGTTGGCCCACCAGGCCTGCGCCCGCCACAGGTCGGGAGCGGTCTCGTTGAGGAAGTCGATGGTGTTCTGCACCGTCTTCTCGGTTTCGCCGGGGAAGCCGACGATGATCGAGGCGAAGGTGGTGATGCCTCGCTCCTTGAGCGAGGCGATGCCGGTGCGGTACTGGCTGTCCTGTGCCAGCTTGTGCATGTTGGCCAGCACGTCGGCGTCGCCCGACTCGATGCCGAGGAAGACGCCGGCGCAGCCGCTGCGGGCGGCCAGGTCGAAGGCCTCCTCGTCGCGCACGTTGGAGCACCGGAAGTAGGAGTACCAGCTCAGCCCGAGGTCCTCCTCGATCATCATCTCGCAGAGCTGCTTGAAGCGCTTCGGCGGCACGTTGAAGGTGTCGTCCACGAAGACCACGTTGCGGACGCCGAGCCCGGCGAGCGCCCTCAGCTCGTCCCGTACCGTCTCGACCGACGCGGTGGTCAGCGCACCGGCTCGGGTCGGGTAGTCGCAGAAGCTGCACTTGAACGCGCAGCTGCGGGCGGTTCGCAGCTGGGCCGTCTCGCCGATGAGTTCGGGCGGGAAGCGGGCCCAGTCGATCGAGCACTGGTCGAGGTCGTTGTTCTCCGGGCGCCGCCTGGTGCGGACCCATTCGCCGTCCGGGCAGTGGAACAGGTTGTCCACGGCGGCGAGGTCGCCGCCGTCACGCAGGGCACGGCACAACTGGGCCAGGCTCCGCTCGCCCTGCGACTCCTGGATGTAGGTGTCCGCGCCCATGGCGAAGAACAGGTCCTGGACGGTCTCGGTCAGTCCCGATCGCAGAAGGTTGTCGACGAGAGGGCCGCCGATGACGATGTGGCTCGACGGCGACACCTTCCGGATGTGCTCGACGACCGGCACCACCGGCAGGATGTTGACGTAGAACGTGGTGGTGACGACCACCACCGCGGGCTGCTCGGCGAGCAATGCCGCGACCCGGTCCTGCTCGCTGCTGAACAGCGAGACCGGTTCCGCCCTCAGCCCGTGTTTGCGCAGGTAGCTGGTGAGGTAGAGCGCCGCGAGGTTGAACACCTCGCCGACGTGGTAGCGGTCGTTGCGGCCGGTCGCCCGGCTCCGCAGCCGGCTGAAGGCGTCCAGCCACGGCATCGCCTGCCCGTCCACGACCAGATGTTCGGAGCGCATGATCTGGTACTCCGGGCTGCTGGGGCCGGCCCGCTCGCACATGACCCGGTAGTCCTCGAAGTCTCCCTCGTTGTAGCCGATCACCACGCAGTCGAGACCGTGACGATCCATTGAGCCCCACCTCTCGTACGACTGCGGTGGTCGGGTCGGCGAAGAGGCCGCCGCGGCTGAGGGATCCAGCGTGCCACCGGGTGCCAGGGCGGGAACGGTATCCGGACCGGGTTCCATTCCGGTTATGCAGGCGCCGGACGCCCGGTCAACTGACCTCGGTGCTCCCTCCGCCCCTCCTTCATGTGACATCGCCGGTCCGGGGCCCGCCGGTAGCGTCGAGCCGAGTACTGGTGGTCCGGACGAGGGAATGCCGTGGAAGGAAAACAGGCCGTGCGCGTGGCGACGCGGAGCTCCCGGATATCCGTCAGCACCTTCGGCACCTTCGAACTCGCCTTCGACGACCGTCCGGTGCAGCGTTGGCAGGCGGGAAAGGCGCGCAACCTGCTGCAGTTCCTCCTGCTCCGGCCCGGGCGGATCGTCTCCCGCGACATGCTCTACGAATCGTTGTGGCCGGGCGTGCCCTGGTCCGGCGGATCGAGCTCGCTGAAGGTCGCCGCTCACATGCTCAGGAATGTGCTGGAACAGCCGCAGGGCGAGCGCCGCCCGGCGGAGGCACCGACGTTGCGCCTGCTCACCCGGGGCCCGGGATATCTGCTCGAGGTCGAGGGCGTGGAGGTCGACTTCGAGACCTTCATCCACCACGTCGACACGGCGCACGCGGCGCAGCTCCGGAACGACCGGGCGGCGGCGGCGCGTCACTACCGGCAGGCGGCCTGGGCCTACCACGGGGACTTCCTGCCGGATGTGGCCTACGAGTGGGCGGCCGCCCACCGGGAGTGGCTGCGCAGCCGGCTGCTGTGCGCCCTGGCCTTCCTGACCGAGACGACGATCCTGCGCCGCGACCACGTCGGCGTGATCAGGTGGTGCCAACGGATGCTCGAGGTCGAGCCCTTCCACGAGGAGGCGTACCGGCTGTTGATGCTGGTCCACGCGCACCTCGGTCAGCTCACGCAGGTTCGACGCTGGTACGGCCTGTGTGCGCACCGGCTGCGGGACCACCTGCAGACGGCGCCGGACCCCACCACCCAACGGCTCTACGCGCGGGCGATCGGCGGCGAGTTCACCGGCCACCCCATCGACGCCCGGGTCTGGCAGCGGGAACTCCATCCGACCGGGCACGCCTCGCTGCTGCGGACCCCGGCCTGAGCGCCGTCACCGCCGCGTCGCGAGCGCGACGGGCAGATGCTTGACGCCGAGCATGAAGTTCGACCGCAGCCGTTCGATCGGACCGGACAGCTCGAACCGCAGGCCCCGCCCCAGCAGCTCCTGCATCAGCAGGTTGATCTCCATGCGGGCCGCGCCCATGCCGATGCACCGGTGGTTGGCGACGCCGAACGCGACGTGGTGGTTCGGGGTACGGCCGAGGTCGAGCCGGTCCGCACGCGGGAACTGCTCCTCGTCCCGGTTGGCCGAAGCGTTCCACAGGGTGAGTGTCTCCCCCGCCGGGATCCTGACGCCCCGCACCGTCACGTCCCTGGTCGTGGTCCGGCACACGTACGCGTTGGTCGAGGTCCACCGGAACAGCTCCTCCACCGCGGTGCCGAGCAGGCTGGGGTCGGCGTGCAGCCGGCGTTCCTCGTCCGGATGCCGGATCAGCGTCTCCACGATGGCCGACGCGGTGAAGGGGGTGGTCTCGTCGCCACCCACCGCCACGTTCAGCGCGTTGTAGAGGATCTGGCTCTCCGACAGCTCACGGCCGTTGGTCCGCGCCGCCAGCAGGATACTGATCAGGTCCTCACCCGGGTCGCGGCGCCGCTGGTCGAGCAGGGTGGCCAGGAAGTCGAAGATCTCCACCTGGGCGCCGGCCAGGGTCATCGACTCCCCGCTGTCGCCGGCGTACTCCTCGTCCCGATAGCCGATCATAATGCGGGTGAGCCGAAGCAGGTGCAGGGCGTCGTCGAGACCGATGTCGAACATGGCGGTGAGCAGTCCGGCGGGGAGCCGGGGGGCGATGTCCACGGCGAAGTCACCGCCGCCGTCGGCGCTGAGACGGTCGAGCGCGTCGTTGAGGTACGTCCGCACCTGATGCCCGGCCCGCTCCATCATCCGCGGCCCGAACGCCTTGTGGACGTGCTGGCGCAGCTGCCGGTGCGCAGGCGGGTCGGAGCAGATGAGCATCTGCTGCGACGCGGTGTCGGTCGCGCTCCGGTACGAACCGCCGAGCACGGTGCCGTTCCGGGACGAGAACGTCACCGGGTCCAGATAGACCGCGTTCACGTCCGCGTACCTGGTCAGCGCCCAGTATCCGCCGGTGGCGCTGGCGTTCCAGTAGACCGGCTCGTTCTCCCGCAACCAGGCCCACGCGGCGTACGGGTCACCGGACACGAACAGATCGAGATCGTCCAGATTGATGACGGCGGTCGCCATGACACCACCTTCTCCCTGATCTGCTGACCACGGTCGTCAGGAACGGGTGGAGCGTAGACGGCGGCAGTTGTCGGACGGTTACGTACGCGGCCGACGCCACTTCCGGTCCCGCCGCGTCGGATCCGTCGGAAGCCCGGAAGATCACGCACAATGATGTGATGACCGCACAGTACGGACCACACCGGTGGTCAGCCGGTTGGCACGACGACGGGAACAACGCCGCCTACCGGAAGGCACGCTTCACGGTCGCCGACCTCACCGGCGCACGGTTCGTCGACTGCGACATGAGCAAGGTCAAGATCGTCGACGGTTGGCTGGTCGACGTCGATGTGTCGGGCCATGTCGAGAACCTCGTCGTCAACGGTGTCGACGTCACCGCGTTCGTGGCGGCCGAGCTCGACCGCCGGCATCCCGAGCGGGTCCGGCTCCGGCAGATGCGCACGGCTGACGACCACCGTGCGATGTGGGACGTGGTGGAACGCCTCTGGTCGGAGACCCTCGCCCGGGCCGAGCGGCTGCCGGAGTCGGCGCTGCACGAGCGCGTCGACGAGGAGTGGTCCTTCGTCGAGACGCTGCGTCATCTCGTGTTCATCACCGACGCCTGGGCGCGCCGTACCGTCCTCGACGAGCCCATGCCGTACCACCGGCTCGGCGTCACCCAGACCGCCTACGCGCCGGCCGACGCGGCCGGGCTCGGCATCGACCACGGCGCGCGTCCGTCACTGGCGGAGGTGGTGAAGGTGCGCGCCGACCGGATGGCGTTGATGCGTGGGCTCGTTGACGACCTCACCGACGAGGAACTGGGTCGGGAGTGCACGCGCCCACCGGCGCCGGGTTACCCGGCGGAACGGCGGACGGTCGGCGAGTGCCTCGGCGTGGTCATGCAGGAGGAGTGTGAGCACCACCGCTTCGCCATCCGCGACCTTCGGACGATCGAGGCGCGCTAGGCCCGCTGTCCTTCCCCAGGCCGGGCCGGGATACCCGGGGTGGTCCTCGGCGCGCTGGTCACGCTGTCCGGGTCATGCCGGCGACCTCCGCGCTTGCGTCGGCGCACCTCGCACGGCAGTGACGCGAACCCGCGCTGGTGTGGCGAGTGGGAGCGCCGGGCGTTGGCCACGTCGATCTCGTAGCTCGAGACCAGCGCGCCGATCTCCTCCAGCGCGATCCTCATCTCCAGGCGGGCCAGCGCGGCGCCGAGGCAGTGATGCGGTCCGTGCCCGAAGCTGATGATCCGCCTCGTGTCTCGGTTCAGGTCGTAGCGGTCCGGCTCGGGGAACACCCGCGCGTCCCGGTTCGCCGAGGCCGGCAGGATCGCCACCCGCGCGCCCGCCGGCAACCGCACCCCGTGGAGCACCGTGTCCTCGGTGAGCAGGCGCGCCATCATCTGGCTCGACGAGTCGTACCGGAGGGTCTCGCTCGCCCATTCCTCGGCCCGTCCGTCCAGTCCCTCCCGCTGGACCTGCGGATGGACCCAACCCTGGTACCAGGCGTTGCCGAGCGTCTTGCCGGTCGATTCGTTGCCGGCGCCGATCATCACGAACAGGAAGGCGACGATCTGACTGTCGGTCAGCTTCGCCCCGTGGACCTCGGCCCGGATCATGTCGGACGTCAGGTCGTCACCCGGTCGGCGGCGCAACTCCTTGACCAGCCCGACGAAGTAGGCGGCGAGCCGCAAGGCGGCGAGCGTGGACAGCCGGCTCCGCCCGCTCGATCCGTTCTCGCGATGGTTCAGGTCGTCGGTGTCGACCCGGATCTGGTCCCAGTCGGCGGCGGGGATCCCGAGCATCTCGCAGAGGACGTCGTTCGGCAGCGCGGCGGCGAAGTCCGCGGTGAAGTCGAACGTGACCTCGTCGCGAAGCGGCTCCAGTCGCCCGCGTACGAGCTCACGGATGCGCGGCTCCATCGCGGCGATCCGGCGGGGAGTGAACGCGGACGACACCAGGTTGCGGTACCAGCCGTGCTGCGGCGGATCCATGGCGAGGAAGAAGCTCGTCTTGACCGCCTCGGGTCCCCAGAGCTCGCGCTCGAGGGCGATGCCGTTGCGGTTGGAGAACAGAGCGGGGTTGCGCAGCGCGGAGAGCACGTCGTCGTACCGGGACAACGCCCAGAAGTCGCGCTGCTCGTTGCGGTAGACCGGCGCGTGCTCGCGCATCCACGCGTAGACGGGATGCGGGTCCTCCTGCACCCGGTAGTCGAACGGGTCGTAACCGCCTGCCGGCGGCACGCCGTCGACCCGGTCCTGGATATCCACGCCACCTCGTCCCGTCGATGTCCGTTCAGGTGTGAACGTACGGTGCCGGCCACCAACGGTCGTGTCACTCGAAGCAGGGGCAGCCGGCACCGGCCGCCTGAGCGGCGCCCCGCGGACACCCCCGCTTCACGGGACACGACGGGATCCGCGACCTGGCCCTACCGTTCCTGAGAACGGGCCGGACACCACCGTCGTACTGGAGATCAGTTGATGGATGCACATCCCGCGCCTGCCGCCGCGGCAGAGGCAGCGCCCCCCGGCTACGACCCGTTCTCCTACCGGATGCACGAGGACCCCTATCCCACCTACGCGTGGATGCGGGAGCACGCGCCGGTCTATCGCAACGAGCGGCGTGACTTCTGGGCGTTGTCCCGGTACGACGACGTGCTCTCCGCGTTGCGCGACCCCACCCTCTTCTCCAGCCGCAACGGCATTTCGTTGGAGCACGATCTGTGGGGACCGCAGGCGGTCAAGACGAGCTTCTTCCTCGCCATGGATCCCCCGCAGCACGGCCAGATGCGCCGACTGCTCGGGAACACCTTCAAGCCGCGCTGGGTCGAGTCGATGGAGACCCGGGTCCGGGAGCTGGCCCGCGCGAGGTTGGCGTCGGCCCTGGAGTGCACGACGTTCGACTTCGCGGCCGACTTCGCGGCGGCGTTGCCCAACGACGTGATGTGCGAGTTGGTGGGGATACCCGCCGCCGACCGGGACTGGATCCGGGCCGACAACGATCGACTGAACGAGTGCGAGGACGGCACCGATGAGAGATCCGGCGAGGCGGTCGCCGCGGGATTCCGGCTCGCCGTGTACTACGTCGACCTGATCGGCCGCCTACGAAAGCACCCCGGCGACGACCTCACGTCAGCCATGATCCAGGCGCGGGTGGACGGTCGGCCGCTCACCGACGCGCAGATCGTCGCCTTTCTCTTCCTTCTCGTCAGTGCGACCAACGAGTCGACGGGTAAACTTCTCGGACTGGCCTGGTACTACGGCTGGCGGTTCCCCGAGGTGCAGCGCGCCGGCCTGAACGGGCGAGCCACGGCCTGGGGCAACGAGACGCTGCGGTACGACTCGCCCAGCCAGATGATGGCCAGGGCGCTGACCCGGGAGACCGTCATCCACGGCACCCGGCTCCCCGAGGGCGCGCGCGTCGCGCTGCTGCCCGCGTCCGCCAACCGGGACCGGAGGGTGTTTCCCCGACCTGACAGCTTCGACCTGGAGCGCGACACAAGCCAGATGATCAGCTTCGGTCGCGGTCCGCACTTCTGCCTGGGTGCCGCGCTCGCACTGCTCGAGATCACCGTCGCACTCGAGGAGGTCGGTGCGCTCGTGTCCGAATACGAGATCGACATGGACAACGCCCGGCTGATCCACTCGCCGCACCAGCGCGGCTTCGCGTCGCTGCCCTGCACCGTCGTACGTCGCCGGAAGCCGGCGCGCTAACGCGGACAGCCGCCGTCGAACGCCTGCGTCTGCCGCCCGCCTGGTCCCGGACGGCGACCCGGTCCGCCGCGCTGCATGACTGCGGACTGCTGGACGGTGTCACAGGAAGAAGGGATACGTCCCCGCCATCCGATCCGGCCATCCTGGACGCATGTCACACGCCACCGAATCGCCAGTCGCCGACCCCTCTGACAGCGCCGGCGAACGCGGGGACCATCAGCGTTCCAGCCGCCCCCGCGACCGGCGGCGTCGCGGGCCTGGCCTCGCCTTCGGGGCGCTCGTGGCCGCGCTTGCCATCAGCCTGATCCCCATCTGGGCACGCTTCTACGCTTTCAATCCGCACATCGGTCGCCTCTCGCCCGCGGAGCACCCGTGGTACTTCCCCACACTGATGGTCCACGTGGCGGCCTGCACGTTGGCCATTCTCACCGGCGTCCTACAGGTCTGGCCGGGCCTACGCGTTCGCTACCCGCGCCTACATGTGCGCTCCGGCCGGATCTACGTCTTTGCCGGCATCCTTCCCGCAGCGGGTTCGGTTCTGGTCATCTCGGCGTACTGGCCCTACAGCCCGTTCACCGTCTCCAGCGACATCCTCTCGTCTCTTCTGTGGCTGGCCTTCACGGGCTACGGGCTCGTCCTCGCCCGACAGGGCCGGATCGACGACCACCGCCGGTGGATGTTGCGCAGCTTCGCGTTGACCGCGTCGAACGTGCTGAACCAGTTCCTCGGGATTCCGCTCGGGTGGATCTTCAAGCCGCAACTCAACACCACATTCGGTGGCAACGAAGAACTCCTCATGCAGGTCTGGACCGGGGTGGATGTCTGGCTCGGCTGGGTTCTCGCGCTTCTCGCGGTGGAGTGGTACCTAGAGCGTGAGCAGCTCCGCCGGTCAGCGCGGCGCCGGGCCGCCATGAAGCGACGCGAACGGCGGCCGACGGACCCCGCTGAGATGTCCGCCGCGAACCGTCTCCGCTGAAGCATCCGCTTCAGCGGCCCGACCTGCTGATTGAGGATAAGCGCCGTGCGGTGCACTTCCCCTCGCCTCGGATGAATTGTCCGCGTCAACCACCCTGGGCGAGATCAGGGCAACGATCCCGGGACGCCGGGGTCCGGGGCCAAGGTCTCCCGGCTGCCGGCCGCGGCATCACCCGAGATGCGGTGCACGACGAGCGCGCCGCGCAGGGGGTCAGTTGCTGCTCGGGGTTGTGTTCCAGGTGGGCATCAGGCTTCCGATCCAAGGTCGAGGTGCATTGCTGTCCGGCGGCCAGCTAGACCCGCAGATACCTATATAGCTCGACCACGCCGCAACGGCGGCGGCCGCCCCATCTGCCGTAGACCACCACCGAGCCTGACCCCTGAGCTACCTGACAGACCACTTCGGGCACGCCGAAGAGGTCACCGCCCAGGAAGCCCTGCTCAGAGGGTTGTCCGTGGGATTCGAGTCTCAGCTGCCGGAACCCCGACAAGACTCCGCCACGGCGGATCTGGAGCTGCACGTCGATGGATGATGGCTCCGGTGACTGGCGTCAGCGGGCCAAGTACGACAAGCCGCGGCAGCCAGGCGGGGAGCAGCCAGCGCTGACCACTTCGGTCTTTTCAGGGAGGTCACGCCGCACCGCTCGACCGCATCACCGCAGGTCAAAGCCGCCCTCCCTGTCCGGTGTCGGTGAGCCCTTCGGGCGGGGTGACCACTTCGCCAACCTGCACCCAATCTGCTCCCACTTGAAAGGCCAGGCCGTGCAGCGGCTCCTTACCGCCGTGACCTGCGCATACTCCCTGCCAGGCGACATAGATCACTGCCGACTGCTGCGTAAACCGCTGAGCACTCCGTGTGAAGCAGGACGCTGCACCGACTCTGACCTGCGGAAACGAGAACGTCCAGGTCG
The DNA here is from genome assembly GCF_900089585.1 of Micromonospora sediminicola. NCBI lineage: Bacteria > Bacillati > Actinomycetota > Actinomycetes > Micromonosporales > Micromonosporaceae > Micromonospora > Micromonospora sediminicola. The sequence continues at coordinate 2,728,181 of NZ_FLRH01000003.1, read as the reverse complement.
GGGTGGGTGCAGTTGGATGCCGTTCACTGCCGCTTGATGCTGTTGAACGCCGTTCAGTGCACCCTTCTGCTCCCACCCCGCTCCCCAATCTCGGCACGACGTCACCGGCGTATGACCGGCAAACACCGGGTGCCGCCGCCCAGGCCGACACCGGCGTGGCTGCCGGATGTGCTGCACCAAACCACCGTCTGCGATGCGGTTGCTGCCTCGGCGTCACCGCGTCGAGCAACTCCCAATCCGCTCCGGGAGGACATCTGTCAGCCGACTCTCCACGAGCTGCGGGCCGGTCGCTGCGACGACGACACCGAATCCGCAAGTCCGAACCGCTTTACAGCGCAGCAGCGACGGTCCGGCTCAACGCAGGTCGATCTCGACGTCGTGTTCCGCGAAGATGCCGAGCAGGTGCTCCATGGTCGCCGCCGGTGCGAGTCGTCGCCGGTCGTAGCCGGCGACGAGGTGGTCACGAGCGACGGTCGAGTCGTGCCACACCAGCCGGAACGGCGTCGATGCGCCGAACCTTCCACGAAGGCAGTCGTCGAAGGCGTCGAGGTTGCAGCCGAAGTATCCGCCCGGGCCGTTGATCGCCTCGCCGACCGCGCAGTAGAACCCTTCGATGTCCGTGACGAACCGGCCGTCGAGGTCGTACGTAGTGCCGGCCGGTCGGTCCTGCGCAACAGACTGGTGGGCGGCCGCGACCATGGCCCACTGGTGTCGCAACTCTCGGCCGTAGCCGGACCACATGTTCTTCTGGGCGGGCGGCCCGTGGTGCCAGTGCGTGAGGATGTCGAGGACTGCCGTGGGCAGCGGTTCCTGTGGGTCGCTGTCGACGGTCACGTCGAGGAGCTCGCCCCCGAACCGTGACGGCTCGCCTGACTCGACTGTTCCGGACACCACGGCGTCGATCACCCGGTGGGCCGAGCCGTCGGCCGCGATCGTGTGCACCTCAGCGCGGATGCGACGGCGACGCAGGCTGGCCTTGCTCGACTGCCCAACCGCGTCGAGCGCGGCCAGCAAGGGCGCCTCCGGCCGGCAGCCGAGAAGCCGGACCTGCGGCACCAGCGGTGGGGCCTGCTCGCGGAACACGCCGCTGACGTCGCGGCATGTGCCGTACGGCGTCTCGTCCCCACCCAGGAGGACGAATTGGGCGACGTTGCCGGGACGCACCACGGCATCCGTGCGGTCGTAGACGTGGACGAGCCCGTCGAGGTCGATGTCCACAAATCCGGGCCCCACCCGGCTTGGCCGCTGTCCGAGCACGAGCACGTCACCGAGGTACTCGCCCGACCAGGACGGCGACATGCTCTTCGATGGCGCGGGCGCCATTATCGCGACGTCGTCGAGCCAGGCCCGTTCGGTGCCGAGGGCCTCGGCGGGCAGCCGGTTGAGCAGGTCGGCGAAAGCGCCGTCAGGAGCGCAGCCAACGAGGGTAAACCGTTCCCGCGGTCGCTGAGGCAGGTCGGTGAACAGTCCTTCGATCTCCGCACATGCCGCCAGCGGCACATCGTCCTCATAGACGCTGTCGAAGCCGACCTCACCGAGGAGCAGCCATCGCGGGCCCGCCTCCGGGCTACCGAGCCGCGTAAGGAACGCGTCACCGCCCATCTGCCCCGGCTCTCCCGCATCCTGCAACGCCGCGCGAGTAGGCCCGTCAGAGCCAGGGACCGTCGCAACTAATCGCGGTAGGCGATCAATATCATGTACGGCGTCGGTCCTCTGAACCGCCAGCGGTCGACGTGTGCCACGCTGCGGCGGTGACGATCACCAGAGCGACTGTTGCCGGAGCAGTCATGGGTCTGCTGCACCGGCAGGTGACAGGCGTAGTCACGCGGCCTGACTGGCCGGTGGGTGCATGATGGTCTCGAATTCAACGGGGGTCAATCGGGACAGTGACCGTTGGCGTCGGCGGCGGTGGTAGGTCCGTTCGATCCAGGTCACGATCGCGATCCGTAGTTGCTGGCGGGTGGTCCATGATCGTCGGTTGAGGACGTTGTTCTGCAGGAGGCCGAAGAAGGATTCCATGGCGGCGTTGTCGCCGGCGGCGCCGACACGGCCCATCGATCCGGCCATCCGGTGGCGGTGGAGGGCTCGGACGAATTTCCTGGAACGGAATTGGGATCCGCGGTCGGTGTGCAGGATGCAGCCGGCCAGGTCACCGCGTCTGGCTGCGGCGTTGTCCAGTGCGGCGACGGCCAGGCGGGACTTCATCCGCGAGTCGATGGAGTAGCCGACGATGCGGTGGGACCAGACGTCCTTGATCGCGCACAGGTAGAGCTTGCCCTCGGCGGTGTGGTGCTCGGTGATGTCGGCCAGCCACAGCCGGTTCGGGCCGTCGGCGGTGAAATTCCGCCGGACCAGGTCGTCGTGCACCGGCGGGCCGACCTTGCCGCCCTTACCCCGACGCTTGCGCTTGCCGAAGGCGCTCCACCAGCCGTTGCCGGAGCAGATCCGCCACGCGGTGCGGTCGGCCATCGGCTGCCCGGCGTCGCGGGCCTCGTCGACCAGGAACCGGTAGCCGAACTCCGGATCGTCGCGGTGGGCGTCGAACAACGCGTTGGCCCGGTACGCCGCCACCAGGTCGGCGATGGTGACCGGTCGGGCCAGCCACCGGTAGTAGGGCTGGCGAGCGATGTTCAATACCCGGCACGTCACCGCCACGGGGATCCCGTCGGCGGCCAGCTCGCTCACGAGCGGGTAGAGCCTTTTCCCGGCAGATGCGCCTGCGACAGGTAGGCAGCGGCCCGGCGCAGGACCTCGTTCTCCTGCTCCAACAACCGGATCCGCTTGCGCGCCTCGCGTAGCTCGGCCGACTCATCGCTGGCCGTCCCCGGCATGACGCCAGCGTCGATGTCGGCCTGGCGCAGCCACTTGAACAGCGTCATCGGGTGGACCCCGAAGTCCTTGGCGATCTGCTCGACGGTCACGCCTGGCTCGCGGTCGCGAGCGACACGCACGACGTCATCGCGGAACTCTCTGGGGTAGGGCTTGGGCACAGCGACATCCTTCCAGCCTGCCCGCAGGGCAAGCCATCTCAGATGTCACCTATCGGTGCAGCAGACCCTGTGGACCTCAGAGCCGCTTCTGTCGATGCACCTCAAGATCTCAGCTTCGCTGCATCGCCGCCACACACAGGAGTCAAGGGATAAGCCGGACGGACGTGTGGGACGTTCTGCTGGAGTCACAGCGGCTCCGGTGGTCATTCACGCCCTTCGAGCGTGTCGGCCCGATGAAGTTCGGCATGACGCACGACGACGTTCAATCAGCGGTGCAGGGTGTCCTCGCAGCTGCCACCCGGCAGGGCACCCCGGGCGGTGACGGGTGGGCAGATTTCTGGCTGGAGCCCCACCCTGACGCGGGGCTGTCAGGGCCGGCGGCTACCACCTACTACGACGGATCGATCGGAATGGCCGGTATCGCGCTCAACGCGCTGCGCGGCCCTCAGGTGATCCTTCAGGGAATGCGGCTGGTCGGGCAGACACCGTCACGCCTGGAGCACGAGTTCAGTGACTATCTCGCAGCCCGCGACATCGATTTGCGGTACTCGCAGCACGCCGATCCGTGCTCCCCCCAACTGGGGGTGCTGCTACGGGCGCAGCGAGCCGGCGACGTTGTGCTCAGCCGCCCCGTCGTGGTGGCGAAGGCATGGGCTGATCGCTGCTGGGACACCAGCGAAGGGTGCATTCCGCAGCGGGAATGGAAGACGTTCCAGTGGTGATCATGCCCTGCCTCGACGCCTCGCGGAGGAGACGATCACCGCACTCGACGAGCAGATCGTCACTGTCGCAGGCACCAGGGCGGGCGGAGGTCGATCCTGTCTCGCCTCCCCTGCGGCCCGCGCCCTCATCTCGGCCATGTCCGGTCGCCAGCCAGCCCGACCCGTCGTGGGCAGGCGGCAAGCGGATCGCGACCAGAAGAGAGCGCCGCGCTGATCCTGAGGGCGCTGATGTTGACTCTCACGCCGCCTGAGGCTCGAAGCTTGATGGGTGAACGGTGATGCTCTGCTCAACATCGGTGTGTTCGCTGCGGCGACCGGCCTGACAATCCCTGCGTTACGTCACTACGACGAAGTCGGACTGCTCAAGCCGGCTCAGGTTGATCCAGGCAGTGGCTACCGGCGCTACCACCATGGCCAGCTCGACGACGCCCGCTTGATCTGCGGCCTGCGCGCGGTGGGCGTGCCGATCGACGAGGTTCGTGCGGTGGTGGGCCGACCTGCAGGACAGGTGCGGTCAGCGCTGGATGCACACCGCGAGCGATTGGTTGCTCAGATCCGCGAGGTGTCGCAGCGGATCGTCGCCGTCGACGAATTCATCGAGAAGGGAACTGCAATGCCAGTTTTGCAGACCATTCGTCCTGTGCAGATCCGCATCAAGGTCGCAGACGTCCAGGAGGCGGCCGTGTTCTACACGGCTGCGTTCGACGTCGTGTTCAACGAAGCGATCTCGTCGGTGCAGTTCGGCACGTACCGCACCGACCGGTTCTTCCTGATCACGCTAGAGGAGCGGGACGGAGGGATGTCGAGGCATGACAGCACACGATTTGGGCTGCTCGTTGACAACGTCGATGCCGCTCATGACCGTGCGATAGAGGCCGGCGGCGTCGAGGTTCATCCCCCGACCGATTTCGCCTGGAAACCGCGTACGTCCTGTGTCCGTGATCCCGACGGGAACGTCATCGACCTGAGCCAGGCATGACCCCGGACCGCACACCCCGACCCACGGCGAACGCACTACCTCCCGCATGAGCGGACGTCGTCGGCCTGCGAACTCGAGCCACGGGTGCTGAAGCTTTCGGGCACACCGAAGAGGTCAGGCACGACAGCCGCAGAGATCAATCGCCATGACCTGGGTCTCCGGGCCGGCCACGCGCTGTCCCCGTCGCTGTCGTCCCACGCCTCAGCGCTCCCACCTGCTCCCACCGCGCTCCCTCATGGACGCATTCGGTCGACACCGGGGTGGAATTCGTCGGCGCCCTGAGGATCGCCCCGGCTCAGGGCGACATGTGGAGGCCGTCTGGCAGGATCGAACCACCTTGATGGCGCATCTCTCGGAGGTCAGATGTCCGCTGATCTTTTCGTTGGCCGGGAAGATGAGCGCTCAGCGGTCCGGACGCTGGTGGACCATGCCTGCGGTGGTCGTGGCGGCTTTTTGATCATCGATGGTCCGCCAGGTATCGGTAAGACCGCCTTGCTGCGTCAAGTCCAGCAGGCAGGCGGGCCTGCTGAGTTCCTGTCAGTGGAGTGCCACCTTCAGGTAGGGCAGCTAGAGGCATATGGGCCGCTCATTGACCTGGTGTTGTTGATCGAGCAGAACAGGCCCCGCAAGACGCGTCTCTGGCGCCGATCAAGTGACGCGGTCAAGCAGCGCTGGCCAGAGCTCCTGACTCTTGTCCCAGGGGTGGGGTCGACCTTGAAGATGGTCGCGGAAACCCTCTCCGGGCCGGTCCCCGGAGCGCCGCTGGTCGAGAACCACACCGCCGCCAGAGCGATGGCAGAAGCGCTGCTTCGCATCGTCAAGGAGCGGCATCCGTTGGTCATCTCGATCGACGACTTCCATCGCATCGATGAAAGCTCCTGCTCCGTGCTGTCTTATGTCGCCCGCGCCATCGAGGACCAACCAGTCCTGATCGTCCTGGTCGGCTGCAGCGACGAGCTCCGAGCAAACCCTGCCGCGCGTCGACTCACGGAAGACCTACTGGGAAAGGGTCTCGCTCGGCGTATGCAGCTACGTGGCCTGCCCGAGTCGGCCGTCGCCGAGTACGCCGCGCGCATGTCCGCGGATGTGACGGCTGCTGAACTGGCCCAACGCACCGGCGGCCATCCGCTGTTGCTCCGCTACTCGCTCGCTCGCAGGAAAGGCCTAGCGTTGCCGCCCGGCCCAGGTGGTCCGGTCATGGCGCACCCTGACGATGCGCGGTTGGCGGAGCAGGTACGGCAGATGGTCACCGCGCAGCTCAGCCGGCTCTCCTACGAGGATCGCCGGCTCCTGGCAGTCGGCGCGGTTGAAGGACGTACGTTTCATAGCAGCGTGGTAGCGAGAGTTCTCGACGAGCAGCGCGATCGAGTGGCCGACCGACTCCACCGGCTGGCAAGCGACACGGGATTGCTGCACGTGCTTCAGTCAGACAGGTGGGACGACTGGCTGGGAGCCGACCGTTACGCCTTCGAGCACGACCTGGTGCAAGAAGCTCTCTACTCGGATCAGAGTGAACGGCAGCGCCGGGACCGGCACCGCAGGATCGGCCACATCATGCATGAGCACTCGCAGGACTACCGAGATCTGACCCAGGGTGTGGCGCTTGAGCTCGTGCGGCATCACCGCTTGGGGCACGACTGGCTTGCGGCCGGTCGGGTGGCGCACTTCGTCGCGTGCCGACTCTCGCAGACGGGCGCGTCAGCGCCTGAGGTCATCAAGGTCGCCCAGGACGGCCTGGAGAGTATCCGACAGGCACCTGCGGGCGAGGAGGCGTCACGGATACGCGCTCAGCTGATTGAGCTTCTGTTGACCGCCAGTGAGCTGAGCTGGCGTACCAAGCCAGAGTCGGACGGGACCGTCCGGCTGGAGGCCCTTGCCTCCGAGGCCGTCTCCGCCGCAGAGGGTTCCGGTGATGTCAACCTCCGCATTCGCGCCCGCTACTTGTCTGGCAAGGTGCTGTTGTACACGCGGGGGGTCCCTACTGCGATCCCTCCTCTTCAGCAGGCGTGGCAGGAGGCACTCGACACCGGCGACCCGGTGAGCATCCTCTTGGCCGGATGTGAGTACGGACGGCAGCTACCGAAGATCGACGTCGAGGGCGGGCTCGCGGTCCTAGCTCACGCGGAGGCCACGGCGTCGGATCACGAGGCTGTACGGCAGTCGGAGGATCCGGTCGTCCAGCGCGCCCGCCACATGGTCGCCCTGCAAATCGGCGTCAACCTGTACGACGCGGGACGGCTCGGTGCCGCGCTGACCCGGCTTCGCGCCACCATCGAGCAGGTCCGCCGGCGCCCGAATCTGGGCCTGCTTCCCATCGGGCTCAACTATCTGGCACAGGCGGAAGCTGGGGTCGGAAACTATGCGGAGTCCGAACAGTGCCTGGTGGAGGCACTCGGATATCGCGATGAAGAAGAGCCTGATGGTTGGCATGCAGTGAACCTTGCCTACCTCGGCGCCCGCCGCGTTCACGATCATCAGGATGCGTCGGGACTGGAGCATCTGCGGAACGCTCAGGCTGAGGCCGCGGTGACGTGGCAGGCAAACCTCGCGCCACTGGTGGCAAACCTCTACGCGGAGTGCTTGATGGCCATGGCTGGCGTAGATCCGGCTCATGACACGCTCGCCGGGGAGATGCTGCGCACCTGCCTCGAGGAGACCCAACGCACCGGCATGAGGCGAAGCGAGATCGTCACGCTGTCCTTGCTCGGCCAGTGGCACCTCGACCACGGTGATGCTCAGCAAGCTCTCCAGTTCAGCGGACGCGCCGTCGAGCATCTGCGCGAGGCGGGATGGCGCCTCGCTGCGGTCACCGCAGAGGAGGTGCTCTTCCGGCGCGCCGCTGTGCAGCACGCACTGGGCGACATCGGCGCCGCCGAACGGTCGGTCAGTCTCGCCCGGTCGCTGGTGCTCGACAAGGCCGCAGCGTTGGGTGGCCAGCTTCGAGATCGCTTCTTGCACTGTGTGCCGATCAACCGGTCGATTCTGGAGGCGGGCGACCGTCAGCAGCAGGAAGGTGTCCACGGTCACCGGAAGGAAGGTCACACTGACCCGGCCGTCGGCGACGAGCCGCAGCAGGGGGACGGCTAATGGTCACTGGTGCGGAAGCAGCTTTGAGCCGGGCTGCCGCGCGAGTCGCAGGGCAGCTGATCGCGCGGGTGCGTCGTGACGCCCATGTCCGGCGACTGCGTGACTCCGCTCGGCCTCTCATGGCGCAGGAGACTGCCGCCGTCCTGCTGGAAGACCTGTCGCCCCGCGAGGCTTCGGGATTGGCCGATTACTTGACGTCTCCGGACTTCGAGCAGGTTGCCCTTCAGCTGGTGATCACCGAGCTGAGCGTTGGGGGCGGCGCTCGTGAGGAGCACGTGTCGGCGGTGCGTGAGCAGCTGCGCCACGGACTTCGCCTCGCTGCCGGAGTGCCGGTCGAGGGTCTGCTCGGACTGACCGACGTGGTGCTCGATCAGCTCAGGGCGGTGGCCCACTCTTCGGCAGGGTCCACAGCGACCGAGGCGTTGGCGGCCCAGGGGCACCTCACCGCCGCCGCTGCCCGCAACGGTGTCCTTCTCAGCCGTTTGCCTGAGCTCAGCCGTATTCATGCTGAGTCGGCACGCCTGCGCTCACAGGTCGCATCAGTGCACGGCGATCTGCGCATGCCGCACAACGGCAAGGTCCGCAGCGTTCCCTGGGATCAGCTCTACGTGGCGCCGTCGTTACATCTAGATGCACCTCAAGAGACCGTGGTTGTCATCGACGAGCTGGTCGATCCGGGACGCCGGCATGTGATCTTGGGCGATCCAGGGGCAGGTAAATCGACGCTGGCGGCGAAGCTTGCCCACGACTTGGCAGCCGACCCGGACGGCACTGTGGTGCCGCTACTGGTCGTGCTTCGTCACTTCTCGGCCGCCCTGGAGGCAGGTGATCGCACGCTGGTCGAGCACCTCGTGAGCGTCGCGAAGGATCCGTACAACGTCAGCCTCACCACCGACACGGTGGAGTACCTGCTGATGAACGGCCGCGCTGTGGTCATCCTCGATGGGCTCGACGAACTGACCGACATCAGCCTTCGCAGCCGTGTCGCGGACCTTGTCAAAGGCTTCGTGTTGCTCTATCCGCTCGTGCCGGTGATCGCGACGTCGCGCCGGGTCGGGTACGCGCAGGCGGCGCTCGACGCCACGCTGTTTCGTACCTGCGTGCTCGCCGCGTTCGACGCCGAACGTGTCGAGTCCTACGTGCGACGATGGTTCCGCCTCGACGACGGGCTACCGCCTGTTGAGCGAGATCGGCTGGCCAGCGCGTTTCTGCGGGAAAGCGAACGGATAGACGACCTGCGCAGCAGTCCCTTGCTGCTCAGTGTGCTGTGCTCCATGTACGCCACCGATCATTTCATTCCTCGCAATCGCGGCCAGATCTATGAGCGGTGTGCCCTGATGGTCTTCGAGCAGTGGGACCAGATGCGGGGCATTTCCCGTGCGCTGGGGTTCGAAGGCCGAGTCCGTTCCGCCGTTCAAGACCTCGCGTGGACACTGCTCACCCGTCACAAGGTTCCGGAGCAGCCGCGCAGCCGCATCAAGGCGGCCCTGGAGCGACATCTGACCGGCAAAGGATTCGACGAGGACCAGGCGGCGGCCGTGGCGACGGAGTTCCTGGACTACTGCGCCGGGCGTGCCTGGATCTTGGTGGAAGTCGGCTCTACCGCTACCGAACCGATCTTCGGGTTCTCGCACCGCACCTCCCTGGAATACTTCGCCGCGGAGCATCTCGTACGCCGAGCGAGAACTCCGGCGAAGGTCTGGAAGCAGCTCGCGCCACACGTGCGCCGCAACCAGTGGGAGGTCGTAGCCCAGCTCGCGCTGCAGCTGATCGACCGCAACGTCGACGATGGCGGTGACGCGGCGCTTCGACTCGCGCTCGACGACGTCGACCGGGTGACAGCGCAAGACGAACGAGACGCGCTCCTTGCCTTCTGCGCACGTGCTCTTGGTGACGTGTGTGTGACGCCGGAGGTGACGTGTCGAGTCGTTGACCTCGCAGTGAGCCGCTCATGCGCCTTCCAAGAAGCCGATCGTTTTCAGGTGATGCCGACAGTTCCCTGGGCGTTGGGGGTAGCGGATGGCCCGCTGTACGCCCTGCTATTTCAGAGCCTGCCGGGGAACCTCACCTTCATCCGTCGTAGGCTGGCAGAAGCCTTCGGTGATCGGCTGGAAGCAGATGATGACGTAGCCCATTTCATCCTGTCCGTGCTGTCTCGACGACTGCTCACCGAGGATCAGGAGCGTGCGGCGGTTTGGGCGGAACTGCAGGAAGAATTGAAGGAGCGGCACGAGCTTGCGCATGAACGGTGGCGTCATAGGCGGCCGTGGGCGCAGCTCAGAGATGCCGGTGCCCTGAGCGACGTCATCGCCAACTATGGCGCGCTTCCCCTCTATGTGTCGGACATGGCGCTGAGCGGGGCGGGATATCCATGGGTGGTGGGACTTCTCGTCGATGACATCGGCGTCGCACCTGACCAGTCCCATCCGTTGAAGGAGACTGCGCACCTCGTGCGGGAGCAGCTGATAGCCCATGCGGTGCCGTGGTTGCCGCCCTTCCAGGCAGAGTCGTCCTTCACGTTCCGGCGTATCGAGGAGGAGCCCGTACCACCGTCGGGCGAGGATCTTTCAAGCCATCTCGTGCTGTCGCTGCCGTACCTGGAAGCGCGTGTGCCTCCCACGCAGCCTATCCACGTTTTCGATCTTGCCCGGGCGGGTCGTGATGGCGACGAGCAGGCGCAGAAGGCCTTCGAGCGCGAGCTCGACAAGAGGGCGGTACCTCTACACGTGCGGGAGTTCTTGGTCCGGTGGGTTCAGGGCTTGGTGAGTGTGGTGGGAGACGCAGGACCGACCTGAGTCGAGCCGCCTCGGTTGCCTGGACGGTTCAACCTTCGACCGGACGCGGCGGCAGCATCCGGCGATCTCCAGACGCTCGCGGTCGCCGCCCGGCGCCGGCCGGTCCTCCGTGGTCAAAGCGGCTGCGGCCAGGCGGTCCTGCCGCGCTACACCTGTCATCGACGCAAACGACGGACTCACCGAGGCGTCACTCCATTCACACCGAGCCCTACTACCGTGCGAGAACACCACGTGGGCCGCCACACGGACGGAACACAGCGATGAAGTTCGTCATCGTCGGAGGAATCGTCCAGATCGGCGCCTGACGCCTGCGCCGCCTCTACGGCCTCAGGGAACACCGCCCGATCCGTGGCGAAGTTGCCCTTGCTGCCGATTCAGTAGTTCCACACACACCCCGGGTGCGGCACCGTCTCGTACAGCTTCGACTCTTCATCGTGGGTGGAATGCCTGACTCGGCTTCGCGTCATGTCGGTCTCCCCTACCGCCACGCGCCGTCGGGGCCGAAGACGAACTCCGCGTCCGGCCCGGGACTGGCCGCCGCGGCAGCCGGTCCTCACCACAACGCGTTGCTCGTGTCGGCGGGTGGGAGCGTGCAGCTTCACCCGCTGCCGGTCGGTGTCTGGCGAAAGCTGGCGGCGATGCGGGCCAAGTGCTCCCCGTAGGCGGGGTCGTCAGCCTCATATCGACCCTGGCGACCGTCGTGGGGTGGGTTGAGCCAGCGGTGGCATTCGCGTGGCTGCTCCCGCTGCGCGCGCAGGATCATGCGCAGCAGCACCGGCCAGTAGACCAGCTCCGCCCGCCAAGCGCCTACGTACGCCGCCTTGAGGTGCGCCAGCACCGGACGGCGCCGCCGGTGGGTGTGACCGATCACGGTGACCGTCTCGTAGCCCATCCCGGCGAAGCCGCCGATCACGTACAGCTTCGCACCGGCGGGGAAGATTTTCTGACTGCGATGGGCGGCCAGCGGCCCGCGCGGGCTATACGGATACGGCAGCAGGTTCCCGACGATGCACCACTGCGGGCCTGACGGCTGCTCCCCCACGGGCATCAGGCTAGTGCTCTGACCACGAAGGTTCGCGGTGTTCGATGACACGCCGTCCGGCCTGGCTGACGGACGGCATCGCGGCCATCAGGCTGTGGCGGTGGCAGAACCCGTGCGCGTCCGGCGGCTCAGCGACCAGGAGGGTCAGCAGCTGCTGAGGATCACCCGTCGTGGTACCGGCTCGGCAGTCCGATTACGGCGGGCCATGGTCGTGCTCGCTTCAGCCGGTGGGAACACCGTGCCGGCGATCGCCCGGCTGGTGCAGGCGGATGAGGACACGGTTCGGCAGGTCATTCACCGGTTCAACGAGATGGGCATGGTCAGCCTGGACCCTCAGTGGGCGGGTGGCCGTCCCCGCCTGATCAGCGACGATGACGAAGCGTTCATCGTCGAGACGGCCAGCGCCCGCCCGGAAGCACTGGGGCGGCCGTTCACCCGCTGGAGCGTGCGGAAGCTCGCCGACTACCTCACCGGCCATGCCGCCCGCCGAGTTCGGATCGGCCGGGAGCGGCTGCGACAGATCCTGCATCAGCACAGGATCACGTTCCAGCGGACGAAGACGTGGAAGGAGTCCACCGACCCCGATCGGGATGTCAAGCTGGCCCGCATCGAGTACGTCACCGCGCATTTCCCGCAGCGGGTGTTCGCCTTTGACGAGTTCGGGCCACTGGTCATCCGTCCGCAGGCCGGTGCCGGGTGGGCGCCGTCAGGGCATCCGCAGCGGCTGCCGGCGAACTACCACAAGTTGCATGGGGTCCGGCAGTTTCACGGCTGCTACAGCGTCGGTGACGACCAACTTTGGGGTGTGGTCAGACGTCGCAAGAGCGCCACCAACACCCTGGCCGCGCTCAAATCGATCCGGGCCGCACGTCCGGACGGGGCGCCGATCTACGTCGTCCTCGACAACCTGTCCGCGCACAAGGGCACCAAGATCCGGGCGTGGGCGGCTCGGAACAAGGTCGAACTGTGCTTCACCCCGACGTATGCGTCCTGGGCCAACCCGATCGAAGCGCAGTTCGGCCCGCTGCGGACCTTCGTGATCGCCGGCTCCGACCACCCGAATCACACCGTCCTGACCCGCAAACTGCAGGCCTACCTGCGCTGGCGAAACGCCAACGCACGCCACCCCGACGTTATGGCCGCCCAACGCCGCGAGCGCGCCCGTATTCGCAGCGAACGCCAACAAGTCTGGCGACAGCCGACCACACGTGCTGCCTGAGCGTCACGCGCCGGTTGGCCGCCCCACCTCGCCAAGCGCATCCAGTAACCGCTGCCTCGCCTCCTGCAGCCGGACCGGGTAGTCCGGCCTGAACACCTCCACCAGCGAGGTCTCCAGCGCACCCGAGATGCGATACAGCGGTGACCACACCGCCCGGTCACGATCGACCAACTCGTCGAAATCGGCAGTGCCCATCATCCGATGAAGCCAGTCCGAGAACACCAACGCCTCGTCCCGGCTCAGCCCGATCATGAAGTCATCCTCCGCCACCGCGCCGAGGCTACCGTCCGCTCAACACCGCGAACGTTCGTGGTCAAGGCACTAGCGACTCCGCAGGTCGGGATCGACTGGTTAGCGATCAGCCCGGGACACGCAGAGCGGAGCGTCCTGACCCAGACCCTCGGCCCCTTTCCACCAGTCGCCTCGTCGGACGATGCGGGGACTCAGCCGAATCCGGACGGAGGCCCGCGGCGAGGCGAGAGCTTCGGCGAGTTCGGCGTCAGTGGCTCAAATTGAACGATGGCTGCCTCATCGTTGCGCGGCTGGCGGGTTGCACCTGCCTCGCTCTTGCTTACGGATGCTCACCCGGGGGTCCGGGGAGGGTGCCGTGCTTGTAGAAGCGCGCTCGTTGCACCTCGGGACGGATGATGGCCCGCATGGCGGTACGGAGTTCTGTCAGCGACTGCACCAGTTGCGTCTGCTCGCAGCCAAGGGGCTCGGAGAGTTCGGCGGTCAACAGGCGGGCGTGCCAGCCGAGGTATACCCCGATCGACCGGATCGCGAAGGCGTCAGCTGAGTCGGACAGGACGTAGCCCAGTAACTGATCCATGAATTCCGGTAGCGCCGGTGCGGGGTCGGCATACACCTTGATGTCGACCAGGCAACCACCGAGGACGAGGTCTCCGACAGCGAACGCGTCGTACACGGGCTGGGTCACGCGCGGGGTCCCGAGTCGCATCATCTCCCCGCGTCCGCCGTCGAGGTAGGCGCGCCAGAGCGTCGGCATTGCGTCGGCGACGCCAGCGGGGTAGGCGTTCGGCCAGACCTTCTCCTGCATGATGCGATACAGGCCCTGCCACTGCTGCCGGTCGGGCCGGCCCGTCCTGCGGAGCAAGCCGGCGAACTCGGACAGGTTCCACACGTCCCTGTGTAAATGCCCGTCGGCCGTCCCGGAATTCCAGTCGGTCCGTCGTCTCCAGCTATTGAGTCCGTCTGGGGTTGGCGATGGAATGTCGACCTTCTGGAGGCCGGCGGCTATCAGGACCCGTGTCGCTTCCTGGGGTGGCAGCATCGGCAGCAGGTCCGGATACGGTGCCTGGTCTGCCAGGTCGAAGCCGAGCCGCATCTCGAAGGCGCTCCCCAGTCGGGGGCGATCGGACGGGTCGAGGGTTGTGGGCGCCGGCACCTGCGTGGCCAGAGCCAGCTCCCGTGTCCACCGGGTCACGACAGAGTTCCGTCCAGGTAGCTGGTGTCGCAGGAACGTCGACAGTGAGGACGATGGGTTTCGAATCTCATCGATCAACGTCACGGGTCCATCGTTGCATCGTCCTCTGACAGAGCTGAGGGAGCGGTAGCGCAGTGCGGCCCCGGGCAACGGCGTAGGGCGAGCCTGAGGGGGTGAGCCAGCGTGCCGCACCGGTTAGCGGCATGGCTCGGCCACGTTGTCGGTCGGAGATCGTCGGGCCATCCGAACGGGTCGAGGCTGTTGCCGTGGCCGTGTCGCCAGGTGCCGTAACCGGTGCGGGAGACGTTCCAGTGGTGGTGGCAGTAGGGCGCGTCGCAGGGCCACAGAATCCGGCGTCGTCGTAGAAGCCCGCGGTCCACACCAGCGCATGCCGATACGGCGAGGTTAAAGCGGCGGCTATCCGGGCGGCTTCGGTCGGATCGACCGGGCGGCCGTGGCCGTTGCCGGCCTCGACGCCGGAGAACAGCAGCCACCACTGCTGGTCGCCGTGGCGCTGCCGGACTGCGTCGAAGGCGTCACGTTCCTGAGGTCAGCGCTGCGGCCAGTCAGCGGGCCTGCCGCCGGGGCGGCGAGTTCGACGTGCGTCGCGATTCTCCTGCACATGGCGCTGGCTACGAACGCCTGCAGCATGTGTCCTCATCCTTCCCCATGGGGCTGTCACGCGACCGGACGCAGCCGCCGGACGGTGCCGTCGCCGCGCTCGGGTTTGGTGGTGTCCCAGCGTCGTTGCAGGGCGTCGACGAGGTTGGTGATCATGGGTTCGGTGACGTGGCTGTAGATGCCTCTGACGCCGGCGAGGCGGTGTCCGAGGCGGCGGGCTTGGGCGATCTCGGGGATGCCGTCTTCGATGAGCCACGTCTTGTGGGTGTGGCGTAGGTCGTGGAAGTGCATGCCGGGCAGGATCGGCGGGGTACCCCGCTCGAGTTTTCCGGCGACGGCGGGGGTCCAGGCGCGGCGGTTGAAGTTGGAGCGGCGTTGGTGGTAGCCGCGGGCGCCGGGGAAGACGGTGTGGTGGGGGTGGTTGGCGAGGTGAGTGGTAACGAGGTTGGTGAGGAAGCGGGGTAGGCGGATGTGGCGGACGGAGTCGTTGGTTTTGGGTGGGCCGAGGTACAGCTTGCCTTCGACTTCGTGCAGGGCGCCGACGTCGGGGTGGATGTAGATGCTGCCGAGGGTGAGGTCGAGGTTGTCGCGGTGGAGGCCGGCGATTTCTCCCCATCGCATGCCGGTGTAGGCGGCGGTGAGGATCATCAGCCCGTCGGATGGGCGGGCTTGGCGGGCGACGATGGCGGCGACCTGCTCGGCGGTGGCGTGAGGTCGTTCGGCGCGGATGCCTTTGGGGATGCGGATGCCTCGGCAGGGGTTGAAGGGGAGCCGGCGGTCTTCGACCGCTTCTTGCAGGATCATCGACAGGACCATGATCACGTCGGCGACGGATCGGGGTGCCAGGCGGTTGCCGAGGGCGACGGCGAGGGTCTTGATGTGTTGGCGGCGGATGTCGACCAGGGGCAACGGGCCGAGGGTGGGCAGGATGTGCAGCCGTAGGTGGCTGCGGTAGGCGGCCCAGGTGGCGGGAGACGCCTGGTGGGTCTGTTCCCAGATGTGGACCCAGTCGCTGAGGGGGATGCGTCCGCCGCGCGGGTCGATGAAGGTGTCGCGGGCGACTTCCACGTCGATTTCCTTGGCGCGGATGGCGGCGTCGGTGCGGCGTTCGTGTGTGGAGTCGGTGGTGACGGTGCCGTCGGGCATGCGGAGGCGGACACGGAATTTGGTGCCGCGCTTTTCCACCCAGGCCATGGGTTACTCCGATCGGGTCGGTTCGGGTGCGGCGGTGATTGACGCGTGACTTCGGGGGGCGCTCAAGTCGTGCCGGTGGGTGGTGGTGGTCGCTTGGCCCGTCGCCGTCCGGCGGCGGGTTCGGCGGCGGCGGCGATGATGGCGGCGAGGTCGGCGGCGGAGAATCGCAGGTGCTTGCCGAGGAAGGTGCGGGGGATCTGGCGGCGCCCGGCGCGGCGGCGCAGCCAGGACTCCGGGACGCGCAGCAGCGCCGCGGCCTCCGCGGGGGTGTAGAGGCGCGGGCCTTGATCGTCGGATAGATCACCAGCATGGGCGGGTGGAGGCGTGGGCGGCGGTAGCCGGCGTCGGGATCGCGAAGGGTTCAAAGGCATAGTGGGCTCCCGGGAGCGTGGAGGTGACGTGGCCAAGGCGGACGGGGGTCTCCGCGGGCAGCCGCATGAGGCTGCCCGCGCAGAGTTCCGTGTGGTGGCGTTCAGCGGTGGCGGCAGAGCAGGAGACGGAGGGCGGTCGCCGCTTGGGCGGGGACGACGCCGTTGCCGAGGACGCGCAGGGCGCCGGTGCGGGGGAGATCGAGGGTGGGGTCGGTGACCCAGTGGTCGGGTAGGCCCATGAGCCATTCCACGAACGGCGGTGCGAGTACGGGCTTGCCGTGCTGGCCGGGTTGGGTGGGCGCGGGAACGGGCCGGCCGATCAGGAGCTCCCAGCGGGCGATCGCCGGTGCGTAGATTCCCCAGGTCGCCTGATCGGGTGTTCCCAGGCTGCTGGTGGTGAGCTGGGCGACGGTGGTGCGTAGGTCGGGGCCGCCGTCGCCGTGGTGGCCGGGGCCTCGCGCATCGGAGGCCCGGGGCGTCGGGAGGGCAGGCGCTGCGCATCGCACGGCTGCGGACGGCAGGGTGAGGTCCCCGTGGGAGCCCCGTTGTCCCGGGCAGCCTTTCTGCCCGTCCGTCGCCCGAGGAGTGGGCAGGAGCACCTGTGACAGCGGCGGCCGGAAGCCGTCGCCTGCCCGGCGGCCGGGGGTGCCGGTGTCGCTGGCGCGTGGGGTCGGCAACAGCTGGTGGCGGCTGCCGTGGGATTCGATGACGTCGGGCAGCCCGTTCTGGTGTCCGGGTCCTTTGCCGTCACGGGCGCAGGGTGTCGGGAGTGTCCGCACGTTCTCCCCCGCCTCTGGTGGTGGCGAGCAGGAACAGCCGGTCGCGTCGGTGGGCGGCGCCGATGTCGGATGCGCGTAGGCATAGCCAGCTCGTGTCGTACCCGAGCGTGGCCAGGTCGGTGTGGACGACGTCGAGTCCGCGCCTGCGGAGGGCGGCGACGTTCTCCACGAACACGAGGGGTGGTCGAAGAAGGCGAAGGGCTCGGGTGATGTGGTGCCAGAGGCTTGAGTGGGGGCCGGTGATGCCGGCGCGTTTGCCGGCGTTGGAGATGTCCTGGCAGGGGAAGCCGGCGGTGAGGACGTCGACACGGTCGACCCGGGTCCAGTCGACGGTGCGGATGTCGCCGAGGTTGGGCACCTGCGGCCAGTGGTGGGCGCAGACGGCACGGGCGTGTCGGTCGGTTTCGGCGTACCAGGTGACGCGGCCGCCGAGCACCAGTTCGACGGCCAGGTCGAGGCCGCCGTATCCGGTGCACAGCGATCCGATCCGCGGCCCGGGACCGTGGTCACTCACGCCACCTCCCGCACACCGGTCCGGGCCTTGGCGCCCTCGGGTGGTCGTCAGTCATCGGCGACCTCCGCGGGCAGTTCCGGCCGCCGGAAGATCAGCACGTCCTCGTGGGTGATCAGGTGCAGCGGGGCGCCGCCGGTGCGGGCCTTGCGCACGGCTTGGAGTTGGAAGAACGATGGCCGGGCGACGAGCCGCCCGTCGCGGACCGCGGCGAGCAGCGCGACGCACCGCTCGGTGGGGATGAGGCCCGCGCGGACACCAGCGGCGATGACCGCGCTGGGCAGGTCGACGAGCTGGCCGTTCTTGCGCCACGGGCGGGCGGTGACCACCACGGTGCCGCCCGGGCGCAGCAGGGCGGCGCAGCCGGACAGGATCTGCTCGAACCCGTCGGTGAGGCCGGTGAGGTCCCGGTAGGCGAGGTTCCCGCGGTCGGTGCCGTCGTTGTAGGCGTTGTCGAACTTCGCCACCCCGTCGGCGCCGGGTCGGACGAGGCCGTGAACGGTGGGCCCGTACGGCGGTGAGGTGACGACCAGGGCGACCTGCCCGGTGAGGGCGGCGGGCAGCAGGGATCGCAGGCGGGTGGCGTCGCCGCGGACCACGGAGGCCCGGCCGCCGGCGCCCTGCTGCTGCGCGTGAGTGATGTTCGCGTCCGCGATGTTCGACCATCGCGGCTCGTACTCCACCCCGATCGCGTCGCGGCCCGTGTGGATCGCTTCGACCAGGGTGGTGCCGATCCCGCACATCGGGTCGAGGATCAGGTCGCCGGGCTGGGTGTAGGCGGCGATGGCGTGCGCGGCGATCGCGGGCAGCATCCGCGCGGGGTGCTTGACCGACTCGGGCACGTAGCGGCCGCGGCGCTGCACCGGCCCGGTCCGCTGGGCGGTCGCCCACACCGACAGTCCCTCCGGCCCGTCCAGGACGCGGCGTTCGCCGGTGTCGCGGTGGCGGTCCTCGTAGAGGCGGTGCTGGCCGTGGTGGGTGTCCTCGACCGGGTCTGTCGGCTGGTTCGGGTCGGCGGTGAAGGGCAGGTCCTCAGCCACGGTGACCACCTCGCGCGCGGGGATTCCGCTGGGGCGTCGGCGCCTGGTGGTGGGTGAACACCAACAGGTCCGCGTGCACCTGCAGGTGCGCCACCGTCCACGGCTGCTCGGCCTGCGTGGCGAGGGCGAGGAGTTCCTCGTCGGTGACGTGGTAGACGAACGCGTCGCCGCACGTGTCGGCGGTGACGGCGACGATGTGCTGCAGGTAGCCCAGCCCGACGGCGGCGGCCGCGTGCACGACGGGGGTGAAGTCCTGCGGGGCGGCCGCGCTGGCGGGGGCGGTGACGACGAGGATCAGGCAGCCGCCGGAGTGCAGCAGCCGCCCGCAGGCGGTCAACAGCCATGCCAGTCGGATGCGGTTGGTCGCGTCGGCGGTGTCGAGGGGCCAGCAGGCCACGACCAGGCTGGTCGCCTCCGCCAGGGACGCGCCGTCGGGCACAGGGGCAGCCGGGTTGCTGAACGGGGGCAGGTTGGTGTCGGTGAGGTCGTCACCGAACCAGGCGGCCGTGTCCGGCAGGTCGCCGTTGTCGGGCTGGGCGGCCGGGTCGGTGCGGGTCGGCGGGCCGATGATCAGGCTGGACGCGTCGGTGAACCAGCCGGGGTGGTGCCGGCGCCCGCCCGTGGTGCAGGCGCTGGTGAGGGCGTGGTCGGTGGTGAGGTCGATGACCGCGTCGCCGGGGCGGCTGTAGGCGGCCACGAGCCGGTAGGCCAGCCGGGCGCCGATCGCGCGGCCGGTGTCGGCGTCGGTGCGGGCGGTGCGCCACACGGTGATCGGGACCGGCGGGTCACCGGCCACCAGGTCGATGAGGGTCGGGTCGACATGCGGGTCGACGGGGTGGGCGGGGTCGTGGTGGTGCTGCGGCGTGTGCTCGCTCATCTGGATGTCGGCTCCGCGCCGCGCGGGTGGTGCGCTGACATCCCCAAACCGGCGGTTGTGTGCTCTGACGAACGCCCCCGGTTCTCACAGCGGCTCGCAAGCGCTCACGGTCAGGGGTTCGTTGCGCTCACATCGCAGGTCAGCGGTGGTATAGCCATGGGCTGGTGAGGGGGTGGCGAGCACCCCGTCTGTTGGCTCCAGGTGCGCCCGCTCAACCCGGCTGGGCGGGGCGGGGTGTGGGGTTGGGCTGCTGTGCGGTGGGGACATGCGGCGGCGCCCTCACCGGAGAGGGTGAGGGCGCCGCCGGGTGTTGCGAGTTCGGGCCGGTCAGGCAGGGCCGTGCCAGTGGACGCCTCAGGCGGCCGCCGCGGCTTCGTTGTCGAGGTGTGGTCGGCTGGTGGTGGTCCGGCCGGCGCGGGTGGCTGCTCGGTGGTCGGCTTGCGCGGCGAGGGTGGCGGCGGCGTGCGGGGAGGCGATGCCGGTGAGCAGGCCCCTGTGCAGTGCGTCAGCGATGCGGGTGTCGATGCGGCCCAGACGCATGCGTAGGGCGTCGACGGTGATGCCGAGTCCGGCGGCGATCGGCTCGATCGCCCGCCGCCCGAGCCGCACGTCGATGTAGGGCTGTTCGTCGTCTAGGTCGAGGATGCCCAGGCCGACGGCGCGGCGCACGAGCACGTCGGGGTGTCCGTAGGGCACCTTGGGGGTGCGGGAGCCGGGCAGGTGGTCGACGTCGGCGATCGAGGTGTACTCGCCGGCCTGCAGGCGCAGCCGGTGCCCGGCGCGCCACGCCGCCCGGCACAGCGCCGCGTACGGGGCGTCGCGGGTCAGGTCGACGCGGTCGCGCAGGGCGGTGAGGAATCCGGTGAGGATCTCGGCGTCGATGTCGTCGGGGTCGCCGTCGTAGCCGGCGCACAACTGGCCGGCGTAGCGGCGCAGGGCGGGCATGGCCATCCCGACCGCGGCGATCACCCACGCCGGCCCGTCCAAGCGGGCACGGCGGATCAGCTCCCGCCACACGCCGTCGCGTAGCGCGTATGCCTGAGGGTGACGCAGGAGCCAGTCGCGCAGCGCCGGCAGTGTCATGACACCCGACCCCGCGGCGTTGGGCACCCCGCAGGCATCCATGTCGAGTGTCAGGGGTGCTGGCTCGCTGGTCAGGGCGGTGAAGGCGGCGTCGGCGGCTGCGAGCGGCGAGGTTGGCCAGTCGGTGGCGGACAGGCTCATGTCACAACTCCCCTGTCGAAGATGACCGCCGGTTCGGCAAGGTCGCGATGTCACGGCGGCGCGGCGGTACCGATTGGGCCACGGCCGTCACACAACCCGCTCACAGCGCAGGCCATGGCCCTACGGGGGCGGCGCCGGCACTCGTGACACCGCCACAGGCAGGCAACCCGTGACATCGAGGCATGTCGTTGGCATTGGATCTGTCAGTGCCGTTGAGCTGGGCTGTGACATAGGCCAGGCGCTGATGCCACCGGCCGCCGAGGGCAGAGCCGTCGACAGCCGGATGCAGCGCGACGGGGTTGCCGCCGGCCGGAGGTGACACTCACCGCCGCTCACGGCCGCTCACAACGACTTACATCCCGGCACCTGTGACATCGGGCGACCACGACGATGTCACCGATGCCGCGTCTGGCGCGACGCGGCATCGACGTCCATCAATGCCCCCCCCCCCCCCCACGACGTCACAACGCCGGGCTGACACCGAGACCTGAGGTCAGTCAGCGGCAGGATGGCAACGCATCGGTGACATCGGCGGTGATGGTCGCAGGAGGTGTCGTCCGCGCCGTGTCATCGGCGCCTATCGCCAACGTGGGCGGCCTTCAGCGGTGCTTCGTGTGTGACAGCCGTGCCTGACATCGCCACGACGCGACCAGGTGTCGCGCGTCGGTGGTCCCTGGCCGACATCCGCCATCACGTCGAGGCGGAGCCCCATCGGCGCGAGATGGAGTTGCTGTGGGCCGCTGTGAGTGGCGGTGATAACCGGGGGCGTTCGCCAGAGCACACAACCGGCGGTTTGGGGGTGCGGGACTTCTCGTCGCCCATCGTGTGGCGAGGATCCCGCCCGCCGCCGGGTCCGCACCTAGTCGGGCCGCCCGCCGTGCCGGCCGCCTCGGGTGCCGCGCAGTGCTTGGTGCGCTGACACCTCATCGAACACCCGCTACCCGACAAGGGAGGAAGGGCTCCTCCCGGGGACGGTCTGGTTCGCCGCGCGTGCCGTCCGCGGGCCCGGCGGCGGTCTCCCGTGACCATCCGCTAGCACCCCGCCGCGTCCCCGGACGTCGGCGGGGCCGGAGGTGAAAGAGTCATGTCCCGCATGTCGGCACGTTTTCGTGCTCTCACCAACGTCCCCGTCCTGCGCCGCCTCGTCCCGGTGGCCGTCGGCGTCATCCTGGTCGTGGCGGCGCCGGCCGCCGCGCACGCCGATCCGGGTTCGCCGGCGATCGTGGCGGTGAACTCGCTGCCGGTTGTCATCGCCAATCTGCGGGCCTGGCTGGTCGGCATCCTCGCCGCGCTGGCCACCTTGTTCCTCGTTCTGGCCGGCGTCTACTGGGCCACCGCAGGCGGCGACCCGGCGCAGGTCGAGCGGGCCAAGGGCGCACTGAAGAACGCCCTGGTCGGCTACGGCTTGGCCGTCCTCGCCCCTGTCCTGTTGCAGGTCGTCCAAGGCATCGTCGGGGGCTGACCATGGGCTGGCTACTCGACCAGATCCTGGACTGGCTGGCGGCGGCGATCCTCGCGAGCCTGGACGCGCTGTTCGGGGTGATCAGCAGCGCGCTGCTGATCACCCCGAAGGTCACCGCCCTGCCGCAGGTGCAGGCCCTGACGGGCCGTTCGGTGCTCGTCGTCGACACCGTCTTCGTCCTCGCCTTCGTGGCCGCCGGGGTACTCACCATGACCGCCGGCGGCAGTGAAACCACCCGCTACACGGCCAAAGACTTGGTTCCGAGGCTGGTCGTCGGGTTCGTCGCCGCGCACTTCTCGCAGCTGTGGTGCGGCATGCTCATCGACCTGGCCAACGCCCTGACCGGCGCGCTCACCACACCCGAGGGCGACAGCGACGGCGCGCTGCGCGCCATCAAGACGCACATCCTCGCCGGGCAGGACAGCACGGCGGTGCTGCTGTTCGTGATCTGCGTGGCGATCATCGCCGTGCTCCTCGCGGGCACCGCGTTCAGCGTGATCGTCCGCTTCGCCGTCGTCATCGTCCTGACCGCCTTCGCCCCACTGGCCCTCGCGTGTCACGCGATGCCGCAGACCGAACCGGTCGCCCGCATGTGGTGGCGGTCCTACACCGGTGTCCTCGCCGTGCCCGTGGTGCAGGGCTTCACCCTCTACGCCGGGCAGTGGATGCTCACCGACCCCGAGCACCTGCTGCCCGTGCTCGGGCTGCCGGTGGATCCGGGCGGCGCGATCAACCTGTTCGTGGTCATGGTCATGCTCTGGACGACGCTGCGCGTGCCGTCCCTGATGCGCCGCTACGTGGCCGCGGGCAACAGCGGCCGCGGGGTGAACATGCTCGGCGCGGCGGTGCGGGTCATCGTCGTGCAGCAGGCCACCCGTACGGTTTTCGGCCTCGGCCGCGGGCTGAAGGCGGTCGGCCGATGAGCCGCCACGACGAACGCGCCGATCCGGGCAGGGTGCGGATGCCCGCGGACGTCGACGCTCCCGACAAGGTGCTGTACGGGCTGACGTTCCGGCAGCTGGCGATCCTCGCCGTCGCCGCCCTCGCCTTCTACGGCGTCTGGCGGGCCCTGCATCAGGTCGTGCCCGCGCCGGTGCTCGTCGGCGCCGCCGTTGTCGGCGGCGGCCTGGTTTTCGGTGTCGCTGTCGGCCGGCGCGACGGCCTGCCATTGGACGGGTGGCTGCTCGCCGCCGTCCGTCACGCGCGGGCTCCGCGCGCGCTGTCGACAACGGACACGACGTCGAAGACACCGGACTGGGTGCAGGCGCCGACGACGAGGGTGATGCTGCCGGCGCCGCTGAAGCTGCCCGCCGACGCCATCGACGACGCAGGGGAGATCCGGCTCGGCGCCGCGCGAGCGGCGATGGTCGCCACGACGAACGTCAACCTCGCGCTGCGTACCGGCGATGAGCAGGCGGCCCTGGTCGACACTTTCGGCCGCTGGCTCAACAGCTTGTCGGCCCCGACGCAGATCGTGGTGTCGGCGCAGCCGGTGGACCTGCACTCGGCCGCCCACAGCCTCGCCCACGCGGCCATGCGGCTGCCGCACCCGGCGCTGACCGACGCGGCCTGCGACCACGCCCGCTTCCTCGACGACCTCGCCGCGCGCAAGGATCCGCTGCGCCGGCAGGTCCTCATCGTCACCGGCACGCGCGCCGGTGAGCGTGGCGAGCACACGGCGCGACGGCGCGCCGATGACACGGTCCGCGCCCTGTCCGGTCTCGGCGTCACCACCCGGGCGCTGGACGGGCCGGCGGTCACCGCGGCGCTCGCCGCGGCCGCCGACCCCTACCGGCCGCCCCGGCCCGGCGGCCTCGCGGCACCCGACACCGTCATTACCTCACCCACGCCCCATCGGCGTCACCGGCACGGAAGGAGCCGACCGACATGAAGCTGCGCCGCAGATCCCAGCCTGCCGACGGTGGCTGCCAGCCGGACGGGCTGGCGGCCGCCGTCGCCCCCGCTGCGGTTGAGGTCACCCCGCGGTTCCTGCGCGTCGGGGATGGCTACGCCGCCACCCTCGTGGTGACCGGCTACCCGGCCGAGGTTGGCCCGGCCTGGCTCGAACCCCTGTTGTCGTGGCCGGGCCGCCTCGACCTCGCCCTGCACATCGACCCGCTGCCCGCCCCGGTCGCCGCCGCCCGGCTGCGCAACCAGCGGGCCCGCTTCGAATCGTCCCGCCGGGCCGACGCCGGCCGCGGCAAGCTGCCCGACCCATCCGTGGAAGCCGCCGCCGACGACGCCGCGGACCTCGCCCAGCGGTTGGCGCGCGGTGCGGCGAAGCTGTTCCGCGTCGGCCTCTACCTGACCGTGCACGCCCGCACCGAGGACGAACTCTTGGAGGCGTGCGCGCAGGTGAAGGCGGCCGCCGCGTCCACGTTGATCGAGGTGCAGCCGGCGACGTGGCGGCACCTGGCCGGGTGGACCACCACCCTGCCGCTGGCCACCGACAGCCTGCAGATGCGCCGCACCATGGACACCGCCGCTCTCGCCGCCGCGTTCCCCCTGGCCTCTGCGGACCTGCCCGCGCCGCTGCCCGGCGACCCGCCCGCCGACGGCGGGGTGCTCTACGGGATCAACCCCGACTCCAGCGGGATCGTGTGGTGGGACCGCTGGGCGCAGGAGAACCACAACAGCGTCGTTCTCGCCCGCTCGGGCGCCGGCAAGTCGTACTTCGTGAAGCTGGAGATCCTGCGCAACCTCTACCAGCAGGTGCAGGTCGCCGTCATCGACCCCGAGGACGAGTACCTGCGGTTGGCCGACGCGGTCGGTGCAGCCGTGGTCCGCCTCGGCGCGTGCGGGGTGAAGGTCAACCCTCTCGACCTGCCGGCAGGTGACTCCCGCCCTGACGTGCTCACCCGCCGTGGCCTGTTCCTGCACACCCTCATCAGCGTGCTGCTGGGTCAGCAGCCGCCACCGGCGGAACGGGCGGCCTTGGACCGGGCGATCCTGGCCGTCTACCGGCATGCGGGCATCACCGCGGACCCGACCACGCACCACCGGCCCGCCCCACTGCTTCGTGACCTCGCCGGCTGCCTGCACGCCGACACCGATCCCGCCGCTGGGCAGCTCGCCGCCCGCCTCACCCCCTGGGTCGACGGGTCGTTCTCGCACCTGTTCGACGGGCCCACCACCACCCGCCCCGACGGGCACCTCGTGGTGTGGTCCCTGCGGCACCTGCCCGACGAACTGCGCACCGTCGGCACCCTGCTCGCCCTGGACGCGATCTGGCGGCAGGTCGACTCCCCCGGCCGTACGGACGTACGGCGGCTCGTCGTCGTGGACGAGGCGTGGCTGCTCCTGCGCGACGGTGAAGGCGCCCGGTTCCTGTTCCGCATGTCCAAGGCCGCCCGCAAACGCCACGCCGGCCTGACCGTCATCACCCAGGACGTCGCCGACCTTCTCGGCACCGACCTCGGTCAGGCCGTCGTCGCCAACGCCGCCACCCAGATCCTGCTCAAGCAGGCCCCACAGGCCATCGACGCCATCGGCGACGCCTTCGGGCTCACCGCCGGCGAACGGCGGCTGCTCCTCGCCGCGCGGGTCGGCACCGGACTGCTGATCTCCGGTACGAACCGGACCGGCTTCGAGGCCATCGCCTCGCAGGCGGAGCACCAGCTGTGTACGACCCGCCCGAGCGAACTCGCCGACCTCGACGGGGGAGACGACCTGTGACCCCACCCGCCGCAGACCCCGCGGCCATCCTGACCTTCACCCCCCATCCGACCGGCCCAGACGCCGATATTGTCGTGCCGCCCACCGGCGCCACCCGCTGGCTGCTCGAGGCCACCGCGTGGGTGGGGCAGCGGCCGTGGCTGCTCGCCGTCGCCGCCGGCTTGCTCGTGGCGCACGTCGCCGGCCGCAACCTGGTCGCAGCGTGGCGGCACCGCCGGCACAGTGCGGGTGCACGGCTCGTGACGATCGCCCCACCCCCCGAGGTCGACGCGCACTGCGCGGGCGCGCTGTGGGCCAACCTCGCCGGCACCCTCACCCCGTCGCGGCGCCGCCGCTGGCTCTACGGCAGCCCTCACGTCACCTGGCAGTACGCCTGGACGGGACGACGGCTGCTCATCTCCATCTGGGTACCCGGCACCGTCCCACCCGGCGCCGTCGAAGCCGCCGTCCGCGCCGCCTGGCCCGGCGCCGCCTGCACCACCGACGACACCCCCGCCCCACCCATCCCGCTCGACATGCCAACAGGGGTGGGCGGACATCTGCTGCCCACCGCCGCCGAATGGCTGCCCCTGCGCATCGACCACGACAACGACCCGCTGCGCGCGCTGATCTCCGCCGGCTCCGGGCTGCGGGCCGACGAGCACGCCTGCGTGCAGATCCTCGCCCGCCCCGCCACACCCCGCCGCGCCCGACGCGCCCGACGCACCGCCGGCAGGTTGCGCGACGGCAAGACCGCCCTGCCCGCCATCAACCCGGCCGCGCCGCTGCTGTGGCTCGTCGAGGCATTCCTACCCGGCCGCACCCCCAGCCCCGGCAGGTATGGCCAGACGGGTCGCCGCGACCCCGGAGTGGAACGCGATGTCCGGGCCATCCTCGACAAGGCTTCCCACCCGCTGTGGGAGACCGCCATCCGATACGCCGTCGGCAAGGACAGCCGACGCGCCGGCACCGACCAGCGGCCACGGCTACGGGGCATCGCCGACACCATCGCCTCATCCTTCGCCGTGTACTCCGGCCGCAACCGGCTCACCCACCGAGCCCGCATGCCCGCCCCGGCCGCGGTCCTCGCGCGGCGGCGCCTCGGCGCCGGATTCCTCACCTCCACGCCCGAACTGGCCGCGCTCGCCGCGCTGCCCCAAGATCTGGCCGTCCCTGGCCTGGACCGCGCGCGGGCGAAGTCCATGCCCGCACCGGTCGCCGTCGCGGCCGGCGGACGCGGCACCAAGCTCCTCGGCACCGCCGAGGTCGGCGGCCACGGCGTGGCCCTGGCCGTGCCGGATGCGCGGTATCACCTGCACGTGATCGGCTCCACCGGCAGCGGGAAGACGACCCTGCTGGTCAACATGGCCGTTGACGACATCACCGCCGGCCGCGGCACGGTCGTCATCGATCCGCACGGCGACATGGTCCTCGACATCCTCGACCGGCTCCCGGCATCGGTCGCTGACCGCCTCGTCATCTTCGACCCGGACCAGCCGAATCCGCCGACCATCAACCCACTCGCCGGCGACGACCCTGACCTCGTGGTCGACAACCTGGTGTCGATCTTCGGGAACATCTTCGCCAAAGCGTGGGGCCCTCGGATGGACGACGTCATGCGGGTCGCTTGCCTGACGTTGTTGCGGCACGCCAACGTCACCCTGCAACACATCCCACCCCTGCTCAACAGCGCCCAGTTCCGCTCCGCGATGACCGTCGACCTGGACGACCCGGCCGGCCTGTCCGGGTTCTGGCAGTGGTACGACGAGCTCAACCCCGCCCTGCGCTCGCAGGTCATCGGACCAGTGCTCGCCCGCCTCCGGGCGTTCCTCCTGCGCGACTTCGTCAAGCGCACCATGCGCTACCCGCGCTCGAGCTTCGACATCGGCAAGGTCCTCGACGGCGGCGCGCTGCTCATGCGCATCCCGAAAGGCCAACTGGGTGAGGACACCAGCAAACTGCTCGGCTCCCTGGTCCTGGCGCAGGTGTGGCAGGCCGCCACCGCCCGGGCACGCATCGCCCCCGACAAACGCCGCGACGCCACCCTGATCATCGACGAGGCGCAGAACTTCCTCACCCTCGCCAACAGCCTCGACACGATGCTCGCCGAGGCCCGCAAGTACCGGCTCTCGCTCGTCCTGGCGCATCAGGACCTCGCCCAGTTCCCGAAGGACCTCCTCGCCGCCGCATCAGCGAACGCCCGCAACAAAATCTACTTCTCGTGCGCGCCGGAGGACGCCCGCGTCCTGGCGCGGCACACCCTGCCGGAGCTCGACGAGCACGACCTGACCCACCTCGACGCCTACACCGCCGCCACCCGTCTGGTCGTGGGCGGCCGGCAGACGCCAGCGTTCACCATGAGGACCCGCCCGCCCAAGCCGCTGATCGGCGAGGCGACCGCGATCCGGCAGGCCGCGGCGCGCGCCGTCCCGGCACAGGACATCGGCGCGATCGACGCTCTGGTCGACCGCTACTCCAAGCCGCCTCAGCGGACCCGCGCACCCCGTGCGGAGGGTGACAAGGCCAGTCCTTGAGGCCCGGTCGACCGCAAGAGGCTCGGCCGGTGTGACCAGGTGGCCGGGCTGACGGAGGCTTCTTCGGCGTCTGTCAGGCGCCTGGCGGGGTTTCCGTAGCCCCTTCCGCAGACGCTTCCTCCGCCCTTCACCGCCAACGGGCTGACAGCCGCTGCGACCAGCGCGGGCAGGCCTGTCAGCGCAGCACACGGCGGCGCAGCGGCGCGGTCACCACCAACCCTGATCCCAGAGACCCCTCCAACGGAGGGGATCCACCTCCTCCCTGAAGGGATGTCCGCTCGTGTCTACCGATCGACCTGTCTTCCATCCCCGGTCATCCAACCCCCGGCTCCTCGCCTCGCGCAGCACCACCAGCCGCCGCTCCCGTCTGGAGAACCTGCGCCGGCTCACGCTGCGCGACCGTCAGCTCCTCGCCTGGCTGGCCGAGCACTACGTGCTCTCCGCCGACCAGATCACCGACGCGGCGTTCACCTCCCGCCGCTCCGCCCGGCTACGGCTGGCCACCCTGCACGGCATCGAGGCCGTCAGCCGCTTCGTCGACATCACCACCGGCGACGGGCAGTACCTCTACGCCCTCGGCCCGCTCGGCATGCTCGTGCACCCCACCGCCTATAACGACCCGGACCGGCCCGACGCCCGAGCGCCGCGCAGCAGCATCGAGCGCACCGAACGCATCGTCGGCAGCTCCCGCCTCGCCCACCTGCTCGGCACCAACCAACTGTTCGTCGACCTCCTCGCCCACGCCCGCACCCATCCAAACGTGCGGCTGGCGAGGTGGTGGTCCGAGCAGCACGCCACCGCCGCCTACGCTCTCGCCGGCATCCGACCCGACGGGCACGGCGTGTGGTGTGTTGGGGACCAGCAGGTCGGGTTCTTCCTCGAGCATGACAACGGCACCGAACCGCTCGCCGTCGTGCTGCGCAAGCTGCGCGGCTACGAACGCCTCACCCAGTTCGGGCCCCGCTACCCGGTCCTGCTGCGCGTGCGCAGCCGACGCCGCGAGGCCAACCTCCTACGCGCCCTCGCCGGAGTGCCCACCGCCATGCCCGTCGCCACCGGCATCCACGACGAACACCCCGCAGGACCGGCCTGGACACTGGCCACCGAGCCCGGGCTACGCCGCTGGCTGCACGAGCTGCCCAGCGACCACGGCCCCGACAACCCCGCCACGAACCCCCACCGCTACACCGACCGCGACGCCGACCTCTGACAGGCTCCGCTCACAGCCGCTCACACCGCAGGTCACGGCCCAGCCACGCCCTTCAGCGCGGGGCATGACTGTCACACCGCAAGATCGATTGTGAGTGGATCGACCTCTCACAGCGAGACACCTCATCCGCCCCACAGCGGGTGGTGATCTCTCACAGTGCAGGCCAAAGGCCTCTTCCTGCCGCTGTCGCGTCGCAACGCGCTGTGAGTGGCAGCCGCTACCTTTCCGGCATACAACACCCCAGATATTCGCTCCACCCGGCTCGTCCCACCTCAGGGATCCCCCGCCGCATCCCAGCGACACGCGACGCCCACCCGCTTCGGCCGGTCGGCACGCGCCCGCGCGGCGACCCCTCGAGGTCACACCAGCCACCCACAACCACCTCTTCCCTTGATCCGACCCACGTACCCGATGGGCCGGTCATCCCTGCGCGCCCACGCGAACCCCCACCAAAGGAGGACGGCTTATGTCCACTGTCAACGGCACCCCGCTGACCCGCCACGGCAGCCGTGTGCCAGCCACCCCGACACGACCGGCGTCCGCGAAGGCAATGCCGGCAGCGGCGCCCCGCCCGGTCCGCACCCGGCCCACCGCCACCGCCCGGCCAACCGTCACGCCGGCCCCGACCATCGCCACGATGATCATCTGCCTGCCCGACGCGCTGCCCGCGCAGGCGCTCACCAGCCACCAGCTCGACACCCACTTCAATGTCACCGGCACCCTCACGCCCCAGTTTTGGGCGGTACCGCAGCTGCGCGTCTGGCAGCGCCAGCAACTGATCGGGCTGCGCAAGGGCCGACCCGCGCCCTGTGCGGGCGGACCAGTCCGGCTGCTCGACCTGCACGGGATGCGCCACGCCGCCGCCCTCGGCGCCGGGATCCGCTACCAGATCTGGCAGCAGATCGTCCACGGCACCCGAGCCGCCACCCCATGGCCGCTGATCGAAACCCGCCACCTCACCGACCCCGACCGCTACCCCCTCGACACCGCGATCGCGGACTTCCACGCCCAACCCCGCGTCCACGCCATGCGCCTGCACGCCGCCGCCGCTCCCGGCCCCGGCCAGCCCAGCGTCGGCGAGCTGGAGATGTACCAGGCGGGCCAGATGGCCTACCAGCACTACCGCGCCGCCAGCGCCGTCGCCGGCGACGCGATGCTCACCGCCGACGGCCGCAAGCTCGCCCCGGAAAGCGACGCCCTCGCCCACCGCATCACCTACCTCGAGCAGGCCCTGGCCCACCTCGACACCCTCGACCCCGATCAGCGGCTCCTCTCCGTCGCCCTCTAGACCCCACCTCAACGCCCGGGGTCCAGGGCACCGGCAACCCGCTGCAGGGCCCAGCCCAGCTGGGATGCCCCAGCGGTCCGGTACAGGCTGTGTCACCCTGCGGGGCCTACTCTCCGCTGCTGCCGTCGGCGCAACGCAGATGCCTCAACGGCCAGCTGCCGTACCGCCGCACGCAGCGGCGGTCAGTGCTCCACAGGCCGGGCGCCCCGGCCAGGGGGCACCCGCTCCCGCCCGGCCTGAAACAGGCCGCCGTATTCCTCTTCCAGCGCCATCGGCAGGAAGTTCCTCCCACAGCGTCCACATCGACGGCGGGTTGCCCGTCGCGCAGCACGCCATGGCCTGCCCGGCCCACCGCCTCACCGGGGCACACGGCATCAGGCCCCTCGTTCTGACCGCACCCCAGCCGGCGCCCCCCGGCCGATCAGTCATTCCTTCCCACGCGCGCCCGCCACGCCCCTGGCTGGCAACCGACCGCAGACCGGATCTCGGGATGTCCCGAGATCCGGTCGTCGCACTTGATCAGCGGTGCGGTTGAAGCGTGGATCACTGCTGACCTCCACACCAGGAAGGACGTGCCCATGACGGATGCACCGCAGCCCGTGCCAGCGCACACGATGTTCACGGTCCTCGCCGCGCTCCGCGAGCTCGGCGAGGCCACTGCCACGGCCGTGGCCGAGCACGCCGGGCTCGGCTATTCCACGGCGACGGCGAAGCTACGCGCCTGGGAGAAGACCGGGCACGCCGAGCGGTTCCGCAGCGACGACAACCGCGCCATGTGGCGGTTGACCGACACCGGCCGCACCACCACCGCCACGCCACCGTCCACCCAGGATGCGGCTGACACACCACCCGGCGGGACCGCGGCCGCCACCTCGGACACCGCCACCCCAACCGATCCCCTCGACACCCCTGACGCGCCCGAACGGGACAGCGAGCCCCCTGCACCGGCAGACGAGGCGTCCCCGGCCCTGGCTTCCACCGGCGGCGCACCTGCTCCGCCGGACACCGTCACGTCTTCCAGGGGCGGCGACGAGCAGCGGCCGCCCTCGGAGGAAGCAGGCCACGACCGCCAGCAGTCCGACGCCGCGCCCGACGACGCCGAGGCCAAGGGCGAGGGTGGGTTGAACGCCGACCCGCAGGGGCAGGCAACCGCAACGGGGAATGGCCGCCGGGTGAAGGGCTCCCTGCGCGGTGCCGTACTGGACATCCTCGAGGCCCACCCCGACCGGCAGTACAAGACCAGTGAGTTGTGCAAGCTCATCGACGCCGCGAACGCCGGTAGCGGCGCGAGGAAAGCCAGCCAGGGCGCGGTGTTCAACGCGGCGATCAAGCTGGTCGCCGCCGGCGCGCTCGTACAGACCGTCGAACGGCCGGCCACCTTTCAACTCGCCCCCGCCACCGGCGGTCTGTAGCCCATTCGTCAGGCAGCCCGAGGGCGGGCGTCGAAGTTTGCGGCCTCACGCCCGCCCCCGGTGCTCCTTCTTGACCAAGGAGCGATCCGAGTGTCTCCCATCCTGCAAGGAATCGTCACCACCGTCGGCGGGATCCTCGCCGGCCTCGCCCTCGCCGGCGCCCTCCTGTGGCGTCAACAGCAAGCCCTCGACGCGGCCCGCTACCAGGCCAGCCACGACGAGATCACCGGGCTGCCCAACCGGCGGCTGTTCCTCACCCGACTACGCGCCGCCCTCGCCGACCGGGCGGCGGTCGGGGTGGTGCTGCTCGACCTCGACGGGTTCAAGACGGTCAACGACACCCTCGGCCACGACGCCGGCAACCTGCTCCTCGCCCACGTCGGCCGGCTCCTCGCCGCCCTCGACGCGCCGGTGGAGATCGCCGCAAGGTTGTCCGGCGACGAGTTCGCCCTCCTCGTACGGGGCGACCAGGAGGACGTGGCCGGTGCCGCCCGCACCGCATGGCACGCCATCGGCGCCGCCCCCTTCCGCCTGAACAGCGGCGAGGTCCGTGTCAGCGGCTCCGTCGGCTACACCCACAACCCCGCCTACCTGTCCGCCAACCCCCGCCAGCTGCTGGCCGAGGCGGACACGGCGATGTACCACGCGAAGCGTTCCGGTACCGGCGTGTACGGCCACCATCCCTTGGCCACCCCGGTGGGACGCAGCCGCGACCGCCACCACCACTGACAGGTCTGACGCCTTGAGGGCCCCGCAACCACCCGGTTGCGGGGCCCTCCCCCATTTCCGCCCCTGACAAGGGAGACCCCTGTGCTGTCCCTCACCGCTGTCCACGCCCTGGCCGGTTGCCTCCTGGCCACCGACGTCGACGCCGAGCATCTGGGCTGGGGCCAGCCCCCGACGCTGCTGCTCATCCACACCCGCCCCCTCCACACGGCCTCGCCCGCACGCGCTCTGCGCAGCGTGGAATTCCCGCTGCGCCGCGACGACCTGCTCACCGACCCCGCTGGCCTGCCCGCCCTGCTGCACCGCCTCGCCGCAGGCTTGCGCCAGCCCCACGCGGCAACGCCCTACCAGGCCACCCTCGACACGATCGTCCGCCTGATCAGGGCAACCGAACCCGACGCGCGGCTACTGGCCTGGGCCACCTGCTACGACGACATCCTCACCAACGGCGACGCGCCGGGGCAGGCCCGCCGCATCAACGCCGTCGACACCGACGGCCGCCTCTACCAACTCACCCACCCGCGCGGCGATGACCAACCGCTGCTGCTCATCGACGACAGCCCCGACCCGGGCAACGTCCCCGCCACCTACCCGGGACTGACCGCCCTCCTCACCGCCACCACCCAGAAGGCCAGCAGCAGACGGGGGCATGGCATGACCGGCCCGCGAGGGCGACCGGGCGGCACCGACGAGGAGCCGATCTTCATCACGTGGGGGCCCGACGGGACGTCACTGCGCTGCCAGGTGTGCGGGGCCGTCGACGAGGTCGTCCAGGACGAGATGCCGTCCATGGCCGGCTACGGCGACGACACCTACATCCGCTGCAGCCGCTGCGGATCCGTCGAGACCAGCGACCCGATCTTCGGCTGGCGCGCCAAGCCCGCCCCGTGGCCGGCACCTCAGCAACCGGACGAGCCGTGACCGGCCGGTCCCGCGTCGGGGCCACCGGTCCGCGCACCTCATTGCCTCCCGTTCCCGCATCTGCTGCGAAGGAGACCTGCCCCGTGAGCACCCACTGCTTCGTCGGCACCACCGATGTCGCGAACCCGCGCCTCGTGTACGCCCGGTTCGTGCTCCTCGACGGCTACCCGAGCGTTGTCGTGCCCGCCATCGCCGCAATCTGGGTCGGCCACGCCCGCCGCGACACCCACGCACTGAGCACCGCGATCCTCGCCGCCGACTGGGAGTACCTCGACCCGGCTATCACCGCCGCCACCGAATCCGGGTTCGCCGGGCAGCGCCCGGTGCCCGGCGTCGGCATGACCCTCGCCAGCACCACCGACGGTGCGCCGGAACCGGTGACTGTGTTCCCGCTGTCGCACGCCCGGCACCTCGACGTGGAATGGATCTACCTGATCGACCCGCTCACCGCCGAGGTCGCCGTGCACACCGACGACGGGCAGCACCTGGCCCGCTACCGGCTCGCCGGCTGCCTGCCCCCGTCACTGGATGCCACCTGCACCCCGGCGAGCCGCTCCCCGGCAGCGGGCCACGCCCCACATCAGCCTGCGGGAGCCCTGCGGTGAGCGGGCGCGGTCTCGCCGCCATCGCCGCCGGGGTGCTCGCCGTGCTGATGCTGTGCGCGGGCGCAGTGGGGATGCTGTTCACCGGCGGTGGTACCGCCTCGGCCGCGTGCAACGGCACTGTCGGCCCGGGCCGGCAGCCGTTGCTGCCCACCGTCACCGTGTCCCCGCCTGCCACCGGCGTTGGCGGCTCGACGGGCGAGCAGGTCACCAACGCGGCGGTGATCGTGTCCGTCGGCGTCGAGCTCACGGTCCCGCCCCGAGGCTGGGTCATCGCCCTGGCCACCGCCATGCAGGAGTCCACCCTGCGCAACCTGTCCCGCGGGGACCGCGACTCGGTGGGGTTGTTCCAGCAGCGCACGTCCCAGGGCTGGGGCACACCCGCTCAACTCCAGGACCCGCGCTACGCGGCCGGCCGGTTCTACCGGGCGTTGCTGGCCGTCGACGGCTGGCAGGCCATGGCGTTGACCGACGCCGCCCAAGCGGTGCAGCGCTCCGCCTACCCCGGCGCCTACGCGAAGTGGGAGGACGACGCGATCGCCCTGGTCCGCGTCCTGGCCGGCGGCACCCCCGCCGGGCCCGTCGGAGGGGATCTGGAGCAGGCGATGAGCAACCCGCTGTGCCTGTTCGACGCAGGTGACGGCCAGCCCGGCGGCGAGCAGGTGCCGCTGCCCGCCGGGTTCACCCTGCCGGCGGGCACGCCGGGGCCGGTCGTGACGGCGGTCGGCTGGGCGCTGGCGCAGCTCGGCAGCCCGTACACCTTCGGCGGGGACTGCACCGCACCCCACTCCGGTATCCCCGCCCGCCAATGCGACTGCTCCTCCCTCATCCAGCAGGCGTACCGGGCCGCCGGCATCATCCTGCCCCGCACCACCAGCGACCAGATCCACGCGGGCCGGCCGGTCACCGACTACCGGG
This sequence comes from Micromonospora sediminicola, assembly GCF_900089585.1. NCBI lineage: Bacteria > Bacillati > Actinomycetota > Actinomycetes > Micromonosporales > Micromonosporaceae > Micromonospora > Micromonospora sediminicola. The sequence continues at coordinate 2,692,559 of NZ_FLRH01000003.1, read as the reverse complement.
ACCTGCGGCCGGGGGACCTGCTGTTCATTCCCGGCAGCCGCGGCACCACGACCAAGCCCGGGCACGTGGGCCTCTACCTCGGCCAGGGGCTGATCGTGCAGGCCCCGCACAGCGGCGACGTCGTCAAGATCAGTCGCCTGTCCGTGTGGGCCGCGCACCTCGCCGCCGTGCGCCGCGTCATCAGCTGAACCACCGCGGCGTCGGTTCATGGTGGAAATGATCATCTGGGATGCGCCGAGCGTTCGAGGTTCCTTGGGCTAACCGTTGTGCGGGGCGATGAATTCGGCGAGCGCCGGCTCAAAATGCTCGTGCAGGTACACCTGCTCATAGCTGCCGGCCAGGTCGATGGCGAGCGCCTCGGCGGCGGTCAGGTCACGCAGGTGACCGGTCGCTGTCTCTCCTGATCCGAACTCGCCGACGGTGGGCAAGCCTTCAAGCAGCGGTCCGGGCCGGTGGTAGATCTCCGGATCGGCGGGAAACCAGCCGAGCTGCTGACTGTCGTGCCCGACTATGCGCCACCGCCTGGTCGAGATCGCTTCCTCGTCGCAGTATCTGACGATGCCGGTGGCTGCCGCAGTGAGGCCAGCTGGCGGATTCCGCAGCGGATACCGACCGCGGATCAATCCGAAGGCCGCGCCGAACCTGTTCCGGCAGACGAGCACGACCAGGTGGTAGTGGTGGTTATCGGTGGGCACGGCGATGATGTCACCGATGCGGGCGCGGGCCTTCGCCCGCCTTCGCTTCGGGGTAATCGCGGTGAGCCGGGCGACCTCCGAGGAGTCGAGCAGGGCTGGGCCGACATAGCGAAGCGCCTCAAGCACTACGGCGGCAAGGTCGACGAGGGTGATAGGCGCACCCGCGCCGGTCTGCCACCAATGGTTGAAGGCATCTGAGGCGGCGACGTACGGGCCGTCGTTGAGGCCGCCAAGGACGTCGGTATTACGGGCGCGTGTGCGTGGCCGCACGACGAAACCCACAATCTCGTCCGGGTGGCCGTCGGCCAACGCATTATTAGGCAGCGTTCGGGCGCCCTCGCGCAGGATCTCCAGCAGTTCCACCAGATGGGGCGCGCGGCCCGCATCTTCCTCGAAGGCGTCGAGCACCTCCCGGAAGCCCTCAGCCAGCGAAGGAGCCGGCGGCACACGGGGATCGGGCGAGGTGGCATTCACAGGGCGCACCCTATCCCTGGACGGGACCAACCCGCTGCCAGCTCTAGACCTCCGCCTCTTGGCACCGTCCTTGGCAGCGCCGCCCCGCCCTGCACGATGCCACCGCCTTGGAATATCAAGAGCCCCAGAACTATCGCCATGGCAGCAAGAAGCTCGGTCATCCCCGCCACCTGAAGCGGCCCTTAGCTGCCGAGCGAAATGTCAGATCGGCGTTATGGAAGCACCGCCAAGTCCGCGAGAAACCGGATCGACGGGCAGGCCAAGCCATCGAGCAACAGCACTCTCACAGAAATCTACGCCCCACATCACAGCCGTCCACGGATCCCGTCGGCCTCCGCGGCCCCCGGGCGCCGCCCGCTGCGGATCCCCCATCCCTTTGAGAGGACATCAGCGTGACCGACACGGATCACACCAGCAGCAGGAAACAGCCGGGGACCCGGCCCGAGGATCACACGGACTGGGTCGCGCTGGGCCGCCGGCTGCAGAACATCCAGAACACCCTGGTCCACCACGAGAAGACCCCGCGCTACGGCGACGACTACTACGCCGAGGCGCTGCGCCGGCTGCTGACCGAGCCCGGCTGCGGCTGGATCAGCAGCGTGGAGCACCAGTGGCTGCTCGACCTGCATACCCAGGTGGACCGGCGTAACGCGCAGGAGGCGAACCGGCGTGCCCGGGAAGCACGGGCCCGTTACGCCACCGCCTCCCGCACGATCCGTGCCGCGCTGGCCGGGTGGCTGCGCCGGGTCACCAATGAGCAGACCGTGCCGGCCCGGTACCGCCGTGAGGGGGTGCTGCTCGCCGCCGACTGGCTCGACCCGGCCACTTCCGCAGCCCCGTACGCCAGTTCCCCGGCCAGCGCCGCCTCCAGTAGCACCCATCAGGCGGCCGTGTCGCCGGTCGACTCGGAGGTGCTGCTGGCGTTGCGGAACGCCGGTGAGCGTGAGGGACAGCTCGCGGTGGGCTGGTGGCAGCAGCACGCCCTCGAGGGACGCACCGCATCGGAGCAGGCGCAGACCGCCCAGACGGTCCTCGAGGGCATCGACAGCAGCGACGACGCGGTCCTGGCGGCGTTGCCACGCTTCGACGTCGCCGGCTACGACGCCGACCGCTACCAAGCCCACGTCCCGGCCGGCGCCCCTGGCTGGTCGGAGCTGCCCGACCACGATCAGGCGCTGGTGGTTGACGCGGTGCGGGACGGGTTCACCGACGCCGTCCGCGACGGTGTCGCCGCTCGCTGCCACGCCGTCCTGACGGGGCGGGAGGGGGCCCGATGACCTACCAGCCTGGCGAGCGGGTGGCGCTGGAGCACACCGGCGACCTGCACACGCTGCTGCGTCCGGGTGACGAGGGCACGGTGCGCCACTACGACCCGGACCAGCGGGTCCTCGAGGTGAACTGGGACAGCGGCTCCTGCCTGTCGATGCTTCTCGGCGCCGGTGACCGCGTCCGCCGGCTCCCCGCCCCTACTGGCGTCGCCAGCTGGGAGCAGGTGCTCGACGCGATGCGGGTCGCGGGCACGGCGGCTGGCTGGGACGCAGCCGTGTGGTGGGCGCAGAACCTCATCGGCGGGAGGGCCACCGGCGACGTCCGCGACGTCGCGCGGCAGGTGCTGGCCGGCATCGATGACGTGGACCCGCCCGTCATGGACGGGCTGCCCACCGTCGACCGGTACGTCCTGGCCGAGGACCGCGACCGGTATGCCGAGCACGCCCCGCAGGGTGCTCCGGCGTGGGAGGACCTGACCGCCCGCCGGCGCGACCAGACGCGGTGGGCGTGGTGCGACGGTTTCGACGACGCCGCCGAAGCCGAGGTGGCCCGGCAGTGCCGGATCGTGCTGCACCCGCACAGCGACGACCGGGACATGAGCCACCTGGCTCCCGACCGGGTGCGCCTGGGCGGGCCGGGGGTCTTCGCCGGGGACTGGGCGTGGACGCCGAACGGCGACGGACAGATGCGGATCCCGGTCGGGTTCGTCGGCATCCTGGTGGACACGTGGAACGGGTGGGCGGTGTTCACCTGCACCCGGCAGGTAGCCGAGGCGATCGTCGCCGACCAGCAGGCCGCCCGCGACCGCTACCGGCACCAGCTCGCCGCCGAAGGCATCAGCGGGCAGCGGCAGGAGCGGATGGTCGACGAGTCCATGGCGCGGCTGTCGTTCGACGGCGATGTCATCGTCGCCGACGAAACCCGCGTGCACGACGACCCGGACGCGGTCGAACGGATCAGCCCCGACGCCGGCGGCCGGTACATGGTGATGGGCCGCGCGTGGACGTGGCTGCCGGTGCATCCGTACGACTGCGACCGCATCGCAGGCGACATCCCCGACCCGCCCACCGCCGCCAGCACTCCCGGAACATCGGCGGAGGGAGCAGCTGATGCCTGACGACCTGGCGGACGAGTTCGGCGAGTACGCCCACGAGGAACTCCTGCAAGCCCTCGTCCTGCGCCTGCTGACCAGCGCCGACCTGGACGAGCTGTGCGACGACGCCGACCTGCCGCAGCTCACCCACGACGACGGACTGCCGGTGACCATCACCTCGGCGCGCACGTACCGGGACGCGGGGGTCCTGACTCTGGACCGCGGGGTATGGCTGGAGCTGTCCGACGGCAGCGTCTTCGGGCTGACCGTGCAGATCTCCCGCCGCCCCCGCAGCGAGGTCACCCTCCGCCGCAGATAACCCCTCCCGGGGCACCCGTTGCCGGACCGACTTGATCAATTCCGGCGCGGGTGCGTTCCTTGTCGTCGCCCACCACCCGATGGCGGCGGCACCACCGATCCGCAGCCCGTTTGGGCTGCCTGCTGAGCACCTCACGGAGCTTGCCGGCCATCCCCTGCCAACCGGGGTCCGGCCCGTCAACCGCCCCGTCTCCACCGCGCGGACACCGCACCTTGCCCGCGCACCCCGGAGACGGGGGTGCGCGGGCCCCACCCCAGATCACAGGAGGCCTGCATGGACCCTGCAACCCCACCCACAGCCCCGCAAACCGGTGATGCCTCCCCCACAGCAGATCCCGGTGACGGCCGCCGGCCCGGCTACCTCTACCGGCAGGTCGCCGCTCACCTCGCCGCGCACCCCGACCGGGTGTTCAAGGTCGGGGAGCTGACCACGGCGATCGCCGCCCCGTCCACCGGCGCGGTGTTCGAAGCGTGCAAAAAGATGGCCGCCGCCGGCTACGCCACCCACCTGACGGGCCCGCACCGGTTCCAGATCACCCAGGCCGGGATCGACGCCGCCGGGACTATGCCACCGCCCGCCCCGCGTACACCCCGCCAAGGACGTCACGGGGCGGGTCGGCGGCAGCCCGTCACGCGCCCCAACGGTGACCTGTACTTCCCCCGCAAGCTCGCGGGCGCCACCGACGTGGACGTGCTGCGCAGGCTGCGCGAGAAGCGTATCCCCGTGCTGCTCTACGGGCCGCCCGGCACCGGCAAGACCGCCCTCGTCGAGGCCGCCTTCCCCGACCTGCTCACCGTCGCCGGAACCGGCGACACCGTCGTGGAGGACTTTCTCGGCAACTTCATCCCGCTGCCCGACGGCGGGTTCGAGTTCGTCTACGGGCCCCTCGTCACCGCCATGCGCGACGGCAGGGCGTTGCTGGTCGACGACGCCACCCTCATCCCGCCGAAAGTCCTCGCCGTGCTCTACCCCGCGATGGACGGCCGCCGGGTGATCACCATTCCCGGCTACCGCAATGAACGCGTCGAAGCCGTCGACGGGTTCTATGTCATCGCCGGCCACAACCCGGGCGTCCACGGCGCAATCCTCACCGAAGCGCTGGCGTCGCGGTTCGACGTGCACATCGAGGTCACGACCGATTGGGACCTCGCCCGCCACCTCGGCGTCCCCAACCCCGCCGTCCAAGCCGCGATCGCGCTCAACGCCGACCTCGCCGCCGGGCGCGTCGGCTGGGCGCCGCAACTGCGGGAGCTGCTCGGCTTCGCCCGCGTCCGCAAAACCCTCGGCCTGCCCGCCGCCATCTCCAACCTGGCCGGCCGCGCCCCCGCCGACGACCGCGATCAGGTCCTCACCGCGCTGCGCCAACAGTTCGGCACCGACATCACCGCGCTGACCCTCGGCAAACAGCGCTGACCCCCGAAAGGAGAACCCCTGATGCCTCATCCATCCCCACATCTGCAGCCCGGCCCCGCCGCACCCGCGGCCAGTGATCCGGACTGGCAGGTGTGGAGCGACGCCTGGACCCGGCACATCCCGACCCTGGCCGGGCGCAGCGACCTGACCGTCACCGTCGCCCCCGGCGCCGGCGGCGGCGCACCCGCCTGCTGCTACCCCGACGCCGGCCGCATCGAGGTCGACGCCACCTACATCGGCTCCCCCGACATCGCCAACCCCCGCCGCGCCGGGCACAAACGCCTGGTACCGACCGCCTACGGGCTGCTGGTACACGAGGCCGCGCACGCCGCCCACAGCCGCTGGCGCACCCCGCCCGGCACCCCCGCCGTCGTCGCCGCCGTCGCCGAGCTACTGGAGGAGTCCCGCATCGAGTACCGACAGCGCACCCGTCGGCGCGGCGACCGGCGGTGGCTACGCCACACGGTCACCACCCTGATCAGCCCCGACGACGTCGCCGTCGACGACCCTTGGCACGCCGCCCACCTCGCTGGACTGCTCCTGGCGCGGGTCGATGCCCGCATCCTCACCGCTAAGGACACCCGAGGGATCCGTGCCGCCGTCACCACCGTCCTCGGCCGCAAGCGGCTGCTGCAGCTACGCCAGCTGTGGCGCCAAGCCCACACCGTCGACGACAGCGACGCCGACACCATGATCGACCTCGCGTGGCGGTGGTGCCGCATCCTCGACATCGACCCCCACCGCCAACCACAGGCACCCGCAGCGGACGCAGGCGTGTTCGCCGGCCTGCTCGCCCAGGCGCTCACCGACTACCTCGCCCACACCGCCGGGCTCACACCAGGGCAATACCGGGACCAGCAGATCACCGAACGGTTCTGCGCGCCCGCGACGTGGACCCGCCGCGACCCGACCGACGGTGAACGTGCGGCGGCCCGCCTCCTCGCCGCCCGGCTGCGCGCCGCCCGCACCCACCACGCTGAACCCGACACGCGGCCCAGCACGGTTCCGCCGGGACGGCTGCGGACCCGCCACGCCATCACCGCCCAGGCGCAGATCGCCGCCGGCGCCATGCCCACCGCCACGCCCTGGCAACGCCGCACCCAGCTGCCGCCGCCGAAACCGACCCTGCACCTGGGCGTCATCGTCGACGCCTCCTACTCCATGCACCCCTACGCGGCGCCCCTGTCATCCGCCGGCTGGATCCTCGCCCACGCCGCCCACAGCAACCAGGCAGTCACCGCCACCATCGCCTTCGGCAACGACGTCACCCTGCTCGTCCCGCCCCGGCGACGGCCCACCCACGTGCTGGAACTACGCGCCGATGGCGGCAGCACGGCCTTCACCGACGCGGTGAAACTCGCCGACCAGCTGCTGCAGCTGCGCCAGCCCGGCCGGCTGCGGATGCTCGCCGTCGTCTCCGACGGCGACCTGCCCGACACCGGCCCCGCCCAACGCCTCATCACCACCCTGCACCGCACGGGCTGCCCGGTGCTGTGGCTGCGCCCCGCCGACCTGGACGGGCACACCTTCACCGACACCACCACCATCCTGGTGCCCGACCCGGTGCAGGCCATCGGCCACATCGCCGACGCCGCAGTCACCGCCCTCGAGCACGCCTGACCCCGCCTCTTCGGCCGGGCTCTCCCCTGGCCGAGGTGTCGGCTCGCGGTCCACCGAACTCCAGCCGTCACGCCAACAACCACCGGTCGAGATCACTCATCGCGCTCCCACTGGCCGCTGCTCGGCCACCCCGCGCACTCCACCGCCGAGCACGGCCGCTCAGCCGTGCCCGGACCCATCACGACAGAACAGGAGAAAACGTGAACAGCCCGAACAACCCGCGCCTGCCGATCACCTCGCCCGCGGACCTGCTCACCGCCGTGCCCTACCTGCTCGGCTTCCACCCCACCGACAGCCTCCTGATCGTCGGCCTCACCGGCACCCGGATCGCCGTCGCCAGCCGCGCCGACCTCCCCCAGCCCAGCCAGGTCGCCGCCTGGGCCGACGACTACATCCTGTCGCAGCTCCGCATGCTGCGAAACGCCGCGGCCACCCGCGCCATCGCCGTCGGCTACGGCCCCGCCGCCACCGTCACCCCGACCATCGACACCGTGATCCCGCGGCTGGCCGCCACCGACATCGACGTCTTCGACGCGCTGCGGGTCACCGACGGCCGCTACTTCTCCTACCTCTGCCAGGACCCCGCCTGCTGCCCCACCGACGGCGTGCCCTTCGACCCCCAGCGCAGCGACATCACCATGCACGCCATCGTCGCCGGCCGTCACGCCCTACCCGACCGGGCCGCGCTCGTGGCCAGCATCGCCCCCACCACCGGGGACGCCCGCGTCGCCGTCACCCGCGCCACCGCCCACGCCCGAGCCCGCCGCCGCACCCTCATCAGCGAGGCCGGACGCGACGGCCTGATCCGCGCCGGCGAACAGGCGGTGCGGGACATGCTCGCCCGCTACGCCGACGAGCAGACCCTCACCGATGACGAGCTGGCCTGGCTCACTGTCCTGCTGCCCGTCCCCGCGATCCGCGACGTCGCCTGGCAGGCCACCGACGCCCAGCCCTGGCACGTCGCCATGTGGACCGACATCACCCGCCGCGCGCACCCGCCGCTCGCCGCCGCACCGGCGAGTCTGCTCGCCTTCGCCGCGTGGCGCCGCGGCGACGGCGCGCTCGCCTCCATCGCCGTCGACCGCGCCCTGGCCGCCAACCCCGCCTACACCCTCGCCCGGCTGATCGACCAGGCGCTGCGCGCCGGGCTCCCCCCGTCCGTGCTCGACGGCTGGCCCCACCCCGGCCAGCCCACCATCGCCTGACCGCGCCCGTCCCGTCTGGAGACATCCATGTCCGCTCTACACCTCGACGTCCAGCGGCTGCTGCACGACCAGGGCTACGCCCTCGACCCTGATCAGCTCGCCGAGGCCTACGCACACCACCCAGAGCAGCTGTGCGCGCTGCTTGCCGCGGCTGGCACCATCGCCGCCACCAGCGCCCAGATCACCGCCCTGACCGACGCCGCGAACCTGCTCTGCGACGTCCACGCCAGCAGCGACGCCGACACCGTTCTGTCGCTACGACAGCGGCTTGACCGGGTCGCTGACGCCCTCACCGCCGCTCTCACCCAGCACGACAAGGCCACCGCCGCCCTACGACACACCTGCGGCGCCCTGATCCGCACCGACCTCGCCGTGCTCCCGATTCCCGAGTGCGTCAACCCCGCCGAGTCGCCGGGCGACGCCACCGACTCGACGCCCTGAGCCAGACACCCGCACCCGCCGCCCCGACCGGGCGGCGGGTGCGCCGGCACGCTACGCACCGGAGGACCTGATGACCGAACCGACGGCGGCCCCTGCCGCACCCCCGAGCCTCGAATCCGTCCTGCGCCATGCGTGGGACGCCTTCCACCCCGGCCAGCCAGCCCCGCTGGGATGGCTCACTCACACCACCACCCAGATCCAGGCCTACCTGCGTAACCACCACAGTGATTCCGGCAGGTTGAACCGGCACCACCCGGGCAGGTTCTTTGGGCACCACCGAGTGGTGTTTGGTCGCTGGTGCTCAGCATGTCGGTGCTGAAGATCGACAACTAGAGTTGGTGCCATCTTGGCGACTGTGGCCTTGATCGACAGGTTGTTTCGGCACCACCGGGCGTGCGTTGCGCGGGCTGAAGGTTGGCGATCCGGACCACTCGGGCGGGGTGTTCGGTCGGATGAGTCGCTGGCGTCGATCACGACGCTCCGCTCGCCGACGTCTGGCCTGAAGCGCATTGAGCCGCTTCTCGGCGACCTCACGCCGTAGATGCCGGTGCGCGTGAGGCTGCGCGAGTGGTTCACTAATCGTGAGTTATTAGTGCTGTTGAAGATCATCGAAATGGGGTGGAGTGATGTCGGGCGACATGGTGGGTCGTTGGGAGGTGATGATCTCTTATGAGGCGCATTCGGATGTGCCTGCCGGCGCTCTTGATGAGGTGTCGCGTCTACTGAAAAGTTGGTCGCCTGTCGAGGATGCTCATGCTCATCTGGAGGATGGTGGAGCTTATCGAGCGACCGGTGCGACCGTGGTGGTTCCTCACGAGCAGCCCTGGGGGGGGTTGGAGGTCGCTCTCACGCTGGTACCGGAGGCACTTGCCGGGATCGGCGTGCGGGTAGGTACGTTACGGGAAATGATCGTTCGACCGGCCGGCCAAGATCCCCGTGCGGCCAATCATTAGCTGATGAATGAGCATTTTCTCCTGGAGGTTAAGCAGGTCGGATATGACGCCTTCTGAGACAGGCGGCGTTGACATTGGTCGCTCTCACGAGCAGTGTCGATGGCCGACGGCGTAGTTCACAGTCGCCGGCTTTGTTGTCGACGGGGAGGAAATCCGAAATGATCAACGGAACGAGCTCTGTCGCGAACGTGGGCCACCGAGCGTGGCTTGTTCGCCTGCTTGTGGCGCTGGCCGTGGTGCTGGCCTCGGGAGCCGCAAGCGCCCCTGCATCGGCCAGCAGTGACACCGCGCAAGCCCCGTGCAACATCACCATGGACGCGCCGCACGTCTCGTCCGGCGCGGGAGGCGTGATCGCAAAGCTGCGCTACTGCAACGACTCGGCGGGCCAAGTGCAGACAACTCTCTACCTCTACTTGTGCCCCAACAAGCCGTCGTCGAACGAGTCGAACTGGTACAACGAGGGCTGCAGATCGAAGGCGTTGGAGACCTACGGGTGGTCCGCCACGGCGTTCAGTAACTACACCCGGTACGTCCCGAACACGGGCAAGCCTGGCGCTCACGGCACCGGTTGGTGGGTCGCCTGCGCGAACTTCTCCAAGCCGTTCGCCGGCATGGTCCCCTCGATCTCCGTTTACATCAGCGCCTGATCACCCACGGGCCGGCGGCCGCCGTTTTCGCGGCGGCCCGCCGGCTCGACTGCGGGAGTATTGCCGGCAGCCCCGACCAGGCGCGGTCACGGCGACTCGCCACGGTCACCAAAGTTCGCGCGCCGGCCGGCCGGAAGCTCGGGGTGGGGCCTTCACCTGCAGCTTCCGGCCGATGAGGGCCGGTGACTAGTGAAGGTCCGTATCGGTTCCACACTCGCGCTCGACACGCGAAACGCCCGGCATGCCGCTCTTGCTCGACTTGTTGATATCGGCCGGTTTAGGTTGATCTCGGTCATATCGGGAGGCCGAGTTGTTCACGCGTGTTCAATTGTTCGAGCGCATCCGCGCTGATCGGCGGGCGGATCCGTCGGTGTCGCAGCGGGAGTTGGCGCGTCGGCACCAGGTGTCGCGCCGCACCGTCCGGGCGGCGTTGGCGTCGGCGGTTCCACCGCCGCGCAAGCCGCCGGTCCGCGGTCGGCCCCTCGCTCTGGGGCCGGTGCTCGCGGTGGTCGACGACATGCTGCGCTCGGACGTGGTGGGGCCGCGCAAACAGCGGCACACGATCGAGCGGATCTGCCAGCGCCTCGCCGTCGAGCACGGTTTCACCGACGCGTCGTACTCGACGGTGCGCAACTACGTCGCTCGACGACGGCCGGAGATCCTCGCTGAGGCGCGTGAGGGCCGTGGGCACCTTGACGGGATGGTGCCGCAGGTCCACCCGCCGGGTGAGGAAGCGGAGGTCGACTTCGCCGAGGCGTTCGCCGTTGTCGGTGGCACGCAGATGAAGTGTTACCTGTTCACGCTGCGGATGTCGTTCTCCGGCAAGGCGGTGCACCGGGTGTTCGCCTCCCAGGGCCAGGAGGCGTTCATGGAGGGCCACGTCGAGGCGTTTCGGATCCTCGGCGGGGTGCCGACCCGCCACATCCGCTACGACAATCTCAAACCCGCGGTGCGCCAAGTGCTGTTCGGCCGCGGCCGGATCGAGTCGCAGCGGTGGGTGGTGTTCCGCTCCCACTACGGCTTCCACGCGTTCTACTGCCTGCCCGGCAAGGACGGCGCGCACGAGAAGGGCGGGGTGGAGCATGAGGGCGGCCGGTTTCGTCGCAACCACCTGGTTCCGCCTCCGCAGGTCGCATCCCTGGCCGAGCTCAACGACCGCCTGGCCGCCATCGACGCCGCCGAAGACGCCAGGCACGTGCACGGCGCGCCGGCCAGCATCGGGTTCAACTTCGGCGCCGAGGCGCCGCTGCTGCATCCGCTTCCGGCCGACGACTTCGAGCTCGGGACCACACTCACGCCGCTGGTGCGCCGCAACGCCCGCATCGTGGTCCGGCAGTGCTACTACTCGGTGCCCGCCCGGTTCATCGACCGCAAGGTCCGGGTCAGCCTGCGAGCCAACGAGGTCCTCGTGTTCGACGGCCGGCAGGTCGTCGCCCGCCACCCGCGGCTGTCCCGCCGCTACGACTACCGCGACGACCTGGACCACTACCTGGAGATCCTGCTGGTCAAGCCCGGCGCCCTCGCTGGGTCGACGGCGTTGGCTCAAGCCCGGCACGAGGGGTCGTTCACATCAGCGCACGACGCGTTCTGGGCCGCCGCCCGCGCCGCGCACGGCGAGGCCGAAGGCACCCGGGCGTTGATCGAGGTGCTGCTGCTGCATCGGCAGCTGCCCCACGCGGCCCTGGTCGCCGGGATCACCGCCACCGTCAACGCCGGCTCCTGCAGCCCGGAGCTGGTCGCGATCGAGGCACGGAAGGCCGCCGACGCGGGCGTCGCCGCGAACCCGTCGGACGCCGTGGCGCCCGTCGACGACGGCGTCGAGGACGGACTTGACCTGGCCGAGCCGGCCGACGAGCCAGTTCCCGCCGGGGCGCGGGTGATCTCCCTGCACGCGCGGCGGTTGCCCTCGGGCACCGAGCACAAGCCACCACCGATGAGCGTCTACGACCAGCTGCTGTCCCACCGATCGAAAGGCACATCCGCGTGAGCGCGACCGCTTCCACCGCCAAGGTGTCCCGCACCCCGAGGCCCCGCCAGTCCGCCCCAGGCATCGACCCGATCGACGCCGCCATCGACACCGCCTGCACCGAACTGCGCCTGCCCAGCATCCGCGACCGATACGCCGACATCGCCGAACAGGCCCTGCGCGACCGCGCCAACTACAAAGGCTTCCTGCTCGACCTCCTACGCGCCGAGATCGCCGACCGTGACGAGCGGCGCAGACAACGCCTCGTCCGAGACGCCGCGTTCCACCGGCCCAAACGCCTGGAGGACTTCGACTACGACAAGAACCCCCAGGTCGATGCCGTCTACGTCAACAACCTCGCCAACCCTGCCTGGGTCCGAGCCGGCGCACCCCTGGTCCTGGTCGGCAACTCCGGCACCGGCAAGAGCCACCTGCTCATCGGCATCGGCACCGCCATCGCCGAACACGGCCTCAAGGTCCGCTACACCACCACCGCGAACCTCGTCAACGAACTCGCTGAAGCCCACAACGAGAAGCGCCTGTCCAAAACCCTCTACCGCTACTCCCGCTACGACCTGCTCTGCCTCGACGAATTCGGATACCTCAACCTCGACCGCACCGGCGCGAAACTGCTGTTCCAGATCTTCACCGAACGCGAGGAACGCAAAGCCATCGCCGTCGCCTCCAACGCCCCGTTCTCCGAATGGGACAAGACCTTCACCGAGGAACGCCTCTGCTCCGCCATCGTCGACCGCCTCACCTTCAACGGCTACCTCGTCGAGACCGGCAACGACTCCTACCGACTTCAGAGCACCCTCGAACGCAACCGCAGCTGACAGCCCCGGCAGGAACAACGGCGCCGGGACGAACCGTCCCGGCGCCGCCGCGTTCCACCCTCACATAAAGAGCCGGGTCCCTCAGACCCCGCATCGGGAGCGCGGCCTGAAAGAACCCGGTCTGGCCCGATACTAACCAGCTCCAGCCCGAACGCAGCGCAGCGACCCACATCCGAACCTCGGGCCGCGTCGCAACCTGGTGCCCAATAAAGATGCCGATCGTGACAGCTCGCCAGACTGGTCCCCAAAGAAGCTAACCATCAACACCTGCCGATCAATCACGACTGCAGGTGGTGCCCAAAGAACCTGCCCGGGTGGTGCCGGTTCAACCTGCCGGAATCAACCACAGCGACCCGCAGCCGCCGCCCGCAATCGGCGAATCGTTGACGCAGCTCCGCAGACAGATGTGGCAGGCGCTGCGCGAGGCGGTCAGCGAACACGACATCGACATAGACGCGGCCAACCGGGTCATGGAGGTCGTCGACCTGCCGCTGCTGCCCCGCCGCTGGCAGGTCCGCCTCACCCTGACCGTCCTCGCCGAGCTCACGGCCGGCACGAGCGATGACGCCTTCGACGCCGCCGAAGCCGCAATCGAAACCGCCCTCGCCGGCGCCGAAATCGAGGCACGCATCGAGTGGAACGGCAACGAACGCGACAACGCCGACCCGGGCGACCTTGACCCCACCGACCCGTGGCCCGGCTGCCCGCGGTAACCAGCGCATCCCGGTTACCCGGGGAAAGCGGGTCTCCTCTGACTGTGAGGCTGGCCCCGCTCACCACGGTGGGGGTGAGGCGATCACCGCGCGGCTCCCGAGAAAAGTGCGGAAATCCCACACACAGCAGGTTCCGGGGGGTCCGCCGCTACCAGCCGACTTCCAGGCCGGAGACTGCTGCGGGCCACGCATGGTGCGGTGGATCTGCTCGTCGGGCGGCCGCAGGCCGTCCAGCCTCCCGGGACAGGGCGTTGCCGAGCCGTCGGCGCGCTGGGCGCTGGAATGCTTCCTGCCCACTGCGGCCGCTCCCTCCTTGGCTGAAGCTCAGGCTCACCCGCTCGACGACTTGATCTATCGGGAAAGTCGAGCGTCACTCGTGGCTGCCGCCACCCCGGCGGACCCGGCAGCGGCCCACACCGCTGGCCTGGGTGGCGGCCACCCGAGCCGACAATCCGCGAGAGGCAACGCCGATGACGCAGCCGCACCGCCGCCGCATCCCCCGCGACGTCACCGACGTCCTGCTGTGGCTGCTCGCCGCCGACGTCGCGTCTGCCCACCTCCCTGATCCCCACCGGCCGGACCGCTGCGCCAACCTGCGCTGCACCGGCGAGGCCTACCCCTGCCCGCCGGCGCGCGACGCCCGCCGCGCCTGCCACGCGGCCACCCGAGGCGAAGTGCTCGCCCGAGGGCGAGCGAAGATCGCTGCTCCAGCCAGCGCGGCGGCGCGGTTCGCCGGCTGGTTCCGGCCCATCCAGCCGGTCCCACCGCCGCAACGGCCGATGCCGGCGCCGCACGCCGCCTAACAACCCGCGCTGACTCCCCACCCGGCGCCGCAGTCGGTCCTTCCGTCCTACCGGCGACTGACGCCTCACCAAGTCACGGGCGTTGTCCGCGCTTCGGCGCCTCATGCCCTGCGCCCTACCACCGCGGGCTACCGGGGCCTCGGACGCGGATGCCGCAACCACGGGCAACGGCGTCGGCTGCAGGCTGCCAGAACCTATCCGGCTCGCCCGCGGCTAACGCGCTGGTCGCGCCCCCGCGCACCTGCGGTGCAGGTCCGGACCGCCAGCAAGCCTCGCCCCACAGACCAGCCGCTCGAACAGCGCCCCAATGCTTCACAAGGAGAGGAGAAACCCTATGGCACCCGCGATCGACCCGGACGACGCCGATGGCGGCGACCTCAGCGTCGGCGACCCTCAGCTGGGCAAGTCACGGCTGCTATCGCGACAGTGTGACACCTGCGTGTTCGCGCCAGGCAACAAGATGCATCTCACCCCGGGCCGGCTACACGACATTGTCACTGAAGCCCGAACCAGGCAGTCCTTCATCATCTGCCACTCGACGCTTCCGCATTACACGCATCCCGAGGTCAAACCGGCGATCTGCCGCGGCTTCGCCGACCGCTACGACACCCAGGCGTTGCAACTCATCGCACGGCTCTTCGGTTTCGTCGAGGTCGACCCGCCCGAGCAGGGTCCATCCGACTTCAGCACCTCTACCTGAACGAACCACACCAACGAATGCGCGGAGCGGGTGCGGCACGAGCCGCGCGGCTGGCCACCGCTGCCCGCATCCCAATGAAGGAGCGTTCCTCGTGACCGGCATAGATGACTTCCTGTACCGCCAAGGCGAGATCATCGACAGGGTGGGCTGGGCGGTAACTCTCGTCGTCCCCAGCGACGACGACACCGCCGACACCGCACCCTTCGCCTACACCGTCGGGCTCACCGCACATGACTACCCGGAGCTGATCATCGCCGGACTGGACCCGGCTACCTCCCAAGCGCTGCTCAACGACCTCGCGAGCAGGGTCTACGACAAGGCCGAGCATTTCCGTCACGGTCAGCGCATCGGCGACCTCATCGCCGGATACGACGCGGTCATCATCGACGGCGACCCGACCGAGCAGCTGCACCCGGGCGGCGCGATCGGCCGCTACGGCCCCGACCGCGTCCGCCTGCAGCAGGTTGTCTGGCCTGACCGGCACGGCCGCTTCCCCTGGGACACCGCCTACGGGTTTCCCTCCGCCGCGCAGCCGCTGATCGGGCAGCCGTAGGCCTCGGCCCCGTGGGGCCGGATGCGATGTCGCATCCGGCCCCTCGCCGCGAGGTCCTTCGTCGCCGGAGCCGCCTGTCAACGACCGGCGCGAGGAAGAAGATCGGTCCTTCGTCTTTGCGGCGTCTCTTGTCGGCGTACGGGCTGCAGCGCAGAACCGCGTACGCCAGCGAGTACACAACGGCCATCGACATCCGCAAGCTCATCGGCGGGCTGACCGGCCGAGTCGCCGCCAGCACACAGACTTCATCGACTACCCATAGTGACATTTGCCGAGCCCCGGTGGTGTCCGGATCTGCCGAGATAAGTGCACAGATCGCATAACATTCGGCCTGAGCCCGGCGGGCTCTATCGAAGACCGAAGTCGCTTGGAGTCTCGGCCGCTCTGACTCTGAATGCCTTATCCAGATTCTCCTCCGCTGGTCCGAGAAGGTCATAGAACTGACGTTCCCGCGATCCAGCGTATTCGATGTCCGACTCATGGTTCAAGACGTCAGTCAGGAGGTCAGCAAGCTCGGACAGGCGGAAGTATCGCATCGCGTCGATCGCCCGTCTCAAGCGGAAAGGCTCGTTGACCTCCACGGCGAAGCCCAAGCCGCCGCCCATGGCCGAGTTGTAGACACGTAACAGGAAGGAAAGGTGCGCAATCCCTGGCGGTGTTCCTTCAGGGGCTTGACCGTCAGCGCCGTAGTCGGCGGCACGGTTCCAGATGACTGCGAGATCGTCCAACGCGGCCCACCTCCACGTCTCAT
This sequence comes from Micromonospora sediminicola, assembly GCF_900089585.1. Lineage (NCBI taxonomy): Bacteria > Bacillati > Actinomycetota > Actinomycetes > Micromonosporales > Micromonosporaceae > Micromonospora > Micromonospora sediminicola. Next base: position 2,676,108 of record NZ_FLRH01000003.1, on the reverse strand, counting down.
CCAACGCGTCCGTCATAGTCACCGAATTCCTCTTACTCCCACCGATACAGCGCATGACTCAATCACGCTAGCCCCTTACCCGTCGCACATCCTCTTCTGCCGCCTGTCGTGACGGCTGCGCCCGACCGAACCCCTTGATCAGGCGACCCTACGGGCACGGGTTCGGGTGCGGCTGAATTGGTCGAGCTGGTCAGGGGGATGGGCCAATGAACGCGGGGTCCTCGAAGCCCAGGTCGCGCATCTTCTCGGCGGAGAAGACCACCATGATTTCGTCGCCGGGGATGAAGACGCCCTGCGGGTCGAGCAGCTGCGGGATGGCAGCGACGAACCAGATCGAACCTGCCGCGAAATCCAGGCGCAACGCGACGGGCACGTCGACCGAATGCGCCGGCGCGGCGATGCTGCCGTTCGCCCGCCCGCTCGGCCCGATCTGGAACTGCTCCCAGTGGCAGGCCGTGCTGTGCACCCTTGATCCGAGAAGTGGAGCCCAGCGACTCTGGCCCTCGACATCCGGGCCGACGCGGGCCGGACCGGATTCGCCGAGGACGAGGTGATGTCCGATCGGCTCGTGGAAGACCTCGACGCCATAGGGGTAGAACGTGTCGGTCCAGGTCACGGTCACGGCGCCGAGGTCGGTGCCGAGTTGCACGCCCATGACGGCGTGATGCCAGTCGCCATAGTCCCATGGCGCGCGATCCGGGCCGAAGTTGTGCACGTCCCAGTAGTCGACCGACGTCAGGCGCCGCCCCCGCAGGTCGCGCAACGCGCCCTCGAAACGGCCGCGCAGACCATCGGCCCCGCGCACCTTTCCCACCGACGGATCATCGCTGGTCATACCGGTGACCGCATCGCGTTTAGTTCGATCCTGTATCGCTACGCCGGCCCTCATGGCCGCGTTGAGGGTTCGGAGGTACGGTCGACTGTCGTCGGCTTCGGTGAAGGTGGGCACGACGGGCGTCGCCTGTCAGTAGACGTACTGATCGCAGTCGAGCCACAGGTCTAGGCTAGTGCCTTGACCACGAACGTTCGCGGTGTTGAGCGGACGGTAGCCTCGGCGCGGTGGCGGAGGATGACTTCATGATCGGGCTGAGCCGGGACGAGGCGTTGGTGTTCTCGGACTGGCTTCATCGGATGATGGGCACTGCCGATTTCGACGAGTTGGTCGATCGTGACCGGGCGGTGTGGTCACCGCTGTATCGCATCTCGGGTGCGCTGGAGACCTCGCTGGTGGAGGTGTTCAGGCCGGACTACCCGGTCCGGCTGCAGGAGGCGAGGCAGCGGTTACTGGATGCGCTTGGCGAGGTGGGGCGGCCAACCGGCGCGTGACGCTCAGGCAGCACGTGTGGTCGGCTGTCGCCAGACTTGTTGGCGTTCGCTGCGAATACGGGCGCGCTCGCGGCGTTGGGCGGCCATAACGTCGGGGTGGCGTGCGTTGGCGTTTCGCCAGCGCAGGTAGGCCTGCAGTTTGCGGGTCAGGACGGTGTGATTCGGGTGGTCGGAGCCGGCGATCACGAAGGTCCGCAGCGGGCCGAACTGCGCTTCGATCGGGTTGGCCCAGGACGCATACGTCGGGGTGAAGCACAGTTCGACCTTGTTCCGAGCCGCCCACGCCCGGATCTTGGTGCCCTTGTGCGCGGACAGGTTGTCGAGGACGACGTAGATCGGCGCCCCGTCCGGACGTGCGGCCCGGATCGATTTGAGCGCGGCCAGGGTGTTGGTGGCGCTCTTGCGACGTCTGACCACACCCCAAAGTTGGTCGTCACCGACGCTGTAGCAGCCGTGAAACTGCCGGACCCCATGCAACTTGTGGTAGTTCGCCGGCAGCCGCTGCGGATGCCCTGACGGCGCCCACCCGGCACCGGCCTGCGGACGGATGACCAGTGGCCCGAACTCGTCAAAGGCGAACACCCGCTGCGGGAAATGCGCGGTGACGTACTCGATGCGGGCCAGCTTGACATCCCGATCGGGGTCGGTGGACTCCTTCCACGTCTTCGTCCGCTGGAACGTGATCCTGTGCTGATGCAGGATCTGTCGCAGCCGCTCCCGGCCGATCCGAACTCGGCGGGCGGCATGGCCGGTGAGGTAGTCGGCGAGCTTCCGCACGCTCCAGCGGGTGAACGGCCGCCCCAGTGCTTCCGGGCGGGCGCTGGCCGTCTCGACGATGAACGCTTCGTCATCGTCGCTGATCAGGCGGGGACGGCCACCCGCCCACTGAGGGTCCAGGCTGACCATGCCCATCTCGTTGAACCGGTGAATGACCTGCCGAACCGTGTCCTCATCCGCCTGCACCAGCCGGGCGATCGCCGGCACGGTGTTCCCACCGGCTGAAGCGAGCACGACCATGGCCCGCCGTAATCGGACTGCCGAGCCGGTACCACGACGGGTGATCCTCAGCAGCTGCTGACCCTCCTGGTCGCTGAGCCGCCGGACGCGCACGGGTTCTGCCACCGCCACAGCCTGATGGCCGCGATGCCGTCCGTCAGCCAGGCCGGACGGCGTGTCATCGAACACCGCGAACCTTCGTGGTCAGAGCACTAGCCAGTCGCCGCATCGTCGCCGCGGTGAGGTGGAAAGCGGGAGTCGTCACCCGGATGTCGCCGGCTCTGTCTCGTCCAGAGCGCATCTCGGCCACGACGTTGATCCCCGCCCGGAGTCCCAGCACCTGCTGGGCGTGCGCCAGCCCTTCGGCGTGAGGCTCGATCACATCGAGCAACTCCCTGAGAAGTAGCTCAGTGTCGTACTCATCCCGCTGCGGCACGTCGACGTACCAGCCGCTCGACCTGCGCACGCGCGGCCCCAAGGCTTCGCCGCGCATGTGAACCCGCGTGGGCTCCAGCCCGACCAGCCGCGTTACGTGTGCCGGATCGAAGTCCAACCCATCAGCATCCCCCGCAGGCGCCACCGTCAGGTAGGCGCGTTGAATGCACCTGACCACCGCAGGGCCGGTGACGCCCTGGTCTTCGTCTCTGTCCACGATCCGGAGAGCATACGACCCCTGGAAGGCCTCGAAGATCTGCCTGTCGCTCACTCCTGCAGCGCCGATCGGGACATCCGCACATGCCGCATGGCCAGCGCGGAGGGGCAGCTCAGTCGAACCAGTTGAAGAGCAGGTCACCGAGCCGACTCGGTTGGTGGTAGGCGGCATCCTGGCGTTCCTCTTCGGTAAGAAGATCTAGGTGTCGGTCTTCAAGCGGCTGATTCAGCTCTGCCGCGGTGGCAAGCCGCAGCGCTGCGCGGCGGTAGATCTCCCCACCGGGGACGTCAACGAACACCGCGTCGACCATGTGGGGATCTTGTCGTTCGGCTCCAGCGACCAGGAATGCCGCAGCGTTGAAGAGGATGCTCATGGGCCTGCCATCACGAAGCCGCACTCCGACCCTGTAGTGATTTCGGCCGGTCATCGGCTCCTCGGCCGAGGGGGTGACCACACCGCCGAGTGCCCTGGTGCTGGCGTACACCATGGCCAGCCAGGTGGCACTGGCCGCCTGATCGGGGTGCGGGTTGGTCACTCCCGCCTGGAGCAGTTGGGTGATTTCCACGCAGGGATCATCCGGCATTCTGGCGTAGGAGGCGCATCTCAGGAACGGAGGCCCCCACGCTGTGTTGAGGCCAGCCCTCGTGCGCGCATCTGCCGCCGAGCGAGCGGACGTGCTGCAAGTCGTATCTGGGCCGTCGTTGGGGCTGCCCACCGACTGGAGTGGGCATGCCCCCGGCTGTGCCGCTGACGAGGCGGTGCGCGACGATCAGCCGATGCAGCGTTTCGACAGCGTTGGCGGTGACCTGGTGGTGGGAACCGCTGTCCGGGCGAGGGTCATGAGCCATGAGCGTTGGGGGGTCATGGCCGAGGTCCTCGGACATGAAACGGTGGGCGCGTCGGTGGACGCCGGCTTCATCGACAGCCCGTCGGGCGCTCCTCGGGCACTGCCCGAGGAGTACCCGCCGGTAGGCGAGCAGGTCGACGCGGTCGTCCAAGAGATCAGCCGGTACCACCCGCCCGTCTGGATACGCCTGACGATGCGTGCCGCGGACCTGCGCGAGTTCAGCTGGCCGTGCGGATGCTGCGGCCAGCTCACGATCCTCAGCCCCGGCGGCGACGGCGTTACTGTCGATGTGCGCAGCAGCGAGAAAGCGGGATGTGCGTCGTTCGCCGCGCACCGGTCCTGCCTGGCCGACCGCCTCAACCCGGACTTTAACGGCGACCGGGCACGGGTTATCGCCGTGGGACGCGAGTAACCGCCACCCCCGGCGATCGGGAACCAATCGCCCTGATAGCGGCACCCACCGCAGGATGCACCCTCACAGGCGCACGAGTCGTGTGCACGCACATGCCGCAGACAGCGGCATCGATGTCGAGTTACGTTAGGTTGAGGGCGTCCACAGCGGAGATTCAGGCGTGCCGTATAGCATCGGCCGTTTCAATCACTTGGCTCAACTGCTTACTGCTGAGCAGCCGGGCACTCCAGGCCAGCGCGGCGATCTCCGCGCTCGCTGGGTGTACCCTCGCCTCCTCGACGACCGGCCCGATCCCGGTCAGCGCGACCATGTCGCCGGGCGGATAGCCGAGCAGGTGCGCGAACGCCGTCACGTACTGCGGGGTGATGGTCACCTTGCCTGGGCCCAGCATCGCGACTGTGGAGTCAGAGACGTACGGACCGTCTCCGACAACCTGGAGGATCTGTGCGTTTTGTGGGCGAATGTTGCGGTTGCGCAGCAGGCGCAGCAGTAGCGCTCCAGGGGTGTCCGGGTAGTCGTCGGCCGGCTGGGATCTATCCGGCGGCTGCACCGGCAGGGATCTGACCAGCGCCGCCAGCCGGTCCCGCTGGTCTGCGTCCATCCGGGCGGCGCGTCGGACGACCGAACCCACGTTCCACGGCGACGTTGGCCAGGCCGAGGCCAGGTCATCCGGCACCGGCAGCCCGGCGATGACGAAAAGGTCGGCGGTATGGATACGGAGTGCCGGCGCCAGTTTTCGGACGAGGTCTGGTCCCGGCGCAGCGCTGTTGTCGATGACCGCGGCGAGCTCCTCGCTCGGGACGCCTGCCTCCCGGGTCAGGACGACCCGCATCTGCTCGATCGACGTGTCAAACGTAGGCCGTCGCTGCGACAACAGGCGCCACAACCGCACGCCGAACGGTGAATCTCCCACGACGTGCGACCGTACCGTCCGCTGGTCCACGTTGCTGACGCCTGAAACGGCGAGAACATCCGCTCATGCCGCGATCCGCGCGCTACACAGCGTTACGCCGAGGTGGCCCGTTACCGTCCGGACGTGCCGCGCTCCGGGCGCCAGCTCCCGTGCTGTCGGCTCCGCCTGAAAACTGGCTCTGGCACACATTTTGTGAGTCGCGCTCGTCGGTAGTTCGGGTTGGGTGCCGGGATGGAGATCATTCCGGCGTTGCTGCCGCACCTGACGGGCCTGCGGTTGGACGCGGTGGTGGTCCGGGGCGTCGGGGTCAGGATCGACGCGGCGACACAGACTGTGCAGGCGCGATGTGGCACCTGCAGCACCTGGTCGACCACTGTGCATGGTCGCTATGTGCGGAGGCTGGCCGATGTGAGGTTAGGTGGTCACGAGGTGCTGGTCGCGTTGACGGTCCGCCGATTCACCTGCGTGAACACCGAATGCAGGCGGCGGACCTTCGTTGAGCAGGTTCCTGGCCTGACTCGTCGGCATGCCCGTCACACCGTCGTCGCAGCCGGTGACCTGGAAGCTGTCGCGGTGGCGTTGGGCGGTCGACCGGGCAGCCGGTTGGCGCAGCGGTTGGCGGTGTCGGTGTCCCGCTCGACGCTGATCCGGATGATCCGCCGGATGCCCGACCCGCCGCCGGTGACTCCGACGGTGCTGGGCGTCGACGACTTCGCCCGCCGCCGAGGGCACCGATATGCGACGGTGCTGCTCGACATGCATACCCGCCGGCCGATCGACGTTCTGTCCGACCGCACCGCCGACACCCTCTCCGCGTGGCTTCGCGAGCATCCCGGCGTGCAGATCATCTGCCGGGATCGAGGCGGCAGCTATGCCAACCCTCGGGAATTGCATCAGACGGGCGAAGAAGTCGCTGAAGGCGTGGTGGGGGCGGTAGCTGGAGCCTAACGCACCCCACGGCAGGGCACGGCGTTGACCTGCGTGTTTGGCTTGATGATCCCTTCTGATGCATGATCGTCCCGCTGTCCGGGCGTGTCGGGAGGGTCGGTTGCGGCGGGTCGGCTTGGCGGGTGCGGCGCATCTGGAGCTGGTGTCGGGTGTGATCCGGTTGCGTCCGCAGGACGCGATGGGCGAGGCGATGTTGCGGGGCTGGCGGGCGCAGCAGACCGCGCGGGGGCTGCGGGAGGAGACGATCGCGGAGCGGGAGCGGCTGGTACGCCAGTTCATGGCGTTCACCAACGAGTACCCGTGGCGGTGGACGCCGGCGCACGTGGACGAGTGGTCGATGTCGCTGACGGCGGAGCGGCATTTGGCGCCAGCGACGATCCGCGCCTACCAGGGGACTTTGCGGATCTTCAACGAGTTTCTCTGCGACGGCCGGTATGGCTGGGCGGTCGCATGCGAGCAGGAGTTCGGGCCGGGCGAGCACCCGGTGGCGATCGTGCACGAGTGGAACTCGATCGCCCATCTGCAGTCGTATGAGGGCGATCCGGACGAGCGTCCGTTCAGCCGCGACGAGCTGCAGCGGTTCCTGGACTACGCCGACGACCAGGTCGAGCGCGCGGTCCGCGCGAAGCGCAAGGGCGCCCTGGCGGCCTATCGAGACGCGACGTTGTTCAAGGTGATGTATGGCTGGGGCCTGCGCCGCACCGAGACCTCGAAGCTCGACATCGCGGACTGGGGCCGCAACCCGGCTGCCCCGCAGTTCGGCCGGTACGGATCGCTGCACGTCCGCTACGGCAAGGCCAAACGAGGGCAGCCGCCCCGGCGCCGCAACGTGCTGTCGGTGTTCGGGTGGGCGGTCGAGGCGGTGAGCGACTACGTCGAGAACGTCCGTCCCCGGTTCGGGTTCACCGACCATCCAGCGTTGTGGGTGACCGAACGTGGCGGGCGCATCCAGCCGCCGGAGATCAACGCGAGGTTCGTGTCCTACAGGGAAGCGTTGGGACTGCCGAGAACCCTCTCCCCGCACGCGCTGCGGCACGCGTATGTCACCCACAACACTGAGGACGGGGTGGACCGGCGCTTCATCCAGGTCCAGGTCGGGCACGAGAGCGACAGTTCCACGGCGATCTACACGCATGTGTCCGACGACTTCATGAACACCGCACTGCGCAAGGCACTCGCGCCGGCCCTGGGGCCGGCCCCGTCGGACGGGAAGGACCGCTGATGGCCCCCAAGCTGGACTACCGCTGGCATCTGCGTCGGATCATGGCCGACCGCGGCATGTTCCAGACCACGGACCTGATCAAGCCGCTGGCCGAACGGGACATCACCTTGTCCTCCAGCCAGGTGTTCCGGCTGGTCACCGAGCGGCCCGAGCGGTTGAGCCTGAAGATCCTGATGGCGCTGCTGGACATCCTCGACTGCTCGATGGACGACCTCATCGAGCCGGTCCCGGCGGCCGGTGCCCAGACCCGGCCGAAGAAGGCGGCGGGTGGCACCGACCCGGCCGGCCTGGGCGTGCTGCGGCCGAAGCGGGCCAGGATCACCGAGTGACCAAGAGGATCGACCGATCGCTGCTCGCGCAGCAGGTCGGTCCGCTGCTGGTGCTGCTGGCCGAGCTCGAGCCCGCCCTGGAGACGGAAACAGTCCTTGCCGCGGTCCGCGAGGCGGTTGCGCTGCCTGCCGGGCAGCGCCGGATCGCCGAGGAGGTCGTCGGCCGGCCGGACCTGCTCACCGGCCAGGCCGCCGCCGCGACGTTGCCCGGCGTGCTGCGCCTCGTCGACGCCTTGGTCCGGGCTGGCGCCACCACCGTGGTCGCGCCGCTCTGCCCACGCTGCGGGAAGCAGCGCCCGCTCGGCCGGCCGTTCGACGGGCTGCGGCTCTGCGACGGCTGCACCAGAAAGGCCGTGGCGATGACGTGCGGTCGATGCGGGAAGCTGCGGCCTCCGGCTCGCCGCAACGACAACGGCCACCCGATCTGCCAGGCCTGCTGGTGGCGTGACCCCAGAAGCTGGAAGGCCTGCACGAGCTGCGGCGACCAGCGGCGGGTCGCCGCGATGACCGAGACCGGGCCGGTCTGCACCCGCTGCCGTCCGCGGCCCGAGCTCGTCTGCGGCATCTGCGGACGGACCGGCCGGGGCAGCATCTCCCGTGCTACCGGCCAGCCGATGTGTGACCGCTGCCGCGAACGCTGGGCCGTCTGCTCCCGCTGCGGCGCTGGCGCCTCGGTCAAGGGCGGAACGCTCGACGCGCCGTTGTGCGCCCGCTGCATCAACCCCGACCCGGCATTCTGGACCCGCTGCGGCGTCTGCGGCATCACCTGGCAACTCACCACGACCGAATGCGCCCGCTGCTCCCTCGACCGCCGCCTCCGCCAGATCCTCACCGTCGCCGACGGCACCACCGCAACTCAACTGGACCGGCTGCGCCAAGCCTTCGCCCAGGTCGACCGCCCCGACCACGCATTGGACTGGCTGCACAACCCCGGCGTCCGCGACACCCTGCACACCGTCGCGCTCACACGGCCCACCATCACCCACCAGGCGCTGGACGCGATACCGCCCAGCGGCGCCCTCGCGCACATCCGCTCCATACTCGTCGTCGCCGGCGCACTGCCGCCACGCGACGAGCGCCTGGCCGCCCTGGAACCGTGGATCACCAAGACGATCGCCGCGCGGGAGACCCTCGAGCACCAACGCGTCCTGCACTCCTACGCGGTCTGGCACCACCTGCGGCGGCTGCGCGGCCGCCTCGACGGTCAGCCCGCCTCCCACCAGCAGGTCACCAACATCCGTCGACACGTCGCGGGCGCCGCTGCCTTCCTGGACTGGCTGCACACCCGCGGATCGGCCCTGGCCACCTGCACCCAAGCCGACCTCGACCAGTGGCTGGCCAGCAAACCCGCACCCGCGACCCGATCCACCAACTTCGTGCGATGGGCCACCACCCACCACCACGCACCCCGGCTCACCGCTCCGGCAACCCGCTGGACCGGCCCCGCCGGGCCACTCGACCAGGACCGCCGCTGGGCCGATACGCGACGCCTGCTGCACGACGACACCTACCCGACCACCGACCGGGTCGCCGGACTCCTGATCCTGCTCTACGCCCAGAAACTCAACGTCATCAGCACCCTGACCACCCACCACGTCCAACACGCCGACGGCCAGACCCTGCTCACCCTGGGCAGCCGGCCCGTCGTCCTTCCTGCCCCGTTGGACCGCCTCGTCAACGAACTCGCGGACGCCACCAGCCAGACGCCAGGCGGCAGCCTGATCAACACACCGTCGACCTGGCTGTTTCCCGGAAGATGGCCAGCACGTCCACTCACCGAAGGCGCCCTCGCCCGACGGCTGCACGCGCACGGACTGCAACCACGCCAAGGCCGCAACACCGCGTTGTTCATGCTCGCTGCCGAGGTCCCGGCAGCGATCCTGGCGAAAATGCTCGGTATCCACATCAAGGCCGCCATCCAATGGCAACAGCTCCCCAACGGCGACTGGACCTCCTACGCCGCCGAAGTCAGCGCCCGCTCGTCGTCTCCCGCCAGCCCTGCCTCGAACAACAGGACACCTCAGTGAACTCCGACTCTCTCGACCCGCGCTGGGTCCGCACCTGGGCCGCCGACATCACCACGCACCTGAAATCGGTGCTGGCCGCGTTCGACACCTACTACCCGTTCCCGCCCGGACAGAACGAGGTCATCCCAGCAGGCCCTGACCAGAGCTCTCTCGACGCTCTCCGGGCACAGCCGAGTACTCCGCCGGACCTCATCACCTTCTATCAGGTGATCCACGAAGTGACCATGTCCGACATCGGCAACGGCATCTTCATCCACGCGCCCGACGACGTCATCACTCAACTCGCCGACGGCCCCGTCCTCCTCGAGGGAGACAACACCGGCACCATCTTCGCCAGCAACGGCGGCGGAATCCTCTACGCCATCAGCCCTGACAACACGGTGCGTCGCTCACGCGACGCCTCCACCGACAGCGGATTCGAGCCCGTCGCCCCCGACCTGCGCGGCTTCCTCGGACAAGTCCTCGACGCCGCGGCACAGTTCGCCGCTACTAGAACCCCCGGCGACATCTGACGCATCTCGACCGACGGCAGGTATTCCAACACTTCCAATAGCTGATCTCACCATTAGACGGCGCCCGCAAGGGAGCACCTGACGCGATCCAGGTCGCCGACCGGTGGCACCTGCTGAAGAACCTCAGCGACACCGTCGAGAGGGTCATCCGCGGGCACCGCCGATGCCTCCGCACCCACGCCGAACCACCATCTGCCCTGGCCGCGCTAGCCGACGAACCAGTCGGGGCGGGGCGTCGGGCGGCGAACACCCGTCAACGACACGCGGCCGTGCACGCCCTACGAGCCGAAGGACTCTCGATCAGCGCGACCGCCCGCCGCCTCGACATGAACGTCAGAACCGCCCGCAAGTACGCCCACGCCGCCACCGCCGAGGCGTTGATCGGCCCGAACGCCAGCAGCAGACCCAGCGTCCTCGCCCCGTTCCACCCCTACCTGCGGCAACGCCTCACCGACGGCGTCCACCAGACCGCTGACCTGCACGCCGAGATCCTGGCCCTCGGCTACCAAGGCAGCGTGCGGGTGCTGCGGGACTGGCTCACCACCAACCGCGCCCGGCCTGCCCCGGCGACCGTGGTCCGGGTGCCGTCGGCCCGACGGATCACCGCCTGGATCATGCGACCCGGCCACAAACTCACCGACGACGAACACGCCGATCTCGCCGACGCCCGCCGCCGCTGCCCGGACCTCGACACCATCGCCGGCCTCGCCCGCGGGTTCGCCGCGCTGGTCCGCCACCAAGGCACCGGGCAGCACCTCGACGCCTGGATCAACCGCGCCCGCCACGCCGGATACCCCGAGATCCGCGGCTTCGCCGCCGGCCTGGCCAGCGACCGCGACGCCGTCGTCGCCGGCCTCGCCCAACCTTGGAGCTCAGGTCCGGTCGAGGGCCAGGTCAACCGCATCAAGACCGTCAAGCGACAGATGTATGGCCGGGCGAACCTCGACCTCCTGCGCAAACGCGTCCTGACCAACACGTGAGCCGCCGCCAAGATCAATCACAGAATCTGTGCCAGAGCCAAAGTTCAGCCGGCGTTGACACGTGCACCGACTACTCTCGTGAGTAGGGGAGGTGGGGCCGGCCGCCGTCGCAGCGTCCCGAATGCTTCGCGCCCCGACCTTGCACGTCTGGCGTACCCGATTGCGCACCGGAACCCGTACGCCGACATCTCTTCCCCCGGAGTTCCGTGGGTCGTAGGAGCGGTCGAGGTCGCTAGGTGCAGGCCCCTTCGGTGAGATCACTGGTGTGGTTTGCGTTGGCTGACGGTGGTGTCTGCGGACGTGGCGGCCAGTACCGGCGCACGGTGCGTTCCGAGCGTCCGATACGCGCCGCGATCTCGGCCGGATGCAGGTGGGGCTCCCGCCGGTGCCAGTGGGCAACGGCGGCGGCCGTCTCCGACGGCACCAGCTCGTCGCCGTTCACCGCCGGCTCGCCGTTCGCGGTGCTGGTGGCGGGCGGCTGCTGCGCCCGCGCGTTGGCCGAGGGTGGCTTGGCGACGTCGACCAGGTGGCGCCTCGGCCGGCGCTCACCGTCGCTGGCGTCATGTTGTGGGCGACGCTGCGGCGGGTCAGGGCACGGGACCGGATCGGCTGATGCCCTCGCGCCGGATGACGGGTCTACAGTGCCCCCGTCTCGGCGGCCCGCTGACGCGACGTGCGGCATGCGTGTCGTGGACGCAGGGCTGGGTGTGGCGGCCACAGGAGGCTGGGGGTGCTGTTCGGGTTGTTCCGCGCGGATCCGGGCGGTGAGCTCGACGAGGCTGACGCTGGCGACGATGACGAGGCCGTCAACGGAGATGGGCAGGAGGTAGGCGGCCCCTGCGCCGGCCTCGCCGTAGCGGGCGGCGACCCCGACGAGGTGCCAGTACGACACCCAGGTGGCGATAGCGGCGATAACGCTGGTGGCGGCCATGCGGATGATGCCGAGGGAGCGGCGGTGGTGCGGGACGCGGGAGATCAGCTCGACGGTGAGCAGCAGCGCCAGCGGCGGCCACGCGGCGATGATCTGGCTGATGGGGTTCGGTCGGGCGTGCAGCACGTTCGCGGCGACCGATGCGGCGACTCCGAGGGTGAGGGTTGCCCGTACTGCCCATCGCAGCCGCTTCAGGTGCACCACAGCCACGTCAGTCGCGGCCTCGCTTGTCGAGTTCTCTGCGGCGCGGGTGGTGGGGCTGGTCAGCGGGCTCACGAGCGTGCTCCCTGCGCTGACGCCCGACCTTCTGGGCTGGCGGGGCGCAGCTTGGTGATGAGTTGGTCGGCCAGGGTGAGTGTGTCGTCGCTGGGCTCGGCGTCGATGTCGGCGAGTTGCCGTGTCACGGTTCGGCGTAGGGTCCGCAGGCCGTCGATGTCGCCGAGGTGCGCGCGGGCGCGCATGGCCACCTGGTACAGCTGCTCGGCGTAGGGGTGCTGGCCGATGGCGGCGTCGACGACGGCTAGCTGCTCGGCTGGTTGGCCGTCGAGTTCCTCGGTGAGGGCGACGGCCGCGTCGAGGGCTTGTTGGCGCACGGCTTCCCGGTGGGGCTCGAGCCACTCGTAGTCGCAGCCGTCGGCGAGTGGTGCGCGGTAGGTGTCGACGGCGCGGCGCAGCGCTGCAACCCGTTCGGCTTTGCTGGTGGCGGTGTTGGCGGCGCGGAGGGCGGCGCGCATCCGCCACAGGTCCACGTCGAGGCGGTCGGGGTTGAGTTCGTAGCGGTGGTGGGGGTGGGTGAGGTAGGTGCCGGGTCCGCCGTGGTGGCGCAGGGCGCTGCGTAGGTCGGAGACGTAGGTGTGCAGCCGGTGGGTGGCTTTGCTTGCGGGTGCGTCGGGCAGCAGGTCGTCGAGGATGGCCTCGGTGGTGGCGGTGCCGTCGCGTGCGGCCAGGTATACGAGCAGTTCGAGGGATTTGGCGCGCAGGCTGCGCTGGGGGTCCGCGTGGGTGAGGGCGGGAGTGCCGAGCACGGTGATCGCGACCGTGGTGACGGTGCCGGTTTCGGGGGCTGGTGGGGTGGAGCTGGTCGCCGACGTGCTGGTGGCGAGAGGCTGGTCGAGGGCGTCAGCGTGGCCGGTGTCGAGCGCCTGGATTTCGTGGTGAGCGGCGTGTAGGGGGGTGTCGGCCGGCGTCGTTGCTGGCTGATGTTGGTCTGCGAGGGGTGTTCGCGGGTCGGGCTGTGCGCCTGTGCCATGTGCGGTGGGTGTGGGCTCGGCGGGGGCCGGGGAGGGGGCCTCGCCGGTGTGGGCCTCGGCCAGCACGGTGAGCAGATCGAGGGTTTCGGTGGGTTCGAGGACGGTGAGCCGGCCGATGTCGGCGCGGTGGGAGGCGTGGTCGCCGTCGGCGGGGGTGGTGGTGCCGTCTTCGTTGACGGTGACGGTGGTGCCGTCGGACCAGGGGCCGAGGAGCACGCCGTGGATGTCCAGGTGCTGCCCTTGGGTGAGCAGGGCGGCGACGCGGGGGCGCTCGCGCCGGTCTGGGGGGTGGGTGAGGAGCATGACCGGTGGGAGGGGCTCTTCGTAGGCGTCCGCGCGTAGGTCGGCGACGGTGGCGGTCTCGTGCTGGTCGATCAGTCGGGTGCGGTGCAGCGCCAGGGCTTCGAGGAGGTTCAGCGCGTCGTCGAGGGTGGGGGTGATCCTGAGCCGGGGTGTGCGGGGCAGGGTGCCTGTGGTGGCGCCGAGTAGGGTCGCCGCAGTCGCGGCCGTCATCACGGCGTGGGTGCGCGCCTGGGGATGTTCGTCGGTGTCGGTGGCGAGGGCGGCGGTGAGGAAGCCTCGGGCGGCGGCGTCTGCGCCGGGTCCGGTCAGGCCCAGTCCGGCGGGCGGCCATACCGTCAGCGGCGCAGGCGCCGGCATGACCGGGCCGAAACTGTGGGTGCTGGTCAGCGCGGTGGTGGCGGGTGAGGCGGTGGCCGACGGATCGCGTGACGTCACTTGTTGACTGGTCGAACTGGTGTTGCTCAGGGAGCTGGTGCCGTCCGGATCGCCGGCTGCGTCGTCCGCCGGCTCGTTGTCTTGGCCCGTTTCTCCCGCCATGGCGGCGGTATGGCGCAGCGCGCGGCGGATCTGCCCAATCAGCCGGGGCAAGGGGGCGAGAGTTTGCTTCTCCCAGCGCGGCGTGGTGGAGGGCTTGCCCGCGGTGTAGCGGCGCTGCCGGTGCGCCCAGACGAGGGCGGCGGCGGTGGTGATGGCCAGGGCGAGGCCGAGGCTTATCCAGCTGCCGCTGGGCAGCGCCACGCCGCGGTCGGGGCTGGTGGGGCGGGGTCCACGGTCCGCGGTCGGTTCGGAGGTAGGCGTGCTCGTGGTGTTGTCTGTGCTGGCGCAGGTGCTGGCGGTGGTGGGTGTCGGCGCGTGGCTCGGCTCGATTGTGGGAGTGGTTGCCGTGGGTGGGGCCGGGTGCGGTGTCGAGGGCGGCGGGGCGGTTGTCGGGGCGGGGGCCGGGGTGGCGAGGTCCGGCTCATCCGGGGCCGTCGGTGGTGATTCGGGGCGGGGCCGGTGTGTGGTCGGTGGGGTGGCGTCGTCGGGCAGGGTGAGGGTCCAGCCGGGGTAGATAACGTTTGGGTTGCGCAGGATTCCGCCGGTATGGATGAAGTGGATGCCGCGGTTGAGGGCGAAGATTTCGGGCCAGCGGTCGGCGTCGCCGAGCCGCTCAGCGGCGATCTTGGAGAGGGTGTCCCCCCGCCTGACGGTGTGAGTGGAGGTACGGTCAGCCGGCATCAGAATCAGCTGTTGGCTGCTGCTCACAGGGCGGGTCGCTGGGGCGGTGGTCGAAGCTTGCGGAGGCTGCGCGTCGCTGTCGTGCGCGGTTCCGGTTGCGGGGGCGGAGTGGGCGGGGGTGCCCGCGGTGGCGGTGGTGACGGCGGTGGCGCCGAGCAGCGCGGCGGTGAGGCCCTGGACCGGGCCGGGTAGATGGAGGGCGGGCAGCCAGCGCAGGCGGCGTGCCA
Organism: Micromonospora sediminicola; assembly: GCF_900089585.1. Taxonomy (NCBI): domain Bacteria; kingdom Bacillati; phylum Actinomycetota; class Actinomycetes; order Micromonosporales; family Micromonosporaceae; genus Micromonospora; species Micromonospora sediminicola. The sequence goes on along the minus strand of NZ_FLRH01000003.1, from coordinate 2,661,015 downwards.
GCGTCGTGTAGGCGCGGGTCAGGACGGTGGTTGCCAGGAGCAGCCACAGCATCACGGCGCCTGCTCCGGCCAGGAGGATGACGAAGTCGGTCGTCAACGGTTGGTGAATCCATTGCCGGAGCGCCGCTGGCGACGGTAGCCGAGGTTGCCACACACCGCTTGCGACGAGGATCGCGGCAACGACAAGAGTGCACATGATGGACGTGGCGGCGGCCGCGGCGTTCGCTGCTCTCGACTTCACCTGACCTCCTCGCGTCGCAGACTGCCAGGCCGCCGCTAGGTCGGATGCGGCGGCGAGCGCGCCGCGAACGAGGGCTGCGGATGGCGGTGGTCTGGGAATGATTTGACGCTATGGCCGTGGTAATGGCGGTGCACCGGTGCGACGGCTGACAACGCCTTACACAACCTCACACGCCCTTACAGCCGCAGCTCACCGAGTCACGGCTCCTGCAAACGGTCGCGCCGCAGTGGGCGGCACGCGCTACCGCGCCGGGGCTGTCTCGCTAACGGTGCTTCGGGTCTGCTGCACCGATAGGTGACATCTGAGATGGCTTGCCCTGCGGGCAGGCTGGAAGGATGTCGCTGTGCCCAAGCCCTACCCCAGAGAGTTCCGCGATGACGTCGTGCGTGTCGCTCGCGACCGCGAGCCAGGCGTGACCGTCGAGCAGATCGCCAAGGACTTCGGGGTCCACCCGATGACGCTGTTCAAGTGGCTGCGCCAGGCCGACATCGACGCTGGCGTCATGCCGGGGACGGCCAGCGATGAGTCGGCCGAGCTACGCGAGGCGCGCAAGCGGATCCGGTTGTTGGAGCAGGAGAACGAGGTCCTGCGCCGGGCCGCTGCCTACCTGTCGCAGGCGCATCTGCCGGGAAAAGGCTCTACCCGCTCGTGAGCGAGCTGGCCGCCGACGGGATCCCCGTGGCGGTGACGTGCCGGGTATTGAACATCGCTCGCCAGCCCTACTACCGGTGGCTGGCCCGACCGGTCACCATCGCCGACCTGGTGGCGGCGTACCGGGCCAACGCGTTGTTCGACGCCCACCGCGACGATCCGGAGTTCGGCTACCGGTTCCTGGTCGACGAGGCCCGCGACGCCGGGCAGCCGATGGCCGACCGCACCGCGTGGCGGATCTGCTCCGGCAACGGCTGGTGGAGCGCCTTCGGCAAGCGCAAGCGTCGGGGTAAGGGCGGCAAGGTCGGCCCGCCGGTGCACGACGACCTGGTCCGGCGGAATTTCACCGCCGACGGCCCGAACCGGCTGTGGCTGGCCGACATCACCGAGCACCACACCGCCGAGGGCAAGCTCTACCTGTGCGCGATCAAGGACGTCTGGTCCCACCGCATCGTCGGCTACTCCATCGACTCGCGGATGAAGTCCCGCCTGGCCGTCGCCGCACTGGACAACGCCGCAGCCAGACGCGGTGACCTGGCCGGCTGCATCCTGCACACCGACCGCGGATCCCAATTCCGTTCCAGGAAATTCGTCCGAGCCCTCCACCGCCACCGGATGGCCGGATCGATGGGCCGTGTCGGCGCCGCCGGCGACAACGCCGCCATGGAATCCTTCTTCGGCCTCCTGCAGAACAACGTCCTCAACCGACGATCATGGACCACCCGCCAGCAACTACGGATCGCGATCGTGACCTGGATCGAACGGACCTACCACCGCCGCCGACGCCAACGGTCACTGTCCCGATTGACCCCCGTTGAATTCGAGACCATCATGCACCCACCGGCCAGTCAGGCCGCGTGACTACGCCTGTCACCTGCCGGTGCAGCAGACCCCTTCTTCATGCCCGCCGGAGCAACCGGCACCGACCAACCCGAAGGACATCTCCCATGACAACCCACCCATCTGCCACGGCCCGAGTCACCAGCGCTACGAGCTACAGCGCCACGATCCCGCCCATCCTCGCGGCCGATGCTGGCCTCGACCTCCAGTCCGCCCCCTCTCACCGCGAGCTGACGGAGGCCAAGGAGCGGACGGCGCAGGCCCACCGCAGCGTGTGCCGGCCGGGGCGACCGCCGGACGGAGGCGCATGACGCTGCCGCCCGACCACCAGTCTGAACATCACCAAGAGCCGGATTCGGCCGCGCCGGCCGACGAGGGACTTGACCAGACGAGCGAAGACGATCGTTCATGGACGGTCGAGACCGTCGACAGCAGTGCACCGCCCAGCGTCGCCAGCGTGGTAGTACCCGAGCAGCCACCCGAGTTGAACCCCGGCGCCGCTGCCGCCCTGCTGAAGCTCCTCAGACACGTGAACGACCGCCGCACCGAAAACTCGAACCAGGAGAACCGATGAACGCCCCTCCACCGAAACCCTTCGCCTTCTACGGCCGCGTGTCGACCGAGGACAACCAGGACCCCGAATCGTCCCGAAGTTGGCAACTCACCCGGGCAACCACACTCATTCAGCCTCACGGTGGACGCATCGTCACGGAGTACTTCGACGTCGGCCAGAGCCGCTCCCTCCCCTGGCAGCGACGAGTCCAGGCGAGCCTCCTTCTCGCGGCGCTGCGCGATCCTCGGCGGGGGTTCTCCGCCGTCGTGGTCGGTGAACCTCACCGCGCCTTCTACGGCAACCAGTTCGGCCTCACGGTGCCGCTGTTCGCTCACTACGGCGTCGAACTGTGGGTGCCCGAGATCGGCGGCCCAATCGACCCCGACAACGAGGCCCACGAACTGGTCATGTCCGTCTTCGGCGGCATGAGCAAAGGCGAACGCAACCGCATCAAGCTGCGCGTCCGCACCGCCATGGCCGCCCAGACCCTGCTCGAGGGCCGCTACCTCGGCGGTCGCCCGCCCTACGGCTACACACTGCGCGACCTCGGACCCCACCCCAACCCGGCCAAGGCCGCCGACGGCAAACACCTCAAGGGCCTCATCCCCGACGAGCAGACCGCGCCCGTCGTCCGTCGGATCTTCACCGAGTTCATCACCGGTATCGGCCTGTTCGCCATCGCCGAGGGACTCACCGCCAATCACGTGCCCTGCCCATCAGCCCACGACCGCGCCCGCAACCGCCACCGCAGCGGCATCGCCTGGTCCAAAAGCGCCGTCCGCGTCATACTCACCAACCCCCGCTACACCGGCCGGCAGGTCTGGAACAAGCAACGCACCGACGAAGTGCTGCTCGACGTCGACGACGTGGCCATGGGCCACACCGGCGTCATGCGCTGGAACCCCCGCGACAAGTGGGTGGTCTCCAAGGACATCACCCACGAACCACTCATCGACGACGCGACCTTCGAAGAGGCCCAAGCCATCCTGCACCGGCGGGGCCAGGGAACCGGTGGACAACACGTCCGGCAGCGCACCCGCAACCCGTACGCCTTCCGGGGCCTCATCTACTGCGCCGCCTGCGACCGTCGCATGCAGGGCCAGTACAACCACGGCGACGCCTACTACCGCTGCCGCTTCCCGCAGGAGTACGCACTCGCCAACCAGGTCCCCCACCCCCGCAACGTGTACCTACGCGAGGACGCACTCACCGAACCACTCGACGCCTGGCTGGCCTCCGCCTTCGCGCCCCACCGCATCGCACAGACGATCACCGCGATGGCCGACGCCCAACCCCTGAACCATCCGCCTACAACGGGCACCGCAGCCCAAGCGATCATCACCGAGTGCGACGCCAAGCTGGAGCGCTACCGCGCCGCCCTCGACGCCGGCGCCGACCCGGCCGTGGTCACCGGCTGGATCGCCCAAGCCCAGGCCGAACGCACCCGCGCGGAAGCCGAACTACGCGCCATCGCGGGTGCCACTCCGCGCCGGCTGAGCCGAGCAGAGATCGCGGCTCTGGTGACCGCGCTCGGCGACATCACCACCGTGCTCCGTCACGCCGACCCCGCCGACAAGGCCGAGGTCTACCGGCAACTCGGACTCCGGCTGAACTACCAGCCGGAACACAAACGGTGCGCGCTGAAGTGGATCTCAGCGCGCACCGTGGGGCAATGGTTTGTGTCCGAGGGGGGACTTGAACCCCCACGCCCTATACGGGCACTAGCACCTCAAGCTAGCGCGTCTGCCATTCCGCCACCCGGACCTGCACGTACAGCCTACCCGGTCGGCCGAGGTGATCTTCTCACCGGATCAGCCGGCCGTCGGGCCGCACGGGGGATTACTGTACACGGCCCGGAACGATCATGCACATCACCGCTGACGCCCCACGTTTCCCCAGGTCAAGGCCGTCCACTGGCGGGCGGGTAGCGCGCGACGGACGATTCCGGGCAGCATTGCTCACGTGTCCCACCCCTCCCCGTTGACCGCCGCTCAACACCAGGCCCTCGCACTGCGCGCGGCGGGCGACCTGACCGGCGCCCGCCGGCTGCTCGCCGACGCGATCACCGCGGCCCGACCGGCGTACGGCGAGGACCACCAGGACGTCCTGGCCACCGGCCACCTGCTGGCCCGGCTGCACCGGGAGGCCGACGACCCGGCCGCCGCCCGACGGACGCTCGAGGAGGCGTACGCGGCCGGTGAGCGTCGCCGCGGCGACGCCGACCCGCTGATGCTCGCGCTCAGCTTCGACCTGGCCGCGGTGGCGGAGGAGCTGGGCAACCGGCACGAGGCCCGCCGCAACTACAGCCGCGTCGCCACCGCCGGGCCCGCCGTGCTCGGTCCGGACCACCCGGCGGTACGCGCGGCCCGGCACTACCTCGGCGGCTCCGCCGCCGCTCCCGCCGGCTACGGCCCCCCTCCCGGCGGCTCCGCCGCCGCTGCCGGCCCGCGCCCCGATCCGGCGCTGTCCGGGCCCACCGTGTCGCTACCGGCGGTCACGCCGTCGTACCCTCCCCCGCCGGTCCCGCCGCGACCCACTCCCCCGGTGCCGCCCGCACCACGCGTACCGGGTGCAGAGTGGGCCCCGCAGCCGACGCCCCGGGCGCCGCGGCCGACGCCCGCGCCCGATCCGGCGGCGCCTCCCTCGCCGCGCCCGGGAGCCCCTGCTCGCGCCCACGGCACGCTGCCGCCCTCGCCGGCGATCCCGATCTCATCGCCTCCGCTCGCACCGGCCGCGCCGGACCGTACGTCGAGTCCGTGGGCTCCTCCGCCCGTGCCGCCGACCACCGGCCTTCCGACGCCGCCCGAGGAGGCGACCACGCGGTTCGCCGCGCCGCCCGAGGAAGCCACCACCCGGTTCCCCGCGCCACCCGCCGCCGGTCCGGGCCGCCCGGCGGCCTTCGACACCGCGCCGCGGCCGACGGTCGGGCCACCGGCACCCGCCGTCCCGCCGGCGCCACCGCTGACCGGACCGCCGGTCCCCGGTGTCACGCCGGTGCCCCCGACCGTCCCTCCCGCTGTCGGTGCACCGCCGCCGGGACACCCACGGGTCGTTCCGCCCGCGCCCTCGCTGCCGGGGCCGCCGGCCGCACCGGCCACCTGGCAGACGACGTCGGCGGCCGGCCCGGCGCCGGCCAACGCCCCGCACGGGTCCGCGCCGCGCGGCCCGGTGCATCCCGTCTCGGTACCGCCCGTGCCACCGGCGCCGGTCACCTCGACCTCCGCCCTGCCACCGGCCCCGGTCATCCCACCACCGTCGCCCGCTGTCACCGCGGCGCCACCGGCGCCGATCTCCAGCCCGCCGGCCCCTGGAACACTCCCGCCGCCGGCGGCCGTCGTCCCGCAGAGGCCGACCTCGGGTCCGCCGACACACGTCGTCCTCCCGCCACCGCCGGCCGTCATCTCGGTGCCGCCGGCGCCGAGCGCGGTCCCGCCGGCCCCGACCTCGGGCCCGCCGGCGCACGGCGTCCTTCCGCCGCCACCGGCCGTGCCCGCCGCCCCGCCGGTCTCCGCTCCTCCGGCCCCGGGGCGACCGGTCCCCGCCCCCACCTCTGGCCCACCCGCCCCGGCGGCGCAGTTCCCCGGGGCCGCCTCGACACCTCCGGTCCCGGCGGCGCCCGCCCCGCCGTCGCGCACCACGGCGGCACCGGCGACCGCTGCCGGACCCGCACCCGTCGGGGCGACACCGATCTCCGCACCACCGGCTCCGACGGCGCCGGACTCCACGCCCCGCCCGGCAGTTCCCTCGCCGCCGCCAGCGCCGCCAGCGCCGGGAGTGCCGGCGCCCGGTGCCGGCGAACGCACGCCAGGACGCCCGGACCCGAACCCACCGGGCCGGCCGGAAGCCGGCACGACGCCGCCCGTTCCCGGTGGCCCGGGCTGGGACAGGCCGACCGTCCAGGTGCAGCAGATCGGTCCGCTGCTGCGCGAGGAGGCGGAGCGCGCGGCGACCGCGACAGGTCAGGCCCGCCCGGACGCCCGTCCCACCGGCGGTCCGCCCCCGAACACTCCGCCGGTGGACGCGGCGCGGCTGAGCGCGTTCCCGGTGAGCGCGCCGCCGCGAGGTGACACGCCGGTGAGCGGGCCACCGGCCACTGAGGCGTCGGCGGCCGCACCGTCCGCCGCCGGGCCGGCCGCCCCCATGCCCCCGTCGACCGCGCCACCGGTCCCGCCGGTCGTCGCCCCACCGACCCGTCCGGTGAGCGGGCCGCCGGGGCAACCCGTCAGCGCCCCACCGACCTTCCCGGTCAGCGGACCACCCGGACAACCCGTCAGCGCCCCACCGACCTTCCCGGTCAGCGGACCACCCGGTCACCCGGTCAGCGGGCCTGCCGCGTACCCGGTCAGCGGGATGCCGGTCAGCGCGGCCCCGATCAGCGCCTCACCGGTCAGTGGGTCGCCGGTGCCGCCGTGGGGCATGACCGCTCCACCGTGGAGCAGCGTCGCGCCGCCCCAACCGGTGGACCGGCCGTCCGGCCCGGAGCCCGAGCCGGCCACCGAGCCGGCGCCGGGGCACGGGACGGAGCCGGACGAGCACGAGGAGACGCCGGACGAGGGACGGTCACTGCCGGTCTACGACGGGCTGCTCGACTTCCCCGAGCCGACGCGGCCGGACCACCCCCCGTACCCGGAGCAGCCCGCGTACCCGGAGCAGGGCTCGTGGCCGGAGCAGGGCTCGTGGCCGGCGGTGCCGCCGTCGTTCCACCAGCCGGCCGCGTACCCGCAGGTGGAGGAGCCGGAGTCGGGCGGCCGGAACCGGACGACGCTGGCCCTGCTGGTCAGCGGCGCGGTCCTGGCCGTGGTGGTCGCGGTCGGGGCGGGCGGGGTGTGGCTGAACCGGGACGCGGCGCCGCCGGCGCCGGCGCCGAGCGCGCCGAAGCCGAAGGTGACCGGGCCGCCGCCGGGTGACCTGCGGTTGCGGGACGACACGACCACGATCACGGTGACCTGGACCGACCCGACGAACGGCGCGGTGCCGTTCGTCGTGGCTGGTGGCCAGGCCGGGCAGAAGCTCGGGGTGATGGCCACCGTGGACGCCGGGCAGACCCGGTACACGGTGAACGGGTTGAGCGCGCGGCTGGACTACTGCTTCACCGTGCTGGCGGTCTACTCGACCGATTCGTACGCCACGTCCGGTCAGGTGTGCACGGACCGGAACGGCGGCGCCACGCCGAAGTGAGGGGCCACCGAGGACACGCTCGGTGTCCACAGGGAGACGGTGCGGGTTTCACCGGCTCCTGCCGGCACCTATGATGGCTCCCGGCTCTGGGGAGGGTCGACCACGCGCGGCGCCCTCCCCCACCGACGCGGGGAGGCAGCCGGCAGTGACCACCATCGAGGACGTCACGAGCACCGGGCCGGAGACGGCCCGCCCCCGGTCGCGGACGCGCGGCGGCCTGGTGACCATCGGCACCGTGGCCGCGTTGCTGGCCGCGATGGGGCTGACCGTGCTCGGGCTGGGCGCCGCCGACAACGCGGTGGCCAACTACGACGCGTCCTCCTGGTTGTGGAGCACCACCCGCAGCGAGCTGGCCCGGGTCAACGGTGTCACCGCCCGGGTGGACACCCGGATGGAGGTGCCCGGCGGGCGGCGGCACCAGATGCAGGTCGCCCAGACCGACCGGCTGCTGATCCTGCGCGACCTCAACACCGGCCAGGTCAGCTCGCTGGACCTGGCGACGTTGCAGATCACCGCCAGCACGCCGACCGCGCCGGGGTTCGGGGTCAGCGTGGCGCTGCACGAGGACGCGGCGTTCGTGGTGGACGCGGTGCAGGGCATCGTCCGGCAGCTCGACCCGCGGGCGCTGACGCCGGTGGGCGAGCCGGTCCGCTACCCGCCGGGCATCGCCGGCGGGACGTTCGACGGCGCCGGCAAGCTGTGGATCGCGGTGCCGAGCGAGGGCACCGTCTCGGCGATCACCGCCGCCGACCTGCCGGACACCCCCGGCGCCGCCCCGCCGGCCGGGCTCAGCCCGAAGCGGGTCGAGACCCACGAGGTGGCCGAACCCGCGCACGAGCTGGTCGTGTCCACGCTCGACGAGGGTGTGGCGGTGCTGGACCGCACGTCCGCGTCGCTGGTGACCGTGGTCGGCGGCCGCACGCAGCGGGCCGGGCTGACCATGACCGCGCCGGGCAACCTGCCGCCGCGGACCAGCGGGCCGCAGGTGCCGGTCACCGTTCCCGGTGACCGGTCGGTGCACGTGGTCCGCGACGGCGCCGAGGTGAAGCGGTTCACGGTGCCCGGGACGGGCGCGCGGCTCAGCCCGGCGGTGGCCTGGGCGGGCCGGTTCTACTGCGCCGACGAGAGCACCGGCGCGGTCTACTCGTTCGACGCCGCCGGGCAGCTGGTGGAGACGATCAAGGGTTCCGGCCGGCCCGGCCCGGTGGAGCTGGAGGTCCGGGAGAACCACCTGTTCATCAACCCGCCGGACTCGTCCACCGCCCAGGTGGTCGACGACCGCAACCGGGTCCGCGAGGTGAACAAGTACGCCAACGACGTGCTCGGCGGCGACCCGCCGCCGGTTCCCCCGCCGCCGCCCCCGCCGAAGAAGCCGAAGGTGGGCAAGCCGGGCGCGCCGAAGGCGGTCACCGCCGCCGCGGGCAACGCGTCGGCGCGGGTGAGCTGGCAGGCCGCCGCGTCCAACGGCGCCGAGATCACCCGGTACGTGGTGGAGGGCGGCGGTCAGACCCACCAGGTGGGCGCGAACCAGCGCGCGTTGGAGGTCACCGGTCTGACCAACGGTGAGACGTACACGTTCTCGGTGCACGCGGTGAACGCGAAGGGCGACGGTCCGGCGCGCCGCAGCAACCCGGTCGTGCCGACCGCGGAGGTGCCCGACCCGCCGGCCTCGGTGACCGCCGAGGCCCGCCCGGACGGCACGGTCCGGGTGAGCTGGCCCGAGGCCGACGGCCAGGGCAACACGGTCACGAAGTACGCGGTGACCGCGACCTCGGCCGGCGCGAGCGCCCCGGCCGGCGAGTCGCCGAAGACCGAGCTGGTGGTGCCGGCCGGCGCGCTGGAGTACGGCACCCAGTACGCGTTCACGGTGACCGCGGTCAGCGACCGGGGCGCCGGGTCGAAGGCGTCGCCGGTGAGCAACACGGTGGTGCCGTTCACGGTGCCGAAGGCACCGACCGAGCTGCGCGCGTCCACGGTGGCCGACCAGCCGGGGACGATCGCCGTGGAGTGGTCGCCGGCGGTGGAGAACGGCCGCCCGGTGACGAAGTACGTGGTGGAGGCCGGCGGCAAGACCGTCGAGGTGACCGACGTGCGGGCCACCGTGGGCGGCCTCGGCAACGGCCAGAACGTGACCGTGAAGGTCAAGGCGGTCAACGAGGCCGGCGACGGCCCGGAGGCCAGCACCACCGCGCGTACGGTGGCCCCGCCCCGGATCACGGTGACCGGCTCGTCGGCGGACGCCACCTCGGTGACGGTGACGTTCACCGTGGACGCGGGCGGCGGGCGGGCCACCTGCACGGCGGCGACCGGCGGGAAGACGGCCAGCGGGAGCTGCTCCAGCCTGCGGGTGACCGGGTTGACGCCGGGCACGGCCTACACGGTGACGCTGACCGCGTCCAACGCCGCCGGTAAGGGCACAGCCGACCGCGCCCAGACCACCGACCCGGTCTACGGGATCGCCACCTGCAAGAACGGCCCGGACGGGGACCAGCGGACGTACTGCAACAAGGACGTGCCGGGTCGCAACGGGAACGAGATCTTCAAGGTCACCCAGCAGGACGACGACCGGCAGGCGGGCTGGGTGCCGGACGGCACGCGGCTGCGCACGTACTGCAAGGCCAAGGGCGAGGACGTCGACGCCTGGATCTACAACAACAACAAGCAGAGCACCTGGTGGATCCAGATCGCGTACGAGGGCAAGACGTACATCCCGTGGGCGTGGCTCAACCTGGAGGGCGGCGACAACCTCAACGTGCTGCCCACCTGCTGACCTCGCCCGGACCGAAAGGCACACCGTGAACACGCACGAACCGCTCAGCCAGCCGGAGGTGCAGGGCTTCGCCGCCCTCGCCGCCCGGCTGGCCGACAACGTCAACGCGGTCGTGCTGGGCAAGCCGCAGGTGGTCCGGCTGGCGTTGACCGCGCTGTTCGCGCAGGGGCACGTGCTGCTGGAGGACGTGCCCGGGGTCGGCAAGACCACGCTCGCGCGGGCGGTGGCGGCCACCGTGAAGGGGCAGTGGCGGCGGATCCAGTTCACGCCCGACCTGCTTCCCTCCGACGTGTCCGGTGTGACGATCTTCAACCAGGCCAGCCGCGGTTTCGAGTTCCACCCCGGGCCGGTCTTCGCGAACATCGTCATCGCCGACGAGATCAACCGGGCCTCGCCGAAGACCCAGTCGGCGCTGCTGGAGGTGATGGAGGAACGGACGGTCACCGTGGACGGCGTACGCCACCCGGTGCCGCAGCCGTTCCTGGTGGTGGCCACGCAGAACCCGGTGGAGATGGACGGCACCTACCGGCTGCCCGAGGCACAGCTCGACCGGTTCCTGGTGAAGCTCTCCGTCGGCTACCCGGACGAGGCGGTCGAGGTGGAGGTGCTGCGGGGCGCCACGGTCCGCTCCCCCGACTCACTCACCGCCGTCACCGACACCGCCACCGTCGGTGAGATGGTGAAGATGGCCCGGCGGGTGCACATCGCCGAGCCGCTCTACGCGTACGCGGTGCGGCTGGCCGCGGCCACCCGTACCCACCCGCAGGTGCGGGTCGGGGTCAGCCCGCGCGGGGTGATCGCGTTGACCCGGGCGGCGTGCGCGTACGCGCTGATCGACGGCCGGGGCTGGATCATGCCGGAGGACCTGAAGGCGCTGGTCGAGCCGGTCTTCGCGCACCGCCTGCTGCTCACCCCGGACGCGCAGGTGCGGGGCGTCACGCCGGCCGAGGTGCTGCGCCAGGCGGTGGCCTCGGTGCCGGTGCCGCTGCCGTCCGGCCAGCCCGCCCCGGTGCACGGCTGAGCGTGGGGATCACCGCCCGGGGGATCGGGCTGCTCGTCGCCGCCCTGGTGCTGCTCGGCGTCGGCTTCCGGTACGCGTACCCGGAGCTGACCGTGCTCGGCGCGGCGGCGGCCGTGGCGGTGGGCTACGCCGGGGTGACCGCCGCGTGGCGGCCCCGGTTGACCGTCGAGCGTCGGGCCGACCCGGACCGGGTGGCCCGCGGCGAGCCGGCGGCGATGGAGTTGACGGTGCGCAACACCGGCCGGCTGCGGGCGGCGAACCTGGTGGCCGAGGATCGCTGCGCCGGCGCGCTGGTGCCGGTGCCGCTGCTACGGCTGCGCCCCGGAGGCGACACGGTGGTGCGTTATGCGGTGCCGACGCAGCGCCGGGGAGTGGTGCCGGTCGGGCCGCTGCGGGTCGTCCGCCGTGACCCGCTCGGCCTGGTGGCGCTGGCCCGCGGCTACGGCGACACCGTCCCGGTGTGGGTGCACCCGCGGATCCACCCGCTGTCCGCGGTGCCCACCGGCGCGGGGCGCAGCCTGGACGGGCGCACCGACAGCGTGCCGCACGGCTCCATCACGTTCGACTCGTTGCGGGAGTACGTGGTCGGCGACGAGCTGCGCCGGGTGCACTGGCGGACCAGCGCCCGGGTGGGCGAGCTGATGGTGCGGGAGAACGTGGACACCAGCCTGCCGCGGCTCGTGGTGGTGCTGGACAACCGGTCCGCCGCACACCCGGGACGGGTCGCGGGCGTGGCGGAGTCGTTCGAGTCGGCGTGCGAAGCGGCCGCGTCGGTGGTGGCCGCCGCGGTGCGCGAGGACCTGCCGGTGCGGTTGCTGCTGGTGGCGCCCGCCGAGGCCGAGCCCGCCGGGGCGGCCGGCCCGCTGGACCGCCTCGCCGCGGTCGAGCTGACCGACGGCGACGCGGAGGTGCTTCCGGCGGCGACCGCCCGACTGCGCCGGGACCGGCTCGGCGACACGCTGGTGTTCCTCACCGGGCCGGGCGGCCGCGACGACCTGGGCCACGTCGGCGCGCTGCGCGGCGCGTACCCGTCGGTCGTGGTCGGTGTGTTCGGCGCGACCGGGCCGACGGCGGGCGGCGCGACGGGCCTGGTGGTGCTGGACGCGGGGGACGGCGCGGCGTTCGCCGCCGAGTGGGACGGGATCCGCCGGTGGTGACGCGGCTGCGCGCCGTGCCGGTGCCGGCGGCGCTGGTCGTGCTGGTCGCGCTGTCCGGTGTGGTGCTGGGCCGGGTGTACGCGGACCCGCTGCTGACCCGGCTGATGGTCGGCGCGGCGGTCGGCTCGGTGCTGGTCAGCGTGGCCGCCCGGCGACTGCCGTCCTGGTTGGTGGCGCCCCTGTCGGTGGCCGCACTGACCGGCTGGACGCTGCTGTCGCTGCGGCTGGCCGCCAGTCACGCGGCGCTGCCCGGCGGGCTCGGCGAGGTGGCCGTGGACGCCGCGCGCAACGCCATCCCCCGGCTGCTCACCGCGATGATCCCGGTCGAGCCGGCGCCGGACACCGTGCTGGTCCCGGTGGTGGCCGCCTGGCTGGCCGGGCTGACCGCCGCCGAGGTGGCGCTGCGGGCCGGGCGGGTGCTGCTGGGCTACCTGCCGCCGGTGCTGCTCTACGGAGGCGTGCTCTACGTGGTGGGGCCGAACGCGGAGCCGGCGGTCGGGCCGACGGTGCTGTTCGCGGCCGTCGCCGCCGCCGGCCTGGCCATACCGGGCCGGCGGGCCGACCCGGCCGCCGGCGATCCGGTGGACGACCTCCCCCCGACGGTACGCGCGGCGGTGCGGCTGCGACTGGTCGCCGCGACCGCCGCCGGGCTGGCCGTGGTGGTGGGGCTCGCCGCGCTGCTCGCACCGGTGGTGGCCGGTCAGGTGGAGGACCGTCCGGTCGATCCGCGCCGCTACGTGGAGCCGCCGCAGGTCGAGTCGCTGGACGAGAACCCGCTGATCCGGATCTCGGGCTGGGCGTTGAACCCGGACCAGCGGCTGCTCGACGTGCGTACCCTCGCCGGCGCGGGCGACGGCGGGCCGCCGCGGATCCGGCTGGCGGTGCTCAGCGACTACGACGGGGTGACCTGGCGGGTCGGGGCCACCTATCGCAACGCGGGGCGGGTCCTGCCCGCCGCCGAGTCGGCGCCCGGCGCGACCACCGACACGGTCCGCCAGGAGATCACGGTGGGCGACCTGACCGGGCGGCTGCTGCCGGCGGTGCCCACGCCACGCGAGGTGACCGGCGCGCGGGTGGCCTACGACCCGGAGACCGGCACGGTGATCCGGCCGGAAGGGCTGGCCCCGGGGCTGCGGTACGACGTGTCCTCGGTGCGGGAGCGCCCGGACCTGAACCTGGTCACCACCGCGAACGTGCCGGCCGGCGACGCGGTGGCCCGGGTGCTGCGGGTGCCGGACGGCGCGCCGGAGCAGCTGCGGCGGCTGGCCACCCAGCTCGCCGAGGAGAACGGCGCCCCGTACGCGCGGGCCGACGCGATCGCCACGTTCCTCGCCGAGCACTACCGGGTCACCGCCGACGCCCCGAGCGGGCACGCCTACCCCAATCTGACGTTCTTCCTGTTCGGGCCGCGCAACGGCGGCGGGCAGCGGGGCACGTCGGAGCAGTTCGCCGCCGCGTTCGCGGTGCTCGGCCGACTCGCCGGTCTGCCCACCCGGGTGGTGGTCGGGTTCGAACCGAAGGCCGACGGGCCGGTGCGGGCCGCCGACGCGTACGCCTGGCCGGAGGTGCTGTTCGAGGGCGTCGGCTGGGTGCCGTTCGATCCGATGCCGCGCCCGGACTCCGAGCCCCGCCCGGTGGAGGAGGACTTCCGGCCGAAGCCGGAGGACCCGCCGCCGTCGGAGGTGCCGGCGCCGACCGAGGAGCCCTCCGCCACTCCCCCGGCCGCCGCGCCCGCGCCGGGCCGGCAGGACCGGGGCCCGGGTACGCCGGTGCTGGTCGCCGGTGGCGTCGGTGGCCTGGTGCTGCTGGTCGGTGCGGTGCTGGCGGTCCTGGCCGCGATGCGCCGCCGGCTGAGCCGGTCCCGGCTGGAGCGGGGCGACCCCGGCCGGCGGGTGACCGGCGCCTGGCGGGAGCTGACCGACGCGCTGCGGCTGGCCGGCCGGCCCGTGGGCGACGACCTGGCGGCGGAGGAGGTCGCCGAGCAGGCCCGGGCCACGCTCGCGGCGGCCCGGGCTTCGGGTCCGCCGACGGCCGGCGCGGCGGTTAGCGGCGCGGGCGTGAGCGGTGCGGGCGTGAGCGGCGCGGGCGTGAGCGGTGCGGGCGTGAGCGGCGCAGGCGTGAGCGGCGCAGCCTGGCCGGACGGCGGTGTGGACGGCGGGGTGGGCGAGCTGGCGGACCTGGTGAACCGGGTCGCCTTCGCGCCGGGCAGTGTCGACGCGGCGCAGGCCGACCGGGCGGTGGAGGTGTGCACCGGCTACATCACGGCGTTGCGCGCGGCCCGGTCCCGGTGGGCGCGGCTGCGATGGACGGTGCACCCGGGTCCGCTGCGCTGGCGCCGCTGACGGACCGCCCGGGCACGTGCCGGCGCGAGCGGCAGGGTGCGGGGTGACGGCAAGCGTCGCGGACGCCTTTCGAGCTGATATCAGTAACGACTCACCCCTGCCGGACGGCGTCACGTCGATGCCCACAGCGCCCGCCCGTGCCCGCCGCGATCTCGACCGACTCACCCCTGCCGGACGGCGTCGCGTCGATGCCCACGGCGCGCGCCCGTGCCGGCCGACGATCTCGGCGGCTCGGGATCCGCACGGCCTTGGGCCGCCTCGGCGCGATATCACCAACGACTCAGCTCGAAAGGCAGCGCCACGAGACACGGGCCGGGGCGGCACCGGCGGCACCGGCGGCACCGGCACGATTCCGCCGGGACCGGCGACCGGTTCCGGCGGCACTGGGAGGCCGCGCCGGCACCGGCAGACCGCACATGACCCGGGACGCGCGCCGGCACCTCGGTCAGCGATCGGCGGCGCGCAGCTTGCGGACGAGCTTGCGCAGCCCGGCCTGCCAGCCGTCCGGGTCCTCGGCCCGGCGGCGGGCGTAGTCGGCCACCTCCGGGTGGGGCAGGATCAGGAACCGTTCCTCGGCCAGCCCGGCGACGACGGTGTCGGCGACCTGGTCCGGGGTGAGGATCGCGCCGGACGCGGCGATCACCCGGGCGCCCAGGTGCCCCTCGGCGAGACCGTCGGCGAGCATCGGCGTGTCCACGCCCTGCGGGCAGAGCGCGCTGACCCGGATGCCGGCGTCGCGGTAGGTGATGGCCAGCCACTCGGCGAAGCCGACCGCCGCGTGCTTGGTGGCGGTGTACGGGGCGTCTCCGACCGCGGTCAGCACCCCGGCGGCCGAACAGGTGAGCAGCAGGTGGCCCTGCCCCCGGCGCAGCATGCCGGGCAGCACGGCCCGGGCGCTGTGCAGGTGACCGAGCACGTTCACCCGCCAGGCCCGGTCCCAGTCGGCGTCCGGCGCGTCGATGCCGCCGCCGGTGGCCACGCCGGCATTCGCGCAGAACAGGTCGATCCGGCCGTGGCGGCGCTCGGTCTCGTCGACCAGCGCGCGTACCGCCGCCTCGTCGGTGACGTCGAGTGCGACCCCGGACGCCACCGGGCCGATCGCCTCGGCCGCCGCGCGGGCCGCGTCGGCGGCCAGGTCGGCCAGCACGACGGCGGCGGCGCCCTCGGCGGCGAACCGCCGGCCCAGCGCCGCGCCGATCCCGCCGGCCCCACCGGTGATCACGACCACCCGGTCGGTCAGGTTCATCTCAGGCCACCTCCGTCGCGTCGACGCCGAGCCGGGGCAGCAGACCGGCCCAGGCGTCCGCGCCGCCCTCGGTCGTCTCCGGGGTGGGCAGCACCGCCAGCACCGGCACGTCAACGCCGTGCGCGGCGTACCGGCGGGCGCCGGCCACGCACTGCTCGGGCGAGCCGTGCAGCACGAGCGCGTCGACCACCTCGTCCGGGACCGCGGCGGCGGCGCCCCGGCGGTCCCCCGCCTCCCACGCCCGCCACATCGGGCCCAGCGTCTCCTGCCGACCCAGCCAGCGGTGGAAGGCGGCGTACGCGGGCACGGTGAGGTAGCCGGTGATCAGGCGGCGGCCCAGGGCGCGGGCGTACCCGGCGTCCTCGGTGGGGCAGACGAAGATCCGCGCGGCGACCTCGAAGCCGGGACGGCGCTCGCCCAGCTCGGCGACGGCGGTCGGCACGTCCTCGGCGGCGAGCCAGTTGAGGATCACCCCGTCGGCCTCGGCGGCGGCGAGTCGCAGCATGCCGGGGCGCAGCGCGGCCAGCAGGACCGGCGGCGGCACGGCCGGCGGACGCTCCAGCGTGAACCGCCGGACCGCGAACGTGTCGAACGCCCCGTCGACGGTCTCGCCGCGCAACGCGGCCCGCAGGAAGCGCAGCACGTCCCGGGTCCGCTTGAACGGCTCGTCGTACGCCACCGCGTTCCAGTCCCGCACCACCACCGGCGACGAGGCGCCGACGCCGAGCGCGAACCGGCCCGGCGCGGCCTCGGCCAGGGCGGCGGCGCTCATCGCGAGCAGCCCCGGGCCCCGGGTGAAGGCCGGGGTGATCGCGGTGCCGAGGCGGAGCCGGGGCGCCCAGGCGGCGGCGAGCGCGAGCGGGGTGAACGCGTCGGTCCCGGCCACCTCCGACGACCAGACGTCGGTGAACCCGGCGTGGTCGAGGGCCGCGTAGACGGCGGCGTGGTCGGCGAGCGGGATGCCGCCCAGCGGTACGGTCATACCCCATCGGTTCGTCACCTGTCGATCGTGCCCGTCCACCACCGCCGGGAGCAAGATCCTCCACCGATACGACCGATCCGCACCATGACGCCCGGAAAGAGTGTTACGACTGCCGGGTGAGCGGGATCGGGGACGGGAGACGACGGTGAAGGTCGCCGAGCCCGCCGCGCTGCGCGCGACCGACGGTGACGGGGGCCGGGCGACCTTCCTGGAACTCTTCTTCGACCTGGTCTACGTGTTCGCGCTGACCCGGATCTCCGCACGCGCCTTCGAGGACCTGGCGCTGGAGGGCGGCCAGACGAACTGGTCCGCGGTGACCGGTGGCGGCAAGACGCTGCTGCTGCTGTTCGCGCTCTGGGCGGTCTGGCAGGGCACGGCGTGGACGACCAGCCGGTACGACCCGTACCACCTGTGGTTGCAGATCATCGTGATCACCGCGCTGCTCTCGGCGATGGTGATGGGGGTGGCGATCCCCCGCGCGTTCAGCGAGAACGGCCTGCCGTTCGCCGTCGCGTACGTGGTGGCGCAGGTGAGCCGGCCCGCGATCCTCATGCTCGTGCTGCGCAAGCTCCAGTACCGCCGGTTGAAGCTGCGCATGTTGATCACGTTCTGCGCCACGGGCGTGCTCTGGCTCGCCGGCGCGGTGCTGCCGGTCGACGCCCGGGTGGTGCTCTGGACGCTCGCGCTGCTGGTGGAATACCTGGCCGCCCGGTTCGGCTGGCCGGTGCCCGGCCTGGGCCGCTCGACGCTCTCCCGGTGGGACATCCACGGCGAGCACCTGTCCGAGCGCTACCAGCAGTTCTTCCTGGTCGCGCTCGGCGAGACGATCCTGCTCGCCGGTTGGACGTTCACCGGCGTGCCGACCCAGCCGACCACCGTCGCGGCGTTCGCGTTCGCGCTGGCCACCTCGATCCTGCTGTGGCGGATCTACGTGCAGCGGGCCGGGCAGATCCTCGGCGAGGCGGTGACAAGGGCCGCGCACCCGGCCACCATCGGCCGTTCCGCCGCCGACACCCACCTGGTCATGGTGATCGGCGTGGTGGCCACCGCGATCGGTTACGAGTTGGTCATCGAACACCCGACCGGGCACAACGAGTTGCCCTGGCTGGCCATGATCCTGGGCGGCCCGGCGCTGTTCCTCGCCGGCCGGGCCCGGTTCGAGTACGAGGTGTTCGGCCGCGTGTCCCCGTCCCGGCTGGTGGCGATCGCCGCGTTGCTGCTGCCCGTGCCGTTGTTGCTGCGGACCGCGCCGCTGGTCGCGGCGAGCGTCGCGGTCGTGGTGCTGGTGGCGGTCGCGGTGGCCGACGCCCGGCGCGCCTGGGGCCGGCCGCCGGAGGCCGCCGCGCCGCCGTTCTGACCGTCGCCCACGCGCTTCGGTCGGTGCGGGACGACGCCCCCACCCGCGGGCTACGATCCGCGCGTGACCTTCTCGCTCGTCGCCCGATCCGCCGACGGGCAGCTCTACGGCGTGGCCGTGGCCAGCCGGTTCCTCGCCGCCGGGGCGTTGGTGCCGGCCGCCGAGGCGCAGGTCGGGGCGGTGGCCACGCAGGCGCACGCCAACCTCGCCTACCGGGCGCAGGCGCTCGCCCTGCTGCGCACCGGCGTCCCCGCCGTGGACGTGGTGGCCGGTCTGGTGGCCGCCGACCCGGGACGCGACGACCGGCAGCTCGGCGTGGTCGGGGCGACCGGCGTCGGGGCCACCTGGACCGGGCCGCGCTGCCACCCGTGGGCCGGCGGTCAGGCCGGCGACGGGTGGGCCGCGCAGGGAAACATCCTGACCGGCCCGCAGGTGATCGACGCGCTGCGCGACGCCTGGCTCACCGACACCGACCTGCCGTTCCCGCAGCGGTTGTTCGCCGCGCTCACCGCCGGCGACCGGGCCGGCGGCGACCGACGCGGCCGGCAGAGCGCCGCCCTGCTCGTCGTGCAGCGGCACGGCGGCTACGCGGGCACCGGCGACGAACTGGTCGACCTGCGGGTGGACGACCACCCGGACCCGGTCGCCGAGCTGGGTCGCCTGCTCGGCATCCACACCATGATCTTCGGTCGCCCCGACCCGGCCACCCTGCGCGACCTGACCGGCCCGCTCGCCGTCGAGGTGGCGGACCTGCTCGCCGCCGCCGGTCACCCGGTCGGCCCGGCGGGCCTGGACGACGCGCTCGCCGCCTGGTCCGGCCTGGAGAACCTGGAGGAACGGTTCGTGCCCGGCCGGATCGATCCGATCGTGCTGGAGCACCTGCGGCGTGCCGCGTCGGCCTGACCGGCGTCAGCCGCCGAACGCCAGCCGGCGGATGCCGGCCTCCGCCAGCGCCGTCCGCTCGGCGTCGGTCACCGGCAGCCGGCCGGTGGCCTTGCGCAGCACGGTGAGCGCGTCCCAGCCGAGCCGGGCCGGCACCGGCCGCCCGCCGGTGAGCACGTCGACGACCACGGCCGCCGCGGCCGGCGTGGTCCAGGGCGACCGGTCGAGCGCGTCGGCCAGGTCCAGGCCGTGCACCGCGACCTCCACCACCCGGGTACGCAGGAACTCGCCCACCGCCATCGCGTCACCGTGCCGGGTCCGCACCACCCGGCCGACGGGCGCGTCGGCCACCGCCGTGTCGGTGGCCCGCCAGGCCCGGCCGAACTCCCGCGCCACCTCGGTCACGTCGGGCAGCTCCCGGGCGGCCCGCCGCGCCCCGTCGATCCGCTCCCGGTCGACCGGCGGGCTGAACTTGGCCGCGCCGAAGTAGCCGGCCGCGTCCACCTCAGCGCGCGGTGGCGCGGGCTCGGCGAGCATCCCGGCGAGCCGGCCGGCCCCGGTGCCCACGTGCGCGAGCAGGTCCCGCACCAGCCAGGGCGGGCACGGTGTGGGCCGGTCCAGCGCCGCCTCGTCGAGGCCGTGCAGCACCCGCTCCAGCCGGGCGCACTCGTCCCGGAACGCCGCCCGTGCCGGTTCCACCGGCGTACTCAGCCCTTCCACCGGGGCACCAGCCGGTGCACCACGGCGAGCACCAACGCGGCCACCACGGCGATCGTGCCGGCGATGCCGGCCGCGCTGCCCGCGTACCCGATGAAGAGCGGACGGCGGCCGAGTTCCTCGACGGCGACGGTGGAACGGTCGACCAACCAGGACAGCGCCAGCGCGGAGCCCAGCAGGGCCACCGCGCCGGCGACGCCGAGCACGGCGGCGCCCAGCCGGTGCGCGTCGCCCGGCTCCACCACCGCCTGTTCCCGCTGGAAGAACAGCAGCACCAGCCCGGCCGCCGCGGCCCACGCGCCCACCACCAGGTACGCGGCGACCGCGTCACTGGGCCGGTGCCAGCCGGCGGAGAGCGTGGCGACCCCGGCGGCGGCCGCGTACCCGGCGCCGAGGAACGCGCCGGCCACCCGCACCTGCCGCGGCAGCACCAGGATCAGCGCGATCGCCACCGACGCCGCCACCGCGGTGTGCCCGCTGGGCAGGCTGTTGCCGGCGGCGGCCCGTTCCGGGTCGACACCGAAGTCCGGTCGGGTCAGGTAGTACTTGAGCAGCTGGGTGCTCACGTTCGCCCCGGCGATGAGCAGTGTGGCGGTGACCGCGAGCGCCTTGCGGCCACGGATCAACGCGATGAAGCCGATCACCGCGGTCGCGACCAGCAGCGACACCACCGACATGGCGTTGAGGAGCGTGTCCACCGGACCGTCGATGCGGTCCTGGCCGATCCGGTTGCCGGTCAACGCGACCGTGTCCAGCCACTGGCCCAGCTCGCTGTGCACGGCGAACCGCCACACCAGCACGAACATCGCTGTCTGGGTCAGGGCCAGTACGACCAACCAGACCGCCGTCCAACCCCTCGCCGTCTCCCGCACCCGCACAACTTAGCGGTCGGCCCGGTCCGGCGCGCGCGGGAGCGCCCCGGATCCCGGCGTAGGTTGAGGCGGGGCGATCGGAGGAGGTGGCAGGTGACCGGCGGACCGGAACGGGAACGGCCCGCCGAGCCGCGCCCGGAGTCGCTGGCCGACCTGCTCGGCGGGCGGCGGGGCGCGGTGGACGCGACGCTGCCCCCGCTCGCGTTCGGGCTCGGCTGGGTGCTCGGCGGGCTGTGGGGAGGCGTGCTCGCCGCGGTGCTGACCGGCGCCGCCGTGGCCGGTTGGCGGTGGCGGCGCGGCGACCGCCCGCGCTCGGTCCTGATCGGTCTGCTCGCGGTCTGCGTGGCCGCGCTGATCGCGGTGCGCACCGGCCGGGCCGCCGACTTCTTCCTGCTCCAGATCGCCTCCAACGCGGCCAGCGCGCTGGCCTGGGCGGTCAGCATCGTGGTGCGCTGGCCACTGCTCGGCGTGGTGGTCGGGGTGGCGTTGCGCCAGCGGGCCCGGTGGCGCCGCGACCCGGCGCTGCTGCGGGCGTACGGCCGGGGCAGCTGGGTGTGGACGGCCACCTACGTGCTGCGGGTGGCGGTCTTCGTGCCGCTCTGGTTGGACGGGCGGGTGGTGGCGTTGACCGTGACGCGGGCGGCGCTGACCTGGCCGCTGATCGCGGCGGCGCTGGCCGCGAGCTGGGTGGTGGTCAGCCGGTCGCTGCCGCCCGGACACCCGGGACCACGACACCCGCTGGTCGCGCCCGATCCGGACGGGGAGCCGGCGACGGCCCCGGAAAAGTAGTGGAGAGGCCGCCACGGGGGGAGCGGCCTCTCCGTGAAATACGTTACTCCGTCCGCGCCACGGATGTGATCCCGTGGAGCGCTGATTTTTCCGTGCCTTTTCGCGCCATGGGTGGTCCCCGGGCGGAGTGGTGGGCCGGTCCGTCCGCTGCGTCGTCCGGACGGCCGGCCCACCCGGCCTGACCGTGGGCGTCAGGCCGTCCGCCGACCCGGCCGCTCCGTTCCCCCATCGGCCGGGGCGGCCTCCTCCGTGGGCGGGGCGGACCCCGCCCACGGAGGAGGGGTCATCTCATCCCTGCGGGAAGTAGGTGCCGTAGTCGGCGTACGCCATCGCGACGTCCGCCTGGGCCCAGAACCGGTGGTAGTTGAAGACCGGCTCCGCGCCGCCGTCCAGGTACGCCTGCACCTTGGGCCAGTCCGGGTCGTTCTTGTAGAACGACCGGATGTCCAGGAAGCTCTTGCCGCTGGCGATCGCGTCGCCGTTGGGCATCTTCCCGGTCCAGCCGGAGGGCACGTAGAGGCCCTGCCCGTCGGCGGCGTTGTAGACGTCGTCGAAGCGCTTGTAGTCGCCGCGCTTCTCCGGCATCGAGACGCCCTTGCTGTCGGCGGCCGCCGACAGCGCGTCCAGCAGACCCTTGGCGGTGGTCTTCGCCGCGGTGTTGCCGGACTTGGCCGCGTACGCGATGAGCGTGCGGGCGTAGGCGGCGGCGACGCCGACGTCCTGGCCCTTGACCGTCACCTCGACGTGCAGGTTGGTGTTCGGCTGCGGGCTGGTCGGGTTCCAGTTGGCCGGCTGGCCGGTCCACTTCATGTCCGACGGGATCGACCAGTTGGCGCCGGTCGTGGTGTTGGCGATCGCCCACGGCACCCACTTGTCCAGCAGCGCCTTGGCCTTGGCGTTGCCGGTCTGCAGGTACAGCTCGGCGATGCGCTGCATCGACCAGGCCTGCATGCCGAACCACTGGTTGGACGGCGGGTCGTTGTAGACCGGGTCGACGTCGTAGAACATGCCGTAGAAGGTGGCGGTGCCGGCCGGCGGCTGGGCGTAGCTGCCGTCCCAGCTGTTGGTGGCGCCACCGGCGATGCCGCCCTCGGCGGACTGCAGCCAGGTGTAGAACTCCAGCTGCCGGTCCAGGCTCTTCTGCCAGTCGGAGACCGCGGTCGGCGACTTCGGCTTCAGCTCGGCGACGTTGGTCATCGCCCATGCCGCGAACGGGTTCTGGTAGCCGAAGTGGTTGTGGCTGGAGCCGATCCGCCACGACCAGTTCTGCGAGGCGTCGTACGCGCCACCCCAGGCGTAGTACCAGGAGAGCAGGTAGTGCGCCGAGTCGCGGCCGCTGCCGGCCGGGCAGGTGGACGCCCCGACGCAGTTGCCGATCTTCTTGAAGTACTTGTCGAACAACGCGTAGCGCAGGTAGTCGCCCATCTTCGCGGCCTTGGCCACGGTGGCCGCCACGTCGGCCTCCTTGCCCTGCGCCTTGGCCCAGGTCAGCGCCCAGTAGGCGGCCTGCACGGCCCGGGCGTCGGCGTCCGGCGCGTTGGTGTACTTCCACTGCTTGGCCGGGGCGCTGGACTCCTTGACGAACAGGTCCAGGTAACCGTTCGGACCGCCGTGCTTGAACGTGTCGCAGGACGGCTGCGGCACGGTCTCCCACACCGACTCCTGGGTGCCCCGCTGGAACGTGTTGATGTACGCGGGCTTGGTGGTGCCGTCGCCGCAGCGGCCGAAGCCGTAGGTGTTGTCCACGTCGAGCAGCCAGTGCATGCCGTAGATGTCACCGGTGCCGTAGGTGGACTGCAGCTCCGAGCGCAGCGGGTCCTGGCCGACCGGGACGCTGGCCTCCAGCGCCGACGGGTACTGGCTGGGCAGGTTGTGCTCGGCCGCGTACTGCGGGGTGCCCGGCGCGCCCGCCGTGGCCTGGTCCGCGTGGCTGGGGATGATGTACTTCTCCATCACGGTCCAGGCGTTGTTGAACGGGGCCCAGTTCTGGGTGACCCGGCCGTACTGCGCCTCCAGCCAGAGCCAGAAGCTGAACGCCTCGGACGTGGTCTCGTGCCCGTGGTCGGGCGCCTCGACGATCAGCGTCTCGATCGAGTGGTACGGCACGCCCTCGGGGCTGAAGTAGCCCGAGTTCTTGATCTTGCCGTACTGGTCGAGGAACTTCTTGATGTAGGCGTTGTCGCCGCCCGGGGTGTCGTTGTCGACCTCGGTGGCGACCACCGCGACCGGGGCGAAGCCGGTGGCCGACGCGGTCACCGTGGCGGTGCCGCCGGCGGTGTCGGCGTCCTCCGCGGCGGAGACGGTGGCGGTGACGCCGGTGCTCCAGTTGCTCGGGGTGAGCGTCAGCGTGGCCGGCGAGACGGTGATGTCGCTGTCCCCGGTGACGGCGAGGGTCACCGGGACGTTGGCGCTGGGCGCCGCGCTGAGGGTGTACCGCACCGTGGCGCTGCCGCCCTCCTCGACGCTCACCGCCGACGGGGTGGCGACCAGCTTCGGCCCGGTGGCCGCGCTGACCGTGAACGACTTCTCCGCGGTCGCGCTGCCGCCGGCGTTGTCGTACGCCTTGGCCTGCACCGTGTAGCTGCCGGCCGGCAGGTCGAGCAGGTCGTAGCCGTACGGCGCGGTGGTGTCGGTGTTGACCAGCAGGCCGTTGCGGTAGAACTCGACCTTGCTGATGGTCCCGTCGGGGTCGCTGGCGGTCGCGGTCAGCGGGACGTCCGCCGGCGCCTCGAACGGGCCGGCCGGCACGCCGAGGGAGACCGTCGGCGGCTGGTTGGTGGTGGCGCCGTTGCAGGCGACACCGTTGAGCGTGAAGGCGGTGGGCTTCGGGTTGCTGCCGCTGTAGCTGCCGTTGAAGCCGATGCTGGTGGACGCGCCGGTGGGCAGGCTGCCGTTCCACGACTCGTTGGTCGCGGTGACCTCGCTGCCGGACTGGCTCCACTTCGCCGACCAGCCCTGGGTGACCCGCTGGCTGCTGTTCGGGAAGGCGAACTTCAGCGACCAGTTGTTCAGGGCGTCACCCAGGTTCTTGATGGTGACGGTGGCGGTGAAGCCGGTGCTCCAGTCGCTGGTCGCGTAGGTCACGTCGCAGGCCGGTGCGGCCTGCGCGGAGCTCGCGGGCAGGGCCACCCCGCCGATGGCGAGGGCGGTGGCGGCGACCATCGCCGTACGGCGACGTCTGGCCAGAAGTCTCATGTGGGCGGTGTCTCCTCGGACCGGGCCGGGACCGGGGTCCCGGCGGGGCGCCTCCACGCGTCGACGGGCGTACGCGGGGGGACGGAGGCGTCCGGAAAGGGGTCGTCCCGGCCGTGCCGGGGATCGGGCGCCGCACCGGTTCTCACCGGGTGCCCTCGGCGGCCCGCGCTCGCGAGCTGGCTCCAACGTCGCGTGTGTCGAGAGTGTGACATGGAAGCGCTCCCACCACAACGGCCAGGGCAGATACCCACGTCCATGTTTCGATCTCGTTTAGGGGCTTTTCCAAAGCCGTGACGGGCGTTACAGTCGCAGCATCGCCGATGGGAGCGCTTCCATCGACGGAGATGTAAGTACTGGATCGTCGGGGACACCCGTGCCCGACGCGTCGGCCCTGTGGCCGACGGCGGACCAGCCCGGACACCGCCGCCGGCCATCACCCGCCAGACGGAGGGAGGTGGAACCAGAGCCACTCGCGTGGCCCGGCTCCCGCGCGACACGCACGACGGACGCCAATTCCACTTCGTGCGTGTGTGCATCACCGGTGGGGACGGGGGTTGCCCTCCCCCGTCCCCACACTAAACCCCCGTTGTCGACGGCAAAAGAGGCCGACGGGACAGGCGTGACACGCCACCCGGACGGCCTTTCTCGCTATCTGCCCCACCCTCGCCGCTCGCCCCAGCCCCCCGAGCGACACCCGCCCACCCCACCTCCGGCCGCCCGCCGGCCGCGCCGCCTCCCGCCGCGACCGCCGGATCGAGGCCGGCCGCCCCTGGCCTATGCTGGGAGCGCTCCCGGCCCCAGGGTGGCCCGTCACTTCGAGGAGAAGTCCCATGTCGTTACTCACCCGACGGCGCCTGCTCCGCCGCGCCGCCCTGTCCGCCACCGCCGCCGGCGCGGCCCGGACCGGGCTCACCGGCGCCACCCTGGCCGGGACCGCAGCCGTCGCCGTCAGCGGCTGCGACAGCCCACCCGAGCGCAACACCGACGCCGACCCGGACGGCGGGCTGCGGTTCCCGGACGGCTTCGGCTGGGGCGCGGCGACCTCGGCGTACCAGATCGAGGGGGCGGCCAAGGAGGACGGACGGGGCGAGTCCGTCTGGGACACCTTCAGCCACACCCCGGGGCGCACCCGCAACGGTGACACCGGCGACGTCGCGGCCGACCACTACCACCGGTACGCCCAGGACCTCGACCTGATGCGCGAGCTGGGGCTGCGCAGCTACCGGTTCTCCATCTCCTGGCCCCGGATTCAGGCCGACGGGTCCGGCCGCCCCAACCAGCGTGGGCTGGACTTCTACCGCCGGCTGCTGGACGGGCTGCACGAGCGCGGCATCGCGCCGATGGCCACGCTGTTCCACTGGGACCTGCCGCAGGCGTTGCAGGACGACGGCGGCTGGGAGAACCGCGACACCGCCGAGCGCTTCGCCGACTACGCCGACGCCGTGTTCCGGGCGCTCGGCGACCGGGTGCCGGCGTGGCTGACGATCAACGAGCCGAAGACCGTGGTGCAGAACGGCTACATCTGGGGTCACCACGCGCCCGGCCACCGGGACGAGGCGGCGGCCTACCTGGTGGCGCACCACCTCCAGCTCGCCCACGGTCTCGCCGTGCAGGCGCTGCGCGCCTCCGGCGCGTCCGGCCGGATCGGCCCGGCGCTCAACCTGCACCCCTGCTACCCGGCCGACGACAGCGCCGAGGCGGCCGCCGCGACCCGCCTCTACGACGGCTACGAGAACCGCCTCTACCTCGACTCCGTCTTCAAGGGCGAGTACCCGCAGGACGTGCTGGCCGACCTCGGGCCGGACAGCCGGATGGTCCGCGGCGTCCGGGACGGCGACCTGAAGATCATCTCCAGCCCGGTCGACCTGCTCGCGGTGCAGTACTACACCCCGATCTACGTCACCGGCGGCGGCGGGACCGTGCGGAAGTGGCCCACCTCGGAGGCCGAGTGGCAGCAGATCTACCCCGAGGGCATGTACGACATCCTGACCCGGGTCACCCGCGACTACGGGCGGGTGCCGATCACCATCACCGAGAACGGCCTGCCCTGCCCGGACACCCCCGGCCCGGACGGCACCGTCGACGACGCCGGCCGGGTCAGCTTCCTGCGCGACCACTTCGCCGCCGCCCACCGCGCGGTGCGCGACGGCGTGCCGCTGGAGAGCTACCACGTGTGGTCGCTGCTGGACAACTTCGAGTGGGCCGAGGGCTACGACCAGCGCTGGGGCCTGGTCTACGTGGACTACGCGAGCCAGCGGCGGGTGCTCAAGCGCAGCGCCCACTGGTACCGCGAGGTGATCCGCCGCAACGGGCTCTGACCGGGACGGCCCGGCCGGCGGACCGCCGGCCGGGCACCCGCGCCCAGCGCGGCAGCGCGTGATGGCCGCTCAGCGCGGCAGCGCGTGATGGCCGCTCAGTGCGGCAGCGCGTGATGGCCGCTCAACGCGGCAGCGCCTGCTGGAGCTCGGCGCGCAGCGCCGGGGTGAGCATCTCGCCGGCCTGCTTGGCCAGCCGGGCCATCTCGTAGCCGACCACGCCGATGTCGGCGTCCGCGCCGGCCAGCGTCGCCAGGATCGAGCCGTCCCGGATCTGCATGACGAGGAAGTAGCCCCGTCCCATCTCGACCACGGTCTGCTTGACGACGTCGCCGTCGAACATCTGCGCCGCGCCGGCGGTGATGCTCATCAGGCCGGAGGTCACGGCGGCGAGCTTGTCGGCGTGGTCGCGCGGCAGGTGCGCGGAGATCGCCACCAGCAGCCCGTCGGAGGACACCACGACGGCGTGCGCCACCCCGGGGACCCGCTCGGCGAACGCGTTCACCAGCCAGCTCAGGTCCCGTGCCTCCTGGCTCAACGTCGTCACTGTCGTCGTCCCCCTTCGTCGCGCGGCAGATACATCTCGGTGGTCTCCTCGGCCTCGGCCCGCCGCACCCCGCCGTAGAAGCGGGACAGCATACCGCCGACCGCCTCGGGGTCCGGCTCCTGCCGCACGGCGGGGCGGGCGGCCGAGGTGACCGAGGTGAGCTGGGCCATCGGCACGCGTACCGGCAGACCCCGCTCGTTGGTCCCCCCGGTCACCGGCGTCGGCGCCGGCGCCGGCGTCACACCGAGCACCGACGACGTCGGTCCCTGCCGGCTGAACCAGCCGCCGCCGGCCGCCGCCGCGACCCCCGGGGTGAGCACGTCCTCGGCCCGGCCGGGCACCGGACGGGGTCGGGGCACCGCGGCGGGCGGGCCGGTGGGCGTCGGCGGGCCGGTCGGCGCAACCTCCGCCACGTCACCGAGCGGCCGGCCGGTCAGCGGCGACACCGGCAGCGCCGCCGGCGGGCCCGGCTGCGGCACCGGGTGCCGCCCGGCCACCGGCAGCTCGGCGGTGGCCGCGCCCAACGCCCGGGACGCCGCGGCCACCTGGCTGGTCAGCATCCGCGCCGGAGCGGGCGGCTCCAGCCCGGGGGCGGGGGCCTCGGCCAGCAGGTGGGCCGGGATCCGGACCCGGGTGACCAGGCCCTCCCGGCCGGGGCGCAACTGCACCCGCACGCCGTGCCGGGCGCCCAGGTGGCTCACCACGAACAGGCCCATCCGCTCCGAGGCGCCCACGTCGGCGGCCGGCGGCTCGGCCAGCACGGCGTTCGCCTCGGCCAGCGCGCCCGGGCTCATGCCGAGCCCCAGGTCGACGATCTCCACCAGCGCGCCCGGGCCGTCCGCCTCGACCACCACCCGCACCACGGTCTCCGGGCGGGAGAACGCGGTGGCGTTCTCCAGCAGCTCGGCGAACAGGTGCACCAGGTCACCCACGGCGTGCCCGACCACGTGCAGGTCGGTGCGGTTCTGGTGGCGGACCCGCTGGTACTGCTCGATCTCCGCGCTCGCCGCGAGCAGCACCGCGCCCAGCCCGACCGGGCGGTTCCACCGTCGCGTGGACTCGGTGCCGGCGAGCACCAGCAGGCTCTCGTCGTTGCGGCGCATGCGGGCGGCGAGGTGGTCGAGCTTGAACAGGTTCTCCAGCTGTTCCGGGTCGCTCTCCTCGCGTTCCAGGTCGTCGAGCAGCTCCAGCTGCCGCT
This sequence comes from Micromonospora sediminicola, assembly GCF_900089585.1. Taxonomy (NCBI): domain Bacteria; kingdom Bacillati; phylum Actinomycetota; class Actinomycetes; order Micromonosporales; family Micromonosporaceae; genus Micromonospora; species Micromonospora sediminicola. The sequence goes on along the minus strand of NZ_FLRH01000003.1, from coordinate 2,632,162 downwards.
CGACCAGCACCTGGCTGCGCCGGGCCAGGTTGACGAACATGGCGTTGACGTTGCGGCGCATCATCGCCTGCTCGACCGCGACGTCGACGGCACTGCGGTGCACCGCCACGAACGCCTCCGCCAGCTCGCCGATCTCGTCCTGCGAGTCGACCACCGCCGGTGGCACGTCGATCGCGCCCACCGGCCGGTCCACCGTGCGCAGTCGTTCCAGCGTGAGCGGCAGCTCCACCTGCGCGATGCGCAGCGCCTGGCCGCGCAGCTGCCGCATCGCGCGGGCGACGGACCGGCCGACCAGCAGCGAGATCAGCACGGCGATCAGGAGCACCGAGACGATGCCGCCGGCGACCAGCAGCGTCTCGCGCAGCTGCCGGGCGCTGGCGTCGTCGGCCCGGCGCACCGCGTCGTCGAGCAGCTCGCCCTCCAACTGGCGGAACAGCTCCTGCCGCTGCTCGCTGGCCGCCCACCACTGCGGCGCGGACAGCAGCGCGGGCTCCGCCGCGCCGGTGGGCAGGGTCCGCTCCTCCAGCCGGGTGGCCGTGACGAAGGCCGGGTCGACCGAGGTCCGGTCGTAGCGGCGGACCTGCTCGGCGGTCGCCGCGACCCGGAACGCGCCCAGCGCGGTGAGCTGCTGGGCCCGCAGGTCGCTCAGGCTCACCTGGTCGTCCTGCTCGTACCGCCCGGCGCGGGACGCCGCGTACAGCTCGCCGCGGATCCGGGAGGACAGCTCCTTGACCCGGGACAGCTGCACGTAGCGCAGCACGGACTCGGTCAACGCCTGCTGGTCGTCGCCGGGCGACGGCTCGGCCAGCAGGTTGAGCAGCGCCGCCACGGCCCGGTGGTAGTTGCTGAGCACGGTGTCGCTGGAGAGCACCGCGGGCGGCACCGCCGCCCGGATGTTCACCACCTGGTCGTACGCCTCCAGCGCCTCGGAGTAGGAGACCCGCCAGGCGGCGTCGGCGTCGGCCAGCGGCTCGGCCGCGACGCGCAGCTCGTCCACCGCCCGGTCGGTGGCCTCCTGCAACGGCCGTAACGCGGCGACCGCGGCGTCGCGGTCGGCGCCGGTGCCGGCGCGGCGCAACGCGGCCAGCTCGCCGGCGGAACGGTCCCGCTCCTGCTGGAGCCGGTCCACCGTGGCGGCGATCTGCCGGCCGATGCCGACCTGCTGGGCGAAGTCGCTCAGCGCCGTGGTCTGCCCGACCAGCCCCCGGGTCTGGATGCCGGCCAGGACGAGGAACGCCAGCGTGGGGATCACCAGGACGGTGGCGAGCTTGGTGCCCATCCGCCAGTCCCGCAGCCGGAACCCCGAGCGCCGCCGGTGCGGCGGTGGGGCCGCACCGCGGGCCGGGTCGGGAGCTGCGCCCACACTTGCCTCCTCGTTCCGACTCCACCACGGCGGGGAGCGGAGTCCATCCAACCAGGCCCGGAGGCGGTGTCAACGGCCGCCCGGGCGGCATGAGCAGGACGGTCAGCGTGGCGGGTGGGCGGTCACGTGTTCGGCGCGGCGCCCTCGTCCGTCCGGCCGATGCCGCCGATGTCGATCGCCTCGGCGACCCGACCGAGCGCCACCAGCGCGGCGCCGGTCGCCCCGATCTCCGGGTTGCGCTGCCACCGGACCGTACGCGGGGCGAGCACGTCGGCGAACGCCCCGCGCCACCAGGGTGAGGCGGTCAACGCCCCGCCGCCGAGCACCACCTCCATCGGCTCGCCCACGCCGGCCTCGAGCTGGGCCAGGTCGTCGGCGACGAGCCGGCACAGGCCGGCCATCAGCCCGGCGAGGATGTCGACGGCGGTGGTGCCGAAGCTCAGCCCGCGCAGCTCACCGGAGCCGGCCGGCGCCGTCCCGGGTGGCCGGTCGCCGCCGAAGCGGGGATTGGCCCGCACGACCAGGTCGGCGGCGGCCCGGTGCAGCGCGGCCTCCAGCTCCGCACCCGTGGGCAGCCGCAGCTCCCGGTCGGCCCAGGCGAACAGGTTCCCGCCGCTGGAGTACGCGGCGCCGGTGACGACGTGGTCGTGGTCGACCCGGTAGCGCCACAGCTGGTCGGGCAGCGGCGGCAGCTCCGTACCGGCCGGCACCGCCTGGATCATGCGGACCGCGGCGGAGGTGCCGATGGTGACCGCCGCGCGCGACGGGTCGACGCAGCCGGACCCGACGTTGGAGGCCGCCCCGTCGCCGATCGGCGCGGACCATTGCGCCTCGGCCAGCTGCGGCCAGCGCCTCGCGTAGCCGGCACCCAGCCGGCCGTACCAGCCCGGCGGGGCCAGCGGCGGGAGCTGGTCCGGACGGACGCCGGCCAGCGCGCACGCCTCCGCGTCCCAGTCCAGGTCCCGCAGGTCGAGCAGCCCGGTGCCGGAGGCCAGGGACATGGACATCGGCGCCGCGTCGAGCAGCTCGCCGAGGACGTACTCGGCCAGCCCGGCGAACCGCACCGTCCGGTCCCCGCACCGCTCCCGCAGCCAGGGCAGCCGCACCGACCAGTAACAGCGGTGCCACCAGGTGCCGGTACGCCGGTGGTAGTCCTCCGGGTCGGTCGGACCGCCGTCGCCGTCCGGCGGGGCGGCCCGGGTGTCCAGCCAGGTCAGCACCGGACCGGACGGTGTGCCGTCGGCGGCCAGCGGCAGCACCGAGTGCCACTGCGCGGACGTCGCCACCAGGCCGACCCGCCGCAGGTGCCCACCGGCGGCCAGCTCGTCCAGGCACTCGACCAGGCACGCCAGGTAGGTGGCGGCGTCCAGCGTCCCGGTGCCGTCGTCGCCGGTGGCCAGGTGCACCTTGCGGCGGGCCAGCGCGCCCGGGCGCGGCACGGCGTCCGCGTCCAGCACCAGCCCGCGTACCGAGGAGGTGCCCAGGTCCAGAGCGAGAATGTCCATCGCCGGTCAACCTACCCGGCGGGACCGGCGGCGAAGCCAAGATCCGTACGCGCTCCCGCGCGATCGGGTTCCCCGACGCCGACCGATCGCGTACAGTGATCGCCATGCCCGCGCACCCGAACTGCTGGTGGCCCGCCGACCCGGCGGCCCACCCCCGCGCGTAGCTTCCCCACGCGGCCGCCCCACGAGGCGGCCGCCGGTCTCCCCCGGCAACCCGGGCCGCCTCACCGGCGGCCACCGGCCCACCGAGGAGACCCGATGACCCGCCCGTCCGACCCGCTCGCCGCTGTCGCCGCCGGCCTCGACCCCGGCCCCTTCGCGCTCGTCCGCCGCGAGGGCGCCGACCACGTCGACCTGTTCGCCGGTCCGGTACGCACCGCCGACCAGCTCGCCGATTTGCCCGTGCCCGAGGGCGCGGCCGGCCCGCGCACGCTGGCCCTGGTGCCGTTCCGACAGATCACCGAGCGCGGCTTCGACTGCGTGGACGACGGCCTGCCGCTGGAATACCTGGCGGTCGAGCGGCACCGGCGGATACCGCTCGACGAGGTGCTGGACGCGTTGCCCGACGCGCCGGTGCGCACCCGCGACGCCGGTTTCGACATCGCCGACGACGAGTACGCGGCGATCGTCGAGCGGGTGCTGGCCGACGAGATCGGTCACGGCGAGGGGGCGAACTTCGTCATCCACCGCACCCTGCGGGCCACCGTGGAGGGCGACCCGCTGGCCACGGCCCTGGCCGCGCTGCGTCGGCTGCTGGTGCGCGAGCGCGGCGCCTACTGGACGTTCCTGGTGCACACCGGCACCCGGATCCTGGTCGGGGCCAGCCCGGAGCGGCACGTCAGCGTCGCCGACGGCCTGGTCGAGATGAACCCGATCAGCGGCACCTTCCGGCACCGGGGCGAGACCGTGGACCGGGACGCGCTGCTGCGCTTCCTGCACGACCCGAAGGAGGTGGAGGAGCTGTACATGGTGCTCGACGAGGAGCTGAAGATGATGGCCGTCGTCGCCGAGCACGGCGGGCAGGTGGTCGGGCCGTACCTGAAGGAGATGGCGCACCTGGCGCACACCGAGTACCTGCTGGCCGGGCGCTGTTCCCGGGACGTACGGGAGGTGCTGCGGGAGACCATGTTCGCGCCCACGGTGACCGGCAGCCCGATGGAGAACGCCTGCCGGGTGATCGCCCGGCACGAGCGCACCGGCCGCCGCTACTACGCCGGGGTGCTCGCCCTGCTCGGCCGCGACGAGCAGGGCCGGCAGACGCTGGACGCGCCGATCCTCATCCGCACCGCCGAGTTCTCGCCCGAGGGCGCGCTGCGGGTGCCGGTCGGCGCCACGCTGGTCCGGCACTCCACCACCGCCGGCGAGGTGGCCGAGACGCACGCCAAGGCCGCCGGTGTGCTGGCCGCGCTGGGTCTCGGCCCGGAGGCGCCGCACCCGGGCGTCGAGCCGGCCGTCCGCCACGCCGACGACCCGGAGGTACGGGCCGCGCTGGCCGCCCGCAACACCCCGCTGGCGCGGTTCTGGCTGGAGCAGCGGGAGCCGGGCGCGATCGCGCTGCGCGGGCTGGCCGGCCGCCGGGCGCTCATCGTCGACGGGGAGGACACGTTCACCGGCATGCTCGCCCACCAGCTCGGCGCGCTCGGCCTGTCGGTCAGCCGGCGCGACTGGCCGGACCCGGGCCCGCTCGACGGGTACGACCTGGTGGTGGTCGGTCCCGGCCCGGGCGACCCGCGCGACGTGACCGCGCCGAAGATGGCCGCGCTGCGGACGCTCCTGGCCGAGCTGCTGGCCTCGGGCCGCCCGACCCTGGCGGTGTGCCTGGGCCACCAGTTGCTGGCCGGGCTGCTCGGGCTGCCGCTGCACCGCCGCGACGCGCCCTACCAGGGGCTGCCGCAGGACGTGCCGGTGTTCGGGGTGACCCGACGGGTCGGGTTCTACGCCAGCTTCACCGCCCGCTCCGACGCCGACCGGGTGTCCGGCCCGTACGGCCCGGTCGAGCTGTCCCGCGACCCGGGCGACGGCGCGGTGCACGCGCTGCGCGGCGCGGGCTTCGCCGGGGTGCAGTTCCACCCGGAGTCGGTGCTCAGCCAGGACGGCACGGCGGTCCTGGCGGACCTGCTCGGGCATCTGCTGGACCGGCCGGCGCTGAGCGCGCATGGGGCGGTCGATCGGGGGTAGGGCGAAGGACGGCCGGTGGCCCGGACGGGTTCGAGAGCCCCCGTCCGGCCACCGGCCGCCCACCCGGGTCGGTCAGCCGGCCATGCCCTTCTTCAGCGCGGCGCCCATCAGCACGGCCCGCTTGGCGGTCAGCGCGGTGGCGGCCAGGGCCACGTGGTCCGGGGCGACCTCGCCGTTGTTGCTGGTGTGCGAGGCGCCGTAGGGGTTGCCGGCGACGAACTGGCTGGGGTCGGTGTATCCGGGGGTCACCACGATGCCGCCCCAGTGGTAGAAGACCGTGTACAGCGACAGCAGCGTCGCCTCCTGGCCGCCGTGCGAGGTCGCGGTCGAGGTGAAGCCGGTGTACACCTTGTCCGCCAGCGCGCCCTGCGCCCAGAGCGGGCCGGTGGTGTCGATGAACTGCTTGAGCTGCGCGGCGATCATGCCGTACCGGGTCGGTGAGCCCATGATCACGACGTCCGCCCAGGACAGGTCGTCCGGCTGCGCCTCCATCACGTCCTGCGTCTCCAGCCGGTGCGCCTGCCAGCCCGAGTTGGAGCGGATCGCCTCGTCGGGCGCCAGCTCACGCACCTTGCGCAGGCGCACCTCGGCGCCGGCCTCCCCGGCCGCCTCGACCGCCGACTGCGCCATCTGGTAGGTGATGCCGGTCGCGCTGTAGTAGATCACCGCGACCTTGACCTGGCCATCCATCAGACGTTTCCTCCTCGATTCGGGTCAGCTCCGGCGACTACCCGTTACTTGTCGCGTCAAACGTCGGGCGTGCCGCGCCGCCCGCCGCCGACCGGCCGGGCCGGAGACCTCCGGTACCCGGACCGGCGGCCGGACCGGGCGCGACCCGGCTCAAGATTTGCGCAAGTTCCGTGGGCAATCGGCCTTCCGCCCGCGCGCGCCGGGGATCCTGGTCGCACCGGCGCCGGCCGACCGCCGCCCCCGCGCCGGGAACCTGAACGGGGGATCGCGCTCCGTCGGCAGCGTGGCCGGCGCAGCGCGATCAGGGGCGGTCCGGTCCGTCCGGTGCCGTCGGACGCCGGGCCTATGCTGACCGTCCACCCGCCGACGGGAGGCCGCCCGTGCCCTTACGTCTCAGCCGCGCCGAGGCGCTCGCCCTGCGGATGACCAGCCTGCTGCTGCGCCCGCACCCCACCGCCCGGCCGAAGAGCGTCGCCGACGTGGTCGAGTGGTTCGGCGCCATGCAGGCACAGGACGCCGCCAGCGGGCCGTGGTCGCTCGGCGCACGCCTGCCCGGCCGGACCCAGGACGACGTACGGGCGGCGCTGGAGCGGCGCGAGGCGCTGCGCACCTGGCCGATGCGGGGCACGGTGCACCTGGTGCCGGCGCGCGACGCGCACTGGATGCTGGCGGTCACCGGCGTGCGGGCGCTGGCCACCGTCGCCGGCCGCTGGCGTCAGCTCGGGCTCACCGTCGCCGACGGCGACCAGGCCGGCGACGTGCTCGGCGAGGCGCTGTCCGGCGGCGGTCGGCTCAGCCGCACCGACTGCCTGGCCGCGCTGCGCGACGCCGGGCTGGACACCACCGGCCAGCGCGGCTACCACCTGCTCTGGTACGCCAGCCAGCGCGGCATCACCTGCATCGCCCCGCACGTCGGCGCCGAGCAGACGTTCGTGCTGCTCGACGAGTGGGTGCCCGACCCGTACCGCCCGGAGCGGGACGAGGCGCTGGCGATGCTGGCCCACCGCTACGTGCGCGGCCACGGTCCGGTGACCCGGCACGAGCTGGCCCGCTGGAGCGGGCTCACCGTCACCGACGCTACACGGGCCCTCGCGCTGGCCGGTGACCTGCTCGCCCCGGTCGAGGTCGACGGCGAGGCGGCGGTGGTCGACGCCGCGCTGCTCGACGCGCCCCGCACATCTGTCGACGACGTGCACACGCTCCCCGGTTTCGACGAGTACCTGCTCGGCTTCAAGGACCGTTCGCTGATGCTCGACCCGGCGCACGCCGACGCCGTGGTGCCCGGCAACAACGGGATGTTCCAGTCCACGGTCGTGCGCGACGGCCGGGTGGTCGGCACCTGGAAGCGCACGCTGGGCAAGAGCGCGGTGACCGTGACGGTGCGGCAGCTCGTGCCGTTCGACGTCGCGTTGCGCGCCCGGGTCGACACGGCCCTGGCCGGCTACGCCCGCTTCCTCGAGCTGGAGCTGCGCCACTCCTGGTGACCGGGCCCGGGTGGCGGCGCAGCGCAAGGGCCGGCGGCGCGTACGCCACCGGCCCTTGCGCGTGAGCGTGCTCAGTCGGCGAGCGCGCCGGCCGCCCGGCCCTCGTGCAGGGTCAGGTTGCGGCCGCTGCCCGGGTCGAACAGGTGGATCTTCTCCAGGTTGAACCACACCCGGCGGGTCTCGCCCTCGCGCACCGACGACTCCGCCGACAGGCGGGTCACCAGGCTCGACCCGGCCCCGGCGAAGTCGGAGGCGCCCGCGTCGGCGGCCAGCTCCTCCAGCTCGGCGGCGCTGGCCCGCTCCCCCTCGACGGTGAAGTAGACGTACTTGTCCGACCCCATCGACTCGACGATGTCGACCGGCGCCTCGAACTCCAGGCCCCGGGCCCGGGTCTCGTCGTCGACCAGCGCGGCGTCCTCGAAGTGCTCCGGCCGGACGCCGAGGATCAGCTCGCGGGGCGCGTCGCCGGCCTCCAGCTCGCGGCGGATCCGCTCGCCGATCGGCACGTCACCCAGGGCGGTGCGCAGCCGTCCCTCCTCCACCGCGGCGTGCAGGAAGTTCATCGACGGCGAGCCGATGAACCCGGCGACGAAGAGGTTGCGCGGGTTGTCGTACAGCTCCTGCGGCGGGCCGACCTGCTGCACCGCGCCGCCGCGCATGATGACCACCCGGTCGCCCAGGGTCATCGCCTCGGTCTGGTCGTGGGTCACGTAGACGGTGGTGGTGCCGAGCTGCTTCTGCAGCCGGGACACCACGGTCCGCATCTGCACCCGCAGCTTCGCGTCCAGGTTGGACAGCGGCTCGTCCATCAGGAACGCTTTGGGCTGGCGGACGATCGCCCGACCCATCGCCACCCGCTGCCGCTGGCCGCCGGAGAGGTTGGCCGGCTTGCGGTCCAGCAGCGCGGTCAGCTCCAGCACCTTGGCGGCCTCGTCGACCTTCTGGTTGATGGTCTCCTTGTCCAGCTTCGCCAGCCGCAGCGGGAACGCCATGTTCTCCCGCACGGTCATGTTCGGGTAGAGCGCGTACGACTGGAAGACCATGGCGATGTCCCGGTCCCGGGGCGCCTTGTCGTTGACCCGCTCCCCCGCGATGCGCAGCTCGCCGGAGCTGATGTCCTCCAGCCCGGCGATCATGTTGAGGGTGGTGGACTTTCCGCAGCCCGAGGGGCCGACCAGGATGACGAACTCGCCGTCGGCGATCTCCAGGTCGACGTCCTGTACGGCGGTGGTCCCGTCCGGGAACCGCTTGCTCACCTTGTCCAGCACGATGTCGGCCACTGTTACCACCTATCCCTTGACTGCGCCGGAGGTCAGACCGGAGACGATGCGGCGTTGGAAGAAGAGCACGAACAGGACGATCGGCACGGTGATCACCACGGCGGCGGCGCAGATCGCCCCGGTCGGGTCCTCGAACTGCGACTCGCCGGTGAAGAACTGCAGGGCCACCGGGACCGTGCGGGACCGCTCGGTCGAGGTGAGCGTGATCGCGAACAGGAAGTCGTTCCAGCAGAAGATGAAGACCAGGATGGCCGTGGTGAACACGCCCGGCGCGGCCAGCGGCGCGATCACCCGCCGGAACGCCTGCCCCTGGGTGGCGCCGTCCATCTTGGCCGCCTTCTCCAGGTCCCACGGGATCTGCTTGAAGAACGCCGACAGCGTGTAGATCGCCAGCGGCAGCGCAAACGTGATGTACGGCAGGATCAGCCCGGGCCAGGTGTCGAAGAGGCCGAGTTGCCGCTCGATCTCGAACAGCGGCGACACCAGCGACACCTGGGGGAACATCGCGATCAGCAGGGAGACGCCGACGAGCAGCTTCTTGCCCGGGAAGTCCAGCCGGGAGATCGCGTACGCGGCCATCGTGCCGAGCACCACCGCGATCACGGTGGCGATCAGCGCGATGCCGATCGAGTTGACCAGCGCCCGGACGAACTGGTCCGTGTCGAAGATCGTCCGGTAGTTCTCCAGCGTCCACTCGCGCGGCCAGAACTTGCCGTCGGTGAGCGTGGCCGGGGTCTTGAACGACAGCGAGGCGATCCAGAGCACCGGCACCAGCGCGAAGACGACGACCACGAGGTCCAGCACGCCCCAGCGCAGCTTCGCCCGGGTGGTGGTTTCCACGGCCATGTCAGCGCCTCTCCCCATCGTCGCTGCCGGGGGCAGCGGTGCCGAACAACTTCACGAAGACGAAGGCGATGATCGCCACGGTGATGAAGATCAGCACCGACATCGTGGAGCCGATGCCGAGGTTGAGACCCCGGATCAGGTTGTTGTAGGCGAGCATCGACACCGAGGAGGTCTCGTTGCCACCGTTGGTGAGTACGAAGATGTTGTCGAAGACCCGGAACGCGTCGAGCGTGCGGAACAGCAGCGCGACCAGGATCGCCGGCTTCATCACCGGCAGCATCACCTTGGTGAACCGCTGCCACGCGGTGGCGCCGTCGGTGGAGGCCGCCTTGAGCAGGTCCTCCGGCACCAGCGCCAGCCCGGCCATCAGCAGCAGCGCCATGAACGGGGTGGTCTTCCAGATCTCCGCCAGCATGATGATCGCCAGCGAGCTGGCCCGCTCGGTCAGCGGCGCGCTGCCGTCGAACAGGTTCGCCAGGTAACCGGTGCCGGGCGTCCAGGCGTACCGCCAGGAGAACGCCGCGACCACCGTGACGATCCCGTACGGGATCAGCGCCGCGGTGCGTACGATGCCCCGGCCGACGAGCGTCCGGTGCATGATCAGGGCCAGGCCCATGCCGAGCACCAGCTCGATCGCGACCGTGACCACCGTGATCAGGGCGGTCACCCCGAACGCGGTCCACCAGAAGTCGTTGGTCAGCACGGTGACGTAGTTCTCCAGCCCGACGAACTGCCGCTCGTCCGGGAACCGCAGGTCGAACCGCTGCAACGACAGCCAGACCGAGTAGAGGATCGGGTACGCGGTGACCGCCACCATCACCAGTGCGGCCGGTGCGCAGAGCAGCCAGCCGAGGCGTCGCTCGGCCCGCTTGTTCTCGCTCAGCGGGGCGGTGGCGCGCCGCCGGGCACGCTGGGCCGGCACGGCCGCGTGCCGGCCGGTCGACTCCTCCGCCTCGACGGTGGCCTCGGCGCCCGCCGGAGTCGCGTTCACGCTCATGGAAGGACCCCCTTCGACTCGAGCGCGTCGGCGATCGCCTCGCGCAGTTCGTCCGCGGTCCGCTCGGGGTCGATGCCCGAGGGCGGCGACAGGATCGCCGACATCACCGTGGAGATGCTCTGGTACGCCGGGGTCAGCGGTCGCACCGCCGGCTCCTTCAGCTCCTCCAGGATGGTCTCCTTCATCGGGTACGCCTCAGCCATCTCCGGGTCGTCGTAGACCGCCTCGATGGTCGGCGGCACGCCGTCGTTGACCGCGGAGAACTTCTGGTGCTCGGCGTTGCGGAGGCACCGGGCCGCCTCGAACGACTCGGTCGGGTGCTTCGAGTAGGTGCTGACCGCCAGATTGACCCCACCGATGGTGACCTTGCTCGGGGTGCCCGCCTCGACCCCCGGCACCCGCGCCCACTTCACGTTCTTCGCCAGCTCCGGGTTGGCCTCCTGCATGGCCGGATACACGAACGGCCAGTTCACCTGGAACGCGCCGCGCCCGGACTGGAACTCCAGCCGCACCGGGTCCTCGACCGCGTTGCTGAACGACGGCGAGGTCACGCCGGCCGTGGCGAACGTCTTGAGCTGCTCCAGCGCGCGCACGGTCCCGGCGTCCATCACCGCCTTCTTGCCGTCGTCGCTGAGGATCTTCCCGCCGGCGCTCTCGGCCAGCGTGTTGTAGAGGACGACCAGTCCTTCGTACTGGGCGCCCATGGTGAGCACCTGGTACGGCTTGCCCTGCTGCTTGAGCTGCTGGGCCGCGGAGATCATCTCGTCCCAGGTCTTCGGCGGCTGCGACACCAGGTCGGACCGGTACCAGAGCAGCTGCACGTTGGTGTTCTTCGGCGCCGCGTAGAGCTTGTCCTCGTACCGGGCGGTGTCCAGCGGGCCGCCGAGCGTGCCCTGCTCCACCTCGGCCTTGTCCTGGCCGGTCCACTCCCGGATCCACTTCGCGCTGGCGAACTCCTGGGTCCAGGTGACGTCCAGACCGAGCACGTCCATGCCGGTGTCCTGCGCCGCGAGCCGACGCACCATCTGCACCCGCTGCTCGTCGGCCTCCCGCGGCAGCACCCGGTACGAGATCCGGTACCGCCCCTGCGCCTGCGCGTTGCAGTCGTCGACCACCTTCTGCAGGTTCTGCTCCGGCGGGTAGTACAGGTTGATCGTGGGCGTGCCGCCGTCGCCGCCGGACCCGCAGGCGGCCAGCGGGGCCACCAACGCCAGCGCGGCGGCCGCAGCCGCCGCGCGTCTCACCGGCCGCCGCGCGGCCGTGTCGGGGACTGTCGTCATCACCCTCCCCCTCTCTTCGGCGAAGAACCGGGGAGGTCACCCGTGCCCCGGCGCACGGCGAGACGGTCGAGGCACCGGCCTGTCCGCCCGACGCCCCGGGCGTTTCGTGCGGCTGAACGTGCCCGACCTGCGACGAAGCGAAACATCACGGTCACGTGACGGTGACCGCCGCGCTGCGCCCCGCCGCTCCCCGGCCTAGGTTGTGGTGATGGACGCCACCTTCTTCTTCGATCCGGTCTGCCCGTGGACCTGGCGCACCTCCCGCTGGCTGGTCGCCGTCGCCGAGGCGCGCGGGCTGGGCGTCGAGTGGCGGGCGTTCAGCCTGGCCATCCTCAACGACGGGCAGACCGCCCCGGAGTACGCCGAGGCGATGGCGGCCTCCGGGCGGGTGCTGCGGCTGGTGGAGGCGCTGCGCGCGCAGGGCCGCCACCACGACGCGGGCCGCCTGTACACGGAGCTGGGCACGCGCAGCCACGACGCGGGTGACCCGCTCGGCGACCGGGTCGTCGCGGCGGCGGTGGACGCGGCCGGCCTGGCCGACGCGGCGCCCGCGCTGGACGACGAGAGCTGGGACGAGGCGGTCCACGCGTCGCACGCCCTGGCGTACGGCTCCGCCGGGCCGGACATCGGTTCGCCGGTGCTGATGGTGCCGGACGCCCGCCGGGGCATCCACGGCCCGATCCTGACCGAGGTCCCCGGCGTCGAGGACGCCGTGACGATCTGGGACTCGATGCTGCCGCTGCTGCGTCTGGAGACGTTCCACGAGCTGAAGCGCGCGCGCCGCTGACCGCCGTCCCACTCCGTGAGCGGGGAGACTACCCAGCGTCAGTCGACTCGACTAGCGTTTCCCTAGCTCCGTAGCCAGCGCGTCGCCGCCGATGTCGATACGCCGCCGGCCGTCCCCCACCGCCCGCCCGATCGGTTGGTTCTCGCGGGAACTGCCGTCTGCTCGCGTACCGGTTGGGCAGGATTCCCCCGAGGAGGTGCCGTCGTGCAGGACACCCGCGCTCTCGCCCTGACGTTCGAGGTGAGCGGCCTGCCCCCGGTCAAGACCGAGGCCCTGTCCATCTTCGCCGCCGGGCACCGGCAGGCGACGAGGGTCCGCGCGCTGCTCCAGGCCGCCTGCACGGCGGCCCAGCGCACCGGGTGGACCCCGCTCGCCGGTCCGATCGAGGTGGACCTGACCCTGCGTTGCCCGCCCGGGCACCGCACCTCCGACGCCAGCACGTTGCTCGGCGGGGTGTGCGCGGTGCTGCAGGACAAGAAGCGGGTGGCCAACATCGGCCTCGCCCACCTCGGGGTGCTGGTCGACGTCGCCCTCTGGGCCGACGACCGGCAGATCCGCCGGCTGTCGTACGCCGAGGAGCCGGCGGAGGAGTTCTCCTACCAGGTCCGGGTCGCGGCCGTACCGACGATGGTTTGACCGACGCCCGCGGTGGGGTACCGCGGACGCCGACGAAGGGAGCGCCGATGTCGGAGCCACATGTCACGCTCGATCCGAGCGGGCTCGATCCTGTGCAGCAGAAGCTGCGCGGCCCGCTGGAGGATCAGCTGACCTCGGCCCTGCAGGCGGCCGCCGACCGGGTCCGTGCCAGCTACGCGGGCGAGCCGGTCGAGGACGTCTGCCGTCGGTTGCTCGACGAGACCCGCGCCGGCCTGCACCCGGACATCGCCGCCGGCTTCCAGCCCGACATGGACGAGTTCTGTCGGGTCGCGGTGGCGATCGTCCGGGGCGAGGTCGGCTGAGCCGGCGGTCCCGCCGGCGAAGGTGAGTACGCGTACCGATGGCGGACGCGCGCGGGGCGACGAGAATTCTCCGCGTGCGAACTCGAATCGTGGTCGTCCTCGCCACCGTCGGGCTGAGCGGGCTCATGCTCACCACCGGGTGCTCCTACCGGGAGAGCATCTGCGCCGACGGTGAGTACCCGGTCATCGCGGTCGGCCCGGGCGGCGGCCGGGACTGCCTCCCCGACGGGGAGGAGCCGACCGCCCCGTACGTGCGCTTCCCGCCGGACAAGGTGCCGCGGCACGTCGACGACGAGTGGGACGTCTACTGGCGGACCCACGGCATCGACGAGAACGGCGCCGTCATCGAGACCTGAGCCGACCGGCGGGTCCGGCGGTCAGGCCCGCCGGACGTCGACGGAGACGACGTGGGTGCCGTCCGGCCGGGTCGACTCGCCCAGCCGCACCGGCAACCGCCCACCGTCCGGTGGCCGCAGGCCGAGCCCGAAGCTCAGGTGCCCCTCGAAGTCGCCGGCCGCCGCCCATCCGAGCAGCGTCGGGTAGCCGATCGCCGCCGGCGGCACGTCGGCCGTCCCACCGCCCCGGGCGTCGTGCGCCTGCGCCGGTTCGAACCGCACCGACAGGTACGCCGTGCCGGGCAGGGTGACCGGCGCGCCGCGCCCCTCGGTCACCACCTGCGGGACGTAGCCGACCTGGTAGGACGGGGTGGGCCCGCGGAAGGCGAAGGTGATCCGGCTGAACCCCTCCGCGGGGTGGTCGCCGGTCTGCACCGACACCAGCACGGGCAGCGGTTCGCCGGGGGCCGGGGTCACCGGGACGCGCACCGGATGCGTCACCCGGGCGGGCGAGCCGGGCACCGCCCAGCCCCAGGTCACCCGCCAGGAACCGGCGGTCGCCGACGGGTCGGTCGCGGTGGGTGCGGTGGTCGCCGCGGGAGGGGTCGCGGCGGCGGTCGTGACCGGCGGCGCCGCGGTGGCGGACGTCGCCGGTGGCGCCGGGGTCGCGCCGTCGTGGCCGGTCGAGGTGCAGGCCGCCGCGAGCAGCACGACCAGCCCGGCGAGCAGCGGTACGCGCTGAGGTGTCATGACTCAGTGTCGCTCCGTGACCGGCGCGCGCACCAGAGGCGTCCCGCCCGGATTCCGGTCGGCCGGACGGGTCAGGACCGGGTCCGCAACTCCCCGGCCCTGACCCCGGCCGTCCGGCGTGGTAACGGTCTACGCCGTGGGAACACGACGGGCGTGGCACGCCGCCCACGCCGGGCTCCGCACGGCGAGCCGGTCTGCCCGCACTCAGCTCCACGGTGCTCACACCACCGGACTCCGGTGCGCCCCCGACTCACCCCGACGAGGCGTGGACGCCGGCTCAGGTTAGGCAGGTCGGCGCAGGTCGGACAAGCTTCGACCGCACCCCCGCGGCTGTGATTGATGTCAATGCCGAAATGCGGCATGTCGACGTAACAGGGTCAGCCGACCGGGCGCTGTTCGTCTTCGAGACGCCGACCGCGATCGGCCCGCCGCGGCGGCGCGGACCGGGCCGCCGCGGCGCCGGCGACGAGGGCGAGCGCCCCCAGGTGCAGCACGCGGACGCCGGCCGGGGCGGGGATGGTGGCCGCCGGCAGCCCGGGCAGCAGCAGCGCCCCCAGACCGGTGACCGCCAGGGCCACCCGCCAGAACACGAGCCGGTTCGTCGGCGGCGCGGGCGGTGGCACGCCGTCGAAGATCGCGCCGCGACGCGCGTCGTACAGCGCCAGGACCACCACCAGCAGGCCGCCGCCGAGGCTGGCGAACACGTCCGCGAACTGCCACCAGTACATCCCGGTCAGGGCGTGGAAGTCGGCGACGCCGAACAGGCGGGGCAGGCGCTCGGTGTGGCTGATCCGGTCCCAGGCGACGTGGCTGAACGCGCCGATCAGGGCCGAGCAGACGGTGACCTGCCAGGGATGCCGTACGCCGGCCAACGCGGCGTACTGCGGCCAGCCGAAGAACCTCGGCGCGGGCAGGTGCGCGGCGATGCCGGCGACCACCCGGCGGACGATCCAGGCGTACGCGAGCGCGACCGGCAGGCACCACCAGAGCAGCCCGCCCAGCGTGTGCGTGCGCAGGCCGAGGTCGAGGCGGGTGCCGCTGAACAGGTAGGCGACGTCCGGCGCCACCGCGCCGGTGGCCAGCGCCACCCCGTCGAACCAGTGCGGCCGCCACCGCTTCAGCGGCAGCACCGGCGCGAGGTGCGACGGGAAGGTGAGCGGCACCTGTCGGACGTTACCGGCCGGATCAGAAGTGCCGGACCAGGTCTCCGAACGCGGCCAGCCGAATCACCCCGGGGTCCGTCGGGTCGAGTTCCTCGTGCTCCAGCACCCAGGTGTTCTCGTTCGGGATGAAGACCGCGTTCATCCCGGCGGCCCGGGCGGGCAGGATGTCCGAGCGCGGCGAGTTGCCGATCATCCACGCCGCCGTCGGGTCGAACGCGTGCTCGCGGGCCAGCCACCGGTAGGTGTCCGCGTCCTTCTCCGCCACGATGTGCGCCGCCCGGAAGTGGTGCAGCAACCCGCAGGCGTCGAGCTTGCGCTGCTGCTCCTCCCGCTCGCCCTTGGTCAGCAGCAGCAGGTCGTGGCGGGTCGCCAGGTCGTCCAGCGTCTCCGCCACGCCCGGCATCAGCTCGACCTGGTGCCCGACCAGCGCCGCCGCGAGCTGCTCGATCTCGGCGCGTTCCGGCCCGGTGGCCGGGCGTTCGCGCAGCTTCTCCAGGCACTCGCCCAGGCTGCGCAGGAACACCTTGCTGCCGTAGCCGTGCGCCACGGCGTTGGCCCGCTCGATGTCGTCGAGCACCGCCCGGATCTGCGTCCGGTCCAGGGTGGGGTGGTCGAGCCAGGTGAGGAAGTCGTCGATCACCCGCTCGAAGAGGACGTTGTTCTCCCAGAGCGTGTCGTCGGCGTCGAAGACCAGCACGGCGGCCTCCCGGCGCGGTCGCGTCACACCACCCTCCCCTCGTGGACCCGCACACCCTACTCCGGCCCTCCCCGGGCCACACCTGAGTTGAGCGGGGCCTCGCCCCACCACCGGTCGGGCCCGCGCGGACCGGCCGTTCGGCGGGCGGTCAGGGGCGGCTACCCGACTGCGGAACGCCTGCTCGGGCGGCATGCTTCGGCGATGACGACCGCATCCGCCCCAGCACCACCGTCCCGCACCCGTCGCCGGCGACGCGCGGTCGTCGCCGTGGCGGCCACGATCGCCGCCGTGGGCGGCGCGCTCCCGACGACTCCGGCCCTCGCCGTCAACGCCCCGCACACCACCATGGTCGGCGCCGACCCGGTCGACTGGACCCCGCACGCGCTCGACGGCACGGTGAACCGGATCCTGCAGATCGGCAACCGGGTCTACCTCGCCGGCACCTTCACCACGGTCCGCAACGCCGGGCAGTCGGCCCAGCTGGCGATGCCCCGGCTGGTGGCCCTCGACGCGACCACCGGCCGGATCGACACCACGTTCCGGCCGCGGGTCAACGGCGCGGTGCGGGCGCTGGCCGCCGCCCCGGACGGCCGCTCGCTCTACGTCGGGGGCGCGTTCACCACTGTCGGCGGCGTGGCCGCGTCCCGGCTGGCCCGGATCGACGCGGCCACCGGCGCCCGGGTCGCCGGGTTCACCCCGCCGGCCCTCAACAACCAGGTCAACGACGTACGCCTGGTCGGCGGTCGGCTGGTCGTCGGCGGCGCGTTCCAGACCGTCGGCGGGGTGACCCGGCGCGGCCTGACGGCGGTGGACGCCACCACCGGCGCCGCGGACCCGTCGGTGGACCTGCGCCTGGCCGGGCCCCGGGTGACCAGCTCCGGGGCGACCGCGCCGGTCAAGGTCGAGGCGCTGGACGTCTCCCCCGACGGCCGGAAGCTGGTCCTCGCCGGCAACTTCAGCACCGTGGCGGGCGTGGCGCGGCACCAGCTCGCGGTGGCCGACCTGACCGCCGCCGGGGCCACGCTCTCCGGCTGGTCCACCGACCGCTACCAGCCGCCGTGCGCCAGGACGATGCCCGCCTACCTGCGCGGCGTCGACATCGCACCGGACGGTAGCTGGTTCGTCGTGGTCACCACCGGCGGGCCGTTCCCCGGCACGCTCTGCGACACCGCGGCCCGGTTCGAGTTCGGCGCCCCCACCGGCGGCAAGCAGCCGACCTGGGCCAACTACACCGGCGGCGACACGCTGCTCTCGGTGGCGGTCACCGGCGCCGCGGTCTACGTGGGCGGGCACCAGCGCTGGCTGGACAACCCCCTGGGCCGCAACTCCGCCGGCGCCGGCGCGGTGTCCCGGCCCGGCATCGGCGCGATCCACCCGACCACCGGCCGGGCGCTGCCGTGGAACCCGACCAAGGCGCGGGGCGTCGGCACCGCCGAGCTGTACGCCACCGACCGGGGCCTGTGGGTGGGCAGCGACACCGAGACGTTCGCCCGCGAGTACCACGCCCGGGTGGCGTTCCTCCCGCTGCCCCAGGCGGTGCGGGGCGCGCCGGAGCCGGCGCGCCCCGCGCTCATCGGCGCAGCGTGAGGATCAGGTCGGCGACCAGGGCCGTCCACCCGGTCTGGTGCCAGGCGCCCAGACCGGCGCCGTTGTCGCCGTGGAAGTACTCCGGGAAGCAGATCAGGTCCCGCCAGTCCGGGTGGGTCTGGAACAGCTGCGCGGCGCCGTAGATCGGCCGCCGGCCCCACCCGTCCCGGGTGAACAGCGAGATCAGCCGGGCCGACAGGTCGTCGGCGATCTCGTCGAGGGTGCGCTTGACCCCGGACCGGGTCGGATACTCCACCTGGAGGTCGTCACCGAAGAACGCGGCGTAGTCGCGCAGCGCGCTGATCAGCAGGAAGTTCGTCGGCATCCAGATCGGGCCGCGCCAGTTGGAGTTGCCGCCGAACAGCCCGCTGGTGGACTCGGCCGGTTCGTAGCCGACGCTGAACTCCTGCCCGCCGAGCGTGACCGTGAACGGCTTGTCCAGGTGGGCGCGGGAGAGCGTGCGCAGGCCGTACTCGGAGAGGAACTCGTCGGTGTCGAGCATCCGGGCCAGCAGCCGCACCACCTGCTCCGGGCCGACCATCGACAGCAGGCGCTGCTGACGGCCGTCCGGGCCGAGCCGGCGGGCGCCGATCACCTCGGCGTACTCGGGGCGGTTGGTGAGGAACCAGCGCAGCCGGGCGCCCAGCTCGGGCAGGCGGCGCATGGTCCGGGCGGTGAGCCGGGTGACCGCCGCCAGCGGCAGCAGCCCGACCACCGAGCGCACCTTCAGCGGCACCTGCGTGCCGTCGGCCAGTCGCAGCACGTCGTAGAAGAACGCGTCCTCGTCGTCCCACAGCCCCTGGTCGTACGCGGCCGCGGCGATGTACGCGAAGTGCTCGAAGAACTTCGTCGCGGTGTCGACGTAGGCCCGGTCGTGCTCGGCCAGCACGATCGCCATGTCGAGCAGGTTGAGCGCGTACATGCCCATCCAGCCGGTGCCGTCGGACTGCTCCAGCACCCCGGCCACCGGCAGCGCGGCCGAGCGGTCGAACGGGCCGACGTTGTCCAGCCCGAGGAAGCCGCCCTCGAAGACGTTGTTGCCGCCGGTGTCCTTCCGGTTGACCCACCAGGTGAAGTTGAGCAGCAGCTTGTGCATCACCCGGGCGAGGAACTCGTGGTCCCGGGAGCCGTCGATCTCGAACACCTTCAGCGCGGCCCAGGCGTGCACCGGCGGGTTCACGTCCCCGAACGCCCATTCGTACGCCGGGATCTGGCCGTTGGGGTGCAGGTACCACTCGCGGAGCAGGAGCAGCAGCTGCTCCTTGGCGAAGGCCGGGTCCACCCGGGCGATGGTGACGCAGTGGAAGGCCAGGTCCCAGGCCGCGTACCAGGGGTACTCCCACGGGTCCGGCATGGAGATCACGTCGAAGCTGTTCATGTGCCACCAGGCGCTGTTGCGCCCGTGCCGGCGGCCGGCCGGCGGCGGCGAGCCGGGATCGCCCTCCAGCCACCGCTTGACGTCGAAGTGGTAGAACTGCTTGCCCCACATCAGCCCGGCGATCGCCTGGCGGGCGACCAGGGCCTCGTCGGCGGTGGCGGCGGCCGGGATCACGCTGTCGAAGAACCGGTTCGCCTCGGCCCGCCGGGCCCAGAGCACGGTGTCGAACCCGTCGCCGAGGTCGGCCGGGGCGGGCGGGTCGCCGGCCGGCGGCGGCGCGGTGCGGGCCAGCCGCAGCCGGATCTGCCGCTGCCCGCCGGCCGGCACGTCGAGCACGTAGTGCAGCGCGCCCTTGGTGCCGGTGCGCTCCGGGTTGACCGTGGCGGCGCCGGCCACCACGTGGTCGTTGATGCCGTCCTTCGGGTACGCGGACCGCCCGGCCAGCCCCCACAGCCGCTCGGCGTTGGTCTCGTTGTCGCAGAGCAGCGGGGTCGGGTCGCCGTCGCCCTCCAGCAGCAGCTGGCCGAGCACCCAGTGCTCGCCGACCAGCCGGGAGCCGGAGCCGACCAGCTGCGGGACCCGCTCGCCGCCGGGCAGCCCCCAGGCCCAGGTGTTGCGGAACCAGAGCGTGGGCAGCACGTGCAGGGTGGCGTCCTCGTCAGCGCGGTTCGCGACCGTGACCAGGAGGCACATGTCGGTCGGGGACGCCTTGGCGTAGTCGACGGTGACCGCCCAGTACCGGTCGTCGTCGAAGATGCCGGTGTCCACCAGCTCGTACTCGGTGTCGTCCCGGCCGCGCAGCGCGTTCACCGCGACCAGCTCGTCGTACGGGAAGGCGGCCTGCGGGTAGTGGTAGCGCCACCGCATGAAGGAGTGGGTGGGGGTGGAGTCCTCGTACCACCAGTACTCCTTGACGTCCTCGCCGTGGTTGCCGCCGTCGCCGCCGAGGCCGAACATGCGCTCCTTGAGGATCGGGTCCCGCCCGTTCCACAGCGCCAGCGCGAAGCAGAACGTCTGCCGGTCGTCGCAGACGCCCGCCATGCCGTCCTCGTTCCACCGGTAGGCTCGGGACCGCGCATGATCGTGGGGGAAGTAGTCCCAGGCCGTGCCGTGCTCGCTGTAGTCCTCCCGTACCGTCCCCCACGCCCGCTCGGACAGATAGGGGCCCCATGCGCGCCAGTCCTGCTCCCCGGCGTCGGCCTGGGCGAGCCGGTGCCGCTCGGGGTCGGAGGTCGCGGAGGTCGGGCGGTCGGTGATCACCCGCACATCTTCGACGCCTCCGGGGTACTTCTCCACAGCGGCCATTGTCGCCGTGGCATGTCACACCTCGCTGCCGGTGGAGGAAAGTTGATCGACATCCGCTTCGGCCCGCAGGTCTGCGGTGACCTGTCCGCGTCCGCCGGCCGGGAATGGCTGGTCACGGACGGGCGCGGCGGCTACGCCATGGGCACCGTCGCCGGGCTGCGCACCCGCCGCTACCACGGCCTGCTCGTGGTGGCGGGCGAAACGCCCGCGTCCCGCAAGGTGGGACTGGCCGGCCTCGACCCGGCGGTGACCCTGCCGTCGGGGCGGCAGGTCCGGCTCGGCGCGCACGAGTGGTCCTCCGGGGTGGTCGACCCGCGCGGCTTCGAGCTGCTGGAACGCTTCGACCTGGCCGACGGGTTGCCGCGCTGGCGGTGGCGGATCGGCGAGGTGGTGATCGAGCGGGAGATCGCCATGACGTACGGCCGGTCGTGCGTCGCCGTGGTGCACCGGCTGGTCTCCGGCGGCCCGGTCCGGCTGGACCTGGCCGCCGCCTGCACGTGGCGGGACGCCCACGGCGAGCGGCGGGCCGACGGGCCGGCGCCCCGCCTGGAGCCGGCGGCCGGCGGCGCGGTGGTCGACGGCGCGTTCCGGCTCGCCGGGCCGGACTGGACGCCGGAGGGCCAGTGGTGGCACGGCGTGCGCCACCGGGAGGAGGCGGCCCGCGGCCTGCACCCGGACGAGGACCTCTGGTACGCCGGCCGGTTCTCCGGCGCGCTGGACGAGCCGGGGGCGACGGTGACGGTGCTGGCCTGGGCGGACGACCTGGCCGAGGAGCCCCCGCCGGCGACCGCCGTCGTCGAGGCGGCCCGGCGGCGCCACCGCGCGGTGGTGGCCGCGGCGAAGCCCGACGACGCGGTCGAGGCGACGCTCGCGCTGGCCGCCGACGCGTTCGTGGTGCGCGCCGCCACCGGCCCGGACGTGGTGGCCGGCTACCCCTGGTTCGGCGCCTGGTCGCGGGACACGATGATCTCCTACGAGGGGTTGTTCCTCTGCACCGGCCGCGCCGACGAGGGCCGCGACCTGCTGCGGGCGTACGCGGGCACACTGTCGGAGGGCATGCTGGCGAACACCGCCGACACCGGCCGGGTCGAGCACAACACGGTCGACGGCACGTTGTGGTTCCTGCACGCGGTCAACCGGCACGTCACGGTCACCGGCGACACCGACCTCGGCGACGAGCTGCTGCCCGCGCTGCACGCCGTGGTGGAGGCGCACGTGGCCGGCACCCGCTACGGCATCGGCGTCGACCCGGCCGACGGGCTGCTCACCCAGGGCGGCCCGCCGGACGTGGCGCTGACCTGGATGGACGCCCGGGTGTACGGCGTGCCGGTGACGCCGCGCACCGGCAAGCCGGTCGAGGTCAACGCGCTGTGGGTCAACGGGTTGGCCGGGCTCGCCGAGCTGACCGAGCTGGCCGGTCGGGACGCCGGCGCGCTGTGGGACCTGCACTCCCGGGCCACCACGTCGTTCCGCTCCCGTTTCCCCGCGCCGGCCGGCTGGCTGCACGACGTGGTGGACGCACCGGCGCCCGCCTACCCGCTGGGCGGCGCGGCGCACCACGACGACGACCTGCTGCGCCCCAACCAGCTGCTCGCCTGGTCCCTGCCGTACGCGCCGCTGGAGCCGGACGAGGCCACGCTGCGCCGCGTCGCCGAGGCGCTGCTCACCCCGCTCGGACCACGCAGCCTCGCCCCCGACTCCCCCGGTTTCGTCGGGCGGCACCGGGGCGGTCCGGCCGAGCGGGACTCCGCCTACCACCAGGGCACGGTCTGGCCGTGGCTGACCGGGCCGCTGGTGGACGCGTACCGCCGGGCCGGCCTGCACACCGACGACCTGCTGGTGGGTTTGGAGGGGCACCTCACCGAGGTGGGCCTCGGCTCGGTCAGCGAGACCGCCGACGGCGCCGCGCCGCACGCCGCCACCGGTTGCCCGTTCCAGGCCTGGTCGGTGGCGGAGCTGCTGCGCGCGCGACGCGCCCGCCGGTAACGCGTTACAGACCGGCAACCGGCGCGTCGCCGCTGGTTATCGACCCCTGGGCAGGATGGGTGGCGACCCCACCGGAACCCCGCGGCGACGCCGTGGGGCGGGGACACCACAACTCAAAGGGGGCCGCGTGTCAGCTGACGCCGAAGTGATCGACATCCAGCCCGCCCGGCACCTGCGGGTGCTGCTGCTCTCCTGGGAGTACCCACCCGTGCTCGTCGGTGGGCTCGGCCGCCACGTGCACGCGCTCTCCGTCGCCCTGGCCGCCGCCGGGCACGAGGTCACCGTGGTCACCCGGCACGCCGAGGGCGTCGGGCTGGAGGAGTACGCCGACGGCGTCCGCATCGTCCGCGCGGCCGAGGACCCGGTCCGGTTCCCGCTGGCCACCGACTCCCTGCTGGCCTGGACGATGGCGTTCAACCACACGCTCACCCGGGCCGCCCTGCGCGCCGCCGGCTCCGGCGGCTACGACGTGATCCACGCCCACGACTGGCTGGTCGCGCACACCGCCGTCACCCTGGCCGAGCACCTCGACGTGCCGCTGGTGACCACCATCCACGCGACCGAGGCCGGCCGGCACCAGGGCTGGCTGCCGGCGGAGATGAACCGCACCATCCACGGTATCGAGCACTGGCTGAGCAACGCCTCGGCCCGGGTGATCGCCTGCTCCGGCTACATGCGGGAGCAGGTGGCCCGGCTGTTCGACGTGCCGTCCGGCCGGATCGACGTGGTCGCCAACGGCGTGGACGACCGGGCCTGGCGGGCCCGTCCGCACGCGGTCGCCTCGGCCCGGGCGCGCTTCGCCGCCGGCGGGCCGCTGATCGGGTACGCCGGCCGCCTGGTCTACGAGAAGGGCGTGCAGCACCTGGTGCACGCCGTGCCGCACCTGGCCGACCGGCACCCGGGGCTGCGGGTGGTGATCGCCGGGGACGGCCCGTACCGGGACGAGCTGGTCGACCAGGTCGACCGGCTGCGCCTGGGCGACACGGTCCGGTTCGCCGGCTTCCTGGACGCCACCCAGCTTCCGGCGGTGCTCGCCGCCACCGACGCCACGGTGATCCCCAGCCTCTACGAGCCGTTCGGGATGATCGCGCTGGAGGCGGCCGCCGCCGGCGCGCCGCTCGCGGTGGCGCGCACCGGCGGGCTGGCCGAGATCGTCGAACCGGGCGTGACCGGGGTGACCTTCCCGCACGGCGACCCGGACGCGCTGGCCGGCGCGGTCGACCGGCTGCTCGGCGACGAGGTCTTCGCCCGCCGGGTGGCGCGCCGGGCGCGGACCATGGTGACCCGGCGCTACGCCTGGTCGGCCATCGCCGCCCGCACCGCCGGGAGTTACGCCGTCGCCCGCCGGGAGCACCACACGTTCCAGGCCCGCCGGGCCGCCGCGCTGCTGGCCGGCAACCGGTCCGCCATCGCCATTCCGGACGGAAATCTGCTGGCCGGCGCGGCGAGCTAGGGACGCCGCCCCGACGAACGATAGGTACCGTCCGATCCGTTGGCTATTGTGGACCACGACCAGCGGTGAGGAGTGCGGTGCGGGAGGTAGTGATCGCCGGGCGGTACCGCCTGCTCGAGCTGGTCGGCCGCGGCGGGATGGGCCAGGTCTGGCGCGCTCGGGACGAGGAGCTGCACCGCGAGGTGGCGGTGAAGCAGGTGGTGCCGCCGAACTGGCTCGCCGAGCACGAGCGGGACGAGCTGCGCGCGCGCACGCTGCGCGAGGCGCGGACGGCCGCGCGGCTCAGCCACCCCAACGTGGTGCGGGTCTACGACGTGGTCCGGGTCCAGGGCGACCCGTGGCTGATCATGGAGTACGTCCCGTCCCGCTCGCTTCAGGAGATCATCGAGAGCGACGGCCCGCTGCCGCCCCGGCGGGCCGCCGGGATCGGGCTGGCCGTGCTCGCCGCGCTGCGCGCCGCGCACGAGGCCGGGGTGCTGCACCGCGACGTGAAGCCCGCCAACGTGCTGCTGGCCCGCGACGGCCGGGTGCTGCTCACCGACTTCGGGCTGGCCGTGTTCGAGGGCGGCGACGGGGCCATGACCCGTCCCGGGCTGGTCCTGGGCTCCCCGCAGTACGTGGCCCCGGAACGCGCCGCCGAGGGCGCGTCCAGCGTGGAGGCGGACCTGTGGTCGCTGGGCGCCACGCTGCACGCGGCCGTGGAGGGCCGCTCCCCGTACGCCCGCAGCACCGCGATGGCCACGCTGGCCGCGCTGGCCAGCCAGCCCCCGGACCCGGCCCCGCACGCGGGTCCGTTGATGCCGGTGCTGGTCGGGTTGCTGCGCCGCGACCCCCGCAACCGGCTCGGCCACGACGAGACCGTCCGGCTGCTCACCGCCGCCACCGCGCCGGACGCCGACGTGCCGGGC
This sequence comes from Micromonospora sediminicola, assembly GCF_900089585.1. NCBI lineage: Bacteria > Bacillati > Actinomycetota > Actinomycetes > Micromonosporales > Micromonosporaceae > Micromonospora > Micromonospora sediminicola. Next base: position 2,607,231 of record NZ_FLRH01000003.1, on the reverse strand, counting down.
GCCGAAGCGCCGGGCGCCGAAGCGCCGGGCGCCGACGTGGCGGACCGGCCGGCCGCCGGGCGGTCGGCCCGCTCGGCCGGCTCGGCCGGCGAGGCGCCCGGCCGGTCGGCCGGCGCGGACGTGCCGGCGCGGACCGGGTCCGCCGGCGCAGCCGACCCGCCGGGCCGGACCCACGAGCCGGGCCGGACCCACGAGCCGGGCCGGACCCACGAGCCGGGCCGGACCGACGCGGACGGCTGGGACAGCACCGGCACCGCGGCCGGGCCGCCCGTCGACTATCCCGACCTGATGCCGCCCGCCGCCGCCGCGCGCGCCTGGAGTCGGGCGGCCCTGCGCAGCGAATGGGCGCCGCCCGGCGAGGCGGACGCCACCGAGTCGGCGACCGAACCGGTCGAACCGGCCGGGCCGGTCGAACCGGGCCAGCCCGACGGGTCAGCCCGGACGGGTCGTGGCGGACCGCACCGGGAGACCACCGACCGTCCGAGCGGCAGCCTCGGTCCCACGGTCCTGACCAGCTTCGTGGACCCGGGCAGCCCGACCGGGCCGGAGGGCCCTCAGGCCCGCGCCGACGCCCTCAGCCCGGTGCACACCGGCGGGCAGACGTCGCCGCCACCCGGTCCCGCCCCGGTCACCCACAGCGGCCCGGTGGACACCGGCGTGCTGCGCGGTGGCCGTGCGGGAAGCGGCGCGCTCCCCGTACGCCCCGACGACCTCGGCGGGGTGCCCACGCGCGGCGGCGAGGCCGGCCACGGCGGCACGTCCGGCGACCCGATCCTCGGCGGCGGCATGCCCGGCGGAACCGCTCCCGGTGCTCCCGAGGGCGGACGGACGGACGGCGGCGCGGGCGCGGCGGCGGCCCGACGCTGGGGCCTGGCGGCGGCGGCCGCGGCGCTGGCCGTGGCCGCCGGGGTCGGCACCGCGCTCGCCGTCACCGACGACCACGCGCACCCGCCGGACGACGACCGGCGCGGCGAGGGCTCCGCCCAGCCCTGGGACCGCCCACCCGGACCACCCGGCGGGCCCGGCGGCGTGCCGGCCCCGCCGTTCCCCTGCATCCGGCCCGACGTGGCGGGCACCCCCGTGCAGAAGGGCCCGCCACCGGCCGACCCGGCGATCACCGTGCCCGCCGGCTGGGTCTGGCCGGCCGACACCGGCGGGTTCCACATCGCCCTGCCCGCCGGCTGGCTCCAACTGCGCTCCGGCGACACCACCTGCTTCCAGGACCCGGCCACCCGGCGCATCCTGGGCGTCGAGCCCTACCCGGGCGGGGACCCGGTCGGTCGGCTGCGGTCGTCCGAGCGGGACCTGACGTCCGCCGGCCGGCTACCCCACTACCAGAAGGTGCGGCTGGCCGCCGACGGCGACGGCGCGGAGTGGGAGTGCCGGTGGACCGCGCCGTACGGCGAGCGCATGCACGCGTTACGGGTGCTGCCCGGCGAGGAGGCCGGCTGGACGCTGGGGTGGACCACCTCCGACGCCGACTGGACCGCCGCCGCCGCGCAGTTCGCGCTGATCCGCGAGAGCATCCGGCCGATCCGGCCCACCCGTACCGCGGGGTGACCGGCAGGCGTCTCATCACCGACAGTCGGGGCCGGCGGGCCGGGCCGGGGCGACATACTTCCTGGTGATCCGGCGGGCGTCACCGGGACGCCCCGGCGCCCCCTCCCCAGTGGACCGTCCGGATGATGCCCCGCCGTCGCACGGCCTGACTACAGTGGCGTAGTTTTCTCGATCAAGATCTCTGGGGAGGGCGAGCCGAGATGATGGGACCATCCCACGCGCTGTCCGGCGCGGCGGTGTGGCTGACCGGCTCCTGGGCGCTGGACCAGTTCGCCGACTACCACCAGACGCCGCTGGCACTGGCGGTGGGCACCGCGGTCTGCGCGGGCGGGGCGCTCTTTCCCGACCTCGACCTCTCCGGCAAGGTCACCCGCAACCAGGGCGGCGCCACCGTCGCCCGGACGTTCGGCGTGTTCAGCCTCTTCGTCGCCGAGGTGATGGAGAAGATCTCCCTCGGCGTCTACTACGCCACCAAGCTCAGCAAGGACCCGCGCCGCAACAACGGGCACCGCACCCTGACCCACACGATCCCGTTCACCGTGCTGGTCGGATGGGGCACCACCGCGCTCTGCGCCCACTACGGCAAGTGGGCGGTGGTCGGCATCCTGTTCTTCATGATCGGCCTGGCGCTGCGCGGGCTCTTCGACGAGTGGGCGGAACGGGCCGGCTGGGTCGTGGTCACGCTGGTGTCGGCCGCCGCGGCCTGGTTCACGTTCGCCAACCTGCCCGGCGACCGGGGCTATCCGATGATCGGCCTCGCCATGGGGGTGGGCTGCTTCGTGCACATCCTCGGCGACATGATCACCCGGGCCGGCGTGCCGATCCTCTGGCCGATCCCGATCAGACGCCGGATGTGGACCATGATCGGGCTGCCCAACAAGATCGCGTTGCGCACCGGCAGCAAGGCCGAGACGGTCGTGCTGCGGGCCGCGCTGACCGTGCTGGCCGTGCTCGCCGCGGTGGGCCTGGTCGCGCCGTCGGTGCTGCAACGCTTCGACATCCAGGTGTGACCGGGGCCTTCCCGGCGCCGGCCGAGGACGAGGCGGTGCCGGCGTTCTGGCAGCGGCTCGGGCTGCCCGGCCTGGCCGACGTGCACACCCACTTCCTGCCGCCCCGCCTGCTGGCCAAGGTGTGGGCCTACTTCGACGCGGCCGGCCCGCTGGTCGGCACCGAGTGGCCGATCCGCTACCGCTGGGACGACGACACCCGGGTCGCGCACCTCGGGCGGCTCGGCGTGCGGGCGTTCACCGCGCTGGCGTACCCGCACCGGCCCGGCATGGCCGAGTCGCTGAACCGGTGGACGCTGGACTTCGCCGCGCGTACCCCGGGGTGTCTGCCGTCGGCGACGTTCTTCCCCGAGCCGGACGCCGCCCGGTACGTCGCGGACGCCCTCACCGCCGGCGCCCGGGTGTTCAAGGTGCACGTGCAGGTGGGTGGCTTCCGCCCCACCGACCCGGCCCTGGACGCGGTGTGGGGCCTGCTCGCGGACGCCGGCGTGCCGGTGGTCGTGCACGCCGGGCACGCCCCGGTGGGCACCGCGCACACCGGGCCGGAACCGTTCGCCGCGCTGCTCGCCCGACACCCCCGGCTGGCCACCGTCGTGGCCCACCTCGGCGCGCCCGACTATGTCGCGTTCCTCGACCTGGCCGACCGGTACGCCGAGGTCCGGCTCGACACCACCATGGCCTTCACCTCGTTCTTCGACCGGTTCGTGCCGTTCCCGCCGGCGCAGCGGCCCCGGCTGCGCGAGCTGGGCCTGGCCGGCAAGGTGCTGCTGGGCAGCGACTTCCCGAACATCCCCTACCCGTACGCCGAGCAGCTCGACGGATTGGCCCGGCTGGACCTGGGCGACGACTGGCTGCGCGCGGTCTGCTGGGGCAACGCGGCCGCGCTGTTCGACCTGGCCTGAGCCGACGCCTCACCGGGCGACGGCGCGCCGCGCCCACCCGAGGCGGCTCCGGAGTCGCCCGACGCCACGGGCGGCGAGGGCGTACGCGACCGTCGGCGGAAGGACCGCGAGCGCGGCGAACCCCGCCACGACCGGGATCCGGGCGGCGGGAACGTCCGTGGCGACCGGGATGCGGGCGGCGGGAACGTCCGTGGCGACCGACGCGGCGACGGCGTACCCGACGGCCAGGACGATCGCGGCGGCTCCGGCGAGCGCCGACGTCGCGACGACTCCCCGGCGCCGGCCGGCCGCCTCGGCGACGGCCACGGCGGGCAGGAAGAGCAGCGGCAGCAGGACCAGGCCGAGCACCGCCGCGATCAGCACCAGCAGCGGACCGGCCAGCGGCCCGCCCGGGTCGGCGTCGGTGACCAGCGCGTACGACAGCAGGCCGAGGTAGCCGGCGACCGTCTCGGCGAGGACCACGAGCCAGGCGGTGGCCATGCCCACCAGATGACGAGCGAACACGACGCTCCCTCCCCGTCGGGTGTCGTCCCCCGCGGACGGTAGCGAATGCGAGGAACCTCGCGTCAGCGGGGCGTCAGCACGCAGAACTCGGTGCCGTCGGGGTCGGCGAGCACCACGTCGTCGGCCGTGTGCCGGCCCGTGCCGACCCGGGTCGCGCCGAGCGCGACCAGGCGGTCGACCTCCGCGTCCCGGTCGCCGCCCGCCGGGACGACGTCGAGGTGCAGCCGGTCCCGTCCGTCGCTCGGCATCAGCGGCGGGCCACTCCAGGTGACCTTCGCGCCGCCGCCCGGCGACTGGATCGCGGTCTCCTCGTCCTGGTCCCAGACCAGGGGCCAGCCCAGCGCCGCGCGCCAGAAGTAGCCGACCGCCCGGGTGCCGTCGCAGTTGACCGCGCCGATCGGCCCGCAGCCGGCGAGGAAGGTGTTGTCCGCCTCGATGACGCAGAACTCGTTGCCCTCGGGGTCGGCGAGCACCACCTGCCCGTCGTCGGGGCCCTGCCCGATGTCGATGTGCCGCCCGCCCAGGGCCAGCGCCCGGGCCACCGTCTCCCGCTGGTCCTGCGGGGATCCGCTGGTCAGGTCGAAGTGCACCCGGTTCTGCGTGGCCTTCGGATGTGGGTTCGGGAGGAAGCGGACGCGGAAGCCGGGGTCGCCGTCGGGCAGGAGCGCGACCCCCTCGCGCGGGTCGTCGACGATCTCCCGACCCAGCACCCCCGACCAGAACCGGGCGAGCCGCAGCGGCTCCGCCGCGTCGACGCTGATCGCGTAGAGGTGACTCGTCATCGCGGTGCCCATCTCCGATCCGCCGTCCGAGTGTCTGTCGACAGATCGGGAGCGTAGGGCGGAGCGGGGCCGGCCGCAGCCGAATATCGGGCGGGCTACTTCGCCGGCAGGGCCCGGGCGGAGCGGACCCCGCGGTCGACCCAGCGGGCCAGGTCGGCGTCGCGCTCGCACGCGGCGGGGTCGACGGTGACCCAGCCCCGCATCGGCCACCCGCGCATCACGGTCGCCCCGGCGCCGGGCTCGGCCAGCGCCGCCTCGGTGTCGGCCGGATCGACGCGCACCATCAGGCCGCCGGCGCCGCGCACCACCACCGACATGTTGCCGCGCAGCATCATCGCCAGGCCGCCGAACATGCGCCGTTCGGTGACGCCGGGCTCGCGCCCGACCAGCTCCCGCACCCGGTTCGCCAGGTCCTCGTCGTAGGCCACCGTCACATCCTGGCACCGAGGTCCGACACCCACCGTGGGCGCGCTTGTTAAGAAGGGGCCCTTCCTCTACCGCAGGCGTTAAGAAGGGGCCCTTCCTTACCCGTCAGGCGCCCACGCGCTGCTCGGGTATCGACAGCCCGTAGAGCGCCATCAGTTCCGGGCTGTCGATCCGGCTGCCGTCGGCCACCGCGTCGCAGGCGATGTCCACGATCTGGTCCTTGTGCGCCAGCAGGTAGGGCCGGGCACCGACGTCGGCGCTGGCCAGCGTGGCGATGCCGGACCAGTGTCGGCGGCCGAAGAGCATCGGGTAGCCGCGCAGGCCGTCGTAGGTCGCGCAGACCAGCACGTCCGGGTACGGCAAGGCGGTCACCCGGCGGACCGCCGTCGCGGTGAGCCCGGGCATGTCCACCGGCACCACGACGACCGCCTCGATGCCGTCGTCGGTCAGCGCGGCCAGCCCGGCCCGGATCGAGGAGCCCACGCCGGTCCCCCAGGCCCGGTTGACCACCACGGTGGCGCCGGTGAGGTCGGTGGTCTGCCGCACCTGTTCGGCCGCCGCGCCCAGCACGACCACGACGTCCGCGCAGCCCGCCTCGGTCATCGTGTCGATCATCTGGCTCACCAGCGGCTTCTCACCCTGGTGCAGCAACGCCTCGGGGCCGCCGATGCGGCGGCCGCCACCAGCGGCGATGATCATTGCAGCGATCCGGTTCAGCGGTGCCCCCTCGACCAGGGGGACGGACCGGGCACAGCCGCGCCCGGTCCGTCCCGTCGTACGCACACCGGACCCAACGAGCACGATCAGGGCCGGGTAGCGGGGCAAATCGGAAAATTGTGGGACTATGCCGCGTCGGCGTAGCAGTCCACCGTGGACAGGTCGAGCGGGAAGCGGACCGGGGTGTCGCCGAACAACAGCCGGGTGGCCCGCTCGCCGGCCGCGGTCACCGCCTCGGCGACGGCGGCGGCCTGACCGTCCGGACAGTGCACCACCACCTCGTCGTGCTGGAAGAAGACCAGCTCGGCAGCGGTGCCGGCAAGCTCGGTGCGCAGCGTGGCCAGCAGCGTCGAGGCCCACTCGGCGGCGGTGGCCTGGATGACGAAGTTGCGGGTGAAGCGCCCCCGCGACCGGGCCGCCCGGGCCGACGGGCTGTGTGGATCCGCCTCGCCGTCCGGCGTCGCGTCGTCCTCGGCGAAACCGACCGAACCCGGCGGGCAGGTGCGGCCCAGCCACGACCGGACCAGCCCGCCGGCCTCGCCGGTGCGGGCGGCCGCCTCGACGTAGCCGAACGCGGTCGGGTAGTTCTTCCGCAACACCGCCAGCGCCGGCACCGCCGCGCCGCCGGTCTGCCCGTACATCGCGCCGAGCAGCGCCACCTTGGCCCGGGGCCGGTCACCGCCGAAGGCGTCCCGGGCCAGCGCCGCGTAGAGGTCGCCGGCGCCGCCCGCGGCGGCCAGCCGCTCGTCACCGGAGACCGCGGCGAGCACCCGCGGTTCGAGCTGGCCCGCGTCGGCCACCACGAACGTCCAACCCGGGTCGGCCACCACGGCCCGGCGGATCACCTTCGGGATCTGCAACGCCCCGCCGCCCCGGGTGGCCCACCGGCCGGACACCACGCCGCCCGGCACGTACTCCGGGTGGAACCGGCCGCCGGACACCCAGGCGTCGCGCCAGGCCCAGCCGTGCGCCGTCCAGATCCGGTAGAGCTCCTTGTACTCGAGGACCAGCGGCACCGCCGGGTGCTCCACCCCCCGCAGCACCCAGGCCCGCGTGTTGGGCAGTTCCACACCCGCCCGGGCGAACGCCCGCAACAGCTCCGCCGGCGAGTCGGCGTGCAACCGGCGTACGCCGAACGCGGCGGCGATCCGCGCCTGCAGCTCGGCCAGCCGGCGAGGTGGCCCACCCACCGGGGACGCCTCGCCGAGCAGCTCCGCCAGGATCGCGTCGTGCACGTCGACCCGCCAGGGCAGCCCGGCCGCGCCCATCTCGGCGGCGACCAGCGCACCGGCCGACTCGGCGGCCACCAGGAGCCGGAACCGGCCGGGATGGGCGGTCGCGGCGATCCGGGCGAGCTGGTCGGCGTACACCCGGGTCAGGGCCGGGACGCCCGGGCCCGCGGGGCCGGACGGCGGCTCGAAGAGCGCGGCCTGGCCGTGCCCGGGCGGCTCGGGCGGGCGCGGCGCCGGATCCGGCGGGACCGGCGCGCCGGTCAGCCGGGCCCAGGCGGCGGGCAGCGCCCGGGGCTCGCCCCAGCGGCCGGCGTGCCCGAGCAGCAGCGCCTCGGTCAGCTCCACGTCGTGGCAGCGGTCGAGCCGGACGCCGGCACGCAGCAACCCCGGGTAGACGCCGCCGCCGGTGGCCCACACCCAGCGGGGCCGGTCGGCGGCCTCGCGGGCGGCCACCGCGCCGGCCAGGTCGACGACCTCCTCGGCCGGGCCGACCGGGCGACCGGTGTCGTCGAGCGGTTGCAGCACGCCGCCGCCCCGCTCGTCCGCCACCACCGCCACCAGCACGGAGGTGATTCTGCCTCGCCCCACCGACACGCTGTGCGGGGGAAAGGAAGGGCCCCCTTTTAACGCCTCCGGTAGAGGAAGGGCCCCTTCTTAACAACGGCGGTTAAGAAGGGGCCCTTCCTTCCCGCGGCGGGAGGGGGCGGGCGGGTGCTACTTGCTGACGCCGGCGGTGAGACCGGACTGCACCTGGCGCTGGAAGACGATGTACACGATCAGCACCGGCAGCATCGCCATCGTGACGCCGGCGAACAAGCCGGACCAGTCGGACTTGTAGCCCTGGTTGACCGACAGCTCGATCAGACCCTGCGCGATGACCTGGTGCTTCGGCTCACCGGCGACCGACTGCATCAGCAGCGTCGGCAGGTACCACTGGTTCCACTGGCCGAGCACGTTGAAGATGCCGATGCTGATCAGGCCGGGCTTGGCCATCGGCAGCATCACGCTGAAGAACGTGCGGGTGTGCGACGCCCCGTCGACCTGGGCCGCCTCGGCGATCGAGTCGGGCAGCGTCCGGAAGAACGAGTGCATGAAGAAGATCGTGAACGACAGCGACCAGGCCACGTAGACGAGGATCAGCATGAGGTGCTTGTTCGGGCCGAGCAGCGGGAGGCTGACCCCGGTGTTGTAGACGCCCTTGAACAGCGGCACCGCGGCCAGGTAGATCGGCAGCGTCAACCCGGACAGGAACATCCAGTAGATCAGCCGGTTGCCGCGGAACTCGTAGCGCGCCAGGGCGTACGCGGCCATGGAACCGAGCAGCATCGTCAGGGACACGCTGAAGACGAGCACGAGCAGCGTGTTGAGGAAGAAGCTGTCGATCCCGGCCGTCCAGGCCCGGGCGAAGTTGTCCCACTGCAACGCGTCGGGGATCAGCGACAGCGGCTCGCGGATCACCTCCGAGTCCGTCTTGAGCGCCGACATCACCACCCACAGCAGCGGGTAGACCACCATGATCGCCCAGACCGCGAGGAACAGGTGGGAGAAGCCGTTGAAGAACCGGCCGCCGAGGCCGTTGCCGGCGCCCTTGGCCCGCCGGCCCGTCGGCGGGCCGGACGGCGGCTCCGTGTCGGGTCGGGTCCGGCCGGAGGAGTGTGTCACCGTGCTCATCGTCCAAACCTCCTCAGAACTCGATCCGCTCACGGCGGGTGATCCGCAACTGGAGCGCGGCCAGCAGGATGGTGAAGATGGCCAGCGCGACGGCGATGGCGCAGGCGTAGCCGAACTGGCCCTTCTGGAACGCGTTGAACTGGATCACCGAGGCGAAGATCTCGCTGGCGTGGTTCGGGCCGCCCTGGCTCGGTGTCATGACGAAGACCAGCGCGTACATGTCCAGCGCGATGAAGCCGAGGTAGACCCAGGCGACCGAGATGCTGTCCCGCAGCAGCGGCAGGGTCACCCGGAAGAAGGTGTGGAACCGACCCGCGCCGTCGAGGATCGCCGCCTCGTAGATGTCCTTCGGGATCGACTGCATGGCGGCGGAGAACAGCACCATGTAGAAGCCGGCGCCGCTCCACACCGCGATGAGCAGCAACCACCAGAGCACCGCGGGTACGCCGAGGAACGGCTCCGGGTCGGCGGTGAACGCGATCGGGTTGTCCGCGTCCACCAGTCCGATCTTGATCAGCAGGCCGTTGATCAGACCCTGCCCGTCGGTCCGGTAGATCTGCTGCCACATCACCGCGATGACGACCAGCGACAGCACCTGCGGGAAGAAGAAGATCACCTTGTAGATCCCGGAGCCGAACACCCCGCGGATGCCGGCCCTGTCCTCGCGTCCGCCCACGTTGAGCAGGAACGCGAGGAACAGGGCCAGCGCGATCGTGAACAGCGGCACGGTGACCAGGAAGAACACGTTGTGCCAGAACGCCTTCCGGATCAGCTCGTCGGAGAACAGTCGGACGTAGTTGTCCAGCCCGACGAAGTTCTGGGAATCCGAGTACCCGCCCCAGTCGGTCAGCGAGTAGCCCGCCGCCTGGGCGAACGGCCACACCACGTAGAACAGGTACAGCGCGACGGGCAGGGCCAGGAAGCCCGTGACGAAACGCGCGACTCCGTGCCGCATTGGACTCACTTCCTCGACGATGTCAGGCGGTGCGGGTCTGCTTCTTGATCGACGAGTCCTTGGCGACCTTGTCCGCGGCCACCTGCATCTTGTCGACGAACTGCTGCGCGGTGAGCCGGCCGGCCATCAGCTCCTCGGAGAGGTTCTGGCTCTCCTTGTCCAGGTCGGCGTAGAAGTCCGGGAACTTCACCGAGATCAGCTCTCCGCTGCCACCCTTGACCAGGTTGTTCGCGCTGGCCAGCGCGCTGTCCTGGACGTTGTCACCGGAGCCCTTGGTGGAGGCCAGCGACTTGGTCAGCTCGGCGAACTTCGCCGAACCGGCCTTGGACAGGATGGCCCGCAGGAACTCCTTCGCGGCCTCCTTGTTCGGCGCCTTGCTGGGCACCACGAAGCCCTCGCCGGAGGAGGCGAAGACGTCCTTGGCGGCCTTGTCGCCCGGCTTGCTCCAGTAGTCGGAGATGGTCAGCTCGAAGCCCGGCGGGATGGTCGCCGACATCTCGTTCTTCAGCCAGGTGCCGACCTGGATGAACGCCGCCTTGCCGTCCAGCCACGCCTGCTGCGACTGGGTGTGGTCCAGCTTGCCCGGCAGGAGCAGCTTGTCCTTGACCAGTTTCTCCCACGGCTCCAGCGCGGCGACGATGCCGTCGGCCTTCCAGGCGCCGTCCTTCAGGTTGTCGATGTCGACCACGGCCTGCTTGCCGACGGCCTTCCAGATGCTCGCGAACAGCGCCCAGCGGGGGTAGTAGCCGTGTGCGGCGTCGTGCACGTACGGCGCCATGCCCTTGGCCTTGATCTTCGGCGCCAGGGCGAAGAACTCGTCCCAGGTGGTCGGGGCGGTCCAGCCCTCCTTCTTGAAGAGCGCGGCGTTGTACCAGTTGCCCCAGACCGTGTAGGCCACGTTCACCACGTAGAACTTGCCGTTCTGGGTGCCGTCGGCGACGGTGCCCGGCAGCAGCGAGTCGGCCACCGTCCCCTCGCCGTCCCAGGCCGGCGCGGTGAGCAAGTCGTCGAGCGGCTCGATGGCGCCCTCGTTGATCAGCGTGCTGCGGTCCATCATGTCGGCGCCCGAGTTCATCACCAGGTCGCTCGGCTGGGTCGCCATCTTCGGCTGCTCTTCGGTCTTGATCTTCTGAGTGGAAGACATGTTGACCGTGACGTTCGCGTGCTTGGCGTTGAAGATGACCTTGTCTTCCTTGGCCCACTGGTCACCCAGGCCACCGTTGAAGACGACCACCTTGACGGCGCTGCCGTCCTTGACGCCGAACGGGTTGTCCTTGCTCTTGGCCGCGCCGCCGCCGTCGGACTTGCTCGGCTCGCTGCCGGCGCAGGCGCTGAGCAGACCGGCGGCCGGGACCGCGATCAGGCCGGCCGCGGCGGCGCGCTGCAACAGGGTCCGACGGCTGAGGTCGCCGGACTTCTCGGGGGTAACCGACATCTTGTCTCTCCTTGTGGTGTCGGGTCAGGCGGTCCGCCGGAGGCGCCCGGCGTACCGCGACTCGAGGGCGAGGTTGTGCTCGTCCCCACCGGGGACGTTGGCGGAGAGGTAGACAGGGGGTACCTCTCCGGCCTGGTGGAACCGTCGTACGACCTCGGCGGTCAGCAGCTGCGCCAACAGCGCCGCGGTGACCGACGAGACCGCACAGACCGCGCCGCCGCCCTCGAGCGGCAGCAGTGCGTCGCCGTACGGCGCGCCGTTGTCCAGCACGACGTCGGCGAGGTCGGCGAGCCGTTGCCCGGACGGGTGCCGAGGGGCGACCCGGGCGGTGTGCTCGACCGAGGTGACCGCGATCAACGGATGACCGTCCCGCTTGACCAGCGTCGCCAGCTCCACCACGGAGCCGTTGATGCCGGACTGCGAGGCGACCACGAACACGTCCTCCGGCTGCGGCGCCGCCAGGGCGTAGAGCTGGTGCGCCACCGCCGGGTCGCGTTCCAGCTTGGGGTCGGCGAGCACGTCGCGGGGCGCGTCGCCGTGCAGCACGAGATCGTGCAGGGAGAGTCGGTTGGTGGGAACCAGGCCACCGGCGCGGGCCACCAGTTCGGCGGCGAACGCCTCCGAGTGGCCGGCGCCGAACGCCTGGAGGACGCCGCCGGCGCGCAGGCCGCCGGCGATCAGGTCGGCCGCCCGGTCCACCACGGCGGCCTGGCTGTCGACCAGCCGGTCGAGCACCGGGCGGACGGCGTCCGCGTACCGCTGGGCACTGATCATGTGTGGGACCCCTTCGCGGCCTTGTGCCCGTCGACGGCCTGGGCGGTACGCCGGAAGGCCGCGTGGGCGCGGTCGTGGGTGCGCTGCGCCACCGCGATGTAGAGCAGGTCGAGCACGACGAGCTGAGGGTGCCGGGCGGAGAGCGCGTCCGGCCGGAACGTGGTCGCCTGGCTGGCGGTGACCAGCACGATGTCGGCCAGCTCGGCCAGCGGCGAGCGGGGGAAGCCGGTCAGCGCGACGGTGGTCGCCCCGCGGCTGCCCGCCTCGGCGAGCAGCTCGATGGTCTCGCGGGTCTGACCGGTGTGCGAGATGCCGAGCGCGACGTCCCCGGCGCCCAGCAGCGCGGCGCTGGCCAGCCCCTCGTGCACGTCGCTCCAGGCCCAGGCGGCGACGCCGATGCGGTGCAGGCTGAACTGCATCTCCTCGCCGACCAGTGCGCTGCCGCTGGCGCCGAAGATGTTCACCCGGCTGGCCCCGGCGATGGCCACCGCCGCCCGCTCCACCTCGTGCAGGTCGAGCAGCGCCGCGGTGTCGTGCATGGCCCGAGTGTCGGCGGCCATGATCTGGTCGAGCACCCGGGACAGCGGGTCGCCGGGCTGGATCTCACGACCGATGTCGACGGTCCAGCCGGCGGACCGGGCCCGGCCGGTCTCGGCGGCGATGCCGAGTCGCAGGTCGGCGTAGCCCTCGAAGCCCATCGCCCGGCAGAACCGGGTGATGGTCGCCGGTGACGTGCCGCTGCGCTCGGCCAGCTCGACGATGGTGGCCCGGGCCGCCGCCTCCGGGTCGCTGAGCACGTGCTCGGCGACCCGGCGCAACGCCCCCGTCAGCTCCCCCGCGCCGGCCCGGACCCTGGCCAGCACCCCGTCCGAGGAGACGGTCACCGCACCCCGCCGGTCGACCGCGTCGGCGTCGATCACCGCGGTCCCCGCGGGGGTGTCCACCTCGTGATCAACCATCGGACGCCTTTCGGAAAGAGTGTTAACTGTTAGTGGTAAAAGTTCTTACTGAAGGCCCCTCCGTGTCAAGAGCGTGGGCGAAGTTTTCAAACTGTTACCTGACGCACAGCCGTGATCTTGCGTCCGGGAACGCGGCCGACCAGCATGGGAGCCATGTCGGACACCGTCGTGGTCGGCCTCGACGTCGGAGGTACGTCCACCCGCGCCACCGCGCTGAGCCTCGACGGCGTACGCCTGGGCGACGGCCGCGCCGGGGGCGGCAACCCGACCAGTCACGGCGCCGAGCGGGCCGCCGCCGAACTGCTCGCCGCCCTCCGCGCGGCGCTCGCCGAGGTCGACCCGACCCGGGTACGCGCCGGCGTGATCGGCCTCGCCGGCGCCGGCCGCCTCCTCGCCGACCCGCACGGCCGGGACGCCTTCGACCGGGCCTGGACCGAGGCGGGGCTCGCCTGCCCGTACACCGTGCACGGTGACGCCCTGGTCGCCTACGCCTCCGGGACCGCCGCGCCCGAGGGCACCGTGCTCATCGCCGGCACCGGCGCGATCGCCGCCCAGGTGCGTGACCTGCGCCTGGACCGCACCGCCGACGGCCACGGCTGGCTGCTCGGCGACGCCGGCTCCGGGTTCTGGCTGGGCCGCGAGGCGGTCCGCCGACTCCTGACCGACCTGGACCGGGCCGACGCCCCGGGAGTGCTCGCCCGCCGCGTGCTCACGGAGCTGACCGGCACGACCGAGGTGGCCGCCCGACCCCGGGCGACCGCCGATGCGGTCGTACAGGCGGTGACCCGACGGCCTCCGGTGGACCTGGCCCGCCTCGCACCGCTGGTCGTCACGGCGGCCCGGGAGGGCGAGCCGACCGCCGCCGCCCTGATCGGCGAGGCCGCCGCGCTGCTGGCCGAGAGTGTCTCCCGGATCCGCCCGGCCGACGCGACCGATCCGGTGGTGCTCGGCGGCGGCCTGCTCACCGGCGACACGCCGTTGGCCGCCGCCGTCCGGTACGAGCTGACCGTCCGCTGGCCGGACGCCCCGCTGCACAGCGCCGGGGACGGCGCCGCCGCCGCGGCCTGGCTCGCCGCCCGGGACCTGCCCGAGGTGGCCGACCCGGCCGCGCTGCACGCCCGCCTCGTCCCGCCACCGGCCTGACCCCGCGCCCCGCGCCCCGCGCCCCGCGCCCCGCGCCCCGCGCCCCGCGCCCCGCGCCCCGCGCCCCGCGCCCCGCGCCCCGCGCCCCGCGCCCCGCGCCCCGCGCCCCGCGCCCCGCGCCCCGCGCCCCGCGCCCCGCGCCCCGCGCCCCGCGCCCCGCGCCCCGCGCCCCGCGCCCCGCGCCCCGCGCCCCGCGCCCCGCGCCCCGCGCCCCGCGCCCCGCGCCCCGCGCCCCGCGCCCCGCGCCCCGCGCCCCGCGCCCCGCGCCCCGCGCCCCGCGCCCCGCGCCCCGCGCCCCGCGCCCCGCGCCCCGCGCCGACGGACGATAAGCCCCCGCACACCCTGTCGAGCTGATAACACCAACGACTCACCCTCACCCACAGCCGCTGAGTCGTTGGTGTTATCAGCTCGACAGGCGACGGAGAGACCACGTCCCGTCCGCGACCGAGAAGCCGATGACGTGAACGACCCACACTCGCCGGGCACGCAGCGCCACCGGCTCGGAGGAGCCGTAAGCGCCACACCGGCCCGCCCACACCCCCGACGTTCCACCCACCGCGCCGCCGGCAGAGCCCGGCCACTGCGGGACGGAACGTCCGCCGCGCACCGCAGCGGCGGGACGGCGGGTCAGGGCAGTGCGGTCAGCGTGGCGGCGAGACGGGTCCAGACCCGGGTACGCCAGCCACCGTCGAGCAGGGTGAACGTCCGCCGCTGCAGCGGGTCGTCCGGGTCGAATCCGGCGTGCTCCAGGAACAGCCGGGTGCCCCTGCCCTCGGGGACCAACGTCCAGGTGACCACCGTGTCGAGCGAGCCACCACGCCACGCCCACCGCAGCCGCCGTGGCTCGTCGAGTTCCAGCACCTCGCAGTGGACCACCCCGTCGAACCCCTGACCGGGGCGCGCGAGCGTGCGGAAGGTGAAGTGGTGCCCCAGCGACGGCCGGAAGTCGTTCGGCATGAGCCACCGTTCGAGGAGATCAGAATCGGTCAGGGCCCGCCACACCCTGGCCGGCGGGTGGGGCAGGAACTGGTCCACCGCGATACGTGCCGGCTCACTCATCGGGCAACTCGTCCAGCACCTCGCGCAGCCCGGCCAGGCGGGAGCGCCAGAACCGCTCGTACGGGGTGAGCCAGTCGGCCAGTTCGCGCAGCGGCTCGGGGCGCAACGCGTAGAACCGCTGCCGCCCGACCGGCTGCTCGGTCACCAGCCCGGCGTCCTTGAGCACCCGCAGGTGCTCGGACAGGCTGGGTCGGCGCATGTCGAACCGGTCGGCGAGCCGCTGCACCGGCTGCTCCCCCTCCTCGCGGAGCAGCCGCAACAGCTCGCGCCGGGTGGGGTTGGCCAGGGCCGCGAAGACGTCCGGCTCAGACACGGGTCTCCTGCAAGGCGATGCCGTTGCCGTCCGGGTCGGCGAAGGTGACGTACCGACCCCAGGGTGCGACCTGGATCCCGTCCTCGGCGAACACGACTCCCCGCTCACGCAGCCGGACGACGTCGGCGTCGAGGTCGTCGCTCTCCAGCACCAACCCTCGTAGCGAGCCGGCGGGCATGCTCTCGAACCAGGTGACCAGCGTCAGCGTGGTCGCGGCTCCCTTCGGGGCCACCTGCACCCAGCGGCCGCCGGGTCCCATCGGGTTGTCCCGCACCAGGTCCAGACCGAGCACGTCGACGTAGAAGTCGCGGGCCCGGTCCTGGTCGCTGACGGGTACGGAGACGATCTGCACGTGGTTGACGGACATGCCCACCAGCATAGGTAGGAGATTTCCTACCGGTCAAGCGGAGGAGAGGCCGGCCGCCACGACGGGCGACCGGCCTGCGTACCTGCTCAAGCGCTCGGGTACCCCTGCGGGCCCGGAGCGTGCGGCGCGGTCGGGTACCCCTGCGGGCCCGGAGCGTGCGGCGCGGTCGGGTACCCCTGCGGGCCCGGACCGTGCGGCGCCACCGGCTGGCCGTGCGGCGCCGCCGCATGCCCCTGACCGGCCACGCCGTAGCCGGCGCCCGCCTGACCCGGAGCCGGGTGGCCGGGAGCCGGGTAGCCGGGAGCCGGGTAGCCGGGAGCCGGCTGGCCGTGCGCCGACGGGGCGAACATCCCGGGCTGCGGCGCGCCGGCGAACTGGTGTGCCGCGGCCTGCTCGCGGGCCTCGTTGCGGGCCTTCACCGCGCGCACGGCCAGCAGGATCGGCAGGACGAAGACGTAGAAGAAGATCTGGTAGCGGCCGCCCTCGAAGAGGAAGAACAGATAGAAGCCGTAGGCGAACATGGCGAGCCCGACGACCACGTTGAGGATCCGGGAGCCGGTCCCCTGCTCCTTGACGGCGATGCCGAGGGCGACCATCGCGATGCCGCCGAGCAGCAACAGCAGCGTGTAGATGAGGAAGAACATGAGGTTCCTGTCGATGAGGTGAGCGTGCCGGCTCACCCTAGAGGAGCACGATCATCCCCACTGTCCCGTTGCCTGTGGCAACGACCTCACTTGAGCTGCCCGGCGGTCAGGCCGGCCTGGACCTGCCGCTGGAACGCCACGTAGACCACGAGCACCGGCAGCACGGCGATGGTCAGGCCGGCGAAGAGCTGGGCGTAGTCGCCGGCGTATCCCTGGCTTACCGCGAGCGAACTGAGTCCCTGGGCGAGCATCCGGTCCTGCCCGTCGCCGGGGATGAGCACCTGGGGCAGCAGGAACTGGTTCCAGTGGCTGAGGAAGTTGAAGATGCCGACGCTGATCAGTCCCGGTCGTGCCATCGGGAGCATCACCCGGAAGAAGAGCCGGAAGTGCCCGCAGCCGTCGATCATGGCGGCCTCCGCGATCGAGGTCGGCAGCGTCCGGAAGAACGCGGTCAGGAAGAACACGGTGAACGGCAGCGAGTACGCGGTGTAGACCAGGATGAGCCCCGGCCAGGTGCCGAGCAGGCCGACGCTGCGCACCACGAAGAACAGCGGCACCAGGGCCAGGAACACCGGGAACATCATCCCGCCGACGAACAGGTAGTAGACCACCTGCCGGCCACGGAACTCGTAGCGCGCGAAGACGTACGCGGCGGTGGCGCCGAGCAGCATGGTCAGCGTCAGCGAGCCGGTCACCACCACCAGGCTGTTGAAGAAGAACCGGCCGATGTGGGCGTTGGTCCAGGCCCGTCCCCAGTTGTCGAACCGCAGCGCCTCGGGCAGACCCCAGGGGTCGGCGATGATCTCGCCGTTGCTCTTCAGCGAGCTGAGCAGCATCCAGGCCAGCGGCAGGATCGTCATCGCCGCCCAGAGCAGCAGGAAGCCGTGCGAGAAGACGTTCGCCACGCCCAGCTCACGCCGGGGCGGACGGTCGGCCGGGATGGCCGCATCCGCCGCGACGGTGGTCGGGGCCCCGGTTTCCACTGTGGTCACGAGTA
This sequence comes from Micromonospora sediminicola, assembly GCF_900089585.1. Taxonomy (NCBI): domain Bacteria; kingdom Bacillati; phylum Actinomycetota; class Actinomycetes; order Micromonosporales; family Micromonosporaceae; genus Micromonospora; species Micromonospora sediminicola. Next base: position 2,589,784 of record NZ_FLRH01000003.1, on the reverse strand, counting down.
CTCGATCCGATCACGCCGGGCGGTCCGCAGCGCCAGCACCGCCACCGAGAGGGTCAGGAAGAACATGGCCACGCCGATCGCGGAGGCGTACCCGAACTTGTTCTCGCTGCCGAACGAGGTGTCGTACATGCGCAGGCCGATCACGTCGGAGGAGAAGTTCGGCCCGCCGTTGGTCATGAGCTGGACCAGGATGAAACCGTCCAGCGCCGCGATGGCCAGGTAGATCCAGGCCACCTGGATGGTGTCCCAGAGCAGCGGGATGGTGATCTTCCGCAGCATGGTGGCGCGGGAGGCGCCGTCGAGCAGCACCGCCTCGTAGATGTCGCGCGGGATGGCCTGCATCGCGGCGCCGAACAGCACCACGTAGAACCCGACGTTGCTCCACACCATCACGGCCAGCACGCACCAGAACGCGAACCTCGGGTCGCCGAGCCAGGCCGGCGTGGCCAGCCCGACCGCCCGCAGCCCGCCGTTGAGCAGACCGCTGGTCGGGCTGTAGATCTCCTTCCACAGCAACGCGATGATCACCACGGAGAGCACCTGCGGGAAGAAGTAGACGAGCCGGTAGACGGCCGTCCCGCGTACCCCGGTGACGCCGGCGCGGCCCTTGCGCCCGCCCATGGTGAGCATGCTGGCGAAGAAGAGACCCAGCGCGATGGTCACCACCGGCACCACCGCGAGCAGGATCGCGTTGTTCTTCAACGCGTTCCAGACGTACCCGTCGTGCAGCAGGGTGCGGAAGTTCGCCAGGCCGACCGGGTCGGCCTCCGCCGAGTAGCCCAGCCAGTCGGTGGTCGAGATCTGGAACGCCTGGAGGTACGGCGAGAGCACGAAGATGCCGTAGAGCGCCAGCGGTGGCAGCAGGAAGCTGAGGATCAGCGGGTATCGGCCGTGTCGCATCCGATCGTCACGCGGCCCGCTTGTACTTCTTCACCGAGCTGTCCTGCGCGATCGAGTCGGCGCCCTTCTGGCACTGGTCGAGGAACTCCGCCGGGGAGATCCGGCCGCTGAAGAACTCGCCGCAGGCCGCGTCGACCAGGTTGCGCTCCAGCTTGCGGTAGTAGTTGTTGTAGACCCAGTTGAAGCCGTTGGAGCCGGACGCGTCCAGCGCCTTGACCACGGTGCTGAGCCCGTACGGCAGGTCGATGCCCTCGGTGGCGCCGGCGACCACGGGCAGGCTGGCGACCTTCTTCGTGAAGTCCTGGGCGCCCTTGCGCGACAGCATGGTGCGGAAGTACTCCAGCCCGCCGGCCACGTTCTTCGCCTTCGCCGGCACCATGAACGGCTCGCCCGCGGTGCCCCGGATCGCCTCGAACGGCAGCTTGTCGCCACTGCCCAGGCTCGGCGTCGGCGCGACGGTCATGTTGAAGCCGGCCGGGGTGACGTCCTTCTGCTCGCTCTCCAGCCAGGAGCCGCAGGAGATGAACGCGGCCTTGCCCTGGCACCAGGCGGTCTGCGACTGCTTGTGGTCCAGGCCCGGCGAACCGTCGAGGATGAACTTGTCCTTGACGATCTGGTGCCAGGCGTCGGCGGCGGTCTTCATGGCGTCCGACTTCCAGGCGTTGGGCTCCAGGTTGTCGATGGCCAGCGCGACCGAGGGACCGCCCAGCTTGATCGCGGTGGAGATCAGCGGCCAGCTCATGTAGCGGGGGTGCACGCCGGCGTACGTCCAGGGGGCGATGCCGGCGGCCTTGATCTGGCGGCAGAGCGCGATGTGCTCGTCCCAGGTCTTGGCGTAGGTCCAGCCGCGGTCGGCGAAGAGCTTGGTCGAGTGCCAGATGCCGTAGACCGTGTAGGTGTAGTTGAGCACCAGGAACCGGCCGTCGTAGGAGCCGACCTCGACGGTGCCGGGCAGCAGCGTGTCCTTCACCGTCTTGCCGGGCGTGTCGAGGCTGGGCGCGGCGAGCAGCTCGCCCAGGTCGGCGATCGCGTTCTGGGAGACCAGGCCGTTGAAGTCGATCTGGCCGGCGCCGGAGTTGTTGACCACGTCCGGCGGGCTGCCGTCGACGAAGCGGGGCTGGAGCGTCTTGCTGATCTCCGCGGTGGCCGAGTGCTTGATCTCCGCCTTCGGGTACTTCTCCTTGTACATGGCCTCGTGCGCCTTGGCGTACTCCTCGCCGAAGCCGCCGTTGAAGATCACCACCTCCAGTGGCGCGTCCTCCTTCACCCCGAGCGGGTTCTGCTCGCTCTTGGTGCCCTGGTACGCGCCACCGTCGCCCTTGTCGTCGCCACCGGAGGTGGCGCAGCCGGCGAGCAGGCCGGCGGCGGGGGTGGCCAGCAGACCGGCGGCGGCGCTGCGCCGGAGGATCTCACGCCTGTTCATCGCAACTCCTCGGTTCGTACGCGGGGTGGCGGATCTGTCGCTTGTCTTCACATCGGCTGTTGTTGCTGAAGAATTTCTACGCTGGCGCGACGCGGATCACAAGACTTCTCGACCGATCCGTTATCCGTACCGGTCGCCGGCGGCTGGCATAGCCTGGCCCCATGCGCCGCCTGCGGCAGCTCGCCGAGCACACGCCGCCGGGGCGGGAGCGCTACGTCGACCTGCTCCGGGCGCTGGCCATCACCATGGTCGTGCTCGGCCACTGGGGCGTCACGGTGATCGGCTACGACCAGGGCCGCCCGGCCGGCCGCTCCGCGCTGGCCGACCTGCCCTGGGCCTGGCCGCTGACCTGGGTGGCCCAGGTGATGCCGGTGTTCTTCCTGGTCGGCGGCTATGCCAACGCCGCCTCGCTGGCCGCCCGCCGGCGTCGCGGCGGATCCGCCACCGGCTGGCTGGTGGACCGCAGCGCCCGCCTGGTCCGACCGACCACCACGCTGCTGCTGGTGCTCGCCGCCGGCGCCACGGTCGCCACGCTGCGCGGCGCCGAGGCGACGCAGGTGCGCACCGTCGTCTGGTTCGCCACCATTCCGCTGTGGTTCCTGGTGGCGTACGTCGCGGTGGTGGCGCTGACCCCACCCATGGTGGCGCTGCACCGCCGGTTCGGGCTGGCCGTGCTGGTGGCGCTGGTCGGGCTGGTCGCGCTCGGTGACCTCGGCCGGATCCTCGGTCCGGCCGGCCTTGCCGACGGCAACTACCTGTTCGCCTGGCTGGCCGTGCACCAGCTCGGTTTCGCCTGGTACGACGCGAGCCCACCGGCGCACCCGGCCGGCGACACGCCCGGAGCCGGCCGCCCCGGCAGATCGGCGGCGACGGGCGTCGGACCGCACGACGCCGTCGGCCGCGCGGACGGCCGCCAGGGCCACGAACGGGCCGGGTTGCGCCGACGCGAACTGCCGCTCTCCCCCCGGGCCGGCTCGATCCTGCTGGCCGGCGGCCTGGTCGCGCTGGTGCTGCTCACCGTCGCCGGGCCGTACCCGGTGGCGATGCTGCACGTGCCCGGCGAGCGGTTGGACAACGCGGCGCCGCCGAGCCTGGCGCTGCTCGCCGCGGCCGCCGCCCAGCTCGGGCTGATCCTGCTGCTGCGCGGTCCGGCCGGGCGCTGGCTGCGCCGGTCCGGCCCGTGGCAGGCGGTGATCGCGGTCAACGCGGTGGTGCTCACCGTCTTCCTCTGGCACCTGACCGCCGCGATCCTGCTGGTCGGCCTGCTCGACGCGCTCGGCGTGCTGCCCACGCCCGCGGTCGGCTCGGCCGCCTGGTGGGGTTGGCGCGTCCCGTGGCTGTTCGGCCTGGCCGTGGTGCTGGCCGCCCTGGTCGCGGTCTTCGGCCCGATCGAGGCCCGCACCCGCCGCCCGTCGGGCCCGCCCGGCGGCCGTGGTCGATTCCGCGCGCACGGCGGGGTGTCGACCGCGCTGGCCGTCGCCGGGTACGCCACGTTGGTCGCCGGTCTGCTGCTGAACAGCCTCGCGCCGAAGGAGGCGGCCGAGCCGCTCGGCCTGCCCGCCCCGGCGCTGGTGGCGTACCTGGCCGGGGCGGGACTGCTGCGGCTGCTCAGGTCTGGGTGGGGAAGCCGAGGTTGACCCCGCCGTGGCGCGGGTCGAGCCAGCGGCTGGTGACCACCTTGCCCCGGGTGAAGAACGCGACCCCGTCGGCGCCGTGCGCGTGCAGGTCGCCGAAGAGCGACGCCTTCCATCCGCCGAACGAGTAGTAGGCCATCGGCACCGGAATCGGCACGTTGATCCCGACCATCCCGACCTCCACCTCGTGCTGGTACCGCCGGGCGGCCCCGCCGTCGTTGGTGAAGATCGCCGTGCCGTTGCCGTACGGGTTCGCGTTGACCAGTTCCACCGCCTCGTCGTACGAGCCGACGCGCAGCACGCTCAGCACCGGGCCGAAGATCTCGTCGGCGTAGATCGACATGTCCGGGGTGACGTGGTCGAACAGCGTCGGGCCGAGCCAGAAGCCGCCCGGCTCGCCGTCCGGCGTGACGTCCCGCCCGTCCACCACCGGCACCGCGCCGGCCGCGATCCCCGACTCCACGTAGGAACGCACCCGCTCGGCGTGCGCGGCGGTGACCAGCGGACCCATGTCGCAGCCACGTCGACCGTCCCCGGTGCGCAGCCGGCCCATCCGCTCGGCGATCCGCTCGACCAGCGCGTCGGCCACCGGTTCCACCGCCACCAGGGCGGAGATCGCCATGCACCGCTCCCCCGCCGAGCCGAACCCGGCGTTGACCGCCGCGTCGGCGGCCAGGTCCAGGTCGGCGTCGGGGAGCACCACCATGTGGTTCTTCGCCCCGCCCAGCGCCTGCACCCGCTTGCCGGCCAGCGCGCCGCGTTGGTGCACGTAACGGGCCACCGGGGTGGAGCCGACGAACGACACGGCCCGTACGCCGGGGTGGTCGAGCAGGGCGTCGACCGCCTCCTTGTCGCCGTTGACCACGTTGAGCACCCCGTCGGGCAGGCCCGCCTCGGTGAACCACTCGGCGAGCAGCAGGGCGGCGCTCGGGTCCTTCTCGCTCGGCTTGAGCACCACCGCGTTGCCGCAGGCCACCGCCACCGGCACGAACCAGAGCGGCACCATCACCGGGAAGTTGAACGGGGAGATCACCGCGACCACGCCCAGGGGTTGCCGCAGGCTGTAGGAGTCGACCTCGGTGGAGACGTTCTCGCTGAACCCGCCGCGCAGCGCCGAGGGGATGCCGCAGGCGTACTCGATCACCTCGAGCCCGCGTTGCACCTCGCCGGCGGCGTCCGCGAGCACCTTGCCGTGCTCGGCGGTGATCACCTCGGCGAGCCGGTCCCGGCGGGCGTGCACCAGTTCCCGGAACGCGAACAGCACCGCCGTGCGTCGGGCCAGCGAGGCGTCCCGCCAGCCGCGGGCGGCACGCTCGGCGGCCTCCACCGCGCCGGCCACGTCGGCCGCGCCGGCCAGTGCCACCTGGGCGCTACGGAGGCCGGTGGCCGGGTCGAAGACGTCGCCGCGCCGCTCGGACTCTCCGGCGGTCGGCTTGCCGTCGACGTAGTGCCCGATCACGCTCACGCCGCCTCCCCGACCGACGCCCGGATCGCGTCGAGAAGGATGGCCAGGCCCTCGCGGGCCTCGTCCTCGGTCAGCGTCAGCGGCGGACCCATCCGCACCACGTTGCCGTACAGCCCGCCCTTGCCGACCAGCAGGCCGCCGGCGCGGCACGCCTCGAAGACCCGGGTGGTCAGCTCCGCGTCCGGCTCGACGGTGCCGGGGCGGACGAACTCGACGGCCAGCATCAGGCCCTTGCCGCGTACCTCGGCGACCTGGTCCAGCTCGGCGGTGGCCGCGCGCAGGCCGTCGGCGAGGATCGCGCCGACCCGTGCCGCGTTGGCCTGCAGGTCGTGGTCGAGCAGATAGTCGAGCACCGCGTTGCCGGCGGCGGTGGAGATCGGGTTGCCGCCGAAGGTGGAGAAGCTGATCGCCGGCACCGACTCCAGGATCTCGGCCCGGCCGACCACGCCGGCCAGGGCGAAGCCGTTGCCGACGCCCTTGGCGAAGGTGAGCAGGTCCGGTGTCACGCCGTGCGCCTGGTAGCCCCAGAAGTGCTCGCCGGTGCGCCCCCAGCCGGTCTGCACCTCGTCGCTGATCAGCAGGATGCCGTGCTCGTCGAGCACCTTCTTCCAGGCGGCGAGGAGCCCGTCCGGGCCGTGCACGAAGCCGCCGACGCCCTGGATCGGCTCGGCGATCAGGCAGGCCACGTCGCCGGCGGTCTGGGTGGCGAGCACCTCGCGCAGGTCCTCGACCGCGGCGTCGACCCGGTCGTCGGCGTCGAGCCGGGCCAGCAGGCCGCGCAACCGCTCGCCGGAGTGCAGCCACGCCACCTGCAACGGGTTGAGCGCGCTGGCCGACCAGCCGCGGTTGCCGGTCACGCCCATCGCCGCGTACGACCGGCCGTGGTAGCTGTTGCGCACGGCGAGGATCTGGTGCGAGCGCCGGTGGTTGGTGGCGACCAGCAGGGCGGCCTCGTTGGCCTCGGTGCCGGAGTTGGTGAAGAAGACGCGGGCGTCGGGGATGCCGGAGAGCCGGGCGACCTTCTCGGCCAGTTCCACCTGCTGCCGGATCAGGTAGAGCGTGGAGGTGTGCACGAGGCCGGTGCGCAGCTGCCGCTCGACCGCCTCCCGGATCTCCGGGATGTCGTGGCCGACCATGGTGGTCAGCACTCCGCCGAAGAAGTCCAGGTAGCTGCGCCCGGCCGCGTCGGTGACCCGGCGACCGGAGCCGGCGACGAGTTCCAGCGGTTCGGCGTAGTAGAGCGGCATCCAGGACGGGAGTACGGCCCGGTGCCGGGCGAGGAGGTCGTCGGACGTCATCGGCGCACCCTTCAGCGGCGGTCTGGTCCCCGCACGCTCCCACCGCGCCCGGACAGGGACAACTGTCACTGTGTCGCGCGGCGACGCCCCCGACCTGACACCACGTCAAGCGGTCGTTGCGCTATCCGGAGCGAAACGGGCCATCCGCCGGCCTTCCCGTCGCCGGTCGGCGTGCTCTACCACGCGATCCGCAGCGCGGTCGCGTCACGGCCGCGACCGACAGGCGCCGCCGGTAGCATCCGCCGGGTGCGGACGACTCAGGTGGAGCTGCCGGCCGGCGCGGCGGGGACGAGCCACGCGGAGCTGCTGTCCGGGGTGCGGTCCTGGGTGGAGTCACCGCCACTGCGCGGCCTGGTGGCCCACTTCGGCGGCGACTGGCCGGCCGGCGACCTGGCGGCGGTGCTGGCCGGGCTGGACGTGTTCTCCGCCCGGCGCTGGGACTTCCGCCAGGGGCGGGAACGTCCGGACGCCCGGGAACCGGCGTTCGACCCGGGGACCGCCGGACTGGTGCTGGCCGCCGCCACGGCGCTGGGCCTGGTCCGGGCCACCCCGCCGGCCCGCTCGGGGTACGCGCACCTGCTGGTGCTCGGCGGGCTGGCGCACGCGTGCCTGCGGCGAACCGCGTACGCGGCCCTGCTGGCCCGCACGGCCCGGGTGGCCGGCGAGGTGGCGGTGCTGGGCAGCTTCCGGCCGCTCTCCCCCGCCGAGTCGGCGATGCTGGCCGGGGCCGGGGTGCCCGGGTGCGCCACCGAGGTGGACGTCCTGGACGCCGGCGTACGGCTGGCGTTCGGGGTGGACGAGCCGGCGCGGGAGAGCGGCGGGCCGGCCGACCACCCGCACCGCGCCTGGTCGTCACGCACCTACCGGCCGGCCGGGCTGCCCCCGGTCCGGGTGCTCGCCGCGCCGTCGAGCGAGCCGGACCGCCGCCGGGCGCACACCGCCGACACGCAGCGGTTCTGGGCCGAGCACGTCCGGCTGCGGGCCGGCGACCCGGTGCTGATGGTGACCGCACCGATCTACGTGCCGTTCCAGCACTGCGACGCGCTGCGGACGCTGGCCGTGCCGTACGGGTGCGGCATCGAGACGGTCGGGGTGGACCCGGCGGCGAGCGAGCCGGTTCCGGTGCCGGAGCCGACCCTCACCCCGGGACGCTATCTGCAGGAGATCCGCTCCGCACTGCGGTCCATGCGGGCGCTGCACGCGGCGCTGACCACCGGCTGACGGCCCGGACCGACGGCCGGCGCCCGGCGAACCGCCGCGCGCCGGCCGATGGGTCGGGTGGTCAGTTGACGTAGACGGCCGGGCTGCCGGTCTTGCTGGTGTCCTTCACCGGCGAGTAGGTCGCGGTGAAGTACGCGGTGCCGAAGCAGAGCGACGGACCGGAGAACTTGGTCAGCGTCTGGTTGGTGAAGGCGATCGAGTTGGTGGCGTTGGCCGCCGTGCCGGTGAGCGTGTTCGTGCTGGTCCGGTAGACGCAGGTGATCGGGCCGAGCAGGGAGTTCAGCACGACCGTGCTCTGGATCGGCGCGGCCGCGGTGCCGGAGATGGTGACCACGCCCGCGCTGGTGACCGACGTGGTGTAGGGCAGGTTGTTGACGGTCACGCTCTGCACGCCGGTGGTGCCGAAGACGTTCGTGGTGCAGCTGCTGAACGTCTGCGCGGTGAGGCTCTCGGTGGCGGTGCCGGGAGCGGTCGGGTTGCTCAGCACCTTCGCGCTGAAGCTGGACGCGGCGCACTTGATGCCGCTGGTGCCGCTGGCCGACGAGTAGAAGGTGGCGTTGGTGCCGCTCTTCAGGCTGGCCTGGATGACGTCGTTGACCGACACGGCGGTGCCGGCGACGGTCGGGTAGGTCAGCACGGCGCTGGCCAGCGAGGTGGAGGGGGCGGCGGTGGCGGGGGCGGCGCCGACCAGACCGGTCAGCAGCGCCAGGGCGGCGAGGCCCGCGCCGATGCGTCCGTACCTGGGCATGGGGGTTCCTTCCGGGGGTGGGACGGGGACGTGCCGGCGGCGTCCGGGACGGACGGCGCCGGGGGTGGTGAGCCGCCGCGACTCAGCGGGACCGGCGGCGTGGGGCACTGCGGCGACGCCGCGTCACCTGCTTCTCTCCGCCCTTGGGAGGACGCCCGTGGGCGGCGATAATGGCAGCCATTCGGGCCCTCCTTCGACGCGACAGGGGTGACCGTTCGAGAGATCACCAGCGGTGACGGGGCGTGGACTGAGCGTGTCGAAAGTTATAAACCTCAGAGGGTCGTAAAGTCAACGCATCAAGGAAGGCCGATATCTTGACCACGCAGAGCCCGCCACCGCCGGCGCCCGCCCCGCTGCCCGGCGCTCGGCACGGCCGCGACCCCGACCGCGCCATCAAGCGCGGCCCGCGGCGGGTGCCGGCCGAGGAGGTGGCGGCGACCCAACGCGACCGCCTCTTCGACGGGCTGGTGCGGGAGGTCGCCACCCGGGGGTACGACGCCGCCCGGGTCAGCGACATCTGCCACGCCGCCGGGGTCACCCGGCCCGCGTTCTACGCGCTGTTCAGCGGCAAGCAGGACGCGTTCCTCGCCGCGTACCGGCACGGCATCTCGGTGGTCTCGCAGCTGATGGAGGGCGCCTACCGGGACGCCGGGCCGCACTGGCCGGACGCCGCCCGGGCGGCGCTGCGCACGTTGCTCGACGTGCTCGCCAGCGTGCCCGCCTTCGCCCGGATGGCGCTGGTCGAGGTGGACGCGGCCGGTCCGGACGCCCGCCGGGAACGCGACGCGCTGCTGCACAGCTTCCGCCGGTTCTTCGCCGACGCGGGTCCCGGGCCGGCGGTCACCGGGGTGGACCGGGACGTGCTGGTGTCCACTGTGGTTGGTGGCATCCACGCCACGATCCGGGGCCGGGTGGCGCAGGGCCGGGCCGAGGAGCTGCCGGCGCTGCTGCCGGTGCTCACGTACGCGGCCACCGCGCCGTTCCTGGGACCCGACGGCGCCCGGCGGGCCACCCGACCGACCCGCCCGGACGACGGCCCGAGCACGACCGCGCCCTGCGCGCCGACCGGCCAACCCTGACCGACCCGGTGGGAAACCGCTGCGGTTTTTCACTTTGGCCGCAATTCGCACATGCCGCCCAACTCGCTGCTACGGGCTGTTGACCGCCCCTTTACCCAGCGGTAACTTCGGCCTGCGCCTCCGTGGCGCGGAAACCCCGCAAAGCCAATTCACATCGTCGCTAATGAATTGATCTCGAAAGGGAGCCGCCATGTCGGAGCAGACCGCACCGATCGAGGCCGACCAGCCGAGCAGCGGCGTCCGCTGGCGCCGGTTCGCCGTCACCCTCGGCGCGGTGGCGGCCGGGGCCGCCGGCATGGTGGTGCTGACCGCGCAGGGCGTGCTCGGCGCGCAGTTCGCCATCTCCGGCATGCCGTTCACCGTCACCGCCGACCGGCTGGAGGGCACCGGGTTCGAGCAGTTCGCCACGCTCGACCAGATGATCCCGGACAGCCCGAACCAGGGCGACACCGGCGGTCAGGTGCTCGTCATCGTCTCGGCCATCGACAAGGCCGAGCTGACCAACCTGTGCCAGAGCATCAACCTGGGCGGGACCAACCTGCGGATCACCGCCGGCGGCTCCGGCAAGCCGGTCACCGCCCGCACGCTCGTCGTCGACGGCGACGAGATCGCCGGCAACGCCTCGTTCAAGAAGATCAACGTCGGGCAGGACGCCAGCACGGTCGACCAGGTCCCCGGCGTCACTGGCAACCCGGGCGTCTTCGCCCAGCAGGCCGACACGGTGACCATCACCAACCTGCGGCAGAACAACTACGCCACCACCGCCGCGATCTTCACGCTGCCCAACCTGCGTATGGGCTTCAGCTCCGACGGGTGCTGACGTGACCGGCGGACAGCACGCGGCGCCGGCCACCCGCACCCGCGGGCGCTGGCGCCGCTGGCGACGGGCCCGGCCGTTCACCGCCGGGCTGCTCATCGCGCTCGGCGGCGCGGAGATGCTGGTGACGCTGCGCGCGCCACTCGGGGTGCTGCTGCACGTCGGGCCGCAGGGCCTGGCCGCGTACCTGGTCCCGGCGGTCCTCGTGCTCTGCGGGGTGCTGCTGATCGCCACCCCGCAGCAGCGGGTCTTCTACGCGCTGCTCTCGCTGCTGCTCGGGCTGGTCTCCTGGCTCACCTCGAACCTCGGCGGCTTCCTCGTCGGCATGCTGCTGGCACTGGTCGGCGGCGCGCTCGCGTTCGCCTGGACACCGGTCAAGCAGCGGCCCGGACGGGCCGCCGAGCCCGCGCCCCCGGCCCCCCGCGAGCCGGCCGACGACACCCTGCCGCCCGGCGACCACACGGTGCCGGGCGACGACACCCCGCCGGCCGCCGACGCGCCACCGGCCGCCGACGCGGTGCCGGCGGAGTCGCGGGGCGGACCGGCGGACCGGGGCTGACCTCAGCGGGCCGTGTCGGCGACCGCCTGGGCGAACACCTCGGAGCGGTGCTCGAAGTTGCGGAACCGCCCGTAACTGGGCGCCGCCGGGGACAGCAGCACCACGCCGCCGGCCGGGGTGAGCTTGCGGGACAGGCCGACGGCGGCCACCAGGTCCTCGGCCAGCTCGGTGCGGACCGCCGGCAGCCCGGCCAGCGCCTCGACGATGCGGGGACCGCTGTCCGGGATGCCGATCACCGTGATCTCCCGCTCGGCGAGGTGCTCCCGCAGCGGGGTGTAGTCGAGCCCCCGGTCCGTGCCGCCGACGATCACGGTCAGCGGCCGGCCCTCGTACGCGTCGATCGCGTGCATGGCCGCGTACGGGCTGGTGGCGAGCGTGTCGTCGACGAACGTGAGCCCGGACGGGTCGGGGATCTCGGTGAGCCGGTGGGCCAGGCCCTGGAACTCGGCGACCGCCACGGCGAGGCTGTCCCTGCGCGCCACCACGTCGACGCCGAGCGCGTCGAGCACGGCGAGCGCCACGCAGAGGTTGCCCTCGTTGTGCCGCCCGACCAGCGGCAGCACCGCGCGCGGGAACAGCGGCGTGTCCCGCAGGTGGAACCACCGCGTGCCGTCCGGCCCGGTGGCCACGTGGGTGGTGTCCGGCGACCCGGCCCGCACCGCCGCCCGGTCGCCCAGCTCCACGGCCAGTCGCGGATCGGCGCCGTTGACCACGACCGTGTGCGGGCCGTGCGCGACCAGGTTCAGCTTGTCCCGGTAGTACTCCCGCTCGCCGCCGTGCGCGTCCAGGTGCTCGGGGAACAGCGCGGTCACCACCGCCACCCGGGGCGAGTCGGTCAGGTCGGCGCACTGGTAGCTGGACAGCTCCAGCACGTACAGCTCCGCCTCGGGCAGGTCGAGCAGGGGCACGCCGATGTTGCCGCCGAAGACGTTCGGCCGGTCCATCGCGGTGAACAGGTGACTGATCAGGCTGGAGGTGGTGCTCTTGCCCTTGCTGCCGGTCACCCCGACGGTGCGGTCCGCGTGGTCGGCCATCCAGAGCGCGCTGCCCTGGGTCACCGGCACCGACCGGCGGCGCAGCTCCACCATCCACGGGTGGGTGTTCGGCACCCCCGGCGACCGGACCACCACGTCGGCGGCGGCCAGCCGCGCGAAGCCCTCCTCGCCGGTGACCAGCGGCGCCGCCTCGGCGAGCGGGCCCTCCCAGGGCAGGGCGAGGAAGTTCGCGCTGTCGTCCACGGCGACCAGGCCGGCCGGGCCGTGCGCGGCGATCGCGGTCACCGCCGCCCGGCCCTCGCGGCCGGCGCCCCAGACGGCGACATGACGTCCGCGCAGATCAGACAGGCGCACAGGCTCTCCTCGTTGACATCCTCCCCTCATGAAGGATGAGGGCGATTGCAGCCTATACAGGCTGAGGTTCACGGGCGTTCGAACGCCTGGGCGCCCGCTGTTGCCCCTCCCGGCACCGGCCGTTCGTCAGGGCCGGGATTTCCGCCCCATCCTGCCGCCCGCGGACTGTTGTGTCGTAGGTGGCAGGCATGCTGTGGGGCTGTGGGGAGGTTTACTGCGTTCCGGTTCACAGCTGACCCGTCACCGTCGCAGGTGATGGTGTTGGTCCGTCACACGGGGGCGGCTCGGTTCGCGTTCAACCAGTGCCTGGCTCTGGTGAAGGGCGCCCTGGATGCGAGGCACCGGGGCGGGTCGGTGGTGGTGCCGTGGTCGGGTTTCGACCTGATCAACGCGTTCAACTCGTGGAAGATCTCGGCGCAGGCGGGCCGCCGCTTTGTAGTCGACTCGGCGGGTTCGGCCGAGATCGCGGCGACGGGATTGTCGTGGCGCGCACAGGTGTGTCAGCAGGTGTGTGAGGAAGCCGCTGTCGACCTGGGCCGCGCCCTGACCGCCTGGGCCGACTCGCGATCGGGGAAGCGGCCAGGTCGTCGGGTGGGGTTCCCGACATTCAAACGCAAGAGCCGCACCCAGCCGTCGTTCCGGATCCGCTGCAAGACCAAGGCGGGTCGGGCGAGCATCCGGGTGGGGGATCCGATGGCGGGTCCTCGGAGTATCTGTCTGCCGAGGATCGGAGTCCTGGGGGTACGGGAAGACACCCGCCGACTACGGCGGATGATTCGCGGAGGCCGAGCGCACATCCGGTATGCCACCGTCTCCTGCCGGGCCGGCCGATGGACCATCACCGTGACAGTGGAGGCGGCGGACCTGCATCCCGCCCGCCAGCACCCGCCACGCCCCGACGCCGACAGCGGTGGTTGGGTAGGCATCGACCGCGGCCTCACTGCCCTCGTGGTGGCCGCCGACACCACCGGCCGACAGCGGCTACGCGTCACTGATCCACCGCGCCCGCTGCGGACGGCCCTGCCTCGGCTACGCCGGCTGTCGCGCCAGGTCACTCGCAAACGGCGAGGCTCCCGCAATCGGGCCGAGGCTGTCACCCGGCTAGCTCGTGCCCACCATCGTGTTGCGCATGTGCGTCGTCACTTTCTGCACAAGGTCGCCAACCAGCTGGTCAAGACCCACGACCGGCTGGCTCTGGAAGATCTGCACATCGCCGGTCTGCTGCGCAACCGGCGTCTTGCCGCCGCCATATCCGATGCGGGTTGGGCTGAACTGGCCCGCATCATCGGCTACAAACAAGGTTGGCGGGGCGGGCAGGCCATCCGGGCACCCCGCTGGTACCCGTCCACCAGAATGTGCAGTGCCTGCCGCGTCACCGGCCCCGCCCTACCCCTGTCCGTGCGGGTCTTCCGCTGCGACGAGTGCGGGCACACGGCGGACCGGGACGTCAACGCAGCGGTCAACCTCGCCGTCTGGGCCGAGCAACACCATGCCCGGACTCGGGACCCCGAAGCACGAGGCCCGATCACCAACGCCTCCCGAGGGACCGGCTCTGGCCAGCGCTCACGCGCCGGTGCAACCAGCCCTGACGACGGAGGAACCCCGCCGCCACGAACACCCGTAACGGCAGGGACGCCCGAGAAGGGCGGTGTCTCATGACCCAACGGACCTTGAGACGCGCTGTAGTATTGCGTGTGCCCAACGAGCAGCTGCGGCGGATGGACGCCTTCACCTTCCCGTCCTACTCGATCGACTTCGCCACCGGCGAGGTCCTGTTCGACTACGCCCTGACCGGTCCCGACGGCGAGCAGCGGTTCACCGAGGTGATCACGCTTCCGCTGCCGGCCGAGCCGGTGTCCGACGCCACCGCGGCCACCCTCGCCCGGGTCCTGGAGCTGCTGCACGTGGTCGCCGGCGTCAGCTACTACAAGGCCGCCGCGCCGCCCCGGCTGGTGCTGCCGGCGCCGCTGGGCGCCGCCGCCGTCGAGCTGGTCACCGCCGTCTACCGCAAGGGCCTCGCCGAGTACGCGTACCGCAACCAGCTGCCGCACGTGCTGGAGCTGCGCCCCGAGGTGCCCTCCGGCACCGTGGACCCGGCGACGCCGCTGGACAACTCCGACCGCCGCCCGCTGTCCGCCGTCGGCGGTGGCAAGGACTCGATCGTCACGCTGGAGGCGCTGCGCCGGGCCGGCCTCGACCCGGTGCCGTTCTCGGTCAACCCGAACCACGTGATCGTCTCGGTCAACGAGGCGTCCGACCTGGTGCCGCTGGCCGCCCGGCGTCGGCTCGACCCGGTGCTGTTCGAGTTGAACGCCGCCGGCGCGCGCAACGGGCACATCCCGGTCACCGCGATCAACTCGCTGATCGCGGTCGCCACCGCCGTGCTGCACGGGCTCGGCCCGGTGGTGATGTCGAACGAGCGGTCCGCGTCCGACCCGAACCTGGTCTGGCAGGGCCATGAGATCAACCACCAGTGGTCCAAGGGCGTCGAGGCGGAGGGGCTGCTGCGGGCGGCGCTGGCCGAGCACGCCGGGCTGACCGAGCCGTACTTCTCGCTGCTGCGCTCCCTGTCCGAGCTGCACATCGCCCGGCTCTTCGCCGAGATCGACCGCTACGACGCGGTGGTGACCAGCTGCAACGCCGCGTTCAAGCTGCGCGACGCGAGCGAGCGCTGGTGCCGCGACTGCCCGAAGTGCCGCTTCGTCTTCCTGGCCATGGCCCCGTTCATGCCCCGCGAGCGGCTCACCGGCATCTTCGGCGGCGACCTGCTGGCCGACGAGTCCCAGATCCCCGGCTACCGGGAGCTGCTCGGCGTCGACGGCCACAAGCCGTTCGAGTGCGTCGGCGAGGTGGAGGAGTCGGTGGTCGCGCTGAGCCTGCTCGCCCAGCAGGACCAGTGGCGCGACGCACCGGTGGTCCGGGCCCTGGTGACGGCGTTGCCGAACACCGCCTGGCAGGCGGCGTCCACCTCCGACGTCTTCACCCCCGGCGGCCCGAACTTCGTGCCCGCCCCCTACGCCAAGGCCCTCACCGCGCTCGCCTGACCCACCCCACCCAGCCCCGCCCCACCCCGACCCCCGCCGTCGATCATGAAGTTGAGCCGGCGTCACGCCCGATTCGTCCCGGCCAACTTCATGATCGACCGTCGGTCCGCGCGGGGGCGGGGGCGGGGGTGGGGCTGGGTGGGGTGGGGGGTCAGGGGGTGCGGACGGCGTCTAGGGCCAGCAGGGCCACGTGCAGGGAGAGGCACTGCTCGACGGAGTCGAGGTCGGCGTCGAGGATGCGGCCGATGCGCGCCAGCCGCTCGTAGAAGGCCGGCCGGGACAGGTGCGCCGCCGACGCCGCCGCCGACTTGTTCCGCCCCTGTTCCAGGTACGCCCGCAGCGTGCCGAGCAACTGCTCCCGAGGGTGCTGGGCGTCGTACGCCAGCAGCGGGCCGAGTTCACGCTCGACGAACGTCTGCAACCGGGGCTCGTCCCGCAGCAGGTGCAGCAGACCGGCCAGCCCGACGTGCGGCAGCCGGAAGCAGGGCAGGT
The DNA here is from genome assembly GCF_900089585.1 of Micromonospora sediminicola. NCBI lineage: Bacteria > Bacillati > Actinomycetota > Actinomycetes > Micromonosporales > Micromonosporaceae > Micromonospora > Micromonospora sediminicola. The sequence goes on along the minus strand of NZ_FLRH01000003.1, from coordinate 2,573,755 downwards.
CGCGGGGGTCCCGCCGGGCCGCCTCGGCGATCTGCCGCGCCTCGACCAGTGACCGGCGCGCCTCGCGCAGGCTGCCCACGCCGGACCCGGCCGCGACGACCACCGACGGGCGGGTCACCGCGTCGACGGACCGCGCCGCCCCGGACGATCCGCCCCGGCCACCGGGGTCTCCCTGGCGGGTCGGGCGGACAGCGGGCGGGCGGGCCGGGGCGGCGTCGAGGCGTACCCGGCGCAACGCCGCGGCGAACGCGGCGAGTGCCTTCTCCTCGTCGGCCGGGTCGGCCAGCGCCAGCAGCGCGCCCACCGCCTGGTCGTCGACGGCGCTGGTCAGGGCCGTGAGCTTGGCCTCCCGCAGGGCCGCGCCGACCGCCTCGGCCAGGTCGCGCAACCGGGCCGGGCCGGAGTCCTCGGGCAGGTCGGCGGCGTCGCCGGCCGCGTCGTCGGCGCGGTGCCGGACCACCACGCCGACCAGGTGCCGGCGGTCCAGGGTGACGCCGAGCGCCTTGGCGCGCAGGGCCACCTCGTCCACCGGGCGGGAGTGGTCGATCAGCGCGGTCAGCAGGGTGCGGTGGATCTGCCGTTCCAGGCCCTCGGCGTCGCGCCGGATCAGCCGGCCCAGGGCCAGCGTGGAGGCGGCCCGTTCGATCAGGATGGTGAGCCGGGTGGGCGGGGTCGCCTCGGCCGCCGGCCAGCGCAGCAGCAACCGTCCCCAGTCCTGCCCGCGCGCGCCGACGGTGGTCACCAGCCAGCCGCTGTCCGGGTCGTACGCGGTCCGGCCGGCCGGGCGGATCTGCCGGGAATGCTGCTCCCAGCCGTCCAGCAGCAGTTCCGCGCTCTCTCCCGCCGGGTCGTACGCGAGCACCTGCCGGGACAGGTTCTCCAGCACGACCGGGCAGCCGGCCAGCTCGGCGGCCTGGCGGAGCACCTCGGTCGGTTCGGCGCCCTCCACGGACAGCTCGGTGAACCGTTGGTGGATCTCCTCGGTGGCGCGCAGCTCGGTGAGCTGGGCGTCCACGATCAGCGCGTGCACCGCCTCGGTGATCCGCACGAACGGGGTGGCCCGGCGCAGCTCGACCAGGGGCAGTCCGCGCCGCTCGGCGGCGGCGGCCATCACCCGGGGCACCCCGCTGACGTAACGGCGGCCCAGCTCGACGACCAGCCCGGAGACCCCGACGTCGGCCAGGTCGCCGATGAACGCGCGCAGCCCCGTGTCGTCGGCGGGCAGCCCGATGCCGGTGGTGAGCACCAGTTCCCCGCCGCCGAGCAGGGTGGCGATGTCCGGCACCTCGGCCACGTGCACCCACCGCACCGGGCGGTCCAGCCCGGCGTCGCCGGCGACCAGGCGGGGCGCGCCGTGGCGCACCGGCACCAGGGCGAGCACCTCACGCACGGTAGGGAACACGGGCGACACGCTACCCTGCGTCACCGCCGCTGCCGAAGGCCCGCCCCGGGAGCCGGCCCGCCCGTCGACGCACCGCGCCCCGCTCAGTCGACGCCGAACTCCATCGCGGCGCGGTCGAGCGCCGCGTCCTCGGCGGAGGGGACGCCCCGGGAGGCGATGGCCTCCGCCCCGCCCTCGGGCATCGCGCCGATCAGCCCGGTCGAGGCCGCCTGCGCGGCGCCGACCATCCGCTGCGGGGTCGCGCCGCCGACCATGCCGAGGGAGGCGTACTGCTCCAGCTTGGCGCGCGAGTCGGCGATGTCCAGGTTGCGCATGGTGAGCTGGCCGATCCGGTCCGCCGGGCCGAACGCCGAGTCCTCGGTGCGTTCCATGGACAGCTTGTCCGGGTGGTAGCTGAACGCGGGACCGCTCGTGTCCAGGATCGAGTAGTCCTCGCCGCGGCGCAGCCGCAGCGTCACCTCGCCGGTGACGGCGGTGCCGACCCAGCGCTGCAACGACTCGCGCAGCATCAGCGCCTGCGGGTCCAGCCAGCGTCCCTCGTACATCAGCCGGCCCAGGCGGCGGCCCTCGGTGTGGTAGTTGGCCAGCGTGTCCTCGTTGTGGATGGCGTTGACCAGCCGCTCGTACGCGGCGTGCAGCAGCGCCATGCCGGGTGCCTCGTAGATGCCCCGGCTCTTGGCCTCGATGATCCGGTTCTCGATCTGGTCGGACATGCCGAGACCGTGCCGGCCGCCGATGGCGTTGGCCTCCAGCACCAGGTCGACCGCGCTGCCGAACTCCTTGCCGTTGATGGTCACCGGGCGGCCCTGGTCGAAGCCGATCGTGACGTCCTCGGTGGGGATCTCCACGGCGGGGTCCCAGAACCGGACCCCCATGATCGGGCTGACCGTCTCGATGCCGGTGTCGAGGTGTTCGAGCGTCTTCGCCTCGTGGGTGGCGCCCCAGATGTTGGCGTCGGTCGAGTAGGCCTTCTCGGTGCTGTCGCGGTAGGGCAGGCCGTGGGCGAGCAGCCACTCGGACATCTCCGTGCGCCCGCCCAGCTCGGTGACGAAGTCGGTGTCGAGCCACGGCTTGTAGATGCGCAGCTGCGGGTTGGCCAGCAGGCCGTAGCGGTAGAACCGCTCGATGTCGTTGCCCTTGAAGGTGGAGCCGTCGCCCCAGATCTGCACGTCGTCGGAGATCATCGCCCGCACCAGCAGGGTGCCGGTCACGGCCCGGCCGAGCGGCGTGGTGTTGAAGTAGGCCCGCCCGCCCGAGCGGATGTGGAAGGCGCCGCAGGTCAGCGCCGCGAGTCCCTCCTCGACCAGGGCGGCGCGGCAGTCGACCAGCCGGGCGACCTCGGCGCCGTAGCTGAGCGCGCGGCCGGGCACCGAGGCGATGTCGGGCTCGTCGTACTGGCCGATGTCGGCGGTGTAGGCGCAGGGCACGGCGCCCTTGTCGCGCATCCACGCGACCGCGACGGAGGTGTCGAGGCCGCCGGAGAAGGCGATGCCGACGCGTTCACCGATGGGCAGGGAGGTGAGAACCTTGGACACAGGAAAGATTATGCGTCAAGGCGCATGGTCATGCAAGCGAATCCTCAGAGCGGGTCGTCGCGACCCAGCTCCCAGAACGCCACCGCCGCCGCGGCGGCCACGTTCAGCGAGTCCACCCCGCGCCGCATCGGCAGAACCACCCGCACGTCGCTGGCCGACTGGGCCGCCTCGGTCAGGCCCGGCCCCTCGGCCCCCAGCAGCAACGCGGCCCGCTCCCGCTGCGCCGGGGTCAGCCGCTGGATCGGCACCGCGTCCGGCGCCGGCGTCATGGCCAGCACCGTGAAACCCGCCTTCCGCACCTGGTCCAGGCCCGCCGGCCACCGCTCCAGCTTCGCGTACGGCACCGCGAACACCTCGCCCATGCTCACCCGTACGCTGCGCCGGTAGAGCGGGTCGGCGCAGGTCGGCGACAGCAGCACCGCGTCGACGCCGAGCGCCGCCGCCCCGCGGAAGATCGCGCCGAGGTTGGTGTGGTTGTTGACGTCCTCCAGGACCACCACCCGCCGGGCGGCGGCCAGCACCTCGTCGGCCGACGGCAGCGGCCGGCGGTGGAACGAGGCCAGCACCCCCCGGTGCACGTGGAAGCCGGTGGCCCGCTGGAGGACGTCCGGCGTCGCGGCGTACACCGGCGCGTCCCCGGTGTCCAGGTCGGCGAGCTGGTCCACCCGCTTCGCGTCGACCAGGTACGACCGGGCCGGGTAGCCGGCGCGCAGCGCCCGCCGCAGCACCAGCTCCCCCTCGGCGATGAACAACCCGTGCGGGGGCTCCCAGCGGGTCCGCAGCTCCACGTCGGTCAGGGCGCGGTAGTCGGCGATCCGGTCGTCGTCGGGGTCGGTGATCTCGTGGACGGGCACCCGACGATTCTGCCCCGACCCGCCCGGCCGCCCCGGCGCGGGCCGGTTTCCCCCGCCCGAGGCGGGGAAGGGACCGGGGAAGCGGACAGCGGCGACGAAGGGACCACCACGATGGGCGCGGACCACAGCGGGGACGGCGGGCTGCCCCGCAACGCCACGGTCGCCGACTACCTGGTGGCCCGTCTCGCCGAGTGGGGGGTGCACCGCTACTACGGCTACCCGGGCGACGGGATCAACGGGATGACCTCGGCCCTGCAACGCGCCCAGGACCGCGCCCGGTTCATCCAGGTGCGCCACGAGGAGACCGCCGGCTTCGCGGCCGGCGCGCACGTCAAGTACGGCGGCGGCCCGCTCGGCTGCGTGGTGGTGACCAGCGGCCCGGGCGCGATCCACGCGCTCAACGGCCTCTACGACGCCAAGCTCGACCACCAGCCGGTGGTGGCGCTGCTCGGACACACCGCGCTGCCCGCCGAGGGCGGCGGCTACTACCAGGAGGTGGACCTGCTCGCGCTCTACAAGGACGTGGCGTCGGCGTTCCTGGCCCAGCTCGACGACCCGTCCCAGGCCCGGCACCTGGTGGACCGGGCCTGCCGCACGGCGCTGGCCCGGCGTACCGTGACCGCCCTGGTCCTCCCCTCCGACGTGCAGGACGAACCGGCGGTGCCGCAGCCGCCGCACGCGCACGGCTACTACCACACCAGCGCCGTGCCGAGCAGCCCGCCGACCGTGCCACCGGCGGACGACGTCCGCCGGGCGGCCGAGGTGCTGCGCGGCGGCGAACGGGTCGCGATGCTGGTCGGCCAGGGCGCGCTCGGCGCCGAGGACGAGGTACGCCGGATCGCCGACCGGCTCGGCGCCGGGGTGGCCACCGCGCTGCTCGGCTTCGCCGCCGTCGACCACCGGCAGCCCTGGGTCACCGGCGCCATCGGCCTGCTCGGCAGCCGCCCGAGCTGGCAGCTCATGCGGGAGTGCGACCGGCTGCTGATCGTCGGCAGCCAGATGCCGTACTCCGAGTTCTATCCGCCGGAGGGGCAGGCCCGGGCGGTGCAGATCGACCGGGACGGCAGCCGGATGGGGCTGCGCTACCCCACCGAGGTCAACCTGACCGGCGACGCCGGGCCGACGCTGCGCGCCCTGCTGGACGAGCTGGGCCCGGGCCCGGCGCCGACCGCCTGGCGGGCCACCATCGCCGACGCCACCGGAAAGTGGCGGGCGGCGCAGCGCGAGCTGGCCGAGCAACCGGCCGAGCCGCTCAACCCGCAGCTGCTGTTCGCCACGCTCGACGACGCGCTGCCCGACGACGCCATGCTCGCCGTCGACTGCGGCACCGCCACCGCCTGGTACGCCCGGCACCTGCGGGTCCGCCCGGGCATGCTGGCCAGCCTCTCCGGCACGCTGCTGTCGATGGGCGGGGGCATGCCGTACGCGCTGGCGGCGAAGTTCGCCCACCCGGACCGCCCGGTGATCGCACTGATCGGTGACGGGGCGATGCAGATGAACGGCGTCAACGAGCTGATCACGGTGGCGAAGTACTGGCGGGAGTGGGCCGACCCCCGGTTCGTGGTGCTGGTGCTCAACAACCGGGACCTGGCGTTCGTCAGCTGGGAGCAGCGGTCGAGCGAGGGCACGCCGATGTTCCCGGACAGCCAGGACCTGCCGGACGTGGCGTACCACCGGTGGGCCGAGGTGCTCGGGCTCGGCGGCGAGCTGGTCGACTCCCCGGACCGGGTGCCGGAGATGTGGCAGCGGGTGCTGCGCGCCGACCGGCCGACCGTGATCAACGCGGTGGTCGACCCGGCGGAGCTGATGCTGCCGCCGCACTTCACCGCCGAACAGGCCCGCAAGACGGCCGCCGCGGTGCTGCGCGGGGACAGCGACCGCGCCGGCATCCTCCGTCGCGGCGTGCCCGCCGCCCTCGCCACCTACCGCCCCCGCCGCCGCGGCCGGTGACCGGTCACGCCCGCGCGTAGCGCAGCAGCACCGAGCGGCAGTCGAAACCGCGCGTGTCGACCAGCCGCAGGTCCTGCCGGGCCAGGTCGGGCAGCACCTGCCGTCCGCCGCCGAGCAGCACCGGGTGCACCACCACCTGGAACTCGTCGACCAGCCCGAGCGCGGCCAACGCGGTCGCCGCGCCGGTGCCGCCGGTGAGCAGCAGATCCCCGTCGAGCTGGTCGCGCACCTCGACCACCTCCGCGGCCAGGTCGCCGCCGCCGACCACCCGGGCGCCGTGGTCGGCCTCGGCGAGCGTGCGGGAGACGACCACCTTCGGGGTACACCGCCAGATCGGCGCGAACGCCAGGTCGTGCGGGTGGTCGGAGATCGACTCGACCCGAGGCCAGTAGGAGGACATCATCTCCCACACCCGCCGCCCGTAGAGGAACGCGCCGGCCCGCTCGGACAGCTCCTGGGAGTACGCGGACAGCTCCTCCCCCATCTCCGGCCAGTCGAACTCGCCGTTCGGCCCCTCGATGAAGCCGTCGACCGACTGGTGCACCCAGTAGATGATCTTGCCCATGGTGTGTTCCTCCGCGTACCGGTGCGCCCCGACGGGCGCGCTCACCGGTGGGTCGGAGCCGCCGCGACGGATCCGACACCCCCGCGACGATTCTTGTCCAGGACGGCCGGCCTCCGGGTGCGTGACCCGCACCGACATCGGGGCTCCGGCGCACCTGCGCGCGGGACGCCGCCCTGCCGGGTCAGGCGGCCCCCGCCGCTACCGGACGCGGTGAGCGGCGGGAACCCGCCTGACCGCTAGCCGCGGCCCTGGAGCCAGCGGAGCAGGTCCGACGGGAGGTTGTCGCGGTTCTCGTCGCGCGGGGTGGGACGCTGGGGTTCCTCGCGCGGCTGCGGGCGCCGCGGTTCACCGGCCAGTTCCCGGCTGGGCGCGGTGAAGTCGCGCACCGGCTTGCCGGCGACGGCCGCCTTGATGGTCCGGGCCACCGCGTCGATCACCTTCGCCTGCACGGCGGAGCCGACCAGGTCGGTGGAGTCGTCCGGGTTGGCCGCGATGCCGGCGACGGCGACCTGCGGGGTGAACCCGACGAACGTCTCGGTGGCGTTCCGCTCCGAGCTGCCGGTCTTGCCGGCCACCGGACGGTCCACGATCCGGTCGACGCCGGTGGCGGTGCCGCCGTTGCACTGCCCGTACGCCGACTGCTGGCCCACCGGGCAGCGGGCCGCGTCGGTGGCCGCCCGGGCCACGTCCGGCTCCAGCACCTTCTTGCAGTTCGGCTGCCCGACGTCGACCTTCCCGCCGTCCGGCGCGGTCACCGAGACCACCGGCAGCGGGGAGCAGTACGTGCCCTCGGCGGCCACCGTCGCGTACGCGTTGGCCAGGTCCAGCGGCGTGGTGGCGGCCACGCCGAGGGTGAACGCGCCCCAGTCCGCGGCGTCGTTCCGGGCGAACGCGGCATCCGAGTCGGCCCGGAAGGTGATGCCGAGACGCTGCGCCATCTCCACCACCTTGTCCTCGCCGACCTGCTCGGCGAGCCAGACGAAGTACGTGTTGACGGAGCGGCCGAAGCCGTCCCACATCATCCGGTAGCCGTCCATCCACTCCGGGTTGGCGTTGGCCGGGCACCACGTGCCGTCGCAGTTGCCCTCGTCGTCGGAGGCGTAGCGGGTGGGCAGCTTGCTCGGGGCGTCGAAACCGGTCGCCAGCGGCTTGCCGGCCTCCAACGCGGCCAGCATGGTGAACAGCTTGAACGTCGAGCCGGCCTGGTAGCCGTCGACGCTGGCGCCACCGGAGATCAGCGGGTTGACCGTGTTCGGGTGGTTGGCCTGCCCGGCCGGGTTGTCGGCCAGGCTGTAGTGCCGGTTGACCGCCATGGCGAGCACCCGGCCGGTGCCCGGCTCGACCGCCGCGATCGGCAGCGCGCGCTTGTCGTCGTACCCGTAGACCTTGGTGGCCTGCTGCTGCGCGGTCTGCTGAACCTTCGCATCGAGCGTGGTGGTCACCCGGTAGCCGCCGCGGCGCAGCGCCTGCTCCCGCTCCTCCGGGGTGCTGCCGAACGCCGGCTGGGTGAGCCACCACTGGCGCAGGTAGTCGCAGAAGAAGCCCCAGTCGTCGCGGCCCTGCGCGGTCGCGGTGCAGCCGTTGGGCTGGGCGGTCGGGCGCAGGGTGAGCGGCGCGGCCTTGGCCGCCGCCGCCTGCTGCGCGGTGATCGCGCCGGTCTCCACCATCGAGTCCAGCACGTACGCCCGGCGGGCCGTGGCCTGGTTCTTGTCGCCGTCGATCGGGCTGTACGCGTCCGGCGACTGGACCAGGCCGGCGAGCAGCGCCGCCTCGCCGAGCGTCAGGTCGGCCGGGGCCTTGCCGAAGTAGCGCTGGGCGGCGGCGGCGACGCCGTACGCGCCGGAGCCGAAGTACGCGATGTTGAGGTAGCGGTTGAGGATCTCGTCCTTGCTCAGCGACTGCTCCAGCGCGTTCGCGTACCGGATCTCCTGGAGCTTGCGCCCGACGGTCTGCTCGGTGGCGGCCTGCCGCTCCTCGGCGGTGCGGGTCGGGTCGGTCTTGAGCACGTTGCGGACGTACTGCATGGTCAGCGTGGAGCCGCCCTGCTCGGTGCCGCCGCCCTTGACGTTGGCGACCAGCGCGCGGGCGATGCCGCGCAGGTCGGCGCCGCCGTGCGAGTAGAACCGCCGGTCCTCGGCCGCGATGATCGCCTGCCGCATCACCGGGGCGATCTCGGCCAGCGGCACGTCGGTGCGGTTCACGTCGTAGAACGTGGTGATCAGGGTCTTGCCGTCGTTCGCGTAGAGGTAGGAGCGCTGCGGCTGGACGGGGGTGCGCAGCGCGTCGGGCAGCTCCTCGTACGCCCCGAGGCTCGCCTTGGCGACGAGCCCGCCGAGCAGGCCGGTCGGCAGCGCGGCCAGCGCGAGGACGAGCCCGGCGAGCACGCCGGCGAGCAGCACGGTGAGGAGCCGCGACAGCGGCGACCGGGGAGACGGCATGGGCTCCAGGATTGCCGCGAAAGCCGCCTACCGGCCACTTCGCCAGGCAACTGTCAGTTACCTCACGGCAACCGCTCAGTTTCCGCCGGGCCGGGGAATCCGGTCATCCGGCGGCAAGCGGGCCGTCCGGTGACGAGGGCGCGGCCGGGGCGGCGGCGACGCTGGCGGTGGCCGCGTCCCGGGCGATCGTCTCCGGGACGAGGCGACCCGAGCGGTAGCCGATGCCGATGCCGGCGACCAGCACGAAGATCGCCCCGAACGTCTGGAGCGAACCGATCAACGCGCCGCCCAGGCCGAGCAGCGGAGCGGCGATCATCAGCATGGTGCCGTCGCCGTAGGAGAACATCCCCGAGCGGGCCACCGACCAGCCGGTGAGGAACCACCCCACGCTGTAGCAGGTCGCCCCGAACAACACGATGCCGCGCGCGGTCAGCCCGAACACCGGCGTCTGCTCGGCCAGCCCGGCGAACGGCAGCATCAGCACCATCCCGCCGATGCTGGCCAGCAGCCCGGCCAGGGCGATCCGGCGGCAGCGGGTGGCGGCGAGCAGGCCGGTGAGCGCGAGCAGGGCGAGCAGCCCGAGCCAGACCGACGCCACCCAGCCGACCAGGTAGAGCGGCTGCCCGTCGGCCGGGTAGGGGTCGTTGCCCACCCCGCCGTCGCTGGCCATCGCCACTACGCCGTAGAGGACCGCGTACGCGGGCAGCAGCCAGACCGCCGCGCGGGCGAACCGGCGTACCGACCAGGCCCAGCTCGCGTCCGTGGCCGGCGCGCCCCGCCCCGGCTCGGAGACGAACGGCAGGACCCCGAACCCACCCCCGGTACGCCGCGAGCCGAGCGGTCCACCGGGATCGTGCGCGCCGGGGACCGGGGTCCGGGAGAAGAGCCGGTTCGCCGGTTCCTTCATGCGTCACCTCGCTCGCGCCACGGGCCGCCCGGGACACGCAAACGGCGCTCCGGGCCTGGTCACCATCCGTCCTCTGCACCGATGGTGGCAGGCGCCGGAGCGCCGTATGAGCGATTCTCGGATTTGCCGGTCAGCCCCGCTCGCGCTGGTCCGACGGGTCGTTGAGCAGGCTCGCCGGGGAGACCGGCTCCGGGGCCGGCAGGCCCTGGGGGGCGTTGCCACCGGTGGCCTGCGCCTCCGCGACGCGTACCTCGTCGTGGATCTCCTGGGCCGCGACGGCCGCGGCCTGGGCCGCCTCGGCGGCCTCCCGCTCGACCTCGCCGGCGGTCTGGCTGGCCCCCGGCGCCGGCGCGTCGCCGGCCATGTTGGCCAGGCCGCCCAGCGCGCCGCCCATGCCCTCCAGGGCCTTGGTCAGCTCGGTCGGGACGATCCACACCTTGTTGGCCGTGCCGTTGGCGATCTGCGGCAGCGCCTGGAGGTATTGGTAGGCCAGCACCTTCTGGCTCGGGTTGGCGGTGTGGATCGCGTCGAAGACGGTGCGGATGGCCTTGGCCTGACCCTCGGCCTGGAGGATCCGGGCCTGCCGGTCACCGTCGGCGCGCAGCACCGCGGCCTGCTTCTCACCCTCGGCGGTGAGGATCTGCGACTGCTTGTGCCCCTCGGCGTTGAGGATGGCGGCGCGGCGGTCCCGCTCGGCTCGCATCTGCTTCTCCATCGAGTCACGGATGCTCGGCGGCGGCTCGATCGCCTTGATCTCGACCCGGGTCACCTTGATGCCCCAGCGGCCGGTGGTCTCGTCCAGCACGCCGGACAGGTGCCGGTTGATCTCCTCGCGGCTGGTCAGCGCGCGCTCCAGGTCCAGCGAGCCGATCACGTTACGCAGCGTGGTGACGGTGAGCTGCTCGATCGCCTGGAGGAAGTTGGAGATCTCGTAGGTCGCCCGGACCGAGTCGACCACCTTGAAGTAGAGGACGGTGTCGATCGAGACGACCAGGTTGTCCGAGGTGATCACCGGCTGGGGCGGGAAGCTGACCACCTGCTCGCGCAGGTCGACCTTGGTGCGCACCGCGTCCACGAACGGCACCAACAGGTTGAGACCCGGGTTCAGCGTCCGCTTGTACTTACCGAGCCGCTCCACCACGTCCTGACGCTGCTGCGGCACGATCCGCACCGCCTTGGCCAGCGTCACCACCACGATGACCGCCACGGCGATCAACAGGATCGCTGCAAACTCCATATGGTTCACCCTCTCGCTTCGGGCAGCTCGCCCGGGGCGGAAATGTCGTCCTGCCAGACCAGGGCGGTCGCGCCCCGGACCTTTATCACCTGCACGCGCTCACCCGGCGCGTAGCGTTGCGTCGCGTCGTACGACCGGGCCGTCCACAGCTCACCGTCGATCTTGACCATCCCGTGGTCGGCGTCCACCGCCTCCAGGACCACCGCGCTCGACCCCTCGATCGCCTCGACGCCGAACGGCTGCTCGCCGGTCTCCAGCGCCGACCGGGCGTTACGGCGGATCACCGGCCGCACCACCGCCAGCGAGAGCGCCGAGACGACGGCGAAGACCACCGCCTGGAGCGCCACCGGGGCACCCAGCGCCGCGGCGCCGGCGGCGGCGAACGCGCCGACGCCGAACATGATCAGGAACAGCGTCGTCGTGAAGATCTCGGCGACCGCCAGCACCACACCCAGCACGATCCAGAACACGGCGTCCACGAGACCAATCGTGACACGTCAACGCACGTGTCATCGAACTGTCATGATCGCTAGGCTCGGCGCAGTGCCCGCCGACGAGGAGGACGAGATGGCTCTGCTGCCCGAGACCGCACGCCGGGTTGACCTGCTGGTCGCCCGGGCCCAGGCCGAGGGGCACGCCCCGTCGCTCGCCCTCGGCGTGGTCCGCGACGGCGGGCTGGCACACCTGGCGGTCGCCGGCGAGCAGCCCCGCCCGGACGGCGACCTGCAGTACCGGATCGGCTCGATCACCAAGACCATGACCGCCGTGCTGGTGATGCAGCAACGCGACGCCGGGCGGCTGGCGCTGGACGACCCACTCGACACCCACCTGCCCGGCACCCCGGTCGGCGCGCTCACCGTGCGCCAGCTGCTCGGGCACGCCAGCGGCCTGCAACGCGAGCCGGACGGGCACTGGTGGGAACGCGCCGAGGGGGCCGACCTGGACACGCTGCTCGCCGGGCTGACGCCGGCGAAGATCGCCCACCCGCCGCACCGCGTCTACCACTACTCGAACCTGGCGTACGGGCTGCTCGGCGGCGCGCTGGAGCGGATCACCGGCACGCCCTGGGCCGACCTGGTGCGGGAGCGGCTGCTGGAGCCGCTCGGCATGCGCCGCACCACCTTCCACCCGACCGAGCCGTACGCCCCGGGCTACGTCGTGCACCCCTGGCACGACACGCTGCGGGAGGAGCCGCGTACCGACACCGCGGCGATGGCGCCGGCCGGGCAGCTCTGGTCCACCGTCGCGGACCTGGCCCGCTGGGCGACGTTCCTGGCCGACCCGGACCCGGCGCTGCTCGACCCGGCCACCCTGACCGAGATGTGCGCGCCGGTGTCGATCAGCGACCTGGACTCCTGGACCGGCGGGCACGGCCTCGGCGTGGAGCTCTACCGGGTCGGCGACCGGGTCTACGTGGGCCACGGCGGCTCCATGCCCGGATACGTCGCCGGCCTGACCGTGCACCGGCCCACCGGCACCGCCGTGGTCGACTTCGCCAACTCGTACGGCCTGCGCGGCGGGCACCACATCTCCGGGCTCGGCCGCGACGTGCTCACCCACGTGCTCGACGCCGAGCCGCCGCTGCCCGCCCCGTGGCGCCCGGCCACGCCGCCCGGAGCCGAGGCGGCCGAGCTGGCCGGTCACTGGTGGTGGATGGGCCTGGCGCACGAGTTCCACGTCGACGCCGCCGGCGACCTGGTGGGCGGTCCGGCGGGGCGGGCACCGTTGCGCTTCACCCCGGAGGGACCGGACCGCTGGCGCGGCCACTCCGGCTCCCAGCACGGCGAGATCCTCACCGTCATCCGCGACGAGGCCGGAACCCCTGTCGCGCTCGACATCGCCACCTTCGTCCTGACCCGCACCCCCCACCAAACCCCCTGACCCAACCGCGAGGGCGGTGATCAAGGGGTTTGGGTGTGGATCTCCAGGCGGGCGTGAACTCCTTGATCACGGAGCAGGGAGGGCGGGGCGGGGATCGGGCCGGCTGGGCCACGGTCTCGTGGTCGACGGCAGCACTGAAACCACTACGCAGGCGAGGTCACGAAGTCGATCAACCGCTCCATGGCGTTGATCAGTGGCGTCTCCACGTCGGCGAAACTGTCCACCCGGGACAGGATGTGCCGCCACATGTCCGCCGGCTCGGCCACCCCGAGCGCGGCGCAGACGCCCTCCTTCCACGGCCGGCCGGGAGGCACCACCGGCCACGCCGCGATGCCCAGCGCCGCCGGCCGCACCGCCTGCCACACGTCGACGTAGGGGTGCCCGGTGACCAGCACGTACGGCGAGTCCACCCGCGCCACGATCCGACTCTCCTTGGAGCCGGCCACCAGGTGGTCGACCAGCACGCCGAGCCGCCGATCCGGGCCGGGCGCGAACGCGCGCACGTCCGCGGGGAGGTCGTCGATGCCGTCGAGCGGCTCCACCACCACGCCCTCGATCCGCAGGTCGTCGCCCCAGATCCGCTCCACCAGCGCGGCGTCGTGCACGCCCTCCACCCAGATCCGGCTGGCCTTGGCGACCTGCGCCCGTACGCCGTCCAGCGCGATCGAGCCGGACGCGGTGCGCCGCCGGGCGGCCGGCACCGGCGCGCGGACCGGCCGGCGCAGGGTGACCGGGCGGCCGTCGAGCAGGAACGCGGCGGGCAGCAGCGGGAAGTTGCGCCGCCGCCCGTGCCGGTCCTCCAGCACCACGGCGCCGGACTCGAAGCCGACCACCACGCCGCAGAACCCGGAGTCGGCGTCCTCGACCACCAGGTCGGGTTCGGCGTCGACCTCCGGGATCGCCTTCCGTCGCCGCCAGTCGCCCGCCAGCACGTCCCCGTCGTATCGCCCCGCCATGACGATCACGCTAACCACCGGCCCGGCGTGTCGCTCGCCGACGCGCCGACCGTGACGCCACCGGGCGACACGAAACGGTGCGAAGGGGGTAGTTGGGGGCAGGTCACGCCGCCGGAGCGGCAGCCGAGACAGCGGCGGCGGGGAGCACGTACCCTTTCCGCATGTCCTCCCCCGCAACGGGCGCGGCCACGCTGGCTCCGCGCCGGTCGAGCCGGTTCGTCGCCTGGGTACGTGCCTGGCGCGCCGGCCTGGTGCCCTTCGACGAGGTCGCCGACGCCATCGCCGGCGACGAGGAGCATCTGGTCGCGGACGCGCCCGGCACCTGGACCGACGTGTCCCTGCGGGAGGCGCTGCCCAGCCTGGCCCGGCACTCCCCGGACGAGATCCGCCTGGTGCTGCCCGCGCCCGGCGACCCGCGCGGCCTGCCCGGCCCCGGTGACTTCACCGGCGCGGCCCTGCTCGCCGGCGAGGCCGTGGTGGCCAGCGGGCTCGGGCTGGTGCCGGAGGTCCGCACCCACACCTCCGGCTCGGGCATGACCTGGGAGACGGTGCTCTGGCGGGTGCACCCGCTGCCCGCCGACGCGCCGAAGGCGTCGCTCACCTCGCCCGGCGCGGCCGAGGCGGAGGCGGAGCTGGCCGCCGCGCTGGCCGAGACGACTGCGGCGCTGACCCGGCTGGACGTCGCCCAGTGGCGCCCGGAGCTGGCCGGCGCGCTCGCCGCGCTGCGCCGCCCCGACGGCACCACCGACCTTCCCCCGGGCTTCGACCCGCGGGCGCGCCGGCTGTTCGCCCGCGCGGCCGTGCTGGACCGGGTGCTCGCCCTGGCCGGGGAGAGCGCCCCCGGCGGCGCGGTGAACACGTTCGAGGCCCAGCAGCGGGACGCGGCGCTGCGACCGCTGACCACCGCCTGCCGACAGGCCCTGGTGGCCGCCTGCAACGCCCCGCTGCGGCTGTGACGCCCCGGCTCAGATCTCGTCGATGAGGTCCGCCACCGAGTCGACGATCCGGGACGGCCGGTAGGGGTAGCGCTCCGCCTCGACCCGGCTGCTGATGCCCGTGAGCACCAGGATCGTCTCCAGCCCGGCCTCCAGGCCGCAGAGGATGTCGGTGTCCATCCGGTCACCGATCATCGCGGTGGACTCCGAGTGCGCGTCGATGGTGTTCAACGCCGAGCGCATCATCATCGGGTTCGGCTTGCCGACGAAGTAGGGATCCACCCCGGTCGCCTTGGAGATCATCGCGGCCACCGAGCCGGCCGCCGGCAGCGCGCCCTCGACCGACGGGCCGGTGGCGTCCGGGTTGGTGCAGATGAACCGGGCGCCGTCGTTGATCAGCCGGATCGCCTTGGTTATCGCCTCGAAGCTGTAGGTGCGGGTCTCCCCCAGCACCACGTAGTCCGGGGCGAAGTCGCTGAGCACGTAGCCCACGGCGTGCAGCGCCGTGGTCAGGCCGGCCTCACCGATCACGTACGCGGTGCCGCCCGGCCGTTGGTCGGCCAGGAACTGCGCGGTGGCCAGCGCGGACGACCAGATCGCCTCCTCCGGCACGTCCAGCCCCATCCGGGCCAGCCGGGCCTGGAGGTCGCGCGGGGTGTAGATGGAGTTGTTCGTCAGCACCAGGAACGGCTTGCCGGAGGCGCGCAGCTTCTGGACGAACTCCGGGGCGCCGGGCACCGGCTGCCCCTCGTGCACCAGCACGCCGTCCATGTCGGTGAGCCAGCTCTGCACCGGCTTGCGGTCATGCATCGTGTCGTCCCCAGGGGTGTCGGTGGTCGGTCGGGCTCAGGGCCGGCGGGCCGCGGGCACGCAGCACAGCGCCGGGCAGGTGTCCCAGGCCGGCAGTTCGCCGAGGCGGCGGCGCAGCCGCTCCCCGTCGGGAGCGGTGCGCTCCGCGACCAGCTCCCGGACCATCGCCACGAACCGTGGGTCGGTGCCCGGCGTGCCGGCGCGGACGAAGTCCAGGCCGAGCTGCTTGGCCGTCTCCAGCGCCTCGGTGTCCAGGTCCCAGACCACCTCCAGGTGGTCGGAGACGAAGCCGATCGGGCTCACCACCACGCCGGTCACGCCCTGCTCGGCCAGGCTGGTCAGGTGGTCGTTGATGTCCGGCTCCAGCCACGGCACCTGCGGCGGGCCGGACCGGCTCTGCCAGACCAGGTCGTACGGCAGGTCCGGGGCCGCGGCGGCGTGCACCAGCCGCGCGGTCTCCTCCAACTGGGCGGTGTACCGGCCGCCGTGCGGGCCGGCGGTGGCGGCCGCCGAGGCCGGGATCGAGTGCGCGGTGAAGACCAGCCGGGTGCTGTCCCGCTTCGCGGGGTCGAGCTGGGCGAGCGCGGCGCGGACCGCGTCGGCGTGCGGCTCGACGAAGCCCGGGTGGTCCCAGAACTGGCGCAGCTTCTCGATCAGCGGGGCGTCCGGGCCGACCGCGGCCCGCGCCGAGGCGATGTCCTCCTGGTACTGCCGGCAGGAGGAGTAGCCGCCGTATGCGCTGGTGACGAACGCCAGCGCCCGGGTGACCCCGTCGTCGCGCATCCGCGCCACCGTGTCGGCGAGCATCGGGTCCCAGTTGCGGTTGCCCCAGTAGACCGGCAGGTCGACGCCGTTGGCGGCGAAGTCCTCCCGGATCGCCGCGAGCAGGTCGCGGCACTGCTGGTTGATCGGGGACACCCCACCGAAGTGCAGGTAGTGCTCGGCCACCTCGGCCAGCCGCTCCGGCGGCACGCCCCGCCCCCGGGTGACGTTCTGCAGGAAGGGGAGCACGTCCTCGGGCCGCTCGGGACCACCGAAGGAGACCAGCACCAACGCGTCGTACGCCATGGCCCCTATTCTTCCCCGCCCGCCGTGACGCTCGTGCGACGCCCCCGGCTCATGGCGGTAACGCCCGAGCGGGCAATGTTAGGAGGGGCCCCTTGTTATGCAGAATGCGTTAACAAGGGGCCCCTCCTTACACCTCAGGCGCCGATGGCGTGGTAGCCGCCGTCGACGTGCACGATCTCGCCGGTGGTGGCCGGGAACCAGTCGGAGAGCAGCGCCAGGCAGGCCCGCGCGGCCGGCTCCTGGTCGGTGAGGTCCCAGCCCAGCGGGGCCCGCTGGGCCCACGCCTCCTCGAACTGGTCGAACCCGGGGATCGACTTGGCCGCGATGGTGCGCAGCGGCCCGGCGGCCACCAGGTTGCTGCGGATGCCCTGCTTGCCCAGGTGCAGCGCCAGGTAGCGGGAGGCGGACTCCAGGCCGGCCTTGGCCACGCCCATCCAGTCGTAGACCGGCCAGGCCTTGGTCGCGTCGAACGTGAGGCCCACCACCGCGCCGCCGGAGGACATCAGCGGCAGCGCCGCCATGGCGAGGGACTTGTAGGAGTAGGTGGAGACCTGGAGCGCGGTCGCCACGTCCGCCCACGGCGCGTCGAGGAAGCCGCCGCCGAGGCAGCTCTGCGGGGCGAACCCGATCGAGTGCACCACCCCGTCCAGGCCGTCAACGTGCTCGCGTACCCGGTCGGTCAGGCCGGCGAGGTGCTCGTCGTTCGTGACGTCCAGCTCGATCACCGGGGCCGGCTCGGGCAGGCGCTTGGCGATCCGCTCCACCAGGGAGAGCCGACCGTAGCCGGTGAGCACGACCTGGGCGCCGTTCTCCTGGGCGAGCTTCGCCACGGAGAAGGCGATCGAGGCGTCGGTGATGACGCCGGTGACCAGCAGCCGCTTACCGGCCAGGAGTCCGGACATTGCGCAGTTCCTCCGTGCTCTCTCTCAGTGACCCATGCCCAGGCCGCCGTCGACCGGGATGACGGCGCCGGAGATGTAGCCGGCCGCGTCCGAGGCCAGCCAGGTGACCACGGCGGCCACCTCCTCCGGCTCGGCGAACCGGCCGGCCGGGATGGCCTTGCGGTATTCGGTGCGGCGCTCCTCGGGCAGCGCCGCGGTCATGTCGGTGTCGATGAAGCCGGGCGCCACCACGTTCGCGGTGATGTTGCGGCTGCCCAGCTCGCGCGTGATGGAGCGGGCCACGCCCACCAGGCCGGCCTTGCTCGCGGCGTAGTTGACCTGACCGGCGCCGCCGTAGAGGCCGACCACCGAGGAGATGAAGATCATCCGGCCCCACCTGGCCCGGAGCATCTTCGTGGAGGCCCGCTTGGCGACCCGGAACGAGCCGGTCAGGTTCGTCTCCACCACCCGGGTGAACTGCTCGTCGGACATCCGCATGATCAGCGTGTCGTCGGTGATGCCGGCGTTGGCGACCAGCACCTCGACCGGGCCCAGCTCGGCCTCGACGGCGGCGAACGCGGCGTCGACGGAGTCGGCCTCGGTCACGTCGCAGCGCACCCCGAAGAACCCCTCGGGAGCCTCGCCGCTGCGGTAGGTCACCGCCACCCGGTCGCCCTGCTTGGCGAAGGCCTGCGCGATGGCCAGGCCGATCCCCCGGTTTCCGCCGGTCACCAGCACGGTACGGGCCACGGGTCCCCCTCTGCTCCTGATCTCTCGGTCGGTCGGAGCCTAGGGGTTACCGACAGGTAAGCGCTAACCCGACCAGGTCAGCGACGCGCGCGGCCGGCGGGCATCCACCGCTCGGCGGGGGTCACCCGGGGCCGGTCGGCCGAGCGCGCGCCCGACCCACCCCGGGTGTACGATGATCGCGTCTGCGGGCCGTTCTGCGCCCGCGCTCCGGGCCCCGCCGAACGCAGGAGGTGATCGCTGTGCGAGATAGCGATCCTCCCAGTCGTGGCCGGGCCCACCGTCAGCCCCGCTGAGCCACGGCTCGGTCGACGCGGCTGACCCGCTTCCCGCCCCCCGCACCGCATCCGCTCCCCGGCCCGCGCCGGGATCGGCCCTGCCGCGCGGCGGAGCACCCGGTCACGACTTCGTGTGCGTCCCTCCCGGTCCACCCTGCGGCCCGCGTCACCGGGCCGACCGTCGCCACGGAGCACAATCATGAGCCGTTACGCCGCCCCGCTGGGCTTCACTCTCGCCGCCGTCTGGGTGGCCGTCCTGTTCGTGCTGGCCGGCGGCGGTCACTGACCGCCGCCGACCCGCGCCCGGCTCAGATCAGGCGGGACGTCCAGAGCAGGCTCAGCCCACCGGCGCAGAGCGCCAGGAGCAACGCGATCCCCGCGTACCACTGGGTGATCTCGCGGGGCTCGGTGCGGTAGCCGATCGAGCTGCCCATGTCCTGGTAGACCTGTTTCAGCTCGCTCACCGACGCGGCCTCGTAGAAGAAGCCCTGGGTCGTCTCCGCCAGTTGGGAGAGCGCGCTGCGGTCCACCGGCACCCGCTGGAGCTGGCCGCCGATGTCGACCTGGCCCGAGTCGGTGCCGAAGGCGATGGTGGAGACCGGCACGTTCGCCGCCTGCGCCGCCGCGGCCGCCTCCTCCACCGACCGGCCCGACGTGCGGTAGCCGTCGGAGAGCAGCACGATCCGGGCGGGCGGGATGCCGGCGGCGCCGTCGGCCGGCACCGACCGGATCGCCTCCAGGCAGGTGAAGACCGCCTCACCGGTGGCGGTGGCCTCGGCCAGCACCAGCCCGTCGATGGCGGTGGTCACCGCGCCCCGGTCCTTGGTCGGCGGCACCAGCACGTTGGCCGACTTGGCGAACGAGACCAGCCCCAGGTTGTAGCTCTCCGGCAGCTCCCCGACGAACTGCTTCGCGGCCTCCTGCGCCGCCTCCAGTCGGTTCGGCGCCACGTCGTCGGCCTGCATGGACAGCGACACGTCGATGGCGAGCATCACGGTGGCCCGTTCCAGCGGCTCCCGGGTGTCGATCGCCGGCCGGGCCAGCCCGGTGGCCAGCACCAGCAGGCAGAGCAGGAACGCGGTGGCCGCGGCGTGCCGCCGCCAGCCGAGCCCCTTGGGCGCGAGCGTGCGCAGCAGGTCCACGTTGGTGAAGCGCAACGCGTACTGCCGGCGGTGCAGCTGCCGCCAGACGTACGCGGCGGCGAGGGCGAGCACCGGCAGCACGGCCAGCAGCCACCACGGTTGCAGAAATCGGATCATCGGGTCGTCCCTCGGGTACGGGCGTGCCGCTGCGCGGCGACGAAACGCACCATGTCCAGCAGCCAGTCTCGGTCGGTACGCAGGCGCAGGTGAGCCGCGCCGGCGGCGCGCAGCTCGGCGGCGATCGCCCCGCGCTGGGCGGCCGCCGCCTCGGCGTAGCGGCGGCGCAGCCCCGGGTCGGCGGTCTGCACCTCGTGCAGCTCCCCGCTCTCCGGGTCGACGACCGGCAGCACGCCCACGTCGGGCAGTTCCAGTTCACGCGGGTCGACGATCTCGACGGCCAGCACGTCGTGCCGGACCCGCAGCTTGCGCAGCGGGCGACCCCACTGCTGCGGCGGGGACAGGAAGTCGGAGATCACCACCGCGACGCCCCGCCGGCGCGGCGGCCGGTTGAGCATGTCCACCAGCGCGCCGAGGTCGCTGCGGCCGGGCTGGATCTCGGTGCCGGCGACCGCCCGCAGCAGGCCCTGCGCCTCCTTCCGCCCGGCCCGGGCGGGCAGCCGGTGCAGCGAGCCCGGCCCGGCGGGCGGGGAGCCGCCCCGCCACCGGCCGGGCGTCGCCGGCGCCCCGGTGCCGACCACCGCGCCGATCCGGTTGCCGCCGCGCACGGTGAGGTGGGCCAGCGCGGCCACCGCGGCGACCGCCACGTCCCGCTTGAGCCACCGCCCGGTGCCGAAGTCGAGGCTGGCCGACAGGTCGACCGCCAGCCAGGTCTCCAGCTCGCGGTCGGCCACCGTACGCCGCACGTGCGGCATGGTGGTGCGGGCGGTGACCGGCCAGTCCATCCGGCGGACGTCGTCGCCGGGGCGGTACTCCCGGGACTCCCCCGCCTCGCTGCCCGGGCCGGGCAGCAGGCCGGCGTAGTCGCCCTGGAGCAGCCCGTCCAGTTTGCGGGTGACCATGAGCTGCAGCCGGGCCAGTACGGCGCCCGAGCGGTCGCCGGTGGCCGGCAGCCGGGTGGGCGGGGTCACGGCCGCTGCCCGGGCCAACCGTTGTGCGGCACGGCCACCGGTGGTGGCGTGGCCTGCTGGCGGGGCGCGACCGCGGGCAGCGGAATGGTCGACATCACCCGGTGCACGATGTGGTCGGCCGGCACGTCGTCGGCGAGCGCGTCGTAGCTGAGCACCAGCCGGTGGCGCAGGATGTCCGGCGCGATGTCCTGCACGTCCTGCGGCAGGGCGTAGTCCCGGCCGCGCAGCAGCGCCAGCGCGCGGGTGGCCCGGACCAGGCCGAGCGAGGCACGCGGGCTGGCGCCGTACTGGATGAGCTGGGCCACGTCGGGCATGCCGTGCTCGGCCGGGGCGCGGGTGGCGAGCACAAGCCGGACCGCGTAGTCGACCAGCGCGTTGTGCACGAAGACCTGGTCGGCCTTGTGCTGCAGGGCGATCAGGTCCGGGGTGTCGAACACCCGGGTCGGCTCCGGTGGCGCCACGCCCATCCGGTAGACGATCTCGCGCTCCTCGGCGTCGGTGGGGTAACCCACCACGATCTTCATGAGGAAGCGGTCCCGCTGCGCCTCGGGCAGCGGGTAGACGCCCTCCTGCTCGATCGGGTTCTGGGTGGCCATCACCAGGAACGGGTCGGGCACCCGGTGACTCTCGCCGCCGATGGAGACCTGCCGCTCGCTCATCACCTCCAGCAGCGCCGACTGGACCTTGGCCGGCGCGCGGTTGATCTCGTCGGCGAGCAGGAAGTTGACGAAGACCGGGCCCAGCTCGACGTCGAACTTCTCGCTGGACTGCCGGTAGATCCGCGTGCCCATGATGTCGGCGGGCACCAGGTCCGGGGTGAACTGCACCCGGGCGAAGGAACCGCCGACCACCCGGGCCAGGGTCTCCACGGCGAGCGTCTTGGCCACCCCGGGCACGCCCTCCAGCAGGCAGTGCCCGCGGGCCAGCAGCGCGACGAACATCCGCTCGACCATCCGGTCCTGGCCGACGATCACCCGTTTGATCTCGAACAGCGCCCGCTCCAGCAGCGTGGCGTCCTGCGCCGGCGTGGTGGTCGCCGGCGGCGGCGCGTCCGGCGCCGCCTCGGTCGGGTTCGGCACGTCGGGCGTGGTCGGCTGGGCCACCGGTCCTCCACAGCTGGGTCGTCGTCGTGGCGTGGTGCGCGTTAAGACTGTCATGCCTAGCTGAGAGCCGAGGGCGGGAGAGGCACGATTCCGCCGCGCCGTCCCACCGCGCGGAAAACGCTGAACACGGGTGGACAACAAGGGGTCCGGCGTGTGTACGATTCACCCCGTCGCCGGGCGGCTCCCCCCGTGGCCGCCCGGCGCTCAAACTTCCGGCGTGCGGCCCTAGACTCGCCCCGGTGACGACTCCCATCCCGGACCAGGCGCTGATCTGCTCGGCGCGGGGATGTCGCGCCCCCGCGGTGTTCCAGCTGCGCTGGCACAATCCCCGGCTGCACGCCCCCGAGCGGCGCAAGACCTGGCTGGCCTGCCCGGCGCACCGCGCCTCGCTCGGTGACTTCCTCGACGCGCGCGGCTTCCTGCGCGAGGTGGTGCCGCTGCCGGAATCGCCTACGCTCGAATCGTGAACGAGCAGACCGTCCGACCACGCGCCGTCCGCCGCCACGGCGGGTCCGCCCGGTGACCGGTGCCGACCGCGCCGGCCCGCCGCCCACTCCGCCCGGGCCGCTGGAGCCCTGGCCGGAGACGGTCCGCTGGCAGCCGATCTCCCGCGACCTGATCTGGGTGGAGCTGATCCGGCTCGGCATCCTGCTGGCCGTGGCGCTGGTGGTGCTCGGCGTGATCTGGGCCGTCGCCGGGCACTGGCTGCTCGGCGCCGCGATCGGCGTGGCGCTGCTGCTGTCCGCGTGGCGCGCGGTCACCATCGTGCGCGCGGTCCGCGCCTGGGGGTACGCCGAACGCGACGACGACCTGCTCGTCCGGCACGGGCTGCTGGTCCGGCGGCTCTCCATCGTGCCGTACTCCCGGATGCAGTTCGTCGACGTGAGCGCGGGTCCGCTGGAGCGCGCCTTCGACCTGGCCACGGTGCAGCTGCACACCGCCGCGGCGGCCAGCGACGCCCGGGTGCCCGGCCTGCGCCCGGCCGAGGCGTCCCGGCTGCGGGACCGGTTGACCGCGTTGGGCGAGGACCGGGCGGAGGGCCTGTGAGCGGGCGGAGCGAGCCGGAGTCCGGCGGCGCTCCCCCGCCCCGGGAGGACCGGCCCGCCGATGCGGAGCCGACGACGAACGGACACCCCTGGCCCCCCGCGACCGGCTACGGCCCGCCCGCCCCGCCGCCGGGCCACGAACCACCGCCCGGCCACGAACCACCGCCCGGTCACGGACCGCAACCGGGATACGGGCCGCCACACCCGGGGTACGGGCCGCCACACCCGGGGTACGGGCCGCGACCGGCTGCCGGGCCGTGGGCCGCGCCGGCCGCGCCCCCGCCCGGCCCGTGGGGTCCGCCGGCCGGCGGCGAGGAGCCGCGGCAGCGCCTGCACCCGTTGAGCCCCGCCGTGCACGGCGCGAAGTCACTGGTCGTGGTGATCGCCGGGCTCTCCTGGTCGACGCTGTCCCGGGTCGGGTTCGGCTGGTTCGCCGCGCTCGTCGCGGTCTTCGTCCTCGGCGCCACCGTGCTGTCGGTGATCAGCTGGTGGAACACCGGCTACCACGTGGTCGGCCGGGAGCTGCGGGTGCACGAGGGGCTGCTGTGGCGGCGCACCCGGGCCATCCCGCTGGAACGGTTGCAGGCGGTCGAGGTGGTCCGGCCGCTGCTGGCCCAGCTCACCGGCCTGGCGGAGCTGCGGCTGGAGGTGGTCGGCGGGGGCAAGACCGAGGCGCCGCTGGCCTATCTCAGCGTGGCCGAGGCCACCGCACTGCGGCAGCGGCTGCTCGCCGTGGCCGGTCGCGCGCCGGCGTCCGCGCCCGCCGATCCGGCCACGCCGCCCGCGCCCGCCCCGGCCGGCCGCCGGCTGCACGCCGTGCGCAACCGGGACCTGCTGGTCAGCCAGCTGCTCACGCCGCAGGCGTTCCTGCTGCCGTTCGGCCTGGCGTTCGTGGTGGCGCAGTTCCTGTCCGAGGGTTCCTGGTCGTTCATCGCGGTGGCCAGCACGCTGACCGCGATGGCCGGTGTGCTGCTCCAGCCGATCCGCCGGGTGCTGGACGACTGGAGCTTCCGGCTGGACCGCGACGACGGCACCCTGCGGGTGCACAACGGGCTGCTGGAGACGCGGATGCAGACCGTGCCGCTGCACCGGGTGCAGACCGTCGGGGTGACCTGGCCGCTGCTCTGGCGGGTCAGGGGCTGGCTGCGGCTGCGGCTGGAGGTGGCCGGCTACTCGGCCGGTGAGCCGGACGACCGCAACCGCCCGGACCGGCTGCTCCCGGTCGGCGACACCGGCACCGGCGAGCTGGTCGTGGCGGAGGTGCTGCCCGGCGTACGGCTGGGGGCGTTGCCCGCCACGCCGCCGCCCCCGCGTGCTCGCTGGCTGCGCCCGCTGAGCCGGGCGGCGGTCGGCGCCGGCCTCGACGACGAGGTCTTCGTGGCCCGCTCCGGGCTGCTGACCCGCCGGCTGACGCTGGTCCCGTACGCCCGGATCCAGAGCGTGCGGGTCACCCAGGGCCCGGCACAGCGCCGGCTACGGCTGGCCACCGTGCACGCCGACACCGCCGGCGGGGCCGGCGCGGCGGCGGTCGACCGGGACCTGACCGACGCCTGGGAGCTGGCGGCCGAGCTGACCGCGCGGGCGCGCCACGCGCGCCGGGGGGCGTAGGGGAAGGGCCTGCGTGCCGCAGTCGGTGGAGCCGGCCCCTTCTTGACCGCCCTCCAGCCGTATCGCCGGTCCGGCGCCCGGAGGACGGTCAGCGACGTTCGGCGGGAACGGCGTCCCGGTCGGCCCCGGGCGTGGCGTCCGGGCCGGCGGCGGGCGCGGTGACACCGGTCACGGCCGTCGGGGTCCCGTCCCGGCGGGACCGTCGGGCCCGCCACCAGCGCTCGGCCAGGCCGACGACCAGGAACGTCATCCCCACGTACGCCCAGCCGACCAGCACGTCGATCAGGTAGTGCTCGCCGCTGTACATCAGGGTGAACGTCATGGCCAGCGGGTACGCCAGCATCAGCGGCCACCACCGCTTGCGCACCGAGCGCAGGAAGAACAGCACCACGAACAGCGCGAACGCGGTGTGCAGCGACGGCATGGCGGCCACCGGGTTGGAGGCGATCTGCCCGGCGTTGAGCAGGTTGCCCGCGCCGTGCATGCCGATCTCCTTCCACCCCCGGGTGGAGATCCGCGCCACCTCGGTGAGCAGCCCGTTCTGCGCCGCCCACCACGGCGGCGCGGCCGGGTAGGCGAAGTAGGTGACCAGGCCGGCCGCGCAGAGGAAACCCCACCGCGACATGTACGCGATCCAGCGCCCCCGGTTGCGCATCCACAGCACGGCGGCCGCGGCGAGCGTCGCCACGAAGTGGGAGAAGTAGATCCAGCTCACCAGCACGTCCCACCAGCGAACCTGGTCCGGGTCGTAGAGGTGCTGCTGGAGCCAGATCGTCGGCACCTCGCCGCCGGTGACCCACCCGGTCAGGAACCGGTCGGCGACGATCAGCTCCATGGCGTGCGGCGTGGCGCCGTTGTCGGCGAACCCGCGGGACAGGTTGTACGCGGCGAGCAGCAGCACCACCGGGATCCAGTCCCGGGCGAAGCGCAGGTGGCTGCGCCACGGCCGGGCCGAGTTCCAGGCGACCGTGCCGGCCCAGATCCACAGGAACGCGTACGCCGGGTCGGTGGGCAGGCCGATGGCGAGCCACGCGGCCACGAAGGCGATGCCCCAGACGGTCATCGCGATCACACGGCGACGCCCGCCGTCAGGGGACGCGGTTGGTCCGGCGGGGGCGGGGGGCGGGGGATCTGTCAGCACGGCCATCGCGGACAAGGTTAACGGCGGGCGACCGGCGGACCGACGCCGACCGTCGGGGGGCCGGCCCGGAGCGGGGTCGGCGGGGGCCCCGGACGCCGGACGGTCCGCCGTCGGCTGCACTAGGCTCGGCCGCATGCAGGAGCAGCCGGAGTCGCCGTTCGCGCCGGGCCTGACCGCCCGCGTCGAGCTGACCGTGACCGACGCCGACACCGCCCGGGCGCTCGGCTCGGGGGACGTGCCGGTGCTCGGTACCCCCCGGGTGCTGGCGCTGGCCGAGGCGGCCACGGTGGCGGCGCTGGCGCCCCGGATGCCGGCCGGGTCCACCACCGTCGGAATCCGGGTCGAGCTGGAGCACCGCGCGGCCACCCCGGTCGGGCGGTCCGTGTCCGCCCACGCCGAGCTGGTCAAGGTCGACGGTCGCCGGCTGGTCTTCGAGGTGACCGTGACCGACGGCCACACGGTCGCCGCGCAGGGGCGCGTCGAGCGGGCGCTGGTCGACCGGCAGCGCTTCGTCGAGCGGGCCGTCGGCGCGTCATGACCGCACGCTTCGAGGAGATCGCCGCCGGCGTGCACCTGCTGCGCGAGCCGCTGCTGCGGGTCAACGTGGTGCTGGTGGTGGGCGACGGCGCCGCGCTGCTGGTGGACACGCTCTCCACCACCGGGCAGGCCCGCGAGCTGGCCACGGCCGCCCGGGCGGTGACCCCGCACCCGTGGACGATCGTCAACACCCACCACCACTTCGACCACTGCTTCGGCAACGTCACGCTGGCCGCCGAGCCGGGCACCGAGGTGTACGCGCACGCCCAGGCGGTGGCGGTGCTGCGGGACCACCCCGACGCGCTGCGCCGGGCGGCGTACGAGGAGATGCGGGCCGAGCAGCCGGCACTCGCCGACGAGCTGGCGCGCACCGAGCTGGCGACGCCGACGCACGCGGTGCACGAGCAGACCGTGCTGGACGTGGGCGGGCGGCGGGTGCTGCTGCGCCACCCCGGGCACGGGCACACCGACGCCGACCTGGTGGTGCACGTGCCGGACGCGGACGTCCTGGTGGCCGGTGACCTGGTGGAGCAGAGCGGGCCGCCGGCGTTCGAGGAGTCGTACCCGTTGCAGTGGCCGGACGCGGTGGCCGACCTGCTGCGGCTGACCACGCCGGCCACGGTGGTGGTGCCGGGCCACGGTGAGCCGGTCGACGCGGACTTCGTCCGCGAGCAGCACGCCCGGCTCGCGCGGCAGGCGTGGCTGATCCGGGCCGGGCACACCGGCAGCGCCCCGCCGGAGCGGGTGGCGGCCGAGTCGCCGTTCGGGGCCCGGCCCGGCCTGATCGCGGCCCGCCGCGGTTACGCCGAACTCGACGGCACCGCCTGAGCGCGCGGCCGGCGCGGCGGCGGTCGATGCGGCGGCCGTCGGTGCGGCGGCGGTCGGTGCGGCGGCGGCGGTGATCGCGCCTCAGGGGCGGTTGCGCAGGGCGGTGAGCAGCGCGTCGAGGTGCGGGGCGGCGGCCAGGACGGCCGAGCGGGCCGCGGGATCCACCTCGGCGAGGGACTCGGTCAGCAGCGCGGCGCGGTGGACCTCGTAGTCGGCCATCCGCCGGCGGGCCGCCTCGGTGACGTGCAGGCGGACCACCCGGCGGTCGGCGGGGTCGCGCTCGCGGGCCAGCAGCCCGGCGTCGGCGAGGTCGCGCACCAGCGTGCTGACCGTGTTCGGCGCGGTGCCGAGCCGGCGGGCCACCTCCTTGCCGCTGATGCCCGGGGCGGCCCGCACCAGCAGGAGCACCTCCACCTGGGCCTCGGGCAGCGGCTCCCGGGCGGCGCGGGCGACGGTCCGGCGGCGCAGCAGCCGGTGCAGCTCCCCGAGCACGGCGCCGAAGCGCGCGATCTCCTCGTCGGTCGCCACGGAGTCACCTGCTTCACATCGCAATAGTTCTGACTACAGAGATAAGGTTACCCGGAACGCACCAGATCCAGGGGGAACCTTCGTGAGCCAGACCGTGCGGGCCGCCGCGCGCCCGACCGTCGACCGGCCCGCCGCGGCAGGCGGCGGCATCACCCTGCTGGTGCTGCTCGGCACGCTCACCGCGATCGGTCCGCTCTCGCTGGACATGTACCTGCCGGCGTTCCCGGCGATGACCCGCGAGCTCGGCGCCGACCAGGCCGGCATCCAGCTCTCCCTGACCACCTGCCTGGTCGGCCTGGCGCTGGGCCAACTCGTCACCGGCCCGCTCAGCGACCGCTGGGGACGGCGCCGTCCCGTGCTGGTCGGCGTGGTCGCGTACGCCGTGCTCGCGCTGGCCTGCGCCGCGGCGCCGAACGCTCCCCTGCTGGCCGCCGCGCGGTTCGTCCAGGGCGTGGCCGGCGGCATGGGCGTGGTGGTCGCCCGCGCGGTGGTCCGGGACCTCTACTCCGGTCGGGACGCCGCGAAGTACTTCTCCCGACTCACCCTGGTCTTCGGCGTGGCGCCGGTGGCCGCGCCCAGCGTGGGCAGCCTGGTGCTCCGGTTCGGCTCCTGGCGGGCCGTCTTCGTCGCCCTGGCCGTGATCGGCGCGTTGCTCGCCGTCGCGGTGGCGCTGCGCCTGCCGGAGACCCTGCCGGTGCAGCGCCGCAGCACCGGCGGCCTGGGCGCCACCGCCCGCACCATGCGGTCGCTGGCCGCCGACCGGGTCTACCTCGGGTACGCGCTGACCCAGGGCTTCGCGTTCGCCGGGCTGTTCGCGTACATCTCGGGGTCGTCGTTCGTGTTCCAGGACGTCTTCGGCGTCTCCGCCACGGTGTTCAGCGTGATCTTCGGCGTGAACGCGCTCGCCCTGGTCGCCACCGGGCAGCTCAACGCCCGACTGCTCGACCGGTTCAGTCCGCGCCGGCTGCTGGTCACCACGCTGGTGGTCGGCCTGGTCACGGCGGCGGGCGTGCTGACCGGCGCGCTCGCCGGCAGCCTGGCGGTGACGGCGGTGGCGCTGTTCGCCTTCGTCGGCTCGCTGGGCATGGTGATGCCGAACAGCACCGCGCTGGCGCTGGACGCGCACGCCCGCCACGCCGGGACCGCCGCCGCGCTGATGGGTGGCGTCCAGTCGGTGGTCGGCGCGCTCGCCGCACCCCTGGTCGGCCTCGGCGGCGAGGGCAGCGCCCTCCCCATGGCCACCGTTCTGGCCGGCGCCGCCACCCTCTCCCTGACGGCAGTCCTCACCCTCACCCGCCCCCGCTGACCTCCGCCGCCCGAGGGCCGGTGTGTTAACAGGGGGCCCCTCCTCTACCGGAGGCGTTAAGAAGGGGCCCCTCCTTTCACGCGAAGCGGGCGGTGACGGCGCTCCGGGTGGGCATGGCGGTGGCGCCGCCCGGCGACTCGCACACCAGCCCGGCCACCCGGAGCGCGAACGCCACCCGCTCCCGCCAGCCGAGCGCGTCGGCCGGTTCGCCGGCGGCGAGCAGCTCGGCCACGAGCGCGCCCATCACCGAGTCGCCGGCGCCGGTGGCGTCCACCGCCTCGACCTTCGGGGCGGGCACGCGTACCACGTCATCGGCGGCGGCGACGAGGGCGCCGTCCGCGCCGAGCGTGACCACGACGGTGGTCGCGCCCAGTTCCCGCAGGTACGCCGCGACGCCCGCGACCGGCTCGTGCGGGTAGAGCACCCGGGCGTCGGCGCTGCTGAGCTTGACCAGGTGCGCCCCGGCGGCGAACTCCGCGACCACCCCGCGCAGCCGGTCCAGCGCGTCGGGCGCGGTGAGCAGGCTGGGGCGGACGTTCGGGTCGAACACCCGCAGGCCGCCCGCGACCGCCCAGGCGCGGCGGGCGGCGGCCAGCACCGGCGGGTCGAGCAGCACGATCGAGCCGCAGTAGAGCACGTCGGCGCCCTCGACCAGCGCCACGTCCAGGTCGTCCGGGCCGAGCAGGGCGTACGAGCGGGGCTCACCGTAGAAGCGGAACTCCGGCTCCGGCCCGGCGAAGGTGGCCACCGCCAGCGCGGTCGGGGCGGGCACGGTCACCGCGCCGGCCACGCCCACGCCGGCCCCGGTGAGGAAGGCCCGGATCCGTCCGGCCAGCGCGTCGTCGCCGAGCGAGCCGACGAACTGCACGTCCCCGCCGAGCCGGGCGACCGCCACCGCCACGTTGAGCGGCCCGCCGCCGACCGCCTGCCGGTAGACGGGTTCCCCGTCGTGCTCGGCGTCGAGCAGGTCGACAAGCGCCTCGCCGAGCACCACCGCGTACCCCATCCTGGCTCCTCTCCTCGTCCTCCCCCGATCCTGGCGCATGCCGGGATCCGGCGCGACGGGACCCGGGCATCGACCAGCGGCTATTGCGTGCGGCGGCCGGACGTGATGGGATGGCGCTGCCGGGAGGGCGCGGTGGGCTGCCGCGCCGCCGGGTCGAGCCGACGCGAGGGCACCCACGGTCCGTGGCACGGACCGCAGGCGGTGCGCGTCCCCCGACGGTTCCGGCCGCACGCCGACCGCCGGGCGCGGGCACCGCGATCGTCGCATCCGCTCGTCGCAGCGGGGCGGGCCGAGAGCAGGTCGCGCTCCGCCAGTCAGGAGATCCCCGTGCACCGATCCCGTACGGCCGCGCTGGTCACCGCGGCCCTCACCCTGGCCCTGGGCGCGTTCGCCCTGGCCTCCCACTCCGATCCGGCCGCCGCGCACGGCGCGGCCATGACGCCGGGCGCCCGGACCTACCTGTGCTGGAAGGACGGCCTCTCCGGCACCGGTGAGATCCGCCCGAACAACCCCGCCTGCTCCGCCGCGGTCGCCGCGAACGGGGCGAACTCGCTCTACAACTGGTTCAGCGTGCTGCGCTCGGACGCGGGCGGACGCACCGTCGGGTTCATCCCCGACGGCAAGCTGTGCAGCGGTGGGAACCCCAACTTCAGCGGCTACGACGCGGCGCGCAACGACTGGCCGATCACGCACCTGACGGCCGGGCGGTCGATGGAGTTCCGCTACAGCAACTGGGCCCACCACCCGGGCACGTTCTACTTCTACGTCACCAAGGACAGCTGGAGCCCGACCCGCCCGCTGGCCTGGAGCGACCTGGAGGAGCAGCCGTTCCTGCAGGTGACCAACCCGCCGCAGCGCGGCGCGGTCGGCACCAACGACGGGCACTACTACTTCACCGGGAACCTGCCGACCAACAAGAGCGGCCGGCACATCATCTACTCGCGCTGGGTCCGCTCGGACAGCCAGGAGAACTTCTTCGGCTGCTCCGACGTGACGTTCGACGGCGGCAACGGCGAGGTGACCGGGATCGGTTCGGGCGGCGGCACGCCGACGCCCACGCCGACCACCCCGACGCCGACCCCCACCACCCCGACGCCCACGCCCACCACGCCGACGCCCACGCCCACCTCGACGCCGACCATGCCGGCGGGCACCTGCATGGCGGTGTACAAGGTGGTCAGCGCCTGGCAGGGCGGCTTCCAGGGCGAGGTCATGATCATGAACCACAGCACCCGGACGTACGCCGGGTGGACCGCGAACTGGACCTGGCCGAGCGGCCAGACCATCAACCAGGTCTGGAACGGCACGTTGAGCGGCAGCGGGGCGTCGGTGACGGTCACCAACGCCGCCTACAACGGCAGCGTCCCACCGGAGGGCACCACCACGTTCGGCTTCACCGCGAACACCTCCGGCACCAACACCCTGCCGACGGTCACCTGCACCGGTCGGTGACCCCGCACTGAGAAGGGCCCCCGGGGGAACACCCCGGGGGCCCTTCACCGCGTACGGGTCAGCGCACCATGCTGCCGACGACCGGCTTGGTCAGCAGCGCGGACTGGTTGCGCTGGATGCCCGGGTCGAGCGTCTTCGCCACGAAGATCGCGTGCCAGATGCAGAAGATCAGCACGGTCCACACCTTGCGGGAGTGGTCGGCCTCCTCCCGCTTGTGCTCGTCCAGCAGCCGCAGCGCGTACGACAGGTCGACCAGGTCGCCCGCGCCGGAGGTGGACAGCACGTGCCGGGCCCACTCGTACATCTCGCCGCGCAGCCACACCCGGGTCGGGGTGGGGAAGCCCAGCTTCTTGCGGTTGACGATGGCCGGCGGCACCACGCCCTGCAGCGCCTGGCGCATCGCGTACTTGGTGGCCTCGGAGCGGGGCGGCAGCTTCAGGTCGACCGGGATGCCGGCGGCGACGTTGAACACCTCCCGGTCCAGGAACGGCACCCGGACCTCCAGCGAGTGCGCCATCGAGATCCGGTCGGCCTTGACCAGGATGTCGCCGCGCAACCAGGTGTAGAGGTCGACGTACTGCATCTTGGTGACGTCGTCCAGCTCGGTGCACTCGGCGTAGATCGGCGCGGTGACGTCGGTGTAGCGCACCGAGGGGTCGTAGCGGCGCAGCAGGTGCTGCTTCTCCTCCTCTGTGAACATCCGCGCGTTGCCGTAGTAGCGCTGCTCGATCGGGGTGGTGCCGCGCTCCAGGAAGCTCTTGCCCTTGACCCCCTGCGGGATGGCCTTGGAGACCGCCCGCAGCCCCTTCTGCACGCCGTCCGGCAGGCCGTTGACGGAGCTGAGCGAGAGCGGCTCGCGGTAGATCGTGTAGCCGCCGAAGAACTCGTCCGCGCCCTCGCCGGAGAGCACCACGGTGACGTGCTCGGCGGCCTTCTTCGCCACGAAGTAGAGCGGCACCAGGGCCGGGTCGGCGACTGGGTCGTCCAGGTGCCAGACGATCTTCGGCAGCGCGTCGATCATGTCCTGCGGCCCGATCTTGGTCGGGATGGTGGTCACGTCGAGGTGCCGGGCCGAGTCCTGGGCCACGTCGATCTCGGAGTAGCCGGGCACGTCGTAGCCGACGGTGAAGGTGAGGATGTTCGGGTTGAACTCGCGGGCCAGCGCCACCACCGCGGTCGAGTCGATGCCGCTGGACAGGAACGAACCGACCGGCACGTCCGAGCGCATGTGCATCCGGACGCTCTCGCGCAGCGTCTCCCGGATCTCGTGGTAGAGCTTCTGCTCGTCGGAGACGGGCGCCGGGCGGAACACCGGCCGGTACCAGCGGCGCACCTCGATCCGGCCGCCCGGGGTCCAGGTGAGGTACTCCCCCGAACCGATCCGGCTGATCCCCTTGTGCAGCGTGCCCGGCTCCGGGACGTACTGCAGGGTCAGGTAGTGGCTCAGGTTGGCGGTGTCGATGCCGGCGTCGCCCTGGTAGGCGGAGTGCGCGAACGGCAGCAGCGCCTTCTTCTCCGAGGCCAGGTAGAGGCCGTCCTGAGTCTCCAGGTAGTGCAGCGGCTTGATGCCGAAGTAGTCCCGGGCGCCGAAGGCCCGCCGCTCCTGCCGGTCCCAGATCACGAACGCGAACATGCCGCGCAGCTTGGTGAGCACCTGCTCACCCCAGTAGTGGTAGCCGGCGACGATCACCTCGCCGTCGCCGTTGGTGGCGAACTGGGCCCCGTAGTCGCGGATCAGCTCGTCCCGCAGCTCGATGTAGTTGTAGATCTCGCCGTTGAAGGTGAGCAGGTAGCGGCCGCCCGCGTAGGGCAGGGGCTCGTGGCTGAGCGCCACGTCGATGATGGCCAGGCGCTTGTGCGCGAACACGCCGTCCGCGTACCGGCCGGAGGCGTCGCCGACCACCTCGACCCCGGTCTCGTCCGGGCCACGGTGGTGCAGGCACTCCAGTGCGCCGGCGATGTGGTCGCGGTGGGCGGCGGCGTCGCCGCGCGCGCTGAAGAAGGCCAGGAGTCCGCACATGGGGGCCATCTTTCCACGCGCCGGAAGCCACCGTCGCGGCACCGCAGGCACCTCCCGCTCCCGTGCGCGCGGTACCGTCTGGACCAGCGACGAGGCTCAGGGAGGGCGGATCATGGCCGAGGAGCGGACGCAGCAGGGCAAGCCGGCGGACGGCACGGAGTCGCACGACCCGGACTTCCCGGAGGCGTTCCTGTCCTTCATGCGGCAGGGCTGGCGGGACACCGAGCTGTCGGTCACCCCGAGGCCCGAGGTGCCCAACCACGCCAAGCGGCGGGCCGCGCTGGCTGATGCCTTCCCGGGCGAGACGCTGGTCATCCCCACCGGCACCGAGAAGGTACGCGCCAACGACACCGACCACCGGTTCCGGCCGGGCAGCGACTTCGCCTACCTGACCGGCGACCTGGAGCCCGACAGCGTCCTCGTGCTGCGGCCGGGCGGCGAGGCGACGCTGTTCATGCGGCCCCGCTCGTCCCGGGCGACCGACGAGTTCTTCCGCAGCCGGCACGGCGAGCTGTGGGTGGGCCGGCGGCCGACGCTGCGGGAGAAGTCGACCGAGCTGGGCCTGCCGACGGCCGACCTGAGCGAGCTGGACGCGGCGCTGGCCGACCTGGCCCCGGGGCGGACCCGGGTGTTGCGCGGCTTCGACGCCCGGGTGGACGCCGCGGTGCGCCGGTACGACGGGCCGCGCGCGGAGGGCCAGCCGGGCCGCGACCGGGAGCTGGCCATCGCCATCTCGGAGCTGAAGCTGGTCAAGGACGAGTGGGAGATCGCGCAGCTCCAGGAGGCGTGCGACGCCACCGTGCGGGGCTTCGAGGACGTGGCCCGCGCGCTGCCGGCCGACCGGGCGGTCTCCGAGCGGCTGCTGGAGGGCGTCTTCGCCCTGCGCGCCCGGCACGACGGCAACGACGTGGGCTACGGCTCGATCGTCGGGGCGGGCGAGCACGCCACGATCCTGCACTGGGTGCACAACCACGGCGCCACCCGTCCGGGTGACCTGCTGCTGATGGACATGGGCGTGGAGAACCGCAACCTCTACACCGCCGACGTGACCCGGGTGCTGCCGGTCGACGGCCGGTTCACCCCGTTGCAGCGCCAGGTCTACGACGCCGTGTACGCCGCCCAGCAGGCCGGCATCGACATGTGCAAGCCGGGGGTGGGCTTCCGCGACGTGCACCTGGCCTCGATGCGGGTGCTGGCCGAGGCGCTGAAGGACCTCGGCCTGCTGCCGGTGAGCGTGGACGAGGCGATGGACCCGGCCTCCACGGTCTACCGCCGGTGGACGCTGCACGGCACCAGCCACATGCTCGGCATCGACGTGCACGACTGCGCCAACGCGCGCAAGGAGACCTACCGCGACGGCCCGCTCGGCGAGGGCTACGTGCTCACCGTCGAGCCGGGGCTCTACTTCCAGCCGGAGGACGAGCTGGTCCCGGAGGAGCTGCGGGGCATCGGCGTGCGGATCGAGGACGACATCCTGGTCACCGCCGACGGTCCGGTGAACCTCTCGGCCGGGCTGCCGCGCCGCTCGGACGAGGTGGAGACCTGGCTGGCCGAGCAGCGTGAGGCGGGACCCCGCCTGCCCGGCTGAGCCTCCGGGCCGCGTTCCACGGCGGGCCCCACCACCGCAGGACGGTGGTGGGGCCCGCCTTTTGCGCCTTCAAGGTCCGAATGCGGGCTTTTTTCGGATACATCTTCCTCGCGAGGAACCTTCTCATACGGTGTCGAACAGAGGCTACAACCGGTTTGTAGCTGGTCGCCCGGCCTGGGGCGGTGCGACCCGTTTGGGAAGAACCGAAAGGGCGGAAGGCTCTCATGTCCAACGACGTAACGACACCCGACGGCGGGGCCCCGACGGGCACCCCGCCGACGAGCAGGCGGCGGGCGCTCTGGGTCGCCACCGGCGTGGCCGGGCTGACCGGCGTCGTCGGTCTGGCGGCGCTGGGTGGCCTCGCCGCTCGGGACGACAAGTCCGGCGGCACGGAGCCGGTGGCGGACAACCACGCCGCGGCGCCGCAGCACTCCGACAAGGACTCCCGCGAGGAAGGCAAGGGCGACGAGCACGGCAAGGACCGTGGCCAGGAAGGCCGCGAGTGGGGCGAGTGGGGTGACAAGGGCGACCACGGCAAGGTCCGTGACGTGCCCTGCGACGACGACGCCCTGGTCGACGCCCTCGACCTGACCAACCGGGACCACGGCGGCACCCTGAAGCTGGCCGAGAACTGCACCTACGAGGTCGGCGTCAAGGACCGCAAGTTCGGCGCCGCCCTGCCCGAGATCAAGCAGGACGTCACCATCAAGGGCAACGGCTCCACCATCAAGCGCGACGCCGAGGACACCTTCCGGATCTTCCGCGTCGTCGACGGCGGCGCCCTGACCCTCAAGGACCTCACCGTCTCCGGCGGCAACGCCAACGAGTTCAAGTACGGCGGCGGGCAGCCGCCGGCCCCGGCCAACGGGGCCGCGCTCACGCCGATGGCGTCGGGCCCGATGGGTGGGGACGAGAAGCGGGGCGAGGGTGACGGCGGCGCGCTGCTGGTCGAGCGCGGCGGCAAGGCCCACCTGTCCCAGGTCAAGCTCACCCACAACAACGCCGAGGGCAACGGCGGCGCGATCGCCAACTACGGCCGCGTCTGGGTCGAGGACAGCAAGGTCTACGACAACCACGCCCAGGGCGACGGCGGCGGCATCTTCAACCAGGGCGTACTCAAGGTCGAAGAGTCCCACGTCGACGACAACACCGCCGGCGGCAACGGCGGCGGCATCGCCAACGGCAACGGCGAGCAGCACGGCGGGCACGGTCCGGCCGACCTCGCCGGCGCCGAGGTGGAGAAGGACGCCAAGGGCGGCCACGACAAGCACCACGCCGGCACGGTCGAGATCATCGGGGCGCACGAGGGCAAGGACGCCTCCCTGAGCACGCTGAGCCACAACCGGGCCGGCAGGAACGGCGGCGGCCTGTTCAGCAGCGGCGGCTTCGTCACGGTCTCCTTCACCGCGATCGGCGGCAACACCGCCTGCGGGAACGGCGGTGGCGTCTACGCCGAGAACACCGACCTCGACCTCGACAAGGTCCACGTCGCCAAGAACCACGCCGACGGCAACGGCGGCGGCGTGGTCGTCACCGGCGGCACGCACTGGGCCGGGAAGGACCACGGCGCGGCGGGGGCCACCATCTCGGACAGCGTCATCGTCGACAACACCGCCAACCGCTTCGGCGGCGGCATCTTCAACGGCGAGTGGCTCGTCAAGATCGAGGACGGCTTCCTCACCCGCGAGCACGACAAGGACGACAACGCCACCCTCACCATCCGCGACACCCTGGTCAAGGGCAACACCGCCCTCAACGGCGGCGGCATCTTCAACAACAAGGCGAAGATCACCCTCACCAAGACCCACGTCACCAAGAACACCGCCACCGACTCCAGCAAGCTGCACCGCGTCGCCGGCGGCGTCCTCAACAACGAAGGACACGTCAAGCTCGACGACGAGTCCCTCATCAGCAACAACGACCCCACCAACTGCGCCAACACCGTCGAGGACTGCTTCAACTGAACCACCACATAACCGCCGGAGCCCTCCTCCCGCCACCGCGGCGGGAGGAGGGCTCCGGACCCGGCATCGCTGTCGCGGTTCGTGCCCTGTGCGGTCAGCCCGGGGACCTCGACGCCGCTGGGCGTGTCGCGACGGCTTGCCGGACCCATCACGAACTCATCTCCGCCGCCCGCCCCTCGCCTCCCGACCGACCGTCGCCACCTCCCGCACCGCCCGTCCCGGCACGGTGTCCCCGACCGGGGCCTCCCGTCCCTGCTGCGCCACCCCGACCCACCCGCACCCTTATGCGGGTTTTTTTCGTATATGGCCACGAGGCGAAGAAGGCTCTCATACGGTCGTGTTCAGCAGCTACAACCGATTTGTAGCGAAGGCCGCCTCGCTGTGGCGAAGCGACCTTGTCAGGTACAAGGAGAGGGCAGAGAGCTCCGATGTCCAACTACCTTCGCAATAACGATGACGCCACCCGCGAGACCGTTTCCCCGCTCCGGCGCCGCCGGCTCTGGCTCGCCACCGGCGTCGTGGGCCTGACCGGAGCGGTCAGCCTCGCCGGCGTGGCCTACGCGACGACCGGGGTCACCGGTCCGCACCGGCTCGCCGACGTGAAGTGGTCGACCGCGCAGCAGCTCAGCGACGACGCCCACGGCGACGACGAGGGCGGGTACGGCGAGGACGAGTACGGCCGGGACGAGCACGGCAAGGACGGCAAGGACCGTGGCCAGGAAGGCCGCGCCAAGGGCGAGTGGGGCGAGTGGGGTGACAAGGGCGACCACGGCAAGGTCCGTGACGTGCCCTGCGACGACGACGCCCTGGTCGACGCCCTCGACCTGACCAACCGGGACCACGGCGGCACCCTGAAGCTGGCCGAGAACTGCACCTACGAGGTCGGCGTCAAGGACCGCAAGTTCGGCGCCGCCCTGCCCGAGATCAAGCAGGACGTCACCATCAAGGGCAACGGCTCCACCATCAAGCGCGACGCCGAGGACACCTTCCGGATCTTCCGCGTCGTCGACGGCGGCGCCCTGACCCTCAAGGACCTCACCGTCAAGGGCGGCAACGCCAACGAGTTCAAGTACGGCGGCGGCGGGCAGCCGCCGGCCCCGGCCAACGGCGCCCCGACCGACGGGGCGGCGCTCACGCCGGCCCAGCCGGCCGCCCCGGCCGCCCCGGCGGTCGCGGGGGCTCAGGGCGCCGCCGCCGCGCAGGCCGCCACGGCGCCGGCGCAGGCCGCTCCGATGGCGGCGGCCGCTCCGGTGGTCGCCGCCGCTCCGGTGGCCGTGGCCGCTCCGGTCGCGGACGCGCCGGGCAAGGACGAGAAGCGGGGCGAGGGTGACGGCGGCGCGCTGCTGGTCGAGCGCGGCGGCAAGGCCCACCTGTCCCACGTCAAGCTCACCCACAACAACGCCGAGGGCAACGGCGGCGCGATCGCCAACTACGGCCGCGTCTGGGTCGAGGACAGCAAGGTCTACGACAACCACGCCCAGGGCGACGGCGGCGGCATCTTCAACCAGGGCGTACTCAAGGTCGAAGAGTCCCACGTCGACGACAACACCGCCGGCGGCAACGGCGGCGGCATCGCCAACGGCAACGGCCTGTCCGGCAAGCACGACGCCGAAGCCTCGGCGCTCAAGGGCTACGACCCGAAGGGCAAGCACGACGAGGCCGGCACGGTCGAGATCATCGGCTCCGACCACGGCAAGGACGGCGTCAAGTCCACCCTGACGAACAACCGCGCCGGCAAGAACGGCGGCGGCCTGTTCAGCAGCGGCGGCACCGTCACCGTCTCCTTCACCGCCATCACCGACAACACCGCCTGCGAGAACGGCGGTGGTGTCTACGCCGAGAACACCGACCTCGACCTCGACAAGGTCCACGTCGCCAAGAACCACGCCGACGGCAACGGCGGCGGTGTGGTCGTCACCGGCGGCAAGCACTGGGGCTACCCCAACAACAAGGACGAGGCCAGCGCCACCATCTCGGACAGCGTCATCGTCGACAACACCGCCAACCGCTTCGGCGGCGGCATCTTCAACGGCGAGTGGCTCGTCAAGATCGAGGACGGCTTCCTCACCCGCGAGCACGACAAGGACGACAACGCCACCCTCACCATCCGCGACACCCTGGTCAAGGGCAACACCGCCCTCAACGGCGGCGGCATCTTCAACAACAAGGCGAAGATCACCCTCACCAAGACCCACGTCACCAAGAACACCGCCACCGACTCCAGCAAGCTGCACCGCGTCGCCGGCGGCGTCCTCAACAACGAAGGACACGTCAAGCTCGACGACGAGTCCCTCATCAGCAACAACGACCCCACCAACTGCGCCAACACCGTCGAGGACTGCTTCAACTGACCTGACGGTCCCGGGGTACGGACCGGCCCCCCTGCCACGAGTGGCAGGGGGGCCGGTCCGCTGGTGGATCAGCTCTGGACGAAGACCGCCACGCTGCGCGCCGGCACCGTGAACGTGCCCTTGGCCCGGTCGAACGAGGCCGTCCGCAGCGCCGGATCGGCCGAGTCGCGCAGCACCGGGTGCAGCGCCACGGTCGCCCCGCGCAGACCGCTCACGGTCTGCTTCGCCGTCTCCGGGGTGGCGTTGAAGACGACCGTCACCGACTTCCACTTCCCGTCCAGCCCGCGGGCGTCCAGGGTCATGGTGAGCACGCCCGGGGTCTCCTTATCCCCGGACAGCGGGAACGCGACCCGCTTCTGCACCTGCTCGGCGGTGGACAGGCCGAACACCGGCGAGGAGCGCCGGACCCGCAGCAGCTCCGCGTACCGGGCGTCGGCCAACTCGATCGCCGCGCAGTCCGGCACCAGCTTCGGATCGGCCAGCAGCGGCTTCGCGTACGGCCACTTGTCCTTGTTGTCCTGCTCCGGCGGCAGGCCGGCGCCGAACCCGTTGCCCTGGGCGCAGTCCCAGCGGATCTGGTTGAACCAGTCACCGGAGTTGTACGAGTTGCGGTCCAGCGACTTCGAGCGCAGCCGCTCCGAGCCGGCCGTCACGAACCCGGTGCCCTGCCCGAGCGCGGTGGTGGCCAGCGCCAGCACCTGCATCCGCGCCCGGTCCTGCGCCGAGGTCCCCTGCGGCAGCTTGTACGCCAGCGCGTCGTAGAGGATCTCGTTGTCGTGCGCGTCGACGTACGTGACCGCCTCGCCCGGCGCCGCCGTGTAGCCGGCCGGGGAGCCGTTGTAGTCGACCTGGGCGCCGGTGACCGTCTTCCCGGAGGAGTCGGTGAACCGGTAGTCGCGCAGGTTGCCGGTCAGGCCCACCTTGATCAGGTCGTGGCCGTGCAGCAGCCGGGCCTTCTGCTCGGCCGCCGAGCCGTTCACCGCGTCCCCGTTGGGGTCGGTGAACAGGCCGGAGGCGAAGCCCTGCACGCGCGGGTTGGCGTCGAACGGTCCGCCGCCGCGCACCGCGTCGCGGAGCCGGTCGTTGAACGTGCCGATCCCGGTGCCGGCCATGTTGGCCTGGGTGGCCTGGACGAACCGGGCGTCGTTGGCGACCTCGCCGAAGTTCCAACCCTCGCCGTAGAGCAGGATCTTCCGGCCGTCCACCCCGTCGCGGGCGAGCGTGAGCTTGTCCAGCGCGGCCCGCACGGCCAGGATGTTCGCCTTCGGGTGGTGACCCATCAGGTCGAACCGGAAGCCGTCCACCTTGTACGCCTTGGCCCAGGTGACCAGCGAGTCCACCACGAGCTTGCCCATCATGGCGTGCTCCGGGGCCGTGTTGGCGCAGCAGGTCGAGTTGGCGACCGCGCCGTCGTCCAGCAACCGGTGGTAGTAGCCGGGCACCACCTGGTCGAGCACCGACTTTCCGTCGGTGCCCGCCGCCGAGGTGTGGTTGTAGACCACGTCCATGACCACCCGCAGGCCTGCCTGGTTCACCCCGGCGACCATCTGCCGGAACTCGGTGGTGCGCTTCGCGCCGCTCGGGTCGACCGCGTAGCCGCCCTCCGGGACGGTGTAGTGCAGCGGGTCGTACCCCCAGTTGTAGCCGTCGGTCTCGGCGACCGCCGCGACGCACTTCTGCTGCTCCTCCGAGTCCGGCGGCAGCTTCGCCAGGTCACAGGCGGGCCGGGCCTGGTCGGTTCGCTTCTCCGGGATCGTGGCGAAGTCGAACGCGGGCAGCAGGTGCAGGTAGTTGACCCCGGCGTCGCCGAGCGCCCGCAGGTGCGTCATCCCGGCGGTCTTCGGGTCGGTGAAGGCGAGGTAGGTGCCCCGCCTCTCCGCCGGGACCGTGCTGTCGGCGATCGAGAAGTCGCGCACCGACAGCTCGGAGATCTGCGCCTTGGACGCGGGCGCCGCCGCGGGCTTGCGCAGCTTCGACCAGCCGGCCGGCGCGAGCGCCGGGTCGCTCAGGTCGACGATCTGGCTGTGCGTCGAGTTCGGCGCGAGCGCCACCGAGTACGGGTCGGTCACCGACGCGGTGACCACCTTCTGCGCCGCCGGCTGCCAGGCCTCGACCTGGTAGCGGTAGTAGCGGCCGGTCCACGCCTTGGTGCCGCGCACCGACCAGACGCCGGTGCGGTCGTTGCGGCTCATCGCCACCGTGCTCGGCTGTGCCGTCGGCGAGTCGAACAGCTGCAGCGACACCTTGCGGGCGGTCGGCGCCCAGACGGCCAGGGTGGGCACCCGGCCGGCGAACGTCGGGCCGAGCTTCGCGCCGGTGGCCGCCGCGTAGACGTCGTCGAGCACGCCCGGGATCTGCACCCCGGTGGCGCCGAGCAGGGCGCCCTCGGCGTCCCGCTCGGTGACCACGAGCTGCCCGCGCAGCGCCGCCGGCACCTTGGCCAGGTCGGCGCGGTCCAGCGTGAACGCGCGATAGGTCCAGAGCTGGGGGTACGCCTGCCGTTGCGCCTCGGTCAGCCCGTTGCGCTGCGCCCGCAGCGGCAGCGTGGTGTACGTGCCGGTCAGCTCGCCGTCGGCGATGCCGATCCCGCCGGCCGGGGCGGCGACCAGCGCGTACCGCTTGCCGTCGGTCGGTCCGGTGGCCCAGGCGACGGTGGACCGGTCGATCCACTGCGCCTTCTGCTTGGTCAGGTCGAGGTCCTTGGCGGCGCCGGTGGTGGCGGCCGGCAGCAGCCGACCCTTGACCCCGGCCAGCAGCCAGACCTCGTGCCCGACGGCGGTCAGGTCCAGCCGCTGGTCGTCCGGCTGGTCCTTCTCGTCGCCCTTGTGCAAGATGTAGCTCAGCCCGGTCGCGCCGGCGGCGAGGGGCACCCGGAACACCGCGCCGTAGGCGTCGATCTTCTCCGGCTTGAGCGGGGCCGCCCAGTCGGTCGGGTTGGCCGCGCCGTCCCACAGGTGCAGGCCCCAGCCGTCGTAGTTGCCGTCGGCCTTGCGCCAGTGGATGACCGCGGTGCCCTGGTCGACCGGCGGGTCGGGCTCGCCGGTGGCGGCCTGCCGGGTCGGGTAGAGCGTCGGGTCGCCCTGCTTCACCCAGACCTCGCCGGTCTGGGTCACGTCGATGGTGCGGTCGTTCGCCACGTCCTTGTTGCCGTCTTTGTCGACCACGAGGAAGCCGACCGACTTCGCGCCCGGCTTGAGCTTCACCCAGGCGAACCGGCCGTACGAGTCCTCACCGGCGAACGGCTGCCCCTTCGGCCACTCGGTGGCGTACGCCGGGTCGATGTCCCCCCAGGCGTAGAGCCCCCAGTCGTCGTACCCACCGGCCGGGCGCTGGTAGTGCACGATCGCCCAGTCCCGGGACGCGCCCTGGGCCGGCGTGCCGACGGTGCCGGTGGTGCGGGCGGTGGCGGTCCGGCCCTTGCCGTCGCGGACCACCGCCTTGTACTCGACCTTCGTGCCGCCGGCCAGGCCGGTCAGGTCGTGGTGCACCGTGTACGGGGCCCGGTCGGCGGTGCCCAGCAGCGTCCACCTGCCGCCGGGGACCCGGGCGGCGAACGTGACGGTGGCCAGCGGGTCGCCCTCGACCTGGGCGGTGATCGCGGTCCGGGTGGGCACCGGCGCGTCACCCGGCTCGCTGAGCGTGATCCGCGGGGCCGCGCCGGCCGCCGGGATGGCCCGGTCGGCCTTGAGCACCACGGCCGACATCGCCGGCACGGTGAGGCTCAGCTTGCCGTCGCCGCCGGCCGTGGCGGTGGCGGCGCCGCCGTACACGCCGGTGAAGCGGGTGCCGGCCGACCACGTGTCCACGGTGACAGTCTGCGGGGTCGAGGCGTTGTTCACCGCCGCGACGTACTCCACCCGATCGGACGGAAGGACGCGGGAGAACGCGAAGACGCCCGGGCCGTCGGCGGCGTGGCGGGTGACCTGGACGCCGTCGCGCAGCGCCGGGTGCGCGGCCCGCAGCTTGCCCAGCTCGGCGATGGTCCGGTAGAGCGGGTGCCGGGTGTCGTACTGGTCCACGGCGTGGGTGCGGGTGGTGCCGATCAGGTCGTCGTCGAGGTAGTCCGCCGTGCGCGAGGCGAACATGTCCTGGCGGGCGTCCTTGTCCCCACCGGGGCCGGTGAAGCCCTGCTCGTCGCCGGAGTAGACCACCGGCTGACCGCGGGTGAGGAACATCAGCTGGTGGGCGAGCTGGTCTCGGCGCAGCTGGGCGGCGTCGTCCCCGCCGGCCGCGGCGATGAACGAGCCGATCCGGCCCATGTCGTGGTTGCCGAGGAACGTGGTGAGCCGGTTCGCGTTCGTGTCGCGGGCGGAGTAGAGGTCGTCCTTGGCGTACACGTCGGCGAGCGCCTTGGCCGAGCCGTCGGCGGCGGTGTACCCGCGCGCGGCCTCCTGGAACGAGAAGTCGAGCGTGGCGGGCAGGCCGCCCTGCCGCACGTAGGTCGACTCGATCGCCTGGTCGGCGCTGTAGACCTCGCCGAACATGAAGAAGTCCTTCTTGCCGGCCTTCGCCGCGTAGGCGTCGATGCCCCGGGTGAACTGCGGCCAGAAGTCGAGGTTGGCGTGCTTGACCGTGTCCAGGCGGAAGCCGTCGACACCGGCCTTGCCGATCCACTGGCCGTAGATGTCGGTCATGCCCCGCACCACCTCGGGACGCTCGGTCCACAGGTCGTCGAGGCCGAAGAAGTCGCCGTACTCGCTGTTCTCACCGGCGAAGGTGGAGTCGCCGCGGTTGTGGTACATGGTCGGGTCGTTGAGCCACGCCGGGACCTTGACCTTCGCGTCGGCCGGGCTGGCGAACGTCGGGGTGTACGGGAACGACGTCGAGTCCACCGCCGGGAACTTCCGCGTGCCGTCGGCGTAGTTGCGGTCCTCGAAGGCCCGCCCCCGCGTGTCCGTGTACGGCGCGGTCTTCTTGTCCACGTAGCCGTACTTGTCCTCGGCGTACCGGATGATGTCGGCGGTGTGGTTGACGATGATGTCGAGGTAGACCTTGATCCCGCGCCGGTGCGCCAGGTCCACCAGCTTCTTCAGCTCCGCGTTGGTGCCGAAGTGCGGGTCGACCTGGGTGAAGTCGGTGATCCAGTAGCCGTGGTAGCCGGCCGAGACGTCGGCGCCGGTGCCCTGCACCGGCCGGTTCTTGAAGATCGGCGCCAGCCAG
Source organism: Micromonospora sediminicola (assembly GCF_900089585.1). Taxonomy (NCBI): domain Bacteria; kingdom Bacillati; phylum Actinomycetota; class Actinomycetes; order Micromonosporales; family Micromonosporaceae; genus Micromonospora; species Micromonospora sediminicola. The sequence goes on along the minus strand of NZ_FLRH01000003.1, from coordinate 2,529,443 downwards.
ATGGCGGTGGTGCCCATCCCCTGGATGTAGTCCATCTTGTCGATGACGCCCTTGAGGTCGCCGCCGTGGTAGAAGCCCTTGTCCTTCGGGTCCAGGCCGGTGGCGAGCCGGTCGCCACGGAGGCCGCCGGTGTCGTTGCGCTTGTCGCCGTTGGCGAAGCGGTCCGGCAGCACGAAGTAGAACTGCTCCGCCTTGGCGGTGGTCCGGCCGGCCTTGAGCAGCGTGTCGGCGGACGGCTCGCGGTCCCACTGCGGGGCGTTTCCGGCCGCGAGCACGTCGGGGGTGGTGGCGCGGTCGGCGCCGTCGGCGTTCAGCTGGTGGAGGGCCACCGGAACGCCGACGAGGGTGAGTACGAGGGAGGAGACCAGGGCGAGCAGCGCCTTGGGGGATATCGGCGGCGGTTTCATCGACGGCCTTTCTCTGGTCGCTGATTCGCCCGCACGCTAGCCCTTGCCGAAACATTCTGCAATACCTTGCAAACGATGCCGCAACAAAGCAGTCATCTTGCAAAAGCAGGTGGGGTCGCCCCGCCGGCTCAGAGCCCGGCGCAGGTCACGCCGTCGACCGCGCAGCTCGCCGGACGGGAGCCCGCCCGTTCGATGTGGAACTGCACCGGCACCGACGCGCCCGCGGCCAGGTCGACACCGCTGCGGTAGGTGAACACGTCGTCGGCGAAGCCGAACGTGCCCTGCTCGGCACCCTGCACCCAGGCCGTGACCAGCCGGCCCCCGGGGAACGTCAGCCGCACCGTCCAACCCTGCGCCGCGCCGCCGGTGTTGACCAGCCGCACCTCGCCGATGAAACCGCCGTCGAAGGTGCTCACCACCGCGTACCGGCCGGTCACCGCGGACGGCGGGGCCGGCGGCGGAGGCGGCGGGGCGGGTCGGCCGCCGGCGCGCGGGCTGCTCGTCGGCGCGACCGGCGTCGGCGCGGCGGGCAGCACGGTCGACCGCGGGGACAGCCCCGGGACCACGGGCCGCGCGGCCGTGCTCGGCGGGGCGGCCGGGCCGCCGGAGGGGGTGGGCGGGGACGACGGCAGCCCCGGCAGCGACATCACCGGGTCCGACGGCGCGGCCGCCGGGAACGTCCGCCGGCCCCGCACCGAGCCGAGCGCCACCACCAGCAGCACCACCATCACGATGACCCCGATCGCGACCAGGATCCAGGGCGACGAGGTGATGGCGGCCCCGGGCGAGGAGCCGGGGCGACGCGTACGGGACATGGTCCTCCGTTCGGCGGGCCGGGCCAGCGTAGCCATGGGGACCGGGGTACGGCGAGCGGTTCGCCGGGGCCTGCCGCGCGACGGAGGGCACCTGATACGTTGCACGCCGATCAATGACCACAATGGCTCGTGCAGCCGGCAGGACGGGTGGCAGTGACTCAGTGGCAGGGCAACATCCGGCGAGCGTCCACGCAGGACGCCGCCGTCGTGACCGCAATCCTCGCCGAGGCGTTCATGCGCGACCCGGTGAGCGGCTGGATCTTCCCGGCCGACGACCACCGCGCGCGGGTGCACCCCGCGTTCTTCGGGCCGTTCGTCGCCCTCGCGCTGCGGACCGGTGAGGTCCACGTCGCCGGGGACGGTCTGGGCGCCACGCTCTGGCTGCCGGTCGGGGGCGACCACGCCGAGGACGAGGGCGAGGAGCTGGCCGACCTGGAGAACGCGATCGGGCCGGAGGCGATGAAGCGCTTCGGCGTGCTCGACGAGCTGATGGCCGCCAACCATCCCGGCGAGCCGCACTGGTACCTGCCGTTCATCGGCGTGCACCCCGACCACCACGGCAAGGGTGTCGGATCGGCGTTGCTGCGCGACCGGCTGGCCGAGCTGGACCGAGCCGGCACCGCCGCGTACCTCGAGGCCAGCACTCCGCGCAACGCCGCGCTCTACGAGCGGCTCGGCTTCCGGCGCCGCCCGGTGACGCTGGACCTGCCCGAGGGACCCAGCCTCTACCCGATGTGGCGCGACCCCGCCTGAGCGGGTCGGTCCCGCCCCGGCCCATCGGGGCGGGACCTCAGCGGCGTACCGTCGTGGTGCTGGCGTCGAGCGCGCCGACCACGGCGGCGAGCAGCCCGTCGAGCTGCGCCGGCAGGAACCGCCGGCAGTCCCGCATCCGGCCGCCCACCTGCGGGTCGAAGATGTGCGTGGCGAGCCCGACCGCCTCCGCGAGGCTTGCCAGCAGCAGCGTGCCCGGGTCCAGCTCAGCCGGGGACGAGTGCATCAGCATGGCGGTCAGCCGCACCCGGGGCGAGGCCGCCTGGTTCGGGTCGATGGCCGGCCAGCGGACCGACCGGCCGATGAGCTTGCCCTGCTCGCGCCGCAGGACGCCGGCGGTGACCAGCCGGGTGCCGACCCGCTCGTTGATGTTGAGCTGGGTGCGCAGGTAGCGGATCCACAGCCGGGCCGGGTGCGCGCCCTCACGACGCAGGATCTCGGTGATCAGCAGGTCGGTCAGCGGCTCCTGCCACAACCGCGGGTCGACCGCGGCGATGCCGCCACCGTCGAGCGCGATCCGCCCCTCGAACATCAGCTCGGCGAGCGCGGCACCGGCCAGCCCGCACTCCAGCCGGTCGACGGCGACGTGCGGCTTACCGGTGAACTCGTCGTGTCCGATGAGGAACAGCGCATCGGCGAGCCGGTACGTGGCTTGTGCCCCGGGGTAGGTCATGGTCCATCCTCGAACGGTGGCCGTGATCGTCGACACGGGACGGTACGGCATGACCACGCACAGCTCAATTCCGGTCGTACACGCGCGCCCCAATCGATATCGAAGTGGGGTTGTGACGATCCGTGATCACCAATACCCTGCTTCAGGCTGTTCCGAAGTAGACACCTCTACCCCCTCACCCCCTCCCCTGGAGAAGCCTTGTCCTCCGATCCGTTCTTCTCCGACGGTGGGCTGCGCCGTGGCCGTCTCGGCACCGCCCATCTCGTCTTCTTCACCGTCGCCGCATCGGCCCCGCTGACCGTTCTCGGCGGCGGTGTCACCACCATGTACGCCGTCAGCGGCAACATCGGCGCCGCGCTCGGCTACGTGCTGCTCGCCGCCGTCCTCGCGGTCTTCGCCACCGGCTACGCCGCGATGAGCCGGTACGTCGCCAACGCCGGCGCGTTCTACGCGTACATCGCCAACGGCCTCGGCCGGGCCGGCGGGGTGGCCGGCTCGGCGGTCGCGCTGGCCGCGTACAACGCCATCCAGATCGGCCTCTACGGGCTGCTCGGCGCCATCGTCTCCGACTTCATGTCGGCCAAGGCCGGGCTGGACCTGGCCTGGTGGGTCTGGGCGCTGCTGGCCTGGGTCTTCATCGGCGTGCTCGGCGTGCTGCGCATCGACCTCAACGCGAGCGTGCTGGCGGTGCTGCTCGTCCTCGAGTGCATCGTGGTGCTGATCTTCGACCTGGTCGCGTTCGCCCACCCGGCCGGCGGCAGCGTCACCACCGCCGGCATCAGCCCCGGGCAGCTGTTCGGGGCCGGGTTCGGCGCCGTGCTCGCGTTCACCATCGCCTCCTTCACCGGCTTCGAGAGCGGCGCCATCTACAGCGAGGAGGTGAAGGACCCGCGGCGCACGGTGGCCCGCGCCACCTACATCGCGGTCGCCTTCACCGGTCTGTTCTACGCCTTCTCCGCCTGGGCGCTGACCGTGCTCACCGGGCCGGAGAACGCGCCGCAGGCCAGCGGCGAGGCCGGGCCGGGCGTCGTCTTCGGCGCCCTCGACCAGTACACCGGCGCGGTCGTCGCGGACATCGCCAACGTCCTGTTCATCACCAGCGTGCTCGCCGCCCTGCTGTCGTTCCACAACGGCGTCGCCCGCTACCTGTTCGCGCTGGGCCGGGAGAACGTCCTGCCCCGCTTCCTCGGCGCCACCTCCAGCCGCAGCGGCGCTCCGGTCGCGGGCTCGCTGGTGCAGAGCGTGCTGGCCGTGGTCGTCTTCCTGGCGTTCGCGGTCACCGGCCGGGACCCGGTCATCGACCTGTTCACCTGGCTGTCCGGCTCGGCCGCGGTCGGTGTCGTGCTGCTGATGACGCTCACCTCCGCCGCCGTCGTCGGCTTCTTCCGGGGCCGCTCCGGCCCGGAGACGCTGTGGCAGCGGGCGATCGCCCCGGCACTCGGCACGGTTCTGCTCACCGCCGTGCTGCTGGTGCTGCTGTTCAACTTCGACGCGCTGCTCGCGCCGGACACCGCGAGCTATCTCAAGTGGCTGCTGCCAGCGATCCCGGTGATCGCCGGTGCGCTCGGCCTGATCTGGGGCGCGGTGCTGCGGACCAGCCGGCCGGACACCTACCGCCGGATCGGCCAGGTGACCGAGGAGGGCCTGCACGAGCCGGGCCTGCACTCGGCGCCCGAGGCCGACCGCTGGGTCGGCAGCCGCCGCTGACAGGTAAGGAGGGGCCCCTTCTTAACGCATGCGGTAGAGGAGGGGCCCCCGCTTAACACCCGGGGGCGGTTCAGGCGGTGCGGATGACGGTGCAGATCACCGGGCCTTCGTCGGTGGTCCGCAGCACGTAGCGGTAGCGCTCGCCCGGCACCGCGCCGCCCTGGCTGTCCAGGAACTCCCACCGCACCGCCACCTCGGTGAGCAGCGCCGACACCTGCTGCACGTCCTCGATCTGGGCGTTCGCGGCGACCAGTTCCCGCTCCTGGTAGTCGGGTGCGGCGCCGACGAAGCTCAGCGCCACGGCGGCCGGCGAGGTGAACGAGAAGCTGTAGGTGTCGGCGACCACCAGCCCGGGCAGGGCGTAGCAGCCGGCGATGGCCGGCACGTCGGCGGTGGTCAGCGCCACGCCGTACCGGTCGAAGAAGTCGGTCAGCGTGTCGAGGTCGGTGGAAGCCGTCACGAGGCTCCTCATTACCGGCCGGCCGACCGGGCAAACCTGGTCAGCGGGGTGGGATGCGCACCTCGATCTCCGCGCCGAGCTGCGCGCCGCCGGTCAGGGCCAGGTCGTCGCCGCTCCAGAACCGCCCCGGGTCGTACCAGTTGGGGCGCCGGCCGGCGGGCAGCAGCCCCATCGCCTCGTAGGTCACCGCGACCACCTCCGCGCAGTACGCCGTCTCCAGCGCCCGGTCGCGGCCGGAGGTCCGGCCGCCCTCGGTCGACCCGCTCCCGTCCGTCGGCGGGCCCCCGTCCGGGGTGAATGGACGGCGGCGGGGGTGCGGCACCCGGCCCCGGGCCCAGCGCCACGCGAGCTGCGCCGTCGACGGGAAGGGCGTTCCATCGAGACGGGCCACGGTACGCAGCACCGCCTCCTCCATCGCGGCGTCGACCGGCGGTTCGAGCTGACGCAGCCAGCCCCGCTGGCCGTAGCGGTTGGCCCAGACGCAGACCGCGTCGCGCAGGTCGTGCAGTTGCACGCCGCGCTGGTGCGTGCCGGTCCACATGTCCGGCAGCGAGCGGCCCAGCTCCGCGTGCCACATCAACGGCGGCATGTCGTCCAGCACCACCGCCATGCCCACGTGGTTGACCGGGCTGTTGGTGGTGAACTGGATGGCCCGATCGGGCACGCTGCGTCCGCGGAACACCCACAGGTCGCCGGTGCGGGTCAGCTCCACGGCCTCGTCCAGGCTGATGCTCATGGAGGACTACCCTAAGCCGATGCGGCAACGAGTGCGGTGGTGGAAGCTGCTCGGCCTGGCCGGTCTCGCCGGCGTCGCGGCGACGGGCGTGGTCGTGGCCCGGGCGGAACGACGGCGGCGGGCGTACACCCCGGAGGAGATCCGGGACCGGCTGCGCGAGCGGCACGCGAAGGCTTCTTCCTCCTCCTGACTGGAGGGTTACGGGCGGCGGTGACCTGCCCTATCATCGGTCCGATGGGAAACAGTTTCTGGGAGACGCAGTTTATTCTCGATCCCCCACCCGCCCCGACCGAGCGACACGGTGACGTCGACCTGCACCTGCCGGCCGGCGACGGCCCTCACCCCGGCGTGGTGGTGGTGCACGGCGTCCCCGGCCCTCCGCAGGCGCCGGACGCCCGGGACTGGCCGCTCTACCGCGGCTACGGCGCCCTGCTCGCCGACCGAGGCGCGGTCGTCGCGATCCCTCGGCTCGCCGTGGCGAGCCCCGACGACCTGACCACCGTCGCCACCCGCGTCGCCGACGCCGCCGCCCTGCTCCGGGCCGATCCCCGCGTCGACAGCGACCGCTTGGCAGTGTGGTTCTTCTCCGGCGCGGGCCTGCTGCTCGGCGACTGGCTGCGCGACCCGCCCCGCTGGCTGCGCGGCCTCGCCGCGACGTACCCGCTGCTGGCACCCCTGCCCGACTGGCCTCCGATCGACCGGCGCTTCCACCCGCTCGACGCCCTCATCCCGCCCACTCCCACTCCCCCCACAGCCGACGCCGCCGGACCGGCGGGCGCCGCCGGCGCGACGGGCGGGGCCGGCGCGACGGGCGGGGCCGGCGCGACGGGCGGGGCCGGCGCGACGGGCGGGGCCGGCGCGACGGGCGGGGGCTCGGCTGGTGTGGTTCCCGCCGTCGGTGCTCCGCCGACGCTCGTGCTGACCCGGGTCGGGCGGGACCGACCCGAGGTCGCCTCCACCGTCGCGGCGTTCACCGCCGCCGCCGAGCGACAGGGTTTGCCGATGCGCGTGGTGAACGTACCGAACGGACGGCACGGATTCGACGCTCTGGACCACACCGAGGAATCCCGGACTGCCGTCCGCACCGCCCGGGACGCCCTGCTCGACCTGCTCACCTGACGTCCCGATCCATGACGCCGAGATGCCGGCGACACGGCGGGGCTCTTCGCGGCGACGTGGCTGGTGCCGGGCGCCGACCCTCGGGTGGGACGCCCCGGGGTGAGCCTGGCCTGCTGTCGGTGCGTCGGGCCGTGACATTCGCGTGTCCGCCAGCCGGCCGCCGAATGCGGGCGACGCCGGGCCGGTTGCTCGGTCGCCGCCCCTGCACCCAGGACGGATCGGGCACAGCCCGCGCCCGCAGCACTCACCTCCGCGACGCCTTTCGAGCTGATATCAGAAACGACTCGGAGGGCCGGGACCCGCCCGCGACCAGAGCGTGAGTCGCTTCCGGGCGTCGGCACCCGCCCGCGACGAGAGCGTGAGTCGCTTCCGGGCGTCGGCACCCGCCCGCGACGAGAGCGTGAGTCGCTTCCGGGCGTCGGCGCCCTTCCGCGAGGAGAGCGTGAGTCGTTGACGGCATCAGCTCGATAGGCAGCGTGACAGGGCACGGCCCGGCCCGTGCGGGGTCACCGGACGTCCCCCGTCGGTGGTGTCCGCCGGCCGGATGCCAACTGCGGTCGTGTGGGGTGTTGGCTGCTCGCCTCAGGATCACCGCCCGCGACGCCTCGAGATCTTGGAAGGAAACGGCCCCCATGAGGGCCGCTACCTTCCAAGATCTCGGGACCGTCGACCAGAAGCCGACGTCGACGCGGAGGTGGTCGGAGATAACCGCCCTGATGTCCGGTTCGGCGAGCCGCCACGCACAGTGGCTGGGTGCCATGAGCGCGTGTGTCGGGTTGGGTGGTGGTCGGCGCCACCGTGAGCGTGGAATCGGTGCCGGGGGTCAGGCGTTGTACCGGGTAGACCGCGCGCCGCCCCGGTCCCCCGAGCCGACAGGCCCGGCCCGGTCGGAATGATCGGCCGCCGCCGGTGGTTACACACCCCGGACCCCGGCAGGCCGCCCGGTTGGAATGACCGGCCGCCGCCGGTGGTTACATCCCCCTGAGCCGCCCGTGCAGGCCACCCCGCTGGCCGCCGCGCAGGCCCCGTGCACGCCCTGTCGGGCCGCCGGACTTGCAGACTTCCCCCCTCTTCACACGGCACCCCCGTGCCGTGCCCCCCCACCCCCCCTGGGAGGCACCATCATGGCTACCACCCTGCTGCGTAAGACCGTGCTGACCGCTGCTGGTATCGCCGCGACCGCCGGTGGCATCGCCGGCCCCGCGATCGCCGCCCACGCCGCCCCCACCGACACCACCACCGTGGTCGCCGACCGCAAGGGCCACGGCGAGCGGGAACTCGACGTGCGCTACGAAGCCCAGCCCAACTTCTACTACTGCGGCCCCGCCGCCACCCGCAACGCCATCAGCGTCCTGGGCAAGAACATCGACGTCCACGCCATGGCCCGCGAAATGGGCACCACCGAGAACGGCACCAACAGCATCAACGACATCACCCCCGTCCTGAACAAGGAAACCGGCAAGCCCTACCGCTCCGTCGAAATCAGCGACCGTAAGGCCGACGACAAGCAGACCGACACCCTGCGCACCGACATCATCCGCACCATCGACGACGGCCGCGCCGTCGTGGCCAACATCGCCGGCACCGCCACCGACACCGACAACACCACCCACTCCTTCGAAGGCGGCCACTACATCAGCGTCATCGGCTACCGCGACAACGGCAACACCGTCACCATCGCCGACAGCGCCAACCCCAACACCGCCACCTACCGGATGAGCATCGACAACCTCGCCGACTGGATCGCCACCCGCGGCTACAGCACCAGCTGACCCACCAACACGGCAAGGGCCCGACCCCACCACGGGGGTCGGGCCCTTTCTCAGCGTTCCGTCGCCCCGACCGGCTCGGCCTGGTCGGGCGTCTCGACCGGGCCCAGCCGCTTCGCGCGGCGGCGCAGCCACGCGGTGCTGACCAGGCCGGCCAGCACGGCGAGCACCAGCCCGGCCCAGGAGATGTCCTTGAGCCAGTGCTCGGCGGCCCGCCCGACGGAGAACAACAGGTAGGTGGTGCCGAACGCCCAGACCAGACCGCCGGCCGCGTTCGCCACCAGGAACCGGCGGTACGGCACGTGCAGCGCCCCGGCCAGCGGGCCGGCGAGGATGCGCAGCAGCGCGACGAACCGCCCGAAGAAGACCGCCCAGACACCGTGGCGGGCGAAGCTCTGCTCGGCGCGGGCCAGGTGCGCCGGGCCGAGGTGCTTGGGGAAGCGCCGGCCCAGCCGTTCGAGCAGCGGCCGGCCGCCGCGGCGGCCCACCGCGTACCCGATGGAGTCGCCGACGATCGCGCCGGTCGCGGCGGCGATGGCCACCCACTCGGGCTGGACCACCCCGGTGGCGGCGAGCAGGGCGGAGCTGACCAGCACGATCTCGCCGGGCAGTGGGATGCCCATGCTCTCGACGCCGATCACCCCGCCCACGATCAGGTAGATCACGCCCGGGGGTAGCGCGGAGAGCCAGTGCTGCACGTCGACCACGCACCGACCCTACCCGCGCGACGTCGCCTCCCGAGGGCCCGAAGGACACGTGCGGACCCGTCGCCGGCCGGGAGCCCACCGCGTCCCGCACGCTGACACGAGGTTGCGCGAATAGCAAGACGGACGTACGGTTTTGTAGAGACCGACGTAGGTAAGTGTCGCCTAAGCACGGCGGCGCCCCGGTCGGTGCGACAAACTGCTCAGGACTACTCACGGTCGCTGGTGTGAAGGAGTACGACGTGGCGAGCCTCGACACCTTCGGTGCGAAGACCCAGCTACGCGTCGGAGACGCGAGCTACGAGATTTTCAGGATCGACAAGGTGGAGGGCCACGATCGGCTGCCCTACAGCTTGAAGATCCTGCTGGAGAACCTGCTGCGGACCGAGGACGGCGCGAACATCACCGCCGACCACATCCAGCAGCTCGGCGCGTGGGACCCCACCGCCGACCCGAGCGTGGAGATCCAGTTCACCCCGGCCCGGGTGCTGATGCAGGACTTCACCGGTGTGCCCTGCGTCGTCGACCTGGCCACCATGCGCGAGGCGGTCCGCGACCTCGGCGGCGACGCCACCAAGGTGAACCCGCTCGCCCCGGCCGAGCTGGTCATCGACCACTCCGTCATCGCCGACCTGTTCGGCCGCGAGGACGCCTTCGAGCGCAACGTCGAGCTGGAGTACGAGCGCAACAAGGAGCGCTACCAGTTCCTGCGCTGGGGCCAGACCGCGTTCAACGAGTTCAAGGTCGTCCCGCCGGGCACCGGCATCGTGCACCAGGTCAACATCGAGTACCTGGCCCGTACGATCATGGAGCGCAACGGCCAGGCGTACCCGGACACGGTCGTCGGCACCGACTCGCACACCACCATGGTCAACGGCCTGGGCGTGCTGGGTTGGGGCGTCGGTGGCATCGAGGCCGAGGCCGCGATGCTCGGCCAGCCGGTCAGCATGCTGATCCCGCGCGTCGTCGGCTTCAAGCTCTCCGGCGAGATGCCGGCCGGCACCACCGCCACCGACCTGGTGCTCACCATCACCGAGATGCTGCGCAAGCACGGCGTGGTCGGCAAGTTCGTCGAGTTCTACGGCCCGGGCGTGAGCGCGGTGCCGCTGGCCAACCGCGCCACCATCGGCAACATGTCGCCGGAGTACGGCTCGACCGTGGCGATCTTCCCGATCGACGCCGAGACCGTCCGCTACCTGGAGCTGACCGGCCGCGACGCGTCTCAGGTCGCGCTGGTCGAGGCGTACGCCAAGGAGCAGGGCCTCTGGCACGACCCGGCGCGCGAGCCGGAGTACTCGGAGCGCCTGGAGCTGGACCTCGGCACCATCGAGCCGTCCCTGGCCGGCCCGAAGCGCCCGCAGGACCGGGTGCCGCTGGGCAGCGCCAAGACGCTGTTCCGCTCGGCGCTGACCGACTACGTGGCCGCCGACGAGACCGGCGGCGACCCGGGTCGCAAGCCCGGCGTGCCGCAGCAGGAGAAGCCGTTCGGCACCGACGGTCCGGCCGACGAGGCCAGCGCCGAGTCCTTCCCGGCCAGCGATGCCCCGGCCAACGGCGTCAACGACCCGGCGGACGCGCCGCGCGACCTGGAGACCGCCGCCGTGGGCGCGGGCGGCCGGGCCACCAACCCGGTACGCGTGACGGGCGCCGACGGCGTCGAGTACGAGCTGGACCACGGCGCCGTGGTGATCGCCGCGATCACCTCCTGCACCAACACCTCGAACCCGCAGGTGATGATCGGCGCCGCGCTGCTGGCCCGCAACGCGGTGGAGAAGGGCCTGGCCCGCAAGCCGTGGGTGAAGACCACCCTGGCCCCGGGCTCGAAGGTCGTCATGGACTACTACGACCGCTCCGGCCTCACGCCGTACCTGGAGAAGCTCGGCTTCAACCTGGTCGGCTACGGCTGCACCACCTGCATCGGCAACTCCGGCCCGCTGCCGGAGGAGGTCTCCGCCGCCGTCAACGAGGGCGACCTGGCCGTCGTCTCGGTGCTCTCCGGCAACCGCAACTTCGAGGGCCGGATCAACCCGGACGTCAAGATGAACTACCTGGCGTCCCCGCCGCTGGTGGTCGCGTACGCGCTCGCCGGCACCATGGACATCGACCTGGCCAACGAGCCGATCGGCGAGGACTCGCAGGGCAACCCGGTGTACCTGCGGGAGATCTGGCCGAACACCGCCGAGATCCAGGACGTCATCGCCTCGGCGATCGGCGCGACCGGCTTCAGCTCCGCGTACGCCGACGTGTTCGCCGGCGACGAGCGCTGGCAGTCGCTGCCGACCCCGACCGGTGACACGTTCTCCTGGGACGGCGAGTCGACCTACGTGCGCAAGCCCCCGTACTTCGAGGGCATGCAGCAGCAGCCGACCCCGGTGCAGGACATCGCCGACGCGCGGGTGCTGGCCAAGCTGGGCGACTCGGTGACCACCGACCACATCTCCCCGGCCGGCTCGATCAAGGCGGACTCCCCCGCCGGCACGTACCTGGCCGAGCACGGCGTGGCCCGGCACGAGTTCAACTCGTACGGCTCCCGCCGGGGCAACCACGAGGTGATGATCCGGGGCACGTTCGCCAACATCCGGCTGCGCAACCAGCTCGTCCCGGGTGTGGAGGGCGGCTTCACGGTCAACCACCTCACCGGCGAGCAGTCCTCGATCTACGACGCCTCGATGGCCTACCAGGAGGCGGGCGTCCCGCTGGTCATCCTGGCCGGCAAGGAGTACGGCTCGGGCTCGTCGCGTGACTGGGCGGCCAAGGGCACCATGCTGCTGGGTGTGAAGGCGGTCATCGCCGAGTCGTACGAGCGGATCCACCGCTCGAACCTGATCGGCATGGGCGTCCTGCCCCTGCAGTTCCCGGTGGACACCACCGCCGAGTCGCTGGGCCTGACCGGCACGGAGACGTTCTCGATCAGCGGCGTCACCGCGCTGAACGACGGCGACACCCCGCGCACGGTGAAGGTCACCACCGACACCGGCGTGGAGTTCGACGCCGTGGTCCGCATCGACACGCCGGGTGAGGCGGACTACTACCGGCACGGCGGCATCCTGCAGTACGTGCTGCGCCGCATGATCGCCAGCTGACCTTGGATGTAAGGAAGGGCCCCTTTTTAACAGCTCGCTGTTAAAAAGGGGCCCTTCCTCTACCCCAGGCGTTAATAAGGGGCCCTTCCTTTTATCTCAGGAGGTCACCGACCTGGTCACCGCCCGGCTGGACCGGCAGGGCATCCTCACCCGCGCGCGGGCCGCAGTACGTCGTGGTGCTCGACGAGCAGGTGCTGCGCCGCGCCGCCGCCGGCGACCGGGCACTGATGGCCGCGCAGGTGACCCACCTGCTCGCCTGCGCCGAACTGCCGAACGTGCAGCTTCACGTGGTTCCGGCGGACACGCCGACCTATCCCGGCCTGGACGGGCCGTTCGTCATCGCGGAGCTGCGCGACGGCAACCGGGTGGCGCATGTGGACAGCCAGGCCCGCGCGCAGATCATCGAGCAGCCCTCGGAGATTGCTACCCTGGAGCGTCGGTGGGAACGCATCCGGGGCGAGGCACTCCCCCGCACGCGGACCCTGGAACTGCTGAGGGAAGCGGCGGCGGCATGGACCTGAACGGCGCCCGGTGGCGCAAGAGCACCCGCAGCGGCGGCAACGGCGGCAACTGCGTCGAGGTCGCCGGCAACCTGCCCGGCGTGGTCGGCGTCCGCGACTCGAAGGACCCGGCCGGTCCGGTGCTCACCTTCAGCCCGGCGGCGTGGACCCGGTTCGTGACGTCGACCCACCGCTGAGCGGGTCACCCCAGGCACGTGGCGCACCCGCGAGCCGGCTGCGCCGGCGAACGGGTGGCGCCATGACCGGGCAGCGCGGAGGTGGGCGGCAAGCTTGCCCTGCCCGACGGGAGACCCCTTCGCCGCTGCGTCCGGGGAGCAGTCGCTGCCTCGTCGACGGTGGTGGTCTCGACCGTGCTCGCGGTGCCGGGCTCCAGGCCGAGCATCGACCGCGTCAGGATCGGGGACCGTTCCTCTTCCCCATCGACGCCTCGCCGTTCCAACCGGCCGACTCCAGCACGGCCTTGAGCCGGGCCAGGTCGGCCTCGACCAGCGCGGTGTCCCGCGCGAAGTCGGCGTCGCTCATGCCCGGTCCCCGCCGGAGGCTGAACACCACCTCGGTGCCGTCGCCGTCGGCGATGGCGCGCAGCGGCACGTACACCGTCTCGCCGGACGGCGTCCGCACCTCGTGATCGAGCACGCCGTAGTCGTTGGCCGGCGCGAACGTCAGTGCCGCCCGCCCCTCGGCCGTCTCGACGTACCAGTGCCCGCCCTCGCGCGTCACCGAGCCACCCAGGCCGGGCGCCCAGCGGGGCAGGTTGGCCGGGTCGGACGCGAACGCGTAGACCTCCGCGACCGGACGGTCGATGTGCACACTGAGGTGCCGGGACTGCGTGGCCACGCCGCCGATGATGGCACGCCCGTCCCGCCAGGGCCACGACCGCGGCCGGTCGCCACATAGGGTGTGCGCCGCGTCGGTCGCCACCGGCAACCCGGTCATGTGGTGCTGACCGGGCCGGTCACCACGGCACCACGCCCGCGTCCTCGAAGAAGCCGCCGGTCGGCCCGTCGTCGGGCAGCGTCGCCAACCGGATCGCGACCGCCGCGCCCTGCTGCGGCGTGCGCACCCCGCGGAAACCGTTCAGGTCGGTCGCGGTGAAGCCGGGGCAGGCGGCGTTGACCAGGATGTTCGTGTCGGCCAGCGCCCGGGCGTACTGGATGGTCACCGCGTTGAGCATCGACTTCGACGGCGCATAGGCGACGGACAGCGGCCCGGTCTGCTGCTCGCCGGCGGAGGCGCTCTGCCGGGCGAGCGAGCCGACGCCGCTGGACATGTTGACGATCCGGGGCGACGCCGAGCGGCGCAGCAGCGGCAGCGTCGCCTCGGTGACCCGGACCACGCCGATCACGTTGACCTCCACCGCCGCCCGCACGGTCGCCACGTCGGCGCCGCCGGGCTGCTGCGACATCCCACCGGTCACGCCCGCGTTGTTGACCAGCACGTCGAGACCGCCGGCCTGCTCCTCCAGCAGGCGCGCGGCGGCGGTCACGCTCGCGTCGTCGGTCACGTCCAGCGGTACGCCGAACGCGTCCACGCCGGCCGCGCGCAGCGTCGCCACGGCGGTCTCCCGGCGCCCCTCGTCCCGGGCGCCGACCCCCACCCGCCAGCCGAGCGCCCCCAGGCCGGCCGCGATCTCGTACCCGATTCCCTTGTTCGCGCCGGTGACCAGCGCGACGGTGCGTTCGCTCATGCGGTCGATCCTGGTCGCGCCGCGATCGGGCGGCCAACACCGTCTCGGTAGCGTGCGATACCCGCCGGGTATCGATCCGGGGGTACGGTGGCCGGGTGGAGACCCGGGAGCTGCGCTACTTCGTCGCGGTCGCCGAGGAGCTGCACTTCGGCCGTGCCGCCCGTCGCCTCGGGATCGCCCAGCCTCCGCTGTCCCGGGCCATCCGCCAGCTCGAACGGCGGCTCGGGGTGACGCTGCTGGACCGCGACCACCGCGCCGTGGCGCTGACCCCGGCGGGCGCGGTGCTGCTGCGCGAGGGACGGGCCGCCCTGGACGCGGTGGCGGCCGCCGACCGCCGGACCCGTCGCGCCGCCGCGGACGGCGGTCCCGGCCTGGTCCTGGCCACCAAGGCGGGCGCGGCCCACGAGTTGCTGCCGAAACTGCTCGACGCGTACGCCGCGGAGCCCGAGGCGGTGGCCGTGGAGGTGCTGCTGTGCGGCATCGGCGAGCAGGAGCGGCTGCTGCGCGACGGACGGGCCGACGTGGCGCTGCTGCACCTCCCGTTCGACTCGACCGCCGGGCTGGACACCGAGGCGCTGGTGACGGAGCAGCAGGTGGCGGTGGTGCCGGCGGGGCATCCGGTGGCCGGCCGGACGCAGCTGCGGCTGGCCGACGTCGAGGCGCTGCCCGACCTGCCGTTGCCGCGCTGGCCGCAGCGCGACGGCACCTATCCCGAGGGTCCGGGCCCTCAGGTCCGGGAGCACGCCCAGCTGTTCCAGCTCATCGCGCTCGGCCGGGCCGCGGCGGTGCTGCCGGAGTCGTGCCGGCCCCTGCTGCGCCCCGATCTGGCCGCCGTGCCGGTGCCGGACGCGCCCGCGGTGACCACCGTGATCGCGTGGCCGCCGCACAGCCGGTCGCGCGCCCTGGCGGCGCTGGTCCGCACCGCCACCCGCCTCTAGGTCCTCGGCAGGGGACAGCGCCGGCTCGGGCCGAATGCCATAGTGGCGGCCATGAAGGCGGATCTGCACACCTACCTCAGGGGCGGCCGCGACGCGCTGCTGTGGAAGCTCGACGGGCTCGGCGAGTACGACGTACGGCGTCCGCTGACCCCGACCGCCACCAACCTGCTCGGTCTGGTGAAACACGCGGCGGTGTGGGAGAGCCGCTATTTCGGGATCGTGTTCGGCCGCCCCTTCGCGGAGGAACTGCCGTACGCCGACGCGTCAGCGGAACCCAACGCGGACATGTGGGTGACCGCCGACGAGACCCGTGAGGAGATCGTCGACCTGTACCGTCGCGCGTGTGCCCACGCCGACGCCACCATCGAGGCCCTGGCGCTCGATGACACCGGCGTGGTGCCGTGGTGGGGCGACGCGACGGTCACGTTGCACGCCGTTCTGGTCCACGTCGTCGCGGAGACCCAACGGCACGCCGGCCACGCCGACATCGTGCGCGAGCTCATCGACGGCACGGCCGGGCTGCTGCCACAGCTCGACAACCTGCCCGACGTCGACGACTCCTGGTGGCGGAGCCACCGTCGGCGGGTGGAGCGGTCCGCCCTCGATGCCGGCGCCCGCTAGGCGAGAAGGTCCTTGCGCATGTGCTGGGTGACCACGCGATAGCCCGACGTCCGGTAGAGCGACGCGGCCCGCTCGTTGGCGCCGAAGACGTTGAGTTCGAGCGCCCGGGCGCCCCGCTCCCGGGCCGCCGTCTCCCCCGCGGCGAGCAGCGCCCGGCCCAGGCCCGCGCCGCGCCGCTCGGGCGACACCTCGATGTCGTAGAGGAAGGCACAGTCCGGGACGCCACGCGGATGGGTCAGGCCGATCCACAGGTGGCCGACCGGGGATCCGTCGGCCGTCTCGCCGATCAGGAAGAGCATGTCGGGGGTGGCCATGCCCCGGGGTAGCAGGGTGGCGTTGGCCGCCCGGGCCCGGTCGAGCGCCTCCTCGGCCGGCCAGTTGCCGGCGGCGACCTGTTCCCGGGCGTAACCGGCGGCGAGTTCGTGCTGCCAGTGGTCGAACTCCTGCGTGGACATCGCCCGGACGGTCACCTCGGTCATGTGCGCCAGGCTCTCACGACCTGCCGGCCCAGGCCGGCCCGGTGCTCGCGCACCGGACGCACGGCGCTGCTGCGGCGCGTCGGCACCCGCCGGCAGGAGCCGCGGCTAGCGATATACCTCAGCGTCATAGTCATGACTCTGCGGTATATCGCGGGAAAGTAGGGGCCAACCGCCGAGTGGTGACAGTCAGTCGCCGGCGGCCCGACGGCGCGCCTCACGCAGCTTCATGGCGTGCTCCAGCAGCGTGATCAGCACCTCCTTGGCCGAGTCCCGCTCCCGCGCGTCGCACAGCACCACCGGCACGCCCGGGTCCAGGTCCAGCGCCGCCTGCACCTCGTCGAGCCGGAACGTCCGGGCGCCCTCGAAGCAGTTCACCGCCACCACGAACGGCGTGCCCCGGCCCTCGAAGTAGTCGATCGACGGGAAACAGTCGGCCAGCCGGCGGGTGTCGGCGAGCACCACCGCGCCGAGGGCGCCGAGCGCCAGCTCGTCCCAGACGAACCAGAACCGGTCCTGCCCGGGCGTGCCGAACAGGTAGAGCACCAGGTCGTCGCTGATGGTGATGCGGCCGAAGTCCATCGCCACGGTGGTCGTCGACTTCTCCTCCACACCGGACAGGTCGTCGATGCCGATGCCGGTCTCGGTCAGCACCTCTTCGGTGCGCAGCGGCCGGGTCTCGCTGACCGCGCCGACCAGGGTGGTCTTGCCCACGCCGAACCCGCCGGCGATCAGGATCTTGATCGCGGTGGGCAGCGGCGCCGCTCCCGCCGGCCGCTCAGAGCGCCCGTAGTCCATTGATTACCGCCTCGAAAACGTGCTCGTCGGGAAGGCCGGCGGGGGTGGCGCGCGGCTCGCGTACCTGCACCAGGCTGCGGGCGGCGAGGTCTCCGAGGAGGACCCGGACCGTGCCCACCGGCAGGTTGAGATGGGCGGCGATCTCGGCCACGGACTGGATCCGCTGGCAGAGGCCGACGATCGCCACGTGCTCCGGGCCGAGCCCGGACTCCGACCCCACATCCGTGCGGGTCGCGCTGACCAGGGAGATCAGGTCGAACGTCCCGGTGACCGGGCGGGCCCGGCCTCCGGTCACGGCGTACGGGCGCACCACCGGGCCGGCGTGGTCGTCCACCCACTCCTGCTCCGCGGACTCCCCCGGGCCGGTCATCGCGCCGTGTTCTCGCCGAGGGGCTGTTCCCGGGTCGGTGATGCCACGAACCGGCCGACCCGGGTGACCAGCATGGCCATCTCGTACGCGATCAGGCCGACGTCCGCGTCCTCCGCCGCCAGCACCGCCAGGCAGGCGTTGCGGCCGGCCGCGGTGACGAAGAGGAAGGAGGACTGCATCTCGATGATGGTCTGCTGCACCTGACCGCCGCCGAACCGCTTGCCCGCCCCGCGGGCCAGGCTCTGGATGCCCGCCGCCATGGCCGCCAGGTGCTCGCCGTCGTCCCGGCTCAGGCCGCGGGACGAGGCCATCAGCAGTCCGTCCGTGGAGAGCGCCACGGCGTGTTCCGCCTGCTTGACCCGGCCGACCAGGTCATCCAGCAGCCACGCCAGATCCGCGCTCGAAGCCGTCTTCTGCGCCACTCGTCGTCCTCTTCTCCCCGGCTGGTGTGCCGTTCTCGTCCCGGTCCCGTCGCGTCGACGGCCCCGGTCAGGTGGCCTGCTCGTTCTCGTCGGCGGGCGCGCCGCCGGCCCCACGCGCCCCGCCGAGCAGGCGCGCCGCGTCGGTGCGGCCGCGTCGCGTGCCGCTCTGGTAGGAGCTCATCATCCGGCGCACCTGCTCCGGCGGGCGCGCCGTGTCGTCCGCCCCGTCGTCCTCCGCCTCGCTCTGGTCGTTGCGCAGCTCCGGATTGAGGCTGGCCTGGCGTACCCGGACCGGCAACCCGGCGTCGGTCACCGCCGGGACCTCCTCGGTCCCGACCGCCGGCCCGGGGGGTTCGACCACGGCCAGCTCCGCGGTCGGCGCGGCGACCGCGGGCTGCCGTTTGCGGGTACGGGCCGGCAGCCCGGAGGGAGTCAGCCGAGGCGCCTGCGGTTCCGGTTCGGCCGCGGTCGTACCGTCGTCGGTCGGCTCGGTCGGCTCGGTCGGCTCGGTCGCGGCGTCACCGGCCTCGGTGGTCGGGGCCGCGACCGGGTCGGCGGCGGGTGGCGCGGCCGGCGGCAGCGCCGGCGCGACCGGGCCCGCCGTCAGGTCGGCGGATCCGCCCGGGTCGTCGCCGTCCACGGTGATCAGTTCGCGCGGGATCAGCACCACCGCGGTCGTGCCGCCGTACGCGGACTCCCGGAGCTGGACCTTCACGCCGTGCCGCTCGGTGAGCCGGCTGACCACGAACAGGCCGAGCCGGGCCGCGTCCGCCAGGTTCAGCTCGGACCGGTCGACGATGCGCGCGTTGGCGGCGGCCAGCTCGTCGCCGCTCATGCCGAGGCCACGGTCCTCGATCTCGATGGCGAAGCCGTTGCCGACGAGCTGACCGCGCACCTCCACGGTGGTCTGCGGCGGGGAGAAGGAGAGGCCGTTCTCGATCAACTCGGCCAGCAGGTGGATCACGTCACCGACGGCCCGGCCGGTCAGCGACACCGGGCCGAGCGGTCGCACGGTCACCCGGGTGTAGTCCTCGACCTCGGCGACCGCGCCCCGCACCACGTCGACCATCGGCACGTTGCGCCGCCAGGCACGGCCCGGGGTCGAGCCGGAGAGCACGATCAGGTTCTCCGCGTTGCGCCGCATCCGGGTGGCCAGGTGGTCGACCCGGAACAGGTCCTCCAGCTCCTCGGCGTCGTGCTCCCGGCGTTCCATGGCGTCGAGCAGGGTGAGCTGGCGGTGCACCAGCGCCTGGGTGCGCCGGGCCAGGCTGAGGAACACGTCGCGGACGCTGCGGCGCAGCTCGGCCTGCTCGACGGCGGTGCGGACGGCGGTCTCCTGCACCCGGTTGAAGGCCCTGCCGACCTGGCCTATCTCGTCGTCGCCGAACTGCAACGGCGGCGCTTCCCGGGCGACGTCCACCTCCTCGCCGTGACCCAGTCGCTCCACCACGCTGGGCAGCCGCTCGTCGGCCAGCCGGATGGCGGCCCCGCGCAGCCGTTCGAGCTGCCGGACCAGCGACCGGGCCGTGGTGATCGAGACGATCACGGACGCGACGACGGCGATCAGGCCGAGACCGGCGGCGAGGACCAGCCGGACGATGACGCCGATGGCGACCGGGGTGGCCCGGGCGACGATGTCCTCACCACCGGCGAGGATCACCTCGCGCAGGTCGGCCATCGCCGGCTCGGCGGCGGCCCGCCAGGCCGCGGCGGTGATCGGCGGGCGCACGTCCTCACCCTTGGCCGCCAGCACCCGGTCCTGGAGGGTCCGGAGCGCGACGAACGCCTCCCCGTCGATCATCTGCTGGTAGCGGACCCGGTCGGTCGGGGCGAGTTCCCGGGCGGTGCGGTCGGCGAGGAACCACTGGGCGCCGACCAGCCGGGCGAACGCGGTCTGCTCGGCGACGGTCAGCCGGTTGGCCGAGACCGCGCCGGTGAGCAGGGCGTCCTGTTGGGACAGCAGCTCCCGGGAGCGGTTCAGGTCGATCAGCGCGGCGGTGTCCCGGGCGATCTGGTCGTCGTCGAGGCCGCCGAGGGCGTCGAAGACGGCGAAGATGCCGTCGACCGCCTCGTCGTAGGCCGCCAACGTCGCGGTCCGGTCGATGGTCTTGCGGCCGACCTCGTCGCGGACCTGGGCGAGCTGACCCAGCTCGGTCTTCAGCTCGGCGAGCCGCTGCTCCAGCTCGTCGCTGGCCGGCACCTCGGTACGCCAGTCCTGCACCGACTCCCACAGCGCGGTGGCGGTCTCGTCGGTGCGCGCCCGCTGGGCCTGCAACTCCTGCAACTGCCCGGGATCGGACTCACCCAGGTAGCGCAGCGACAGCCGGCGCTCGTTCTGCAACTCGAGCAAGAGCGGATCGCTCGGCTCGAACACCCGGGCGTTGAGCGCCTGCACGCCGAGCAGGTTGAACCCGTCGCGCACGGTCACCCAGGCCGCGAACGCCCAGAGCGCGGTCAGCGACGCCAGCAGGGCGATGATCTTCGTACGGAGATTCGTACTGCGGGAACGCATCACACCGTCCTGGCCCGGTCTTCGGTCGGTCCGAAATCCGATCGACTCCGGCGCACGCTAGCAGCCGTCGTGAACTCCATTCAAGCGATCCTGATCATGGTGGCTTCCGGGTGCGCCGACCCCCGACCGGTGTGCCCCGAGGCGGCCAGCACCGCTGCGCGCACGATCAGCGTCGGGCGGTAGAGGTCCTTGTCGTGCCACAGTGCCGGACCGCCGTCGCGTCCGTCCAGGTCGGACAGGAGAGCCCGCCCCCGGGCCAGCGCCGCGCCGATCCGGGCGTCGCCCGCGCGGCCCGCGCCGGCCAGGGCGAGCACCGCGTACGCGGTCTCCTCGGCGGTGCCGCGCCAGCGTCCCCAGGAGCCGTCCGGCCGCTGGGTCGCCAGCAGCCAGCCGACGCCCCGCTCGACCGCGGTCCGCGCCGCGCCGTCGGGCGCGTGGTCGGCCAGCGCGAGCAGCACCGCATACGTGGCGTAGTAGGCCGAGGCGTGCCACCGGTCCTCCCACCGCCCGTCGGACTCCTGCCGCCCGACCAGCCAGTCGGTGACCCGGCGCCGGGCCGCCGTCACGCCCGGCCGGCTCGGGTGCTCGCCCAGCGCGTCGAGCACGTGCGCGTTGGTGGTCAGCGACGCCCCGTCCTCCCCCGGCCAGGTGCAGAAGTGCCGCCCGGTGTCGTATCCGGCGAGCGCGCCCACGCCGGGCGACCGGCCCAACCGGGCGAGCGCGTAGAGCACGACGGAGGTGGTGTCGGCGTCGGCCGGCAGCCCGGGCGCGGTGGCCGCGCCGGACGCGCCGACGGCGGCGCGCAGCCCGGTCAGCACCCGCTCGGGCACGCGCACCGGGACGCCGGCCCGGACCAGGACGGCGAGCACCCACGCCCGCTCGAAGACGGTGATCGGGCTGGCGCAGGGCACCGGACCGGACCGGGCGACCGCGCGCAGGTAGTCCAGGGCGGGACCGGGCTCGGGCCGGCCGAGCCAGGCGGCGGTGGCGGCCGGTGAGGCGCCCACCGCCCCGCTGGCCGAGGGACGCACGCCCGGCGCCCGGTACGCCAGCTCGCCGGCCACCTCCAGGGCGTGCGCCAGTTTCTCCGGCACGGGCCGGCCGGCGGCCAGCAGTCCGCGTACCCGGGTCAGTCGGGTCGGGTCCAGACCGGCCGGCAGCGGCAGGCGGGGCCGGCCGGCCCAGTCGGCCAGCCCGGGCGGCGGACCCGCCGGCGCGTCGAGGAGCCGGTCGACGGCGGCCAGCAGCGCCGGCACGATCAGGTCGGTGGCCGGCAGGTCGGGCGGGGTCTCCGCGCGCAGCGCGGCGGCCAGGAACGCCAGGCCCCGGTGCGCGGCGGCGGCCGGCAGCGGGGCCGGTCCGCCGCGGCGCAGGTCGGTCAGGAGCGCCTCGACCGCGCTCAGCGTCGGCACGATCGCGTAGCCGCCCGCAGCGCCCCACCCGCCGTCCGGGCGCTGCCGGTCGAGCAGCCAGGCCACCCGTTCGCCGTGGCCGGGCAGCCAGGGCGCCAGCGTGACCAGCCGACCGGTCTCGTAGACCGACGGCGAGGTCCCTCCCGCCGGCTCGTCCACGAGCGCGCCGACCGGCTCGGGCGCGGGCCCGAACCGGGTCTCCGGCTCGGCGGTGAGGCTCACCGCACGCCCCAGAAGTCGGTGTGCCGGTAGAACCCGGTGGTGAAGCCGAGCTGCCGGGACAGGAACTCGGCCTCCCGGGGCGACTCGTCCGCCAGCTTCGCCAGCCGGACGCGGCAGTGGTCGACCTGCTCGGCGAACCGCCGTTCGACCTCGGCCGGGTCGTCCACCAGCAGCAACGCGTTGAGGTCGCCCGACTCCGCGTCCCGCCGGTGCGTGCCGAGGTCGTTGACCAGCCGCAGGGCCCGCTGCACCTCGTCGGCGACCTCGATCAGCCGGTCCAGCGCGGCGGGGTCGACGACCGATCCGGTGTGGATCCAGTGGGCCACGTCGACCACGGTGGCGGCGAGGTTGTCCGCGTTGTCGAGGTAGTCGGCGAGCGTGGGTCGGGTGGTGCGCCGCCAGGTCCACTCCCGGGCCATCGCCCGCACCGTGCGCTCCATCGTGGCCCGCCAGCGTCCGCGCAGCGCCGGGTAGGCGGGCGCGGCGGCGACGTCGTCGCGCAGCTCGGCGAGGAACCGGCCGAGCGGGTCGTCGGCGTCCGCGCCGTCGAGCACGGCCAGGCAGGTGTCGGAGATCCGGTCGACCTCGGCCCGACTGGTCGCCTCGTGGTCGACCAGCCAGTCGACGGCGAATCCCCAGAGCACCGCGCGGTTGGTGACCGCCAGCTCCGCGGCGGTGTGCCAGGGGGCGCTGAACGCCATCGCCGAGGCGATGCTGCTGAACAGGGTGGCGTCGAACGGCTCGCCGGGGAACAGGTCGGGGTGCGCGGCGGCGGCCCGGCGCAGGCCGCGCTGCCCGTGCGCGGCGAGCGCGCAGATCCGTCCCTGCTCGGCGGCGGCGGCGATGGGATCCGGCAGCGGTCCGCCGGTCACGCCGGCTCCGCCCGGCCGGCGGCGAGCAGGGTCAGCTCGACCCGCCGGCGTGGCCGCAGCGCCGCCGCCAGCCGCAACCCGGGTACGTCGGTGCGGTCCAGCCGGAACCGGTAGCGACTCAGCATCGTGGCGAGGATGAGCTGGGCCTCCAGATAGAACAGGTACATGCCGAGGCACTGGTGCGGACCGCCGCCGAACGGGAAGTGGGCGTAGCGGTGGCGGGCGCGGACCCGCTCCGGGCGGAAGCGCTCCGGGTCGAACTCGTCCGGGCGGTCCCAGAACTGCCGCATCCGCTGGGTGATCAGCGGGCTGACCGCGATGGTGGCGCCGGCTTCGATCGGCACGCCGTCGATGACGTCCGCGGCGACCGCGCGACGCGGGATGATCCAGCCGATCGGGTAGAGCCGCAACAACTCGTCCAGCACCATCCGGGTGTAGGTGAGCCGGTTCAGGTGCTCCCGGCGCACCGGCCCGGCGCCGACCACCGCGTCGATCTCGGCATAGAGCCGCTCGGCGACCTCGGGATGCTGGTGCAGGTGCGGCCAGGCCCAGGTGAGCACGTTGATGGTGGTCTCGGTGGTGGCGGCGAACATGGCCACGGTGTCGTTGCGGACCTGCCGCTCGTCGAGCTGCCGGCCGTCGTCGGTGCGGGCCCGCCAGAGCGTGGAGATGATGTCGTCGCCCTGGTCGGCGGCGTCACGGGTCTGCCGGACGATCGGCACCAGCACGTCGTCGACGACGCGTACCGCGCGGCGGAACGCGCGGTCTCCCGGCATCGGCAGCGACAGCGGCGCGAACGGCACCACGATCCGCGGGATGACGGCGGTGGCGATCCGGTCCTGGGCGTCGATCACCCGCATCGCGTCCGGCACCGAGATGCGGTCGGCGAAGAGCACCTTCATGATCGCCCGGCTGACGATGCGGGCCTGCTCGACGCCGATGTCCACCGGCCGGCCCGCGCGGTAGGGCTCGTCCAGCTCGTCGACCGCGTCCCGGACGGCGTCCGCCATGCCGTCGACGAGCGCCTCGACCCGCTTCGCGGTGAACATCGGCTGGAGCATCCGGCGGCTGGCCGACCAGATCTGGCCCTCGCCGAGGATGCCCTCGCCGAACAGTCGCTTGACCGGGCGCCAGAACAGTCCGTCGCCGGCCCGCTCGTAGTTGTCCGCCCGGTCCCGCAGCACGTGCTGCACGTGCCGGGGATGGGTGACCAGGTAGGGGCGGAACGAGCCGAGGTTGAGCCGGACCAGGTCGCCGCCGGTGCGGTTACCGACGTCGATCAGCGCCCGGGCCGGGTCGCGCAGGACGGCGGGCAGGATCTGTCGCAACGGCACGGTGTGCGGGCGGCCGGCAGGCCGGTACGGGCCGGACGAATCGGCCACCTGAACGCTCCCTCGGGTTGCTGAGGGTCGCCGCCCCGTCGCGACCCGTGAAACGTTGCTCGTGAGCATGCCATCCTGAGCGACGAATCAAAAGACGGGGCGGAGGATATTTCACGTAACAACAATCTCTTTGTCGAGAATGGAGCCAGTGGGACGTGCGTCACGCGGGAAGTCTTTCTGGTGCCCGGGCGTGGTCCCCCGGAACGCGGGCGCGGGCGCGTCCGCTGTGCCAAGCTTCGGGCATGGACGACAAGACCATCCTGAGCCGGATCTCGGAACTCGTCGACGAGGAGCACCGGCTGCGCTCCGACGCGCAGCAGCACGAGGCCGGCACCGACGACGAGGCCCGGGAGCGGCTGCGCGCCCTGGAGGAGTCCCTGGACCAGTGCTGGGACCTGCTCCGTCGCCGCCGGGCCGCCCGGCAGGCGCACGGCGACCCGGACGCCCAGGGCGAGCGCCCGGTGCCGGAGGTCGAGCGCTACCTGCAGTGAGCCGAGGTCCCGGGCGGGACGACTCCCGCCCGGGACACCCGTTGGTCAGCGGATCCCCGCCTCCCGGAGCAGCACCTCGGTCAGCGCCACCGGGTCGGTGTCGGCGGCGGGCAGTCCGCGGGCGGTGAACCAGGCCGCCACCACCCGCACGTCGCGGGCCAGGAACTCGGCCCCCTGTGGGTTGGCCACCACGTCGACCACCTGCGGCAGATCGATCATGACCAGCCGGCCCGCGTGCACCAGGAGGTTGTACGGCGACAGGTCGCCGTGGGCGTACCCGGCCCGGGCCAGCACCAGCAGGGCCTCGACCAACTGCTCCCACAGGTCGCGCAGCCCGTCGTCGGTGGGTCGGACCTGGGCCAGCCGGGGCGCGGCCTCCCCCGCCTCGGCGTCGCCGACGAACTCCAGCATCAGCTCGGTGCCGAGCAGCTGGACGGGATAGGGCACGGCGATCCGCCCGGAGGCGGCGCCGATCTCCCACAGCCGGGACAGCGCGTCGAACTCGGCCGCCGCCCACTGCCCGGCGATCATCTGCCGGCCGAAGGCGGTGCGGCCGGCCATCGCCCGCATCTCCCGCGACCGGCGGACCCGGCGGCCCTCCAGGTAGCCGGCGTCACGGTGGAAGAGCCGGTGCTGGGCGTCGCGGTAGCGCTTGACCGCCAGCAGACAGGCGCGGTCGGTGTCCGGCACGGCACGGCGGACCAGGTGGACGTCCGCCTCCTTGCCGGTCTTCAGCACGCCGAGTTCGGTGTCCCGGGCGGCCAGCTCGGTGACCAGCCAGTCGGGATGCGGCTCGGGGCCGTGGACCGCCTGGTCCCAGGAGGACCAGGTGTCCTCCGCGTCGGGCTCGGCGTCGGGGTCGGTGAGGGTTGGCGGGGCGTGCCGCCCCCGCTTCAGGAAATCGGGCTCGTCGTCGTCGAAGCGGCTCTTGCCGCGGCCACGGCGCTGCGGCGCCGGGATGTCGTGATCGCGCACGGGTGGATCTGTCCTTCGATCGAGGCTGGTGGAGGCAGGTGGAACGACCCTGCAAAGACGGCCATGACCGACCTCCTCTCCTCGACCGGGCGACACCCGGCTGCGCCCTCGCGCGGCACCATGCTCGTGCGCCGCGCCGGACGGCGCAACCGGTTTTCGACCCCGCCGCGCTCAGCCCGCCAGCACGGCGGCCACGGCCGGGATCAGCCCGTCCTCGACCCGGGTCGGCGCGAACCGGGTGTCCGACCAGCGACGCCCCCGGTGCAGCCAGACGCTGGGCAGGCCCACCGCGGTCGCGCCGCCGATGTCCGCCTCCGGACTGTCGCCGATCACCCACGCGCCGCGCAGCGGCATCCGGGCCCGCTGCGCGGCGAGCGCGAAGATGCGCGGGTTCGGCTTGCTGACGCCGGCCTCCTCGGAGATCACCCAGTCGGCGACGTAGCGGTCCAGGCCGGTCTTGCGAATCTTGGTGTCGTCCTGCCGGGCGGTGCCGTTGGTGACCACGACCGGCACCCAGCCGGCGTCGGCGGCGATCCGCAACGCGCACGCCACCAGCGGGTCCAGCCGCATGAGCGCCCCCACCCCGTCGTGCAGCTCGTCGACCAGGTCGATCGAGGGGATGCGCAGGCCGTAGCGGTCACGGATGGCGTCGGCCACGTCCCAGCGGTTGGTCAGCCCGTCCGCGTCGACGGAGACCAGCCAGTCGAGGTCGGTGGGCGGCGCGCCGATGCCCTCCAGGAAGCGTTCTCCCCAGGAGCGGAACGGCCCGTCGCGGTCCAGCAGGGTGTTGTCCAGATCGAGCAGGAGCAACGGCACTTGGGCACCCTACGGGAAGGGTCGGAGCACCGACAGGGCCGAGGGCCCCCCGCGCGCTCAGGCGACGAGTGACGCCCGCGGGTCGCCGTCGTCGGCGGGCCGGTCGAGCAGCATGGTGTGGGCCGCGCGGGTGGCCGCCAGGGCCTCCGGGTCCAGCGTGGCCACCAGCACGTCCTCGCCGGTGTCCGCGCCCCGGGCCAGCGGTCGGCCCTCCGGGTCGTAGACCGCCGCGCCACCGTTGAACCGCCAGGGATCGGCGCCGCCGACCGCGTTGGCGAAGACCACGTACATCGTGTTGTCCAGCGCGCGGGCGGCGTAGTAGAGGTCCCGGCGGTGCGCGGAGCCGGCCAGGTAGCCGCTCGGGCAGAGGTAGCCGTGCGCGCCGTCGCCCGCCGCGGCCCGGCCGTGCTCCGGGAAGCAGCCGTCGTAGCAGATGCCCAGGCCGAACCGCCACTGCTCGACCACCAGCGTGGCGCCCCGCCGGCCGGCGTCGAACAGCTCGCGCTCGCCGCTCCAGAGCTGCTGCTTGTCGTACCCGACGGTGACCGCGCCGGTCGGGTCCACCACCAGCGACGAGATGGTGCGCCGCCGGTCGGGCTGCCGGACCGCCGCCCCGATCACCACCGCGGCTCCCGCCTCCCGGGCGGCGTCACGCAGCGGGTCCAGCCTCGGGTCGTCGACCCGGCCGTCCGGGTCGGCGGCCACGTCCGTCCCGGCCGGGTCGGCGCCCAGCGTCGGCGGGTGGTACGCCGGCAGGAACAGCTCCGGCAGCACCACGACGCGCGCGCCGGCGCGCCCGACCAGGCGCGCGGCGGTGCGGGCGTTACCGGCGACGTCGCCGGGCACGGGTTCGGCCTGCACGGCGGCGACGGTCAGCGGGCGGGAGGGGAGCGACACGACCGGGATGCTAGCGGACCCTCTCCCAAGCCGTACGTACGGTTTGCGTCGACCGTCTCCACCTGCGACGATCGTTCCCGTGCCCAGAGTAAGTCAGGACCAGCTCGACGCGCGCCGACAGGAGATCCTGGGCGCCGCGCGGGCGTGTTTCGCCCGGCACGGCTACGAGGGCGCGACCGTGCGACGGCTGGAGGAGGCCACCGGCCTGTCCCGGGGCGCGATCTTCCACCACTTCCGGGACAAGGACTCCCTCTTCCTCGCCGTGGCCGAGGACGACGCCGCCGCCATGGTCGAGACCGTCGCGCGCAACGGCCTGGTCCAGGTCATGCGCGACCTGCTCGCCCGGGCCGTCTCCCCGGACACCACCGGCTGGCTCGGCAGCCAGTTGGAGGTCTCCCGCCGCCTGCGCACCGACCCGGCCTTCGCCAGGCGCTGGGCGGAACGCTCGGCCGCCATCGCCGAGGCGACCCGGGAACGCCTGCTCCGCCAGCGCGAGGCCGGCGTGCTCCGCGACGACGTGCCGATCGACGTGCTGGCCCAGTTCCTGGAGCTGGCCTACGACGGGCTGGTGCTGCACCTGGCGATGGGCCGCCCGGCGGGCGACCTGAGCCGGGTGCTCGACCTGGTCGAGGAGGCCGTCCGCCGGCACTGAGTCTCGGTCCGGTAACTCGGCCCTCCGCGGAGATCGACACTGGCGCTCCTGCTCCACAATGAGCCGCGACCCCCTCGCGACAGGAGCAGCCCATGACCGTCCTCGCGGCCGACACCTGGGGCATTCCCGGCCCCGTCTTCCTGCGCTGGTACCTCGTGGCCGCCGTCGTCCTGGTCGTGGGCACGGCGGTGTACCGGTTCCGGGCGCTCGCCGGCACCCCGGTCACCGACCACGGCGCGCTCGGACCGCAGCAGGTCGCGTACCTCAACGGCGGCGACCAGCTCGCGGTCTGGACCTCGCTCGGCGGGCTGCGCCGGGCCGGCGCGGTCGGCGCGCACCCGGACCGGCGGCTGGTCCCCGGCGGCCCGCTGCCAGCCGGCGTCACGCCGCTCGACCAGGCCGTCCACCACGCAGCCACCCGTGGCCTGCGCAGCCGCGAGCTGGCCCGCGACGAGTGGGTCCGGCGCGCGCTCGACGAGCTGCGCGACGGCCTGGTCCGCCGGGGCCTGGCCCTGGACCAGGACCGACGCCGGGCACTGCGGCGCGGCGCCCTGCTGATCGGCGTCCTGCTCGCGATCGGCTTCCTGCGCGCCTTCGTCGGGCTCTCCCACAGCCGGCCCGCCGGCTTCCTGATGCTCACCCTGGTCCCGCTGTTCATCGCGTTCCTCCTGTTCAACCGCGTGCCCTGGCGCACCCGGGCGGCCACCGCCGCGCTGCGCGACCTGCGTCGCCGGCACGCCTGGCTGCGGCCCGCAGCCGCACCGGCGTACGCCACGTACGGCCCGTCGGACGCGGCCCTGGGCGTGGCCCTGTTCGGCACCGCCACGCTCTGGACGATGGACCCGGGCTTCGCCGAGCAGGCCGAGATCCAGCGACAGGCGATGGGCTCGGCGGGCAGCACGGGCACCTCGTGCGGCGGCGGCAGCTCCTGCTCCGGGGGCAGCTCCTCCTGCTCCGGCGGCAGCTCCTGCTCCGGCGGCGGGGGTTGCGGCGGCGGAGGGGGGTGCGGCGGATGAGCGGCCCGTCCGGGGTCGGCATCGGCTGGCGTCCCGAGATCGCCGGCTTCGTCGCCGGGCTGCCGGGGCTGCGCTTCGTCGAGGTGGTCGCGGAGGCGGTCGCCCCGACCGGGCCGCTCCCGGCCGGCCTGGCCGAGCTGCGCGAACGCGGCGTCACCGTCGTACCCCACGGGGTGCGGCTGTCCCTCGGCGGCGCGGAACCCGTCGACCCGACCCGGGTGGCGCACCTGGCCGGGGTGGCGGCGGCGCTGGAGGCGCCGCTGGTCAGCGAGCACATCGCGTTCGTGCGCGCCGGCGGGTTGGAGGCCGGGCACCTGCTGCCGCTGCCGCGCAGCCGGGAG
Source organism: Micromonospora sediminicola (assembly GCF_900089585.1). Lineage (NCBI taxonomy): Bacteria > Bacillati > Actinomycetota > Actinomycetes > Micromonosporales > Micromonosporaceae > Micromonospora > Micromonospora sediminicola. The sequence goes on along the minus strand of NZ_FLRH01000003.1, from coordinate 2,499,778 downwards.
GCGGTGGCCGCGGTGGTGGCCAACGTACGGCGGGCGCAGGCGGAGCTGCCGGTGCCGCTGGCGCTGGAGCCGATCGCGGCGCTCTTCGACTGGCCCGACGACGAGCTGGACGAGGCCGACTTCCTCACCGAGATCCTCGCCGCCACCGACGCGCTGCTGCTGCTCGACGTCGCCAACGTGCACGCCAACGCCCGCAACCGGGGCAGCGACCCGACCGCCCTGCTCGACCGGCTGCCGCTGGACCGGATCGCCTACGTGCACGTGGCCGGCGGCGCCGAGGCCGGCGGCTTCTACCACGACACGCACACCGACCCGGTCCCCGCCGAGGTGCTCGACCTGGTCCGTGAGCTGTGCGCCCGACGCCGCCCGCCGGCGCTGCTGCTGGAACGCGACGGCCACTACCCGCCCGCCGCCGAGCTGCGCGGAGAGCTGGACGCGCTCGCCACCGCCTCCGGGTATCCGGTGGTCACGTGAGCGGCGACCTGGCGGCCCGACAGGCCGAGCTGGTGGCGGCGCTGGTCGCGGGCGGGCCGCTGCCGCCCGGCTTCGCCCCGACGCCGGTCGACGCCGCGCGCCGGGCGCTGCTGCGCAAGCGGGCCGGCGACGTGGCCCGGCACTGGCCGTTGCTCGCCGCCGGCCTCGGCGCCGACTGGCCGGCCACGTTCACCGGCTGGGCGGACGGCCGGCCCACCAACGGCTCGCTGCGCGACGGCTGGGACCTGGCCCGCGAGCTGCGCGACCGGGGCGCCCTGCCGCCGCTCGGCGCGGAGGAGCTGGCCGCGCGCGAGGCCGCGAGCCGCTACGACGGCCGCACCGCGCCCCGGCCCCGCCGCCTCCCGGCCGTCGCCCGGGCCGGCGGCGCCGTCGCGGCCCAGCTCGCCGGCCGGGTACGCCTGCTGCGACCCGCCCCGCGCTGACACGCGCCCTGCGGTACGGCAGGATCGGAGGCATGGATCTCGGACTCGCCGACCGGGTGTACGTGCTCACCGGCGCCTCCGGCGGCCTCGGCTTCGCCACCGCCGAACAGCTCGTCGCCGACGGCGCCCGCGTGGTGATCTCCGCTCGGGCCCCGGAACGGGTGGCCGCCGCGATCGACGCGCTCGGTGACCCGGAGCGGGCGATCGGGCTGACCGCCGACCTCACCGACCCGGGCACCCCGGAGCGGCTCGTCGCGGCGGCCCGGGAACACTTCGGCCGGCTCGACGGCGCGCTGGTCTCGGTCGGCGGCCCGCCCCGGGGCACCGCTGCCGAGGTCACCGACGCGCAGTGGCGGGAGTCCTTCGAAACGGTCTTCCTGGGCAGCGTCCGGGTCGCGCGCACGGTGGCCGGCGCGCTCGGCGACGGCGGCGCCATCGGGCTGGTGCTCTCCACCTCGGTCCGGGGGCCGCTGCCCGGGCTCGGCATCTCCAACGGCCTGCGGCCCGGCCTGGCCGGCGTGGCCAAGGACATGGCCGACGAGTACGGCCCGCGCGGCGTACGGGTGTTCAGCCTGCTGCCGGGGCGGATCATGACGGACCGCAACCGGGAGCTGCTGGCCGCCGCGGGCAACGCCGACCGGGCCCGCGCCGAGGCCGAGGCGGCGATCCCGCTGCGCCGCATCGGCGACCCGGCCGAGTTCGGCCGGGTGGCCGCGTTCCTGCTCTCCCCCGCCGCCGGCTACGTCACCGGGGTGAGCGTCCCGGTCGACGGCGGCGCCCTGCGCGGCCTGTGAGTGCGTCCGGGGTGGCCTCGCGGCCGGTGGGGGCGGTTCGGTGAGTGATCGACGTCGTCCGGCCGGCGGCCGACCCGAGCCCGCGCCCGGTCCGGGCACGCCGGCCCGGCGCCACCCCCGACCCAGCCGGGAACAGCTCGCCGCCGCGGCCGACCGGCTGCTGCCCGACGTGATCGCGCCCGGGCTGGACGTGCTCTTCGTCGGCATCAACCCGGGCCTGTGGTCGGCCGCCACCGGCTGGCACTTCGCCCGCCCCGGCAACCGGTTCTGGCCGGCGCTGCACCGCGGCGGCTTCACCCCGCGCCAACTGCACCCCAGTGAGCAGGACACGCTGCCCGCCCTGGGACTGGGCATCACCAACATGGTGGCCCGGGCCAGCGCCCGCGCCGACGAGCTGACCGCCGAGGAGTTGGTCGACGGCGCCCGCGCGCTGACCGCGAAGGTCGAGCGCTACCGGCCGCGCTGGGTGGCGGTGGTCGGGGTGACCGCGTACCGGATCGGGTTCGTCCGGCCGAAGGCCGGCTTCGGGCCGCAGCCGGAACCGCTCGGGCCCGCCCGGCTCTGGGTGCTGCCCAACCCGAGCGGGCTGAACGCCCACTTCACCCCGGAGACGCTCGGTGCCGCCTTCGGCGAGCTGCGCGCCGCGGTCGCCGGCGGATAGCCGGGAACGGCGACTATGCCAGCCGTTCCATGCGGTTCCAGCCGGACCAGCCGCGCTCGCGTCGGTGCCGGTGTCGATCGCGCCGCCGAAGACGTAGACGAACCGCAGCATGAAGGCGATCGGCATGATCACGGTCGTGATGATCGTGTCCGGGCTGCGGGCGATGTGGCGCAGCGACCGGCCCAGGAGAACAGCGGTGTCACCGAGCATGTGCCGGTTCATCGCTGTGCCCCCGGGCGCCCGCCGCGCAGCACCGTGACCTGCGCGAACGACTTTTCCAGGCCCCGGACCTCAATGGCGGGGCGGTCCGTCTGGTTGCTCATGACGCTCGGCATGAGCGGTTGACGCTGCGTCAGGGTCGAGCCCGCGAAGCGGACGGTCCGACGGCAGCGCGGGCCGCTGCGGTCGATCCGCAGCAGGCGCTGCCCCTCGTCGTCGTCGATCTCCCGAACCTGAACGTGGTCGGCCACGCCGACCAGTGTTCGCTGAACGCGCCGATCGGGAGCTGATCCCGATCGGCGCGTCGCGGGCTGCGGGTGGCGGTGTCAGCGGAGGTGCCGGGCGAAGAACCGTAGCGTGCTGTCCATCTCGAATGCCGGGATCTCCCCGTGCTTGCCCGGGTTGGCGTGCAGCGTCTTCTCGGCTGAGGCCAAGGCGTCGAACAACGCCAAGCCCTGGGCCTGCGGCACCCGCTCATCGTCCCACTGCAGCAGGAACTCCACCGGGACCGTGATCCGCGCGGCGGCCTCGGCTGATGCCAGCGCCCCGCCCAGGCCCAGCACTGCCGCGCGGACCCGGGGTTCGGCGGCAACGAATGGAACGCCGAGTCCGCAACCCAACGACACGCCCCAGTAGCCCACCGGACCAGCACCGACGTGCTCGAGTTGCTGGACCGCCTCCAGGACTGCCCGCCATTCCGGGACGGTCTGGCGGGCTACGAGCGCCTGGAAACCAGCGATCAGCGGAGCCAACTCTTCCCCAGCGTCCACGCGAGCCTGGTTCTCGGTGGCGATCCGGTTGTACTCCTCGACCTTCGGCCGGTCGCCGTGGCCGGGCACGTCGACGGCCGCCACCGCGAAGTCACACTCGGCCACGAAGCGGCGCGCACGGGCCACGATGCCGGGGTCCTTCTTGTGTTGACCGCCGCCGTGTCCCATGAGGACAAGGGGACGAGTACCGGCGGCACCTTCTGGGGTCCACAGCACGCCGGGAATCTCACCGAGGACAAAGAGCTGTTCGGAGACACCGTCGGACGACGTCTCAGAGGTGAAGCGCATAGCGTTCAGCCTTTCGGAATGCCTTCTGCGGGCACTCCCTAGGCCGTGCGAGGGAGGGAGGCCCGACCTGTCACAGCGTTGATCGGTCTCACCTCCTCAGTTCGCGTAGCGGCGCACAGCGAGGGCGAACGTACCACAGAGGGCTTCACCCCTGTCTGGGCAAGGATGTCGCCAGGGCGAACGTTGCCGGATGCGCCACTAGTTCGCGGTGGCGGGCGGCATGCTCTCCTGGGCGACGTAGGTGCCCATCGGCACCGTGGTCACCACCGGCTCGGGCTGCTCCGGCTCGGCGTAGGGCGCCGGCGAGTCGGCGACCGCGAACTGGGTGCGGTAGAGCTCGGCGTAGAGACCGCCGACCGCCACCAGCTCGTCGTGCCGGCCGCGCTCGACGATGCGCCCCTCGTCGAGCACCAGGATCTGGTCGGCGTCGCGCACGGTGGAGAGCCGGTGCGCGATCACCAGCGCGGTGCGCCCGGTCAGCGCCACCGACAGGGCCCGCTGCACCGCCGCCTCGCTCTCCGAGTCGAGGTGTGCGGTGGCCTCGTCGAGGATCACGATCGACGGGGCCTTCAGCAGCAGGCGGGCGATCGCGATGCGCTGCTTCTCGCCGCCGGAGAAGCGGTAGCCCCGCTCGCCGACGGTGGTGTCGAGCCCGTCGGGCAGCGCCCGCACCAGGTCGGCGACCTGCGCGCCGGCGAGGGCCGCCCAGATCTCGTCGTCGGTGGCGTCGGGCTTGGCGTAGCGCAGGTTCTCCCGGATCGTCTCGTGGAACAGGTGCGAATCCTGCGTCACCACACCGATCTCGTCGCGCAGCGAGGCGAGCGTCGCGTCGCGCACGTCGACGCCGCCGACCAGCACCTGGCCGTCGGTGACGTCGTAGATCCTGGAGATCAGCATGGACAGCGTCGACTTGCCGGCGCCGGACGGGCCGACCAGGGCCACCATCTGACCGGGTTCGACGGCGAACGAGACGCCCTTGAGCACCGGCTCGTTGACCGTGCGGTCGAGCGTGGTGACCTCCTCCAGCGAGGCCAGTGACACCTCGGCGGCGGTCGGGTAGCGGAAGCGCACGTCGCGGAACTCGACCCGCCCGTTGCGGGGCGGGACCGGCACCGCGTCCGGCTTCTCCGCGATGCCCGGGCGCAGGTCGAGCACCTCGAACACGCGGTCGAAGGAGACCAACGCGCTCATCACGTCGACCCGGACGTTGGACAACGCGGTGAGCGGACCGTAGAGACGGGTGAGCAGCAGGGCCAGCTTGACGACGGTGCCCGCGCTGACCGCGCCGGCGACCGCGAGCCAGCCGCCCACACCGTAGGTCAGCGCCTGGGCCAGCGAGGCCACCAGCAGCATCGCCACGAAGAACGTGCGCGAGTACATCGCGGACTGGATGCCGATGTCACGGACCCGTTCGGCCCGGCGGGCGAACCGGTCGGCCTCCACCTCGGGCGCGCCGAACAGCTTGACCAGCAGGGCCCCCGCGACGCCGAACCGCTCGGTCATGGTGGCGTTCATCTTGGCGTCGAGGTTGTAGGACTCGCGGGTGATCTCGGCGAGCCGCCGGCCGACCCGGCGGGCCGGAATGATGAAGATCGGCAGCAGCACCAGCGCCAGCACGGTGATCTGCCAGGACAGCACGAGCATCGCCCCGGCCGTGAGCACGAGCTGGATGACGTTGCTGACCACCCCGGACAGCGTCGAGGTGAACGCCCGCTGGGCGCCGAGCACGTCGTTGTTGAGCCGACTGACCAGCGCCCCGGTCTGGGTGCGGGTGAAGAACTGCAACGGCATCCGTTGGACGTGGTCGTAGACCCGGGTGCGCAGGTCGAGGATGATGCCCTCGCCGATGCGGGCGGAATACCACCGCTGGGCCAGGGAGAAGAGCGCGTCGGCCACGGCCAGCACCGCGATGATCAGAGCGAGCCGGACGACGGTGGACTGGGCGGCCGGGCCGCCGCCGGCGATCGCGTCGATGACGTCACCGGCGAGCAGCGGGGTGGCCACGCCGATCACGGCGGCCACGATCACGGTGAGCAGGAAGACGACGATGTCGCGCCGGTAGGGCCCGGCGAAGGCGACGATCCGCCGGGCGGTGCCGCGCTTGAGCTGGTGGGCGGAGACCTCGTCGCGGTTGCGCAGCGACCGGAGCATGCTCCAGCCGCCCATGCCGCCGCCGGCCATGTGGTTGGACATCCGTCACCTCCGGGTCGTCGGGCAGCATGAACCGTCGGGTTCAATTCTCCCGACGCCTGTGACAACCTCGCGAGTAACCCGGATCTTCCCGAACGGTCCTTACTATTCGCCCCGCCCGGCCAGGTCCCGGATCCGCCGCGTCTGCGCCTCCCGCTCGGCTCGCTGCTGCTCGGCGTGCGAGCGTCCGACCGCGCCGGCGAGCAACGCCTTGATCTCCACGATCGCGTCCCGGTTGTTGGCCAGCAGCCCGGCCGACAGGTCGCGGACGGCGGCGTCCAGCTCGTCGTTGGGCACCACCAGGGTGGCCAGGCCGATCCGGTCCGCCTCGGCGGCGTCCATCCGGCGGCCGGTGGCGCAGATCTCCAGCGCCCGGGAATAGCCGACCAGCTCGACCAGGCGGCGGGTGCCGGCCAGGTCGGGGACCAGACCGAGGGTCACCTCGGCCATGGACAGCTTGGCGTCGGCGGCGAGCACGCGCAGGTCGCAGGCGAGGGCGAGCTGGAAGCCCGCGCCGATGGCGTGGCCCTGCACGGCGGCGATCGAGATGACGTCCGGCCGGTGCAGCCAGGTGAAGCCGCCCTGGTAGTCGGCGATCCGGTCGGCGCACTCCGCCTCGGACAGCGTGGCCAGCTCGGCGAAGGAACCGGGCCCGGTGGCGCCGGCGACCGCCAGGTCCAGGCCCGCGGAGAACGCCCGACCCTCCCCGCGTACGACGACGACGCGGACGTCGCCGGGCAGGTCCCGGGAGAAGTCGCTCATCGCGCGCCACATCGCCGGGGTCTGGGCGTTGAGAACGTCGGGCCGGCACAACGTCACCGTCGCGACCGGCCCGTCGCAGTCGAGTCGCACTCCGGTCGTCTCGGCGGTCACCGGACCACCCGGAGCGCGGCGCTGATGGACGACGCTGGGGGGCGGGTCACGCCTTCTTGCGGCGCCGGGCGCCGCCGCGCTGCCGCAGCTGCACCCCGGACTCGGTGAGCACCCGGTGGATGAACCCGTAGGAACGGCCGGTCGAGGCCGCCAGAGCACGGATGCTCTCTCCGCCGGTGTACCGCTTTACCAGGTCTTTGGCGAGCGTCTGACGCTCGGCCCCGACGATCCGGCGACCCTTCTCAGTGCTGGTGGCTGTGCCGGTGGCTGCCATGCTGATTCCTCACGTCCCAGACTGTGCGGTTCGGATACGGTCCCACCTATTAGACCGCCTCGGACGATCATGCGCCAGATATCAACTATTCGCCAACCGACACGCTACGCAATGTCAGCTTCCCGATAGAGTGATCCTTCCGACCGGCTGATCCGTACCGACCCTGACACGGAACGGACGGGTGAAGGCTCAGGCCAGCTCGACCAGTTCCAGGAGGTCGTCGGACCAGGCGTCCTCGTCGCCGTCGGGCAGCAGGATGGCGCGGTCCGGCTTGAGCGCGGTGACCGCGCCCGGATCGTGGGTGACCAGCACGATCGCGCCCGGGTAGCGGGCGATGGCGTCGAGCACCTGCTCCCGGCTGACCGGGTCGAGGTTGTTCGTCGGCTCGTCGAGCAGCAGCACGTTGGCGCCCGAGCAGACCAGCGTGGCCAGCGCCAGCCGGGTCTTCTCCCCGCCGGAGAGGACACCCGCCGGCTTGTCCACGTCCTCGCCGGAGAACAGGAACGCGCCGAGGATCTTCCGCAGGTCGGTGTCGGTCTGGTCCGAGGCCGCGCTGCGCATGTGCTCCAGGATCGTCCGGTCCACGTCCAGCGTCTCGTGCTCCTGGGCGTAGTAGCCCAGCCGCAGCCCGTGCCCGGGGCGCACCTCGCCGGTGTCCGACTCCAGCAGGCCGCCGAGCATCCGCAGCAGGGTGGTCTTGCCGGCGCCGTTGAGGCCGAGGATGGCCACCCGGGAACCCCGGTCCACCGCCACGTTCACGTCGGTGAAGATCTCCAACGACCCGTACGACTTGGACAGGCCGGTGGCGGTCAGCGGCGTCTTGCCGCACGGCGCCGGGTTGGGGAAGCGCACCTTGGCCACCTTGTCGGCGTGGCGTACCTCCTCCAGCCCGGAGATCAGCTTCTCGGCCCGGCGGGCCATGTTCTGCGCGGCGACGGTCTTGGTGGCCTTGGCCCGCATCTTGTCCGCCTGCGCCATCAGCGCGCCGGCCTTCTTCTCCGCGTTGGCCCGCTCCCGGCGGCGGCGCCGCTCGTCGGTCTCGCGCGCCTCCAGGTACGCCTTCCAGCCGAGGTTGTACGTGTCGACCACGGACCGGGTGGCGTCCAGGAACCACACCTTGTTGACCACGGACTCCAGCAGCGACCCGTCGTGGGAGATCACGATCAGGCCGCCCTTGTGGTTGGCCAGGAACCCGCGCAGCCAGGTGATCGAGTCGGCGTCGAGGTGGTTGGTGGGCTCGTCGAGCAGCAGGATGCCGCCGCCGTTCTCGCCGGCGTCGCGGAACAGGATCCGGGCCAGCTCGATGCGGCGGCGCTGACCGCCGGAGAGCGTGCCGATGGTCTGGGCCAGGGCACGGTCGGGCAGGCCCAGGTTGGCGCAGATCCGGGCCGCCTCGGCCTCGGCCGCGTAGCCGCCGAGGGAGGCGAACTGGTCCTCCAGCGCGCCGTAGCGGCGGACCAACCGATCGTCGTCGGCGCCCTCGGCGAGCTTGTTCTCCAGCTCCTTCATCTGCGCCATGAGGACGTCCAGCCCGCGCGCGGAGAGCACCCGGTCGCGGCCGGTGACGTCGAGGTCGCCGGTACGGGGGTCCTGCGGCAGGTAGCCGATGGCGCTGCGCCGGTCGATCTGCCCGGCGTACGGCTGGCCCTCCCCCGCGAGCACCTTGAGGGTGGTGGTCTTGCCGGCGCCGTTGCGGCCGACCAGGCCGATCCGGTCGCCCGGCTGCACGCGCAGGGTGGTGTCGGACAGCAGGATCCGGGAACCGGCGCGCAGTTCCAGGCCGGTGGCAGTGATCATTTCGGAGTACTCGCTCTCGGGTCCGGAAGGGCTGACTCAGGGCACGCGAAAGCGCCGGCGGGTGGTGATTTCCCGTCGGCGCGGGGCCGTTCAGCCTTCGCAGCGCAGCACGGGGCCAAGTGTACCGGGCGGCCAGCGTCCACCCCGTCGGATTACCGCGCAAGATCATCGGGTACCGAATCCGCCGTCCGGACCCGGTCCGGTACCGCAACCACCACACACGGACACATCGGTGATCGGGGTCAACATGGAGCTGAATGAGAACGCGCGGGTCGACACCAGTCAGGTGGACGACCGGCGAGGGTCCGGCGGCGGAGGCGGCGGGATGGGCATCCCGATCCCCGGCGGCGGCGGCCGGGGCGGGATCGTGGGCATCATCATCGCCGTACTGGTCGCCCTGGTGGGCGGCGGCTTCGGCCTGAACGCCGCCACCAACGGCGGCGGCTCCGAGCAGGGCGACAACACCTCGCTGGAGCAGAAGTGCTCGGCCGAGGACGCGCTGAAGCAGCTCGACTGCCGCAACACGCTGTACGTCAACTCGATCCAGGCCTACTGGCGCACCGCCATGCCGGAGGTCTTCGGCGAGCAGTACCAGCCGTCCAAGACGGTCTTCTTCAGCCAGAACGTCAGCACCGGCTGCGGCGCCGCCGACTCCGGGGTGGGCCCGTTCTACTGCCCCGCCGACGACCTGGTCTACATCGACCTCACGTTCTACCGGCTGCTCGCCGACCAGCTCGGCGCCGAGGGCGAGTTCGCCCAGCCGTACGTGCTGGCCCACGAGTACGGCCACCACGTGCAGGACCTGCTCGGCACCGAGGCGCAGATGCGCCGCCAGCAGCAGCGCGACCCGCAGAACGCCAACGCGCTCTCGGTCAAGCTGGAGCTGCAGGCCGACTGCTACGCCGGCGCCTGGGCGAAGAACGCCACCGGCACCGCCGACGAGGGCGGCCAGAAGATCTTCAAGAGCATCACCGACCAGGACATCCAGCAGGCGATCGACACCGCCGAGAAGATCGGCGACGACGCGATCCAGCAGCGTTCGGGCCGGCCGGTGAACCCGGACGAGTTCACCCACGGCTCGTCCGAGCAGCGCAAGCAGTGGTTCACCAAGGGCTTCTCCACCGGTGACCCGAAGTCCTGCGACACCTTCGGCTCCAGCCAGTGACGCCGGACGCCTGACCGGCTCCACGCCCGGGCCGCCGGCCCGCACCGCTGACCTCGACAGCGGGCGGGCCGGCGGCCCGACTCGTGCCCCGACCGGTCAGGCCGGCACTGTCACCTGCGCCGGGGTGGACCGCTCGACGGTGGTCCCGTCGCCCAACTGCCCGCCGCTGTTGTCGCCCCAGCACCACAGGCCGCCGTCGGTACGGATCCCGCACGCGTGGTCGGCCACCGCGAGGCCGCCGGTCCAGGTGGTGGCGTCACCGACGCGGGTCGGCGCGGACCGGTGGGTGGTGGTGCCGTCGCCCACCTGGCCGGTCGTGTTCTTGCCCCAGCACCACAGGCTGCCGTCCAGGCGGGACGCGCACGTCGCGTCGCCGCTCGCCGCGACCGTGCTCCAGGTGGTGGTCGTGCCGACCTGCACCGGCGCGGTCTGGAAGGTGCCGCTCACGCCCAGCTGCCCGTACCCGTTCTCACCCCAGCACCACAGCGCGCCGGACCGGATGCCGCAGGTGTGTGCGTACCCGGCGGTGACGCCGGTCCAGGTGGTCGCGGTGCCGACCTGCGCGGGCGTCGTCTGGGAGCCCAGGAAGCCGAGGCCGAGCTGACCGTCCGAGCTGAGACCCCAGCACCACAGCGTGCCGTCGGTGCGGACGCCACAGGTGTGCCCGAAGCCGGTCGAGACGCTCGCCCAGGTGGTCGCGGTGCCGACCTGGAGCGGGGTGTTCGCGACCCACGGCGAGGTGCCGACGCCCAGCTGCGAGGTCCGGTTGAAGCCCCAGCACCAGAGCGTGCCGTCGGTCCGCACGGCGCAGGTGTGCTGCGGGCCGGCGCTGACCCGGGCCCAGGTGGTGGCGGTGCCGACCCGCACCGGCGCGCTCCGGCTGGTGGTGGTCCCGTCACCGAGCTGGCCCCGGAAGTTCGAGCCCCAGCACCACAGCGTGCCGTCGGTCCGGATCCCGCAGGTGTGGCCGGAGCCACCGTCGACGGCGGCCCAGGCGGCGGTGTCGACCCGCGCCGGTGCGCTCCGGTTCGTGGTGGTCCCGTCACCGAGCTGGCCGGCGTAGTTCGAGCCCCAGCACCACAGGCCCTCGTCGGCGCTGATCGCGCACGTGTGGGCGCCGCCCGCGGTGACGGCGGTGACCGTCGGCGCGGCCGACGCGGCGGTGCCGGCACCGGCGGCCGCCGGGCCCGCCGTGGACATGACGCCCGCGGCGCACATCGCCGCCACGGCGGCGAGAAGCTGTGTCGCACGGCGGCGCCACCGGGCGTTTCGATATCCGCTCATGAAGTTCCTGTCTCCCAACGATGTCGGTGCCTGACTGGCGGAGGTGACGCTGCCCTGGCGGGTCGCCCGGAGACCCGCCACGTCACGACACCGACCCTATGCATCGCTGTCGTTCGATGCACCGTTGGTGACGTCGATTGACCGTACTTGATGCGATCTTTCCCGTTCAGCGGACCAGGATGTGGACCGCCCGGGCGGCGGAGACGGCCGCGACCAGCACCGCGTGCCGGGGCTCCGGCACGTCGAGCAGCCGCTCCGCCCGCAGCGCCGCGAGCGGGGCCAGCCGCCGGTCGGCCAGCACCGTGTCCACCGCCCGCCGGTCACCGCCGCAGACCAACGCCGCGAGCGTCCCGGCCGCCGGCAACAGCAGGCGTACGGCGAGATCGGCCGCATCGCCCAACGCCGCCTTCGCCTGGTTGTCCCGCCGCCGGGCGAACCGCTGCTGGGACCAGCCCCCCGCGGCGGTGCGCCCCTGCACGTAGCGGGTGTCCACCTTGGAGACCACCAGGTCGGTGCCGTCGGCCACCCCGACCGCCACCGCGCCCTTGCGGGCCAGCAGCAGCCCGAGCCGGCGGGGCGCGGCGGCCACTCCGGCGAACGCCTCCAGGTCCGGCGCGGGGCGCGCGCCGGGCGGCGTGTGCAGCTCGGCGGTGGCCCCGTCCGGGGCGGTGAGCAGCAGCCCGTACCCCAGGGCGGTGGTGGTGGGCGGGCCGTGCCGTTCGGCGAAGCCCTCGACCCAGCGCACGACGCGGGCCGGGTCGACCTCCACCCACCGGCCGCCTCCGGCTGCGGGTCGGCTGCTCATGGCACCGACCCTACCCAGCGGTGGAACTCAGCCGGCGACGTCCACCGTCACCGGCGACCCGTCCTCCCCGGTGGCGGTGCGGCAGGCGTACGTGAGCGCGGGCGCGTCCGCCGGGAGCAGACCGGGCGGCACCAGGAAGATGCCGTCGGAGACGTCCTCGACGACCGTCCACTGAGCGGCGTCCCCGACCGCCACGGAAGGCGCGCCCGAACAGCCGGTGACCACCACGACGACGCCCAGCACGCGGGAGGCCGCCGTCGCCGGCAGGCCGTGGCACGCGCTGACCGCTCCCGTCTCCGTGCCGTCGGACCGGACCTCGCTGACCCGCCAGCAGCCCGGCGGGCCGGTGCGCAGCGCCACCGTGTGCCCGGTGGGAGCGGACACGGTCGTCACCGGGGTCGACCAGTCCACAGCGACGTCGTCGACCCGGGCGTCGCCCCGGCCGCGCCCGTCGTCACAGGCCACGAGCAGGCCGAGCACCAGCGCGAATCCCGCGGTCAGACCTCGGGCGCCCCCCATCGCACACCTCCTCGCCCTCCACAGGCTAGTCAGCCGGGCCGCAGCGTGGTGACCGCGAGGGCGGCGATCAGGGCGCTGGAGACCAGCCCGGTGACCAGGCGACCACGGGGCCCGGACAACGCGCGCCCCACCACGGAACCGCCGCCGGCGACCAGCAGCTGCCAGCTCGCGGAGGCCAGGAACGCCCCGGTGACGAACAGCGCGGCGGCTGCCGGGTCCGGGTCGGCGGCATCACGGCGGCCCAGCACCAGCGCGGCGAAGTAGAGCACCGTCGCCGGGTTGAGCAGGGTCAGACCGAGCACCGCCGCGTACGCCCGGGCCGGGGTGTGCAGCCCGCGCCCGGCCGGGGCCCTCGCCACCTCCCGCCGCGCGGACCAGGCCCGCCACAGGCCGTGCGCGGCGATGGCGAGCAGCACCAGCGCCGCGACCACCCGCAACGGTCCGGCGACCGGGGCCAGGAACCCGGCCAGCCCGGCGCCGCCGAGCGCGGCGGCCGCGGCGTAGAGCCCGTCGGCGGTGGCCACGGCCAGCGCCGCGGCCGCCCCGACCCGGAAACCGGCGCGGGCGCTCAGCCCGAGAATCAGGATCGCGATCGCGCCGACCGGGATGGCGACGCCGTAGCCGGCGACCAGCCCGGCGAGGAACGCCCCGGTCACGACGGCGGGTGAGGGATCGCGGCGGCCGGCGGCACGGCACGCTGTCGGCGCGCGGCGGTGGCCGCACGGACAGGAGCCTGCTTCGGGTACGCCTCGATCACCCGCTCATCGTGCAACCCGCTCCCCCACCCCGCCACCGGATTTCCCGCCGTGTCCGCCCTGCTCGCGCCCGGCTCGCCAATGTCGCTCGGCTCGGCTCGGCTCGGCTCGGCTCGGCTCGGCTCGGCTCGGCTCGGAGATCTTGGTAGGAAACGGCCCTTATAGGGGCCGTTTCCTACCAAGATCTACTGCCGTCCTGACTGACGGTTGCGAGTTCCCGGATTTCGGTACGTCGGTGCGACGAGGTGACCGGAGCGGGTCGTGCGGGTCAGGCCAGGCCGACACGGGACGGGCCAGAGCGAGGCGGCACGCGAGCAAGGGGGGCAACGAGCCGGGCGCGGCACCCCGGAAGGGGTGCCGCGCCCGGAATCCTGACCCTGGACCGGTCAGACGTTAAAGCCGAGGGAGCGGAGCTGGTCGCGCCCCTCGTCGGTGATCTTGTCGGGGCCCCACGGCGGCAGCCAGACCCAGTTGATCCGGATGTCGTTGACCAGGCCGCCGCCGGGACCGGTGGTCAGCGCCTGCCGGGCCTGGTCCTCGATCACGTCGGTCAGCGGGCAGGCCGCCGAGGTCAGCGTCATGTCCAGCGTGGCGACGTTCTCGTCGTCCACGTGCACGCCGTACACCAGGCCCAGGTCGACCACGTTGATGCCCAGCTCGGGGTCGACGACGTCCTTCATCGCCTCCTCGATGTCACCGATCGCGGCCTTGCCGCCGGCCGGCGCCGCCACACCCGCGGCCGCACCGTCGGCAACAGCCCCGTTGACGGCAGTGCCGTCCGTCGCCACCGCGCCGGCCTCCGGAGTCGTGCTGGTCTCGTCGCTCATGCCTTCACCTCCGGGCTCACGCCCACCCCGGCGCGTGCCGCGGCGTCCTTGAACGCCATCCACGACAGCAGCGCGCACTTGACCCGGGCCGGGTAGCGCGCGACACCCGCGAACGCCACCCCGTCTCCGAGCACGTCCTCGTCCGGCGTGACCTGGCCACGCCCGGACATCAACTCGACGAACGCCTCGTGCACCACGGCGGCGTCCTGCGCGGCCCGGCCGCGCAGCAGCTCGTGCAGGATGCTCGCCGAGGCCTGGCTGATCGAGCAGCCCATCCCGTCGTACGAGATGTCGGTGAACACGCTGCCGTCGGTCGCCACCCGCACGGTGATCTCGTCACCGCAGGTCGGGTTGACGTGGTGCGCCTCGCCGACCTGGGCCGCCGGGTCCGCCTCCCGCAGGCCACGGCCGTGCGGATGCTTGTAGTGGTCCAGGATGATCTCCTGGTAGAGCGACTCGAGCTGCATCACTCGAACACCTTCCGCACCTTGTCCAGGCCCGTCACCAGGGCGTCGATCTCCGCCGTGGTGGTGTAGAGGTAGAACGACGCCCGCGTCATCGCCGGCACCCCGAAGCGGGCGCACACCGGCTTGGCGCAGTGGTGCCCCACCCGCACCTGCACACCGAGCGAGTCGAGCACCTGCCCGACGTCGTGCGGGTGCACGTCACCGAGGGCGAAGGAGATCGTCCCGCCCCGGCCGACCGGCACGGTCGGGCCGAAGATCCGCAGCCCCGGCACGGTGGCGAGGGCGTCCAGCGCGTACGCCGTCAGCTCCTTCTCGTGCCACTGGATGGCCGGCATGCCGATGCCGGTGAGGTAGTCCACCGCCGCGCCGAGCGCCACCGCCTCGGCGATCGGCGGGGTGCCCGCCTCGAACCGGGCCGGCGGCGCGGCGAACGTCGAGCCGGCCATCGTCACCGTCTCGATCATCGAGCCGCCGCCCATCACCGGGGGCATCGCGGCGAGCAGCTCGCCCCGGCCCCAGAGCACGCCGATGCCGGTCGGGCCGCACATCTTGTGCCCGGTGAAGACGATGAAGTCGGCGTCGAAGTCGACCACGTCCATCGGCAGGTGCGGCACCGACTGCGAGCAGTCGAGCAGCAGCAGCGCGCCGACCTCGCGGACCCGCGCGGTGATCCGCGAGGTGGCGTTGACGGTGCCGAGGATGTTCGACATGTGCACCAGCGAGACGATCTTCGTCCGCTCGGTGACCAGGTCGTCCAGGCCGGACTCGTCGAGCCGGCCGTGGTCGGTGACCGGGAACCAGCGCAGCGTCGCGCCGGTGCGCTCCGCGAGCAGCTGCCACGGGACGATGTTCGAGTGGTGCTCCATCTCGGAGATCACGATCTCGTCGCCGGGCCCCAGCCGGAACCGGGGGTCGGCGTCCGCGCGCAGCGAGGCGTTGGAGAACGCGTACGCCACCAGGTTGATCGCCTCGGTGGAGTTCTTGGTGAACACCACCTCGTCGACGCTGGGGGCGTTGATGAACGCGGCGATCTTCGCCCGCGCGCCCTCGTACGCCTCGGTCGCCTCGGTGCCCAGCGTGTGCACCGAGCGCGACACGTTGGCGTTGTGCCTCGCGTAGTGCTCGGCGAGCACGTCCAGCACCTGCCGCGGCTTGTGCGAGGTGTTCGCGCTGTCCAGGTAGACCAGCGGGTGGCCGTTGACCTCCCGGTCCAGGATCGGGAAGTCGGCCCGCACCGTCGCCACGTCGAAGCGGGGCACGTCGTCGTACTGCGGCATGCCCGCCGGGATCGCGATCGAGGTCATGTCAGGTCAGGCCCGCGCCGCGCCGGCCCCGGCGACGTAGCGCTCGTAGCCCTCTTCCTCGAGCTTGTCGGCCAGCTCGCGGCCGCCCTGCTCGACGATCCGGCCCGCCACGAAGACGTGCACGAAGTCCGGCTTGATGTAGCGCAGGATCCGGGTGTAGTGGGTGATCAGCAGCATCCCCGTGTCGCCGGTGTCGCGGACCCGGTTCACGCCCTCGCTGACCACGCGCAGCGCGTCCACGTCGAGACCGGAGTCGGTCTCGTCCAGGATGGCGATCTTCGGCTTGAGCAGCTCCAGCTGCACGATCTCGTGCCGCTTCTTCTCGCCGCCGGAGAAGCCCTCGTTGACGTTGCGCTGGGCGAACGCCGGGTCCATCTGGAGCTTCTCCATGGCGCCGCGCAGCTCGCCGGCCCAGGTGCGCAGCTTCGGCGCCTCGCCGTCGATGGCGGTCTTGGCGGTACGCAGGAAGTTGGCCACCGACACGCCGGGGACCTCGACCGGGTACTGCATGGCCAGGAACAGGCCGGCGCGGGCCCGCTCGTCGACGGACATGGAGAGCACGTCGGAGCCGTCGAGGGTGACCTCGCCGCCGGTGATCTCGTACTTCGGGTGGCCGGCGATCGAGTAGGCGAGCGTCGACTTGCCGGAGCCGTTCGGGCCCATGATGGCGTGCGTCTCGCCGGAGCGCACGGTCAGGTCGACCCCGTGCAGGATCGGCTTGAGCTCACCCTCGGGCAGCTTGACCGACACCTTCAGGTCGCGGATCTCCAGGGTGCTCATCGGGTCACTCCATTGCTCGGCGTCATGCTGACGTAGATCTCGCCGTCGCGGACTTCGACGGGGTAGACGGGTACGGGTTCGGTCGCGGGCAGCCCGGTGGGCTCACCGGTACGCAGGTCGAAACGGGATCCGTGCAGCCAGCATTCCAGCGTGCAGCCCTCGACCTCGCCCTCGGAGAGCGCGACGGCGGCGTGCGAGCACTCGTCGCGCACGGCGTAGAACGCGTCGTCCTCGCCGTGCACGACCGCGATCTGCACGCCGTCCACGTCGGCGCTGATCGCGGTGCCCTTCGGCACGTCCTCGGTCGAACAGATCCTGATCATCAGGCGCCGGCCTTCGCCAGGCGCGCCTCGATCGCGTCGCCGAGCCGCTCGCGCAGGTCCTCGACCGGGATCTTGTTGATCATCTCGGCGAAGAAGCCACGCACCACCAGGCGCCGGGCCTCGGCCTCCGGGATGCCCCGGGCCATCAGGTAGAACAGCTGCTCGTCGTCGAACCGGCCGGTCGCGCTGGCGTGCCCGGCGCCGGCGATCTCGCCGGTCTCGATCTCCAGGTTGGGCACGGAGTCGGCGCGGGCGCCGTCGCTGAGCAGCAGGTTTCGGTTGATCTCGTACGTGTCGGTGCCGGTCGCCTCGGCCCGGATCAGCACGTCGCCCACCCAGACGGTGTGCGCGTCGTCGCCCTGCAGCGCGCCGCGGTAGCCGACGTTGCTGCGGCAGTCCGGCACGGTGTGGTCGACCAGCTGCCGGTGCTCCAGGTGCTGGCCCGAGTCGGCGAAGTAGAGGCCGTACAGCTCGGCCTCGCCGCCGCGCTGCGTGTACTCCACCGAGGTGTACTGCCGGACCAGGTCGCCGCCGAGGCTGACCTGCACGTGCACGATCTTGGCATCGCGACCCAGCTTGACCCTGAGGTGCTGGGCCTGGACCGCGTCGTCGGCCCAGTCGGCGACCGTGACGAGGGTCAGCTTCGCCCCGTCCGCCACGGTCACCTCGACGTTGTCGGCGAGCGTGGCCGAGCCGACCTGCTCCAGCACCACGGTCACCTCGGCGAAGCGGCCCACCTCGAGGAACGTGTGGCCGAACGCGAGCGCCTCGGCGGTCTCGCCGACCACCCGCAGGCGCACCGGCTCCGCCACCACGGCGTCCCGGGCGACCTGCACCAGCAGCGCGCCGTCGGCCCCGCCGTACGCCAGCGCGCTGACCCGGTCGAACGGGGTGAGCACGCTGCCCACCCGCGGGTCGTCCCGCCCGATCCGGTCGACGGTGACGCCCTCGGGCAGGTCACCGTGCTCGTGCCGGACCGCGCCGGTGGCGACCTGGGCCGACGAGGCCAGCCCACGCAGGCGCTTGAGCGGGGTGAAGCGCCACTCCTCCTCCAGGCCGGTCAGGGCCGGGAAGTCGGCGACGTCGTACGAGCGGAGCGCCTGCGACTTGGTCGTGGGCGGCGCGGAAGCCTGGGTAGTCATCTCTTCCTTGGTCTGTTCTGCGACGACGGTGTCATTAACCGGAGGGCGGGTCGAGGCCCGCGCGGCCCGGCCTGACCGGTCCGGGCCCGCGGTCGGGCTCAGCCGACGGCACCTTCCATCTGGAGCTCGATCAGGCGGTTGAGCTCCAGCGCGTATTCCATGGGGAGCTCCTTGGCGATCGGCTCGATGAAGCCGCGCACGATCATCGCCATCGCCTCGTCCTCGCTCAGGCCCCGGCTCATCAGGTAGAAGAGCTGGTCGTCGCTGACCTTGGAGACGGTCGCCTCGTGCCCCATCGACACGTCGTCCTCACGGATGTCGACGTACGGGTAGGTGTCGGAGCGGGAGATGGTGTCGACCAGGAGCGCGTCGCACTTGACCGTGCTCCTGCTGCTGGTCGAACCCTCCAGCACCTGCACCAGGCCCCGGTAGGAGGTGCGGCCGCCGCCCCGGGCGATCGACTTCGACACGATGGTCGAGGAGGTGTGCGGCGCGGCGTGCACCATCTTGGCGCCGGCGTCCTGGTGCTGGCCCTCGCCGGCCATGGCCACCGAGAGCACCTCGCCCTTGGCGTGCTCGCCGGTCATGTAGACCGCCGGGTACTTCATGGTGACCTTGGAGCCGATGTTGCCGTCGACCCACTCCATGGTCGCGCCCTCGTGGCACACGGCGCGCTTGGTGACCAGGTTGTAGACGTTGTTCGACCAGTTCTGGATGGTCGTGTAGCGGCAGCGCGCGTTCTTCTTCACGATGATCTCCACGACCGCGCTGTGCAGCGAGTCGGAGGAGTAGAGCGGCGCGGTGCAACCCTCGACGTAGTGCACGTACGCGCCCTCGTCGACGATGATCAGGGTCCGCTCGAACTGGCCCATGTTCTCCGTGTTGATCCGGAAGTAGGCCTGCAGCGGGATCTCCACGTGCACGCCCTTCGGCACGTAGATGAACGAGCCGCCGGACCAGACGGAGGTGTTCAGCGCGGCGAACTTGTTGTCGCCGACCGGGATGACCGTGCCGAAGTACTCCTTGAAGATGTCCTCGTGCTCGCGCAGCGCGGTGTCGGTGTCGAGGAAGACGACGCCCTGCTCCTCGAGGTCCTCACGGATCTTGTGGTAGACCACCTCGGACTCGTACTGCGCCGCGACGCCGGCGACCAGCCGCTGCTTCTCCGCCTCCGGGATGCCCAGCCGGTCGTAGGTGTTCTTGATGTCCTCCGGCAGGTCCTCCCAGCTGGTGGCCTGCTTCTCGGTGGACCGGACGAAGTACTTGATGTTGTCGAAGTCGATCCCGGTGAGGTCGGCGCCCCAGGCCGGCATCGGCTTGCGGTCGAACAGCCGCAGGCCCTTCAGGCGCAGGTCGAGCATCCAGGCCGGCTCGTTCTTCTTGGCCGAGATGTCCCGGACCACCGCCTCGTTGAGGCCGCGCTGGGCGGACGCCCCGGCGACGTCGGGGTCGGCCCAGCCGTACTCGTAACGACCGAGGGCAGCGAGCTGCTCCTCCTGGGTCAGGGGCTGGACGATCTGCTCGGTCATCTATCTGTCCTCACAGTGGTGACGGTGGAACCGGACTGGGCGGGAATGTGCGTGGTGCACACGCCGTCGCCGTGCGCGATGGTGGCCAGGCGCTGCACGTGGGTGCCGACCAGACGGGAGATCACCGCGGTCTCGGCCTCGCACAGCTGGGGAAACTCGGCGGCCACGTGCGCCACCGGGCAGTGGTGCTGGCAGAGCTGGCCGCCGGACGCGATCGTGGACGCGTTCGCAGCGTAGCCCTCGGCGGTGAGCGCCTCGGCGAGCGCCTCCGCCCGCGCGAGCGGGGCGTCGTCGTCGGCGTCCTCCACGGCCGCCCGGCAGCGGGCCTCCAGCGCGGCGACCTGCTCGGCCGCGAACGCCGCGACGGCCTCGGCGCCGCCGGTGCGGGCGATCCACCGCAGCGCCGCGGTGGCCATGTTGTCGTAGTGGTGGGTGCCGCACCGCACCCGGGCCGCCTCGGTCAGCACGAACACCTTGGCCGGCCGGCCCCGCCCCCGACTGCCCCGCACGGCCTGCTCACGGGCGACGACGTCACCGTCGGCGAGCATCGCGTCGAGGTGCCGGCGGATCGCGGCCGGACTCAGGCCCAGCGCGGAGCCGAGCTGCGCGGCCGTGGTGGCGCCCCGCTCCAGCAGGAGCTGGGTGACCCGGTCCCGCGTCGACAGGTCGGCGGGCGCCGTCGCGCTGGTGACCGAACTGGTCACCGGCTCTCCGGACAGCGCTGCCGCGTTTTTCACAACGGCAACGTTACGTAATTCGTCGGAGCCCCGCAAACCCGGGGTCCGGTGATTCCGACCACCGGGTCGGCGGAGTCACCCGATCGGGATCAACTACGGTGCGTAGGATTCGCTCCGTGAAGCGTTCCGTCCGGTTCCCGGTCTCCCCCACGCTGCTGCGCCGCCTCGCGTTCGCCTCGATCATCGCGAACGTCGCGATCGTGGTCACCGGCGGGGCCGTCCGACTCACCGCGTCCGGCCTCGGCTGCCCCACCTGGCCCCGGTGCACCGACGAGTCGTACACCACCACGTCGGAGATGGGCGTGCACGGGGTGATCGAGTTCGGCAACCGGCTGCTCACCTTCGCCGTCGGGATCATCGCGCTGGCCGTGGTGCTGGCCGTGCTGGCCCAGGTGCCCCGCCGGCGCGGGCTGCTGCCGCTGGCGGTCGGCGTGCTGTTCGGCATCCCCGCCCAGGCGGTGCTCGGTGGGATCACCGTGCTCACCGACCTCAACCCGTGGGTGGTCGGGCTGCACTTCCTCGCCTCGATGGTGGTGATCGCCGCCGCGTACGCGCTGTGGCGGCGCACCGGCGAGCCCGACGGGCCGGTCACCCCGACCGTGCCGGCGCCGCTGCGTACCCTCGCCCGGATCACCACGGTGGTGAGCGCCTCGGTGCTGGTGGTCGGCACCTGGGTGACCGGCAGCGGCCCGCACGCCGGCGACCAGGGCGCGGCCCGCAACGGCCTGGACCCGGAGTCGATCTCCCAGGTCCACGCCGACGGCGTGTTCCTGCTGATCGGCCTGTCGGTGGCGTTGTTCTTCGCGTTCCGCGCGGTCGGCGCGTCGCGCGCCGCGCGGGCCGCCGGGGTGCTCCTCGCGGTCGAGCTGGGTCAGGGCCTGATCGGCTTCGTCCAGTACTTCACCCACCTGCCCGCCGTGCTCGTCGCCGCCCACATGCTCGGGTCCTGCCTGGTGCTGCTGGCCACGCTGGGCGTGCTCTGGGCCACCCGGGAGCGCCAGCCGGTCAGCCCGCCGGCCCCGGCCGCGCCCGCCGCCGAACCGGTGGGCGCCGCGGCCTGACCCGGGCCGGGCGTTACCGCCCGGCGGGAGCGGGAAAGCGGTCCGGACCACGGACCGTACGCCCGAGGGGAGCTCCCGGTGTCGCGCAAGGGCCTTGCCACGACCACCCTGCAGCGGATGACCCCGGTGGCCGGCGCCCCGCTGTGGTGCGACGCCCGCGAGTTCGGGCTCACCGGCGACGGGGTGACCAACGACCAGCCGGCCCTGGCCGCGCTGGTCGACCGCCTCGGCGCCGGCTACGACGCCGACGGCCGGGCCCGGGTGATCTACTGCCCGCCGGGCCTCTACTCGATCCGCGACGCCGGCACCGTCTGGCGCAGCGGCGTCTCCCTGATCGGCGCCGGCTCGGCGGCCACCCGCTTCCTGCTCAGCAACGAGGGCAACCGCGCCGCCCCGGTCCCGCTCGCCTACTGGACCACCGTGCAGCACGGCGCGGACCGGCAGCGGCACATCGCGGACTGCACCTTCGCCGACTTCGAGATCGACGGTTCCGGGGTGGCCCAGACCGCGTACGACTACCTGGCCAAGGGCCTCGGCCTGCAGTACGTCGTCCGGGGCGTGTTCCGCAACCTGTACATCCACCACACCGGGGCCACCGGCCTGGGCTGCGACTTCCTCCAGGACAGCCTGATCGACGGGGTGGTCGTGGTGGGCTGCGGCCGACTGGACAACGGCCAGCAGTGGGGCGGCGCCGGGATCGGCGTGGGCATCGGCGGGTGGGGCGACGTGGAGCGGCTCACCATCGCCAACTGCACCACCGTCGGCAACGGCACCAACGGGATCTTCCTGGAGCTGCAGAAGGACTACTGGGAGCCGCCGCGCGGCATCCGCATCATCGGCTGCCACAGCCAGGCCAACCGGTTCGGCATCTCGGACTGGGGCGCGGACGGCCTGATCGTCTCCGGCTGCACCATGACCAACAACCTGGAGGCGGGCTTCGACGTCTCGGCCAACGGCACCGCCGGCATCGCCGGACGCGGCGGCCTGCTCACCGGCAACGTGATCGACTGCAACGTCGGCGACGGCATCAGCATGGGCAACACCCCCGGGCCGTACGCGGTGCAGGGCAACCGGATCAGCAACAACGGCGGGTACGGCTACCACGAGCACGACCTGGGCCACGGCTACCGGGGCGCGGCCGCGGACGTGGTGATCGAGGGCAACGACATCCGGGAGAACGCGCTGGACGGGATCCGGATCGACCGGCCGATGCTCGACGCCTCGATCGTGGGCAACCGCATCCGGGACAACGGCCGCCGCTCCGCGCCGGCCCATCGGGGCTCCGGTGAGGCGGTGCGCTACGGCCCGCGCGAGGTCACCGACGGCGCGGCGGACTGGCCGGCCGGCGGCCACCGGGGCAAGGTCGTCCGGGTCGACTCCCGCGACGCGGTGGTCGCCGACAACACCGGCAACCGGCTCTCCCTGGCCGAGGTGCGGCCGGACGGCATGACCGGGTGGAACGAGGCGGTCCCGGAGCCCGGCGCGGCGTACGAGCTGCCCGACGGGCCGCCCGCCTGCGCCGGGATCACCATCGCCGCCCCGTTCGACTCCGCCACCGTGCGGAACAACCGGATCTGGCACCGGGACGCCGACAGCCAGACCTACGGGCTGTGGGTCACCGAGGCGGGCAGTTGCGTCTCCTGCGCCGTCGAGGACAACGACCTGGCCGGGACCCGGGCCGCCCTGCGGCTGGACACGCCGCCGATCGGCGGTCGGTGGGACCGGAACCACACCGACCGCGACTGACGGCCCCCGGGCGGCTGATCAGGGTCGGCGGGCCAGGTGGGCGACGACCGCCTCGGCGAGCCGCTCCGGCGCGCCGTCGGCGTGGCCGACGAACAGGCTCGGCTCGGTCAGCTCCAGCTCCACCAGCACGGGCGTGCCGGCCGGGCCGGGGATCAGGTCGACCCGGGCGTAGAGCAGCCGGTCGGCGCCGCCGGGGACGGCGGCCAGGACCTTCTCGGCGACCGCCAGCTGCTCCGCGGTGGCGGTGCGGGCGTCGATCCGCTCCTCCTTGTAGAGCGCGGCCTCGCCGAGGTCGGGGCCGGTCAACATCGGGCCCTTGCGGATCGCGTGGCTGAACGCGAGGCCGTCGGGGCCGGCCAGGAAGAGCAGCGCCGTCTCGCCGGCGGTGTCCACCGCGTCCAGGTAGGGCTGGACCATGGCGATCCGCCCGGCGTCGCCGAGACGCCGCACGTGCGCCGACGCCAGCTGCCGGTGTTCCGGGTCGGTCAGGTCGTAGCGCCCGGTGTCCTGGCTGCCCGCGCTGACCGCCGGTTTGATCACGTGCTCGCCGTCGGCGGGCGGCGTCCAGCTCTCCCCCGGTGCCACCCAGGCGGTCGGCACGGTGGGCGCGCCGGCGGCGGACAGCTCGGCCAGGTAGCGCTTGTCGGTGTTCCAGGCGACCACGTCGGCCGGGTTGGCCAGGGCCGGGACGGTGCGGGCCCAGGCCACGAACTCGTCCCGGCGCAGCGCGTAGTCCCACGGCGAGCGGAGGACGACCAGGTCGTAGCCGGTCCAGTCGACGGTCGGGTCGTCCCAGACCGCGATCTCCGCGGTGACGCCGCGGGCGTCGAGCGGGGCGAGCGCGAGCCGGTCGTCCGGGTCGAGGTCGGGCAGCGCGGCACAGGTGACGAGAGCGACCCGGGGTTTCCCCCGGATCGACTGGTGGTGTGCGGTCATGCGGTTATGTCAACGGGCCATCGTGCGCCGGGCCATCGACCGCCAGAGGTCGTTGCTCGGACGCATCTGGTCCATCAGCTCACGCTCCCAGGCGTTCTCGACGTCGACTCCGGCCTTGGCGCAGGCCTGCCGCGCGACGTCCGTGCCGTCGGCGAACTGGTCGGCCCACACCCCGTCGGAACCCACGAGGACGATCCGTGCGCCGCGCTTGCCGACGTACTCGATGACCGCCTTCGCGCCGCCGTGCCCGGCGGCGAACGACTTGATGCCCGCGACCAGGCCGTTGGGGGCCTGCTCCGCGGTCTTGTCAGCCGTCAGCGTCGTATCGGAACCATCTGCCATGACGCGAAGCCTAAGCAGAGTTCCACCCGGATGTGCGAGAACGATGAACTGAATGTGATGCCAATTACCCATTGGTTTAAGGAGAACCACAGGTAATTTGAGCGCTCTTGTCGCTTATATCCGGGCGAAACCGGCGGGTGAGATAGTCACACTCTGTCCCGGTTGGCCCCGTCCGGTGGACTCGGAAAAAATTTCTGATGAACCGCCTCACGTGCGGAAACCATCCACCCGGGTCAAAGAGCCGGACCCGTGCGGTGATCACGCGGTAAGGGTGGTGTCCCCAGCGGGACGAGAAGACGTGCCGGAAGCGCCGGGTCAGAGCAGGGCGTCGAGGGCCACGGCGGCGAAGAGGATGGTGAGGTAGGTGGTCGACCAGTGGAACAGCCGCATCGGCTTGACCGCCTCGCCGCGCGTCGCGCGCCGGCACAGCTTGTGCGCCTCGACCACGAAGATCCCGCCGACGACCAGCGCGGTCACGCCGTAGATCGGGCTCATGCCGAGCGGCCAGACCGCCAGCGAGGAGAGCAGCGTCAGCCAGGAGAACCCGATGATCTCGGCGTTGACCCGCCGGACCGACGCCACCACCGGCAGCATCGGGATGCCGGCCCGCGCGTAGTCGTCCTTGTACTTGATGGCCAGCGCGTAGAAGTGCGGCATCTGCCAGAAGAAGACCACCGCGAACAGGCCCCAGGCGGCCGGGGACAGCGAGCCGGTGACCGCGGCCCAGCCGATCAGCACCGGCGCGGCCCCGCAGACGCCGCCCCAGAACGTGTTGGCGGCCGTGGTCCGCTTCAGCCAGAGCGTGTAGACCAGGTCGTAGTAGGCGATCGCGGCCAGCGTCAGGCCGGCCGCCAGCCAGTTGGTGGTCGCCGCCATCAGCGCCACCGAGACCGCCGCCAGCACCAGACCGAAGACCAGCGCGCTGCGCGGCGACACGGTGTGCGCGGGCAGCGGCCGACGCTTGGTCCGCCGCATCAACTGGTCGATGTCCCGGTCGATGTAGCAGTTGAGCACGCTGGCCGCGCCGGCGGCGAGCGAGCCGCCCACCAGCACCACGGCCACCAGCCACAACGACGGCATCCCGCCGTCCGCCAGCATCATCGCCGGCACGGTGGTGACCAGCAGCAGCTCGACGATCCGCGGCTTGGTCAGCGCCACGTACGCGGCCACCACGGCCCGTACGTCCCGCCGCCCGGTCGCCGGCGCCTCCGCCACCGTGCCCACCGGCGACTGCCCGGCAGGGTTGCTGACGGGGCGCTCGGTGATCATGCTCACGGATTGCCACCTTCCGGCATCGGCGGGGGAGGTCGGTCGGCCCGGACCCGTCCGGGCCCACACACCGCCCCACACACTACGCGTCGTCGTTTTGGCTGCCCCGCAGACCCGGCAACGGTGCGGGCCGTCACACCCGGGGTTGAACGCCCGATCGGGCCGGAACCGTAGAGAACAGCATGCCGAGATCCCCGGGCGGACGTTTAGCGACGCTCGATAGGGTCATCAGTAAGGGTTCCGCCCATCTGCCGAGGAGCACATCAACGTGGCTGCGAAACGACCCGAGCTTCCCGCTCTCCACTGGTCCGACCTCGACCGCAGGGCCGTCGACACGGTCCGCGTGCTGGCCATGGACGCCGTGGAGAAATCCGGCAACGGCCACCCGGGCACGGCGATGAGCCTCGCCCCGGCGGCGTACCTGCTCTTCAACCGGGTCATGCGGCACAACCCGGCCGACCCGAACTGGCCCGGCCGGGACCGGTTCGTGCTCTCCGCCGGGCACTCCAGCCTGACCCTCTACATTCAGCTCTTCCTCTCCGGCTACCCGCTGGCGCTGGACGACCTCAAGGCGCTGCGCCAGTGGGGCTCGCTCACCCCGGGCCACCCGGAGCACGGCCACACCCCCGGTGTGGAGACCACCACCGGCCCGCTCGGCCAGGGCCTCGGCAACGCGGTCGGCATGGCCATGGCGGCGCGCCGCGAGCGGGGTCTGTTCGACCCCGAGCCGGACCGCGCCGACTCGCCGTTCCGCCACGACATCTGGTGCATCGCCTCCGACGGGGACATCGAGGAGGGCATCACCCACGAGGCCAGCGCGCTCGCGGGCCACCAGCAGCTCGGCAACCTCTGCGTGATCTACGACGACAACGAGATCTCGATCGAGGACGACACCCGGATCGCCAAGAGCGAGGACGTGGCGGCCCGCTACGAGGCGTACGGCTGGCACGTGCAGACCGTCGACTGGCGCAGCGGCGACGCCGACCAGGGCGACTACCACGAGGACGTGGAGGCGCTCTACCAGGCGCTGCTGGCCGCCCGGGCGGAGACCGACCGGCCGTCGTTCATCGCGCTGCGCACGATCATCGGCTGGCCCGCGCCGAACAAGAAGAACACCGGCAAGATCCACGGCTCGGCGCTCGGCGCGGACGAGGTCAAGGCCACCAAGGAGATCCTCGGCTTCGACCCGCAGCAGAGCTTCCAGGTCGACGAGGAGGTGCTCAAGCACGCCCGCCAGGTGCTGGAGCGCGGCGCGCAGGCGCAGGCGGAGTGGACCACCGGGTTCGACGCCTGGGCGCAGGCCAACCCGGAGCGCAAGGCACTGTGGGACCGGATGGCCACCCGTACGCTGCCGACCGGCTGGACCGACGCGGTGCCCACCTTCCCGGCGGACGCCAAGGGCGTCGCCACCCGGGCCGCGTCCGGCAAGGTCCTGGAGGCCCTCGCCCCGGTGCTGCCCGAGCTGTGGGGCGGCTCGGCCGACCTGGCCGAGAGCAACAACACCACCATGAAGGGCGAGCCGTCCTTCGTCCCGGCGGCGCACGCCACCAAGGACTTCCCGGGCGACGAGTACGGCCGCACGCTGCACTTCGGCATCCGCGAGCACGCGATGGGCTCGATCCTCAACGGCATCGCGCTGCACGGCGGCACCCGTCCGTACGGCGGCACGTTCCTGGTGTTCAGCGACTACATGCGCCCGGCGGTGCGGCTGGCCGCGCTGATGAAGCTGCCGGTGACCTACGTCTGGACGCACGACTCGATCGGCCTCGGCGAGGACGGCCCGACGCACCAGCCGATCGAGCACCTGACCGCGCTGCGGGCCATCCCCGGCCTGGACGTGGTCCGCCCGGCCGACGCCAACGAGACCGCGTGGGCGTGGCGGCAGGCGCTGGAGCACACCGACCGGCCGACCGCGCTGGCGCTGAGCCGGCAGGCGCTGCCGACCATCGACCGCAGCGAGTTCGGCTCCGCCGAGGGCACCGCCAAGGGCGGCTACGTGCTGGCCGAGGCGTCCAACGGCAAGCCCCAGGTGATCCTCGTCGGCACCGGCTCCGAGGTGCAGCTCTGCCTCACCGCGCGGGAGCGGCTGGAGGCCGACGGCACCCCCACCCGGGTCGTCTCGATGCCCTGCCAGGAGTGGTTCTACGAGCAGGACGAGGCGTACCGGGAGTCGGTTCTGCCGCGCGGGGTAAAGGCACGGGTGAGCGTGGAGGCGGGCATCGCGATGTCGTGGCGGGCGATCGTCGGCGACAGCGGCGAGTGCGTGAGCATCGAGCACTACGGCGCCAGCGCGCCCTACACCGTGCTCTTCGAGCAGTTCGGGTTCACCCCCGACCGGATCGTGGCCGCCGCGCACGCGGCGCTCACCCGGGTGGGCGACATCACCGGTTTCACGACCGGCAACTGAGGGGAGCGTGGACGGCATGACGGACAGGCTGAGCGAGCTCCAGAACGCCGGGGTGGCGATCTGGCTCGACGATCTTTCCCGGGTACGACTGACCTCCGGCGGGCTGGACAAGCTGCGCCGGGAGAGCCACGTGGCCGGCGTGACCACCAACCCGACGATCTTCGCCAAGGCGCTGAGCGACGCCGACGAGTACGACTGGCAGCTGCGTGACCTGGCCATCCGCGACGTGGACGTCGAGGAGGCGGTCCGCATGCTCACCACGTACGACGTGCGGTGGGCCTGCGACGTGATGCGCCCCTCGTACGACGCCAGCGCCGGCGTGGACGGCCGGGTGTCGATCGAGGTCGACCCGCGCTCGGCGCACGACGCGGACAAGACCGCCGCCGAGGCCAAGGCGCTGTGGTGGCTGGTCGACCGGCCGAACCTCTTCATCAAGATCCCGGCGACCGAGGAAGGCCTGCCGGCGATCACCAGGACGCTGGCCGAGGGGATCAGCGTCAACGTCACGCTGATCTTCGGTCTGGACCGCTACTCGCAGGTGATGGAGGCGTTCCTGGCCGGCCTGGAGCAGGCGCAGGCCAACGGGCACGACCTGTCGAAGATCGGCTCGGTCGCCTCGTTCTTCGTCTCCCGGGTCGACAGCGAGGTGGACAAGCGGCTGGAGAAGATCGGCTCCGACCAGGCGAAGGCGCTGCGCGGCAAGGCCGCGGTGGCCAACGCGCGGCTGGCCTACGAGCGGTACGGCGAGGTGTTCTCCTCCGCCCGCTGGCAGAAGCTGGCCGACGCCGGCGCCCACCCGCAGCGCCCGCTGTGGGCCTCCACCTCGACGAAGAACCCGGACTACCGGGACGTCATCTACGTCGAGGAGCTGATCGCGCCGGGCACGGTCAACACCATGCCGGAGCCGGTCATCCACGCCTACGCCGACCACGGCGAGACGCAGGCGGACACGATCACCGGCGCGTACGACGACGCGCGGCAGGTCTTCGCCGACCTGGAGTCCGTCGGTGTCGACCTGGCCGACGTGATCGCCACCCTGGAGAAGGAGGGCGTGGAGAAGTTCGAGGCCAGCTGGCTGGAGCTGCTCGAGGGGGTCAAGAAGTCCCTCGCCGAGGCGGCCAAGGGCGCGGACCGCCCGCACCGGGCCGCCGGGGACAACGCGCAGGCCGCCCAGCAGGCCGGCGGGAACGCGTGACCGACGGCGTCCGACGCGTCCCGGGGTCCCGCCCCGGGGCGCGTCCCGCCGCCGTACCGTGGAATCGATGAGGTGAGGACGTGAGCGACCTGTTGGCCGGGCCGGCGGACATCGCCGCCGGCCTGGCCGTGCACGGCGCGGACGCGGTCGACCGGTCCGCGCGCGCCGCGCTGGTCGCCCACGACGTCCCCGCGCGGCTGGCCGCCCAGGACCCGACCCTCTGGGGCCCCGGGGCCGAAGCGGCGGCGCGCGCCCGGCTCGGCTGGCTGGACACCCACTGCCGCAGCCGCGACCTGCTCCCCCAACTCGCCGAGTTGACCGCCGAGCTGGGCGACCTGGACCACGTGGTGCTCGCCGGCGACCCTGACCTGACGCTCGCCGCCGAGGTGATCGCCAGCTGCCTGGGCCGGCCGCTGACCGTCCTCGACAGCGCCGATCCGGGCCCGGTCCGCGCGGCGGTGGCCGACCGGCCGGCGCGTACCGTGCTGGTGCTCGCCGGACGGCACGGCCTGGACCGGACCGCCGACGCGCACCTGCGGGTCTGGCGGGCGGCCTGGGACGACTCCGGCCCGGAGGCCGCCCGGCACGTCGTGGTGGTCACCGCGCCCGGCTCCCCGCTGGAGGCGCTCGCCGACGAGCTGGGCGCGGTGGTGATCCCGGCCGACCCGGAGGTGGCCGGGCACTCAACCGCGCTCACCGCGTTCGGCCTGGTCCCGGCGGCGCTCGCGGGCGCGCCGGTGATCGAACTGCTGGACGAGGCGGCGGCGCTGGCCGGCGCGCTCGACCGGGACCGGGACAATCCCGGCCTGGCCCTGGGCGCGGCCCTGGCCGGGGCGGCGGAGCACGGTCGGGCCAGCGTCGCGCTGGTGCCCGACGGCACCGGCCTGGACGGGCTGCGCCACTGGGCCGCCGCGTTGCTCGCCACCGCCGCCGGCGGGCGCGTGCTGCCGGTGGCGGCGGAATCCCCCGACGCTCCCGGCGCCACCGGGGCGGGCGTGCTGACGGTCGGCCTCGGCGGGGCCCTCGGCGCGGGCGTCGCGCCCGGCGTCGCCGCCGACGTCGCGGTCAACGGCCCGCTCGGCGCCCACTTCCTCACCTGGGAGTACGCCGCGGCGGTCGCCGCCGTGGCGCTGCGGGTCGACCCGTTCGCCGAGCCGGCGGACCCGGCCGGCGACGACGAGCCGGCGCCGGACGCCGGGCCGCCGTCGTCCGTCGAGGGCGCGATCGAGGTGTACGCCCCGACCGGCGCGCCCGCCGACCTGGCCGGCGCGCTCCGCTGGCTCTGCGCCGGGCTGGGCGAGGACGAGCACCTCGCGGTGACCGCCTACCTCGACCGGCGGGCCGACGCGGCGGTGACCGGGCTGCGCCCGCTGCTGGCCCGCACCACCGGTCGACCGGTCACCCTCGGGTGGGGGTCGCGTCGCCCGGGCGCCACCGACGCGCGCGGCCGGCACCTGCTGATCACCGGTGCGGTCACCGATGATCTGCCGGTGCCCGGTCGCCCGTACACCTTCGCGGAACTTCAGGCGGCCCGGGCCGCCGGCGACCGGCGGGCCCTGGCCGGCCGGGAGCGACCGGTGCTGCGACTGCACCTGACCGAGCGGGCGGCGGGCGTCGCCCAACTGCTGGATACGGCCGGACGGACACGCACGTGACGATCAATGACCTGGAATCAGCCGACCGAGATGCAGGAGGAGGTGGCCCGGTGAACCCACTGCGCGACCCCCAGGACCGGCGGCTGCCGCGGATCCCCGAGCCGTGCGCCCTGGTGATCTTCGGGGTCACCGGGGACCTGGCCCGGAAGAAGCTGCTGCCGGCGGTCTACGACCTGGCCAACCGAGGGCTGCTGCCGCCCGGTTTCGTGGTCCTCGGCTTCGCCCGCCGGGACTGGGGCGACGGGGACTTCGAGTCGGTCGCCCACGACGCGGCCAAGAAGCACGCCCGCACCCCGTGGCGGGAGGAGGTGTGGGCCCGCCTGGCCGGCAACATCAAGTTCGTCGGCGGCTCGTTCGACGACGACGCCGCGTTCGACCAGCTCGCCGGCACGCTGGACGAGCTGCGCGACTCGCACGGCATCGCGGGCAACGCCGCCTTCTACTTCTCCATCCCCCCGGCGGCCTTCCCGGTGGTGCTCAAGCAGCTCGCCCGCACCGGCATGGCGGACAACGCGAAGTCCGGCGGCTGGCGTCGGGTGGTGGTGGAGAAGCCGTTCGGCAACGACCTGCCGTCGGCCAAGGCGCTCAACGACCTGGTCGACGACGTCTTCACCCGCCAGGACGTCTTCCGGATCGACCACTACCTGGGCAAGGAGACGGTCCAGAACATCCTCGCCCTGCGGTTCGCCAACAACCTGTTCGAGCCGCTCTGGAACTCCAAGTACGTCGACTCGGTGCAGATCACCATGGCCGAGGACGTCGGCATCGGCACCCGGGCCGCGTTCTACGACTCCGTCGGCACCGCCCGCGACGTGCTCCAGAACCACCTCCTCCAGCTGCTCGCGCTGGTGGCCATGGAGGAGCCGACCAGCTTCGACGCCGACGAGATCCGGGCCGAGAAGCTCAAGGTGCTCAAGGCCATCACGGTCCCCCGGGACGTCTCCCGGGACACCGTGCGCGGCCAGTACCTGCCCGGCTGGGTGGGTGGCGAGCGGGCCAAGGGCTACCTGGAGGAGGAGGGCGTCCCGGAGGGTTCCACCACCGAGACGTACGTGGCGGTGAAGCTGGGCATCCAGAACCGGCGCTGGGCCGGGGTGCCGTTCTACATCCGGGCCGGCAAGCGGCTCCCCCGCCGGGTCACCGAGGTGGCCATCATGTTCAAGAAGGCGCCGCACCTGCCGTTCGACGACGCGGACATGGAGTCCCTCGGCCCCAACCAGCTCGTCATCCGGGTGCAGCCGGACGAGGGCGTGGTGCTGAAGTTCGGCTCCAAGGTGCCGGGCACCACGATGGAGGTCCGCGACATCGCGATGGACTTCCAGTACGGCGAGGCGTTCACCGAGTCCAGCCCGGAGGCGTACGAGCGGCTGGTGCTGGACGTGCTCATCGGCGACCGGACGCTGTTCCCCGACGCCGCCGAGGTCGAGCAGAGCTGGCAGGTGGTCGACCCGCTGGAGCACGCCTGGGAGGGCACGACGCCGGAGCCGTACCGGGCCGGTGAGTGGGGCCCCCGGGCCGCCGACGAGATGCTGGCCGCCGAGGGCCGGGCTTGGAGAAGAGCATGATCGGGTTGTGGGACACCACCGGCAACGAGGTGGTCAAGGCGCTGGCCGCGGAGCGACGCAGCGCGGGCGGGGTGGCCAGCGGCATGGCGCTCACACTGATCGTCGTGGTGGACGAGAAGCGGGTCCGGGAAGCCGAGGCGGCAGCCACCATCGCCGCCGCCGCGCACCCCTGCCGGCTGCTCGTGGTGGTCCGCTCCGACGTCGAGCGGGACCGCAACCGGCTGGACGCGGAGATCGTCGTCGGCGGCCGGCTCGGGCCGTGCGAGGCGGTGGTGACCCGGATGTACGGCCGGCTCGCGCTGCACGCCGAGTCGGTGGTGATGCCGCTGCTGGTGCCGGACGTGCCGGTGGTGACCTGGTGGCACGGCGAGCCGCCGGAGGAGATCGCCACCGACTTCCTCGGCGTGGTGGCCGACCGGCGGATCACCGACTCGGCGCAGGCCGCCGACCCGATCGCCGCGCTGAAGCAGCGCGCCCACGACTACGCCCCGGGCGACACCGACCTGGCCTGGACCCGGATCACCCCGTGGCGCACGCTCGTCGCGGGCGCGTTCGACACCACCCAGGCCCGGGTCACCGAGGCGACGGTGGTGGCGCCGCGCACCGACCCCACGGCGGCGCTGATGCGCGGTTGGCTCAACGCCCGCCTCGGCATCGACCCGGCCTGGGAGCACACCGACGAGTTCCCCCGGATGCGGGAGGTGCAGCTGCGCTGCGCCAACGGCGACGAGCTGACGCTGACCCGGGACGACAGCATCGCCGTCTTCCGCCGCACCGGGCAGGAGGACCGGACGCTGCCGCTGGTCCGTCGGCCGCTCGGCGACGAGCTGGCCGAGGAGCTGCGCCGGCTCGACGCCGACCAGGTGTACGCCGAGGCGCTCGGCGCGGCGGCCGGCCTGGCCGGGCTGGACCAGCGCCCGGCGCAGCGGGTGCACGTGTGGAAGGACCCGGCCACCGCCCGACGGGCCGAGGCCGGCGTGACCGCGCACGCGGGCGCGACCGCGAACGAGTGACCGCCCGGACCGGGCGGTCGGACAGCACAGGTGACCGCCGCGGGGCGGTCGGACAGAGAGCACACGGATGACTGAGGCGAGTGTCGCCGTACACGCCGACCCCGACCTGCTGGCGCAGGCGGTGGCGGCCCGGTTGGTGGTGAAGCTGCTCGACGCGCAGGCCGAGCGGGGCCAGGCGTCGGTGGTGCTGACCGGCGGGCGGATCGCCGCGGCGGTCTACCGGGCGGTCGGGCAGCTGCCCGCCCGGGACGCCGTGGACTGGTCCCGGGTCGACGTGTGGTGGGGCGACGAGCGGTTCCTGCCGGCCGGTGACCCGGAGCGCAACGAGACCCAGGCCCGGGCGGCGCTGCTGGACGCGGTGCCGCTGGACCCGGCGCGGGTGCACCCGATGCCGGCGTCGGACGGTCCGGCCGGCGACGACCCGGAGGCGGCCGCCGCCGGGTACGCGCGGGAGCTGGCCGCCGCCGCCCGGCCGGGGCACGCCACCCTGCCCCACTTCGACGTGCTGATGCTCGGCGTGGGCGAGGACGGGCACGTGGCGTCGGTGTTCCCGGAGCACCCGGTGCACCACGACAACCGCCCGGTCAGCGCGGTGCGGGGCAGCCCGAAGCCGCCGCCGGTGCGGACCACGCTGACCCTGCCGGCGATCAACACGGCCGAGGAGGTGTGGCTGGTCGCCGCCGGGGCGGACAAGGCGCGGGCGGTGGGCATGGCGCTGGCCGGGGCCGGATCCCGGCAACTGCCGGCGGCGGGGGTGCGGGGTGTCTCCCGTACCCTCTGGCTGCTGGACCGGGCCGCGGCGGCCGACGTGCCGCCCCGGTCGCGCAGCCTGCGCTGAGCGGTAAGGAAGGGCCCCTTCTTAACGCCTCCGGTAGAGAAGGGGCCTCTTCTTAACGCCTGGGCTCAGGCGCGGCCGCGACGGCGGCGCAGCGCGGCGAGGGCCTCGGCGAGCAGCGCCTCCCCCTCCTCCGGCGTGCGCCGCTCCTGCACGTACGCCAGGTGGGTCTTGTAGGGCTCGGCGCGGGTGCGGCCCGGCGGGTTGCCCGGGTCGGGGCCGGCCGGCTCGCCGCAGCGGGGGCAGTCCCACGACGCGGGCGTCTCCGCCTCGGCGGCGATCAGGAACTCGACCCGGTGCCCGTGGCGGCACCAGTAGACGACCGGCCGGCGCGGCGCCGGTTCGGTGCGCTGGTCGAAACGCTCGGGGGCGGACCCGATCCGGGTGCCGCGGATGACGTTGTTGCTGGGCACGGTTGCTCGCTCCCTGTCGTCGGAGGGGACCGGCGCCGGAGGGGGTCGGCGCCGGGCGACGGGCGGAGAAACAAAACTGCGCGCGGTCCGTGACGGACCGCGCGCAGATTGTACGCTTCTCGGCGCTCGCTCAGGTGCCGCTGCTCATCTGGAGCCGGAGCCAGAGCCCGATCCCGACGATGCACGCGAACCAGACGATCCCCACCAGGACGGTGTAGCGGTCGAGGTTCTTCTCGGCCACGGACGAACCGGCCAGGCTGGAGCTGACGCCGCCGCCGAACATGCTCGACAACCCGCCGCCCTTACCGCGGTGCAGGAGGATCAGCAGGACGAGCAGCACGCTGGTGATGACCAGCAACGTGATCATCGTGTAGGCGAACCAGATCGGCATGGCGGGGGTCAGTCCTCTCGTTACGATCACTGCCCGGACCTGTCGGGCACAGCGGCACCGACCACTGGACGGGCAGCGTCAAGGATAGCGAGCGATCAGCGGGCGGTGTGCTCCGGGAACCGGCAGATCTTCGCGAACTCCTCGGCGTCCAGGCTGGCGCCCCCGACCAGGGCCCCGTCCACGTCCGGCTGCGCCATGATCGCGGCGACGTTCGAGGACTTGACCGAGCCGCCGTAGAGGATCCGGACCTGCTGCGCGGTGGCCTCGTCGTAGGTCTCGACGAGCCGCTTGCGCACCTCGCCGCACACCTCCTGGGCGTCCTCCGGCGTCGCCGTCTTGCCGGTGCCGATCGCCCAGACCGGCTCGTACGCCACGACGACCCTGGTGACCTGCTCGGCGGTGAGCCCCTTCAGCGCGCCGTCGAGCTGGTCGCAGCAGTGCGGCACCTGACGGAGCTGCTCGCGCACCTCCAGGCCCTCGCCGATGCACAGGATCGGGGTGAGCCCGTTCGCCAGCGCCGCCGCCACCTTCGCGTTGACCAGCGCGTCGTCCTCGTAGTGGTACTGCCGCCGCTCGGAGTGGCCGACCACCACGTAGCCGCAGCCCAGCTTGGCCAGCATCGGCCCGGCGATGTCACCGGTGTAGGCGCCCGACTGGAACGGCGACAGGTCCTGCGCGCCGTAGCCGATCAGCAGCTTGTCGCCGTCCACCGCGGTCTGCACGGTACGCAGGTCGGTGAAGGGCGGCAGCACCACGCACTCGACGTCGGTGAGCTGCTTCTCGTTCAGGCTCGCGGCCAGCTTCTGCACCAGCAGGTTGGCCTCGAGGTGGTTCAGGTTCATCTTCCAGTTGCCGGCCATCAGCGGCCGGCGGGTGGTGCTCGCCATTCAGTTCTCCAGGGCCGCGATGCCGGGGAGGGTCTTGCCCTCCAGGTATTCCAGGGAGGCGCCACCGCCGGTGGAGATGTGCCCGAACGAGGACTCGTCCAGGCCCAGCGCCCGCACCGCCGCCGCCGAGTCACCGCCGCCGACCACGCTGAACGCGTCGGCCTTGGTGATCGCCTCGGCCACCCCGCGGGTGCCGTTCGCGAACGCCGCCATCTCGAACACGCCCATCGGGCCGTTCCAGAAGATGGTCTTCGCCTGCGACAGCGCGGCGGCGAAACCGGCCACCGTCTCCGGGCCGATGTCCAGCCCCAGCCGGTGGCTGGGGATGCCGTCGGCCGGCACGGTGTCGTGCGCGGCGTCCGGGGCGAAGGCGTCCGCGGCCACCACGTCGACCGGGAGCATGATCTTGCCCGGGGCGCGTTCCATCAGGTTGCGGCAGGTCTCGACCATGTCCGCCTCCAGCAGCGACGTGCCCACCTCGTGGCCCTGGGCCTTGAGGAAGGTGAAGCACATCCCGCCACCGATCAGCAGCCGGTCGACAGTGGGCAGCAGCGCCTCGATCACGGCCAGCTTGTCGGAGACCTTCGAGCCGCCCAGAACCACCACGTAGGGCCGCTCCGGGTCGCCGGTGAGCCGACTGAGCACCTCCACCTCACGCAGCACCAGGCGGCCGGCGACGTGCGGCAGCCGCGCCGGCACGTCGTGCACACTGGCGTGCTTGCGGTGCACGGCGCCGAACGCGTCGTCCACGTACACGTCGCCGAGCGCGGCGAGCTGGTCGGCGAAGGCGCCCCGCTCGGTGTCGTCCTTGCTGGTCTCGCCCTTGTTGAAACGCAGGTTCTCCAGCAGGGCGACCTGGCCGTCGGCCAACTCCGCCACGGTCGACCGGGCCGAGTCGCCGACGGTGTCCTCGGCGAAGTGCACCGGGGCGCCGAGCAGCTCACCGAGCCGGCCGGCGACCGGACGGAGGCTGAACTGCGGGTCCGGCGCGCCCTTGGGGCGGCCCAGGTGCGAGCAGACGACCACCTTCGCGCCGGCCTGCACCAACGCGCTCAGCGTCGGCAGGACGGCGCGGATCCGGCCGTCGTCGGTGATCTCACCGGTCTGCTTGTCGAGCGGGACGTTCAGGTCGGCGCGCACCAGCACGCGCCGACCCGACACCCCCTCGGCGAGCAGGTCGTCGAGGTTGCGGATCCCTGTCACAGCGAGGAACCGACCAGCTTGACCAGGTCGACGAGGCGGTTGGAGTAGCCCCACTCGTTGTCGTACCAGCCGACGACCTTGACCTGGTTGCCGATCACCTTGGTCAGCGGCGCGTCGAAGATGCACGACGCCGGGTCGGTGACGATGTCGGCGGACACGATCGGGTCCTCGTTGTAGACCAGGACGCCCTTGAGCGGGCCCTCCGCGGCGGCCTTCAGCGCGGCGTTGACCTCGTCCACGGTGGTCTCCCGGCCGACCTCGACGGTCAGGTCGGTGGCCGAGCCGGTCGGGATCGGCACCCGCAGCGCGTAACCGTCCAGCTTGCCCTTCAGCTCCGGCAGCACCAGGCCGATCGCCTTCGCGGCGCCGGTCGAGGTCGGCACGATGTTGAGCGCGGCGGCCCGGGCCCGGCGCAGGTCCTTGTGCGGCGCGTCCTGCAGGTTCTGGTCCTGCGTGTACGCGTGGATGGTGGTCATCAGACCCTTGGTGATGCCGAACGTGTCCTGCAGGACCTTGGCCATCGGGGCCAGGCAGTTCGTGGTGCAGGACGCGTTCGAGATGATGTTGTGCTTGGCCGGGTCGTACTGGTCCTGGTTGACGCCCATGACCACGGTGACGTCCTCGTTCTTCGCCGGCGCGGAGATGATGACCTTCTTGGCCCCGCCGTCGATGTGCGCCTTCGCCTTGGTGGCGTCGGTGAAGAACCCGGTGGACTCGATGACGACGTCGACGCCGAGCTCGCCCCACGGCAGCTTGCCGGGGTCCTTCTCCTCGAACACCTTGATGGCCTTGCCACCCACGGTGATCTCGTCGGCGCTGGCCTTCACCTCGTGCGGGAGACGGCCCAGGATGCTGTCGTACTTGACGAGGTGCGCGAGCGTCGCGTTGTCGGTCAGGTCGTTGACCGCCACGATCTCGATGTCAGCGCCGGACGCCAGCACTGCCCGGAAGAAGTTACGGCCGATCCGGCCGAAGCCGTTGATGCCAACCCGGATGGTCACAGGTCCCATCTCCTCGCGTTCTGGTCCGCCGGCGTCGGAGCCCGGCCGGCGGAGATTGTTCGCCGACCGGTGGAGCCGGCCGTTGACGGTTCATCTCGGCCACCCCGCCGCGGTCCCAGGAGACCAGACCGCCCGAGGCGGTGAGCACGGCGAGGGATGCCTTTGCCGGCCCCCTTGCCGTACGCAGCGACCTTATCCGAGCGCGCGCCGCCGTGCTGCGCCGGGTGGTGATCCCCCTCGCAGCTCGACGCCTCACCGGTCCTATCAGACCACGAGCATGTCGGGCGTGACGGCCGCTTCCGTATCCGGGATGCCCAGGTCGCGGGCCCGCTTGTCGGCCAGCGCGAGCAGCCGGCGGATCCGGCCGGCGATGGCGTCCTTGGTCAGCGGCGGCTCGGCGAGCGCGCCCAACTCCTCCAGGGAGGCCTGGCGGTGCTCCAGCCGCAGCCGCCCGGCCGAGGTCAGGTGGTTGGGGGCGTCGTCGGCGAGGATCTCCAGCGCCCGGGTGACCCGGGCGGCGGCGGCCACCGCGGCGCGGGCCGAGCGGCGCAGGTTCGCGTCGTCGAAGTTGGCCAGCCGGTTGGCCGTGGCCCGCACCTCCCGGCGGACCCGACGCTCCTCCCAGGCCAGCACGCTGGAGTGCGCGCCGATGCGGGTGAGCAGCGCGGCGATCGCGTCGCCGTCCTTCACCACCACCCGGTCCACGCCGCGCACCTCGCGGTTCTTCGCGGTGATGCCGATCCGGCGGGCGGCGCCGACCAGCGCCAGCGCCGACTCCGGCCCCGGGCAGGTGATCTCCAGCGCGCTGGAGCGGCCCGGCTCGGTCAGCGAGCCGTGCGCCATGAACGCGCCCCGCCAGGCCGACACCGCGCAGCACACGTTGGCCGCCACCACGTGCGGCGGAAGGCCCCGCACCGGGCGGCCGCGCACGTCCAGCAGGCCGGTCTGCCGGGCGAGCGCCTCGCCGTCCTTGACCACCCGCACGATGAAGTGGCTGCCCTTGCGCAGGCCGCCGGAGGCGAGCACGTGGATCTCACTCGGGTAGCCGTAGACCTCGGCGATCTCCCGCCGCAGCCGGCGGGCCACCGCGCCGGTGTCCAGCTCCGCCTCGACCACGACGCGACCCGACACGATGTGCAGGCCGCCGGCGAAGCGCAGCAGGGCCGCCATCTCCGCCCGGCGGCAGCAGGGCTTGGGCACGTCGACCCGACTCAGCTCGTCCTTGACCGCAGCCGTCATCGCCATTCCAGCGCCCCCTCAGGACCGGTTCCGGCGTGTCGCCGGTGATTACGTACGTGTCTAACGATCGGCGCCCAGGACAGGCACCAGTGCGGCGCCGAGTGCGGCCGGATCATGACGGGGCGTGCCGTCGGTGACGGCGACGGGGGCGAGGACCAGCCGGGCACCCAGCGATTCTGCCGCACGTTCGACCGCCGCGGGGTCACCCACCGCCGTGGAGTCGGCCAGCACCATGTCCACCTTCAACTCGGGCAGATAGCGCCGCAGGGTGTCCAGATGGTCGGGCAGGGAGAGCCCGGAGGTCTCCTTCTCGGCCACCAGGTTCAGCGTCACCAGCCGGCGGGCCGGGCTGGACACGATCGCGTCGGCCAGGCCCGGCACCAGCAGGTGCGGCAGCACGCTGGTGTACCAACTGCCGGGCCCGAAGATCAGCCAGTCCGCGGCGCGTACCGCGGTCACCGCCTCGGCGCACGCGGCCGGCGCGGCCGGGGTCAGTCGCAGCGACTCCACAGTGCCCGAGGTGACCGCCACCTGGTGCTGGCCGCGCACGGTGCGCACCTCGTCCGGGTGGGCCGGGTCGACGGCGCGCACCCGGGCCTCGATGCCGACCGGCTGGCGGGACATCGGCAGCACCCGGCCGACCGCGCCGAGCATGGCGCCGGCGTGGTCGAGCGCGGCCACCGGGTCGCCGAGCAGCTCGGTCAGCCCGTGCAGCAGCAGGTTGCCGACCGCGTGGCCGACCAGCGGATCGCCCGCGCCCGACGCGACCGGCGCGGCGGGCGTCGGCGCCGGCGCGCTGGCGGCGAAGCGGTGCTGGAAGAGCGCGGCGCTGCGCCGGGTGGCCGGGTGATCCCCGGCCAGGGCGACCAGCGCCTGGCGCAGGTCACCCGGGGGCAGGCCGCCGCGCTCGGCGCGCAGCCGGCCGCTGGAGCCGCCGTCGTCACCGACCGTGACCACCGCGGTGATGTCCAGGTCCAGTCCGGGTACGCAGTGCCGCAGCGCCCGCAACGACGCCGAGAGTCCGTGCCCGCCGCCGAACGCGACCACCCTGGTCGGGGTCATTCCCGCCCCAGGTCCCGGTGCTGCGCGTTGGCGGCGATGCCGGAGCGGCGCAGCCGGGCGGCCAGTTCCTCGGCGATCGCCACGCTGCGGTGCTTGCCGCCGGTGCAACCGACGGCCACGGTCAGGTAGCGCTTGCCCTCCCGCTCGAACCCGGCCGTGGTGGCGTTGACCAGGTCGGCGTAGCCGGCGACGAACGCGTCCGCGCCCTCCTGGCCCAGCACGTACGCGCTGACCGCCTCCTCCCGGCCGGTGTGCTC
Source organism: Micromonospora sediminicola (assembly GCF_900089585.1). Lineage (NCBI taxonomy): Bacteria > Bacillati > Actinomycetota > Actinomycetes > Micromonosporales > Micromonosporaceae > Micromonospora > Micromonospora sediminicola. The sequence continues at coordinate 2,458,881 of NZ_FLRH01000003.1, read as the reverse complement.
GCGCAGCTCCGGCACCCAGTACGGGTTCGGCAGGAAGCGCGCGTCCATCACGAAGTCGGCGTCGGGCGGGAGGCCGTACTTGAAGCCGAACGACAGCACGGTGATCCGCAGCCGGCGGGCGTCCTCCCCGCCGAACAGCTCCTCCACCCGGCGGCGCAGCTGGTTGACGTTCAGGTGGCTGGTGTCGATGATCACGTCGGCCTGGTCGCGGGCCTCCTCCAGCAGCGCCCGCTCCACCGCGATGCCGTCGGCCAGCCGCCCGTCGCCCTGCAACGGGTGCGAGCGGCGCACGCTCTCGAACCGCCGGATCAGCACCTCGTCGTCGGCGTCCACGAAGACCACCCGGGGGGAGAAGCCGCGCTCGCGCAGCTCCCGGATCGCCCCGGCCAGGTCGGTGGAGAAGGCGCGCGAGCGCACGTCCAGCACCATCGCCGTACGCCGGGCGGCGCCGCCGGCCTTGAACGCCAGCTCGGCCATGTCGAGCAGGAGCGCCTGGGGCAGGTTGTCGACCACGTAGTAGCCGACGTTCTCCAGCGCCCGCGCCACCGTGCTGCGCCCGCCGCCGGACAGGCCGGTCACCACCACCAGGGAGGTGTCCGCCTCGGCCGGCGCCGGCCGCACCGGCACCGTCTCCGTGTCGGTCGGCACCAGCTCTCCCGCCGTCCGCGCCTCGCTCACCCGCTACCCCCAGCCGTGGCGCCGCGGCCGAGCGGCCGCGCATGGTCAGTCGCCGACTCTAACGGCTGCGACCCCGCCCGGGATTCCACGGGGTGACCACCGGAACAGGCGGTTGCCCGATTTGTCGGGGTACCCGTACCCGCCACACGCCCGCGCGGGACGGGGCGTTGTCGGCGGGCGCTCGTAGACTGCGCGGATGGTCTCCCCCACCGACGAGCGGACCGAGGACGCGCTGCGGGTGTTGCGCCGGGTCTTCGGCTACGACGCCTTCCGCGGCTTCCAGCAGGAGGTCGTCGAGCACGTGGTGGCCGGCGGCGACGCGCTGGTGCTCATGCCCACCGGTGGCGGCAAGTCGCTCTGCTACCAGATCCCGGCGCTGGTCCGCGACGGCGTGGCGGTGGTCGTCTCCCCGCTGATCGCGCTCATGCAGGACCAGGTCGACGCGCTCACCGCGGTCGGCGTCCGGGCCGGCTTCCTCAACTCGACCCAGGAGCCCGCCGAGCGACGCCGGGTCGAGGCGGCCTACCTCGCCGGCGAGCTGGACCTGCTCTACCTCGCGCCGGAGGGGCTCGCGGTGCGCTCCACCCTCGGCCTGCTGGAGCGCGGCCGGATCGCCCTGTTCGCGATCGACGAGGCGCACTGCGTCTCGCAGTGGGGGCACGACTTCCGTCCCGACTACCTCAACCTGTCGATGCTGCACGAGCGGTGGCCGGACGTGCCGCGGATCGCGCTCACCGCCACCGCGACCCGGGCCACCCGCACCGAGATCGCCACCCGGCTCCGGCTCACCGAGGCCCGGCACTTCGTGGCCAGCTTCGACCGGCCCAACATCCAGTACCGGATCGTGCCCAAGCGGGAGCCGCGCCGGCAGCTGTTGAGCCTGCTGCGCGACGAGCACCCGGGCGACGCCGGCATCGTCTACTGCCTGTCCCGGGCCTCGGTGGAGAAGACCGCCGAGTTCCTGGTCGCCAACGGCATCCCGGCGCTGCCCTACCACGCCGGCCTGGACGCGCGCACCCGCGCCGCCAACCAGCAGCGCTTCCTGCGCGAGGACGGGCTGGTCATGGTCGCCACGATCGCGTTCGGCATGGGCATCGACAAGCCCGACGTCCGTTTCGTCGCCCACCTCGACCTGCCCAAGTCGGTGGAGGGCTACTACCAGGAGACCGGCCGCGCCGGCCGCGACGGGCTGCCCTCGACGGCCTGGCTGGCCTACGGGCTGCAGGACGTGGTGCAGCAACGCAAGATGATCGAGACGTCGGAGGGCGACCTGGCGCACCGGCGCAACCTCGCCGCCCACCTCGACGCCATGCTGGCGCTCTGCGAGACGGTCCGGTGCCGCCGCGCCCAACTGCTCGACTACTTCGGCGAGTCCGGCGCGGCCACCTGCGGCAACTGCGACACCTGCCTCGACCCGCCGGAGTCCTGGGACGGCACGGTCGCCGCGCAGAAGCTGCTCTCCACCGTCTACCGGCTCGACCGCGAACGCAACCAGCGGTTCGGCGCCGGGCACAGCATCGACATCCTGCTCGGCAAGCACACCGACAAGATCGACCAGCACGGCCACGACACGCTGAGCACCTTCGGCATCGGCACCGAACTGCGTGACGCCGAGTGGCGCGGCGTGGTGCGTCAACTGCTGGCCGAGGGCCTGCTCGCGGTGGAGGGCGACTACGGCACGCTGGCGCTGACCGAGGCCAGCGCCGACGTGCTCGGCCGGCGGCGCACCGTCACCCTGCGCAAGGAGCCGGAACGGCCGCTGTCCGGCCGGGCCGCGAAGCCCCGGGGCGCGGCCACCGTCGTCGCCGATCTCTCCCCCACCGCCGCGCCGGTCTTCGAGCGGCTCCGTGCGTGGCGCGCGGCCACCGCCAAGGAACAGGGCGTGCCGGCATACGTGATCTTCCACGACGCCACCCTGCGCCAGATCGCCGCCGAGCCGCCGGCCTCGCTGGCCGAACTGTCCCGCGTCAACGGCGTCGGCGAGAACAAACTCGCCAAGTACGGCGAGGGGATCCTCGCGGTCCTCGCCGACGGATGAGAAAGGGCCCGGCCCCGTGGTGGGGTCGGGCCCTTTGCCGTGTTGGGTCAGCTGGTGCTGTAGCCGCGGGTGGCGATCCAGTCGGCGAGGTTGTCGATGCTCATCCGGTAGGAGGCCATGTTGGGGTTGGCGCTGTCGGCGATGGTGACGGTGTTGCCGTTGTCGCGGTAGCCGATGACGCTGATGTAGTGGCCGCCTTCGAAGGAGTGGGTGGTGTTGTCGGTGTCGGTGGCGGTGCCGGCGATGTTGGCCACGACGGCGCGGCCGTCGTCGACGGTGCGGATGATGTCGGCGCGCAGGGTGTCGGTCTGCTTGTCGTCGGCCTTACCGCTCTTGATTTCGACGGAGCGGTAGGGCTTGCCGGTTTCCTTGTTCAGGACCGGGGTGATGTCGTTGATGCTGTTGGTGCCGTTCTCGGTGGTGCCCATTTCGCGGGCCATGGCGTGGACGTCGATGTTCTTGCCCAGGACGCTGATGGCGTTGCGGGTGGCGGCGGGGCCGCAGTAGTAGAAGTTGGGCTGGGCTTCGTAGCGCACGTCGAGTTCCCGCTCGCCGTGGCCCTTGCGGTCGGCGACCACGGTGGTGGTGTCGGTGGGGGCGGCGTGGGCGGCGATCGCGGGGCCGGCGATGCCACCGGCGGTCGCGGCGATACCAGCAGCGGTCAGCACGGTCTTACGCAGCAGGGTGGTAGCCATGATGATGCCTCCCAGGGGGGGGTGGGGGGGCACGGCACGGGGGTGCCGTGTGAAGAGGGGGGAAGTCTGCAAGTCCGGCGGCCCGACAGGGCGTGCACGGGGCCTGCGCGGCGGCCAGCGGGGTGGCCTGCACGGGCGGCTCAGGGGGATGTAACCACCGGCGGGGGCCGGTCATTCCAACCGGGCGGCCTGCCGGGGTCCGGGGTGTGTAACCATCGGCGGGCGGCGGGTCATTTCCGACCGGGCGGCCTGCCGAACCGGGTGTGTAACCACCGGTCCGACCGGGGCCTGGCCTGCCGACTCGACGGTCGGGGCGGCGCGCGGTCTACCCGGTACAACGCCTGACCCCCGGCACCGATTCCACGCTCACGGTGGCGCCGACCACCACCCAACCCGACACACGCGCTCATGGCACCCAGCCACTATGCGCGGCGGCCCGCAGAACCGGACATCAGGGCTCACATCGCCGTCGACGCCCTCTGCGCCGACGTCGGCATCGGGTCGACGGTCCCGAGATCTTGGAAGGTAACGGCCCTCATCGGGGCCGTTTCCTTCCAAGATCTCGAGGCGTCGCGGGCGGTGATCCTGAGGCGAGCAGCCAACACCCCACACGGCGCAGTTGGCATCCGGCCGGCGGACACCACCGACGGGGGCGTCCGGTGACCCCGCACGGGCCGGGCCGTGCCCGTCACGCTGCCTATCGAGCTGATGCCGTCAACGACTCACGCTCCCGTCGCGGGCGGGCACCGGCCCCCTCCCCCCGAGTCGTTTCTGATATCAGCTCGAAAGGCGTTGCGGAGGCGAGTGCTGCGGGCGCCGGGCTGTGCCCGATCCGTCCTGGGTGCGGTGGCGGCGAACAGGGTCGCCGGCTCGATCACACCCCGGGTCGCAGCCACTCGGCGGCCGGCTGGCGGAGAAGCGGATCGCACGGCGCGACGCCACCGGCAGCAGGCCACCTCACACCGCGTGTCCCAGCCAGGGGCATGTCTCCTCTTTGCCGATATGACTGAGCGTCATAGATATGCCTCTGAGGTATATCCGTGTCAGCGCATGCCTCGTGGTCAGGCCGACACGCCCGGCAACCAAAGGGAAAGCCGACCAACCGACCCCAACGCCGGGTCCCACGACAACCACGCCCACCACGACCACGCCGCTACCGATGCCTGCCCGCGCGCCATCCGCCGTACCTCGTCGCCAGGCAGCGCGGAACGCGCCGCGCCGGTGTCCTCGTGCGGCCGGTGGCGCTCCCGTCTACGTCACCCGGCCGGGGTGGCGGCGTCGGAGCCGTCGAGCGCGGCCAGGATCGCCTCGGCCGTCCGCCGGCCGACCCCCGGCACCTCGGTGATCTCCTCGACCGTGGCGGCGGACAGCCGCTTCAACGAGCCGAAGTGCCGCAGGAGCGCCTTGCGCCGGACCTCGCCGAGGCCGGGGACGTTGTCCAGCGCCGACTCGGTCATCCGCTTGGAGCGGCGCTGGCGGTGGAACGTGATGGCGAAGCGGTGCGCCTCGTCGCGTACCCGTTGCAGCAGGTAGAGCGCCTCGGACGTGCGGGGCAGGATGACCGGGAACTCGTCGTCGGGGAGCCAGACCTCCTCCAGCCGCTTGGCCAGCCCGCACAGTGCCACGTCGTCGATGCCCAGCTCGGCGAGCGCCTGCGCGGCGGCGGCCACCTGGGGCGGGCCGCCGTCGACCACCACGAGCTGCGGCGGGTACGCGAACCTGCGCGGCCGCCCGGTGGTCGGGTCGATGCCGGGCCGGTCGGGGTCGGCGGCGGTCTCCTCGCCCAGCTCCCCGGTCTCGGCCCGGGCGTCCAGGTAGCGGGCGAACCGCCGACGCAGCACCTCGGACATGGCGGAGAGGTCGTCGGTGGCGCCGCGCACGATGAACCGGCGGTATTCGCTCTTGCGGGGCAGCCCGTCCTCGAACACGACCATGCTGGCGACCACGTCGGTGCCCTGGATCTGGGAGACGTCGAAGCACTCGATCCGCAGCGGTGAGGTGCGCATGGCGAGCGCGTCGGCGATCTCGTCGAGGGCCTGGCTGCGGGTGGTCAGGTCACCGGCCCGCTTGAGCTTGTGCCGGGCGAGCGCGTCCTTGGCGTTGCGCTCCACCGTCTCCAGCAGCGACCGCTTGTCGCCCCGCTGCGGCACCCGCAGCGACACCCGGCTGCCCCGCCGGGCGGAGAGCCAGTCGGCCAGCGCCTCCGCGTCCCCCGGCAGCTCGGGGACGAGCAGCTCGCGCGGGACATCGGCCTCGCCCTGCTCACCGCCGTAGACCTGGGTGCAGAAGTGGTGCACGAGGTCACCGGTGGTCAGCTCCTCGGTCTTCTCCACCACCCAGCCGCGCTGGCCCCGCACCCGACCGCCGCGGACGTGGAACACCTGCACCGCCGCCTCCAGCGGGTCGTCGGCGAAGGCGACCACGTCCGCGTCGGTGCCGTCACCGAGCACCACGGTCTGCTTCTCCATGGCCCGGCGCAACGCGGCGACGTCGTCGCGCAACCGGGCCGCCCGCTCGAACTCCAGCTGCTCGCTGGCGTCGAGCATGTCTCGCTCCAGCCGGCGGACCATGGTGTCGGTGCGGCCGGCCATGAAGTCGCAGAAGCCGTCGACGATCTCACGGTGCCGCTCGGCGCTGACGCTGCCGACGCACGGCGCCGAGCACTTGCCGATGTAGCCCAGCAGGCACGGTCGACCGACCTGGCCGGCCCGCTTGAAGACGCCGGACGAGCACGTCCGCGCCGGGAACACGCGCAGCAGCAGGTCGAGCGTCTCGCGGATGGCCCAGGCGTGCGAGTAGGGCCCGAAGTAGCGCACCCCCTTGCGCTTGGCGCCACGCATCACCTGCAACCGCGGGTATTCCTCGTCGAGCGTGACCGCGAGGTAGGGGTAGGACTTGTCGTCGCGGTAGCGGACGTTGAAGCGCGGGTCGTACTGCTTGATCCAGGTGTATTCCTGCTGGAGCGCCTCCACCTCGGTGGCGACGGTGATCCAGTCCACCGACTCGGCGGTGAAGACCATCTGCCGGGTGCGCTGGTGCAGGTTGACCGGGTCGGCGAAGTAGGAGTTGAGCCGGCTGCGCAGGTTGCGCGCCTTGCCGACGTAGATCACCCGGCCGGTGCCGTCCCGGAAGCGGTAGACCCCTGGCAACTCCGGGATGGTGCCGGTCGCGGGACGGTAGGTCGAGGGGTCAGCCACGGCCCAAGCCTAGTCCGCACCCCCGACACCCGGCCGCCGCCGCGCCCCCGCCCGCGAGCGGCGGGCGGGGAGGGCGGGATGCCGGTCAGGCCAGCGTGATCTGGTCGCCCTCGACCTTGATCTCCTTCGCGGCCAGGGGCTTGGTGGCGGGGCCCTGCTTGACCGAGCCGTCGCTGATCGAGAACCGGCTGTTGTGGCAGGTGCAGTTGATGGTGCCACCGTCGACGTTCGACACGGGGCAGCCCTGGTGCGTGCAGATGGGGTCGAACGCCTTGAACTGGCCGGCCTCGGGCTGGGTGATCACCACGCCCTTGCTGGCGTAGATCGCGCCGCCGCCCACCGGGATGTCGGTGGTGCGGGCCAACGGCGCGCTGCTGTCCCGGTCGCCGCCGCCCGCGTCGCCGGTCGCGGTGGCGCCGGGCGGCCCACCGCTGGTCGGGGCCTGCCCGGGGGTCGCGTCGTCGTCGCCGCATCCCGCGAGCACCACGGCCGCTCCGACGGCTCCGGCACCCGCGAGCAGGGTCCGACGGGTCTGGGTGATCGGTCCGGTCCGCGCCTGGTCGTCACTCATATCCGGCCTCTCTCTCGGCTGTCGCCACCGGTCATGATCCGGCGCCACAGTGTGCAACACGCACCAGGATCCGGCACGGTTCATACTGCCGCGTCACGAAACGGGCGTCTGTGCGGATGACGGACGGGCCGGACCGCCGGCCCCGTCCGTCATGCCCGTGGGTCAGCGCGCCCCGGCCGGCACCTTGCGGGCGCGGGTCTTGGCCCCGCCGTTGGCCTTGGCCGCCCGGGTGGTGGCGGCCTTGGCACCCTTGGCCGCGCCGTCCAGCTTGAGGATCGGCCGCAGGAACTCGCCGGTGTGGCTCTCCGCAACCTCGGCGACCTCCTCCGGGGTGCCGGTGGCGAGCACCGTGCCACCCCGGTGACCGCCCTCGGGGCCCATGTCGATGAGCCAGTCGGCCGTCTTGATCACGTCGAGGTTGTGCTCGATGGTGATGACCGTGTTGCCCTTGTCGACCAGGCCCTCCAACACCATCAGCAGCTTGCGGATGTCCTCGAAGTGCAGGCCGGTGGTGGGCTCGTCGAGCACGTAGACGGTGCGGCCGGTGGAGCGCTTCTGCAGCTCGGAGGCGAGCTTGACGCGCTGCGCCTCACCGCCGGACAGCGTCGGCGCGGGCTGGCCGAGGCGGACGTAGCCGAGGCCGACGTCGACCAGGGTCTTCAGGTGCCGGTGGATGGCCGGGATGGCGGAGAAGAACTCGGCCGCCTCCTCGATCGGCATGTCCAGGACCTCGGCGACCGTCCGGCCCTTGTAGTGCACCTCCAGCGTCTCCCGGTTGTAGCGCGCGCCCTTGCACACCTCGCAGGGGACGTAGACGTCGGGCAGGAAGTTCATCTCGATCTTGATCGTGCCGTCGCCGGAGCACGCCTCGCAGCGCCCGCCCTTGACGTTGAACGAGAACCGGCCCGGGCCGTATCCCCGGACCTTGGCCTCGGTGGTCTCGGCGAAGAGCTTGCGGACGTGGTCCCAGACCCCGGTGTAGGTGGCCGGGTTGGAGCGCGGGGTGCGCCCGATCGGCGACTGGTCGACGCCGACGACCTTGTCCACGTGCTCCAGGCCGGTGATCCGGGTGTGCCGGCCGGGCACCAGCCGGGCGCCGTTGATCTGGTTGGCCAGCACCGTGTAGAGGATGTCGTTGACCAGCGTCGACTTGCCCGAGCCGCTGACCCCGGTGACCGCGATGAGCTGGCCGAGCGGGAAGCTCACGGTGAGGTTGCGCAGGTTGTGCTCGCGGGCGCCGTGCACCACCAGCTCCCGGCCGGGCGTCTGCGGCCGGCGGGTGGCCGGCGTCGGGATGGACTTGCGCCCGGACAGGTACGCCCCGGTGACCGACTCGGCGTTGTCGAGCAACGCCGGCACCGAGCCGCTGTGCACGATCTTGCCGCCGTGCTCGCCCGCGCCCGGACCGATGTCGACGATCCAGTCGGCGACCCGGATGGTGTCCTCGTCGTGCTCGACCACGATCAGCGTGTTGCCCAGCCCGCGCAGCCGCAACAGCGTCTCGATGAGCCGGTGGTTGTCCCGCTGGTGCAGGCCGATGGACGGCTCGTCGAGCACGTAGAGCACGCCGACCAGGCCAGAGCCGATCTGGGTGGCGAGCCGGATGCGCTGCGCCTCGCCGCCGGAGAGCGTGCCCGCGGGGCGGTCCAGGGAGAGGTAGTCGAGGCCGACGTCGAGCAGGAACTTCAGCCGGGCGTTGATCTCCTTGAGGACCCGCTCGGCGATCATCTTCTGCCGGTCGGTCAGCTCGATGCCGGCCAGCAGGTCGGCCGCCTCGCCGACGGAGAGGTTGCAGACCTCGGCGATGCTCTTGCCGGCCAGGGTGACCGCGAGCACCTCCGGCTTGAGCCGGGCGCCGCCGCACGCGGCGCAGGGCACGTCCCGCATGTAGCCCTCGTACTTGTCGCGGGACCATTCCGACTCGGTGTCGGTGTGCCGGCGCTCGATCCACTGCACCACGCCCTCGAAGCCGGTGTAGTAGGAGCGCTCGCGGCCGTACTTGTTGCGGTAGCGGACGTGCACCTGGTCGTCGGAGCCGTGCAGGATCGTCTTCTGCGCCCGCGACGGCAGCGCCCGCCAGGGCGTGTCGATGTCGAAGTGCTCGGCCTCGCCGAGCGCCTCCAGCAGGCGCAGGAAGTATTCCAGGTTGTGCCCGGTGGCCCAGGGCTGGATCGCGCCCTCGCGCAGCGAGCGCTCCGGGTCGGGGATGACCAGCTCGGGGTCGACCTCCTTCTTGGTGCCCAGGCCGGTGCACTCCGGGCACGCGCCGTAGGGCGCGTTGAAGGAGAAGACCCGGGGCTCCAGGTCCTCGATCGCCAGGGGGTGGTCGTTCGGGCAGGCCAGGTGCTCGGAGTAGCGGCGCTCGCGGGCCGGGTCGTCCTCCGGCAGGTCGACGAAGTCGAGCAGCACCAGACCGCCGGAGAGGCCCAGCGCGGCCTCGACCGAGTCGGTCAGCCGCTGCTTGGCGCTCGGCTTGACGCTGAGCCGGTCGATGACCACCTCGATGGTGTGCTTCTCCTGCTTCTTGAGCTTCGGCGGCTCGGTCAGCGGGTGCACCACGCCGTCGACCCGGGCCCGGGCGTAGCCCTTGGCCTGCAGCTCGGCGAAGAGGTCGACGTATTCGCCCTTGCGGCCGCGCACCACCGGCGCGAGCACCATGAACCGGGTGCCCTCGGCCATCGCCAGAACCCGGTCGACGATCTGCTGCGGGCTCTGCTTGGAGATCCGCTCGCCGCAGATCGGGCAGTGCGGCTCGCCGATGCGGGCGAAGAGCAGGCGGAGGTAGTCGTAGACCTCGGTGATGGTGCCGACGGTGGAACGCGGGTTGCGCGAGGTCGACTTCTGGTCGATGGAGACGGCGGGGCTGAGGCCCTCGATGAAGTCGACGTCGGGCTTGTCCATCTGACCGAGGAACTGCCGGGCGTAGGACGACAGCGACTCGACGTAGCGGCGCTGCCCCTCGGCGAAGATGGTGTCGAACGCCAGGCTGGACTTGCCCGAACCGGACAGCCCGGTGAAGACGATCAGGGCGTCCCGGGGCAGGTCGAGACTGACGTCACGCAGGTTGTGCTCGCGCGCGCCACGGATGATCAGACGGTCGGCCACGGTGCGTGTGCTCCCGGAAGAAGAATGTGCGGCGGATCTGTCCGCCAGACGTCAGGTCTGGGCGGTTCTCACAGGTTGTCGAGGCGCAGGGAAGACGCCCCGGCAACTCTAGCCCCGAGGTGTGACAACTTCCGTCGGGCGCACATTCCCCCAGCTCAGACCGGTCGGGCGGGATGCGGCCAACCCCGCCCGGCCGGTCCGGGCCGACTCAGAATGCGCCGGGCGCGGGCGGGGTCGCCGGACGCCCGGTGCGCCGCCGCCCGCCACGCCACCCGCCCCGCCGCTCGGCGGCCAGCCGGGCCGCGCGACGCCCGCCCTCGTACGCGACCTCCCGCTGCAACCGGCGCCAGCTCTCCCAGCGGCGCGCCGGCAGCTCGCCGCTGTCCAGCGCGTCCCGCACCGCGCAGGCCGGCTCGGCGTCGTGCGCGCAGTCGGCGTACCGGCAGCCGGTGGCCAGCTCGGCGATGTCGGCGAAGGCCCGGTCCAGGCCGACCACGCCGTCCAGCAGGCCGACCGCGCGTACCCCGGGGGTGTCCAGCACCGCTCCCCCACCCGGCAGCGGCACCAGCGACCGCCAGGTGGTGGTGTGCCGGCCCTTGCCGTCCACCCGGCGGATCGCCTGGGTCCGCATCACGTCCGCCCCGGCCAGCGCGTTGACCAGGCTCGACTTGCCGGCCCCGGAGGGCCCGAGCAGGCCCAGGGTGCGTCCCGGGGCGACGTGCCGGCGCAGCGGCGCCAGGCCGGCGCCCCGCTCGGCGCTGACCGCCAGCACCGGCACCCCGGGCGCCAGGTCGGCCAGTTGCCGGGCCACCGCGGCCGGGTCGGCGGCCAGGTCCGCCTTGGTGAGCACCACCAGCGGCTCGGCGCCGGACTCGTGCGCGAGCGAGAGCAGCCGCTCGATCCGCGCGGCGTCCGGCGTCGGGTGCACCGGCTCGACCACCGCGGCGGCGTCGAGGTTGGCGGCCAGCACCTGCCCGCTGGCGTCCTTGCCGGCGGTGCGCCGCACCAGCGCGGTCCGTCGTGGCAGCACCGCCTCCACCGTGACCGGGCCGTCCGGCCAGGTGGCGAGCAGCACCCAGTCGCCCGCGCAGGGCAACGCGGTCAGGTCGCGGGCCGCGGCGGCGAGGACGCCGCCGCCGAGGCTCGCCCGCACCGGCCCCTCCGGGCGGAGCACGGTGCACACGCCCCGGTCCACCCGGGCCACCCGCCCGGGTCGGTGGTCGGCGCGTCGATCGAGGTGGGTCGCCCAGTCGGCGTCCCAGCCGAGGGCGGTCAGGTCCAGGTTCATGGTGTCCTCATCGGTGTCGAGGGGGTTCACGGCGGAACACGCGTGCTTCGACCGGCATGCTCACCACCTCCGCTCCGACTCCCGGCGCCCGCGTCCGGCACGACGTCGGCCCGGCGCGTTCCCGCCGCGAGCCGCTGTCGTTCGACCCGACGGTAGGGGCCGCGCCGACGCGCCGAAAGCGATTTCCCCGGCGGCGCGGCCGGGTCCCGCCCGCTACTGTCGAACCGTGAGAACGAGATGACCAGTGACCCCCTGCTGTTGACCGGTGACCTGGCCGAGGCGAACGACCGGCTGCTGCGTACCGTCGCCGGCCTGACCGCCGCGGACGTCGCGGCGCCCTCGCTCCTGCCGGGCTGGACCCGCGCGCACGTGCTCACCCACCTGGCCCGCAACGCCGACGGGTTCGTCAACCTGCTCACGGCCGCGCGCACCGGCGAACCGATCCCGATGTACGCCTCGGTCGAGGCGCGTAACGCCGACATCGAGGCGGGGGCCGGCCGGGGCCCGGCCGACCTGCTGGACGACCTGCGCCGCAGCGGCCAGCGGTTCGACGCGGCGGTGGCGCAGATGCCGGCCGAGGCGTGGGGCGCCATGGTGCAGGCCCGGCGCGGTCCGTGGCCGGCGGCGCTGCTGGTCTGGGGCCGGCTGCGCGAGGTCGAGGTGCACCACGTCGACCTGGCGACCGGCTACCGCCCGGCGGACTGGCCGGAGGCCTTCGCCCAGCGCCTGCTGCACGAGGTGACGACCGGGCTGGCCGGCAACCCGGCCGCGCCGGCCATGGTGCTGCGCGTCGACGGCGCCGCACACGAACTCGTCGTGGGTGACCCCGAGGGGGCGCCCACGGTCACCGGCCCCGCGCCGGAACTCGCCGCCTGGCTGACCGGCCGGGGCGCGGGCGAGCTGCTCACCGTCGTCCCCGACGGTCCCCTGCCGAACCCACCGGAATGGATCTGAACGCCGTCATGACCTACACCGGAGACGTCACCCCCGGCGGCCCGCCGGCCGTGCGCGAGCTCGACCGGCTCACCGTCAGCAAGCTGTCGGTGGGCCCGATGGACAACAACGCCTACCTGCTGCGCTGCCACGCCACCGGCGACCAGGTGCTGATCGACGCCGCGAACGAGGCGCCCCGCCTGCTGGAACTGGTGGGCGACGGCGGCCTGGCCGCGGTGGTGACCACCCACCGGCACATGGACCACTGGGTGGCGCTGGAGGAGGTGGTCGCCAAGACCGGCGCCCGCGCGCTGGTGCACGCCGACGACGCCGAGGGCCTGCCGATCGACGCCGAGCCGCTGCGCGAGGGCGACACCGTCGAAGTCGGCGACTGCGCGCTGGAGGTCATCCACCTGCGCGGGCACACGCCGGGGTCGATCGCGCTGCTCTACCGCGACCCGGCCGGCACCCCGCACCTGTTCACCGGCGACTCGCTGTTCCCGGGCGGGGTCGGCAACACCGACCAGGACCCGGAGCGGTTCGGCCAGCTCGTCGACGACGTCGAGGCCAAGCTCTTCGACCGGTTGCCGGACGAGACCTGGTTCTATCCGGGACACGGCAAGGACAGCACGATCGGCGCGGAGCGGGCGGCGCTGCCGCAGTGGCGGGCCCGCGGCTGGTGAGCGCGCCGGGTCCGGCCTCCCCCGTGGCGGCCGGACCCGGCCCGGTGCGCCGGTCACCGCGCGCAGCCGGCGCCGGGCGCCGAGCAGCACCGGCCCGGCCAGCAGCAGCCCGACGGCCATGGTGAGCACCGTCGGGTCGGGCGCGCCGGGCAGCAGCACGGTCAGCGTCCGCGCGGCCAGCCCGAGCGCCACGTAGAGCCCGGCCCAGAGCGTGGCGCCGAGCGCCGCGCAGGTCACGAACCTCCGGTACGGCATCCGGAGCCCGCCGGCGGCCAGCGGCAGCAGCGCGTTGAACACCGGCAGGAACGGCGCCACCAGCACGATCCGTCCGCCGCCGCGGTGCAGCAGCGCCTCGGCGGCGGCCCACCGGGACTCGCCGATCCAGCGCCCCAGCCGGCCGTGCCGCAACCGCACGCCCCAGCGCCGCCCGGCGAGGAAGCTCAACGACCAGCCGGCCACGCAGCCCGCCACCACGGCCGCGACGGTCACCGCCCCGCCCGCCGGCCGGCCCGCGCCGACCGCCGCGAGGACCGCGGCGTCCCCGGGCACCAGCACCCCGACCAGGGGTACGGCGTCGGCGAGCATCACCACGCCGAGGAGCCCCATCAGCAGCGTGGTGGGCAACTCCCCGAGTTGGGCGAGCAGGTCCGTCATGACGAGCACGCTATGCGTCACCGACCGCCCGGCACATCGGGCGTGACCCCCCACCCGACCCGGAGGCCGGACCCGGGGGCCCCTCAGGGTCAGCGGGGGCGGAGCACCTGCACCCGGCGTACCGGGGAGTCGACCGAGGGTTCGGTGGTCGGCACCGGATAGCTGGCCACCAGGTCCAGGCCGTCCGGCGGCAGGTGCCCGCGGTCCGGGTCGCCGACCAGCACCTCGACGCCGCGCTCGGCGCACCGGCGCAGGTACGGCAGCACCCGGGCGGCCAACCCGGCGTCGTAGAGGGCGTCACCGGCCACCACCAGGTCGACGCCCGCGACACCGTCGAGCAGGTCCTCGCCGTCGGCGGTCACCCGGACCTGGTTGGCCCGGGCGTTGACCGTGACGGCCGCCACCGCGTACGGGTCGACGTCGTTGGCGACCACCCGGTCGGCGCCGGCGAGCGCGGCGGCGATGGCGACCAGTCCCGACCCGGCGGCCAGGTCGAGCACCCGGCGGCCGGCGACGAGGTCGGGGTGGTCGAGCAGGTGCCGGGCGAGCGCCTGCCCACCGGCCCACACCGAGGCCCAGTACGGCGGCGGCAGCGACCGCCCGGCCGCGGCCTCCATCCGCGCCCACCACAGGATGGCGTCCTCGGCCAGGTGCAGTCGCACCTCGGGCACGAACGGCGTGCCGACCAGCCGCAGGCGGTCCGGGCCCGCGCCGGGCGCCGCGATCTCCTGTTCCAGGTCGGCCAGTGCCGTGATTGTGCTCATCGGGGCAAGCATGCCGTGCCCCGATCGGTACCGGGGGCATTTCCGGCTCGCAGGTATTCACGTGCCACGCCGGCACTTCCGCCAGCGGATCCCGGTTCGGCCGGTTACTGTCAGGGTGGTACAGGGCGATCATCGGCCGAGGGGCCGGTGCTCACCCGCATTGAACAGGGAGAGACGCATGGCAACCGGCACGGTCAAGTGGTTCAACTCGGAAAAGGGCTTCGGCTTCATCGAGCAGGACGGCGGAGGCCCGGACGTGTTCGTCCACTACTCGGCCATCCAGAGCAGTGGCTACCGCGAGCTGAACGAGGGCCAGAAGGTCGAGTTCGAGGTGACCCAGGGCCAGAAGGGCCCGCAGGCGGACAACGTCCGTCCGATGTAGCGACGTGCCGGTGGCGGCGGTCGGAGCACCGACCGCCGCCACAGTGCATTCTTCGGGCCCGGCACAGCCGGCCAGGACATTCCTCCGGCCGGCGCACTCCTCAGGCCGGCGCGGCCGGCAGGTCCCGTCGCCGGCGCAGCGGGCCGACCAGCAGGATCAGCGGGGTGAGCGCCAGCCAGGCGGTCATCACCCGGATCGCGCCGTCCGGCCCCCAGGCGGCGCCCAGCGCGCCGGCCACCACCGCGGCGAGCGGGATGGTGCCGTAGTTCAGCAGGTGCATGCTCACGGTCACCCGGCCGAGCAGCCGGTGCGGCGTGTAGGTCTGCCGGAAGCTGCCCTTGACCACGTTGCCGACCGCGACGCCGAGGCTCACCAGCATCCCGCCGAGCACCAGCCAGGTCACCCGCGCGCCGGGCCCGGCCAGCGGGATCAGCAGCGCGGGCGGGCCGGTGAGGGCGCCGGCGACCAGCAGCGCGCGGGCGGTGCCGAGCCGGCGGGCCAGCCGGGCGGCGGACGCCGCGCCGACGATGCCGCCGAGGCTGGCCACACCGATCAGCACGCCGACCAGGCCGGCCGGCAGGTGCGCCGAGCGGACCAGGAAGACCACCAGCACGGCCTGGTAGCCGGTCAGCCCGATGTTGCTGGCCGCCCCGAACACCGTCAGCACCCGCAGGTAGGGGTCGCGGGTGACGAAGCGCAGCCCGGCGGCGACCTCCTGACGCAACGACGACGCCCCGGCGGGGCGTCGCGGTCGGGGCTCGACCGCCCGGATCCGGTGCAGGCACAGCGCGGAGAACAGGAAGCTCACCGCGTCCAGCGCCACCGCGACGACCGCGCCGGCGAGTTGGGCGATCAGGCCGGCCAACCCCGGGCCGACCAGGTAGCTCGCGGTGTGGGTGGCGTGCAGCCGCGAGTTCGCCTCGGGCACCTGCTCGGGCGGAAGCAGCGTGGACAGGTAGACCTGGTCGGCGGTCTCGAAGAAGACCCGGGCCAGGCCGGCGCCGAGCGCCACGACCAGCAACTGCCAGACGGTCAGCAGGCCGAGCGGCGCCGCGACCGGGACGCTGAGGAACAGCGCCGCGGCGGCCAGGTCGGCGCCGATCATCACGGGACGGCGGCGGACCCGGTCGACCCAGGCCCCGACCGGCAGGCCGGCGAGCAGCCAGGGCAGCCAGGCGGCGGCGGTGAGCACCGCCACCTGGAACGTGGTGGCGTCGAGCACCGCCACGGCGACCAACGGCAGCGCCACCGTGGTCATGTTGCTGCCCACCGCACTGACCGTGTGCCCGGTCCAGAGCAGCCGGAAGTCGCGGTGCCGGAACAGCCCGCCGCGCGGGCTGTCGACGGCCGGCGCGGACGGTCGGGCCGGGGCGCTCACGGCCGGGCCGGGACGCCGTAGGAGAACAGGAAGACCGGCTCGCGGCGCTGCCCGTCCTCGGGCACGGGCCGGTCGGCCCACCGGGCGAAGAGCGCGATCACCTCCTGGCTGAGCTGGGCCAGCTCGTCCGGGGTCAGCCGCAGCCACTTGTCGGTGCTGAACGGCCCTTCGCCCCAGGCGGCGCGGGTCTCGTCGGAGGCCGCGTGCCAGGCCCGCACCAGCTCCGCGTGCCGCTCCAGGTTCAGCGAGCCGGCCGCGTCGGCCACCGCCCGGTCGGCGGGGTCGCCGTCGAAGTCCGTGGTGGACCAGCGCACCCCCCGGTCCCGCAGCCGCCACCACCGCTCGCGACGGTCCCGGGCCAGCTCCGGCGCCTCCACCAACAGGTCGGCGGCGGCCAGGACCCGGAGGTGGTGGCTGACGTTCGCGGGCGCCTGGTCGGTGTGCTCGGCGAGCAGGCCGACGGTGCACGGACCGTGCACCTTGAGCACGTCCATCAGCCGGCGACGCAGGGGGTGGGCGAGCGCCGCGAGCACTCGCGAGTCGGTGACCTGCCGGACGGTGGGCTCTGTCATGCCACCCACCCTGACATTCGCAAGAGGTGTTGCGCAATACCTGTTGCGGATTGGTTCGGACGCCGCGGCGACCGCGTCGACGCGGTCGCCGCGGCACCGGACGGTCAGGCGGTCAGCCGCCGGGACAACTCGTCGGCGACGTCCCGGGCGATCTGCGGGGGGATCGCCTCGGCGATCTTCTCCGGCGGGAGGCCGGCGAGGACCCCGCTGACGATCTGCTGCTCGTCGGTGAAGTCCTTGCCCGACAACTCGTTGACCTGCGCGACGAGCGCCGGCCAGGCCCGCGCCATCGCCAGCATCTGCTGCAACGGCGAGTTGGCCATCGGCGGGCTGACCAGGCCGGTCGTGTTGACCGGTGAGATCAGCCAGTTGCGCAGGTTCTCCACGTCGGCCAGCACGTCGCCGACCGTGCGGTTCGGGTAGCCGGTGTTGCCGACGAGCTTGTCGGTCTGTTCCATGTCGTCCTCCGGTTTCACAGGGGCGATCAGCCCGATCGCGGTGAGATAGCGGCGGAACAGCGGGGTCTGGTCCCGGCCCGCCTTGGTGGAGTCGCGGAAGAAGCTGAAGTGGGTGTGGAAGAGGTGGCTGCTGTCGCCACTGGTGCGCTTGCCGAGCCGGTCCCAACGCCGCACGGTCCGGCCGTCCGGGGAGTAGATGATCTCCCGGATGTCCCGGGTGTCGGCCGCGTTCGCCGCGCACTGCGCCGCCATCCAGGTGGAGAAGGTGCGCAGGGTGTGGGTGGCGCCGCCGGAGCGGACCGAGAACGTGCCGACGTCCAGCGCGGACGCGTAGAGGGTCAGCCCGGACCGGTCCCGGGTGGACTCCACCACCGAGTAGTCGTTGACGACCACCCGGTCGGAGCCGCAGTGGTAGCCGCCCCGGTGGTTCGCGTCGCCGACGATGCCGACCTCGGCCGGCTCCAGGTCCTGATCCCGTACGGCGTTCTTGTCGACGTTGAGGTAGGTGAGCAACAGGTTGCGGACCGCCAGCAGGTTCGCCGGAGCCGAGGTCATGGTGGATCCCCTTCCGATCGATGGCCGGCAGGGCATGACGATCACAGCACGTGATGGCCTGCGATCCGCGGTCGCGCCCCGCCGATGAGTTGCACGGCACCGGGCACCTGCTCCGAGCTTAACCACGGTTCGGGGAAAACGCCCAGTTCAGAGGCGGTATTTGGAACTATCGGGCCGCTGTGGACGGTGCCGGCGTCAGCGGCAGGTCCAACCCCGAGGGATGTTCACCATCGTGCAGCACGTCGCGCCATCCAGCACGAAGAGTCACGGCGGTGCCGAGCGGCTCCCCGGTGCCGGGGTTGCGGGCGTATCGCGGGTGGGCGCCGCCGGAGACCTGGAGGCGCAACCGGTGCCCGGACGCGAACCGGTGCGCGGTCGGCCAGAGCGTGACCGGAACCCGGACCGCGCCGGAGGCGTCCCGGGGGAACCGGCCCGGCTCGACCCGGGCCAGCCCGTCGCAGACGTTCCAGGACCGCCCGCGCCGGTCCACGTCGCACAGTCGCACGAACACGTCCAGGTACGACAGTTCGCTACGCAGGTGGATCTCGGCGTGTACCGGCCCGACCACCTCGACGGCGGCCGGCAACGGCTCGGTGGTGTAGGTGAGCACGTCCGGCCGCGACTCCACCGGCCGGTTGTCCACCGCGCCCGCCCGCTGGGCCACCAGCAGCGGTCCGCCCAGCGACGGGGTCGGATCCGCCGGGTCGTACCAGATCCGGTCCGGCGCCTCGGCGTCCGGCGGCGTGCGGTCCAGCCGGCCGCCCGACCGCAGATGCCAGCGGGTCGGGGTCGCCGGCGGCGGCCAGTCGGGCAGGTCCCGCCACCCGCCGCCGTCGCCGCCCACGTGCACCCGCACCGGTGCGCGCTCCGGCCGGGCCCGGCCGGCCAGGTGCGTGTCGAGCCAGTCCAGGCCCTCCCGCAGGGCCGCCACGAGCAGCCCCGGGCTGCCGTGGGTCCAGGGACCGACGGTGAGCCGGGGCCGGGCGCCGGCGGCCCGCAGCCGGGCCCAGTCGTCGAGCTGCGCCGGAAGGAAGATGTCCTGCCAGCCGCTGACCATGGTCACCGGCGCGCGCACGTCGGTGATCCGGTCGCCGAAGACGCGGGTGCGCCAGTAGTCGGCGTCCGGGGTGTGGTGACGCAGCCACTCCTGGAAGAACGGCACGGTCACGCCGGTGGCGACCCGGTCCGCCTCGGCCAGCGGGAGGTGGGACAACGCGCGGGCCAGTCGGGGTTGGCCGCGTTTGAGCTCCCACTGCCGGGCCAGCCAGGGCACGGTCTGCGCCTCGAGCAGCTCCGCCCAGGTGAGCACCGTGTCGAGCGTGAAGGACTCACCCGCGTACGTCGAGTCGCGGGTGGCCGAGGCGGTCACCACGGCGACCATCGCGCGCAGCTCGTCGCCCGCCTCGGCGGCCACCGCCCACTGCACGAACCCCTGGTAGCTGGCGCCGAACATGCCGAACGCGCCGGTCCACCAGGGCTGGCGGCGCAACCAGTCGAGGGTGTCCAGGCCGTCGTCACGCTCGTGCACCAGCGGGGCGAACTCGCCACCGGAGCCGTCCGTGCCGCGGCAGGACTGGATCACCACGTGGAAGCCCCGTTCGGCGATCAGGCGCCCGAGCAACCGGACCGGCCCACCCCGGCCGTACGGGGTGCGGATCAGCACGCACGGGGCGCCGGCGAGATCCGGCGCGTAGTGGTCGGTGCGCAGGCAGGTGCCGTCGCGGACCCGGACCGGGAGGTTCCGGGTGACGGCGACCCGGCCGGTGCGGGCGGCGGGCAACCGCAGTGCCGCCGCGACGAGCCGGGTGACCGGTCGCACGGTCAGTGGTCGCCGGCGGGGTCGGGGGCGGCGGCGCGGCGGGGCTCGCCGCGGGCGGCGCGCACCTCGTCGCGGTGCGCCCGCATGGACCGCATCATCTCGGCCATGAACCGGTGCACGACGGCCAGCTCGTCGTCGGTGAACCGGGCCATCACCTCGTCGGTGCGGCGGCCGAGCGGCCCGAAGAAGCTCTGCGCCAGGGTGGCGCCCCGGTCGGCGTAGTGCAGCAGGACCTTGCGGCGGTCGACGGTGTCCCGGTCGCGCCGGATGTGGCCCGCGCGCTCCAGCCGGTCGACCAGCGCGGTCACCGACCCGGAGGAGAGATTGAGCACCTCACCGAGCCGGCCCGGGGTGATCGGCTCGCCCACCAGCTCGGCCTCCATCACCGCGATGAGGGCCTGCAGGTCGGTGGCGTTGAGCCCGTGCAGGCCGGCGAACGCGTGCCCGACGTGCTGCGCGTCGAACGAGTAGCGACGCAGGTCGTTGGTGATCTCCGCGACCATCCGCCCCCGCGGGTCGTCCCGCCGCCGGTACATGCCGTGCCCCGTCACCGCTCGCCGCCACCCCCCTGCCCGCTCCGGTCCGGTTGCAGCATAGGCCCTCCCCGGATAATCTCGCTCATCAAGATACTCTCCCGGCAAGAATCACCCCCGCAAAGAAACCTGTGAGGGCACCGATGTCACTGTTCACCCGCGTCGCCCGGGGCCGGTTGGCCGCCTGGCTCACCGTGGTCGCCGCACTCGTCGTCGGCGCGGTCGTCTTCGGCCTACCCAAGCCGGACAATCCCCAACCCGTCTCCGCCACCGGCCTGTCCGTCGAGTGGCAGTCGACGCAGGTCGAGCGGCTCCAGGAGCAGCTGCCCTCCCGCGACACCCAGCCCGCCCTGGTGGTGGTCAGCCGCGACGACCGCGCCCCGCTCAGCGCCGCCGACCGCAGCGCGCTCGACGGCGCGGCGGCGAAGCTCGGCGCGCTCGCCGCCGGCGGCCGGGTCGCCCCCGCGCAGGTCTCCCCCGACGGCACCGTCGCGCTGGTCGTCGTGCCGCTGTCCACCGCCGGCGATCAGCAGGCCGTGGTCGACGAGGTGGTCAAGGTGCGCGACGCGGTCGGAGACCTGCCCGCCGACCTGACCGTCGAGGTCACCGGCGGGCCAGCGTTCACCGCCGACCTGAGCAAGGTGTTCCAGGGCGCCGACACCACCCTGCTGCTGGTCACCGCCGCCGTCGTGGCGCTGCTGCTGCTGGTCACCTACCGCAGCCCGTTCCTGTGGCTCGTGCCCCTGCTGGTCGTGGCCGCCGCCGAGCAGCTCACCCTGCGCACGGTGGAGACCGTCGTGCCCGCGCTCGGCATCTACCTGCCCAGCGGCCAGGTCACCGGCATCGCCAGCGTGCTGGTCTTCGGCGCCGCCACCGACTACGCCCTGCTGCTCATCGCGCGCTACCGCGAGGAGCTGCGCCGGGACGAGAACCGCTTCACCGCGATGCGCTCCGCCCTGCGCCGCACCGCCGAGCCGATCCTGGCCAGCGGCGGCACCGTCGTGCTCGGAGTGCTGACGTTGCTGCTGTCGGAGCAGGAGACAAACCGGGCGCTCGCGGTGGCCTGCGCCATCGGCGTCGTGTTCGCCATGCTCTCCGCCCTGTTCGTGCTGCCGGCCGCGCTGGTGCTCTTCGGCCGTGGCCTGTTCTGGCCGTTCGTTCCCCGGGTCGGCGGCGCCGCCCGCGAGGGCCGGCTCTGGGGCCGCCTCGGCGCGCTGGTCGTCCGCCGGCCGTTGCCGGTCGCGGTGCTGGCCACCCTGCTCCTGGCCGGCCTCGCGCTCGGCGGCCTCGGTATCCGCACCGGCCTGTCCGAGACCGAGCAGTTCCGCGAGAAGCCCGAGGCGGTCGCCGGCGCGGAGACCCTCGCCCGGGCCTTCCCCGCCGGCAGCACCCAGCCGGTTGCCGTGCTCACCAACCCGCAGGCCGCCGCGGCGGTCGTCGCCGCCGCCGACGCGGTGGACGGCGTCGCGTCGGTCCGCCCGGGCCTGGCCGGAGATCGGGTCGCCCAGGTCGACGTGGTGCTGACCGCCGAGCCGGGCACCGCCGCCTCCGACCGCGCGGTCGTGGCGCTGCGGGACGCGGTCGCCGCCGTGCCGAACTCGGCGCCGCCGACCGTGGCCGGCGCGGACGCCCCCGACGGCGCGCTGGTCGGCGGCACGGTCGCGGCCACGTACGACTCGAACGAGGCCAACACCCGCGACCTCCGGCTGATCCTGCCGATCATCCTGCTGCTGGTCGGTGCCGTGCTGGTGCTGCTGCTGCGCGGCCTGCTGGCCCCGCTGCTGCTGGTGCTGACCGTGATCGCGTCGTTCTTCGCCAGCCTCGGCGCGGCCTGGCTGCTCTTCGACCACGTGCTGGACTTCCCGGCGCTGGACTCCGGCGTGCTGCTGCTGGCGTTCGTGTTCCTGGTCGCCCTCGGCGTGGACTACAACATCTTCCTGGTCACCCGGGCCCGGGAGGACGCCCGCCGGGTCGGCACCCGGGACGGGATGCTCTCCGCGCTGCGCGTCACCGGCGGTGTCATCACCAGCGCCGGTGTGCTGCTCGCCGCGGTCTTCGCGGTGCTGGGCGTGCTCCCGCTGATCACGCTCACCCAGATCGGGATCATCGTCTGCATCGGCGTGCTGCTGGACACCCTGCTGGTCCGCACCGTGCTGGTGCCGGCGCTGGCGTTCCTGCTCGGCGACCGGTTCTGGTGGCCCGGTCGGATCACCCGGGAAGCGGACGCGCCGGCCGAGGCGCCCGGCGCGCCGGTCGAACCGGTCACCGCGCGGGACTGACCCGACGTCCGGGGGCCGGCGTCACGCCGGCCCCCGGACGCCCGACAGGCCTCAGAACGCCAGGCACTCGCAGCTGGTCATCAGCTCGCGCACGTTGTAGACGTACTGCGGGTTGGGGATGGCCAGTGGCTGCCCCTCCCGGGCGACCGCGCCGTGCCCGTAGTTGTACGCCGCGATCACGGCGTTGAGCAGGCACGAGTTCAACTCGGCGGTGCACAGCGAGGCGTCCAGCCGGTAGTCGGACTCGAAGTACATGTCGCCGATGTACTTGGTCAGCCAGGCCAGGTAGGTGCCGCCGAGGTAGGCGTTGTCCCGGTAGTCGTCGATGTCGTACGACTGGCCGAAGCGCTGGTTCATCCACTCCGCCGTGGCCGGCATGACCTGCATCAGCCCGACGCCGCCGTCACAGGCGACGATGGTGGACTGCCAGCCGCTCTCCTGCCAGGCGGTGGCCTTCATCAGGACCGACGGGATGCGGATGTCCGGCGCCGAGGTGGGCCAGTAGGTCCGGGCCGCGGCGTCGGCCAGCGCCGCCTTCACCTGGCTCTGCGTCGCCTTGGTGCCCCGGTGGCTGGGCTTGCAGCCGGCGGGCGCCGGCTTCGGCGGGGCCGGCGGCACCTGGGTCTCGGTCGGCGGCTTCGGCTTCGCCAGCGGCTTGGTGGACGTGCGGGACGGCTTCGGCCGGGGCTTCGCCGACGCCGACGGGCTGGGCCGCCCGCCCATCGCCTCGACCGCCGGCGGCTCCTCGCTCGGCGCGTCGGCGGGCGCCTCCTCCGGCGCCTCGACCGGGGCCACCGTGGGCAGCTCCGCGGCCACCTCCCGGACCGGTTGCTCCTCGCCGCCGCAGCCGGTCACCAGACCGGCCGCCACCAGCGCCGCCACCGCAGCCGCAGCCCACCGGCTGACTCCTCGCCGCATCGAACCTCCCCGTGGTCCCCGTCCGGCGCACCCTAGCAGGGATCGACGGGCCTGCGGGGTACCCGCGACGCCGGCCGCCGCTCCCGGGGCCGCGGCGGGCCCTCCCCCACGGCCGGCCGGGCCGGGGCGGCGTCCCCGGGCGCCGACCCGCCGTCGCCGTCCGCCGCGCGGTCCCGGGTCGTCCAGGCGACCACGAACACGGTGGTCCACGCGGCGCCCAGCAGCACCGCGGACGCCGTGCCGCTGGCCGTGCTCCAGCCCAGGTAGAGCCGGGCGCCGGTGACCGCGACCACGCCCGCCGACGCGGCGGTCCAGACCGCCACCCCGACCGGCCAACGGGCCCCCCGCGACAGCAGCCACGCCAGCGTGCCGAAGCTCGCGGTGACCACCGCGTTCTGGGTGGGGAACAGGTCCCGGACGTCGTCCGGCCCGCCCGGACCGGTCAGGTCCGCCACCACCACCAGCAGCACCAACGGCACGGCCGCGCCGACCGTCCCCACCACCCCCAGCGGGTCCGCGCGCCAGGACCGCCGCCGGCCGGTCACCACCACCGCCACCAGGGCGACCGCCGTGATGAGGACCCAGCCGCGCAGCACCGACACCGCGCCCAGCGCGGCGTCGACCACCCCCGGGGTACGCCGGGCGGCGAACCAGTCCGCGACCAGCCCGTCGAGCACGCCCAGCCCGCTGTGCCGGACCACCGCCTCCAGCAGGGCGGCCACGGCCAACCCGGCGCCGAACAGCAGCGCCAGCCCCAGCACCAGGTTGATCAGCAGCGTCCAGACCGGGCCGACGCGCATGCCGACCAGGAAGAACAGCACCCCGTAGCGGTCCCGCAGCCAGCGCAGCGGCGGCAACGCACCGGCCCGGGCCGCCAATGCCCGGACCGGGTCCGGGTTGCGCCC
Source organism: Micromonospora sediminicola (assembly GCF_900089585.1). NCBI lineage: Bacteria > Bacillati > Actinomycetota > Actinomycetes > Micromonosporales > Micromonosporaceae > Micromonospora > Micromonospora sediminicola. The sequence goes on along the minus strand of NZ_FLRH01000003.1, from coordinate 2,434,476 downwards.
GAGCCACCGGCCGGCCAGCACCACGCCGAGCAGGCAGACCAGCAGCACCAGCACCGCCCCGGTGGCCCGGCCCAGCAGCTGCGACACCCGCTCGTACGACTCGCCGGCCAGGTAGCCGGCCAGCACCGAGGCGCCGACCCAGCTCACCACCCCGGCCAGGTTCCACGGCGCGAACCGCCGGTACGGCAGCCCGGCCGCGCCGGCCAGCCGGGGCGCCAACGTGCGGGCGAACGCCACCCAGCGGGCGGCGAACACGCCCCGCCCGCCCAGGCGCTCCAGCAACTCGTCGGCGCGTCGCCAGCGGTGCGCACCGATCCGGGCGCCGAGCCCGGAGGCGCGCAGTCGCGGCCCGTACCGCCGCCCGGCCCGCCACGCGAGTGTGTCTCCCATCACGGCGGCGGCCACCATGGCCAGCAGCGTGGGGACGAGCCGTAGCGTCCCCGCGTACGCTAGGAAGCCGACCAGCAGCAGGGTCGCCTCGCCCGGCACCAGCAGCCCGAAGATCACCGCGGTCTCACCCGCGACGATCGTCGCGGCAGCCAGGTAGATCAGCAGGGGCGGCAGCTCCTGCAGCCAGTTCAGCAGGTCAGGCATCCGGCACCCCGCACGGGAGCCAGCATGCCAGTCGCTGGAACGGTCGGCACAGCACTTTCGCCACAGATCCGGGCGATCTCGGGGTGACCCCGAGGCGTGCCCCGGCAACCGCAGACAGGAGTATGGAGGGTATGCAGCTACGCACCGACCTCCGCAACGTCGCCATCATCGCCCACGTCGACCACGGCAAGACGACCCTGGTCGACGCCATGTTGCGGCAGGCCGGCGCCTACGGCGCCCGTGGTGAGGACACCGAGCGGGTCATGGACTCGATGGACCTCGAGCGGGAGAAGGGCATCACCATCCTCGCCAAGAACACCGGCGTGCGGTACCTGCCGGCGGACGGCGACCCGGTCACCATCAACATCATCGACACCCCCGGTCACGCCGACTTCGGTGGTGAGGTCGAGCGCGGCCTGACCATGGTCGACGGCGTGGTGCTGCTGGTGGACGCCAGCGAGGGCCCGCTGCCGCAGACCCGGTTCGTGCTCCGCAAGGCGCTGCGCGCCCGGCTGCCGATCATCCTGGTGATCAACAAGGTGGACCGCCCCGACGCCCGGATCAAGGAGGTCGTGGACGACACCTACGAGCTCTTCCTCGACCTGGACGCCGACGAGGAGCAGATCGACTTCCCGATCGTCTACGCCTGCGCCCGCGACGGCATCGCCTCGCTCACCCAGCCGGCCGACGGCGCCGTGCCGGACGACAGCAGCAACCTGGAGCCGCTGTTCCGCACCCTGCTGGACACCATCCCGGCGCCGGCGTACGAGGAGGACGCGCCGCTCCAGGCGCACGTCACCAACCTCGACGCGTCGCCGTTCCTGGGCCGGCTCGCGCTGTGCCGGGTCCGCCAGGGCACGATCAGCAAGGGCCAGACCGTTGCCTGGTGCCGCACCGACGGCAGCACCCAGCGGGTCCGCATCTCCGAGCTGCTGATGACCGAGGGCCTGGAGCGCAAGCCGGCCGAGTCGGCCGGACCGGGCGACATCATCGCCGTCGCCGGCATCCCCGAGATCATGATCGGGGAGACGCTGGCCGACGCCGAGAACCCGATCCCGCTGCCGCTGATCACCGTCGACGAGCCGGCCATCTCGATGACCATCGGCACCAACACCTCGCCGCTGGTCGGCCGGGTCAAGGGCTCCAAGGTCACCGCCCGGATGGTCAAGGACCGGCTCGACAAGGAGCTGATCGGCAACGTCTCGCTGCGGGTGCTGCCCACCGAGCGGCCGGACGCCTGGGAGGTGCAGGGCCGTGGTGAGCTGGCGCTGGCCATCCTGGTCGAGCAGATGCGCCGCGAGTCCTACGAGCTGACCGTCGGCAAGCCGCAGGTCGTCACCAAGGAGATCGACGGCAAGACCTGCGAGCCGGTCGAGCGGCTCACCATCGACGCGCCGGAGGAATACCTGGGCGCGATCACCCAGCTCCTCGCCACCCGCAAGGGCCGGATGGAGCAGCTGGTCAACCACGGCACCGGCTGGATCCGGATGGAGTGGCTGGTCCCGGCGCGCGGCCTGATCGGCTTCCGCACCGAGTTCCTCACCGACACCCGGGGCACCGGCATCCTGCACCACGTCTTCGAGTCCTACGAGCCGTGGTTCGGCGAGCTGCGCACCCGCAACAACGGCTCACTGGTGGCCGACCGCGCCGGCGCGGTCACCTCGTTCGCCATGATCAACCTGCAGGAGCGCGGCCAGCTCTTCGTCGAGCCGACCACCGAGGTGTACGAGGGCATGATCGTCGGGGAGAACTCCCGCTCCGACGACATGGACGTCAACATCACCAAGGAGAAGAAGCTCACCAACATGCGGGCCTCGACCTCCGACGAGACCGAGAAGCTGATCCCGCCGCGCAAGCTGTCGTTGGAGCAGGCCCTGGAGTTCTGCCGCGAGGACGAGTGCGTCGAGGTCACCCCGACCTCGGTGCGCATCCGCAAGGTGATCCTGGACCAGACGCAGCGGGGCCGGATGGCCGCCCGCCGCAAGCACGCCGGCTGACCCACCCGCCCCACGCCCCACCCGGAGCCCGGCCCGCCACCCCGGCGGACCGGGCTCCCCCTTTCCCCGTCACCCCGTCGATCATGAAGTTGGCGGCGATTTTAGAGATCAACTCTGCCGCCAACCTCATGATCGACGGGGTAGGGGCGAGATCTTGGTACGAAATGGCCGCCATAGGGGCGTTTTCCTTCCAAGATCTCCGCGCTTCTCAATGTGTGGTATGGGCTCTCGAATTGTGGGAGGGGACGAACCGGTGAGGCGAGGGGCGGGGCGGGGCGGGGCGGGGCGGGACTGAACGGAAGGGGGTCGCGATGGGGTGCGGGAGGCGGGGACGCGTTCCGCGGCGAAACGCCGGGGTCGGCGGCCGGTTCCTGGCCCCGGTCACCGCGCCGTTGCGACTGTTCGACGGGTGAATGGCACGACGGGCGGGAGCTGGCAGGACGGAGCCGAACCCCGTGGCCGGGGAACGAAAGGACGGGGCAGGAAGGGCCGTGGCGGAGCGGGAGGCAGTCGCGGAGACAGCGGGGAGCCGGGCAGCGGGACGGGTGTGGGCACCGGCGGCGGGTGGCCGTCAGTGGGGTCTGGTGGCGCGCAGGGCCAGGACGTCGGGGATCGGGCCGGAGCCGGACTCCACCACCCGGTCGAGCACCAGGCCGGCGGCGGCGACGGCGGTGAGCAGGTCGGCCAGGGGCAGGTGCCAGGCGCCCACCCGGGCCCGTACCCCGCTCGCGTTCCAGGACCGGGTCGTGCGCTCCCGGGTGGCGTAGCCGCCGTCGATCACGATCCGCTCCGGCTCGGACCGGTCCGCGAAGGCGCCCACGAAGCACGGATGCACCCCGATGTGCACCAGCCGGCCGCCCGGGGCCAGCACCCGGGCCGCTTCCGCGATCGCGGCCGGGTAGTCCGGCATGTCGGTGTGCGCGAGCACGCAGACCACGGCCGGCAGGGCACCGTCGGCCAGCGGCAGGGCGGTGGCGTCGGCACCGGCCACCGGCAGCCGGGAGCGGGCGTGCCGCAGTTGCCCGGTCGACAGGTCCACCCCCACCGGCGACCAGCCGAGCCGGTGCAGCTCGGCCACGTGCGCCCCAGTGCCGCAGCACAGGTCCAGGCACCGCCCGGGGCCGGTGCCCAACAGCTCCGCCAGCACCGATCGGACCCGGTCCATGTAGGCAGCGGACCCGACGGTGGCGTACTCCTCGTACCAGTCCGCGATGTCGTCGTACAGGGCGGTCGTCATGTCCGCACGCTAGCCCCGGACCCGGCCGTGCCGCTGCCCCGCGACCGCCGAAGATCCGCTACGGTCACCCCATGATCTGGGAGGACCTCGACGCGCACCTGGACAAGGTGCCCGGCACCGTCTCCGCGTACGTGGGCCGCCCCGGCGCGCGGCCCACCTGGACCCGGCGGGCCGACACCACCCACTACGCGGCGAGCACCATGAAGGTCGCCGTCCTGGTGGCGCTGCACCGCGCCGCCGAAGCCGGCCGGCTCGACCTGGACGCGCCGCTGCCGGTGCGCAACTCCTTCGACTCCGCGCTGCCCGGCGCGCCCCGCTTCACCAACGCCCGCGACTACGACAACGACGAGGCTGTCTGGGAGCGCGTCGGCGGCGCCGCCCCGCTGCGCTGGCTCGCCGAACGCATGATCGTCCGCTCCAGCAACCTGGCCACCAACATCTGCATCGGCCAGGTCGGCCTGCCCGCCGTCGCGCAGGCGTGGGCGCTGGCCGGCGCGCGGCACAGCGTCACCGGCCGCGGCATCGAGGACTTCGCGGCCCGCGACGCCGGCATCGACAACCTGGTCACCGCCGCCGACCTGGCCGCCCTCCTCGGCGAGCTGGCGCTGGGCACGACCCGGCCCGGCCCGCTGGCCTCGCCGGCCGGCTGCGCCGCCATGCTCGACGTGCTCGTCGCCCAGGAACACCGCGAGGACCTGGCCGCCGGCCTGCCCGACGGCACCCGCATCGCACACAAGAACGGTTGGGTACGCGGTGTCCGCCACGGCGCCGGCGTGGTCTTCCCGGACGACGCGCCGCCGTACACCGTGGTGGTGTGCACGACCACCGACCTGGCCGACGGCGGCGCGGACGGCGAGCAGGTCGAGGACGACGCCTGCCGGCTCATCGCGCACGTCTCCGCACGGGTGTGGGACGCCCGGCACGAGCTGGCCGGCTGAGCCCCTACTCCAGCAGGCCCGCCCGCAACCCCGCCCGGACCTCGTCGGTCACGCCCAGCCCGTCACGCAGGTACGCCTCGAACGTGCCGTGCACCCGGCGCACCTCGTCGTAGGCGGCGTCGAGATACTCCGGGCGCACCTCCAGCAGCGGCCGGGCCACCGCCGGGTCCAGGTCCGGCCGACGGCGCGTCATGGCCGTCAGCAGCACCTCGCGCAGGCTCTCGATCAGCTCGTTGTGCCGCAGGTAGTCGGCCCGGATGGCCGGCTCCGGCACCCCCAGCGCGGTCAGCAGCACCACCGACAGCCAGCCCGTCCGGTCCTTTCCGGCCGAGCAGTGGAACAATAGCGGCAGGTTCCCACCGTCCGCGGCCAGCCGCACCGCGGCGCCAAACCCGGCCCGGGCCGACTCCCCGGTGACGAACCAACGGTAGATCGCCGTCATCGCCCCCGGCATGCCCTCGGTGGCCAGCGCCGCGTACGCGTTCAGGTCGTGGCCCTGGAGCACGGCCGAGACGTACGTGAACACCGGGTGCGCCGCGTCGTAGACCGGCAGGTGCACCCGCCGGGGCTCACCCACCAGTCGGTCCGGCGGGGCCACCGCCTGCTCGTCGGCGTCGCGCAGGTCCACCACGCAGGCCACCCCGAGCTTGCCCAGCACCGGCAGGTCGTCGTCGGTGAGCCGGCCCAGCGCCGCGGTACGCAGGAGCCGCCCGGCGCGGACCCGCCGCCCGTCCGTCGTCGGCAACCCGCCCAGGTCGCGGGCGTTCGGCGCGCCCACCAGCTCCCAGTCCCGCCCGGTCATCGGCCCTCCCCTGCTCGCCACCAGTTGCCTATAGGGTGCCCCACATGACGATCGCCGCGGTACGCACCCACCGGCTCTCGGCCCCCTTACACACCCCGTTCGTCACCGCGCTGCGCCGCACCACCACCGTGGAAACCCTGGTCGTCGAGGTGATCGACAGCGACGGTCGCTCGGGTTTCGGCGAGGCCCCGCAGGTGTGGCAGGTCACCGGCGCGTCGGTCGCCGGGGCCGAGGCGTGCGTCCGCGAACTGCTCGCGCCGCTGCTGACCGGCCGCGACGCGGACGACCTCCAGGCCCGGTGCGCGCAGGTGCGCGGGGCCGTGGTGGGCAACGAGTCGGCGAAGGCGGCCGTCGACGTGGCGCTGCACGACCTGGCCGCGCGGCGACTCGGCGTACCCCTGGTGCGGTTGCTCGGCGGCACCGCGCTGCGCGTCCCGACGGACGTCACGCTGGCCGCCGGCGACGCGGTCGACCTGGCCACGGCGGCCGGCCGGCGGCGGGCCGAGGGGTTCACCGTGCTCAAGCTGAAGGTCGGCACCGACGCCCGCGGCGACCTGGACCGGGTCCGTTCGGTGCGTGCCGCCGTCGGCCCGGACGTCCGGATCCGGCTGGACGCCAACCAGGGGTGGACGCCCCGCGAGGCGGTCCGGGTGATCCGCGGCATCGAGGACGCCGGGCTCGACGTCGAGCTGGTCGAGCAGCCGGTGTACCGCCGCGACCTGGACGGGCTGGCCTGGGTCAGCGACCGGGTGGACCTGCCGATCCTCGCCGACGAGTCGGTCTTCGACGTGCGCGACCTGGTCGAGGTGATCCGCCGCCGGGCGGCCGACATGGTCAACGTCAAGCTGGCCAAGTGCGGTGGGCTCCAGCCGGCCCGCACGCTGCTCGACCTGGCCGCCGCGCACGGCATGGGCACGATCGTCGGCTCGATGATGGAGGGTCCGGTCGGCGTGGGCGCGGCCGCCAGCCTGGTCGCCGCGTACGGCACCACGGCTGTGTCGGACCTCGACGCCGCCTGGTGGCTCGCCTGGTCGCCGGTCGGCGGCGGGCTCCGGTACGAGGGCTCGACAGTGCTGCTGCCGGACGCGCCGGGGCTCGGGATCACCGACGTGAGTGAAGCTAAGGTTCAAAGCCGTGGTTGAGTGTCGTTGGAATTTTTCATAGGGTCGCCCGGAGAAGCGTGGGAGGAGGGGTGCACATGGCGCCTCAGCCGGGCCACCAGGCCGTCGTACGGGTCGCGGTGGCGACCCTGTGGACCGCACCCGAGGCGGTCCGCGCGATCGACCGCCCCGCCCTGGCCGACCCACCCGACGTCGCCGCCTGGATCGCCGCGATGGACACCGAGCAGCAGGTCGGCGACTGCGTCCTGACCCAGCTGCTGCTCGGCGAGCAGGTGCTGGTCACCGAGGTCCGGCCGGACGGCTGGGCCCGGGTGGTCGCGCTCGGGCAGCCGGCCGCCAAGCTCGACGTCCGCGGCTACCCGGGCTGGCTGCGCACCGCCCACCTCGCCGGGCCGGCCGACGCCGCGCCGTCCGCCGGCACGCTGGTGGTCGACGTCGTCCGCACCGCGCTGCGCGCCGCCCCGGACGGCCCGCCGGCGCTTCCCGGCGTGGTCCTCGGCACCCACCTCGCCTCGGCCGGGCGACCGGTGGACGGCTGGCGGCCGGTCCGCGCGCCCGGCGGGGTCGACCCGCTCTGGGCGCCGGAGGGCGACCTGGTGCCGCTGCCCGGCGAACGGCCGGAGGCCAAGGAGGTGCTCGCGGTCGCCGAACGGCTGCGGGACCTCGTCTACGTCTGGGGTGGCCTGTCCACCGACGGCATCGACTGCTCCGGCCTGGTGCACCTGGCCTGGCGGCGGTACGGGACCACCCTCCCCCGGGACGCCGACGACCAGGCCGAGGCCACCACGCCGCTGGCGTTGGACGACGAGCGTCCGGGCGATCTCTACTTCTTCGCCCGCCCCGGCCGGCGCATCCACCACGTCGGCATCGTCTCGGCCGAGCCGCACGACGGCCGGCGCCGGATGCTGCACGCCTGCTACCGCACCCGCCGGGTGATCGAGGAGGAGCTGCCGGAGGCCCGGGTCGCCACCCTCGTCGGCGCCCACCGGGTCTGACCGGGCAGACGGATCAGGGGCGCCCCCGACCGGCCGGGACGCCCCTGACGTACGTACCGGTCAGCTACGCGCCTCGGCCAGCTCGCGCCGCCGGTCGCGGGACGACTTGACCAGGCTGGCCACCGTGGCGACGGCCAGCGTGCCGAGGATGACGGTCAGCGACAGCCAGATCGGGATGTGCGGCGCCCAGGCCACGTGCTCACCGCCGTTGATGAACGGCAGGTTGTTGTCGGCCAGCGCCTCCAGGACCAGCTTGACGCCGATGAAACCGAGCACCACGGCCAGCCCGTAGCTGAGGTAGATGAGCCGGTCGAGCAGCCCGCCGAGCAGGAAGTAGAGCTGCCGCAGCCCCATCAGCGCGAAGACGTTGGCGGTGAAGACGAGGTAGGGCTCCTGGGTGATGCCGAAGATCGCCGGGATCGAGTCGAGCGCGAAGATCAGGTCGGTGGTGCCGATCGCGATCATCACGATCAGCATCGGCGTGAACAGTCGCCGCCCGTTCTCCCGGGTGGTCATCCGCGCCCCGTCGAAGTCCCGGGACAGCGGCAACGCCTTGCGGCTCCACCGGATCAGCAGGTTCTCGCTGAACTCGTCCTCGTCCGGCTCGCCCTGCCGGGCCAGGTTGACCGCCGTGTAGATGAGGAAGGCGCCGAAGATGTAGAACACCCAGGAGAACTGGGAGATCAACGCGGCGCCGGCGGCGATGAAGCCACCGCGCATCACCAGCGCCAGCAGGATGCCGATGAGCAGCACCTTCTGCTGGTACTGCCGGGGCACACCGAAGCGGGCCATGATGATCACGAAGACGAAGAGGTTGTCCACCGACAGGCTGTACTCGGTGAGCCAGCCGGTGTAGAACTGGCCGGCGATGCTCGCCCCGGACGTCGCCCAGAGCACCGCGCCGAAGACCAGCGCCAGCGCCACGTAGAAGCCGACCCAGAGGCTCGACTCCCGGACGCTGGGCTCGTGCGGGCGGCGACCGATGATGAACAGGTCGGCGAGCAGGACCGCGATCATCGCGGTCAGGGTTACCGCCCACACCAATGCGGACACGTTCAAATCCATCCTCCGGCAGACACGCAGCGTCGGGCACACCGTACGCCGGGTGTGGGGCCGGGGTGCGTCGACGCTGACTCTGGTGACTGTCGGAGGTCTCTTCCGCCGGGGCCTGGTGGTCCCGACCGACGGAGCCGGGTCGAACCACCGGGGGTGCCGGCGCTCTTCCGTGCTGACGACTCCGTCGCGGGGGAATACTCCCCTCCTCGGCCGCCATTGTTCACCATCACCCCCGGGTGCCGCATCTCCGGGCGCCCGAACGCCGCCGGCACGTGCGCGGGCTCACGTCGCGAAGGGCATCCTAGGAGGCTAGGTGAGGGTCTGGAGGCGGCCCTTCGGGCGTGCCACCGGGAGCCGAGCCGAACAGTCGAGAGCGATATACCGCTGAGGCATAAAGATGACCCAGCGGTATATCGCCCGTCGCGAACCCATCGGTCGGAAGCACCTCGCGGGCCGATGTCCGGCGCCCACCGGGACACGAGCAGGGCGCGCCAGTGGAGCAGGAGCCGTCAGAGGCGCGCGGGCAGCACCGGATCGGTGAACGACCAGCCGGCGGCCAGCAGCGCGTCGCACGCGGTCACCGCCGTGGCCAGCCGCTCCTCGTGCCCGCCGCGCAGCTCGACCACCGGCGCCCCGCACCCGGCCAGCTCGGCCCGGAACCGCCCGGTCATCCACGCCCGCAGGTGCTCCCCGTCGCGCAGGCCGTCGTCGTCGAACGGCACCCCGGCGTCGTCGGTGAGCAGGTACAGCGCCGGACGGCGGGCGGCGGCCCGGACCTCGGCCGAGGACGACCCCAGGTAGCGCTCCTCCCAGATCGCGGTGGCCCGGGCGTCGGTGTCGCAGAACAGCAGCGGACCGCTGAGCCGGGCCGCCGCGTCCTCGGCGGCCTGCTGCTCGCGGACCACCTCGACGAAGTCGTCCCGGTCCCAGCTCACGTCGACGACCGTCGCCGCCGGGCGGGACCGGCGCAGCGCGGCGAGCTTGCGCTCGGTCAGCTCGCGGCCGTACTCCGGCACCCAGGCGGTCCGGTAGTGGGCGGCCAGCGCCCGCGCCATGGTCGTGGTGCCGGTGGACTCGGCGCCGACCACCACCACCCGGCGGACCAGCCACGCCCGCACCGGCGGGCTCAGCCACCGCCAGTGCGCCGCCGGGTCCGCGCGCACCGCGGTGCCGGACACCGGTACGGCCCGACGCCCCGGGTCCACGGCGACCGCGACCGCGTCGAACCGGCGGGCCAGTTCCTCGCCGTACGCCTCGGAGGAGAAGACGGCGTCCACCGGCTCGCCGCCGAGCGCGTCGGCGAACACCGCGCAGTGCAGGTCCCAGACCGCCGGGTCCGCGTAGTCGACGGGGTGGTCGTCGTACCGGCCGACGAAGCGCACCCACGGGGTGTCGGCGTGGGTCTCGCGCAGCCAGGCCAACCTCAGCTCCAGCGGGATCGACTCCCGGCGGGACGGCGCCACCACCACGGTCACCGCGGCGCAGCGGGCGGCGGCCGCCTCGACCAGCGCGTGGTGCCCGGCGTGCGGCGGATAGAACTTACCCACCACCAGGCCGTGCCGGAACGGCCGTCGGTCGCCCGCGGGCCCGCTCACGCGGCCACCGGCGCCGGGCCGGGTGGCACCGGCGTGGCCGCCGCACGTCGCCGCAGGTCCGCCCGCCAGGCCCGCAACCCCACCACGCAGAGCGCCAGGAAGATCAGGTACAGGCTGCCGGTCAGCCACAGTCCCTTGTACGCGTAGAGCGGGATGTAGATGAGGTCGGCGGCGATCCACAGCCACCAGCTCTCCACCAGCTTGCGGGTCTGACCGTAGGTGGCCAGCAGCGACAGCGCCGTGGTGACCGCGTCGGCGAGCGGGACGGTGGAGTCGGTGGCCCGGTCCAGCAGCACCCACAGGCCGGCGGTGAGCAGCACCCCGGCCGCGCCCAGCGCCCACCACTCCCGCCGCCGCGTGCGGGTGACCGTCAACCGGCTGCGCCGCTCGCCGCCGACCAGCCAGTGCCACCAGCCGTAGACACCGAGCGCCACGTAGACGAGCTGGAGGCCGGCGTCGGCGTACAGGCCGGCGGTCCAGAACAGCACCATCAGCAGCAGCACGTTCGCGATGCCGACCGGCCAGTTCGCGATGTGCTGGCGGGTCACCAGCCAGACGTTCACCACGCCGGTGACGAAGCCGAGCAGCTCGGCCCAGGTGGTGCCCGCGCCCAGGACGGTGAACGCGGTGCCGGTGAGCCAGTCGAGCATGTGTCCTCCCCCCGCCGCCGGCGCCGCCATGGAGGGATGCGGCCCACCGGAGCGCCCCCGGAGCGTACCGGTGGGCGCCCGGCATGAAAGGCTGCGGTCATGGTTCTTGAGGTCGCGCTGATCGACGTGACGCCCGGAAACGAGGACGACTTCGCCGCCGCCTACGCGAAGGCCCGTCCGGTCCTCGCCGGCGCCGAGGGGTGCCGCTCCGTGCGGATGACCCGCGGGGTGGAGTCCCCCACCCGGTTCGTGCTGCTGGTCGAGTGGGACTCGGTCGAGGCGCACGACGTGAACTTCCGGCAGACCGAGCGGTTCGCGCAGTGGCGGGGGCTGATCGGCCCGTACTTCGCCGGCCCGCCGCTGGTCGAGCACTTCGTCGACGTGCCGGCCTGATCTGTCGTACCCCTCACATAGCCTGCGCGCGACGCGCGGCCACCGGTCCCGACGGGCATCGGGGGCGCCGGGCCCGGTGGACGCGCGGCGTCACTCCAGCTCGTGCGGGTCCCGGGGCCGGGGCACCGGCGCGGCCCCGAGCCGGCGGGCCAGCAGCTCGACCGTCGCCTCCTCGGTCAGCGCCGCCGCGAGCAGCCGCTCGATCACCTGCTCGTAGCGGGCCACGTCGGTCTCCGCGACCAGGCGCAGGTCCGTGGTGAGCGTCTCCACCAGCACCGTGCGCGGGTCGGCCGGGTCGGGATAGGCGTAGTAGGAGAAGGGCGCCAGCGGGTGCAGGTCGTCGCCGGGCGAAGCGCCGCGCGGCAGCACGCGGACGGTGACGTGCGGCCGCTCGGCCAGCGTCAGCAGGTGCCGCAGCTGGTCCCGCCACACGTCGGCCGGCAGGCCGCCCGGGTCGCAGGCCCGCTCGTCGATCAGCGCGGTGTAGTGCGGCGGGTCCGACCGCACCAGCAGCTCCTGGCGCACCGCCCGGGCGCGGACGTCGGCCTCCACGTCCACGCCGTCGGCGAGCAGCGCGCCGGCGGTCACCCGCAGCCGGGCGTACGCCGGGGTCTGCAACAGCCCGGGCACGAGCGCCGGCTGGTACTCGACGATGCGCTCGGCGCCCGCCTCCAGCTCGGCGTACGCCCGCTGCCGCTCACCCATCTCGCCCAACGCCTTGGACCAGCCGCGGCCGGTGGCGGCGTCGCGGGCGATGACGATCAGCTCGTCGCGCTGGTGCGCTGGCACCGCGTAGACGTCGAGCAGGTCGAGGACGTCGGCCAGGTCGGGCCGGCTCTGGCCCAGCTCGATGCGGGACAGCTTCGATGTGGACGCCCAGCCGAGCCGGGCGCACACCTGCTCCAGCGTCATCGACTCACGCCGACGCAGCCGGCGCAGCTCGACGCCGAGCCGCACCCTCCGGACGACAGGACTTGCTGACAACGGCATGCGCGCCTCCCAGGGTGGGAGCGTACGCATGACCATCACACACGGCAATACCTCGCTCGCGCAGAGCTACCGGGCGGGACGCGGTCAGGGACGGTAGGTGCCGAAGGACCAGACCACGCCGGCCACGTCGCGGGCGGCGTAGTCGCGGGAGCCGTAGTCGGTGTCGAACGGCGCCCGGACGATCTCCGCGCCGGCGGCGCGGGCCCGCTCGTGGTGCGCGTCGACGTCGTCGACCGCCACGTAGACGCGGTAGTCGTCGTCGGCCGGCCGGCTCGCCGGCGCGGGCCCCGGCCCGACCATGACCAGGTCGTCGCCGTGACCGAGTTGGGCATGGCGGATCGTGCCGTCGGGCCCCTCGTGCAGCTCGTGGACGGTGAGCCCGAACGCCGACCGGAGGAAGTCGACGCCGGCGCGGACGTCGGGATAGCGCAGGACCGGATAGATGCTTCGCATGGCGATCAGTCTGCCGCCCGCCGGGTCAGCCGGGATTGGACGAATGCGATCCGGCCCGGACCAGCGCCGCGGGCGTGGCGCCGGCGAACTCCTGGAACTCCCGGATCAGGTGCGACTGGTCGTAGTAGCCCCACCGGGCCGCCCGCTCCGCCCACCCCGCCCCGTGCGGACCGGCGGCCGGCGCCGCGCACAGGGTGCGGCCCAGGCTGGCGTACGCGCGCTCGAAGCGCAGGAGCCGGGCGACGGTCTTCGGCGGCAACCCGAACTCCTGCCGGAACCGCACCGCCAGATGGCGACGCGACCAGTCGACCTCGTCGGCCAGAGCGCCGACGCTCACCGCTCCCCCGGTGCGGTCGAGTCGCCGCCAGGCCCTCAGCAGGCGACCGTCGACCGGATCGGTGGCCGCCAGCCGCGCGGCGAGGGCGGCGTCGAGCCGGGCGAAACGCGCCGGCCAGGCCGCCTCGGCGGCCAGCTCGTCGCGGAGCCGGACCAGCCAGCCGCCGACCCCGTCGACCGGGACCGCCCGGTTGGCCAGCTCACCCAGGGGCACCCCGAGGAACCGCCGGGCGGCCGGCGCGCTCAGCACCACCTGCACGCCCGCGCCGGTCCCGGTGGTGCGGGTGACGCACCAGCCGTCGAACGGGCCGGCCAGGAAGGCGCTGCCGGAGACCCCCCGACCGACGGCGCGCGGGTCGGCGACGTCGAGCGGGTCGGCCCAGCCGAGGATCAGCACCACGAAGGCGCCCGCGACCTCCCGGCGCACCAGCGGGGTGGACGCGACCTCCCGGTAGCCAAGGTAGCGGTCGACCCACGGACACAGCCGGGGATCGGGCAACCCGACGACGGCCTCGGTCAGCATCGCACCCCTCCCCGCGCCGGCGCGCCGGTCACCGCACCCCGGCGGCGTCCATCCCGCGCAACTCCTTCTTGAGGTCGGAGACCTCGTCCCGGATCCGCGCGGCCAACTCGAACTGCAGCTCCCGCGCGGCCGCGAGCATCTGGTCGTTGAGCTCCTGGATGAGGTTGGCCAGGTCGGCCCGGGCCATGCCCTCGCGCGACGGGGTCGCCGCACCGCCCCGGCCCCCACGGCTGCGCGTCTCCTTCACCGGCGCCTTGCCCCGGGACAGCTGCCGGGCGGCCCCGCCGACCGTGGCGTTCTCGGTGTCCTCCGCCTCGCGGTAGATGTCGTCGAGGATGTCGTGGATCTTCTTGCGCAGCGGCTCCGGGCTGATCCCGTGGGCCTCGTTGTGCGCGATCTGCTTGGCCCGCCGGCGGTTGGTCTCGTCGATCGCGTTCGCCATCGACGGGGTGATCTTGTCGGCGTACATGTGGACCTGACCGGAGACGTTACGGGCCGCGCGGCCGATCGTCTGGATCAGCGACCGGCCGCTGCGCAGGAACCCCTCCTTGTCGGCGTCGAGGATCGCCACCAGGGAGACCTCGGGCAGGTCGAGGCCCTCCCGGAGCAGGTTGATGCCGACCAGCACGTCGTAGTCGCCCTTGCGCAGCTCGCGCAGCAGCTCGACCCGGCGCAGCGTGTCGACCTCGGAGTGCAGGTAACGCACCCGGATGCCGTTCTCCAGCAGGTAGTCGGAGAGGTCCTCGGCCATCTTCTTGGTCAGCGTGGTGACCAGCACCCGCTCGTCGCGCTCGGTGCGCAGCTTGATCTCGTGCATGAGGTCGTCGATCTGCCCCTTGGTGGGCTTGACCACCACCTCGGGGTCGATCAGGCCGGTGGGCCGGATCACCTGCTCGACGAACTCGCCCTGGGCCTGCTCCAGCTCCCACGGGCCGGGGGTGGCGGAGAGGAAGACCGACTGGCCCACCCGCTCCAGGTATTCGTCGAACCGCAGCGGCCGGTTGTCGGCGGCGCTGGGCAGCCGGAAGCCGTGGTCGATCAGCATCCGCTTGCGGGAGGCGTCGCCCTCGTACATCCCGCCGATCTGCGGGATGGTCACGTGCGACTCGTCGACCACGGTGAGGAAGTCGTCGGGGAAGTAGTCGAGCAGGCAGTGCGGCGGGCTGCCGGGCAGCCGGCCGTCCATGTGCATCGAGTAGTTCTCGATGCCGGAGCAGAAGCCGACCTGGCGCATCATCTCGATGTCGTAGGTGGTGCGCATGCGCAGCCGTTGCGCCTCCAGCAGCTTGCCCTGGCGCTCCAGCTCGGCCAGCCGCTCGGCCAGCTCGGCCTCGATGTCGCGGATCGCCCGCTCCATCCGCTCCGGACCGGCCGCGTAGTGCGTCGCCGGGAAGATCACCAGGCTGTCCACCTCACGGACCACGTCACCGGTCAACGGGTTGAGGTAGTAGAGCTTCTCGATCTCGTCGCCGAACAGCTCGATCCGGACGGCCAGCTCCTCGTAGGCCGGGATGATCTCCAGCGTGTCGCCCCGGACCCGGAAGGTGCCGCGCTGGAAGGCCATGTCGTTGCGCGTGTACTGGATGTCGACCAGCCGGCGCAGCAGCTGGTCGCGGTCGAGCTCCTGGCCCACCTTGGCCCGCACCGCGCGGTCGAGGTATTCCTCCGGCGTGCCCAGGCCGTAGATCGCCGAGACGGTGGCGACGACGATGACGTCGCGCCGGGTGAGCAGCGACATGGTCGCCGAGTGCCGCAGCCGCTCGACCTCCTCGTTGATCGAGGAGTCCTTCTCGATGTAGGTGTCGGTCTGCGGGATGTAGGCCTCGGGCTGGTAGTAGTCGTAGTAGGAGACGAAGTATTCGACCGCGTTGTGCGGCAGCAGCTCGCCGAACTCCTTGGCGAGCTGGGCGGCGAGGGTCTTGTTCGGGGCGAGCACCAGGGTGGGCCGCTGCAGCCGCTCGACCAGCCACGCCGTGGTGGCGCTCTTGCCGGTGCCGGTCGCGCCGAGCAGCACCGTGTTGCGGTCGCCGCGGCGCACCCGACGCTCAAGGTCGTCGATGGCTGCCGGCTGGTCGCCGGCCGGCTGGAACTCGCTGACGACCTGGAAGCGGCCGTCGAGCCGGGGAATGTCGAGCGCCATGACACCAACCGTACGCCCGCGGTCCGACACTTCCCCGACGACCACGGACCGTCCCTGATCGGCTTCGATATTCCCATTGTGTGGCTCATCTCACCGGTCTACCCTCGTACCGTAGGCCGCTCGCGGCGGCCGCCCGGGCCGGTGGCCGCCCCCTCCGGGGGCCCGGCCGCCCCCGGCGCCAGGGCCGCAGCACCCGGGACGACCGGCGTGCGCGCCCACGGTGGTCGCGCCGACGGCGCTGACCGGCCGCCGCGAGCGCCCCTGCTCGTCACCGAAACCCCACCGCCGCGTTCTCCACGTGTGGAGACCTCTCCCGAGCGCCGGCCGCGAGGCGATCACACCCCGGACAGCGGCGTGCCCACCCCGGCCGCGGAACCGGGCCGGCCGCGCACAGAGAGAGTCCCCCACCGGCCCACCGCGCGCGGCGGCGGCGACCAGGCCGTGCCACGCGAGCCGGGCCGGGGTCACCGGCGCGGCCGGACCAACGCCCCGGCGCGGCCGGCCACGGTCGCCGGTCGCCGTCGGCGGACCGACGCCGGCGCCGGCCGGTTGTCGGCCCGGTCCACCGGCCTCGGCGACGACCCGGAGACGGACGGCAGGGCCGACCCGCCCGATCCGCCGGGCCGGCGGCGCGTCGCGTTGGCCGCGCTCGTGGCGGCCGCCGCGGCCTCCGCGGCCGTCCTCGTCGCCGGCCTGCCGGGCGGCCCGCCGGAGCCGGCCGACCGACCCGGGGCGACGCGCGCGCTGAGCGCGGACGAGGCCGATCGGGTGGCCGCGCTGCGGGTCGGCAACCTGCGGGACGTCCGCGCCGGCGTGCGGATCGCCGTCGGCGCCGGCGGCGACCGCGTCGAACTGCTCGGCTGGGTCGACTGGGCCCGGCCGCTGGTCTACCTGGACGTCGGCGGTCCCGGCGCGGGCGCCGACCGCGGGCTGGCCCAGGCCACCGCGTCGACGCTGCTGGTCCGCCCCGACCCGAGCGCGCTGCCCACACCCGCGCGCCCGCCGCTGGTCCCGCCGGTCGACCGCTGGCGACTGCGCGAGCCGCCCGCCGGGCGGGGCCTGGCGGCCGTACGCGACCTCCTGCTCTCACTCGGCGCGGACCGGGTCGACCCGGCCGGACCGGACGGTCGCTGGCTGCGCCGGGAGACCCTCGGGGGCGTGCCGGTGGACGTGGTCCAGGCCCCGCTGGCCGGCGGCGCCACGCCGTCGGGCGGCCCCGCGCCGACGCTCTGGATCGACCCGGACGCCCGCCTGCACCGGCTGACCGGACGGCTGCCCGACGGCGCCCCCGTCACCGTCGACCTGGTCCGCGTCGACCGACCCACCCTGCGCCCGGTGGACGCGCTCGGCGGGCCGCCCGGGCAGCCCCGGGCGCTCACCGACGACGAGGCCGACCGGCTGGCCCGGCTGCCCGCCCGGCTGCGTGCCGCCGGTGGCGCGGCGGTGACCGTGGCCGCCCCGCTCGGCCCGTCCGCCAACCTGGGCGGCAACGGCACGCTGAGCTGGGCGGCGCCGTCGGCCTACCTGGCGGTGACCGACGAGGACACCGGCCGCCGCTCGCTGCGGTGGATCCGGCCGGGGCGGGTGGCACAGACACCCGGGTCTCCCGACGGTCCGGGCACGCCGCCGACGCCGGTGCCGACCGGGCTGCTCACGGCCACCGCCCGGCCGGCCGCCGACGACCTGGACCGGCTGGTCGACGCCACGCTGCGGGCCACGACCCGGGCACCCGCCGCGGCGGCGGTCCGGATCCGCGAGGACCGGCTGGCCGGCCGCGTGGTGGACGTCGTCGAGGTCCCGGGCGGCCGGCGCTGGTGGCTCGACCGGGGCGGGCTGCCGCGCCGGGTGGAGCTGCGTACCGGCCGGGGCGTCTGGGTCCGGCTCGACCTCACCCCCGGACGGAGACCGGGCGCCGGCCCGACGGCCGCGCCGTCCGCACGCTGACCGCCCACGGCGGGACAGGCGCCGCCTCAGGGGCGCCAGCCGGTCTGCGCGGCCCACTCCTCGGCCCGCAGGTGCTCCTCGTCGAACCAGGGATCGCCGAGCGTGCCCTGCTCGGCGCCCGCCGGCGCGGTGGCCGCCAGATCCCGCTTGACCTGGAGGTAGTCGGCCCGCCGCCCGGGGTCGGCGCGGAGGTGGTCACGCATCAGCAACGCGTACCGCCAGCCGGCGGAGCCGGCCGGGCTCAGGTGCAGCAGCACCGGACGACCGGGGTCCGCGCCGCCGTGCAGCCGCTTCGCCCAGTGCACCCGGTCGGGCCGGCGCGGCGCGTCCCACCACTCCCCCGGCAGGCGGGGGAAACCGGCCTCGGCGAGCCGGTCGGCGAGCGGCCCGTCCGCCTCCTCCAGCGACGGCACCGTCAGCTGGATGTCGATGACGTCGGGCGCGGCCAGCCCGGGCACGGCGGTGGAGCCGACGTGGTCGACCCGGACGTCGCCGCCGACCGCGTGCCGGATCCGGGCGGCCAGCCGCGCGTACTGCTCGGGCCAGGTCGGGTCGGGCCCGGTCGGCGCCGTCGGACCGGGCCGCACCGCGTGCCGCGCCCGGAGGTTGCGCTCGTAGGGCAGCAGGCGCTCGTGCCAGAGGCGGTCCACCGCGTCGTGCAGCTCGGCCAGTGTGCCGTCGTTGGTGAGCAGCGCGTCCGCCACCGCCCGCCGGCGGGCGTCGTCGGCCTGGGCGGCGATCCGCCGCTCGGCCTCGGCCGGGTCCATGCCCCGGTCGCGGGACAACCGCGCCAACCGGGTCGCCACCGCCGTCTGCACCACCAGCACCAGGTGGTACGTGGGCGCCAGCCCCACCTCCACCAGCAGGGGCACGTCGTTGACCACCACCGCGTCGGCGGGGGCGGCGGCGACCAGCTCGGCGGTCCGCGCCCGTACCCGGGGGTGGGTGATCGCCTCCAGCCTGCGGCGGGCCGCCTCGTCGCCGAAGACCACGGCGCCGAGGGCGGCCCGGTCCAGCGCCCCGTCGGCGTCCAGGACCCGGTCGGAGAAGGCGGCGACCACCTCGGCCAACCCCTCGGTGCCCGGGGCGACGACCTCGCGGGCGATCCGGTCCGCGTCGACGACCACCGCGCCGAGCGCGGCCAACCGGCGCGCCACCGCGCTCTTGCCGGATCCGATTCCGCCCGTCAACCCCACCTTCAGCACCCGGACAGTCAACCGGATGCCCGTCCGCGTGCCAACCGGGCCCCACCGGCGACGACCGGATCCGGTCGTCGCCGGAAACGGAGCGGACCCCGCCCCCGGCGCTCCGCTGGTGCGGAACGCGGGGACGGGGCCCGTTCGTCGGAGGCGACCTGCCGGCCCGCCCGAGGGTGGACCGACGTCAGCGACCGGTCACTTGCCGCCGGCGAGCTTCTCCCGCAGCGCGGCGAGCGCCTCGTCGGTGGCCAGCGTGCCGGCCGGCTCCTCGGCCTGACGGCTCGGGGCCGAGGTCGAGGTGGTGGTGGCGCTGGTGGTGGCCGGAGCCGGGTTGGCGGCGGCCTCGGCGTCGGCGGCGCGGGAGGTCTGCACCTGCTTGGTGTGGGCCTCCCAGCGCTGACGCGCCTCGGCGTACTGCTGCTCCCAGGTCTCGCGCTGCTTGTCGTAACCCTCGAGCCACTCACCCGTCTCCGGGTCGAAGCCCTCGGGGTAGATGTAGTTGCCCTGGTCGTCGTAGGTCGCGGCCATGCCGTAGAGGGTCGGGTCGAAGTGCTCCTCGCCCTCGACGAAGCCCTCGTTGGCCTGCTTGAGCGACAGCGAGATCCGGCGGCGCTCCAGGTCGATGTCGATGACCTTGACCATGACCTCGGAGCCGACCTGCACGACCTGCTCGGGGATCTCCACGTGGCGCTCGGCCAGCTCGGAGATGTGGACCAGGCCCTCGATGCCGTCGTCCACCCGGACGAAGGCGCCGAACGGCACCAGCTTGGTGACCTTACCCGGCACGATCTGCTGGATCGCGTGGGTGCGGGCGAACTGACGCCACGGGTCCTCCTGGGTCGCCTTCAGCGACAGCGAGACCCGCTCGCGGTCCAGGTCGACGTCCAGGACCTCGACCTCGACCTCCTGGCCCACCTCGACGACCTCGGACGGGTGGTCGATGTGCTTCCAGGACAGCTCGGAGACGTGCACCAGGCCGTCCACGCCGCCCAGGTCGACGAACGCGCCGAAGTTGACGATCGAGGAGACGACGCCCTTGCGGACCTGCCCCTTCTGGAGCTTGTTGAGGAACTCGGTGCGCACCTCGGACTGCGTCTGCTCCAGCCAGGCACGGCGGGACAGGACCACGTTGTTGCGGTTCTTGTCCAGCTCGATGATCTTGGCCTCGAGCTCGCGGCCGACGTACGGCTGCAGGTCACGCACCCGCCGCATCTCGACCAGCGACGCGGGCAGGAAGCCGCGCAGGCCGATGTCGAGGATGAGACCACCCTTGACGACCTCGATGACCGAGCCGCGGACGACGCCGTCCTCGTCCTTGATCTTCTCGATCGTGCCCCAGGCCCGCTCGTACTGCGCCCGCTTCTTGGAGAGGATCAGCCGACCCTCCTTGTCCTCCTTCTGGAGGACGAGGGCCTCGATGTGGTCACCGACCGAGACGACCTCGGCGGGGTCCACGTCGTGCTTGATCGACAGCTCCCGAGAGGGGATGACGCCCTCGGTCTTGTAGCCGATGTCGAGCAGGACCTCGTCCCGATCGACCTTGACGACGGTGCCTTCGACAATGTCGCCGTCGTTGAAGTACTTGATGGTCTCGTCGATCGCGGCGAGGAAAGCCTCCTCGGAACCGAGATCGTCGTGCGTGACCTTGTTGGCGCTCGAGGGGGCCTCGATGCTGCTCGTCATGTGGGCGGTTGCTCCGGTCGGATGGGTTGTCACAGCGGGCATGGGTGTCGCGGTGACTCTTCCGCGCCAGCGGATCCGTCGCGGGGCACACCGAACGATCGACGCGAGAAGATCATTAGTGGCTCCGGTGACCGCGCACCTGCTCCCTGCCGAGGCACACGATCCGCGAGCGCATCGTCTAGCCTACCCGCTGCATTACCACAGCGTGCAAGCCCTCCCGGGTCCGTGCGACCTCATCCGCTGCGAAAGCGGAGATTTCGCGCGGTAAGGTGCCACAGCTGTCTCGTCCGTCACACCTGCCCCACCCGCAACACGCCGACCCCGACCGGATCCGGCGCCCCAGTCCGCCCTAGCGTGGACGGGTGGACGACGACAGGGTGACCCGCCGGCGGGTCGACGCCGCCGAGATCCGCCGCGCCAACCGGGGCTGGTGGGACACCGACGCCGACGCCTACCAGGCCGAGCACGGCGCGTTCCTCGGCGAGACGGACTTCGTCTGGTGCCCGGAGGGGCTGCGCGAGGCCGACGCGCGGCTGCTCGGCGACGTCGCCGGCCGGCGGATCCTCGAACTCGGCGCCGGCGCGGCCGCCGCCGCCCGCTGGCTGGCCGCGCAGGGCGCCCGACCGGTCGCGCTGGACCTCTCCGCCGGCATGTTGCGGCACGCCGCCGAGGCCGCCGACCGGACCGGGGTACGCGTGCCGCTGGTGCAGGCCGACGCGCTCGCGCTGCCGTTCGCCGACGCCGCCTTCGACACCGTCTGCACCGCGTTCGGGGCGATCCCGTTCGTGGACGACTCCGCGGCGGCGATGCGCGAGGTGGCCCGGGTGCTGCGTCCGGGCGGCCGGTGGGTCTTCTCGGTCACCCACCC
This sequence comes from Micromonospora sediminicola, assembly GCF_900089585.1. Taxonomy (NCBI): domain Bacteria; kingdom Bacillati; phylum Actinomycetota; class Actinomycetes; order Micromonosporales; family Micromonosporaceae; genus Micromonospora; species Micromonospora sediminicola. Next base: position 2,412,962 of record NZ_FLRH01000003.1, on the reverse strand, counting down.
GATGCGCTGGATCTTCCTCGACGACCCGGGCGAGGGCGGGCTGACCGCCGTGCACTCGTACTTCGACCGGTCCCCGTACGTCGAGCAGGACGAGCGCGGCGTGGCCACGTACGTGGAGCAGCACCGCACGCTCGGCGACCGGATCCGGGAGCTGGTCGGCGCCGGCTTCCGCCTGCTCGACCTGGTGGAACCGGAGTGGCCGGCCGGGCACGAGGGGGTCTGGGGCCAGTGGAGCCCGCTGCGCGGTCGACTCTTCCCCGGCACCGCGATCTTCGTCGCCGAGAGGCCGGCGGACTGAGCGCGTCGCACGTCCGGTCCGACACCGGCCCGGTTCCCCGGCGGTACGCTCGCCGCATGAGCGCCGAGCCCGTCCCGACATCACCTGGCCCCTGGTGTCCGGACCCGATGCGGCAGCAGCGTGCGGACTACACGCTGGACGACCTGCTCACCCTGCCGGACGACGCCCCCCGCGTCGAACTCGTCGACGGAGTCATCCAGGTGACACCCTCCCCCACCCTGGGCCACCAAACCATCGCCAGCCTGCTCTGGCTCTGGCTCCGGTCCCACGCACCGACGCATGTCCAGGCCTCCCTGGCTGTTGGCGTTGGGCTCAGCCCCAACACCAGCCGGCAACCGGACGTCCTGCTCCATCACGCCGGGCTGCCGAGCGACCGGTCGCTGCTGCGAGCGGCGGACGTCGTCCTGGCCGTCGAGATCGTCTCCCCCGGCACCCGGCGGGTCGACCGGTTCGCCAAGCCGGGCGAGTACGCCGCCGCCGGCATTCCGTTCTACTGGCGGATCGAGCAGGATCCGGTGCACCTCTACGCCTACCGCCTCGGTGACCGGATCGGCCCGGGTGGCGAGCGCCAGTACGAGCTGGTGACCGACGGCAGCGAGGTGATCGAGCTGACCGAGCCCTTCGCCATCAAGCTGCCGATCGCGGAGATCCGGCCCTGACCGTGCCGTTAGCCGCTGGTGCCGGCGGGTAACCGGCCGGCATGGCCGAGATGGAGTTCCGCGCCGGCGACCACGTCTCCTGGGCCAGCCACAGCGGCCGGGCGTACGGGGTCGTCAAGGAGAAGCTGACCGAGCGCACCCACGTCCGCGGGCACACGGTGGACGCCTCGCCGGAGCAGCCGCAGTACCGGATCACCAACGACGACTCGGGCCGCGACGTCGCCCACCGCCCGGAGGTGCTCCGCCATGAGTCGCGCTGAGGATCCGCAGCAGACCTACCGGGAGTTCACCGACGCGGTGAACATGAAGCCCGCCGAGCTGACCCGCTGGCTGGAGAGCGACGAGTCCAAGCACGTCGGCTGGCACAAGAAGGGCACCAAGGGCGGCGAGTCCGTCGGGCACGACTCCGGCCGCAGGATCGTCGACCTGCTGCGCCGCAAGCGCGCCGACCTGACCGCGGCCGACTACAAGCACATGCGCAAGGTGATCGGGTACGTCCACCGGCACCTCGCCCAGCGGCCCTCCGGCGACGTCCGGGACACCCGCTGGCGCTGGTCGCTGATGAACTGGGGGCACGACCCGCTCAAGGGCTGAGCCCGCCTGGTCGCTCGCGGCGTGTTGGTACCGTGCCGGCGATGACGACAGGCACCTCGATCGACGGCCGTCATCCCCGCGCCGGGCGGGTGGTCCTCGTCGCGGGCCTCGGGCTCGTCGTCGTCGCGGCCGTCTTCCTGGTGGCCACCGGGAACACCGGCGTCAGGTACAGCGCCGACCACGACGGCACCGTACCCATGTGGAACCGGTGGATCCCGGCGCTCGCCGGCATCGCCCTGATCCGGCTGATCCCGCCCGCCGCCGACCCGAGGTGGCCGGACCCGGTCGCGCCGTACCGCGAGGCGGTGCCGCTGCTGCTGGCCGGCGTCGCGTTCGCCGCCGTCATGCCGCTGCTGGGCGGCGAGCCCGCGTACTCCGTGCTGAAGCTCGCGCTGCTGCTCGGCGTACCGGTCGGGGTGTTCCTGGCCGCGCGCCGGCGGCCGCCGCGGTGGCGGCCCGGGCCGGCCCCGGCGGACGCCGCCCACCGGTGGGGTCCGGCGCTGCCGGTGGCGGTGTGGCTGGTGCTCAGCTACGCGACGCCGCTGGCCGTGCCGGCCAGTGACTGGGGGCGCACCGTCACCGTGGTCGAGCTGGTCGTCGTGCTGCTGGTGGGCTTCGCGGTGAACGCGGTGCTGGAGGAGGTCTTCTACCGGCGGTGGCTGCAGACCCGGTGGGAGTCGCTGCTGGGCCGCTGGCCGGCGATCGTGCTCGCGTCGCTGGTCTGGGCCGCCTGGCACGTGGCCATCCAGGGCAGCGGCCGCCCCGGCGTCGACCTGGCGTCGGTGATCGTGAACCAGGGCGTGACGGGGCTGTTCCTCGGCTACCTGTGGTCCCGGTACCGCCGGATGTGGCCGCCGCTCGTGGCGCACGGCGCGGTCAACGCGGCGCCCCTCCTGCTCGGTCTCTGACCGGCTGTCCCGGTGACCGGACGCGGCCGGCCGGCCCGGAGGGTCAGTGGTCGGCGCTGTTCCAGTCGCGGCCGTCGCCGACCGACACCTCCATCGGGACCGAGAGCGGGTGCGCCTGGCCCATCTCCCGGCGCACCAGCGCCTCCAACGCCTCGCGCTCCCCCGGTGCGACCTCGAAGACCAACTCGTCGTGCACCTGCAGCAGCATCCGGGACCGCAGCCCGGCCTCGCGCAGCGCGGCGTCGACGCGCAGCATGGCGACCTTGATGATGTCGGCGGCCGAGCCCTGGATCGGGGCGTTGAGCGCCATCCGCTCGGCCATCTCCCGGCGCTGCCGGTTGTCGCTGACCAGGTCGGGCAGGTAGCGGCGGCGGCCCAGGATGGTGGAGGTGTAGCCGTCCTGCCGGGCCCGGGCCACCACCTCCTGGAGGTAGTCGCGGACCCCGCCGAACCCGGCGAAGTAGTTCTCCATCAGCCCGCGCGCCTCCTCGGCGGTGATGCCGAGCTGCTGGGAGAGGCCGAACGCGCTCAGGCCGTATGCCAGGCCGTAGTTCATCGCCTTGATCTTGCGCCGCTGGTCGGCGGTGACCTGGTCGACCTCGACGGTGAAGACCGACGAGGCGGTCGCCGCGTGGAAGTCGTGCCCGGAGTTGAACGCCTCGATCAGCGCGTCGTCCGAGGACAGGTGCGCCATGATCCGCATCTCGATCTGGCTGTAGTCGGCGGTCAGCAGGGACTCGTAGCCCTCGCCGACCACGAAGGCCCGGCGGATCCGCCGGCCCTCCTCGGTGCGGATAGGGATGTTCTGCAGGTTCGGCTCGGTCGAGGAGAGCCGCCCGGTCGCCGCCACGGTCTGGTTGAACGTGGTGTGGATCCGGCCGTCGTCGGAGACCGACTTGAGCAGCCCGTCGACCGTCGACTTGAGCTTGGCGACGTCGCGGTGCCGCAGCAGGTGGTGCAGCAGCGGGTGCTCGGTCTGCGCGTAGAGCCACTGCAGCGCGTCGGCGTCGGTGGTGTAGCCGGTCTTGATCCGCTTGGTCTTGGGCAGGCCCAGCTCGGTGAAGAGGATCTCCTGCAGCTGCTTCGGCGAGCCGAGGTTGAACTCCCGGCCGACCACCTCGTAGGCGGCCTGGGCGGCGGCCTTCACCTCGGCGGCGAAGTGCGCCTCCAGCTCGGAGAGGTAGTCGGTGTCGGCGGCGATGCCGGTGCGCTCCATGGTGGCGAGGACCCGCATCAGCGGCAGCTCCACGCCGGCCATCAGCCGGGCGGACTGCTCGCCGTCGCGGGACAGCTCGGCGTCGATCGCGTCGGCCAGGTCGAGGGTGGCCCGGGCCTGCAGCATCAGGTTCTGCTCGGCCGCGCCGTCGTCGCCGAACCCGTCGAGCGTGAGCTGACCGGTCTCCGGGGCGTCGACGCGCAGCTCGCGGTGCAGGTAGCGCAGCGCCAGGTCGGTGAGGTCGTAGGACCGCTGGTCGGGGCGGGCCAGGTAGGCGGCGATCTGCGTGTCGCGGGCGATGCCCTGCAGGTCCCAGCCGTGCGCGGCGAACGCCAGCACCGCCGGCTTGCTGTCGTGCAGCACCTTCGGGCGCGTCGCGTCGGCGAGCCAGCCGGCCAGGGCGCCCTCGTCGTCGGCGCCCAGGCCGCTCGGGTCGAACCAGGCCGCGGCGCCGCCGGCGGTGGCCAGCGCCATCCCGGTCACGGTGGCGGTGTGCCGACGGTTGGGTCCGGTGTCGAGGGTGACCGCCAGACCGACGGGCGCGCCCGCGCCCGCGTGCGTGTCCAGCCAGCCCGCGACCGCGCCCGGCTCGGTGAGCACCTCGCCGGCCAGCTCGAAGCCGGCCTCCGCCTCCGGTTCGACCGCCTCCAGGTACTGGTAGAGCCGGTCGCGCAGGATGCGGAACTGGAGCGTGTCGAAGACCTGGTGCACGGCCTCGCGGTCCCACCCCTGCCAGCGGGCGTCCTCCGGGCGCACCGGCAGCTCCAGGTCGGAGACCAGGCAGTTGATCTCGTAGTTGCGGATCACGTCGGCCAGGCGCTCGCGCAGGCTGTCGCCGGCCTTGCCCTTGATCTCGTCGGCCCGGGCCACCACGCCCTCGACGCCGCCGTAGAGGTTGATCCACTTGGCCGCGGTCTTCGGCCCGACGCCCGGGACGCCGGGCAGGTTGTCACTGGTCTCGCCGACCAGCGCGGCCAGGTCGCGGTAGCGGTCCGGCGTGACACCGTACTTCGCCTCGACCGCGGCCGGGTCCATCCGGGCCAGGTCGGAGACGCCCTTGCGCGGGTAGAGCACGGTGACCCGGTCGCCGACGAGCTGGAACGCGTCCCGGTCGCCGGTGGTGATCAGCACGTCCATGCCCTGGTCGCGGGCCTGGCAGGCGAGCGTGGCGATCACGTCGTCGGCCTCGAAGCCCTCCTTCTCGACCACCGGCACGCGCAGCGCGGCGAGCACCTCCTTGACCAGACTGACCTGCCCCTTGAAGTCGGTCGGGGTCTCGCTGCGGCCGGCCTTGTACTCCGCGTAGCGGTCGGTGCGGAAGGACCGGCGGGAGACGTCGAAGGCGACCACGATGTGCGTCGGCTGCTCGTCGCGGAGCACGTTGATCAGCATGGAGGTGAAGCCGTAGACGGCGTTGGTCGGCTGCCCCGTCGTGGTGGAGAAGTTTTCCACCGGCAGGGCGAAGAAGGCCCGGTATGCCAGGGAGTGTCCGTCGACGAGGAGCAGGCGCGGCGTCGTAGCTGTCACGGCAGCGACTCTAGTCCGTGGCCCCGACAACCCGTGGCCGGCGGCACCGGGAACGCGACGGCCGGTCGCCCCCCGCGGGGACGACCGGCCGTCGACCGGTACGACCTCAGGCCACGCCGAGGTACGCCTCCTTGACCGCCGGGTCGTGCAGCAGGTCCCGGCCGGTGCCCTCCTTGACGATCCGGCCGGTCTCCAGCACGTAGCCCCGGTGGGCCCGGGAGAGCGCCTGCTGGGCGTTCTGCTCGACCAGCAGGATGGTGGTGCCCTGCTCGTTGATCCGGGTGATGATCTCGAAGATCTGCTGGATCAGCATCGGCGCGAGACCCATCGAGGGCTCGTCGAGCAGCAGCAGCTTCGGGCGGGCCATCAGCGCCCGGCCCACCGCCAGCATCTGCTGCTCGCCGCCGGAGAGCGTGCCGCCGGCCTGCTTGCGCCGCTCGTGCAGCCGGGGGAAGAGGTCCAGGACCATCTTCATGTCCTCGGCGATGCCCGCGCGGTCCCGGCGGGTGTACGCACCCATCTCCAGGTTCTCCACGACCGACATGCCCGGGAAGACGCCCCGACCCTCCGGCGCCTGCCCGATGCCCCGGACCACCCGCAGGTCGGCCCGCATCCGGGTGACGTCGGTGCCGTTGAACATGATCGAGCCGCTCGCCACCGGGCGCAGCCCGGAGATGGCGCGCATGGTGGTGGTCTTGCCGGCGCCGTTCGCGCCGATCAGGGCCACCACCTCACCCTCGTCGACGTGCAGGCTGATCCCGTGCAGCGCCTGGATCCGCCCGTACAGCAGGGTCAGGTCGTTGATCTCAAGCAGCATCGGTCGGCACCCCCAGGTACGCCGCGATCACCTTCGGGTCCTCGCGGACCTGGGCCGGCAGGCCCTCGGCGATCTTCTTGCCGAACTCCAGCACCACGATCCGGTCGGTCACGCCCATGACGAGACGCATGTCGTGCTCGATCAGCAGCACCGTGGTGCCATTGTCGCGGATCTTCCGGATCAACCCGTTGAGTTCCTCCTTCTCCGCCGGGGTGAAGCCGGCAGCCGGCTCGTCCAGGCAGAGCAGGCTCGGGTCGGTGGCCAGGGCCCGCGCGATCTCCAGCCGGCGCTGCTCGCCGTACGAGAGGTTGCGGGCCAGATCGCCGGCGCGGCGCTCGATACCGACGAAGCGCAGCAGCTCGTGGGCCTTGTCCCGGCCCTGCCGCTCCTCCCGCCAGTGCCGCGGCAGCCGCAGCATCGCGGCGATCACGCTGGTCTTGTGGTGGGCGTCAGCGCCCACCATCACGTTCTCCAGCGCGGTCATCTCCGGGAACAGCCGGATGTTCTGGAACGTCCGGGCGATGCCCGCCTTGGTGATCCAGCTCCGGCGCTTGCCGTTGATCCGCTGCCCGGCGAACCGGATCTCGCCCTCGGTGGGCCGGTAGACACCCGTCATCGCGTTGAAGCAGGTGGTCTTGCCGGCGCCGTTCGGGCCGATCAGGCCGAGGATCTCCCCCTTGTACAGGGTGAACGCGACGTCGTTGAGCGCCACCACACCACCGAAGCGGAGCGTGACGTGGTCGACCTCCAGCAGCGGCTCCCGGCCGGCCGGGGCGGTGTCGCCCGGGTTGGCCTCGACCGGGGTGTCCGACCCGGACTCGGGCGGGGTGCCGACCGTGCTCCGGCCGTCGTCGGCGATGTCCCGCTCGCTGGTCTGATCCCGCTCGCTGTGCATCTGCGGCTCACTCATTGGGCACCGTCTCCTGGGGAACCGCTTCCTTGCGCCGGTCGGCGAACTCGGCCGCCCGCCGCCGGTTGGGCACCAGACCCTGCGGCCGGAAGATCATCATGACGATGACCACCAGACCGAAGACCAGGATCCGGTACTCGGCCGCGTCGAACTCCACGCCGAGCAGGTCGCCGACGCCGCGCAGCCACTCCGGCAGGTACCAGGTGAGCGCGCCGCCGACGATGGCGCCCTTGATGTTGCCGGCGCCGCCGAGGATCACCGCGGCGAGCACCAGGATGGAACTCTCCAGCACGAACTGGTCCGAGTTGATGAACGTCTGCTTGCCGGCGAAGACCGCGCCGGTCAGACCGGCCACCGCCGCGCCGATGGCGAACGCCCACAGCTTGTACTTGAACGTGGGCACACCCATGATCTCGGCGGCGTCCTCGTCCTCCCGGATCGCCACCCAGGCCCGACCCACCCGGCTGTTGGCCAGGTTCCGGATCAGCACCAGCACGATCAGGATCAGCGTCAGCATCAGCCAGTAGTACGGTCGCGCGTCGACCACCCCGAACAGGGGTTTGCCGTCGCTGCCGCTGCCCGGCGGGTGCGGGATCGCCGGGATGCCCCGCTGACCCTGCAGGATGCCCTCGTTGCGGGCCGCGTACAGGCGGATCATCTCGGCGAAGCCGAGCGTCACGATGGCCAGGTAGTCGCCGCGCAGCCGCAGCGTCGGGCCGCCGAGGATGACGCCGGAGACCATCGCCACCATCACCGCCAGCGGCACCGCCGCCAGCCACGGCCAGTTCGTGCCGAACCGGCTCTCCGGCGACGTCAGCAACGCCACCGTGTACGCGCCGAGCGCGTAGAAGCCGAAGTAGCCGAGGTCGAGCAGGCCGGCGAAGCCGACCACCACGTTGAGGCCCACGGCGAGCAGCACGAACACGGCGGTGTCGAAGAGCACGCCGGCGAAGTCCGAGCGGGTGGTGTAGAAGGCGAAGTAGTCGCTGCCGAGCGGGAAGCCCAGGTATTCGTAGAACCACTTGTTGGGCAGGATGTAGAGCAGGACGATCAGCGCGGCGATCGCCGCCCAGCGCACCTGCTTGGGCATCGCCGCCCAGCGGGTCTTGAAGCCCGCGGTCCGCTTGTTGTCCACGGTGGCGGTCATGCGCGCGCCCTCCCGAGAGATTCGCCGAGCAGACCGGTCGGCCGGAACATCAGCAGCACGATCAGCAGCACGAAGCCGGTGAAGTCCTTCCACTCGCCGCCGAACAGGCCGGCGGCGTAGTTCTCCACCACACCGAGCAGCAGGCCGCCGAGCAGCGCGCCGCGCAGGTTGCCGATACCGCCGAGCACCGCGGCCGAGAACGCCTTGAGGCCGATCAGGAAGCCGACGTTGAACTTGGTGAAGCCGAACCGGAGGTCCCACAGCAACGCGCCGACACCGGCCATCAGGCCGCCGAGCACGAAGACCAGCAGGATGACCCGGTTCTTGTTGACCCCCATCAGCGCGGCGGTGTCCGCGTCCTGGGCGACCGCCCGGATGCCGCGGCCGAGCCGACTGCGGTTCACGAACTGGTCCAGCCCGATCATCATGATCAGCGTGACGCCGAGGATCACGAGCTGGAGGTTGGTCACCGCGGCGCCGAAGATGGTGAAGACGGTGTCCTGCGTGATCATCGTCGGCATGCCGAAGGGCGCGCGGCTGGTGCCGATGCCGAAGGACTCGGCGAGCACGAACGAGGCGCCGATCGCGGTGATGAGGAAGGCCAGCGGCGGCGCGTTGCGCTTGCGCAGCGGCCGGTAGGCCACCAGCTCGACGGTGACCGCCGTAGCGGCCGCCGCGACCATCGCCACCGCGAGTCCGGCGACCAGGGCCACCAGCAGGGGTCCGAGCGCGGGGGCGGCGGAGTTCTGGTCGTAGCCGAGGGCCTGCCAGGTCCACAGGGCGGTGAAGGTACCGACCATGAAGACCTCGGAGTGAGCAAAGTTGATCAGACGCAGAACGCCGTACACCAGGGTGTAGCCGAGGGCGATGAGCGCGTAGATCGCGCCCTGTTCCAGCCCGGTGATGGTCAGCGTCGGGAAGTTCCCGAACAACTCATCGAAGTTCAAGTGGGGGCTCCAACTGTGCGGCCAAGCGGTGCGGCCGGGAGGTAGCCTCCCGGCCGCACGCCTGGTGTCCCGTTACCGGACCGGACGAACCGGTCAGCTCTTGGGGATCTCGATGTCGGGGACGACCTTGCCCGCGTTCACCTTGAACGCCCACACGATGACCTGGGCCGGGTCCAGCTCGCCGGTGGACTCGAACTTGTAGGTCACGCCGGTCGCACCGCCGGCCTTGTTGTAGGACTTGATGAAGCTCAGCAGGTCGGCGCGGGTGCCCTTGCCGTCCTTGATGCCCTCAAGCATGATCTTGGTGATGTCGTACGACACGTCGGCGTAGGTGCCCGGCTCGGCGTTGTCGAACGCGGCCTTGTAGTCGGTCACGAACGAGCCCTTGGCCGCGGTGGCCGGGGCGCAGGGGCAGGTGAGGATCGTGCCCTCGGCGACCTGCTGGCCGGCGACCTTGATGAAGTTGGCGTCGTTGACACCGTCACCGGCGACCATCGTGCCCTTCCAGCCCGCGCCCTTGAGCTGCTTGAGCAGCAGGCCGGCCTCGGTGTAGTAGCCACCGAAGAAGAGGACGTTCGCACCGCTGCTCTGGATCTTGGTGACCACGGCGGAGAAGTTGGTCTGCTTGACCTGGATCTTGTCCTCGCCGGCGACCGAGCCGAGAACCTTCTTCACCTCGTCCACCAGACCCGCGCCGTACGCGGACTGGTCGTCCACCACGTAGACCTTCTCGGCCTTCAGGACGTCCTTGATGTACCGGCCGGCCGCCGGGCCCTGCGAGGTGTCGTTGCCGACGCCCCGGTGGAAGATCTTCCAGTTCTTGGTGCTCAGGCTCGGCCGGGTCGCCGACGGCGTGATGATCGGCAGGCCGGCCTCGTCGAAGATCGGGTCGGCGACCTCGGACTCACCCGAGAACGCCGGGCCGATGATGCCGACGACCTTGTTGTCGCCGACGGCCTGCTGGGCCAGCGCGGGGGCCTTGGCCGGGTCACCCTGCGAGTCGTACTCGGCCAGGTTGACCTTGCAGTCCGCGTTGTCCTTGTTGTACTGGTCGATGGCCAGCTTGGTGCCGTTGCGCATGTGGATACCGAGACCCGCGGCGTCGCCGGTCAGCGGGCCGAAGAAGCCGATCTTCAGGTCGCAGGCGGCCTTGCTGCCCCCCGCATCGCTACCACTGTCAGCCTTGCAGGCCGCGCCACTGAAAACGAGCGCGCCGATGGCCACACCACCGAGCACCCGTGCGAGCTTCTGCCTCACGGCTCGTACCCTCCTCCGTCCGAAGGCCCGGAAACCACCCAGCGCGAATTGGACCTTGCGAGGGTTGGCCGGACCGACCGCGATCCCGGTCTGGGCCGGGACGTTATCCCACCAGCGGGGGGCGAAGGTAGACCTGAGAAGCGGGGTTGACCTAACCGTTACGTTGAGTGGCCGGATTCACAGCTGTGCTGTAACACACCGGATCACGGGGTGGGACGATCGGACATCCGACACAGACCGGAAACATGCTGGTGAGAACGTCACGCGGGCCGCCACGACCCGCGTGCCGACCAGACCCGCGCCCGGCCACCGTCGTCCACCAGCAGCAGGACGTCGTCACCCGCCGCCGCGACCGCCACCGACCGGTCACTGCCCCCCGGGACCGCCGCCGGCAGCGCCACCGGCAACCACCGGTCACCGTCCGGCGAGAACCAGCCCGCCCCCGCCGCCGGACCGGCGAGCACCGCGAACACGCCGTCACCGCGCGCCGCCAACCCCCACACCCGGGCGGGCCGGTCCGCGCCCCCGGCCGCCGGACCGCCGGTCGGCCGCCAGGCGTCGCCCTCCCCCACCCACGCGCCCACGCCGTCGCCCCGCCGACCCAACGCCACCGACCGGTCGCCCAGCCGGACCACCCGTTGCAGGTCCTGGTCCACGCCGCCGTCGGCGAGCACCGCCCGCCGCCAGGACGACCCGTCCGCCGAGGTCCACACCGCCGGGTCCGATCCGGTACGCCCCGACGGCCGCACCGAGCCCACCATGAGCCACCCCGACCCGGTCGCCGCGCCGTCGGTCACCCAGGGCCGGCCCGAACCGTCGGCGACCAGCCCTGGCACGCCGCTGACCAGCCGGAACTCCGAGGCGTCCGGCGACACCCAGGCCGCCGCGCCGGTGGCCCGGTTCCCGGAGATCAACCAACCGCCCGGCCCGCCCGCGACCCGACCCACGTTCACCGCGTCCGGGCCGCCGAACAGCTCGAACTCCGCCGGCACCTCCACCAGCGCGCCGTCCCGGTCCTGGCGCCAGGTGCTGATCCGGGGATTGCCGTGCACCCCGCCGCTGCGACCACCCACCGCCACCGGCCGGCCGTCCCGGCAGCCCACCGCGGTCAGCACGTTCTCCGCCCCGTACGCGCTACGCGGCACCGGACGCAGCGGCGTCCAGGCAGCGCCGTCCACACTCGACCAGGCGGCCGGATGCGGCGTCCCGTCCGGGTCCCGCACCGCCCCGACGACGAACCACCGCCCCGCGCAGGCCGCGGCGTCACGCAGCACCTCCCGACCGGAGAGGCCGGCCGGCAGCGGCAGGTCGACCTGCTTCCAGGCCGGGCGCAGCGGCTCCGGCGCGGGCCGATCGGCGGCGTGACACGCGGCCAGCAGGGCCACGAGCAGGCCGAGCATCGCCGCCGGTCGTCGCATGCCGGCGATCGTATCGACCGCCGCCGACCCCGGTAACCCGCTGGCGGGTCAGGAGGCGGGCTGCGCCACCTCGCCGCCGGCGGTCTCGGCGAGGATCCGCTCGGCGACCTCCTTCATGGTCATCCGGTGGTCCATCGCGGTGCGCTGGATCCACTTGAACGCCTGCGGCTCGGTCATCCCGTACGTCGTCATCAGCGCGCCCTTGGCCCGCTCGACGGTCTTGCGGATCTCCAGCCGGTCGGTCAGACCGGCGACCTCCGCCTCCAGCGCGGCGATCTCCGAGTAGCGGGACAGCGCGATCTCCACCGCCGGCACCAGGTCGCTCTTCTGGAACGGCTTGACCAGGTAGGCCATCGCGCCGGCCGCCCGGGCCCGCTCGACCAGGTCCCGCTGGCTGAACGCGGTCAGGATGATCACGGGGGCGATGCGCGCGCCGGCGATCCGCTCGGCGGCGGCCAGCCCGTCCATGATCGGCATCTTGATGTCGAGGATGACCAGATCCGGCTTCAGCTCCTCGGCGAGCTTGACGGCGGTCTCGCCGTCACCGGCCTCGCCGACGACCTCGTAGCCCTCCTCGACCAGCATCTCGGCCAGGTCCAGCCGGATGAGCGCCTCGTCCTCAGCGATCAGAACGCGCTTGCGCTCGGCATCCGTCTGCATCTCGCCCACGAGCCACTCCCACCATCGATCCCGGCACGGTCACCACCCATGCTCCCGCATGAGCCTAGTCGGGTACAGTTACCGCACCCCGCCGGGATGGTGGAACGGCATACACGGAAGTCTCAAACACTTCTGCCCGAAAGGGCTTGCGGGTTCGAATCCCGCTCCCGGCACTTCTTGTCATACACGTGTTCGAGGATGTTGCTGTGCATCCTCCCGAAATGCGGGCACGAGCCCGCGCCCTTCGCGCCCGGGGTCACAACATCCATTCGGTGGCCCGCAGCCTTTCCCTGCCCTACACCACAGTCTGGCACTGGTGCGTCGACCGGCCGCAGCCGGCAGTCTTCGGCAGCGCGGTCCGCTGCTTCCGCTGCCACCCCGACCAGGACGGGCCGCCTGATCCGGCCGCCTACGCCTATCTGCTCGGGCTCTATCTCGGTGACGGGCACCTGGTGACCACCGACCGAACGCCGGTGCTCCGCGTCTACTGTGCCGACGCCTGGCCGAACCTGATCGACAAGTGCGACGCCGCGATGCGGGCGGTGTTGGCCAACAAGGTGCAGCGCATCCAGAAGCGGGGCTGCGTCGCCGTGCAGAGCACCGCCACCCACTGGCCTTGCCTGTTTCCGCAGCACGGGCCGGGCAAGAAACACGAGCGACCGATCGTCCTGGCTGACTGGCAGCGCGCCATCGTCGAGGCCCAACCGGGCGACTTCCTGCGGGGCCTGTTCCACTCCGACGGCTGCCGCTTCGCCAACCGGGTCGTCGTTCGCGGGAAGGAGTACGTCTATCCCCGCTACATGTTCTCCAACCGCTCCACCGACATCATGGCGCTGTGTCAGTGGTCCCTCGACCTGCTCGGCATCGCGTGGCGGATGAACCTGCCGTGGTCGCTGTCGGTGGCCCGGAGGGAAGCCGTCGCCGCACTGGACCGGCACGTCGGCCCGAAGTCCTGACCGGATGTGGCCGGCAACGGCCGCACTTCAGATAAGGGCGAGCGCCCGCGCCAGGTCGGCCCGCAGGTCCTCCGGGTCCTCCAGCCCGACCGAGACGCGCAGCAGCCCGCCGCACGGCTTCGCGTCGCCCTCGACCGGCCGGTGGGTGAGCGAGGCCGGGTGCTGGATCAGCGTGTCGACGCCGCCGAGCGACACCGCGTGGGTGATGAGCTCGCAGGCGCCGGCGACCACGGCGGCGGCGGGCGCGCCGCCGCGTACCTCGAAGGCGAGCAGGCTGCCGGTGCCGGACATCTGGCGGCCGACCAGCCCGGCCGGGTCGTGCAGCGACGGGTGGTGGACGCGCTCGACGGCGGGGTGGCCGGCGAGCCAGGCGGCGAGCTTCTCGGCGCCGGCCTGCTGGGCGCGGACCCGCAGCGGCAGGGTCTGCAGGCCGCGGTGCAGCAGGTACGCGCCGAGCGGGTGCAGGACGGCCCCGGTGACGGCGCGGACCTGGCGCAACCGGGCGGCCCACTCGGGCGCGCAGGCGACGACGCCGGCGAGGACGTCGCCGTGACCGCCGATGCTCTTGGTGGCGCTGTGCAGCACGAGGGCGGCGCCGTGGCGGGCGGGTCGCTGGAGCACCGGGGTGGCGACGGTGTTGTCGACCAGCAGCGGGACGTCGCCGGCGGCGGTGGCGAGCGCGGCGATGTCGACCAGGTCGAGGGTGGGGTTGGCGGGGGTCTCGACGACGACCACTGCGGTGTCGGGGCGGATCGCGGCGGCGACCTCGCCCGCGCGGGCCCAGGTGACCTCGGTGCCGAGCAGGCCGGTGGCGAGGACGTGGTCGGTGCCGCCGTAGAGGGGGCGGACGGCGACGACGTGGCGTTTCCCGTCGCGGGTGGCGGCCAGCAGGGTGGCGGTGAGCGCGGCCATGCCGCTGGCGAACGCGACCGCCTCGGCGGTGCCCTCGAGCTGGGCGAGCGCGGTCTCGAAGCGGGCCACCGTGGGGTTCCAGAGCCGCTGGTAGACGGCGCTGCCGCCGGCCGGGAGGGTGCCGCCGGTGGCGAGCGTCTCGTAGTCGTCGCCGCCGCCGGCGACGGAGGGCAGCGGGTTGGTGGTGGAGAGGTCGATGGGCGGGACGTGGACGCCGAGCCCGGCGAGGTCGTCGCGTCCGGCGTGCACGGCTGCGGTGTCCACGGAAGTCATGGCGGAAGCGTCGAACATCACGCCGGTCAGAGGCAATAGCAGCGAAGAAGATTCTGTCAATTGCGCTTTCGCGGAGTGCGCGTTCGGTGAAGGATGGTCACATGCCTGCCGCACCGAATGATGTACGGCCGTTCGCCGGCCTGGACGACGTCGACCGCGCGATCCTCACCGAACTGGCGACCGACGGGCGGCTGCCCAACAACGCGCTCGCGGAGCGGGTGGGGGTGGCGCCCTCGACGTGCCTGACGCGGACCCGGGCGTTGCGCGAGTGCAGGGCGATCCGCGGGTTCCACGCCGAGGTGGACCCGGCGGCGGTGGGCCTGCCGTTGCAGGCGCTGGTGTCGGTGCGGCTGACGGCGCACGAGCGGGCCGCGGTGGACGCGTTCCGGGCCCGGTCGGTGCGGCTGCCGGGGGTGGTGTCGGTGTTCCACGTCGCCGGCGCGGAGGACTATGTGCTGCACGTGCGGGCGGCCTCGGGTGACGCGCTGCGCGATTTCGTGCTCGACCACCTGGCGGTGGATCCGGTGGTGCAGCACACCCAGACCAGTCTGATCTTCGAGCAGGCCCGGGGTATGGGGTAGCGCACCCGAGGGAACAATTCCGGCACTCGGCGGGTTGCACCCAGCCGTGATCGACGTACCGATGTCTGTCCTTGACCTTGCCCCGGTGGCCGCGACCGGCAGCGCCGGTGAGGCGCTGCGGCACACCACCGAGCTGGCCCGCCGCACCGAGGAGCTGGGCTACCGCCGGTTCTGGGTGGCCGAGCACCACAACATGCCGGCGATCGCGAGTTCCGCGCCGGCGGTGCTGCTCGCGCACCTGGCCGCGAACACCAGCACGATCCGGCTGGGCTCGGGCGGGGTGATGCTGCCCAACCACGCGCCGCTGGTGGTGGCCGAGCAGTTCGGCACCCTGGAGGCGCTGCACCCGGGCCGGATCGACCTGGGCATCGGTCGGGCGCCCGGCACCGACCAGGTGACCGCGCTGGCGCTGCGCCGCACCATGGAGGGCCTGTCCGCGGAGCACTTCCCGCGCGAGCTGGCCGACCTGATGAACTACTTCTCCGGCGCCGAGCCGGGGCCGATCACGGCGACGCCGGGTCGGGGGCAGTCGCCGCAGGTGTGGCTGCTGGGGTCCAGCGGGTTCAGCGCCCAGCTCGCCGGCCTGCTCGGGTTGCCGTTCTCGTTCGCGCACCACTTCAGCGCGCAGAACACGGTTCCGGCGTTGCAGCTCTACCGGCAGCACTTCCGGCCGTCGCAGTGGCTGGACCGGCCGTACGCGATGGTGGCGGTCAACGCGGTCTGCGCGGAGACCGACGAGCGGGCGGAGTGGCTGGCCGGGCCGGCCGGCCTGTCGTTCCTGAAGCTGCGCTCCGGGCGGCCGGAGCCGCTGGTCACGCCGGAGGAGGCGGCGGCCTACCCGTACTCGGAGTTCGAGCGGGAGTTCGTGGCCCAGCGCCGCGACGGCCAGGCGACCGGCTCACCGGAGACGGTGGCCCGGCAGCTTGGCGAGTTGCTGCAGCGCACCGGCGCGGACGAGTTGATGCTGACCGCGATGGTCTACGACGTGGCGGACCGGGTCCGCTCGTTCGAGTTGATCGCCGACAAGGTGGCGGGTGGCCTGCGCCGGGAGGGCTGAAACACGCTCTTCATAGCGACGTCACCGCAGCGTCGCGTGGGACGCATAGCTTTGTCCCCGGTGGTGGTACGGCATTCCCGGTCGGGACGGGTCGGGAATGCTGCGGTGTGGTGCACCGGGTCGCCGGCCGAGCGGATTCCGCGGCCGGCGGCCCGGTGCCTGCTTTTCCGTCAGCGCAGGTAGATGTTCGGCGCGGCCGGCGTGCTCATGCCGTCGCCGAGGTGGAATCCCGGGTGCGGCGGTTGGTTGTAGGCGGTGTTCTGCCAGGCCACGGCCACCCGATACTGCGGGTCGTGCATCAGGGTGGGCAGCCGCAGGCCGGTGGTGACCGGTGTGCTGTAGATCCGCAGCGCGGTGCTGTCGGCGGTGCGCCAGACCACCTCCTCGCGCCAGTCGCCGAGGATGTCACCGGAGAGTGCCGGGGTGGACTTGGTGCCGTTGTTGGACGCGACGTTGCCGCCGGTGAGCAGGCGGGTCTCGCCGCCGGTGCCGTATTTGTCGACCTTGGTGCCGTCGAGCAGCTCGCGGACCGGATCGCCGTCCCACCAGATCAGGAAGTTCGCCGAGGACGGCTTGCGGCCGACGTTCTGGCCCCGGGTGTTGAGCAGGCCGTCGACCGCCGACGACCAGGACTCCGCGCCGGGGCTGCCGGCCCAGACGTCGTCCGAGACACCCCGGCCGTTGTCGCCGTTGGGCGCGGTCTGCCAGAGGATCTGCCCGGTACGCGCGTCGGCCATCCACGAGCTGGGCTTGCTGGCGTCCTCGTCGACCTTGAACACCTCCAGGCCGGCGCGGGCCGGGTCGAGGTCGCCGACGTGCAGCGCGTCGCCGTGACCGTTGCCGGTGGAGTAGAGGAGCCGGCCGTTGTCGTCGATCGTGGCCGCGCCGTACACGATCTCCTGGCGGCCGTCGCCGTCCACGTCGGCGACGGACAGGTTGTGGTTGCCCTGACCGGCGGCGGCGCCGTTGCCGGACGCGTTGGAGTCGAACGTCCACCGCCTGCGCAGCGTGCCGTCGCGGAAGTCCCAGGCGGCGATCACCGCCCGGGTGTAGTAGCCGCGCGCCATGACCAGCGAGGGGCGCTGCCCGTCCAGGTAGGCGGTGGCGGCGAGGAACCGGTCCACCCGGTTGCCGTAGGAGTCACCCCAGGACGAGACGGTGCCGCGCGGCGGGTCGTAGTCGACAGTGGACAGGGCGGCGCCGGTGCGGCCGTCGAACATGGTCAGGTACTCGGGGCCGGCGAGCACGTAGCCGCTGGAGTTGCGGTGGTCGGCGGAGGCGTTCCCGATCACCTGGCCGGTGCCGGAGCGGGTGCCGTCGGCGGTCTTCATGGCCACCTCGGCGTCCCCGTCGCCGTCGTAGTCGTAGACCTGGAACTGGGTGTAGTGGGCGCCGGCGCGGATGTTGCGGCCCAGGTCCACGCGCCACAGCCGGGCGCCGGTGAGGGTGTACGCGTCGACGTGGACGGTGCCGGTGTAGCCGGACTGCGAGTTGTCCTTGGCGTTCGACGGGTCCCACTTGAGCACGAACTCGTAGCGGCCGTCGCCGTCCAGGTCGCCCACGCTCGCGTCGTTGGCGGAGTAGGTGTACGCCTCGCCGCTGGGCGTCGTGCCGCCGGGCGGCGGCTGGATCGGCACGTCGAGATAGCCGTTGGCGAACTGCAGCGCCGGGGCGGAGGCCGCCTGCTCGGCGCCGTCCACCACGGCCCGCACGATGTACGCGGAGCCGGCAGCCGCGCCGGCGTCCAGGTAGGTGGTGGCCCCGGTGATCGGGCTGCCGTTGACCTTCGTGCCGCCCCGGTAGAGGTTGAACGACACGCCAGTGGTCTCGGTGCCGAGCAGCCGCCAGGAGACCAGGTTCCCGCTTCCGGAGCGGACGCTGACCAGCCCTCGGTCGAGCTTCTCCATCTGCTTGGCGCCGGCCGGTGGCGTGGTCGGTGGAGGCGTCGTGGGGGGTGGCGTGGTCGGCGGCGCCGTGGTGGGGGGTGGTGTGGTGGGCGGAGGCGTGGTCGGGGTAGCGCCGGTACAGGTGGTGCCGTTGAGCGTGAAGGCGGTCGGCGCGGGGTTGGCGGCGTTGTTCCACGAGCCGTTGAAGCCGAAACTGGCGGTGCCGCCGGTGCCGATCGCCGCGTTGTAGCCGGCGTCGCGGGCGGTGACCTGGGTGCCGGACTGGCTGACCGTGGCGTTCCAGGCCTGGACGACCTGCTGGCCGGCGGCGAAGCTCCAGGCGAGCGTCCAGCCGTTCACCGGGTCGCCGAGGTTGGTCACGGTGACGTCGGCGCCGAAGCCGCCGCTCCACTGGTTGGTGATCCGGTAGTCGACCCGGCAGGCAACGGCCGCCGCGGCGGCGGTCACCGTGGTGAGCGCGCCGGCCGTCAGGGTGAGCGCCGAGGCCGCGGCGAGCAGCGCGAGCCGACGGCGTGGGGTGGTGGGATGCACGGGGATGCCTTTCGCGGAGGTCAGGCACGCGAGGGCGCCGGCCTGCCCGGGCCGGCGAGAGGATACGCGCGCTGACGCGACGGCCGACGCCGGACATCGACGTCGGTAACTAGGCTCCGCGTTCCGTCAGGCTAGGGCATCCCCGCACGCCCGACAAGTCGCTGCCCCGACAAGGCCGGCGCGCCCCGGCCGCTCGCCGGAGGCGGAGACCGCCGACCGCTGACTCCCGCCGGCCGCTGGCCGGTGACGGTGAACGCGTCCCCTCCGCGGTCCCGCCCCGGCCACGGGCCGGGCTGCCGGCTGGCGGTCCGTCACTCCCGGTAGCCGCCGTCCACGACCGACGATGGAAAGGGCCGATATACCGCTGAGTCATAAATATGACCCAGCGGTATATCGCTCGAAAAGGATGGGGTCTCGACCGGCGACGCGCCGACGGAGGCCGCGCCGGCGGGTGTTCAGCCGGGGGCTTGTCGTGTCTGTACCGCCCCCGGGGAGACGCCGCTCCCGCCCGGCACGGATCACCAGGCCCGGGCCCGGGGCGGGCCGCGTCAGCTCTCGACGGCGGCAGCGAGCCGGCGGGACTCCCCCGGCTCGTCGAGCGGGGTGGCAGCCTCGGGGGCGGCGGGAACGGCCGAAGCGGCGGGAACGGCCGAAGCGGGAACGGCCGGAGCGGGAACGGCCGGAGCGGGAACGGCCGGAGCAGCAGAAGCGGCGGGAACGGCCGGATCGGCCGGATCGGCCGGAGCGGCGGCGAGCGCCGCGTCGACAGTGGCGCGGGCACGGCGGGCGCGGCGCAGCGCGCGTACCGCCAGCACCACGGCGAGCAGCCAGCCGGCGCCGAGCGCCGCGTAGACCAGGGCCGGCACCGGGCCACCCAGCTCGC
The DNA here is from genome assembly GCF_900089585.1 of Micromonospora sediminicola. NCBI lineage: Bacteria > Bacillati > Actinomycetota > Actinomycetes > Micromonosporales > Micromonosporaceae > Micromonospora > Micromonospora sediminicola. The sequence continues at coordinate 2,393,504 of NZ_FLRH01000003.1, read as the reverse complement.
CGGCGCGCAGCAGGGTGCGGGCGTTGGTCAGCACGATCACGCCGCCGATGACGGCGCCGAGCACCTGGGCGGGCACGATGCGGACCAGCCAGGCCGCGATCGGCGCGGCGATCAGGCCGCCGACCAGCAGCGCGGCCACGGTGGGCAGCAGGAAGCCCTCGGAGCCGAGCCCGATCAGGAAGCCGAGGCTGGCCGCGCCCGCCACCACGAACTCGGAGGTGTCCACCGAGCCGATGACCTTGCGCGGCTCCATCCGGCCGGAGACCAGCAGCGCCGGGGTGGCGACCGGACCCCAGCCGCCACCGCCGGTGGCGTCGACGAAGCCGGCGACCAGCCCGAGCGGGGCCAGGAAGCGGCTGCGCAGCCGGCCGGCGGCGCGGTTGGCGCGCAGCGGCCGGGAGAAGCGGACCAGCAGGTACGCGCCGAGGGTGAACAGGATGGCGGCCATCCACGGGGCGGCCGACTCGGTGGAGATGGAGCTGAGGAAGGTGGCGCCGGCGAACGCGCCGAGCGCGCCCGGCAGGGCGATGCGCCCGACCACCTTCCAGTCGACGTTGCCGAAGCGCCAGTGCGAGACGCCGGCGGCGAGCGTGGTGCCGATCTCGGCCAGGTGCACCGAGGCGGAGGCGGCGGCCGGCGCGACCCCGGCGAAGAGCAGCAGGGTCGAGGAGGTCAGCCCGTACGCCATGCCGAGCGCGCCGTCGACCAGTTGCGCGGCGAGCCCGACGAGGGCGAGGACCAGCAGCTTGCGCACGAGCGCCCCCTGACTTTTCGGTATCTCCTATCGACTTGGTCGACAATGCGGCACGGAGGGGGTCCCGGTCAAGTCCCCCATCCGGTTGGTGGGAACACGCCGGACGGCCCCGACGACGGGCGGTCGGGAGCGGAGCGGCGGGCGTCAGCTCCAGGCGCGCGGGTCGGCGGCCAGCTCGTTGACCCGGCCGGGCAGCGTGCCGCCGGCCACGTCGGCGATGGTGACCAGCTCCAGGATCTCCCGCTCGCTGGCCCGCAGCGCGATCCAGACGTCCTGCAGCGCACGGGCCGCGCCCTGGTAGCCGAGTTGCTCCGGACGCTGCCCGCGCACGTGCGCGAGCGGGCCGTCGATCACGCGGATCACCTCGGCCAGGGAGATCTCGGACGCCGGTCGGGCCAGCCAGTAGCCGCCCTCCGGGCCGCGCTGCGCGTGCACGATGCCGCCCCGGCGCAGCTGGAGCAGGATGCTCTCGAGGAACTTCGGCGGGATGTCCTGGGAGCGGGCGATCTGCTCGGCGGTCACCGGCCGACTCCGCCCGACGGCCGCGCCGTCGGCGACCGAGGCCAGCTCGGCGGCCGCACGGAGGGCGTAGTCGACCCGGGCGGAGAGACGCATGCCGGCAAGGTTAGTCGCCGGTTCAGCCGCCCGGACTCCCGACCCTCGGCCGATCGGTCACGGTTGCCGGCTCAGCCGCCGACCCGGCGCAGCAGCCCCTCCTGCACGGCGCTGGCGATGTGCCGGCCGTCGGTGGTGAACATCCGGCCGGTGGCCAGGCCACGGGCCCCCGACGCCGACGGGCTCCAGCAGTCGTAGAGGAACCACTCGTCGGCGCGGAACGGCCGGTGGAACCAGAGCGCGTGGTCGAGGCTGGCGCCCACCACACCACCCGGCCCCCACACCTCGCCGTGCACCGACAGCACCGAGTCGAGCAGCGTCAGGTCGGACGCGTACGTGAGGGCGCAGGCGTGCAGCAGCGGGTCGTCCGGCAGCTTGCCGTCGATGCGCATCCAGACCCGCTGGTGCGGCTCGGCCGGCCGGTCGCCGGGGCGTACCCAGCCGGGCTCGCCGACGTAGCGCACGTCGATCGGGCGCGGGATCTGGCCCCAGATGCCGAGCCGTTCCGGGTAGCGGGACAGCCGGTCGGTCATGGTCGGCACGTCGTCCGGCGCGGGCACGTCGGGCGGGAGCGGGGCGTGGTGGTCCAGCCCCTCCTCCTGCCGCTGGAACGACGCCGACATGAAGAAGATCGGCTTGTCGTGCTGCAACGCCACCGAGCGGCGCACCGAGAAGGAGCGGCCGTCGCGGACGTTCTCCACCTGGTAGTCGATCGGCTCGGCCGGGTCACCGGGCCGGACGAAGTAGCCGTGCAGCGAGTGCACGGCCCGCTCCGGGTCGACCGTGCGGCCGGCCGCGACCAACGCCTGGCCGGCGACCTGACCGCCGTAGACCCGCTGCGGGCCCACCGGCGGGCTCATCCCGCGGAAGGCCATCTCGCCGGTCTGCGCCAGGTCCAGCACCTCCAGGAGCTGGTCGACCGCCGCCTGCCCGGTCGCCACCGGAGCGTCACTCACCGCGCCACCTTCGTTCGCGACTGCGGGGCTCGCAACACCGGCTCACTCCTCACGCTCACCGCGCCACCTTCGTTCGCGACTGCGGGGCTCGCGAACCCGGCTCACTCCTCGCGCTCACTGAAGGGCCCGGGCCGAGGCCGCGTCGACGAGCGAACCGAGCTGGTGCACCCGCAGCGTGTTGGTGGAGCCGGGGGTGCCGGGCGGGCTGCCCGCCACGATCACCACGTAGTCGCCCGGGTTGGCCCGGTTGAGGCCGAGCAGCGCCTGGTCGACCTGGCGGAACATGTCGTCGGTGTGCTCGACGAACGGCATCAGGAACGTCTCCACGCCCCAGCAGAGCGCGAGCTGGTTGCGCACCTCCGGCACCGGGGTGAAGGCCAGCAGCGGCAGGTCGCAGTGCAGCCGGCTGAGCCGCTTGACGGTGTCGCCGGTCTGCGAGAACGCCACCATGGCCTTGGCGCCGATGGCGCGGGCGATGGAGGACGCGGCGACGGTCAGCGCGCCGCCGTGCGTACGCGGGTCGTGCTGCAGCCGGGGGACGGCGATCGAGCCGGCCTCGGTGGTGGTGACGATCTTCGCCATGGTGCTGACGGTGAGCACCGGGTACTTGCCGACGCTGGTCTCGCCGGAGAGCATCACCGCGTCCGCGCCGTCGAGCACCGCGTTGGCCACGTCGGAGGCCTCGGCGCGGGTGGGGCGGGAGTTCTCGATCATCGAGTCGAGCATCTGGGTGGCCACGATGACCGGCTTGGCGTTCTCCCGGCAGAGCTGCACGGCGCGCTTCTGCACCAGCGGGACCTGGTCCAGCGGCAGCTCGACGCCGAGGTCGCCGCGGGCGACCATGACGCCGTCGAAGGCGAGCACGATCGCCTCCAGGTGGTCGACCGCCTCCGGCTTCTCGACCTTGGCGAGGACCGGGCGGCGCACGCCCTCCTCGTCCATGATCGAGTGGACCAGCTTGATGTCCTCCGCCGAGCGGACGAACGACAGCGCGACCAGGTCGACGCCGAGGCCGAGGGCGAAGCGCAGGTCCTCGGCGTCCTTGTCGGACATGGCCGGGACGCTGACCGCCACGTTGGGCAGCGAGACGCCCTTGTTGTTGGAGACCGGGCCGCCCTCGGTGACCAGGCAGCGGATGTCGTTGCCGGTGACGTCGCTGACCTCGACCGCGACCCGGCCGTCGTCGATCAGCAGCCGGTCGCCCGGCTTCACCTCCTGTGGCAGCTTGCGGTAGGTGCAGGAGACCCGCTCCTTGGTGCCGACGATCTCGTCGCTGGTGATCACCACGGAGTCGCCGGTGCGCCACTCGTGCGGCCCGTCGGCGAAGCGGCCGAGGCGGATCTTGGGGCCCTGGAGGTCGGCGAGGACGGCGACCGGCTTGCCGGAGGCCTCGGCGGCCTCCCGGACCATCCGGTAGACCGACTCGTGGTCCTCGTGACTGCCGTGGCTGAAGTTGAGCCTCGCCACGTTCATGCCCGCCTCGACGAGCCCCCGGATGCGCTCCGGGGACGAGGTGGCGGGGCCGAGAGTGCAGACGATCTTCGCGCGGCGTGTCACGCCCATCAGGCTAGTCTCTCCTCCGGATCGACCTGCCGGCCGACCCCTTGCGGACTGTGGAACAGTTGTCCAACGACGCGCGAAACCCGCGCGGGCGGGCGGTGGATGCACCGCACCGCGACGTCGTGAGTGGCGGGCATCGGCGACCGCGCGGCGGAAATCGTACCGCTCGCCGTCACCGTCCGGCCGGGTGCTCCCGGGGATCCGGTCGCCCCTGTCCGACGCGGGGCACGGGCGGGCCGGCCGGCGGCAGCGTGGGCACGGCCGAGAAGACGCCCCGGGGGTCGTAGCGGCGCTTGGCCCGGCGCAGCCGGTCCCAGTTCGGACCGTAGGCCAGCCGGACCCGGTCGGTCTCCTCCGGCGCGAGCAGGTTCGGGTAGCCACCGGGCAGCGCGTGCGGGGCCAGGGCCGCGCTGGTGTGTTCGGCCCACGCCCGGTGCGGCGCCGGGTCGTCGCCCGGCGCCCAGACCGCGATGATCTCGGCGAGCAGGTGGTCGGCGCGCAGCCCGAACGCGGTCTCCCCCACCCCCACCCGGGCCGCCGCGCCGTGGAAGTGGTGCAGCGCGATCGCGGAGAACGGCGAGGTGACCGCGCCGGCCGCCGCGGTCAGCGCGGCCACCACCGGCTCGTCCACCCGGGGCAACCACCGGGTACGCAGCAGGTAGTGGTTGCCGTCGGCCATCCCGCCGTCGAACATGCGCAGCACGTCCTCGTACGGCAGCGGTGCGACCTGGTCGACCAGCGGGGTGCCGAGCGCCCGCAGCCGGTCCACCGCGGCCCGTCCCGCCGCCTCGTCGGCGCCGGTGAACACCGGGGCGAGGAAGACCACCGGCTCCCCCGCCGGGCCGGGCAGGAAGCCGGCCATCACGGTCAACTCGTCCGGCGCCCGGCGCACCTCCTCGCCGTAGCCGCGCAGCACCGCCGTCGCCTGGTCCAACGGGAACAGCAGCATGCCGGCGAGTGCGGCGGCCAGCGGGTGGGTGCGGTAGCGCAGCGCGGTGACCACGCCGAAGTTGCCGCCTCCGCCGCGCAGCGCCCAGTACAGCTCGGGCTCGTGCGTGGCGTCGGCGGTCACCCGGCGGCCGTCGGCGAGCACCACCTCGGCCCCGAGCAGGTTGTCCAGCGCCAACCCGAACCGGCCGCAGAGCGGGCCGTAACCGCCGGCCAGGGTCAGCCCGGCCAGCCCGACCGCACGCACCACGCCGGTGGCGACGACCCGGTCGTACGGTCGCAGGGCGGCGAGCACGTCGGCGGCCGTCGCCCCGCCGCCCACGGTGACCTCTCCGGTCCCGGGGTCGAGGTCCACCCGGCGCAGCGCGGTGAGGTCGAGGACCAGGCCACCGTCGCGCAGGGCCCGGCCGGCCCAATCGTGGCCGCCGGCGCGCACCGACAGCGGCACGTGGCAGCGCCCGGCGACGCGAACCGCGTGCGCGACCTCCCCGGCGTCGCGGACGCGGGCCACCAGGGCGGGAGCGGCGACCGGGGCGCCGTTCCACAGCCGCACGGCGTCGGGGTAACCGGCGTCGGCCGGGGTGAGCAGGCGGTCGCCGAGCAGCTCGCGGAGCAGGTCGGTGGCGCGCGGCAGGTCCGGGGCGGAGGTCATGGCGGCTCCTCGACCGACCCGGGCCGGCGGCGCCGGACGGGCCGGGGCGGCTCACTGCGCCGGACCGTAGCACCGCCGCGACGCCGCCGCCGTCGCCCGCGCGACAGTGCGCGGCGCCCCTCAGCTCTGGGTCTTGAGCAGCGGGAACTCCAGCGAGCCGGCGGGGCAGAGGAAGGTGAGCACCTCGACCCGGTAGAGCCCGGCCTGCACCGCGGGATCGGCCTCCATGACGCTGCGCACGTCGTCCACCGAACCGGTCCGGGCCAGGCCGAAGCCGATCGGCGGGTCGGGTTCCCGGGCCGGGCCGTCCACCGAGCCGTCGACCAGCACGATGCCGCGTCGCTGCAGCGCCCCCATGTGCTGGACGTGCTCGGCCTGCAACCGCTGCACGGTCTCCTCCGGCAGCGCCCGCCCGGACGGACCGGGGTAGAGCACGATGCACTCGTACGTGTCCAGCGCGAAGTCGAGCCGTGGCGTCGCCCCCATGCGCACCTCCTGACCACCGTCCCGCCCAGCCTCGCACGCCGGCCCCGGGGCCCGGGCGGGCTCAGCGCAACTGGGTACGCCGGCGGCCCGGTTGCCGACGTGCTGGGAGGTACGTCCAGCCGGGCCGCGCCGAGGACCGGATCGACGATCGCCATCCACCTCGGGCCGCTGGTACGTTTCCGGAAACTGAGGACGCCTGATGCCGAGCGGAGGTCCCGGTGAGCAGCACCCCGCCGGACGACGCCCGGTGGCCGGACGTCGTCGCCGCCACGGGCGGGGACGCGGGCGCGGTTCGCGGCGACCAGCGGCTGCGGCTGCTCGCCGCGCTGGCCACGGCGCTGGCCGACGCGAGCGACCCGGACGAGGTGGCCCGGCGGGCGGTCAAGGTGCTGGCCGGAACTCCCGCGCTGCCCTTCGTGCAGCTCCACCTGGCCGGGCCGGACGCTCCACGACCGGCCGCCACGGACGGGGTCGAGGTTCCGCCGGCGCCGGCGGACGGGTGGCCGGTGGCCGCCGTGCTGGCCGACGGCATGCCCCGGCTGCTGCCGCCGCGCACCGACGACGGCTCGACCGCGCCGGTGGTCGCCGTGCAGCCGGTGCCCGACCCCGACGGCGACCGCCCGGCCGGGGTGCTGGTCGCCGCGCTGGCTCCGGGTGGCCCGGTCGACGCCGACGACCGCACCTTCGTCGAGCTGGTCGCCGGGCAGGTCGGCACGGCGCTGGCGCTGGCCCGGGCGAGGCGGGCGGCGGACGGCGCCGCGCCGGCCGAGCTGCGGCTGTTCCAGGCGCTGGTGGAACGCTCCGGCGACTTCATCGCGGTGGCCACGCCGGACGGTCGGACCGTCTACGTCAACCCGGCCGGACGGGCGCTGGTCGGGCTCGGTGACCGGGAGCGGGTGGACGGGCTGGGCCTGGTCGACTTCGCCGCCCCGGACGCGCGGGAGCTGTGGCGCGCCGAGCTCATCCCGACCGCGTTGCGCGAGGGGCACCACCGGGCGGAGAGCCGCCTGGTGCGCCGGGACACCGGCGAGGCGATCGACGTCGACCACCAGACGTTCACCGTCGCCACCGGCGACGGGCGGGACGGCACCGCGTTCGTGGCCACCGTGGCGCGCGACGTCAGCGACCGGCAGCGGGCGCTGCGCCGGGCCGAGGCGCTGGCCCGGCTCGCCGGGGCGCTCAGCTCGGCGCGTGGCCACGAGGCCATCGTGGAGGTGGTGACCACGGTCGGGCCGGCCGTGGTGGACGCGGTCGCGCTGCGGGTGGCGCTCGCCCGGCCCGGCCGTACCGTGCTCGACGTGGCCGGCGGCGACGTCCCCGCCGAGCGGGTGCCGGTGGACGCCGAGGCCCCGCTGGCCCGCGCGGTACGCGACAACGCGGCGCTGCCGCTGACCGGCGTCGACGGCCGGACCACCGGGCTGTGCCTGCCGCTGCGCTACGGCGACGGTGCCGCGCTGGGCGCCCTGGAGGTGCGCTGGGCCGGGCCGGTCGCCGAGGACGAGGCGCTGCGGAACCTGCTCGACGCGGTGGCCGGGTTGAGCAGCCAGGCGCTGCAACGGGCCGAGCTGACCGGGTCGGCGCAGGCGATGGCCGGCTTCGCCGCCCGGCTCAGCGTGACCCGCTCCACCGCCGAGGCGATCGAGGTGATCCTCGACGCCGCCACCACGGCGCTCGGGGCGGAGCTGCCCGGGCTGGCCATGCGGGACGAGGGCCGCCGGGTCCGGCTCTGGCACCACGGCGACGTGCCGGGCACGCTGGCCGCCACGTTCCGCGACCTGACCGTCGACGATCCGCGCCCGATCGTGCGCGCGCTGCGCGACGGGGAGCGCATCGTGCTGCGCGACCGGGCCGACTTCACCGCCCGGTTCCCCGGGCTGCCCGACCCGGTCGGCGGGCACGGCCTGGTCACCACCGTGGCGCTGCCGCTGTTCGGCGCCGGTCGCCGCCCGATCGCCGCGCTGGGCTTCGGCTGGCGACGGGAACGGCCGCTGCGCGACAGCGACCTGGCGTTGCTGGACACCGTCGCCGACCTGTGCGAGCAGACGCTGGAGCGGGTCCGGCTGGCCGCCGCCGAGCACAACCTGGTGACCCGCCTGGCCGGCCGGCTGCGCAGCTCGTCGCTGACCACCCCGCGCGGCCTGGAGGTGGCCACCCGCTACCGGCCCGCGATGAGCGGCCTGCACCTGGGCGGCGACTGGTACGACCTGGTCCGCCAGGAGGGCGACCGGCTGGCCGTGGTGCTCGGCGACGTGGTCGGGCACCAGGTGGAGGCCGCGGCCGACATGGCGCAGCTGCGCACCATGCTGAACACGCTGATCCGGCTGGGCGTGCCGCTGGAGGAGGTGTTCCTGCGGCTCACCGAACTGCTCGGCGTCGGCTTCCTCGGCACCTGCCTGGTCGTGGTGGTCGACCCGCGGGCCCGCACCGCGCGGGTGGCCCGCGCCGGCCACCCGCACCCGGTGGTGCTGCCCGCCGGCGCGCCGCCGCGCACCGTGCACACCGAGAACGCGATGCCGCTGGGCATGGTCGACCGACCGATGACCGCCACCACGATCCCGTTCGGCCCCGGCGACCTGCTGGTGGCGTACACGGACGGGCTGGTGGAGCGGCGCGGCCGGCCGTACGACGAGGGCGTCGCGGCGCTGCACCGGGCGCTGGTCGCGGTGCGCGACGAGCCGGCGGAGGCGATCGCGGACGCGTTGCTGCGCGACCTGGCCGGCTCCGAGGACGACCAGGCGCTGGTGGTGCTGCGGCACCTCGGCTGAGCGGGCATCGGCGGGCCGTTTCGGGGAATGTCGAACGGTCGGGCGACGTGACCGCCCGCCGACCGCGCGACACAGGAGGACCGTGATGGCCACCAGCACCCAGCCGGCGAAGGCGTCGGGCAGCTACCGGATCGGCGGTGACCTGCGGGTCGACCGCCTCGGCTACGGGGCTATGCAGCTCACCGGCCCGGGCGTCTGGGGCGACCCGAAGGACCCGGCCGAGGCGGTGCGGGTGCTGCGCCGCGCGTACGAGCGGGGCGTGACGTTCATCGACACCGCGGACTCGTACGGGCCGTTCGTCAGCGAGATGCTGATCCGGGAGGCGCTGCACCCGTACGCCGAGGACCTGGTGGTCGCGACGAAGGCCGGGCTGACCCGCTCCGGTCCGGGCGACTGGCGGCCGGTGGGGCGCCCGGAGTACCTGCGCCAGCAGTGCGAGCTGAGCCTGCGTCACCTGGGGCTGGACTGCATCCCGCTCTACCAGCTGCACCGGATCGACGAGAAGGTGCCGCTGGCCGACCAGCTCGGTGAGCTGGCGCTGCTCAAGCAGGAGGGCAAGATCCGGCACATCGGGCTCTCCGAGGTGAGCGTCGAGCAGATCGAGCAGGCCCGGGCGATCACCCCGATCGTGTCGGTGCAGAACCTCTACAACCTGGCCGACCGCAGCGCCGAGGACGTGTTGACCCACTGCGAGCGCAACGACCTGGCGTTCATCCCGTGGTTCCCGATCGCCACCGGCAACCTGGCCCGCCCCGGTGGCCCGCTGGACGCGATCTCGACCAGCCACGGGGCCAGCCCCGCGCAGCTCGCCCTGGCCTGGCTGTTGCGGCGCTCGCCGGTCATGCTGCCCATTCCGGGTACGTCGTCGGTGGCGCACCTGGAGGAGAACGTGGCGGCGGCCGAGGTGGAGCTGAGCGACGACGAGTTCGAGGCGTTGGCGCACGCGGCCTGAGCCGGTCGGCCCTTTGCGGCGCGTGATCGAACAACTACCGTCAGAAGGATTCTCACGAGTGGGGGTCCGCTGTGGACGAGTTCGACTACGTCGTCGTGGGCGCCGGTGCGGCGGGATGCGTGCTGGCCAACCGGCTCTCCGAGGACCCGGGCACCCGGGTGCTGCTGCTGGAGGCGGGCGGCTGGGACCGCAGCCCGTTCGTCCGCGTGCCGAAGGCGTTCTCCCGGTTGATGGACGACCCGCGCACCGCCTGGCACTACCCGGCGACGATCGGGCCCGACCGGCGGGAGACCTGGCAGCGCGGCCGGATGATCGGCGGCTCGACCTCGGTCAACGGGATGATCTGGAGCCGGGGCGCGGCCCGGGACTGGGACGCGCTGGCGCCGCTGGGTTGGGGCTGGTCCACGATGCGGCAGGTGTTCCAGCGGCTGGAGGACCACCCGCTGGGCCCGGCACCGCACCGGGGCGTCGGCGGTCCGGTGCGGCTCTCCGTCGCCACCGGCACCGACCCGCTCGCCGAGGAGATGGTGGCGACCGGCGTCGGGCTGGGCTGGCGCCGGGTGGACGACCTGGACGCCGACGACGACGAGCGGATCGGCTACCCGACCGCCACCATCCACCGCGGACGCCGGGTCAGCGCCGCCGACGCGTTCCTGCACCCGTGCCGCAGCCGGCCCAACCTGACCGTCGTGGTCGAGGCGGTCGTGCTGCGCGTGCTGGTCGAGGGCGGCCGGGCGGTCGGCGTACGGGTCGCGCACCGGGGCCGGGAGGTCGAGCACCGGGCGGCCGGCGAGGTGATCCTCGCCGCGGGGGCACTGGCCACCCCGCAGCTGTTGCAGGTCTCCGGCATCGGTCCGGCGGACACCCTGCGAGCGGCCGGCGTGCCGGTGCTGCTCGACCGGCGTCGGGTGGGCGCCGGCCTGCGAGAGCACCGGTCCGTGGCGATGCAGTACCGGCTCGCCGGGCCGGGCGGCTACAACGCCCGGCTCGGCAGTCCGCTCGGGCAGGCCCGCGCGGCGCTGCGCTGGCTGCTCACCCGGGGCGGCCCGCTCGCGCTGCCGGTGCTCGACGTCGCGGCCCACGTGAAGTCCCGACCGGAGCTGGACCGCCCGGACGCCCACCTGCTGATGGCGCCGTTCTCCGCCGCCCCGCCGCGTCCGGGTCGGGCGCTGGAGCTGGAACGGGAGCCCGGCGTGATGTGCCTGGGCACGGTGACCCGGCCGGACAGCGAGGGCCACCTCGCGATCACCGACGCCGACCCGCGTACCGCACCGGCGATCGTGGCGAACTACCTGGCCACCGTGCACGACCGGCGGGTGGCGGTCGACCTGTTCCGCCGGATGCGGGAGTTCTTCGGCGCCGGGCCGATCGCCGGGCGGGTCCGGGCGGAGACGGTGCCCGGGCCGGCCACCCGGACCGACGAGGAGATCGTCGAGGCGGCCGTCGCGCACGGCTACTGCGGGTACCACGCCATCGGCACCTGCGCGATGGGCCCGGACGACGACCACGTGGTGGATCCGCGGCTGCGGGTGCGCGGCGTCGACGGGCTACGGGTGGTCGACGCGTCGGTGCTGCCGGTGATGGTGGCGGGCTGGACCAGCGCCCCGGTGACCGCACTGGCCTGGCGGGCGTCCGACCTGATCCTCGGTCGCGACCGGGGGTGAGCGTTCCGTTCCGGGCCCGCCCGTCGGCGGGCCCGGAACGGGTCAGACGGCGAAGCAGTTCGGCCGGATCTGCGCGTCGGCCAACGTCTGGCGCACCGCCGTGTAGGTGGTGCCGTCCAGGACCAGGCCGAGGTGCCCGACGACCCGCAGCGGGCACCACGCCTGCACCAGGATGTTGGTCGCGCCGTCGGCGAGCGCCGCGTTGTCGACCGGCCGGACCAGTTCGTCCTGCCAGGTGCGCACCGTGGTCCAGCGGACCGGGCCCGGCGTGTCGTCACCGGCGTTGAGGTCGGCGAGGAAGCTCGACCCGATGGTCATCTGCTGGCAGGCGACGATGCCGGCACAGCTGCCCAGCCCCAGGAAGTTGACGATGTTGGCGACGTAGGTGCCGTACTGCGGGCTGCCCAGGCTGACGTACTGGTCGACCTTGGCGGAGCCGCCGAGGAACTTGACGTACCAGCGGCTGACCAGGCCACCCTCGGAGTGGGTGACCAGGTCGACCCGGCTCGCGCCGGTGGCGGCACGGACCTGGTCCACGTAGGACGACAGCGCCCGGGCGGACTCGCGGATGTCGCCGAAGCCGAGGTTCGGCAGTTGGTAGATGGAGACCCGGTAGCCGTCGGCCCGCAGCCGGGCGGCGATCGGCTCGTAGGCGATGGAGATTCCGATCAGGCCGCCGACCACGACGACCGGGTCGGCCGCCGCGGCGGCGGCCCGGTCGGCGGCGGTGACGGTGTCCACGGTGGACACCGTGGCCGGCGGGGTGGTGGGTTCGGCTGCGGCGTGCGCGGCGGTGGCCGGCAGGAGCAGGGCGGTGGCGGCGGTGGTGGCGGCCAGGATCGTTCGGAGCAGCATGGGCTGCACCTCCGGTGGGGAGGCACCCGGGAGACCCGGGAGGGACGGGTGGGATCCGATCGATCGTGGGAACGATGATGCGTGTCCGATTTCACACACGTCAATGGAAAGTTACGCGCCGGTAACCAGTTGTCGCGCCCTCCGCGCAAACCGGCATGCCGGGCGGTTCAGTTGCCCAGCGCCTGGACCTTCGCGATCGTCTCCTGCACGTGCTGCCGCGCCGGCTCCCCGCCCTGCGCCGCCTGCGCCAACGCCTGCCGGTAGGCGTCGATGACCCCGATCAGCGGGCCGGCCGTGGCCCCCTCCAGCGCGCCGGCCACCAGCGCCCGCGCCTCCGCCGCGTCCTGGGCGGCGGCCGCGGTGCGCGCCTTGGCCTCGTCCAGCTTCTGCGCCGCCGCCGCCAGCCTCGCGATGATCTCCGCCGCGCTCACAAGCCCTCCCCGCTCCCGCCCTCCCGACTACCGCGCAGCCTACCGCCCGCCGCAACCACGCCACGCTCGTCGATCTTGGAGTTATGGCGCCCAGGAAATGAGGTTTCGTGGCTTTTCTGTGGTGCCACAACTCCAAGATCGACGAAGCGGGCGGGCAGGGGTCAGCGGAGGAGGCGGAACAGGACGAGGTAGAGGCAGAACAGGGACGGGGAGACCAGGGCGCAGATCACGAAGCCGAGCGGGACGTAGCGGCCGGCCGGGGCGGCCCCGTCGTCGATCACCGGGCGGCCCCACCGGGCCAGCACGAGCTGACCGGCCACGAAGGACATCAGCGGCACGCCGGCGCAGGACAGCGCCGCCACCAGGTCCATCCCGGACACCGGCAGCGGCGAGCCGACCAGCGCGGCCAGCATGAGCAGCGAGCCGACCAGCGCGCAGCCGCCGTACACCGCCACCGCCCGTGCCGGCGCCGACCAGGTGGGCAGCAGCACCGGCGTCCGGGCCAGCGCCTCGGCCTCCTGCCCGTGCCGGTCGGCCTCGTCGGCGAGGCGGCCGGCCGCCGCCAGCTCCGTCGCCGGGTCACCGGCCCGCGGCTCCGGCACGCTCCCCCCGGGATACGCCCCGACCTCCGCCCGCCCCGGCGCGGCGGCTGCGCCGCCGGTCACCCCGTCCCCCGGTCCGGGGCTCGTCGGCGGCCCCGCCGGCACGCCACCGGCCGGCACCGCCGGGGCCGGCACCTCGGCCGGAACCGCACTCATCGGCACCCCGATCGCCTGCCCGAACTGCTCCAGGCGCTGCCCCTGCGCGGCGAGCCGCTGCCCGAGCGTGTCCACCCCGGTCTGCAGCCCGCGCCGGCGCTCCGCCTCGGCGGCGATCGCCCGTTCCCCGCCGCGCTGCCGGCCGGACAACTCCCGGATCAGCGCCGCGTAGTCGTCGAACCCGCTCACGGCTGTTCGCTCTCGCCGGCGAACGGCACGATCAGGGCGGTGCGGTGCTCGTGCCGGTCGACCAGCAGGGCGCGGCCATCCCGTGGGGTGTAGGCGAGGTCGTGCGTGCCGAGGTGCAGGCCCAGGTCGGCGGCCGGCACGTTCAGCGCGACCAGGGCGGTCACGTCGTCGCGGTGGCCGCTGCCGCCGAGGTCGTCGGCGAGCCGGCGCAGCCCGCGCCACCAGCCGAGCACGTGCACCCCGCGCGCCGGGCCGTGGCGCAGTACCGCGCGCAGGTCGTCGTACCCGGAGCGGAACGTGCCCGGGTCGGTCGCGCCCAGCACGCCGGCCGCGGCGTCCATCCCGAACCCGACCAGGTAGGTGCGGCCCGCCGTCGGGGCTTCGCCGCCGGCCGCCTCGGCGAGGTGGGCGCGCAACCCGTCGACGTCCAGCCGGCGTACCGGGTGGCCGGCCGCGGCCAGCGTCATGGCCAGGTCGTCGGCGACGTCGGTGGTGCCCGGCGCCAGCGGGGCGAACAGGAACCGGGCGCTGCCGGGAGCGTGCTGCCGGGCCAGCGAGAGGGCCGCCGACCGGAGCACGTCCGCGCCGCCGGCGGCGGTGCCCACCACCGCCAGGTGCCGGCCCGGGCTCGCGTCGAGGGCGAACCCGGCGGCGCTGCCGGCGACGTCGACGACGCGGCCCACCAGCGCGTACGGCGGGTCGGCGCCGGGTGCCAGCGCGGCCCAGGCGGGGTCGTCGGTGAGCCGGGGCGTCTCGTGGCCACGGAAGACCGCCGGCGGGTGGGAGCCGTCGGGTCGGGCCGCGTGCAGCTCGTGGCGCAGCGCCGCCAGCTCGGCCGAGGCGGCGTGCGCGTCGGGGAACCGCACCTCGACCTCCGCGCCGGGCGCGCCGGCGGAGGTGTTCACCACGGCGGTGCCGACGGTGAGCCCGCGCGCCGCGTCGTTGCGCGGGTCCAGCACGGCGTCCCCGCCGGGCAGCGCGACGCGCAGCGGGAACTGACCGAAGATGGCCTCGGCCCGGCCGTAGAGCGCCTCGATGCCGGTGGTGCTCTGGCTGGCCAGCACCAGGTGCAGGCCGTACGAGCGGCCCTTGCGGGCCAGCTCCTCGATCAGGTCGACGGCCTGCCGGGCCAGCGCGTCGTTGCCGGCGAACAGCACGTGGAACTCGTCGACGACGGTGACGATCCGGGGCGGCCGGGCGTTCGGCGGCAGGTCGGCGAGCCGGCTGACCCCGTGGCGTTTGAGCAGGTCGGCGCGGCGGCCCAGCTCGGCGCGCAGCTCGCGCAGCACGGCGACGCCGTACTCCCGGTCGGACTCGATGCCCACCGCGCGGGCGTGCGGCAGCCAGGACGGGTCGCGGTCGGTGGGCACGAACTCGGTGAAGCTGACCCCCTCCTTGAAGTCGAGCAGCATCAGCCGCAGCTCGGCCGGGGAGTAGCGGGCCGCCAGCCCGTAGAGCACGTCGAGCAGCAGCACCGTCTTGCCGGCGCCGGTGCGCCCGCCGACCAGCCAGTGCGGGGTGGCGTCGTCGAACGCGACGGCCAGCGGCCGACGGCCGGCGCGGCCGAGCGTGGTCCGCAGGCCGGTGGCGGCGGAGAACGTCCAGCGCTCCGCCGGGAGCAGGTCGGCGAACGTGACGACGTCCTGGTCGACCGCCTCGGCGTAGCGGCGGGCCAGCGCGGTCACCGCGGCGTGCGACGGGTCGCCGTCGAGCACCACCGGCGCGGCCAGTCCAGTGCCGTCGGTGCTGAACGGTCGCCCGGGCGGATCGCCCACGAGGGTGTAGCGCTCGGTGAGCCGCAGCTGGGTGGTGGCGCCCAGCGGCGGCGCCGTGGTCACTCCGGCCGGCGGGTGCCCGGCCAGCAGCACGCACACGGCCGCGGCCGGGCCGGCGTGGGTCAGCGCGGCCAGCCGGGCCAGTTCCCGGGGCGCGGGCGCGGACGCGGCGACCACCACCAGCAGCTCACGGTCCTCCGGTGCGCTGCGCTGGGCGGCGCGGGCGTGCCGTTCCGCCGCCTCCAGCAGCGCGGTCGTCTCCGCCTCGGTGGTCGCCGCCGGGCCGAGCACGCCGACGTCGTGCAGCGGGCGCAGGGGCAGGAAGGCCGCGCCGAAGGCGGCCTGGTCGATGCCGACCACCCGGACCGCGCCGGCCGGGGCGGCGGTGAGCAGCCGCACCACCACCGCGCGCAGCAGCTCGCCGACGCGCGGGTCGCGGGCATCCGCGTCGACCGCGAGGTGGGCGCCGGCCCCCACCGGCACGAGGACCGGGAACGCGCCGTCGACCGTCCGGGCCTCGCCGAGGCGTACCGGGACGGGGTGGGTGGCGACGCGGGCGGTGCCGGGCACCGCGGCGGCCATCTCCCCGCCCAGCCGGGCCAGCCGCGCGACCAGCGCGGGGCTGCCGACGGGCGCCGGGCCGGCGGCGCCGAGCATCCGCCGGGCCACCTCCCAGTGGCGCAGCGCCTGCCGGTGTCGGTCGACCGCCTGCCGGTACGCCGCCGCGAGCCTGCCCACCGTCCGCCCTCCGACGCCGTCTGCGATCGAAGGAACCCTAACGGACGCGCGCCGCACCGGCACGGGACGCTCGGCACCCGAGGTTCGTCCACTGTTCACCCCGGGTCGCACGGCCGCGCCGCCCGCCGTTCCCCCGGCGCGGATTGCCTGCCAGTGCAACCCGTGTGCACAGGAAGGCGACGACGTGACCTCCTCTCCCCTCTCCCGGCGGTCCCTGCTGCGCGGCAGCGCGGCCGGTGGACTCGGCATCGTGGTGGCCGGCAGCCTGGACGCCATCGCCGGCCCGGCGGCGGCCCGGGCCGCGTGCCGACCAGCGGTCGGCTACGGCGACCTGGTGCCGGACCCGGCCGGCCTGCTGGCCCTGCCGCCCGGCTTCTCCTACACCGTCGTCGCGCAGGCGGGGGTGACGTTGCTGGAGTCGGGGCAGCCGACCCCGAGCGACGCCGACGGCACCGGCTGCTTCCGCGGCCCGCGCGGATCGGTGCTGGTGAACAACCACGAGATCGGCGGCGACGAGCCGTACCCGGTGCCGGCGCTGCCCGGCCTCACCTACGACCCCGGCGCGCGCGGCGGCACCACCACCATCGAGGTGGACCGGCACGGCCGGCGGCTGCGCGAGTACGTCAGCGTGGCCGGCACGCACAACAACTGCGCCGGTGGCATCACTCCGTGGGGCACGTGGCTGACCTGCGAGGAGACCGAGCAGCGGGCCGGCGGTCAGTTCCTCAAGGACCACGGGTACGTCTTCGAGGTCGACCCGCACGACCGGTCGGCCAACCAGGACCCGGTGGCGCTGCGGTTCCTCGGCCGCTACGCGCACGAGGCGGTGGCGGTCGACCCGTACACCCACTCGATCTACCTGACCGAGGACGCGAGCGGCCCGAACGGCCTCTACTTCCGGTGGACGCCGCCGCCCGGTTTCCGGGGTGGCAAGGGCGCGCTGCGGGCGCTCGCCCAGCGGCCGGACGGCGCCACCGCCGGCAGCCTGGCGGCGATGCGCTGCCTGCGCGGCGACGGGCACGTGGCGGACCTGTCCGAGGCCACCACGCCGGGCACCCGGTACCGGGTGGAGTGGGTCGAGGTGCCGGACCGGGACGCCCGTACCGTGTCGGTGCGCAAGCAGTTCACCGACGCCGAGGTGACCCGCAGCCGCAAGCTGGAGGGCGCCTGGTGGGGCGACGGCGGCGCGTACTTCGTGGCCAGCTACGCCCGGCGCAGCGACGGCAGCGTCAACGAGCACGACGGCCAGGTCTGGTTCTACGACCCGCGGCGGCAGACCGTCACGCTGAAGACCATCTTCGGGGTGAACACCGACCCGGAGGCGGACCACGGCAACTACGACGGGCCGGACAACATCACCGTCTCCCCGTACGGCGGGGTGATCCTGGCCGAGGACGGCGAGGGCGTGTCGCACCTGGTCGGCGTCACCGAGCAGGGCAAGGCGTATCCGCTGGCGCGCAACGAGCTGAACGACAGCGAGTTCACCGGCCCGACGTTCAGCGCGGACGGCACGATCCTCTACGCGAACATCCAGTCCCCCGGCTACGTCTTCGCGATCACCGGCCCGTGGCGCCGCCCCAGCAACGCCCACCCCTGACCTCGCCTCTCCCGCCGACTCTCGTCGATCTTGCACTTGCTGCCCCGGCAAACGGCGCATGAGCCGCGTCTTGTCGACCCGAAGTGCAAGATCGGCGGGAGCTAGCGGGTGCCGGCGGGTGTCCGGGTGACGTTCTCGGCGATCGCGCGGAGCGTGGTGGGGTCCGCCGCTCGCGGGTCGGCCAGGACGTCGACCGCCACCCCGGGCTCGACGAGCCAGAACGCTTCGGTGTCGCCGGCCAGGGCCGGGCCGTCGGGGTGGGCGAAGTCGACAAGCTCCCAGGTGGCGGTGTCGCGCTCGTGGTAGTCGGCGAGGAAGTCGCGGACCGCGCCCAGGTCGGTGAGTCGGTCGCCCCGCAGCACGTGCACACGCAGGTCGACCCGGTAGCCGTCCTCGACCTGGCGCTCCCAGACGCGGGTGGCGAAGCGGACGTCCTCCCACTCGGTGGCGAAGTCCGACACCTGCTCCCCGACCTCGGCCGGGAGATGTCCGATGTGGAACCCGCCCAGCTCCCCGCCGCTCCGCGTCATCCCGACTCCCCACGTAGACCCTGGAAGGAAACGGCCCTCGGGAGGGCCCTCACCTTTTACGATCTCGCAGCGTCCGCGCGACCGCGACCCGGGACGCTGGTCGTTCGCCCTGCTCTGCGGCTCAGGCGGGTGTCGCCGGTGGGCGCAGGCCGTCCAGGGCGATGGCGAGCACCCGGTCGCGCTGCGCCGGGTCCGGGAACTGGTACGCCGCGAGCCCGCTGATCAGCCGCACCACGTCGTCGAAGTCGGCGTCCGGCCGGGCGGCTCCGGCGGCCTGGGCGCGGCGCAGCAGCGGCTCGCCGGCGGCGTAGATCTCGGTGCGGCAGCTGCGGAACACCTCGGAGTCGTGCACCAACTCCTCGGCCAGGGCTCGCTTGGTGGCCACGTAGGCGACGAACCGGTGCAGCCAGCCGACCAGGGCGTCCCACGGGGCGAGGTCGGCCAGGTCGGCGGCGGAGGCGCTGAGCGCCCGCACC
The DNA here is from genome assembly GCF_900089585.1 of Micromonospora sediminicola. NCBI lineage: Bacteria > Bacillati > Actinomycetota > Actinomycetes > Micromonosporales > Micromonosporaceae > Micromonospora > Micromonospora sediminicola. Next base: position 2,374,803 of record NZ_FLRH01000003.1, on the reverse strand, counting down.
TCCTCGACGTAGACCGCCTCGAACAGGTCCCGCCGGCCGGGGAAGTTGCGGTAGAGCGTGCCGATGCCCACGCCCGCCCGGCGGGCGATCTCCTCCAGCGAAGCCCCCGCGCCGCACTCGCCGAACACCTCGCGGGCGGCGGCGATCAGCGCGTCGTAGTTGCGCCGGGCGTCGGCCCGCTTCGGGCGGCGCGCGAAGACCTCGTCCCGCTGGTCGGCGCTGGTCATGACGCGCGTCACCTCTCCCTCCCGCTTGCAACCGGAGGCATCCCTCCGCTACGTTGGTGGAGGCACCCCTCCGGATAGCGTACTCCGGACTTCCCGGCCGCGTCCGGCCGGCGTGGGTGACCGAAACCGACCCCGGACCCCAGGAGGTCCCGCCATGCCCGCTGTTCGCTGACCACCCGCGACGACCCGGCCGCCACCGCCGCCCCACCCGCGCGAGCGGCCACTCACCTCGTACCGAACGGGAGTTCTCCCACATGATCGACACACCCCGGCGCGGCTCGCGCCGGATGACGTTCCTCGTCCTCGCGGCCGGCACCGGATTCTTCGCGATGCTCCAGTCGCTGATCACCCCCGTGCTGCCCACGATCCAGCACGACCTGCACACCTCGCCGAACACGGTGACCTGGGTGCTGACCGCCTACCTGCTCTCCGCGTCGATCTTCACGCCGATCCTCGGCCGGGTCGGCGACATGATCGGCAAGGAACGGACGCTGGTGGTCTCGCTCGCCGCGCTGGCGCTGGGCTGCCTGCTGGCGGCCGTCGCGCCGAGCATCGGCGTGCTGATCGCCGCCCGGGTGGTCCAGGGCATCGGCGGCGCCGTCTTCCCGCTGTCCTTCGGCATCATCCGGGACGAGTTCCCGGCCGCCCGGGTGAGTTCGGCGGTCGCCTCGATCTCGGCGGTCGTCGCCGTCGGCGGCGGGCTGGGCGTGGTGCTGGCCGGCCCGATCGTGGCCACCCTCGGCTACCGCTGGCTGTTCTGGATCCCGCTGGTGGTGGTCGGCCTGACCGCGGTGGCCGCGTACCGGTTCGTGCCGCCGTCGCCGGTGCGCACGCCGGGCCGGATCAACTGGCTCAGCGCGCTGCTGCTCTCCGGCTGGCTGGTGGCGCTGCTGCTGCCGGTCAGCAAGGGCGCCGCGTGGGGCTGGGGCTCCGGCCGGGTGGTCGGGCTGCTGACGCTGGCCGTGGTGCTGGCGGCGGCCTGGCTGGTCGCCGAGGCCCGGGCCGGGAACCCGCTGATCGACCTGCGGATGATGCGCCTGCCGGCGGTCTGGACGACCAACCTGGTCGCGCTGCTCTACGGCGCCTCGATGTTCTCCGTCTACGCGTTCCTGCCGCAGTTCGCCCAGATCCCGACCAGCGCCGGCTACGGCTTCGGCGCCAGCGTCACCCAGGCCGGGCTGCTGATGCTGCCGATGCTGGTCGGCATGTTCGCCGCCGGTCTGCTGGCCGGCCGACTGGAGTCCCGGTTCAGCGCCAAGGCGCAGCTGAGCACCGGCGCGGCGTTCAACGTGGCGGCGGCGGCGATGCTCACCGTGGCGCACGACACCCGGTGGGAGGTCGGCGTGGCCGGCGGCCTCGTGGGCCTCGGCATCGGGTTGGCGTTCGCCTCGATGGCCAACCTCATCGTGGCCAGCGTGCCGGCCGCACAGACCGGCGCCGCGACCGGCATGAACGCCAACATCCGCACCATCGGCGGCGCGATCGGCGCGGCCCTGGCCAGCGCCGTGATCACCGCTCACCCGCAGGCGAGCGGGTTGCCCCGGGAGGCCGGCTTCACCGCGGGCTTCCTGCTGCTCACCGGCATCTCGCTGGCCGCCGCGCTGGCCGCCCTCGCGGTCCCCTCCGGGCGCCAGACGCGACCTCGACGGCGGCGGCTGGGACCGGTGTCGGGCGTGACCGGCGCGCCGGTCGTGGCGGCGGAGACGGTCGGCAGCCTGGCGCCGGCGGGCCGCTGACCCGCGTGAGTTGTTAAAAGGGGCCCCTCCTCTGCGGAATGCGTTAAGAGGGGCCCCCTCCTTACACCTCAGCCGATGGCGGCGGTCAGCGCGGCCAGGTAGCCGTAGCGGTAGCCGCTCGCGTTCGGGTGGTACGCCTCGATCACGCCGCTGACGTCGCGGATCCACGGCTCGGCCGCGCAGACACCGTGCCCGGTGAAGTACGGCCGGGCGTCGACGAAGGTGGCCCCGGCCGCGCCGGCCCGGTCGGCGGTGACCCCGTTCAGCACGTCCGCGGCCTGGTTGAGGATGGTGCGCTTGTAGCTGCTCATGGCGAGCAGGCCGCAGTATCCGGTCTCGAACAGCCGCGGGTAGCCCAGCACCACCAGCCGGGCGTTCGGGGCCCGCTCGCGGATCGCGGCGTAGGTGGCGTCGAGCCGGCCGGGCAGCGTGGCGGTGGCGAACGCCTTGGCCCCGGCCACCGCGCTCTCACAGCTCGACGTGCTGCCGAAGCGGCAGCTGGTCATCACGTCGGCGAAGCCGGCGTCGTTGCCGCCGATGGTGATGGTGACCAGCGTGGTGCTCGCGCTGAGCTGCCCGACCTGGTTGTTGCGGACGTCGGCGGTGACCGCGCCGCCGCAGGCCGGGAACCGGAAGCTGGTGACCGCGTGCGCCGCGGCCCAGAGCGGGGCGTACGACTTCTGGCTGCGCAGGCAGGTGGAGAGGTCGTACGGCCCGGCGCCGACGCCGGAGGAGTAGGAGTCGCCCAGGGCGACGTAGTTGACGGTGGCGGCGCGGGCCGCGCCGGGCAGGAGCACGGCGCCGAGGACGGCCGCCAACACCGCGGCGAGGGCGGTACGGACGCGACGGGACATGACAGGACCTCCACGGGACAGGGGTGGTGGAGCCCGTTGACCGCGCGCGTGGCCGAGGGGTCGTGCTTGTTACTAGTCGGTAATGCTATCGAAACATTCGCAAGAATTGAATAGCTGCCGACCCAGATCCGTTTACATGCGTCGATTAGGTTGGCCGGTGCGTACACCCGACGGAGGGAGTCCCACCCGTGCGACGCGCACTCACGGCGGCGATCGCCGCCCTGACCCTCACCACCGCCGGCACCACCGTGACCGGCGCCCCCGGCCTGGCCGCCCCGACCGGACGGGGCGGCCCGCAACCCGCGGCGGCGACCCCGACGCCGGGCGGCCCCGGGCTGGGCGACAGCTACTTCCCCGACTACGGCAACGGCGGCTACGACGTCGACCACTACGACATCCGGCTGCGCTACGAGCCGTTCACCGACCGCCTCAGCGGCACCACCACGATCCTGGCCACCGCCAGGAAGGACCTGTCCCGCTTCAACCTCGACTTCGCGCTCGACGTCGAGTCGGTCCGGGTCAACGGCTGGGTCGCCACGTTCGCCCGGGCCGGCGACCACGAGCTGGTGGTCACCCCGGCCCGGTCCCTGGCCAAGGGCCAGCAGCTCACCGTCGTGGTGAAGTACGCCGGCGTCCCCTCGCAGACGACGGTCTACGGCTACACCGGCTGGACCCGCACCGCCGACGGGGCGCTCGCGGTCAACGAACCCGAGTCGGCCTGGTGGTGGTATCCGAGCAACGACCACCCGAAGGACAAGGCCACCTGGGACATCTCGGTCTCGGTGCCGACCGGTGTCGAGGTGGTCAGCAACGGCGTGCAGCCGCGCGACCCGCTGCCCGAAGCCGGCAACCGCACCCGGTGGAGCTGGCGCAGCGTGGAGCCCGGCGCCACCTACCAGGCGTTCCTGGCCATCGGACAGTACGACATCGTCACCGACACCGCACCGAACGGGCAGCCGGTGGTGAACGCGTACAGCACCACGCTGGGCGAGCGCGGTCCGGCGGCCCGGGCCAGCATCGAACGCACCGCCGAGATCGTCGACTGGGAGAGCGGGCTGTTCGGCCCGTACCCGTTCGAGGCGCAGGGCGGCGTGGCCGGGCCGATCGACGGCATCGGCTTCGCGCTGGAGACGCAGACCCGACCGGTGTACGGCCCCGGCTTCTGGCGGCGCGGCGCGAACCCGTACGTGGTGGTGCACGAGAACGCGCACCAGTGGTTCGGCGACTCGGTCTCGGTGGCGGCCTGGCGCAACATCTGGCTGAACGAGGGCTTCGCCTCGTACGCCGAGTGGCTCTGGTCGGAGGAGCAGGACGAGGGCACCGCCCAGGAGCTGTTCGACTTCACCTACTCCAGCTACCCGGCCGACTCGGAGTTCTGGCAGGTGCTCCCCGGTGACCCGGGCGCCGACCGGATCTTCGACGACGCCGTCTACGACCGGGGCGCGATGGCGCTGCACCAGATCCGGTTGGCCGTCGGCGATCCGGCGTTCTTCCGGATCCTGCGCGCCTGGACCGCGCAGCGCCAGTACGGCAACGGCACCATCGAGCAGTTCCAGGCGCTCGCGGAGCGCGTCTCCGGTCGCGACCTGGACGCGGTGTTCACCACCTGGCTGTTCACCGCCGGTCGCCCCGAGGTGGGCGCCACCGCGCGGGCGACCTCGGCCCCGGCCCGACCCGCCTCCTGGGCGAAGATCCGGGCCGCGCACGACCTGCTCGGCCGCTGACCGGCACCGGCCGGGCCCGCTCCCCCACCGGCGGGGCGGGCCCGGCCGGGCCGGCCCCCGGGTCCGTGGTCCCCGCTGCGGCCGGGTACGGCCCCGGTCAGCCGGCCGCCGGCGCGGGCGTCCCGACCGGCGTCGCCGGCGTGCGGGCCGCCTCGACCGCGCGGATGTGCCGGTAGGCGAACCAGAGCGGCGGGAACGCGCCGACCGCGAACGAGAGGTCGACGAGCGTCCAGAACCACGGGATGCCCCGGATCGGGCCGCAGATCAGGGCCAGCGGCACGATGCCGGCGCAGGCGATCATTCCGACCTGGACCACCCAGACGTTGCGCACCGGGTCGCGCAGCGGCCCCCAGAACGCCACCGCCAGCACCAGATGGGCGAACGCCAGCCAGTCGGTGCCGTAGAGCAGGAACGGGTAGTCCCGGTCGGCGGCCACCAGCCCGTCGTGGACCCGCTCGATCCAGCCGACCAGCGCCGGGAGCCGCCCGGCGAGCGGGTCGAGCGCCGCGAGCAACCACCGGACCTCGATCTCCAGCGGGAACGCGGTCACCCCGCTGAGGAAGAGCCCCACCACCACGACCCAGAGCCAGCGGCGGATGCGCCGCAGGCGTACCTCGACGTCCATGCCCGCAGCGTAACGATGATCATCGTGCCGGCGGGGCCCCGGCGGGCATGACGTGGCCCACCTCAGCGGCGGCCCGCGTCCACCCGGGCGGCGGCCGACGCCGGCCGGGCCGTGCCGGGACGGACCCCGGGCCGTGACGCCGGGACCGGCCGACCGGCCATGACGGTCGGCGCGACACCCGCCGCGACGGTCGGAGTCGGCCCGGACGGGACCGGCACGGCACGCCGGACCGGCCGCACCACCCGGACGGCGCTCGCCGCCACCCGACGGACCGGACGACGCACCGCGGGCAGCACGAGCGTGAGCCGACGGACCGGACGCCGCACCGCGGGCGGCACGAGTGCGAGCCGACGGACCGGACGACGCACCGCGACCGGCGTCCGGACCAGCCGGCGCTCGCGCAGCCGGTCCAGCGCCACCCCGGCCGCGAGCGTCGCCACGGCGCTGACCGCGCCGGCCAGCACCAGCGTCTGGCGGGGGCCGGCGTGCTCGGCCAACCAACCCAGCAACGGCGCGCCCACCGCGGCGGCGACCGAGCCGGTGACCGCGAGCGCCGCCAGCACCCGCCCGCGCATCGCGTAGTCGGTGTCCAGCTGCGCGCGGGCGCCGACCGTGGTGTCGATGACCACGGCCGCCGCCGCCACCGGCAGGATCACCGCGGCGAAGCTCGCCGTGCCCGGGGCCAGCCCGGCCACGATCTGCAGCGCGCTGGCGAGCAGCCCCGCGCCGACCAGCACCGCGTAGCCCAGCTCGGCGCGGCGGGCCGCGACCAGCGCGCCGAGCACCGCGCCGACGGCGAAGACGGTGGACAGGAAGCCGTAGCCGGACGCGCCGCCGCCCAGCGGCCCGTCGCTCATCGCCGCCATGGTCACCTGGTAGTTGCGGCCCAGACTGCCCAGCACGAACGACAGCGCCAGCGCGACCAGCACCACCGGCTGACCCCGCAGGTAGCGGAACCCGGCCCAGATCCCGCCGTCCGCCGGGCCCGCGTCGGCCGCCACCGGCCCGCCGGTGTGCCGCTCCCCCTCGCGTACGGCCAGCAGCGCGACCACGACCGCCACGAAGCTGGCCGCGTTGACGGCGAACAGCAGCGCCGGGCCGACGGCGGCGACCACCACGGCGCCCACGCTCATGCCGAGGATCCGCCCGGCGGAGTTGGTCAACGAACCGAGCGCGAGCGCGTTGCCGAGGCTCTCCCGGTCCACCAGGGTGGACGCCCAGCGGCCCAGCACCGGCCCCTCGATCGCCGACACCGCGCCGGTGGCCAGCGAGATCGCGTAGACGGCCGGCAGACCTCCGGCGCCGGTGAGCGCCACCACGGCCAGACCGGCGGCCAGCACCGCGTGCGCCGCCTGCGCGGTGACCAGCAGCGGCTTGGCGGGCAGGCGGTCGGCCAGTGCGCCGCCCCACACGCTGAGCAGCAGCGTGGGCAGCGCCTGGAGCAGGACGGTGAGGCCCATCGAGGTGGCGGAGCCGGTCTCCGCGAGCACGAACCAGTTGACGCCGAGCACCTGCATCCAGGTGCCGGTGACCGACACGAAGCCGGCGCCCGCCCAGATCCGGTAGTTCCGGTGGCGCAGCGCGGCGAACGTGGCGCCGAGAGCCACGACGATCTCCCCCGTTGACGACAGCGACATGACGAAGGCCGGACCCTCGTGAGGTCCGGCCGGTCGCCAAGTCTGGCGGCGGAGGAAACGTCGCGGCGACAGTTGGTGGCAGGTGTCACCGGGCGACCCGGACACCCGGTCCGGGTCGGTGCGATACCGGGCGTCCCACCCTGACGGAGGTGTTAAGAGGGGCCCCCTGCTCTACCGGAGGCGTTAACAGGGGGCCCCTCCTTACGCGGCGAGTGGCTGCCGGGCCGGGTCGACCGGGGCGGGCAGCTCGCCCACCCCGCCCAGGTACGCGTGGATGGCCGCCGCCGCGGCCCGCCCCTCGGCGATCGCCCAGACGATCAGCGAGGCGCCCCGGTGCATGTCCCCGGCGACGAAGACCCCGTCGGCGTCGGTCTGCCAGTCGGGTCGGGCGTCGACCGCGCCCCGGCCGTTGCGGGTCACCCCGAACTGGGCCAGCAGCGGCTGTTCCTCGGTGCCCTCGAAGCCGATCGCGAGCAGCACCAGGTCGGCCGGGATCTCCCGCTCGGATCCGGGCAGCGGGGTGACGATGCGCCGGCCGTCGACCTTCTCCACGGTCACCTCGGCGATCCGGACGGCGCGGACCTGCCCGGTGCCGTCGTCGACGAACTCCTGCACCGCCACCGCGAAGACCCGCTCCCCGCCCTCCTCGTGGGCCGGGTAGGACCGCAGCACCCACGGCCAGGTCGGCCACGGGTCCCGCGCGGCGTCCCGGTCCGTCGGGGGCTGCGGGTAGAGGTCGAGCTGGTGTACGCCGGCCGCGCCCTGCCGGTGGGCCACGCCCAGGCAGTCCGCCGCGGTGTCGCCACCACCGATGATCACCACGTGCTTGCCGGCCGCGTCGATCGGCGTGCCGTCCGGCAGCACGGCCAGGGCGGGCCGCCCGTCGCCCGCGGCCGCCACCACCCGGTTCGCGGCCACCAGGTGCGACATCGCCTGGTGCACGCCGCGCAGCGCCCGGCCCGGGGTGCCCGGGGTGTCCCGGCCCTGGAGCGCGCCGCAGGCGAGCAGCACCGCGTCGTGCTCGGCGCGCAGTTGGTCGGCGGTCACGTCGACGCCGACCTCGACGCCGGTGCGGAACCGCACCCCCTCGGCGGTGAGCTGGGCGACCCGGCGGTCGACGTGCTGCTTCTCCAACTTGAAGTCGGGAATGCCGTAGCGGAGCAGGCCGCCGATCGCGTCGTCGCGCTCGTACACGGTGACCGTGTGACCGGCGCGGGCGAGCTGCTGCGCGGCGGCCAACCCGGCCGGGCCGGAGCCGACCACCGCGACCGACCGGCCGGTAGGGGTGGAGGCGGGCCGGGGACGCAGGCCGTCCCGGGCCACCGCCGCGTCGGCGATCTCCACCTCGACCTGCTTGATGGTGACCGGCTGCTGGCCGCCCAGGCCGAGCACGCAGGCCGCCTCGCACGGCGCCGGGCAGAGCCGGCCGGTGAACTCGGGGAAGTTGTTGGTGGCGTGCAGCGACTCCACCGCCGCGTCCCAGTTGCCGGTGCGGACCAGGTCGTTCCAGTCCGGGATGCGGTTGCCCAGCGGGCAGCCGTCGTGGCAGAACGGGATGCCGCAGTCCATGCACCGGGTGGCCTGCTCGCGGACCAGCTCCTCGCCGGCCGGCGGGTAGACCTCCCGCCAGTCGGTGATCCGCACCGGCACCGGGCGGCGGGCGGGCAGCCGCCGGTCGTAGCGCAGGAAACCGTTCGGGTCAGGCACGAGCCACCTCCTGGGCGACCACCCGGGGCGCGGGTGGTACCGGGGCGGGAGAGAGGGCACTCATCACCGCGTCGTCGACGTTCCGGCCGGCGGCTTCGGCGGCCCGCATGATCTCCATGACCCGGCGGTAGTCCCGGGGCACCACGGCGGTGAACTCCTCCACCGCCTGCGGCCAGCGCTTGAGCAGGTCCTCGGCGACCGCCGAGTCCGTCTCGGCGAAGTGCCGCTGGACCAGCTCGTGCAGCCGGTCGCGCTCCTCGTCGCGCAGCGGCGACAGGTCGACCAGCTCGGCGTTGACCAGCCGGCGGTCGAGCCGGTGCACGAACGCGGTGCCGCCGGACATACCGGCGGCGAAGTTGCGCCCGGTCGGACCGAGCACCACCACCGTGCCGCCGGTCATGTACTCGCAACCGTGGTCGCCGAGACCCTCGACCACCGCGGCCGCGCCGGAGTTGCGCACCGCGAACCGCTCGCCGACCCGACCGCGCAGGAACACCTCGCCGCCGGTGGCGCCGTAGAGGATCGTGTTGCCGGCGATGATCTGGTCCTCGGCGCGGCGGCCCGGCTCGGCGTCGGCGCCGACGAACGGCGCGTCGGCGTCCGGCCGGACCACGATCCGCCCGCCGGACAGTCCCTTGCCGACGTAGTCGTTGGCGTCGCCGTGCAGGCGCAGCGTGACCCCGCGTGGCAGGAACGCGCCGAACGACTGCCCGGCGGTGCCGCGCAGCAGGAACTCGACGGTGTCGTCGGGCAGCCCGGCGCCGCCGAACCGGCGGGTCACCTCGCCGCCCAGCATCGCGCCCACGCTGCGGTGCTCGTTGCGCACCTCGACCTCGACCCGGACCGGGGTGCCGTCGCGCAGCGCCGGGCCGGCCAGCTCGATGAGCCGGTTGTCCAGCGCCGCGTCGAGGCCGTGGTCCTGGGCACGGACGCCGCGCCGGGCCGCGCCCTCGGGCAGCTCCGGCAGGTGCAGCACCCGGCCCAGGTCGAGCCCGTGGCCCTTCCAGTGGTCGATCGCGCCGGCCACGTCGAGCAGCTCGGTGTGCCCGATCGCCTCGTCGATGCTGCGGAAGCCCAGCTCGGCCAGGTAGCCCCGGACCTCCTCGGCGAGGAAGAGGAAGAAGTTCTCCACGAACTCGGGCCGGCCGGTGAACCGCTCGCGCAGCACCGGGTTCTGGGTGGCGATGCCGACCGGACAGGTGTCCAGGTGGCAGACCCGCATCATCACGCAGCCCTCGACGATCAGCGGGGCGGTGGCGAAGCCGAACTCCTCGGCGCCGAGCAGCGCCGCGACCAGCACGTCCCGGCCGGTCTTGAGCTGGCCGTCGACCTGCACGGTGACCCGGTCGCGCAGCTTGTTGAGCAGCAGCGTCTGCTGCGCCTCGGCCAGGCCCAGCTCCCACGGGGTGCCGGCGTGCTTGAGTGAGTTGAGCGGGGACGCGCCGGTGCCGCCGTCGTGCCCGGAGATGAGGATGACGTCGGCCTTCAGCTTGGCCACGCCGGCCGCCACCGTGCCCACACCCACCTCGCTGACCAGCTTGACGTGCACCCGGGCGGCCGGGTTGACGCACTTCAGGTCGTGCACGAGCTGGGCCAGGTCCTCGATGGAGTAGATGTCGTGGTGCGGCGGCGGGGAGATCAGGCCGACACCCGGGGTGGCGTGCCGGGTCCGCGCGATCCACGGCCAGACCTTGTTGCCGGGCAGCTGCCCGCCCTCGCCGGGCTTCGCGCCCTGCGCCATCTTGATCTGGAGGTCGTCCGCGTTGACCAGGTATTCGCTGGTCACGCCGAACCGACCGCTGGCGATCTGCTTGACCGCCGAGCGGCGCGCCGGGTCGTGCAGCCGCTCGACGTCCTCGCCGCCCTCGCCGGTGTTGGACTTGCCGCCCAGCCGGTTCATCGCGATCGCGAGCGTCTCGTGCGCCTCCGCGGAGATCGACCCGTACGACATGGCGCCGGTGGCGAAGCGCTTGACGATCTCGGTGGCCGGCTCGACCTCGTCCAGCGGCACCGCCGGGCGGACGCCGGTGCGCAGCGTGAACAGCCCGCGCAGCGAGCCCGCCTGCGCGGCCAACTCGTCGACCTTGGCGGTGTACTGCCGGAACACGTCGTACTGGCGGCTGCGGGTGGCGTGCTGGAGCAGGAAGACCGTCTCCGGGTTGAACAGGTGCAGCTCGCCCTCGCGGCGCCACTGGTACTCGCCGCCGACCTCCAGCCGGTCGCTGATCTGTGCGCCCGGCGCCGGCCAGGCCCGCGCGTGCCGGGCGGCCACCTCGGTGTGGATCTCGGCCAGCCCGATCCCGCCGATCGTGCTCGGCGTGCCGCGGAAGTAGCGGTCGACCAGGCGCGTGTCCAGGCCGACCGCCTCGAACACCTGCGCCCCGCAGTACGACGACACGGTGGAGATGCCCATCTTGGACATGATCTTCAGGACGCCCTTGCCGAGCGCCTTGACGTAGTTGCGGACCGCCTTCACCGGCTCCACACCGGCCAGCGCGCCGGTGGAGATCATGTCCTCGACCGACTCGAAGGCGAGGTACGGGTTGACCGCCGCCGCGCCGTAGCCGATCAGCACGGCCGCGTGGTGCACCTCGCGGCAGTCGCCGGACTCGACGACCAGCGCCACCTGGGTCCGGGTCTGCTCGCGCACCAGGTGCTGGTGCACCGCGGCGGTGAGCAGCAGCGACGGGATCGGCGCCAGGTCGGCGTTGGAGTCCCGGTCGGAGAGCACCAGGATCCGTACGCCGTCCTCGATCGCCTCGGACACGTGCCGGCAGATCTCGGTCAGCCGGGCCTTGATGCCGGCGCCGCCGTCCCGGATCCGGTAGAGACCCGAGACCCGGACCGCCTTGAAGCCGGGCAGGTCGCCGTCCTCGTCGATGGAGAGGATCTTGGCCAGCTCGTCGTTGTCGATCACCGGGTAGGGCAGCACGATCTGCCGGCAGCTCGCCGGGCCCGGGTCGAGCAGGTTGCCCTCCGGCCCGATGGTGGACGCCAGGCTGGTCACCAGCTCCTCCCGGATGGCGTCCAGCGGCGGGTTGGTGACCTGGGCGAAGAGCTGGTGGAAGTAGTCGTAGAGCAGCCGCGGCCGGGTGGACAGCGGGGCGATCGGGGTGTCGGTGCCCATCGAGCCGATCGGCTCCGCGCCGCTGCGGGCCATCGGGCCGAGCAGGATCTTCAGCTCCTCCTCGGTGTAGCCGAACGTCTGCTGGCGGCGGCGTACCGAGTCGTGGGTGTAGACGGTGTGCTCGCGCGGGGGCAGGTCGTCCAGCTCGATCAGGCCGGCGTGCAGCCACTCCTGGTACGGCTGCGCGGCGGCCAGCTCGGTCTTGATCTCGTCGTCGGAGACGATCCGGCCGTTGACGGTGTCGACCAGGAACATCCGGCCGGGCTGGAGCCGGCCCTTGGCCACCACCGTGGTCGGGTCGAGGTCGAGCACGCCCGCCTCGCTACCCAGCACCACCAGGCCGTCGGAGGTGTGCCACCAGCGGCCCGGACGCAGACCGTTGCGGTCCAGCACCGCGCCGACGATCTCGCCGTCGGTGAAGGCGACCGAGGCGGGGCCGTCCCACGGCTCCATCAGGCTGGCGTGGAAGCGGTAGAACGCGCGCTTGTCGGCGCGCATGTCCGGGTCGTTCTCCCAGGCCTCGGGGATCATCATGAGCACCGCGTGCGGCAGGCTCCGCCCGGCCAGGTGCAGCAGTTCGAGCACCTCGTCGAAGTTCGCCGAGTCCGACGCGGCCGGCGTGCACACCGGGAAGACGCGGCGGATGTTGCCGGGGATGCTCGGGCTGCGCAGCAGCGCCTCCCGGGCCTGCATCCAGTTGCGGTTGCCGCGAATCGTGTTGATCTCGCCGTTGTGCGCGATGAAGCGGTACGGGTGCGCCAGCGGCCAGGACGGGAACGTGTTGGTGGAGAAGCGCGAGTGCACCAGCGCGATGGCGCTGACCACCCGCTCGTCGGTCAGCTCCGGGTAGAACGCCGGGAGCTGGTCCGGGGTGAGCATGCCCTTGAACACCATCGTGCGGCCGGACAGCGACGGGAAGTACGCCGGCACGCCCCGCTCGGTGGTCTCCCGCTCGACCTGCTTGCGCAGGCAGAACGCCACCCGGTCCAGGTCGAGCCCGGACAGCGGGGAGCCGGCCGGCCCGGCCGGCGAGTCGGTCAGCCGGTGCGCGGCCACGAACAACTGCCGGACCCGGGGCATGGCCGCGAGCGCGGTCTCGCCCAGCCCGGACGCGTCGGTCGGCACCTCGCGCCAGCCGAGCACGTCGGCGCCCTCGACCAGCGCGTACTTGTCCACCACCTGGCGGGCGCGCGCCTCGGCCGCGTCGTCGTCGGGCAGGAACACCAGTCCGGTCGCGTACTGGCCGGCGGGGGGCAGCGGGAAGTCGACCACGGCGCGCAGGAACGCGTCCGGCACCTGGATCATGATGCCGGCGCCGTCACCGGTGTTGTGCTCCGCGCCCCGGGCGCCCCGGTGGTCCAACCGGCAGAGCGCCCCGAGGCCGTTCGCGACGACCTGGTGCGAGCGCCGCCCGTGCAGGTCGGCCACGAAGGCCACGCCGCAGGCGTCGTGCTCGTACGCGGGGTCGTAGAGCCCCGTCGTCCCTGGGGCCGGCTGCGGGCTGAGAGGGTACGGAAAGGCCACCGGGCCTCCTGTCGTCACTCAGGTTGGATCATGGTGGGGACGACGTCGGCCCTCTGGGGTTTATTGAGTCTACGTTAGGGCGTCCGGCGCAAGGCCAGTTCAGATTGATCACACTTCCAGAATCTGGGACGTGTAGTCTCGCGCGGTGGATGTCGTACGAGCTGACGCACTCGACCGGTTGGAGCGTTTCTACGACGCGGTGCCCCGCGACGGGGCCCGGACCGAGGAGTTCGACTCCCTGGTGCTCTTCGTCCGCGACGGGGCCGGATGGCCGTTCTACGCCCGCCCCCGGCCCGACGCCACCGAGGCGCCCACCCTGGCCGAGGTGACCGCCGTCCGCGCCCGGCAGCGGGAGCTGGGCCTGCCGGAGGCGTTCGAGTGGGTGCACGAGCACCAGCCGGAGCTGCTCGCGGTGGCCCGCTCGGCAGGGCTGAGCGTGCTGGAGGCGCCGCTCATGCTGCTCGAACCCGAGCTGCTGCCCGACCCGGGGACGCTCAGCGACGTACCGGTGCGGGTGCTGGACCCCGGCGACCCGGGCTTCGCCGCGGACATCGCGCTGCGCCGGGCCGTCGCCGCTGTCGGTTTCGCGAACGGCGGCACCGCACGCGGCGAGGCCGGGCCGGCCGAGCGGGACGCCGCGGTGGCCCGCCTCGACGTGGAGGCGCTGGAGGAGGAGGCCGCCCGGGTGACCGACGGCCGGCGCGTATCGGTGCTCGCCGGCACCCCGCAGGAGGGCGCGCTGGCCAGCGGCATGGCGATGCGGGTGGACGACGTGGCGGAGATCGCCGGCGTGGCCACGCTGCCCTCCGCCCGCCGACGCGGCCTGGGCGCCGCGGTCACCGCCACGCTGGCCCGGGAGCTGCGCGCCGCCGGCACCGACCTGGTCTTCCTGAGCGCCGGCAGCGAGGACATCGCCCGGGTCTACCTGCGGGTCGGCTTCCGCCGGGTCGGCACCGCCTGCATCGCCGAGCCGGCCGCCGTCATCTGACCAGCGCGCCGACCGGACGGGGGACGCGCGAGGCGGTCAGGACGGCGGCTGCCAGGCGGCGGCCGCCGCGGCGGCCGTGTTGCGCATCCTCGGGCTGATCGTGCCGAGCGCCGCGTCCCGGGCGCGCAGCGCCAGCCGGCCCCGGGTCTGCAGCACCGCCGACATCCGGCGGGTCTGCCGCACCATGGTGGCCGCGCGCGGCCGGCGCAACCGGTCGTAGCCGGTCACCGCGTCGGGCAGCCGCGACTCGCGCAGCAGCCCGGCGAGCGTGGCCGCGTCCTCGAACGCCAGGCAGGCGCCCTGCCCCAGGTGCGGCGGCATCGCGTGCGCGGCGTCGCCGAGCAGCACCACACCGCCCGGGCCGACCGGGAAGCCGTACGCCCGGGGCAGCGGCCGCAACTCGCGGATCTCCTGCTGCACCACGTCCGCCGGGTCGGTCGCCTCGAGCAGCGTGGCGATCGGCGCGGGCCAGCCCGCGTACCAGCGCTTGAGCAGGGCGAGCTGGATCTCCGGCGGCTCGGGGCGGGGCGCGCCCGCGGCGGTGGCCACCCAGTAGATGCCGCCCCGGCGGGAGGCTCCGGCGGTGCCCCGCTCACCGAGCGAGGCGGCCACGAACCGGTAGCCGGCGCCCAGCGTCTCGCCGTGCACCGGCTGGTCGGCGGGGAGCTGCGGCGCGCGGTACCAGGGGATCACCGCCCGCCAGGCCGCGCAGCCGGAACTCACCACCGTCGTCTCCGGGCAGAGCTGCCGGCGGATCTCGCTGTCGGTGCCGTCGGCGGCCACCACCAGATCGGCCTCGACCGTGTGCCGGCCGTCGCCCACCGCGGGACGTTCGCCGGGCACCGTGCGTACGCTGCGCACACTCACCCCGGTGCGCAGCTCCACCTGGTCGCCCAGCCCGGCGATGAGCGCGTCGTGCAGGTCCTCCCGGTGCACCACCACCGGCATCCGGTCGGCCGGCGTGGGCCGGGGCTGCACCAGCCACTGCCCGTCCGGGCGACGGATGCCGCCGTCGGGCAACGCCGTGGCGATCGCGTCCAGCCCGGCGCCGAGCCCGAGGGCGCGCAGCGCGCGTACCCCGTTGGGCCACAGCACCACGGCGGTCGGCTCCGGCCGGACCCGGTCGGAGCGTTCCAGCAGCGTGACCCGCCATCCGGAGCGGGCCAGCGCGCCGGCCACCGCCATCCCGCCGAGGCCGGCGCCGACCACCACCGCGCTGCGCATGACTCCCCCGCTCAGCTGTCCCGGTCCGTCGGTCGCCCGCCGGCGTCCGCCCGACCGGCGTCCGCGCGGTCGACCCCGCCCGTGTGGTCCGACCCGGCCGGATCGTCGCCGGCCCCGGCCCGGTCGGCTGACGCGTCGTCCGGGCCGTCGGTCGCCGCGCGGTCCGGCCGGACCGCGTCGTCGTCGATCACCGCACGGTCCGCGTCGTCGTCGGCCGCCGCACGGTCCGCGTCGCCGGTCGCCGCCGGTTCCGTCGGGGGCAGCGCACCGGTCTCCCGGTACGCGCGGAACTGGTCCTCGGTCACCACCCGGTAGCCCTCCGGCGCGACCGGCCGCGCGCCGGCCTCGCCGGCCGAGAGGTCGACCTGGGACACGTCGCCGGCCGGCGCCACCGGGGCGGCCGGCTCACCCACCGGGACGAGGTATTCCCGGGGACCGCGGACCCGCACGAAGTAGACGAGCGCGCCGAGGAAGACCAGCGCGGCGGTCCAGACGTTGAGCCGCACGCCGAGGATGTGGTTGGCCTCGTCGGTGCGCATCAGCTCGATCCAGAACCGGCCCACCGTGTAACCCATCACGTAGAGCGCGAAGGCACGCCCCCGGCCCAGCCGCAGCCGGCGGTCCAGGATCAGCACCAGCGCGGCGACGCCGACGTTCCAGAGCAGTTCGTAGAGGAACGTCGGGTGGTAGAGCCCGGGTTGCAGGACCGGGTTGCCGGCGTCGTCGCGCAACGCGTGACCCGGGTTGTCCGGGTCCATCACGTGCACCTCGAGACCCCAGGGCAGGGTCGTCCGCCCGCCGTACAGCTCGTTGTTGAACCAGTTGCCCAGCCGGCCGATCGCCTGGGCCAGCGGCATCCCCGGCGCCAGCGCGTCGGCCACCACGGTGAGCGGGATGCCCAACTGCCGGGCGGCGAGCCAGGCGCCCACCGCGCCGCCGGCCACCGCGCCCCAGATGCCGAGGCCACCCTCCCAGATGTAGAGCGCCTTGATCGGCTCACCGCCGGCGCCGAAGTATTTCTCCGGCGAGGTGATCACGTGGTAGATCCGGGCGCCGATGATGCCCGCCGGCACCGCCCAGACCGCGATGTCGAGCACGGCGCCCGGGGCAACGCCACGGCGGCGCAGCCGGTACTCGGTGACCACGCAGGCCACCGCGATGCCGGCGATGATGCAGAGCGCGTACGCCCGGATCGGAAAGGGACCGAGCTGCCAGACGGCGGTGCTGGGGCTGGGCATGGCCGCCAGTGGGGTCATCGGGGCGAGGGTCACGGGTGCACACGGTACCGGTGCGGACCGTGTGTGCGGCACCCCGGTCCGCCGCGTCGTGGAGCCGCATGACTTCTGGTTTGCGCGGCCGTACGCTCTTTGTCCATGAGCGCGCTCACCTGGGCGGTCGCCGCGGTCGTCAGCGACGGGTCCGGCCGGGTGCTGCTCTGCCGGCGCTCCGGCGGCGTACCCCGCTGGGGCCTGCCGGGCGGGCGGCTGCGCCACGACGAGAACCCGCCCGACGCCGCCGTCCGGTCGATCCGCGCGGAGACCGGCTGGCTCGTCGACCTGGTCGACCTGGTCGGCCTCTACCGGGTCGCCGATCCGAGCGCTCCCGTGCCCCCGGCCGGCCGTTGCGGCCCCGCGCCGGACGTCCTGGTGCACGTGTTCCGCGCCCGGCCGACGGGTGGCGCTCCGGCCGGCGAATCGGCACCCGGCTGCCATCCCGAGTGGCACCCCTCGGACGCACTGCCCCGCGCGCTCACCCCCGCCACCCGGGCCGCCCTCGTGGACGCGCTCGCCGGCCGTTCCGGCGTGCTCCGGAACACGCCCGCCGCCGACCCGCCGCCGCCGGACGCGCATCCGTCCGACGGCGTCGGCACGCCGCCCGGCCAGCGGTCGCCAGGTGGCTTCGACACCGGCCGGCGCTGAGCGGCATCGGCGCTGAGCGGGCCGACGCCGATCGAGGGCCGACGCCGAGCAGGGGCCGACGCGAAGTCGCGGCCCACGCGAAGTCGCGGCCCACGCGAAGTCGCGGCCCACGCGAAGTCGCGGCCCACGCGAAGTCGCGGCCCACGCGAAGTCGCGGCCCACGCGAAGTCGCGGCCCACGCGAAGTCGCGGCCCACGCGAAGTCGCGGCCCACGCGAAGTCGCGGCCCACGCGAAGTCGCGGCCCACGCGAGGTGGCGACCGACGCGAGGCGAGCCGCGACTGTGTCGGGGGGCGGCCTCGGGCGGACCGTCAGCCGGACAAGGCCGCCTCGACTCGCTCGGCCGGGCTGGGTCTCTTTCCGACGCCTGTCGAGCTGATATCAGTAACGACTCAGCGCACGGGGGATCTCGCCAGGACGGCGGTCACCACCGGGAGGGCGCAGGACCGGACGCCACTCGGCCGGACCGGCGGTATCGGGGTGAGCCACGCAGCGTATTCCCGGCGGCGTGGTGTCGACTGCGCGTGGAGGCGGCCCGCTGCGTCCCTCGGGGCAGCGCGATATCACAAACGACTCAGCTCGAAAGGCGTGCGGCGGGGGTGGCCCGACCTCGGGCGGCGGGAAACCGACGGGTTCGGCGCGAGGCCTGCCCGGCACCCGGCGCAAGCCTGCCCGGCACCCGGTCCGAGCCTGCCCAGCGCCCGGTGCCCGGTGCGAGTCTGAGCGGTGCCGGTGCGAGCGCGGAGACCCGACAGGCGCCCGACACCGGCCCGACGGCGCCCGACACCGGCCCGACACCGGCCCGACGGCACCCGACACCGGCCTGACGGCGCCCGATGCGAGCCGACAAGTGCCGGACGGCTGGCGGAGACGGGTCAGCGGACCGGGTTGCGGACGCCTTCGGCCAGTTCGGCGCTGAGCGTGCGCAGGGCGGTGAGACCGGCGGCCTGGTCCGGGGCGTCGAGCACGCACCGGACCAGCGCGCTGCCCACGATCACCGCGTCGGCGTAGCCGGCGACGGTCGCGGCCTGCGCGCCGGTGCCCACACCCAGCCCGACCCCGACCGGCAGGTCGGTGACCTCGCGCAGCCGGGAGACCAGGATCGGGGCGGCGTCGGAGGTCTGCGACCGGGCGCCGGTGACGCCCATGATCGCAGTGGCGTAGACGAAGCCACGGCAGTGCTCGACGGTCATCCGCAGCCGCGCGTCGGTGGAGGACGGCGACACCAGGAACGTCCGGTCCAGGCCGTGCGCGTCGGAGGCGGCGAGCCACTCGGCCGCCTCGTCGGGGATCAGGTCGGGCGTGATGAGGCCGGTGCCGCCGGCGGCGGCCATGTCGCGGGCGAACGCGTCCGGGCCGTACTGCTCGATGGGGTTCCAGTAGGTCATCGTCACCACGGACGCACCGGTCGCGGCGACCGCCTCGACCACGCGCAGCGCGTCGGCGGTGCGTACGCCGCCGGCCAGGGCGATGTCGCTGGCCTTCTGGATGACCGGGCCGTCCATCACCGGGTCGGAGTAGGGGATCTCCACCTCGATGACGTCCACACCCGCCTCGACCATGGCGGTCATGGCGGCGATGCTGCCCTCGACGGTCGGGAAGCCGGCCGGCATGCAGCCGATCAGCACGGCCCGCCCGTCGGCCCGGGCCTTGTCGAACGCGACCCCGATGCGGCTCACGCAGTCACTCCTTGTCGAGGATGCCGAAGTACGCCCCGGCGGTGTGGACGTCCTTGTCGCCCCGACCGGAGAGGTTGACCACGATCACCGGCTCGCGGCCCAGCTCGGCGGCGAGCTCCGGGGCGATCCGCTTGGCGCCGGCCAGCGCGTGCGCGCTCTCGATCGCCGGGATCACGCCCTCGGTGCGGCAGAGCAGCTCGAACGCGGCCATCGCCTCGGCGTCGTCGACCGGCAGGTAGGTCGCCCGGCCGGTGTCGTGCAGCCAGGCGTGCTCCGGCCCGACGCCCGGGTAGTCCAGGCCGGCCGAGATCGAGTGCGACTCGATGGTCTGGCCGTCGGCGTTCTGCAGGACGTACGTGCGGGTGCCGTGCAGCACGCCCGACGAGCCGCCGGTGATGCTGGCCGCGTGCCGGCCGGTGGCGACGCCCTCGCCGCCGGCCTCGAAGCCGTAGAGCCGGACCCCGGTGTCGGGCACGAAGGCGTGGAAGATGCCCAGCGCGTTGGAGCCGCCGCCGACGCAGGCCGCGACCGCGTCCGGCAGCGCGCCGGTCAGGTCCAGGCACTGCTGGCGGGCCTCGACACCGATGCCGCGCACGAAGTCCCGGACCATCTCCGGGAACGGGTGCGGCCCGGCGGCGGTGCCGATCAGGTAGTGGGTCGTGTCGACGTTGGCGACCCAGTCCCGCATCGCCTCGTTCATCGCGTCCTTGAGCGTGCGCGAGCCGGTGGTGACCGGGACGACGGTGGCGCCGAGCATGCGCATCCGGGCCACGTTGAGCGCCTGCCGCTCGGTGTCCACCTCGCCCATGTAGACGACGCATTCGAGGTCGAACAGGGCGGCGGCGGTCGCGGTGGCCACGCCGTGCTGGCCGGCGCCGGTCTCGGCGATCACCCGTCGCTTGCCCATCCGCCGGGTGAGCAGCGCCTGGCCGAGGACGTTGCGGACCTTGTGCGCGCCGGTGTGGTTGAGGTCCTCCCGCTTGAGCAGGATCCGGGCGCCGAGCTGGGCGGACAGCCGCCGGGCCTCGTACAGCTTCGAGGGGGTGCCGGCGTAGTCGCGCAGCAGCGCGTCGAACTCGGCGAGGAACTCCTCGTCGCCCATCGCCTTGCGGTACGCCGCGTCCAGCTCGTCCAGCGCGGCGACCAGCGCCTCGGGGACGAACCGGCCGCCGAACCGGCCGAAGTGGCCGGCGGCGTCGGGGACCTGGCCGGATGCGGGTACGACGCTCATCGCGGGCGTCCTCTCGGATCGGGTGGCCCGGCGCGGGTCAGCGCACCGGGCGGGGCGTGGCCGGGTGGTTACCGGCGTTGACCAGCTCGGCGACCGCCTCACGGGGGCTCTTCTGGGTGACCAGTCCCTCGCCCACCAGGACGGCGTCGGCGCCGGCCGAGGCGTAGCGGATCAGGTCGTGCGGGCCGCGCACGCCGGACTCGGCGATCTTGACGACGTTGCTGGGCAGGCCGGGCGCGATCCGCTCGAACACCGAGCGGTCGACCTCCAGGGTACGCAGGTCACGGGCGTTGACACCGATCACCTGGGCGCCGGCCTCCAGGGCCCGGTCCGCCTCCTCCTCGGTGTGCACCTCGACCAGCGCGGTCATGCCCAGCGACTCGATCCGCTCCAGCAGCCCGACCAGCGCGTTCTGCTCCAGCGCGGCGACGATCAGCAGCACCAGGTCGGCGCCGTGCGCCCGCGCCTCGTGCACCTGGTAGCTGGAGACCACGAAGTCCTTGCGCAGCACCGGCACGTTCACGGCGGCCCGGACCGCGGCCAGGTCGTCCAGCGACCCGCCGAACCAGCGGCCCTCGGTCAGCACGCTGATCGCCCGCGCCCCACCGGCCGCGTAGTCACCGGCCAGGTCGGCCGGGTCGGCGATCTCGGCCAACCGCCCCTTGGACGGCGACGAACGCTTCACCTCGGCGATCACGGCCACGCCGGGCCGGCGCAGCGCCGCGTACGCGTCCAGCGGCGGCGGCGCGGCCGCGGCCAGCTCGCGGATCCGCTCCAGCGGAACCTGCTCCTGGCGCCGGGCCACGTCCTCGCGGACGCCGGCCAGGATCTCGTCGAGCACGCCTGCGGACGGCGCCCCTGCGGCGTCGTCCCCCTCCGCGTGCGCATGCTCAGCAGTCACCAACGGACTCCCCTCTCCGGGTGTCATGGGCCGATGCTAGGGGGCGCCACCTGGCGACACGTGCCGGGGGGTATGGCGCACCTCACGAAACGGGCTGTGGCATGATGGCCGACTTCTGGTGAACGCGGTGTCACGCAGCGCCACCGTGGGTATCGATCGCCGCCCATGCCCTATCTCACCACGGCCGCTCCCGCGCCGCAGCGGGGCGGGTCCCGCGCGACTGTGACCAAGCTCAAGGACCTCCGGCCCTGCCCTGGTCGCTCCCTCTGTCGGACCGTTGACCTGGGCTTCACGGCGCCGAAACGTGAGCCCGGCAGCATGGTCCTCGGGCAGACTCGACGAGGCGGCTGCCGACCGTCACCAACGATCTCGTGCGGGGTGAACCAGTGAGCGTCAACGGGCCGAACCAGACCATGGGCCTGACCACCATCTCCCGGACCGTCGCCTCCCTCGCCGTCGGCGTGGTGCACACGCTGGAACGCGCGGTGGCGGGCGACGGCCGCACCCGTACCGCCCGGGGCAACGCCTGGGAGGCGGTCTGCGCCGATCGCGCCCGGGCCGCACAGCGTCGGGAGCTGGAGCGGCTGGTGGCCGAGCTGGCCGCCGCCCGGGCCGCGGCCCGTGAGCGCCGGGACGCGCGCGAGGCCCAGCCGGTCAGCTGACCGTCGGGTCCTCGCCCCGGTCCAGCGCGTCCCACGCGTCCCGGGCGCCCCGCTCGACCGCCGGCCGCTCGGCGCCGCCCGGCGCGGCCGACGACGACGCCGCCCGCCGCTCGTAGCGGGCGCCCATCGCCGGCCACCCGCCGCCCCGCAGCGCCGCGAACGCGCCACCGGCGGCCAGGGCCAGGCCGCCCGCCAGCACCAGCGCCGGCCAGTGCCGGCTCACCCCCGACTCGGCGAGCCCGATCCCACCGCCCAGCGCCACGGCCAGGCCGATGCCGGCCAACAGCGCGCCCAGCACCCGGCGCAGCCGCCCCCCGGTCGCCAGCAGCGCGCCGCCGCCGGCCAGCCCGACCCAGGCCAGCGCCGACACCCACGGCAGCAGCTCCGCGCCGGTGCGGCCCGGCCGCCCGGGCGGCAGCGACCCGCGGGTGGTCACCTCGACCGACCAGGTCCGGGTCACCGCCCAGCAGGCCAGGCCCGCGCCGGCCAGGCAGAGCAGCACCGCGTACGCCAGCTCGCGCCGGCCCCGGGCGGCGGGCGCGCCGGTCGCGGGCGTCCCGGACGCGCTCATCGGGCCGGCCGCAACGTCTCGGCGGCGGCGATCGCGGCGAGCACCGCGGCGGCCTTGCTCCGGGTCTCCTGCTCCTCGGCGGCGGGGTCGGAATCGGCCACCACCCCGGCGCCGGCCTGCACGTAGGCGCGGCCGTCGCGGATCAGCGCGGTGCGGATGGCGATCGCCATGTCCAGGTCGCCGCCGAAGGCGAAGTAGCCGACGGTGCCGCCGTAGACGCCACGGCGGACCGGTTCCAGCTCTTCGATGATCTCCATGGCGCGGACCTTGGGCGCGCCGGAGAGCGTGCCGGCGGGGAACGTGGCGGCCAGCGCGTCGAACGCGGTGCGGTCCTCCCGCAGCTCGCCGACCACTGTGGAGACGATGTGCATGACGTGGCTGTAGCGCTCGATGGTGGCGAACTCCGGCACCTCCACGGTGCCCGGCCGGCAGACCCGGCCCAGGTCGTTGCGGCCCAGGTCGACGAGCATGACGTGCTCGGCGCGCTCCTTCGGGTCGGCCAGCAGCTCGGTGGCGAACTTGGCGTCGCCCTCCGGTGAGCCGCCGCGCGGGCGGGTGCCCGCGATCGGGTGCAGCAGGGCCCGGCGCCGCCCGCCCGGCCCGCCGCTGACCTTGAGGTGCGCCTCCGGGGACGAGCCGACGATGTCGAAGCCGTCGAAGCGCAGCAGGTACATGTACGGGCTGGGGTTGGTGGTGCGCAGCACCCGGTAGACGTCGAGCGGGTCCGCGTCGGTGGGACGCTCGAAACGCTGGCTGAGCACGATCTGGAAGCACTCACCGGCCCGGATCGCCTCCTTGGCCGCCTCCACCGCCCTGGGGTATCCGCCCTCCGGTGTCCGGCTCACCACCTCGCCCACGCCGGGCCGGCCGACCGTGGCGACCATGGGCGGAATCGGACGGGACAGCGCGGTGGTCATCGCGTCGAGGCGGCCCACCGCGTGGTGGTACGCGGCGGTGACCCGCTCGTCCCGGTCGGGCGCGTCCGGCGGCGGAAGGACCGCGTTGGCGACCAGGATCGCCGAGCCCTCGTAGTGGTCGAGCACCACCAGGTCGGTGGCGAGCATCATGCCCAGCTCGGGCACGTCCAGCTCGTCGCGGGTCAGCGCGGGCAGCCGCTCGAACCGGCGGACCAGGTCGTAGCCGAGGTAGCCGACCAGGCCGCCGGTGAGCGGCGGCATGTCGCCGGCCGGGTCCCAGGCCGGGCCGGCGAGCGCGGCGACGGTCTCCCGGAGCACGGCGACCGGGTCGCCGGTGGTGGGCACGCCGGCCGGCGGCGTACCGGTCCAGTGGGCCGCGCCGTCCCGCTCGGTGAGCGTGGCGGCGCTGCGTACGCCGATGAACGAGTAGCGCGACCAGGCGGTCCCGGCCGCCCCGACGCCCTGCTCGGCGGACTCCAGCAGGAACGTGCCCGGCCCGCCGGCGAGCTTGCGGTAGACCCCGACCGGGGTCTCGGCGTCGGCGAGCAGCCGCCGGGTCACCGGCACGACCCGCCAGCGGGCCGCCAGCTCGGCGAAGGTGGTCCGGTCCGGGGTGAGCGCGCCGTCGGTCACGGGGTCGACTCCGGCGAGCTGACCGGCAGGTCGGTGAAGAAGCAGGTGCGGTGCCCGGTGTGGCAGGCCGCGCCGACCTGCTCCACGCTGACCAGCAGCGCGTCGCCGTCGCAGTCGAGCGCCACCGAGCGGACGTACTGGTGGTGGCCGGAGGTGGCGCCCTTGACCCAGTATTCCCCCCGGCTGCGCGACCAGTAGGTGGCCCGGCCGGTGGTGAGCGTGCGGTGCAGCGCCTCGTCGTCCATCCAGGCGACCATCAGCACCTCACCCGAGTCGTGCGCGCGGACCACGGCGGCGACCAGGCCGTCGGGGGTGCGGCGCAGCTTGGCCGCGATGGCCGGGTCGAGCCGGGAGGGGCGGGCCGGGCCGGGGGCCGCGGCGCCGCCGGAGCGGGCGGGGGCGCCGGTCACCGGCGCGTCAGAGGCGGGCACGGTTGACCATTCTCCCGCACGCGGCGTCGGCACCGCCGACGTGTCCCGGGGGACGGGCCCGACCGGGTCCAGCGCCCGGCCCAACTGCCGCAGGTAGCGCTCCACCCGGCCGTCGACCAGGGCCTCGGCCAGGTCCGTGCCGGCCACCTCGGCGATCTCCCCGGCGTACGGGCGGACCAGCGGGAGGATCCCGCGGACCAGGCGGCCGGCGGCGGCGCCGACCTCGGCCGGGTCGGCGGGGCGCAGACCGAGGCAGAGCAGCATGTCCGTGCGGTAGCCGGGGGGCGCGACCGGCAGGTCCAGCGCGGCGGTCAGGGCGGCCCGGCGGGACACCACCCGCACCGACGGGTTGGCCAGCCGCAGCACCGAGGGGCAGAGCCGGGCCAGGTCGGCCGCGGCCAGCCGGACGCCGACCGGGTCGTCGGCCCAGTGGGCGCCGGCCACCTTGCCCAGCGTGGCGATCAGCTCCTCCAGGCGCGGCTCGTCGGCGGGCTGGCAGAGCACCGGCAGGTCGATCCGGCGACGCCACTCGGGCACCGCCCAGAGCAGGCGGGCGGGCGCGGTGACGGGCAGCCCGAAGGCCCAGTCGGCGGGCTGACCGAGCCGGTGCACCCAGGAGCGGACGTCCCGGGCGGCCACCGAGACGTGCACCAGCCGGCCGTCGAACTCGGTCAGGTAGGCGCGGCGGGCCGCGTACGGGCCGGCGGGGCGGGCCGGGGCGGTGGTTCCGGGGGTGCGGACCGCGCGGTCGTCGTCGGCCGCGACGAGCACGTCCACGTCGACGTCGCTGTGTTCGGTGGCGGCCCGCCGGGCGTGGCTGCCACGCAGCATGATCCCGACGACCGGCCGGTCCGCGGCCTGCCGCAGGCGGGCGGCCCACTCGTCGAGGAATCCGGACTCGGGCAACGAAGCGGGACCCACCGCGACATGGTGCCGGAAGTCCGATCTTCGGCGCAATGCCCGATGGCGGACCGGGTGTCCGCTACTGGGCGACTTCAGCCCAGTTCCTCCTCCGCCCTCCGGTACGCGTCGATCTTGTGGTCGAGGACCGTCAGGTCCTCGGTCAGTTCGGCCATCCGGGCCAGCACGCGGGCCCGGTGCGCCTCGAACAGCGCCCGCCGCGCGCCGAGCGTGCGATCACCCTGCCGGGCCAGCTCGGCGTAGCGGCGCATGTCCCGCACCGGCATCCCGGTGCGGCGCAGCCGGGTGAGCAGGAACAGCCAACTGACGTCGTCGTCGGTGTAGCGCCGCCGACCCGCCGAGTCCCGCCCGACGGGGGCGACCAGCCCCTCCTGCTCGTACCAGCGCAGCGTGTAGGTGGTCAGGCCGACCCGCTCCGCCGCCTCGCCCACGCTGAGGCTCTTCTCCCGGATACCGATGTCCACCGGTCCAGGCTTCCAGTTCGAGTCCGCTCGAAGTCAAGCCCGTTGACCGGACGGAAGAATTCATCTAGCGTTGATTTCAACGGTTGATGACTTATCGGAGGCGGACATGGACGACGCGGTGTCGGTCCGTGACCTGGTGATCGAGCGCGGCAAACGGCGGGTGCTGCACGGCATCAGCTGCGCCGTGCCCCGGGGCACGGTCACCGGGCTGCTGGGACCCAGCGGCAGTGGCAAGACCACGCTGATGCGCGCCGTCGTCGGGGTGCAGAGCGTGCGCTCCGGCGCGGTCGACGTGCTCGGCCGTCCGGCCGGATCGGCCGACCTGCGCCACCGGGTCGGCTACCTGACGCAGGCGCCCAGCGTCTACGCCGACCTGACCGTGCGGGAGAACGCCCGCTACTTCGCCGTGCTGCACGGCCGGGGGCACGCCGAGGCCGACCGGGCGGTGGCCGACGTCGGCCTGGCCGCGGCGGCCGGGCAACTGGTCGGCACGCTCTCCGGCGGTCAGCGCAGCCGCGCCTCGCTGGCCTGCGCCCTGGTCGGGGACCCGGAGCTGGTGGTGCTGGACGAGCCCACCGTGGGCCAGGACCCGGTGCTGCGGGCCGACCTCTGGGCCCGGTTCCACGCGATGGCCGCCGCCGGCACCACGCTGCTGGTCTCCAGCCACGTGATGGACGAGGCGGCACGCTGCGACCGGCTGCTGCTGATCCGCGAGGGGCGGCTGGTCGCCGACGACACCCCGGCCGCGGTGCGCGCCGCCACCGGCGTGGACGACCTGGAGGAGGCGTTCCTGCGCCTGATCCGCGGCAGCGAGGAGGCCGGCGCGTGAACCCGAAGATCCTGACCGCCACCGTCGCGCGGATCCTGCGCCAACTGCGGCACGACCGGCGCACCGTGGCGCTGCTCGTCGTGGTGCCGGTCGTGCTGCTCACCCTGGTCTACTTCATGTACGTCGACCAGCCCACCCCACCCGGTGCGCCGAGCACCTTCGACCGGGTGGCGCTGATCATGCTGGGCTTCTTCCCGTTCATCATCATGTTCCTGGTGACCAGCATCGCCATGCTCCGCGAACGCACCACCGGCACGCTGGAACGGCTGCTCACCACCCCGCTGGGCAAGCTCGACCTGCTCTTCGGCTACGGCATCGCGTTCGGCCTGGCCGGGGTGGTGCAGTCCACCGTCGCCTCGCTGGTGGCCTACCAGGTGTTCGGGTTGGACACCGCCGGCAGTCCTTGGCTGGTGGTCCTGATCGCCGGGGTGAACGCGGTGCTGGCCGTGGCGCTCGGTCTGTTCTGCTCGGCCTTCGCCCGCACCGAGTTCCAGGCCGTGCAGTTCATGCCGGTGGTGGTCGCCCCGCAACTGCTGCTGTGCGGGCTGTTCGTGCCGCGCGGGCAGATGGCCGGCTGGCTCCAGGCGGTCAGCGACGCGCTGCCGCTGTCGTACGCGGTCGAGGCCTTGCAGGAGGTCGGCGCGCACGCCGAGCCGACCGGCACCATGTGGCGCGACGTGGCGATCGTGGCCGGCGCGGCGGTGGCGGCGCTGGTGCTGGCCGCCGCGACGCTGCGCCGGCGCAGCGGATGAGCCCACGTCGCACCGGCCGGCGGCCCGGCAACCCGGACACCCGGGAGTCGATCCTGGCCGCCGCCCGGGCCGCCTTCGCCGAGCGCGGCTTCGACGCCACCCCGATCCGGGCGGTCGCCGCCGCCGCCGCTGTGGACCCGGCGCTGGTGCACCACTACTTCGGCACCAAGGAGGACCTGTTCCGGGCCGCGATGGCGATCCCGATCGACCCGGCCGAGCTGGTGCCCCGGGTGCTGGCGGGGGGCCGGGACGAGGTCGGCGAACGAATGGTCCGCACGTTCCTGGGCGTCTGGGACTCCCCGGCCGGGACCGCCGCGGTGGCCCTGCTCCGCTCCGCCGTGAGCAACCAGTGGACCGCCCGCCTGCTGCGCGAGTTCCTGACCACGCAGATCCTGCGCCGGGTCGTCGACCGGCTCGACCTCGACCCGGCCGAGGTGCCGCTGCGGGGCGCGCTGGTCGCCACCCAGATCGCCGGCCTGGCCATGATGCGCTACGTGATCCGCCTGGAACCGGTCGCGTCCGCGACGCCGGACACCCTGGCCGCCACGATCGGCCCGACCGTCCAGCGCTACCTCACCGGCCCGCTGGACGGGGGCTGACCCGTCCCCCGCGCCGATCTTGCACTTGCTGCCCGGACGAAAGGGGACGATCCACCCCTACCGGGGGCCGAAAATGCAAGATCGCGGGCGTTCCGGGTGACGGGTCAGCGGGTCTGTTCCAGCCAGGAGGCGTAGAGCAGGGCGTAGACCGAGTCGGTGTCGCGGACCAGCTCGTCGTGCGGGCCGCGCTGCACGATCCGGCCCCGGTCCACCACGATCACCTCGTCCGCGGCCTGCGCGGTGGAGAGCCGGTGCGCGATGGCCAGCGTGGTCCGGCCCCGGGTGACCGCGTCCAACGTGCGTTGCAGGCGTACCTCGGTGGCCGGGTCGACGGCGCTGGTCGCCTCGTCGAGGACCAGCAGGTCCGGGTCGGCGACGTACGCGCGGGCCAGCGCCACGAGCTGCCGCTCACCCACGCTGAGGGCCTCGCCGCGCTCCCCCACCGGGGTGTCCAGCCCGGCCGGCAGGCCGGCCAGCCAGTCGGCCAGGCCCAGCTCGGTGAAGGCGGCGGTGAGCCGCTCGTCGGTCAGGTCGGGGCGGGCGAAGCGGACGTTCTCCCCGACCGTGGCGTCGAACAGGAAGCCGTCCTGCGGC
This sequence comes from Micromonospora sediminicola, assembly GCF_900089585.1. Lineage (NCBI taxonomy): Bacteria > Bacillati > Actinomycetota > Actinomycetes > Micromonosporales > Micromonosporaceae > Micromonospora > Micromonospora sediminicola. The sequence continues at coordinate 2,346,328 of NZ_FLRH01000003.1, read as the reverse complement.
ACCATCACCACCCGGGTGCGCAGCGAGTCGAAGCGCACCCGGCGCAGGTCGACGCCGGAGAGCAGCACCTCCCCCTCGCTCGGGTCCATCAGCCGGGTGAGCAGCTTGGCGAAGGTGGTCTTGCCGCTGCCGGTCTCGCCCACCACCGCCACCCGGCTCTTCGCCGGGATGTCCAGCGTCACGTCGTGCAGCACCGGCGGGCCGCCCGGGTAGGCGAACGTCACGCCGGCGAAGCGGACGTCCAGCGGACCGGCCGGCAGGTCCCGCCCCTGCGTGCCCGGGTCGGCCACGTCCGGGGCGACGTCGAGCACGTCGAGCACCCGACGCCAGCCGGCGATCGCGTTCTGCGCCTCGTTGAGCACCTCGGTGGCGATCTGCACCGGCTGGATGAAGAGCGTGACCAGGAACAGGAACGCGGTGAGCTGGCCGACCGACAGCGTCCGGTCGACGCCGAGGTTGACCCCGACCACCACCACCCCGGCCAGCGCCAGACCGGCGGCCAGCTCGCCGACCGAACTGCCCAGGATGCTGATCCGGATCGCCCGCTGCTGGGCCAGCCGCTGCCCGTCGATCGCCGCGTCCAGCCGCCGCGCGGTGCGCCCGGCGATCCCGTACGCCCGGATCACCGGGGCGCCCACCACGCTCTCGCCGATCGCGCCGAGCAGCGTGCCGGTCCGCTGCCGGACCAGCCCGTACGCGCCGGCCAGCCGGCGCTGCAACGACCGGATGATCAGCACCGCGGGCGTGAACGCGATGAGCACCACCAGCGTCAACTGCCAGGAGTACGCGAGCATCACGGCGGTGGTGACCAGCAGCTGCCCCAGGTTCACGATCAGGATCACGCCGCCCCACTGGAGGAACTGGGTGATCTGGTCGACGTCGCTGGTGACCCGGGAGACCAGCGAGCCACGCCGCTCCGACTGCTGGTGCAGCATGGACAGGTCGTGCACGTGCCGGAAAGCCCGGGTGCGCACCCCGGCCAGCGCGGTCTCGCTGACCGTGAACAGCCGGCGCATCATCAGATAGCCGCAGGCGGTCGTCACCACCAGCACGGCGGCCGTGATCGTCACGGTCAGCGAGATGACGTCCAGGTCGAGCCCGCCGACGATGCCGTGGTCGATGCCGCGCTGCACCGCCACCGGCACGGCCACCCGGCCGATCATGTAGACCAGGGCCAGCGCCAGCGTGCCGGCGAGCCCGGTCTTCAGCTCCGGGGAGAGCGCCAGCCCGCGCCGCAGCGTCCGCCAGGTCGACTCGGTCCGTGCCTCGGCCGTGGTCGCGCTCGCGCTCACCGGGCCCGCCCTTCGTTCGCGACTGCGGGGCTCCGCTTCGCTGCACTCCTCGCGCTCACCGGGCCCGCCCTTCGTTCGCGACTGCGGGGCTCCGCTTCGCTGCACTCCTCGCGCTCACCGGTCCACCTCCATCTCCAGGCCGGAGGGCACCGGCGCGACCTCGTCGTACGTGCGCTTCTGCTCGCGCTCCTGCTCGGCCTGCTCGTACGCGGTGACCAGGTCGACGTAGCCGGGCACGGTGGCCAGCAGCTCGCTGTGCGTGCCCCGGGCCACCACCCGGCCCTGCTCCACGTAGATCACCTCGTCGGCCAGCGCGATGGTGGCCCGCCGGTACGCCACGACCAGGATCGACGCCGACGCGCCGCCGTCACCGGGGGTCCGCAGGCCGGCCAGGATGGCCGCCTCGACCCGCGGGTCGACGGCGCTCGTGGCGTCGTCGAGCACCAGCAGCCGGGGCCGCCCGGCCAGCGCCCGCGCCAGCGTCAACCGCTGCCGCTGGCCGCCGGAGAGCGAGGTGCCGCGCTCGCCGACCATGGTGTCCAGTCCGTCCGGCAGGGCGGCGACGAAACCGTCCGCCTCGGCCAGCCGCAGCGCCGCCCACACCTCGTCGTCGCCGATGCCGTCGCGGTCGAGCGTGATGTTGGCCCGGACCGTGTCGTCGAAGACGAAGGGCACCTGGGCCACCAGCGCCACGGTCGCGGCGAGCGATGCGGCGGTCAACTCCCGCACGTCGACGCCGTCGAGCGTGACCCGGCCGGAGCCCGGGTCGACCAGCCGCACGGCCAGCGACGCGATGGTGGACTTGCCGGCCCCGGTCGGCCCGACCAGCGCGACGGTCTTCCCGGCCGGCACGGTGAACGTCACCTCGCCGAGCACCTCGGCGCCGGGCAGGTGCGCCTCGGCCGGCTCGTACCCGAAGTGCACGTCGTCGAAGCCCAGCGTGGCCGGTGTGCGGGTGGCCGGGTCGAACGCGACCTCGCCGTAGGGCATCTCGCCGGTGGTGTCGAGGACCCGGCGGACCCGGTCCCAGCCGGCGACGCTGCGCGGCAGCTCGGCCAGCACCCAACCGATGGCCCGCACCGGGAAGGCCAGCACGGTGAACAGGAACGCCACGCTGACCAGCTCGGTCACCGTGATCGCGCCCTGCCGCAGCCGGATCGCGCCGACCACCAGCACGGCGAGGGTGCCGAGGCTGGGCAGCGTCTCCAGCATCGGGTCGAAGACGCCGCGCAGTCGACCGACCGAGATGAGCGCGTCGCGCAGGTCGCCGGCGCGGGCGGCGAAACGGGCGGTCTCCTGCGCCTCCCGGCCCATGGTCTTGACCACCAGCGCGCCGTCGAAGCTCTCGTGCGCGATGCCGCTGACCTCGGCGCGCAGGCGCTGGGCCCGGGCCTGGCGGGGCGCCATCCGGCGGGAGTAGACCACGTTGAGCGCGAACAGCGCGGGAAAGACCGCGAGGCCGACCAGCGCGAGCGCCCAGTCGGTGACGAAGAGCGAGGCCACCGCGCCGACCAGCATCACCAGCGTGCCGACCGCGAACGGCAGCGGCGCGATCGGATACCAGGCGGCTTCGACATCGGAGTTGGCGTTGGACAGCAACGTGCCGGTGGAGTTGCGGTGGTGCCAGGCCAGCGGCAGGTCCAGGTAGCGGCGGGTGACCCGGCGGCGGTAGGCGGCCTGGAGCCGGTACTGCATGTAGCCGGCGCCGAGTCGCCGACCGAAGATGCCGACCACCCGCAGCACGCTGATGCCGAACAGCGCCGCGGCGGCGAGCGCGAGGACCCCGCCGCCCACCTCGCCGCGCTCGACCGCCGGCACCACCACCTCGCCGACCACGCCGCCGACCACGTACGCGCTGGCGATCACGAGGAGGCCGAAGAGCACACTGCCGGTCACCGCCACCGCGAAGATGCGCGGTTGCTCCCGGATCGCCCGGCCGAGCACCCGTAGCCCTCTGCCGAGCACGTCCCGACTTGTCCCGCTCGCCACGCTCTCCCCCGCCGTAAGCCGCCCGTTTCTCCCCCATCCTTACCGCACCCCGCCAGGTCCGCCGACCCGCCGGGGATATGTCCGCCGTCACGTTCCTCGGCGGACCTGGGCGGACCACGCCGCGTGGTCGGCCGGTCGCCGCCGCCGCGCCGGCCACGGCGCGCCGATCGGTCCGCCCGGGCCTACGATCGGGCCATGCCGCGGTACGCCCGGGCGGAGCGCGAGGCGCTCGCCGATCTGATGCTGGAACTGGGACCGGACGCGCCGACGGTCAACGAGGGGTGGACCACCCGTGACCTGGCGGCGCACCTGCTGGTGCGTGAGCGCCGGCCGGACGCGGCCGGTGGGATCCTGCTGCCGCCGCTGCGCGGACACGGCGAGTCGGTCCGCCGGCGGATCGCCGCCGGGCCCTACCCGGAGCTGGTGGCCCGGGTGCGCCGCCCGCCGCTGTGGAGCCCGGTGAGCAATCCGCTCACCGACGAGCTGGCCAACGGGCTGGAGTTCTTCATCCACCACGAGGACGTCCGCCGGGCCCGGCCCGGCTGGCACCCGCGCGACCTGCCGGCGGGGCAGCAGCGGGTGCTCTGGAAGCGGGTCGGCCTGCTGGCCCGGATGGCGTTGCGCCGCTTCCCGGCCGAGGTGCTGGTGCAGGCGCCCGGTCACGGCGAGCTGCGGGCGGGGCGCGGCGGCGAACGACTGCGGGTGGTGGGCGCGCCGGGCGAACTCGTCCTGTTCCTCACCGGCCGGCAGCGGGTGGCCCGGGTCCAGGTGGACGGCCCGGTCGAGCGGGCCGACCGGCTGCGCGCGGCCGAACTGGGGTTCTGACCGAGCGTGCGCGGCGGGTCACCGTGCCAGGTGGAAATTGCACAACCCAACGACGGTGACCGATCGAGCCTGCCGTACGCTCCTGCCCGCCGCCCGACCCCCGCCGGCGGCGGACAGGGGACAGAACCGATGCGTGGCTTCGCGCTCTCGGCGCTGCACGAGCCGCCCTTCCCGGCGCGGCGGCACCCCGACGTCGAGCGGATCGCGCGGGAGAGCGCCGGCTGGGTGGGTGACCTGGGCCTGGTCGACGACCCGGCGGGACGACGCCGACTGGCCGGCGCGCACGCCGCCGAACTGGCCGGACGGGCGTCCCCGCAGGCGTCCCCGGACGGCCTGCGCCTGCTGACCGATCTGATCAACTGGCTGTTCGTGATGGACGACGCCTGCGACGACGACGGCCTGGGCGCGGATCCCACCCGGCTCGCCCCGACCGTGGCGGCGCTGCTGGCCGTGCTCGACCGGCACGGCGACCCGGACGCGCCCGCGCCGAGCGACGCCGGGCCGCTCGCCGTCGCGCTCGACGACCTGTGCCGACGGGTCCGTGGGCAGCGTCAGCCGGCGTTGCTGCTGCGCCTGGTCAGCCAGTTGCGGGAATACCTGCTGGCGCTGCTGTGGGAGGCGGCCAACCGGGAGCACCGGCGGGTGCCCGGGGTGGCCGAGTACACGCAGATGCGCCGGCACACCGGCGGCGTACGCCCCAGCTTCACCGTGACCGACCTGGCGCGCACGCCCCGGACCGGTGCGGCGCAGCGGTCCGAGCCGGCGCTGGCCGCGCTGGACGCCCTCGCCACCGACCTGGTGTGCTGGTGCAACGACCTGTTCTCCTACGGCAAGGAGCGCGGCGTCGCCCCGGAGGCGCACAACCTGGTCACCACCATCGCGGGCGAGAACGGGCAGGACGAGCCGGCGGCGCTGCGCGCGGCGGCGGCCCGGTTCAACACCGCCCTCGCCACCTACGCGGAGCGGGACGCGGCGCTGGCGGGCGCGGCCGACGACGGGGTGCGGGCGTTCCTGGACACCCGGCGGGACTGGATCCGGGCCACGTACGACTGGTCCCGCGCGGCCGCCCGCTACACCTGATCCGGGTTCCAGGACGCGGGACCGGCATGGTACGCGCCGGCCGGGGCTAGCCGCTGCCCCGGTGCAGGCAATACCCTTCGGTAACCGCAGATCGGCGTGACCCCCGTCACGTCCCTCCACCCTGAAGGCGGCTACAGCGATGGCTCTCGATGTACCGTACCGTTCCGTACCCGACATGTTCCTCAAGCGCGTGGCGGATTCCCCCGACCGGCAGGCGTTCGCCCACCCCGCACCCGACGACTCGGGCCCGGTCTGGCTGACGTGGGAGCAGGTCGGGCAGCGCGCCAAGGCGATCGCGGCCGGGCTGCACGGGCTCGGTGTCGGCCTGGAGGACCCGGTGGCGATCCTGGCCAACACCCGGCTGGAGTGGGTGCTCGCCGACTTCGGCATCATGTGCGCCGGCGGGGCCACCACCACCGTCTACCCGACCACCGAACCCGACGACGCGGTCTACATCGTCGCCGACTCCGGGTCGCGGGTGCTGTTCGCGGAGAACGCCGCCCAGGCGGCGAAGATCGCCGGCGCGGAGCTGCCGGCCCTGACCCACGTGGTGCTCTTCGACGGCACGCCCGACCCGGCCGCCGGCGTACCCCAGCTCACCCTGGCCGAGCTGGAGGAGCGCGGAGCCGCCGCGCTGGCCGCCGAGCCCGACCTGATCGACATGCTGGTCGCGGGGATCGGGCCGGACCATCTGGCCACCCTGATCTACACCTCCGGCACCACCGGCCGCCCGAAGGGCGTGGAGCTGCTGCACGGCGGCTGGTGCTGGGAGGGCGTGGCGCAGGCCGAGCTGGGCCTGCTGCGGGTCGACGACCTGCAGTACCTGTGGCTGCCGCTGTCCCACTCGTTCGGCAAGACGCTGCTCTGCGGCGCCACCCACGTCGGCCTGCCCACCTACGTCGACGGCCGGGTGGACAAGCTGGTCGAGCTGCTCGGCGTGGTCCGCCCGACGCTCATGTGCGGCGCGCCCCGGGTCTTCGAGAAGGTCTACAACAAGGCGGTCACCACCGCGCAGGGCGCCGGCGGCGCGAAGGCCAAGATCTTCGCCTGGGGCGTCGCGGTCGGCAAGGAGAAGGTCGCGCTGGAGCAGGCCGGCAAGCCGGTCCCGGCCGGCCTGCGGCTGAAGTACGCGCTCGCCGAGAAACTCGTCTTCAGCAAGCTCCAGGCCCGGCTCGGCGGCCGGATGCGGGTGCTGGTCTCCGGCGCGGCGCCGCTGAGCAAGGAGATCGCCACGTTCTTCGCCGCCGCGAACCTGCCCATCTCCGAGGGCTACGGTCTCACTGAGACCAGCGCCGGCGCCTTCGTCAACCCGCCCGGCGGCCTGAAGATCGGCAGCGTGGGCCGGGCCATGGGCGACCTGGAGTGCCGGATCGACACCGACGGCGAGATCCTGATGCGCGGTCGTCCGGTCATGCGCGGCTACCACAATCTGCCCCAGGAGACCGCCGAGGCGTTCACCGCCGACGGCTTCTTCCGCACCGGCGACATCGGCACCCTCGACGACGACGGCTACCTGCGCATCACCGACCGGAAGAAGGACCTGGTCAAGACGTCCGGCGGCAAGTACGTCGCGCCGTCGCACATCGAGGGCATGTTCAAGGCGGTCTGCCCGTACACCTCCCAGGCGGTGGTGATCGGCCAGGCCCGCAACTACTGCACCATGCTGGTCACCCTGGACCCGGACGCGATCAAGGGCTGGGCCGCCGGCACCCCGCTGGAGGGCAGCGACTACACCACGATCGTCACCTCGCCGCAGGCGCGGGAGATGGTCGAGGGCTACGTGGCCGAGCTGAACGCCAAGCTCAACCGCTGGGAGACGATCAAGAAGGTGACGATCCTCCCCCGCGACCTCACCATCGAGGACGGCGAGGTCACCCCGTCGCTGAAGATCAAGCGCCGCAGCGTGGAGACCAACTTCGCCGGCGAGATCGACAAGATGTACGAGGGCACGCTCGCCGAGCTGTAGCGACGCCCACGAGGCCGACCGGCCGCGCCCCACCGTCCCGGGGCACGGCCGGTCGGCCCCGTCTCGTACGCCGGTCACAGGTGCTCGCGCCGCCACCGGCTCTGCTCGGCCTCCGACGCGAGCTGCTCCTCCAGCGCGAGCTGGCGCACCCGGTGCCGCTTGCCGTCCTCACTGCGCGTCTCCCAGCCGACGCCGCCGGCGGTGACCACCGCCAGGAGGGCCAGCGCGCCCACCTCCGGCACCCGGAACGCGAGCGGGGACACCGCGGCCAGTACCGCCACGGTGACCAGCAGGGGTCGGTGCACCTCCCGCTCCGCCAACCACCAGCAGGCGGCGATGCTGAGCAGGTAGAGGGCCACGCCACCGAAGAGGACCCCGCCCCAGAAGCCGCCCAACGCCCACCCCCAGGTCGGGGTGCGGTCGTCGGCGACCTCGGCCAACAGGTCCTTGAGTCCGAGCGCGTAGAGGATCGTCCCGGTGACCATCGGCAGGTGCAGGAAGGTGTAGACCGAGCGGGCCAGCCGCAGCCGGGCGGCCCGGTCGCGGGCGTGGTGCAGGGCCTGCTCCAGCGCGAACGCCAACGTGTCGAAGTACGCCCACCAGAGCGTCGCCACGATGAGGATGCCGATCAGCGCGGCCACCGCCACCGGGCCGGTCAGCGGGAGCCCGGTCTTCGGGCCCAGCCCGAGCGCGATGATCGACTCGCCGAGCGCGACCAGCACCATCAGGGCGTGCCGTTCCGCCCAGTGCCCCGCCGACGTCACCACCCACCAGCGCCAGGCCACCGTGGTCCCCACCACGTACTCGATCAGCACCGCCAGCGTCCAGAGCGTCAGTTGCAGCACCACCGTGAGCCGGCCGTCGGGCAGGTGGGTGCGGACGGCCCCGGCGAGCACCAGCAGCACGGTGGCCACCGTCGGGACCGTCAGGCGCAGCAGGAACCGCCATCGCCGCACCGGGTCCGTGCGGTCCACCCGGCCGAACACGGTGAGCTGGGCCATCCGGATGACGAAGTAGCAGCCGGCGAAGACCAGCGGGCCGGGCAGGCCGCCCGGGCGGTCGTTGAACGCGCTGGGCGCGCTGAGCACCAGGAGGAACGTCGCCGCCACGGTGACGAATCCGACGAGCGGCAGCGAGCCCTGGTCGGCGCGGCAGGCGTTGCCCATCCGCACGAACCCGGTCCACGACCACCAGAGCAGCGCCAGCACGAGCACGAAGCGGTAGAGGTTCACCGGGGTGAGTTCGCTGGCGGTGAGCGTGGTGACGCTGAGGAACGCGAAGACGAAGACCAGGTCGTAGAAGAGCTCCAACCGGGTGGTGCGGGACCCGGGTGCCGCCGCGCGCAGCCCCCACGACCAGCGCGCGACGCTTCGGTGTGCCACCCGGGCAGTCTGTCGGCGCGCGTCCGCCCCGGCGACCGGTTCCGGTCCCGACCACCGGAACGGGCGCCCGGTCAGGCGATGACGCTCGGCTCCCGCCACTGCGGCCGGCCGGCCCGGTCCAGGTCGTAGCGGACCGCGGCGAGCCGCCCGACCGCCTCCACCAGCTCGGCGGCCGGCAGCGTGAAGGGCAGCCGGAGGAATCGCTCCAGCGTCCCGTCCAGGCCGAACCGGGGACCGGGCGCCAGCCGTACGCCGACCTCCTCGGCGGCCCGGGCCAGCGCGCTGGAGATCGGGCCGTCCAGCTCGGCCCAGAGCGTGACGCCGCCGCACGGCACGGTGACCCGCCAGTCCGGGAGCCGCTCGGCGAGCGCCGCGACCAGGGCGTCCCGCTGGGCGGCGAGCTGCGCCCGGCGGGCGGTCACGATGGCCGGCGCCTGGTCGAGCAGGTGCACGGCGACGAGCTGGTCGAGCACCGGGCTGGCCATGTCCACCCCGACCCGGGCCGCGGCCAGGCGCTGCACCTGGGGCGCGGAGGCGCGCACCCAGCCGATCCGCAGGCCGCCCCAGTAGGGCTTGCTCATCCCGCCGATGCTGATCACCCGGGAGTGCCGGTCGAAGACCGCCACCGGGGGCGGCAGCGGGGTGCCGTCCAGCGGCAGGTCGACGAAGGACTCGTCCACCACCAGGTCGGTGCCGGCCGCGTGCGCCGCGCCCACCAGCCGCTCGCGCAGGTCGGCGGCCATCAGGTGACCGGTCGGGTTGTGGAACTCCGGGATCAGGTACGCGAGCTTCGGCCGGGTCTGCCGGATGCTGCCGAGCAGCAGGTCGGCGTCCCAGCCGTCGTCGGAGAGCCCGTGGGTGGTGATCCGGGCCCGGCGGGCGGCGAGCGCGGCGAGCGCGTTGGGGTAGGTGGGCGACTCGACCAGCACCCCGCCTCCGGGTGACAGGGCCAGCCGCAGCACCAGGTCCAGCGCGTGCTGGGTGCCGCTGGTGACCATGATCTGCTCCGGGCTGGTGGGCAGCCCGCGCTCGGTGTAGCCGCGGGCGACCGCCTCACGCAGCTCGATGATGCCGGTGGGGTGGTAGCCGGCGCCGCCGAGGTAGCGGGGCAGGTCCTCGGCGGCCGCCCGGGCGGCCGGGACGAGCTGGGCCGGCGCGGAGAGCGCGGCCACCCCGAGGTCGATCATGTCCCGGTCGTCGAGCGGGGTCCACAGGCCGGTGCTGGCGACCCGGTGGGTGCCCGGCAGCATGGTCCAGCTCCCGGCGCCTCGGCGGCTGGCCAGGTGGCCGGTCTCCCGCAGCTCCCGGTAGGCGGCGGTGACGGTGGTCCGGCTGATCCGCAGCGCCTCCGCCAGCTCGCGCTCGGCCGGCAGGCGTACCCCCAGCGGCAGCCGGCCGTCGGCGAGCAGCCCCCGCACGGCGCCGGCGAGCGCGGCGTAGTCGGGGCTGCGCCGGCGGCCGGGCAAAGCGTGCCACTGACCGAGCAGACGCGCCAATTGGACACCGCGTACCTGGGTCGTCATGGCCACACCTCCGGAATTGGCCCCCTTGCACTCCGCAATTGGCCCCTAGGGTGGCATGCATGGCTCAGCTTGGCAATCTCCGGCACCGGCCGGTGCGACGGCTCACCCAGCTCTACGCCGGTCTGGCCCTCTACGGCGTGAGCATGGCGCTGATGATCCGCTCCGGGCTCGGCCTGGACCCCTGGGACGTGTTCCACCAGGGGCTCGCCCGGCAGACCGGCCTCTCCTTCGGCACCGTCACCATCGCCGTCGGCGCGCTCGTGCTGCTGCTCTGGATCCCGCTGCGGCAACGCCCCGGCCTGGGCACGGTGAGCAACGTCGTGGTGATCGGGCTGGTCGTCGACGCCACCCTGGCCGTCCTGCCGCCGGGCGAGGGCCTGCCGGTGCGGGCCGCGCTGCTGGTCGTCGGCATCGTCGCCAACGGCGCCGCCACCGGCCTCTACCTGGGCGCCGGGCTCGGCCCCGGCCCCCGCGACGGTCTGATGACCGGGTTCGTCGCCCGCCACCCGCGCTGGTCGGTGCGGCTGGTCCGGACCGTCATCGAGGTCACCGTGCTGGCCCTGGGGTGGCTGCTCGGCGGGACGGTCGGGCTCGGCACCGTGGCCTACGCGCTGGCCATCGGACCGCTCGCGCAGATGTTCATCCCGATCTTCGCCATCCCCACCCGACCGGCGGACGCTTACGCTACGTGACCGCCGCCGGGCCGACCGCCACGGGATGGGACGAGCCGGACGGCCCTGAGCTGCGACGACGTACGGCACCGAAACCAGGTGTTTTCTCCGCCGCCGTCGCCGGGCATCATTCGTGCATGGGGGAGAACGGATGGCGTTGGAGCGACGCCTGGATCTTCGTCGCGTTGGTCATCGCGAGCGGCGCCGGCCGGCACCGCCGGGCCGCCGCGACACGCCGCCCCGAGGGGGTGCGCCTCGCCGACGTCCTCTCCACCGCCGACCACCTCAACCAGGCCATTCCCGAGCGGCACGAGGTCGAGGGGGCGGTCCGCCGGCTCGTCGGCGCGGGGCTGGTCAGCGTCGCCGACGGCTGGTTCCGGGTCACCCCGGACGGTGAGCGGCTCTGGCGCACCCGGCCCAGCGCCGGGTTGGGCACCACCGTCGACACCGTGCAGGGCGTGCTGAGCCGCCGGCACCCGCCGGGCGAGTCCGAGTGGCACCTGGACGAGGACGACCACGCCGCCGCCGTCCAGGAATATGTCGTCCGGTCGATCCCGATGCCGCGCCGCTCCCCCGAGGGGCACTCCGGCCGGCCCTGACCGCGCGGTCAGCGCACCGGGTGCCCGGCGCCGCGCAGCGCGTCCTTGACCTCGCCGACGGTCAGCTCGCCGAAGTGGAAGACGCTGGCCGCGAGCACCGCGTCGGCGCCCGCGCCGACCGCCGGGGGGAAGTGCGCCACCGCGCCCGCGCCACCGCTGGCGATCACCGGCACCTCGACCACCGCGCGGACCGCCTCGATCAATGGCAGGTCGAAGCCCGTCTTGGTGCCGTCGGCGTCCATCGAGTTGAGCAGGATCTCGCCCGCGCCCAGCTCGGCGCCGCGCGCGGCCCACTCGACGGCGTCCAGGCCGGCGCCCCGACGACCACCGTGCGTGGTCACCTCGAAGCCGCTCGGCGTCGTGCCCGCCGGCGCGCGTCGGACGTCCAGCGAGAGCACCAGTACCTGCCGGCCGAACCGGTCGGCGATCTCGGCGATCAGCTCCGGCCGGGCGATCGCCGCGGTGTTCACCCCGACCTTGTCCGCCCCGGCCCGCAGAAGCGTGTCGACGTCGGCGACCTGCCGGACGCCGCCGCCGACGGTGAGCGGGATGAACACCGACTCGGCGGTGCGCCGCACCACGTCGAGCATGGTGCCCCGGTCGCTGGACGAGGCGGTCACGTCGAGGAACGTCAGCTCGTCCGCGCCGGCCCGGTCGTACGCCGCCGCCAGTTCCACCGGGTCGCCGGCGTCGCGCAGGTCGAGGAAGTTGACCCCCTTGACCACCCGACCGGCATCCACGTCCAGACACGGGATGACCCGTACCGCCACCGTCATGCCCCGAAGCCTAGCCAACGCGCGGGCGGCGGCGACCGGCCTGTGAGGCCGGCCACCGCCGCCGGGTCGCCCGCCGGTCAGAGCCGGACGAGCATCTTGCCGAGGTTCTCGCCGCGCAGCAGGCCGAGGAACGCCTCGGGCGCCTGCTCGATGCCGTCGACCACGGTCTCGTCGTAGGACAGCCGGCCGTCGCGCAGCCAGCCGGCCATCTCCTGGACGAACTGCTCGCGCAGGTGCCCGTGGTCGCCGACCAGGAAGCCGCGCAGCGTCAGCCGCTTGCCGATCACCAGCGCCAGGTTGCGCGGGGCGGCCGGCGGCTCGGTCGCGTTGTACTGGGCGATCATGCCGCAGATGGCGGCCCGGCCGTGCAGGTTCATGGCCCCGATCGCGGCCTCCAGGTGGTCGGCGCCGACGTTGTCGAAGTAGACGTCGACGCCGTCCGGGGCGGCGGCCTTGAGCTGCTCGTACACCGGTCCGTCGTGGTAGTCGAAGGCGGCGTCGAAGCCGAGCGCGGTGAGCCGCTCGACCTTCGCCCGGGAGCCGGCGCTGCCGATCACCCGGCCGGCGCCGCGCAGCTTCGCGATCTGGCCGACCATGCTGCCCACCGCGCCGGCCGCGCCGGAGACGAAGACGGTCTCGCCCGGCTTCATCGCGGCCACGTCGAGCAGCCCGGCGTACGCGGTCAGCCCGGTCATGCCGAGCACGCTCAGGTAGGCGCTGACCGGGGCGAGGCCGGGGTCGACCCTGCGCACGGCGCGGGCGTCGACGAGCGCGTACTCGCGCCAGCCGAAGCCGTGCAGGACGACGTCGCCGGGCTTGACGCCCTCGGCCTCGCCGGCCACCACCTCACCGATCGCGCCGCCGTCGAGCGGGGCGTCCAGCGCGAACGGTGGCACGTACGACTTGACGTCGTTCATCCGGCCGCGCATGTACGGGTCGACCGACATGAACTGGTTGCGGACCACGACCTGGCCCGGACCCGGCGTCGGCACCTCGGTGGTGACCAGCCGGAAGTTGTCGGCGGTCGGCCACCCCTGCGGGCGGGACGCCAGGTGGATCTCCCGGTTCACGGTCACAGTGCCTCCCGGACGGTCAGGGCGACCTCGATGTTGCCGCGGGTCGCGTTGGAGTAGGGGCAGACCTGGTGCGCCGCGTCGACCAGCCGCTCGGCGGCCGAGCGCTCGACGGCGGGCAGGTCCACCACCAGCGTGACGGTCAGGCCGTAGCCGCCGCTGCCGTTCGGGCCGATGCCCACCTCGGCCTCGACCACGGAGCCGGTGACGTCCGCCTTGGCCTGGCGCGCGACGATGCGCAGCGCGGAGTGGAAGCAGGCGGCGTAGCCGGCCGCGAAGAGCTGCTCCGGGTTGGCCGCGCCGCCGGCGCCGCCCATCTCCTTCGGCACGGCGAGGTCCAACTCGACGGTGCCGTCGGAGGTGCGGACGTGGCCGTCGCGGCCGTCGCCGGTGGCCCGGGCGGACGCGGTGTAGAGCACCTGCATGTCACTGCTCCTTCTGTGAGTGGATCGTCTCGGTGACCCGGGTGAGGGTGTCGCGCAGGCCGATCAGCTCGGCCTCGCTGAGTCCGGTGGCCATCGCCACCCGCATCGGCACCTCCGCCATCCGCTCCCGCAGGGCCCGGCCCCGGTCGGTGAGGCCCACCTCGACCCGGCGCTCGTCGGCCGCCGAGCGGGTACGCACCACCAGGCCGGCCGCCTCCAACCGCTTGAGCAGCGGGGAGAGCGTGCCGGAGTCGAGCCGGAGCCACGCGCCGAGCTCGGAGACCGTGGGGGCGTCGTCGTCGCGCTCCCAGAGCACCAGCAGCACGAGGTACTGCGGGTAGGTCAGTCCGTGCGCGTCGAGGATGGGCCGGTAGACGTCGGTCAGGGCGCGCGACGCCGCGTAGAGGGCGAAGCACACCTGCCGGCGCAGCACCAGATCATCGGTCACGCGTTGAACAGTAGCGCGCAATCAAGTTGCGCACAACTTGATTGCGTCGGCGGTGCCGTTCGCGGGCGGGGGCGGGCCATCGCCGGGCACCGCCTTTCGAGCTGATACCTGAAACGACTCAGGCACCGCGCCGGGCATCCGGACGGGCCGCGCCCCGCCGCCGGCAGCTCCGGACATCCGGAGCGGCCCGGCTCTTCCCGGCCTGCCGCCGCAGCCCTCGCCGCCGCGGGTCAGCCCTCGCCGCCGCGGTTAAGCCCTCGCCGCCGCCGCGGTTAAGCCCTCGCCGCCGCCGCGGTTAAGCCCTCGCCGCCGCCGCGGGTCGGGCCCCGCCGCCGGACATGGCCGCGTGGGTGAGTCGTTTCCGATATCAGCTCGAAAGGCACCGGAAAGGCGACCCTCCCCCGTCCGGCCGCGGAACCGGGAGGGGGCCGGCTCAGCCGACGGGGAGATACGCCTCCAGCTCGACCTCGACCAGGTGCTCCGGATCGATCAGCCCGGCCACCACCACCATGGTCGCCACCGGACGCACCGGACCGAACACCGCGTTGTGCGCCCGGCCGACCTCGTCGACGTAGAGCCGGTCGGTCACGTACATCCGGGTCCGCACCACGTCGGCCGGGGTGGCGCCCACCTCGGCCAGGGCGTCCAGGCCGATCCGGATCGCCTGCGCGGTCTGCGCCGCCGCGTCCCCCACGTGCGCCACCCGGCCGTCCACCGTCGAGGTGCAGCCGGCCGTGATCGCCAGGGACCCGGCCCGGACCACCCGCGAGTAGCCGTAGAGCGCCTCCCAGGGGCCGCCCGAGCCGAGCCGGGTCACCGCCGTGTCGTCGACCGGCAGCTCGCCCGGGCCTGCCGTCACGCGCCGGCCCGCAGCGTGGCGAGCGCCTCGGCGACGGTGAACGCGCCGGCGTAGAGCGCCTTGCCGGCGATCACACCCTCGACCCCGACCGGCTCCAACGTGGCCAGCGCCCGCAGGTCGTCCAGCGTGGACACGCCACCGGAGGCGATCACCGGCGCGTCGGTGCGGGCGCACACCTCGCGCAGCAGGTCCAGGTTCGGCCCCCGCATGGTGCCGTCCTTGGTGATGTCCGTGACCACGTACCGCGCCGCGCCGGCGGCGTCCAGCCGGGCCAGCACCTCGTAGAGGTCGCCGCCGTCGCGGGTCCAGCCACGCGCCGACAGGGTACGGCCGCGCACGTCCAACCCGATCGCCACCCGGTCGCCGTACTCGCCGCAGATCCGGTCGCACCATTGCGGGTCCTCCAACGCGGCGGTGCCGATGTTGACCCGGGTCGCCCCGGTGCCCAGCGCCGCCCGCAACGACTCGTCGTCACGGATGCCGCCGGAGAGCTCCACCTTGACGTCGAGCTTGCCGACCACCTCGGCGAGCAGCGCGGCGTTCGAGCCACGGCCGAACGCCGCGTCCAGGTCCACCAGGTGGATCCACTCGGCGCCGTCGGACTGCCAGGCGAGGGCCGCCTCCAGCGGATCGCCGTACGCGGTCTCGCTGCCGGCGGCGCCCTGCACGAGCCGGACGGCCTGGCCGTCGGCGACGTCCACGGCGGGCAACAGGTCAAGGCTCAACGCTTCTCTCCTCGTATCCTCAACGACGGTCCAGCGCGATCACCACGATCGCCGGCAGGACCAGCAGCAACAACACGACCAACGCCAGACGCAGGGCGAGGTCGTCGACGAAACTCCAGATGCCGACCACCGCGACGGCGGTGAACAGCACGATCGCCGCCCGCTCGCGACGGGTGTGCCGGCGCAGCCGACCGGTACGCCCCCGGCGCAGGCGCGGCGTCAGTCGGCGTACGAGGGCCTGCCGCCACTGGCGACGGGCCGTGCGGCGGGCGCGGGCGGCGCGCTCGCGCTCCTGCTCGGCCTCGCGGGCCGCCCGGCGCCGGGCCCGCTCCTTACTCAAGCGTGCCGAGCCAGTTGCGCAGCAACGCGGCCCCCGTGTCGGCGGACTTCTCCGGGTGGAACTGGGCGGCCGACAGCGGGCCCCGCTCCACCGCCGCGACGAAGTCCGCACCGTGGTGGGCGGTGGTCACGGTGGCACCGGCGGCGGCCAACGCGGCCGGGTCGGTGACGCCGTAGGAGTGGACGAAGTAGAACCGGGCGTCGGCCGGGAGCCCGGCGAAGAGCACCGAGCCGTCCGGGGCCGCCACCGTGTTCCAGCCCATGTGCGGCAGCCGGGGCGCGGGCAGCCGGGTCACGCCGCCCGGCAGCAGCCCGAGCCCTTTGGTGACCACGCCGTGTTCCTCGCCGTGCCCGAAGAGCACCTGCATGCCGACGCAGATGCCGAGCACCGGCCGGCCGGCGGCGACCCGGTCGGCGATGACCGGACCGGCGCCCAGCTCCTCGATCCCGGCCATGCACGCGGCGAACGCGCCCACGCCCGGCACCACCAGGCCGTCGGCGGACGCGGCGGCGGCCAGGTCGGCGGTGACCGTCACGTCGGCGCCGGCCCGCTCCAGCGCGCGCTCGGCCGAGCGCAGGTTGCCCGAGCCGTAGTCGAGCACCACCACCCGCGCCATCAGCCCTCCCCCGGCAGCAGCCAGAGCAGCCCGCCGGCGGTGGCCAGCGCGGCCAGCAGGCCGGTGACCACGACGGCGGCCCGGTTGGCGCCCTGCTTGTAGAGCGACCAGGTCCCGCCGACCAGCACCCCGGCCAGGATCAGCAGCAGCGTCGGCCACACCCGCATCAGAGCGCGCCCTTCGTGCTCGGCACCACGCCCGCGTTGCGCGGGTCGAGCGCGGTGGCCTCGCGCAGCGCGCGGGAGACCGCCTTGAACTGGGCCTCGACCACGTGGTGCGCGTCCGGGTGGCCACCGGGACGGGCCGCCCGCAGCACGTCCACGTGCAGCGTGATCCGGGCCGCCTGACCGAACGACTCCCAGATGTGCCGGGTCATGCTGGTCGGGTAGACCGGCCCGATGTACGGGGCGAGCGCCGGCTCGTCGTGCACCACGTACGGCCGGCCGGACAGGTCGACCGCGGCCCGGACCAGCACCTCGTCCATCGGCACGGTGGCCGAGCCGTACCGGCGGATGCCCGCCTTGTCGCCCAGCGCCCGGTCGAACGCCGCGCCCAGCGCGAGCGCGGTGTCCTCCATCGTGTGGTGCGCGTCGATCTCCAGGTCGCCCACGGTGTGCACGGTCAGGTCGAAGCCGCCGTGCCGGGCGATCTGATTCAGCATGTGGTCGTAGAAGCCGACGCCGGTGGAGATGTCGGCCTCGCCGGTGCCGTCGAGGTCGATCTCGATCAGTACCTTGGTCTCGTTGGTGACCCGCTCGATCCGGGCGGTGCGGCTCATGACAGCTTCTCCGTTGCGGTGAGGAAGGCGTCGGTCTCGGCCGGCGTCCCGGCGGTGACCCGCAGCCAGCCGGGCAGGCCGACGTCGCGGACCAGCACGCCGGCGTCGAGCAGGGTACGCCAGGCGGCGCCCTGGTCGCCGTCGACGGCGAAGAGCACGAAGTTGGCGTCGCTGTCGGCGACGCGGTGGCCCCGGGCGCGCAGCGCGGCGACGATCCGGTCGCGCTGCTCCTTGATCGCGGCGACGGTGCCGAGCAGCGCGTCCCGGTGGGCCAGCGCCGCCCGCGCGGCGGCCTGGGTGAGCGCGGAGAGGTGGTAGGGCAACCGGACCAGCTGCACCGCCTCCACCACCGCCGGGTCGGCCGCCAGGTAGCCGAGCCGGCCACCGGCGAAGCCGAACGCCTTGCTCATGGTGCGGGTGACCACCAGCCGCGGGTGGCCGGGCAGCACCGCGAGCGCGCTGACCGTGCCGGGGCGGGCGAACTCGGCGTACGCCTCGTCCACGACCACCATGCCGGGCGCCTCGTCCAGCACGGCGGCGACCACCGACGGGTCGAGCGCGGTGCCGGTCGGGTTGTTCGGCGAGCAGAGGAAGACCACGTCGGGCCGGTGCCGGCGCACCTGGGCCACCGCGTCGGCGGCGGTGAGACCGAAGTCGGCGCCCCGGGCCCCCGGGACCCACCGGGTGCCGGTGCCGAGGGCCAGCAGCGGGTGCATCGAGTAGGCCGGGGTGAACCCGAGCGCCGTGCGCCCGGGTCCGCCGAACGCCTGCAACAGCTGCTGCTGGATCTCGTTGGAGCCGTTGGCCGCCCAGACGTGGTCGGCGGTGAGCCCGTGCCCCAGGTAGGCGGCCAGGTCGGCGCGCAGCGCCACGGCGTCCCGGTCCGGGTAGCGGTTGAGGTCGCGCAGCTCGGCGGCGACGGCCTTGCCGATCGCCTCGACCACCGGCTCGGGCACCGGGTAGGAGTTCTCGTTGGTGTTCAGCCGCACCGGCACGTCGAGCTGCGGCGCGCCGTACGGCGTCCGCCCGCGCAGGTCGTCCCGGATCGGAAGGTCGTCGAGCGTGGTCACGAGGTGCCGCCCTCGGGGAACCGGACGCTGACCGCCTGGCCGTGCGCCGGCAGGTCCTCCACCGTGGCCAGCGTGACCACGTGCGGGGCCACGTCGCGCAGCGCGTCCTGCGTGTATTCGACCAGGTGGATGCCGCGCAGGAAGGACTGCACCGACAGGCCGGACGAGTGCCGCGCGCACCCGCCGGTGGGCAGCACGTGGTTGGAGCCGGCGCAGTAGTCGCCCAGCGAGACCGGCGACCACGCGCCGACGAAGACCGCGCCGGCGTTGCGTACCCGCAGCGCCCACTCGCGGGCGTTCTCGGTCTGGATCTCGAGGTGCTCGGCCGCGTACGCGTCGACCACCCGCAGCCCCGCCTCCAGGTCGTCGACGAGGACCACGCCGCTCTGCTCGCCGCGCAGCGCGGTGCCGATCCGCTCGGCGTGCTTGGCGGCCGGCGCCTGCCGGGCCAGCTCGGCGTCGACCGCGTCGGCCAGCTCGGTGGACGGGGTGACCAGCACGCTGGCCGCGAGGGGGTCGTGCTCGGCCTGGCTGATCAGGTCGGCGGCCACGTGCGCCGGGTCGGCGGTGTGGTCGGCCAGGATGGCGATCTCGGTCGGGCCGGCCTCGGCGTCGATGCCGACCACGCCGCGCAGCAGCCGCTTGGCCGCGGTGACCCAGATGTTGCCCGGCCCGGTGATCATGTCGACCGGCTCGCAGCGCTCCGCGCCGGCCGGGTCGACGGTGGCGCCGTACGCCAGCATCGCCACCGCCTGGGCGCCGCCGACGGCGTAGACCTCGTCGACGCCGAGCAGCGCGCAGGCGGCGAGGACGCGCCGGTCGGGCAGGCCGTCGTTGTCCTTCTGCGGCGGGCTGGCCACCACCAGCGAGCGGACCCCGGCCGCCTGGGCCGGGACGACGTTCATCACCACGGTCGACGGGTACATGGCCAGGCCGCCGGGGACGTAGAGGCCGACCCGGTCGACCGGCACCCACCGCTCGGTCACCGTGCCGCCCGGCACGACCTGAGTGGTGTGGTCGGTGCGACGCTGGTCGTCGTGGACCTTGCGGGCCCGGGTGATCGACTCCAGCAGCGCGGCCCGGACCTGCGGGTCCAGCTCGTCCTCGGCGGCGCGGATCACCTCCACCGGCACCCGCAGACGCTCCGGCGAGACGCCGTCGAACCGCTCGCTGGCCTCCCGGATCGCCGGGTATCCATGCTCGCGGACCGCCTCGACGAGCGGGCGGATCCGCTCGACCGCCACGGAGACGTCGAGCTGGGCACGGGGCAGCAGGCGGCGCGGGTCGCGTACTCCGCCGCGCAGGTCGATCCGATTCAGCACGTCTGCGAGTCTAGGCCGCCACCGCGCGGACCGGTCGGGGCCGCCCGCACGCCGGGACGGTGAGCCGGGACACGCCGGACGGGCGTACGGGGGATACGCTCGATCAGTGAGCGCACGGCTGCCGGTGTTCCCCCTCGGGACCGTCCTCTTCCCCGGGCTGGTCCTTCCGCTGCACATCTTCGAGGAGCGCTACCGGGCGTTGGTCCGCCACCTGGTCGGGCTGCCCGAGGGCGCGCCCCGCGAGTTCGGGGTGGTGGCGATCCAGGCCGGGTGGGAGGTCGCGCCCGCCGGGCCGCCGGGGCGGTCCGGGCTGGCCGGCGGCCCGGTCACCCTGCACGAGGTGGGCTGCACCGCCGAGCTGCGGCAGGTCACCGAGCTGGCCGACGGCGGTTTCGACATCGTCACCGTGGGGCGGCGGAGGTTCCGCATCGCCGAGGTCGACGACGCCGCCGAGCCCTACCTCACCGCCGAGGTGGAGTGGCTGCCCGAGCCGACCGGCCCGGACGAGACGGCCGATCTGCTGGCCGCCCGGGTGATCTCGGTGTTCCGGCACTATCTGGGCCTGATCCGGCCGGACCCGGAGGACATCTCCGAGCAGCTGCCCGAGGACCCGACCGTGCTGTCGCACCTGGTCGCCGCGACCGCCGCGCTGACCGTCGCGGACCGGCAGCGGCTGCTCGCCATCGACGACACGCCCGGCCGGCTGCGCGCCGAGCTGCGCCTGCTGCACCGGGAGACGGCGCTGCTGCGCGAGGTGCGGGCCGTGCCGGTGCCGCTCAGCGAGCTGGCGGGTCTCCCGGCGCCGAACTGATCCCGGGCGGCGGCCGGTCGCCCGCCTGACCCGTCGACGGCGGCCAGTCGCCCGCCTGACCCGTGGGGGGCGGCCAGTGGCCGCCGGGCTCCGGTTCCGGGCGCAGCGACGGCCAGCGGGACCACCCGGCCAGCAGCGTGTATGTCACGGCCGCGCCGAACGCGGCGAGCAGCAGGCTGCCGTGCGGCACGGGCAGCGGTCCGTACCAGTCGACGCCGCCGGCGCGCAGGTCGGCGGGTTTGGTGAAGTCGGTGCCCGGCGGCGCGGTGTCCAGCAGCCGCTGGAACGTGGCCAGCCCGATCCGGCGGCCCACCTGCCAGGCCACCACGGCGGCGCCGAGCCCGCCCAGCGTCACCGCGAGCAGGCCGGCCGGGCCGCGTCGACGACGCAGCAGCACCCAGAGCGCGACCGCGGCGAGCACGCCGAAGCCGAGCGCCAGGAGGCTGAACCAGCCGTCGGCGGCGATCGGCTGCTCCGGCTGCGGGGTGACGTAGACCGCCCCGTCCGGGGTCTGCCGCACCGGTGTGTCCGGCGCCAGCCACGCCCACAGCAACCCCAGCGGCGCGCCGAGCGCGGTCAGCAGCGCGGCCAGGCCGAGGACGGTCGCGACCGGGCGGCGGACGGCGCGCCGGGCGGCCGGGGCCGCTCCGGGCAGCTGCCCCACGACGCCCGGATGGCCGGCGAGCGGGTCCGCGCCGGGCGCGGTGACCGGGGTGCCGGCGGGCACCGGCAGGCCGCTCGGCCAGGCGGGCGGTTGCGCGTCGGCCGCGCGCGCGCCCTCGGGCGACCGCCCGTCGGTCGCGCGGGCGCCGGCGGACTGCGCCGCCTCGGGCGCCTGCCGGTCGGTCGGTCCGCCGCCGGGACGCTCGGGATCAGGGGTGTCCGGACTCACCCGGTGATCCTCTCAGGCCGGGGCCCGGCGCGGGGCGGTGGTGGGCGGTCAGCGCGCGAACGGCTCCACCATCACCGCGGCCGCCTTGAGCCAGGCGTCCCGGGTCTCCGCCTGGAGCTGGTGGTATTCGATCGAGGAGCCGGTCTCCAGCGCCGGGTCGTAGGGCACCACGGCGACCGCCCGGGTGCGGGTGGCGAAGTGCCGCTCCAGGTCGTCCTGCAGGGAGGTGCGACCCGGGGTCGGGCAGGAGATCAGCGTGACCGCGTTGTCGGCCAGCTCACCCATGCCGACCTCGTGCAGCAGGTCGAGCATCCAGTCGGCGCTGAAGGCGGCGTCCTCGCGCGGCACGGTGGTCACCACGAGCTGGTCGGCGGCCTGCATGACGGTGCGCCAGTTCGGGCTCTCCACGTTGTTGCCGGTGTCCACGCAGACCACCTCGTGGGTCCGGCGCAGCAGCTCCAGCACCCGCTTGACGGTGAACTGGTCGAGGCGCTGGGCGAACCGTGGGCTCTCCTCGCCGGCCAGCACGTCGTAGGAGCCGTCGGAGGCGTGCCGCAGGTAGTCGTCGAGGTGCGACAGCAGCGTGTCACCCTCCAGGATCTCGATCTGCGCCAGGTCGTGGACCAGGTGGCGGATGGTGCGGGCGTGGCGGGCGCTGCCGGCCCGCAGACCGAGCGTGCCGCGCAGCTCGTTGTCGTCCCAGGCGAGCACGCCGCGCCCGCGCACGCTGCCCACGGTGGCCGCGGCGAGCACGGTCGCGGTGGTCTTGTGCACGCCGCCCTTGGGGTTGGCGAACGCGAGCACCCGGGGCGTGCCCAGCTCGCGGCGGAGCACCCCGGTCGCCCGCTCCAGCTCGGGGTCCTGCTGCGGGGCGCGGGCCCGCCACCGCGCCGGCGCCGGCTCGACCGGGCCGGGCCGGGCCTCCACCGGCCGTCGCGGGGCGGGCAGCACCGGCTCCGGGGCGGGCGGGGTCTCCGGGCGGTAGCGGCCCCGGTCCAACAGCGCGTAGCGGGACTCCGCCGGGGGCGGCGCGGGCCGGTAGCCGCCGTCGAGCAGCGCGTAGCGGGACTCGACCGGCGCCTCGGCCCGCCCACGGGGCTCGGGGACCGGCTCGCCGCCCCACGACGGTTCGGCGCGTGGTTCCGGGGCGAGGGGCGCCTCGGCGCGCCAGGACGGCTCGGGGGCGTACGTCGGCTCGGCCCGCCAGCTCGGCGCGGCCGGCTCCGGGTCGGCGCGGTACGCGGGCTCCGCGCGGTAGGCCGGCTCGCCGTCGAGGCGGGGGTCGGCGCGGAAGGCGGGATCGACCCGGAACGTGGCCTCGGCGCGGTAGCCGGGCTCGGCGCCGTACGACCCGTCGGCGGCGCGGCCGACGGCGGCGGCACGGCCGGTCCACCCGTTGCCCGCGCCGCGACGCGGCAACGGCTCGGGTGGTGGTGCCGGGTTCTCCTCGGCGCGCCGCTCGGCGTCGGTGTGCTCCGCGCCGCGACCGCCCAGGCGGGCCCGGTCGAGCAGCGCCCGCCACCGCGGTGCCGGCTCACCCTGCCGACCCCAGCCGGTCTCGCTGCCGTCCAAGGATTCGCCCTCCCCCAGCCCATCGATCTCCGCCTGACAGGCTACGAACGAAACCCTATTCGGACCACTCCCCGCTCCGCACATCGCCCGGTGGCCCTCCTCACCGTGTCACCCGTCGCGCCGTCGCGCACCGGGGTGTCTCAGGAGGTGGGAGCGGGATTGGGCGACCCGGACCCGGTGGCGGCCGGGCGGGCGACGGGTGAGGGTCCGCTCACCGTCGGTGCGGCTTCCGACGAATCACCCATACCGTCGCCGGACGCCAACCCGGTGTCGGCCGGCGGCCGGGCCACGTCGCGCTGCTCCGGCAGCGGCGGGGTGAACACCGTGCGGTCCAGGCGGGTCACCTCCGGCGCCGGGTCGACCCCGCGTACGCCGGGACGGGCGGCGAGCGTGCGCAGCGCGTCCGGCCCGCCCCGCACCACGGCGGCGTAGACGCAGGCGCACCCGGCCCGGTAGGCGTCCGCCTCCCGGGCCGCCACCTCGGCCCCGGTGGCGTACACCCGGCGCGCCTCGGGGTCGGCGGTGGCCGCCGGGGCGGCGGCGCGGGCCCGGTAGTCCGCCGCCTCGCGGTCCTTGCGCGCGGCGACCTCGGCCATCCCGCCGGCCACGTCGTCGGGCAGGCGCAGCGCGGCGATGCGCACGATCTCGGTCTGCCGGCCCGGCAGCGGCACCCGGGCGACCACGGCCGACACCGGCGTGCCGCCCAGCGTGGACGCCACCCGGGCCGGCGTCAGGTAGGCGCTGAACGAGACCAGGGCGTAGCCGTCGGGCGCGTCGAGCCGGGCCAGCTCGTCCCCGGCGGCGCGCAGGTACGCCGGCACCGCGTCGCCGTCGGCCACGCCGACCCGGGTCACCTCGCCCACCGTGCGGTCGCCCACCGGCCGGTCCCGCCGCTGTGCCACGCCCACGACCAGCACGATCAGCGCACAGGCGAGGGCGAGCCAGGTCAGCGCGGCGGCACGCGACCGGCGCGGCGGCGCGGGACGGTCGGTCACGTCAGTCGCGCAGGATCTCCAGCGCCCGGGCCAGGTCGTCCGGGTAGTCGCTGACGAAGGTGACCTCGTCGCCGGTGCGCGGGTGCGCGAAGCTCAACGAGCGGGCGTGCAGCCACTGCCGGGCCAGGCCGAGCCGGGCGGACAGCGTCGGGTCGGCGCCGTAGGTCAGGTCACCGACGCAGGGGTGCCGCATGCTGGAGAAGTGCACCCGGATCTGGTGCGTACGCCCGGTCTCCAGCCGCACGTCGAGCAGGCTGGCGGAGGGGAACGCCTCCAGCGTGTCGTAGTGGGTGATGCTCGGCTTGCCCCCGGAGACGACCGCCCAGCGGTAGTCGTGGTGGGGGTGCCGGTCGATCGGCGCGTCGATGGTGCCGCGCAGCGGGTCCGGGTGGCCCTGCACCACGGCGTGGTAGCGCTTCTCCACCTCGCGTTCCTTGAACGCGCGCTTCAACGCGGTGTAGGCCAGCTCGCTCTTGGCCACCGTCATGATTCCGGTGGTGCCCACGTCGAGCCGGTGCACCACGCCCTGCCGCTCGGCGGCGCCGCTGGTGGAGATCCGGTGACCGATGCCGGCGAGCCCGCCGATCACGGTCGGGCCGGTCCAGCCGGGGCTCGGGTGGGCGGCCACCCCGACCGGCTTGTCCACCACCACGATGTCGTCGTCGGCGTAGACGACGGTCAGCCCGGGCACGGCCTGCGGCACCACGGTCGGCGGCGCGGCCGGCGCGGGCAGCGTGACCTCCAGCCAGGAGCCGGCCCGGACCTTGTGCGAGTTGGCCCGGACCGCGCCGTCGACCAGCGCGTCCCCGGCGTCCACCAGCGCCGCCGCGGCGGTGCGGGACAGCCCGAACAGTCGGGACACGGCCTGGTCCAGCCGCATGCCGTCGAGCCCGTCCGGGACGGGCAGGGACCGGTGGTCGCCGCCGGTGGCGAACGCGGCGGTCACGCGCGCTCCTTCTGGTCGGCCGGGGCGTCCTCGGTGGCGGGTTTCGCGGCGGCCCGGGAGCCGTCGCGCTGCCGGCCGGTCAGCTCCAGGAAGACCGCCAGCACCACGCCGCAGAACAGCGAGCTGTCGGCCAGGTTGAACACCGGGAAGAACTCACCGTACGGGCCGAACACGCTGATCATGTCGACCACGTGGCCGACGAAGTGCCCCGGCGCGCGGAAGATCCGGTCGGCCAGGTTGCCCAGCGCGCCGCCCAGCACCAGACCCAGCGACACCGCCCAGGGCAGCGAGCGCAGCCGCAGCGCCATCCAGGCGATCCAGCCGATCACGCCGAACGTGATCAGCGGGAAGACCCAGGTGTGGTCGGAGCCGATGCTCCAGGCCGCGCCGCTGTTGCGGGTGAGGGTGAAGTAGACGGCGCCGCCGAGCACCGACACCGGCTCCTCCCGGCCGGGCAGCTCGCTGAGCGCGAGCTGCTTCGTGCCGAGGTCCGCCAGGAGCGAGACCAGGGACACGCCGAGCAGCAGGCCGACCGCCTTTCGGCGGGGCGCGCCGGCGCCTGTCTCGGTGGTGCCGGAACCGGCGGGCGGTGCTGCGGTCATCTGCTCCCCATCGACGCTCGCGACGGTGGCGGTCACCGTCTGCCGTACGGCCGCCGGGGAGCGGACGTCAGCGCCGCTCCTCCAGCTGCTTGCAGCTCACGCAGAGGGTGGCCGACGGGAACGCGGCGAGCCGCTCCACCGGGATCGGGTTGCCGCACCGCTCGCACCAGCCGTAGCCACCCTCGTCGAGCCGCTCCAGCGCGCGCTCGACCTGCGTGATCCGCTCCTTGATGCTGTTGGCGAGTGAGATCTCCTGCTCGCGCTCGAACGTCTTGGTGCCGGTGTCGGCCTGGTCGTCCCCGGCCGAGTCGGTCAGCCGGTCGCGCTGCAGCTCGGTGATCTCGCTCAGCGTCTGATCGTACTCGGTGTTGAGCTCGTCCCGCCGTGCCGCCAGGGCGGCCCGGATCTTCTCGGTCTCCGCCGCGCTGCGGGTGGCCTTCGCCACCGGCTTGCGGCCGGCGGTCCTGGTCTCGGCTGGCTTCGCCATCGTCAGCTCCCTCAGCCGCGTGGGCGCGGCGCTCAGCGGTACGTGGGCAGGGGTCACCGGCGCCGGCGTCCCCCACGAACAGACGGGCGCACGGCGACCGCGCCGCGCACTCCGGAGGTTGGCAAGAATACGGAACGTACAGGCGTCCGACAACGTGCCGCACCGTCGCTCCGCTTTTCCGCCCCGGAATGCCACTAACCGGGGCAAAAGGAACGCTAGCAGATCAGCCGGTCCGGTCCTCCCCGTACTCGCCAAACCAGCGGGCCAACCGGCCCCGTCGACTGACCGCCCGCAACCGCCGCTCGGTGGCGTCCCGCACCCCGGCGGTGGCGACGATGAGCAGGCTGTCCGCCACCTTCAGCCGGGTGTCCGGACCGGGCACGAAGCCGACCCCGTCCCGCAGCACCAGCGTGACCGCGGCGCCCACCGGCAGCCGCAGCTCGTCCACGTGCACCCCGGCCAGCCGGGAGCCGGCCGGCACCTCCAGCTGGAGCAGGTCGGCCCGCATCCGCTCCAGCGGCGCGGTCTCCAGCAGGATCTCGCTCGCCTCCGCGGGCGCGGTCACGCCCAACCGGCGGGCCGCCCGGGCCAGCGTCCCGGCCTGGAGCAGCGTGAAGATCACCACCAGCACGAACACCGCGTCGAAGAGCCGGTCCGCGCCGGGCACCCGCAGCGAGAGCGGGATGGTGGCCAGCACGATCGGCACCGCCCCGCGCAGGCCGGCCCAGGACAGGAAGAGCTGCTCGCGCAGGTTCACCCGGAACGGCAGCGCGGACACCGCCACCGACAGCGGCCGGGCGAGCAGCAGCAGGGCCAGCCCGGTGATCACCGCCGGCAGCACCGCGGCGTCCAGCCGGCTCGGCGACACCAGCAGACCGAGCAGCACGAACAGGCCGATCTGGGCCAGCCAGGCCAGCCCGTCGGCGAAGCCGAGGATCGCCTGCCGGTGCGGCAGCCGGGAGTTGCCGAGCAGCACCCCGGCCACGTAGACGGCCAGGAAGCCGGAGGCGTGCAGCACCGAGCCGGCCGCGTACGCCAGCACCGTGAAGCCGACCACCGCGATCGGGTAGAGCCCGGACGAGGGCAGCGCGGCGCGCCGCAACGCGTACCGCCCGGCCAGGCCGGCGCCCACCCCGACCGCCGCGCCCGCCCCCAGCTCGTAGCCGAGCACCAGCGCCTCGTACCACCAGGGGTGGGCCGCCTCGGCCCCGGCCCGCGACAGCAGCAGCACCAGCAGGACCACCGGGGCGTCGTTCATCCCGGACTCGGCCTCCAGCGTGGCCACCAGTCGCGGTGGCAGGCGCAGCCGGCGCAGGGTGGCGAAGACCGCCGCCGCGTCGGTGGACGACAGCACCGCGCCGTAGAGCAGGGCCAGCCGCCAGTCCAGGTCCAGCAGCAGGTGCACCACCACGCCGACCACCACGATGCTGACCACCACGCCGACCGTGGACAACGCCGAGGCCAGGCCGAGCACCGGGCGCAGCGTGCTCCACCGGGCGCTCAGCCCGCCCTCGGCGATGATCACGATGAGCGCGCAGAACCCGAGCACCCGGGTCAGCTCGACGTCGTCGAATTCGATGCCCAGGCCCGCCTCGCCGATCAGCACGCCCAGCGCCAGGTAGACCAGCAGGCTGGGCACGCCGAGGCGGGTGGAGAAGCGCACCGCGCCCACCGCGACCAGCAGCACGGCCGCGCCCACCAGCAGCGCGAGGTTCAGCCCCGGGGTCATCGCCGACCGGCCCGACGGTTCCTCACCCGGCGCTGCCGTCGCGCAGCCGACGCAGCACCTCGGGCAACCCGTCGGGCGGGTGCGCCACCAGGAAGATCTTGTCCCGGCTGGTCGCGCCGGACCGCAGCGACACCGCGGCGGGCCGGACGCCCAGCGCGTCCGCCAGCGCCCGCCGGACCGCCTCGGTGGCCCGGCCGTCGACCGCCGGCGCGTGCACGGCGACGACGAGCGCGGGACCGTGCGGCCCGTCGTGGCGACCGCCCACCCGGGCCCGGGACGCGCCGGGCTTCACGCGCACCGCGACGGTGAGCGGGGTGTCCGCGATCGTCATGGTCAGTACGGCCGGGCGTCGGCCAGCAACGTGGTGCCCGCGGCGCAGTGGGCGCACGGGGTGAAGCCGAGCTCGACGGCCTCGGCGACCGGCAGTGGTTCGTCCGCCCGGCCCACCAGGTGCGGGCAGTCGGTCAGGTGGAAGCGCGGGTGGCCGTCGACGACCCGGACCTCCTCCGGCAGCCGCACCAGCCGGGCCAGTTCGCCGGCGGTGAGGTGTTCGGCCGGGGGCTCACCCTCGGACAGGTCGCCCGGCGCGGGCGAGGTCGGTGTCACCTCGGCGCGGCCGGCGGCGCGGGGCACCGGGGGCGCCCAGGCGTCGGCCGGCGGGTCGTACGGCTCGGCCACCGGCGACCCGGGCGGTTGCCGCCACCCGGATCCGCCGGCGCCGACCGTCGACGTGTGGTGCGGGACCGGGCTCACCGGCTCGTCCGGGGACGGGGCGGAGCGCGCGGTCCGGGTGCGCGGGCCGGCTTCCCGACCCGCCGTGGCCCTCGCGGCGGCCGCCTGGCGGGCGAACGCGACGAAGGCGACGGCGGACAGCAGGCTGGCCGCGATCGACACGATCAGCAGCGGGCTCGACCCACCGGCCAGGCCCACCACCAGCAGCACGACCGCGACGAGGATGAGCAGGACGCTCGCGGCTATCACAGCTCACCCCCGGCCGCGTCGTGTCGGTCTGGGCGGTCGGTGGCCGTCCCGGGGACGGCCACCGACGCGGGATCAGCGGCCGGACTCGAGCGAGCCGGCGCGGCCGCCGCCGTACGAGCCGGCGAGGCCGGCCGTGGCGAGACCGTTGCTGCCGCCGGCGGCACGGGTGCCCTCGGCGCGGTTCATCTCGACCTCGAGGCCCTGCCCGCGACCGTCCAGGTCACGCAGCTGGCTCTCCAGGTAGGCCTTGAGACGGGTGCGGTACTCCCGCTCGAACTGCTTGAGCTCCTCGATGTGCTTCTGCAGCGCGGTCCGCTTGGCGTCCAGGCCGCCCATGGCCTCCTGGTGCCGCTGGCGGGCGTCCCGCTCCAGGGCGTCGGCCTTGGCCCGCGCCTCGCGGGTGACCTCCTCGGCCTTGGACCGGGCCTCGGAGAGCAGGCTGTCGGCCTCGCGCCGGGCGTCGGAGACGTGGTCGTCCGCGGTGCGCTGGGCCATCATCAGCACGCGCAGCGCCTGCTGCTCGCCGTCCCCGGTCACCCCTGCCGGGCCGCCCTGCGTGCGGACCTGCTCCAGCTCGGCCTGCATCGCCCGGGCCGCCTGCTCGGCGGCCGCCTTGTCGCGCTGCACCCGGTCGAGCTGGGCCTTGACGTCGTTGAGCTCCGCCGCGAGGCGGGCGTCGCCGCCGGGGCCGGCGGGCGCGCCACCCCGACCGCCGCGCTCCACCTGGGCGCGCAGCTCGTTGTTCTCCTCGATCAGACGGGCCAGCTCACGCTCGACCTCGTCCAGGAAGGCGTCGACCTCCTCCTCGTCATACCCCCGCTTGCCGATCGGCGGCTTTTTGAAGGCGACGTTGTGGACGTCGGCCGGGGTCAGCGGCATCGAAACTCCTCGGGTCAGTTGCGGCCGCGAAAGCGCTCTGGTCAGGCGAACGCCACGATCAGGCGCTGTAACACGAACTCCATCAGCACGAACAGGATAACCAGGAGCACAAGGGAGGCCAGGTCGATGCTCACGGTACCAATTCGCAGTGGTGGGATCACACGCCTCAACGCTCGCAGGGGCGGATCAGTGACGCTCCACACGACTTCCAGTCCCGCCGATGCGCCGCGCCCCGGCTGCCAGCGGCGACCGTAGGCCAGCACCGCGCCGAGAACAAATCGGGCAAGAAGGACGAGCAGGAAGAAGTACAGCAGCAGGTAGAGCACCTGGAACAGGATCGACAACACGGCAGGCGACGTCCCTC
Organism: Micromonospora sediminicola; assembly: GCF_900089585.1. NCBI lineage: Bacteria > Bacillati > Actinomycetota > Actinomycetes > Micromonosporales > Micromonosporaceae > Micromonospora > Micromonospora sediminicola. The sequence continues at coordinate 2,316,311 of NZ_FLRH01000003.1, read as the reverse complement.
GGTCGTGCGGGCTAGCTCAGGCTGAAAAAGCCGCCCTCAGCGATCTTGGCCTTGTCCTCCGCGGTGACCTGGACGTTGGCCGGTGAGAGCAGGAACACCCGGTTGGTCACGCGCTCGATCGTACCGCGCAGGCCGAACGCGAGCCCGGCGGCGAAGTCCACCAGCCGGCGGGCGTCCGCCTCGTCCATCTCGGTGAGGTTGATGATCACCGGCACCCCGTCCCGGAAGTGCTCGCCGATGGTCCGCGCCTCGCGGTACGTCGTCGGGTGCAGGGTGGTGATCTGGTAGCGCTGCTCCTCCTCCGGAGCCACCACCCGCTCGCGCGGCTGGGCCTGCGGCGCGAGGGCGAGGTTGTCCCGGGTGTGGTAGCTCAGCGCGCCGGAGCCGTCGGAGGAGCGGGTGATCGACCGGACGCTGGAGCGCTCGGTCCGCTCGGTCCGCTCCGGGCGCTCGACCTCGGACCGGTCGGCGTCGACGGCGCGGCCGGTGCGCTCGCTCAGCCGACCCCGCTCGCCGACCCGGCTCCGGGTCGTCGGCGGCTCGTCGGCCTCGTCGTCGTCCTCGTCGGCGAACTCCTCGGCGTACCGGCTCGACCGGTAGCGCGACGAGTCCCGGTAGCCACCCTTGTCGTAGCCACCGTCCTCGTACGCCCGCTCGTCGTCCTCCTCGACGAGACCGAGCCAGACCCCCGCCTTGCGCAGTGCACCCATCCCCGCGCCCTTCCGTCCGCCGTGCGGCACGCGCCCCCGTGCCGTGTCGCTTGATCACGAGTGGACGATCATGCCCACCGGACCGGATCGGCAATCCCCTGACGTGCGGTTCGCGGCCCGCCCGCCACGGCCCCCGGCTACGGGAACGCCGTCCTGAACAACACTGATGTAATTTGCTTCCGTCGTGGTCAGGCTACCCCAGCGTGGGGCGCATTCCGAGCAACGCGCTGCCGACGCGGACATGTGTCGCGCCGTGCGCGACAGCGCTCTCCAGGTCGCCGCTCATCCCCGCCGACAGCACCGTGGCGCCCGGATGGTCGCCGCGCAGCCGCGCCGCCACCTCGGCCAGCCGGGCGAACGCCCGGTCCGGCTCCCAGCCCAGCGGGGCCACCGCCATCAGACCGGCCAGCCGCAGCCCGTCCGCGCCGGCCACCGCCGCGGCCACCGGGTCGAGCCCCCGATCGGGGTCGGCCAGGCCCGGCAGCGCCCCGCCCCGGGCCGCGTCGCCGTCGATGCTCACCTGCACCAACACGTCCAACGGCCGGTCCCGGGCGGCGGTCGCGGCGGTGCCGAGCGCGGCGGCCAGCCGGACGCTGTCGACCGACTGGACCACGTCGGCGTACCGGACCACCGACCGGGCCTTGTTGCGTTGCAGCTGGCCGATGAAGTGCCAGCGCGGCGCGGCCCCGGCGGCGGCCACCGCCGCCGCCTTCGGCGCCGCCTCCTGGTCCCGGTTCTCCCCCACGTCGCGCACCCCCAGCTCGGCCAGCGCGAGCACGTCGACCGCCGGGTACGTCTTGGTGACCGCGACCAGGGTGACCGAGTCCGGGGACCGGCCGGCCGCCGCGCAGGCGTCCGCGATCCGGGACCGGACCCGGGCCAGCCCGGCCGCGAGCTCGGTGCGACGCTCCGGCCGCACCGTCAGGGGTGACTCCGTCATCGGGGCGGCTCAGGACCCGTTCTTGAGGAAATCGGGCACGTCGACATCGTCGAAGAGCACCCGGCGCGACGGCTGCTGCGGGGCCGGCATGGTGGCCGGCGGGCTCACCGGCGCGTTCGACTGCGCCGGCGGGTTCTGGTTGCTCTTGCGCGGCGGCTCGACCGCCTTGTACGCCGGAGCGCCCCCGTCGAAGCCGGCCGCGATCACGGTCACCCGCACCTCGTCGCCGAGCGCGTCGTCGATGACCGCGCCGAAGATGATGTTCGCGTCCGGGTGGGCCGCGTCGGTGACCAGCTGCGCCGCGTCGTTGATCTCGAACAGGCCGAGGTCCGAGCCGCCGGCGATGGAGAGCAGCACGCCCCGCGCGCCGTCCATGCTCTGCTCCAGCAGCGGGCTGGAGATGGCCGCCTCGGCCGCCTCCACGGCGCGGTTCTCGCCCCGGGCGCTGCCGATGCCCATGAGCGCGCTGCCGGCGCCGCTCATCACGCTCTTCACGTCGGCGAAGTCCAGGTTGATCAGACCCGGCGTGGTGATCAGGTCGGTGATGCCCTGGACACCGGAGAGCAGCACCTGGTCCGCGGTGCGGAACGCGTCCATCATGGAGATGTTGCGGTCGCCGAGGGCCAGCAGCCGGTCGTTCGGGATGACGATGAGCGTGTCGCACTGGTTGCGCAGCTCCTCGATCCCCGCCTCGGCCTGCACCTGGCGGCGCTTGCCCTCGAACGAGAACGGCCGGGTGACCACGCCGATGGTGAGCGCGCCGAGCTTGCGGGCGATGTTCGCCACCACCGGCGCGCCGCCGGTGCCGGTGCCGCCGCCCTCGCCGCAGGTCACGAAGACCATGTCGGCGCCCTTGAGCACCTCCTCGATCTCGTCCCGGTGGTCCTCGGCGGCGTTCTTGCCGACGTCCGGGTTGGCGCCGGCACCCAGCCCCCGGGTCAGCTCCCGGCCCACGTCGAGCTTCACGTCGGCGTCGCTCATCAGCAGCGCCTGCGCATCGGTGTTGATCGCGATGAACTCGACGCCCTTGAGCCCAACCTCGATCATCCGGTTGACGGCGTTCACGCCGCCACCCCCGATGCCGACGACCTTGATGACCGCCAGGTAGTTGTGCGGAGGTGTCATCTCCGGTCCTTTCCCTTCGAGATTGGCATGGGCCGACCCCACACGGCTTGGCCGGACCAGCGGCGGAGCATCTGCCCTGAACTCTCCGACGGCTGAACCCTCACCCTCTACTAGAGGCTTAGGGCTATGTCAACCACTGATCTCTTCGGGGCAACGTATGCGCCGCCGCGCCAGGAGCCAAGGACCCTTCCGGCGTGTCGCCGACCGAGCGACCCGGGACACAAGAGCCGCTCGCCGCACCGGGGCTACTGGAACGTGACCACGTCCGGGGCGCTGACGTCGATCCGGTCGGCCCGGCGCCCCAGCAACGCGGTGGCCACCGTGGACTTCTCCGGGCCGCGCGAGGCGTCCCCCCAGAACACCTCGCGGTCGCCGCGCAGCAGCAACGTGATCCGGGCCAGCCCGGCCACGTCGACCGCGACCAGCTCCGCGCGCAGCTTCGGACCGAGCGCGGCCAGCACCGCCAGCCCGGCCCGGGTGCCGGGGTCGTCCGGGCCCGGGCGCGCGACCCGGACCAGCGGCAGCCCCGCCGGCGCCTGGTCCAGGTGCTGGAAGACCACACCGGAGTTGTCGACCACCGCGAACCGCTCGCCCTGCGGCACCGCCGCCACCGGCACCCGCTCCTCGACCCGGATCACCAGCGTCCCCGGCCAGTCCCGCTCCACCGTGGCCCGCGCCACCGGCGGCAGCGCGCCCACCCGGCGCGCGGTCGCGGCCAGGTCCACCCGGGCCAGCGGCGCGTTGTCCGGCACCGCCGCGGCGTCCCGGATCTCCACCGGCGTGACCGTGCGGGCGCCGACCACCCGGACGTCGCGCACGCCGAACAGGCCGGTGCCGAGCACCGTCCAGGCGACCAGCCCGGCGACGGCCGCCACCGCGGCGGCGACCGCCCAGGGCAGCGCCGCCCGCATCCGCCGCTGCCGGGCCCGGGCCATGAAGCGACGGGTGGACGGCGGCACCGCGTCCGCGCCGGCGCGCACCAGCTGCCAGCGCCGGACCGGGCTGCGCCGCCCCGACCCGCCGTCCTGACCGGAGGTGCGGCCGCGGGCCGGCCCCGGGCTCATCCGGCGGTGGCCGCCGCGCCGTCCGGGTCGACGCCGGCGCCCAGCGCCGCGGCGCCTCCGGTGCGCGCCAGCAACGCGTCCAGCAACTGGTCGCCCATCAGCGAGATCGGCGGCGCGCCCATGGTCACCACCACGTCTCCGGTGCGGGCCCGCCGGGCCACCTCGGCCGGCACGTCGTCCCACGCCTCGACGAACACCTTGTGCCCGGCCGGCAGCGGCACCGCCTCGATCAACGCGGCCGAGCCCTCGCCGGGCCGGCGCATCTCGCCCGGGCCGAACACCTCCAGCAGCACCAGCTCGTCGGCGATGCCCAGGGCGGCGGCGATCTCCGCCTGCAGGTCCCGGGTGCGATAGAGCCGATAGGGCTGGAACACCACGATCAGCCGTCCGTCGCCGGCCACCTCGCGCAGCGTCTGCAGGGCCAGCGTCATCGAGGTCGGGTGGTAGGCGTACTCGTCGTAGACCAGCACGCCGTCCGCGACGCCCTTGCGCTCGAACCGCCGCCGCACGCCGGGGAACGCGCCGAGCGCGGCCTCCGCCGCCGCCACCGGCAACTCCAGCAGGTACGCCGCGAGCACCGCGGCGGCGCTGTTGAGCGCCATGTGCCGCCCCGGCATCGGCAGCCGGATCTCGCCCAGCGACCGGCCCTCGACCTCGGCCAGGTAGCGCACCCCCTGGGCGGAGGAGGTGACGTCGCTCATCCGCAGGTCGGCGTCGGCGGACTCGCCGTACGTCCACACCCGACGCCCCTCCGCCCGCAGCGTCTCGGCCAGCCGCCGGCCGCCCGCGTCGTCGGCGCAGGTGACGACGAACCCGTCCGGGTCGGTGAGGCGGGCGAACTCCGCGAACGCGGCCTCCAGGTTGGCCAGGTCGCCGTACGTGTTGAGGTGGTCCGCCTCGATGTTCGTGATGATCGACACGTACGGGCGGTAGATGAGGAAGGAACGGTCGCTCTCGTCCGCCTCGACCACGAAGTGCTCGCCGGTGCCGTGGTGCGCGCCGGAGCCGACCTCGGAGATCTCCCCGCCGATGACGAAGGACGGGTCGGCGCCGGCCTGCTGGAGCACCATGGTGACCATCGACGTGGTGGAGGTCTTGCCGTGCGTGCCGGCGACCGCCACCGTGCGCCGGCCGGTCATCGCCGCCGCCAGCGCCTCGGAGCGGTGCAGCACCCGCAGGCCCCGCCGGCGCGCCTCGACCATCTCCAGGTGGTCCTGCGGGATCGCCGAGGAGTAGACGACCGTGTCCACCCCGTCCAGGTTGGCCGCCTCGTGCGTGGAGTGGATCGTCCCGCCCAGCGCCCGCAGGCCGGCCAGGGACGGCCACTCCCGCAGCTCGCTGCCGGAGACCGGCAGGCCCCGGGTGAGGAAGAGCCGGGCCAGGCCGGCCATCCCGACCCCGCCCACCCCGATCAGGTGGATCCGGCCCAGGTCCTCCGCGGTCGTCGTGCCGGCGGGCGTGAACTGCGCGGTGTTCATGAGAGGTACCTTCCCGTCGCGGCGCGGCCCATTACCGGCCCACCGCCTCGTAGACGAAGTTCAGCAACGCCACGTCCCCGTCACGCCGGCCGTACGCGGCCGCGGCGTGGCTCATCGTCCAGAGCCGCTGCGGGTCCCGGATCAGCGGGATCACCGTGCGCTCCACCCAGGCCGGGGTCACCTCGGCGTCGTCGACCAGCAGACCGCCGCCGGCCTCCACCACGGGCAGCGCGTTGCGCTTCTGCTCCTGGTTGCTGTGCGGGTAGGGCACGTAGATCGTGGGCAGGCCGATCGCGGCGACCTCGGCGCAGGTCATCGCGCCGCCCCGACCCAGCATCAGGTCGGCCGCCGCGTAGCCCAGCTCCATCTCGGACAGGTAGGGCAGCGTCACGTACGGCACCGGCAGGTCGGTGGGGACGGAGACCGGCTCGTTGCGGGCGCCGATCACGTGCAGCACCTGCACGCCGTTGCGGGCCAGCTCCTTCGCCGCGCCGGACACCGCCAGGTTGATCGAACGGGCGCCCTGCGAGCCACCGGCCACGAAGAGCACCGGCAGGTCGGGGCGGAGCCCGAAGTGGGCGCGGGCGGCGTCGCGCAGGGCGGCCCGGTCCAGCCCGGCGATCCCACGGCGCAGCGGTACGCCGACCACCCGGGCGTCGCGCAGGGCCTCGGCCTGGGCCGGCTGGTGCGGGAAGCCCACCGCGACGTTCTTGGTGAACTTCATGCCGAGCCGGTTCGCCACACCCGGCGGCACGTTGACCTCGTGGATGACGATCGGCAGGTCGCGGCGCCACGCGGCCAGGTAGCCGGGCACCGAGACGTATCCGCCGAAGCCGATCACCACGTCGGCCTGGACCTCGTCGATCACCTTGCCCGCCGCGCGGGCCGCCTTCCACATCCGGTCCGGCGTGCGCACCAGGCTCATGTTGACCGACCGGGGCAGTTGGTAGGCCGGGATCTGGCGCAGGTCGTAGCCGGCCGGCGGGATCAGCTCGTTCTCCAGGCCCTTGGGTGTGCCCAGACACGTGATCCGGACGCTCGGGTCGTGTCGGCGCAGGCAGTCGGCGAAGGCGAGCAGCGGGTAGATGTGCCCGCCCGTACCCCCTCCGCAGAGCACCACCGAACGCAGCGGACCCATCAGCGTCTCCTCTCGCTCGCCGAGCCGGCGCGCGCCCGGTCGGGCCGGGCGCCGCGCGGCGCGGCCTGGTCGTCCTGCCGTCGCTGCCGGGACCGGGGCACGGACCCACGGTCCGCCGGGGGCGGCGCCGGTCGACGGCGCCGGCCGGGAAGCGGCGGCAACGGGGCCCACACTAGTCGGACCCATCGGGCCGGTGGACGGGCATGCAGGGCGCGGGCCGCGTCCGGCTCGGCGCGGGCGAAGGAGGCGAGCATGCCGATCGCAGCCAACGTCACCACCAGGGCGCTGCCGCCGTCGGAGATGAACGGCAGGGGTACGCCGGTCAGCGGCAGCAGGCCGGTCACGCCGCCGATGTTGATCACGGCCTGGCCGACCAGCCAGGCGGTCACGCCGGCGGCGGCGAGCCGGCGGAACGGGTCCTCGACCCGGCGGGCGATCCGCATCCCGGTGTACGCGAGCACGGCGAACAGCGCCAGGATCACGGTGCAGCCCACCACGCCCAGCTCCTCGGCGACGATGGCGAAGATGAAGTCGTTGTGCGCCTCGGGCAGGTAGTTCCACTTCAGTGAGCTCTGGCCCAGGCCGACGCCGAACCAGCCGCCGTTGCCGATCGCGTAGCGGGCCTGCACGAGCTGGTAGCAGTAGTCCAGCTCCTGCTCGAAGCAGGTCTTCGGGGACGGCGGGTCGAGCCACATGGTGAGCCGGCCGAGCCGGTAGTTGTCGGCGTCCCGCGAGCCCGAGCCCGCGCCGAGCGAGGCGGCGGCCACCAGCAGGCCGATGCCGGCCAGCCCGATCGCGGAGAGCGCGGCGAAGACCCGGCCCCGCACGCCGGCCGCCCACAGCAGCCCGACCACGAGCGCCAGCAGGCAGAGCATGCTGCCCAGGTCGTTGAAGCCGACCAGCACGAACAGCAGACCGACCACCGGGAACAGCGGCGTGGCCAGTTCCCGCCACCAGCCCAGCGCGGCGCCCTTGCGGGCCAGCACGTGCGCCGCCCACAGCACCAGCGCGAACTTCGCCACCTCGACCGGTTGCAGCGAGATCGGGCCGAGGGAGAGCGACAGGAGTTCGGCCTTCAACGGCCCGATGGACGCCACCCCGAACAGCGATTCCAGCGCGACGAGCAGGTTGAGCAGCAGCATCAGCGCCACCGCCACGCCGAGAGCCGGGCGGCTCACCGCCCGGAACGTGCGTGCGGGCAGCCGCTGACAGGCCCAGAACGCGCCGATGCCGATCACCGCGAAGACGGCCTGCTTGGTCAGCGACGCCGACGCGTCGCCACCCTCGGCGAAGTCCTTCACGCTGGTCGCGGAGAAGACCATGGTGAGGCCGATCAGCAGCAGCAGGCCGGTGCTGGACAGCAGCAGGTAGTAGGAGGCGAGCGGGCGGGCCAGCAGGCCGCGCAACGCGGCCAGGCCGCCGGCCGGATCCCAGCCCGCCGCGACGGCCGGTGGATCGGCCGGCGGCGTGGCCGCGGGCGCGCGGCGGGTCGGCGGGTCGCTGCTGGCCTGGATGTCTCGTCCCTCCCCCACCCGCCCATCATGGCGGCTCGACCCGCCCGCCCGTGGCGCAACCGCCCGGTCGGCGTGTCGGAACTGAAGGAAGGGCCCCTTCTTAACAGACGTCTGTTAAGAAGGGGCCCTTCCTTACACCTAGCTGACCGCGGCGAGGAACTCGCTGTAGAACAGGCCCAGCGCGATGGCCACGCCGATCCCGGCGATGATCCAAAACCGGACCACGATGTTGACCTCGCTCCAGCCGGCCAACTCGAAGTGGTGCTGCAGCGGCGACATCCGGAACACCCGCTTGCCGGTGGTGCGGAACGAGATGATCTGGATGACCACCGACATCGTGATGATCACGAACAGGCCGCCCAGGATCGGCAGCAGCAGGACGGTCCGGGTGGACATCGCCATGCCGGCGATCAGGCCACCCAGCCCGAGCGCACCGGTGTCACCCATGAAGATGCGGGCCGGCGAGGTGTTCCACCAGAGGAAGCCGACGCAGGCCCCGGCCGCCGCGCCGGCGATCAGCGCGATCTCCAGCGGGTCGCGCACGGTGTAGCAGTATTCCCCGGCCGGGTAGTTCGGGTCCGCACACCAGTGCCGGTACTGCCAGAACGCGATCAACGCGTACGCGGCGAGGACCATCACCGAGGCGCCGGTGGCCAGGCCGTCCAGGCCGTCGGTGAGGTTGACGCCGTTGGTCGCCGCCATCACCACCATGATGATGACGATCACCGCGCCGATCTTGCCGATCTCCAGCGCCGGGATGTCCCGGATGAAGCTCAGCGTGGTGCTGCCCACCGTCTCGGTGTTGGTCGCGTTGCCGCCGGCGTCGGTCATGCTCGACGGGAAGTAGACCGCCACCGCGCCGAAGACCGCGCCGACCAGGATCTGCCCGGCCAGCTTGCCCCGCTTGTTGAGGCCGCCGCTGTGCCGCTTGCGGACCTTCAGGAAGTCGTCGATGAAGCCGACCGCGCCGGAGAACACCATCAGCCCCAGCAGCACCAGCGCCGTGATGGTCGGCTCGACCTGCGCGATCTGCGCGTCCGGCAGCGTGGTCAGGGCCAGGTGCCCGGCGACGTACGCGATCACCGTGGCCAGGATGAAGACCACGCCGCCCATGGTCGGCGTGCCCTTCTTGCCCTCGTTGCTGGCGAGTCCGAGGTTCGATCGGATCGGCTGGCCGGCCTTCAGCCGGGCGAACACCTTGATCGCGATCGGGGTGCAGAACAGCGAGATCAGGAACGCGACCCCGATGGCGACGATGACCGCCCTCATGCGGCGCCGCCCTCCGTCCCGTCCGCAGCGGCGTCCGCGCGCAGCGCGTCGGCCACCTCCCAGGTCCGGTACCGGGAGCCCTTCACCAGCACCACGTCGCCCGGACGCAGCTCGCTCCGCAGCACCTCGACGGCCGCCGCCTGATCGGTGAGCAGCACCGACTCTCCTCCCCAGTTGCCTACCGCTGTCGCGCCCTCGTGGATCGGCGCCGCCGGCTCGCCCACCACGAGCAGCCGGTCCACTCCCAGCTCGGCCGCGAGCCGGCCGACCTGCTGATGTCCCTCCCGTTCGAAGTCGCCCAGCTCGGCCATGTAGCCGAGCACCGCGACGGTACGCCCCTCGCCGCGCATGCTGGCCAAGGCGCGCAGCGCCACGCCGGTCGAGGCCGGGTTGGCGTTGTACGAGTCGTCGATCAGCGTCACGCCGTCGGAGCGTTCGACGACGTCCATCCGCCGGGTGGAGACCAGACCCAGCTCGTTCAGCGCCGCCGCCAGGTCGGGCAGCGGCAGGCCCAGCTCCCGGCCGACCGCCGCGGCCGCGAGGGAGTTGGACACCTGGTGCCGGCCGGTCAACCCGAGCCGCACCGGGGCGCTGCCCTCCGGGGTGACCAGCGTGTACGAGGGCCGTCCCCGGCCGTCCAGCGTCACGTCCACGGCGCGCACGTCGGCGTGCGCGGACTCGCCGTAGCGGACCACCCGGGCCGGCGTCCGCGACGCCATCGCGTCGACCCGGGGGTCGTCGGCGTTCAGCACGGCCAGCCCGTCGGCGGGCAGCGCCTCGACCAGTTCCCCCTTGGCCAGCGCGATGGCCTCCACCGAGCCGAACTCGCCGAGGTGCGCCACCCCCACGTTGAGCACCACCGAGATCCGCGGCGGCACCACGTCGCACAGGTAACGGACGTGGCCCACCCCCCGGGCGCCCTTCTCCATCACCAGGTAGCGCGTCTCCGGCGTGGCCTGCAACGCGGTGTACGGGTGCCCCAGCTCGTTGTTGAACGATCCGGGCGGCGCCACGGTCGGGCCGAGCCGGACCGCCAGCTGGGCGATCAGATCCTTGGTGGTGGTCTTGCCGGAGGAGCCGGTCAGCCCGATCACGGTCAGTTCGGGCAGCCGGTCGACCACGGCGCGGGCCAGCCGGCCCATCGCGTCGAGCGCGTCGTCGACCAGCACCATCGGCACGCCGGGCACCTCCCGGGTGCCGAGCACGGCCACCGCGCCGGCCTCCACCGCGCCGGCGGCGTAGTCGTGGCCGTCGACCCGCTCGCCGGGGAAGGCGACGAAGAGCCCGCCCGGCGCCACCTTGCGGGAGTCGAACTCCACCGTCCCGGTGACCCGGGCCTCCGGGTCGGCGCCGGTCAGTCGACCGTCGACCGCGGCGGCCACCTCGGCCAGCGTCAGCGGGATCATCGCCGACCCACCAGGTCACCGAAGCGGGCGCGCAGCGCCGCCGCCAGCTCCACCCGGTCGTCGAACGGCAGCACCTCGCCGCCGATCTCCTGGCCACGCTCCTGGCCCTTGCCCAGCACCGCCACCACGTCACCCGGTTCGGCCACCCGGACCGCCTCCTCGATCGCCGCCCGCCGGCCGGGCACCTCGATGATCCGGGCCGGTGCGGCGGCGGCGTACGCGCCGGCCAGCACCTCGGAGCGGATCAGGGCCGGGTCCTCGGTACGCGGGTTGTCGTCGGTCACCAGCACCACGTCGGCGCCCCGGGCGGCCACCTCGCCCATCACCGGGCGCTTGCCCCGGTCCCGGTCGCCGCCGGCGCCCAGCACGCAGACCAGCCGGCCGTCGGTCAGGCCGCGCAGCGCGGTCAGCACCGCCTCGATGGCGTTCGCCTTGTGCGCGTAGTCGACCACCCCGCGTACCGGCGCGTCGCCGCTGACCAGCTCCAGCCGGCCGGGCACGCCGCCGCAGGCGGCCACGCCGCGCGCCGCGACAGCCGGGTCGACGCCGGCGGCGACCAGGGTGGCGACGGCCAGCAGCGCGTTGGCCACGTTGTGCCGGCCGGGCAGCGCCACGGCGGTGGGCAGGGTCAGCCCGTCCGGGCCGTGCAGCGTGAAGCGCTGGGCGTAGCCCTCCCCGTCGATCCCGTCGGCCCACCAGGTGGCGGTCGGGTCGCCGGCCGCCGAGTAGGTCACGGTCTCCGGCTTGTGCAGCGGTCGCAGCGCCGGGTCGTCGTGGTTGAGCACCTCCACCCGGCAGCGCCCGTCGAAGAGGCGGGCCTTGGCGGCGAAGTAGTCCGCCTCGTCGGCGTGGAAGTCCAGGTGGTCGGAGCCGAAGTTGGTGTAGCCGCCGACGTCGAACCGGACCCCGCCGACCCGGCCCATGGCGAGCGCGTGGCTGGACACCTCCATGACCACCGCGTCCACCCCCCGCTCGCGGGCCACCGCGAGCATGGCGTGCAGGTCGGTGGCCTCCGGGGTGGTCCGGACGCTGTCCACCACCAGGTCACCGAGGCGGGTCTCCACGGTGCCGATCAGGCCGGTGGTGTGCCCGGCGGCGCGCAGGCCGGACTCGATCAGGTAGCTGGTGGAGGTCTTGCCGGCGGTGCCGGTCACCCCGATCACGGTCAGCCCGGCGGTCGGGTCGCCGTAGACCATGGCGGCGACCTCACCGAGCGCGGCCCGGGGGTCGTCGACGACCAGCACGGGCAGCCCGGCGTCGGCGGCCAGCGCCACGCCGGCCGGGTCGGTCAGCACGGCCACCGCGCCGGCAGCGGCCGCGGCGGCGGCGAACTCCGCGCCGTGCCGGCGGGCGCCGGGCAGGGCGGCGTACAGGTCGCCGGGACGGACCTCCTGGCTGGCGTGGGTGACGCCGGTGACGGCCGGCTCGGCGGCGGCCTCCGGCGGCGTCAGCGCCAGTCGGGCGGCGAGGTCGCCGAGCCGGACGGGACGCACGGTGGCGGGACGTGGATTGCCGGGCACGGCGTCAGACCCTACCCGGTCGTCCGGTTCCGACCGCACAGCCGCCCCGGTGGTTCGTCGCCACTCACCGATGATGTCCCGCCGTGCCGGCTCAGCGCGGAAAGACCTCGAACTTCGGGGACTTGTCGGTCAGCGACGGCGGCACCCGGTAGTGCCGGAGCGTGTAGCCCATCATCTCCCGGAACGCCGGCGCGGCGACCGCGCCGCCCCCGCCGCCGGGGCTCCAGACGAAGACCGCCACCACGTAGCGCGGGTTCTCCGCCGGGGCCATGCCGATGAACGACCCGACCTCGCCGGGCTGCTTCTTGCCGTTGTCGTAGCGCAGGCCGGTGCCGGTCTTGCCGGCCACCCGGTAGCCCGGCACCGCGGCGGCCAGGCCGGTGGCCGACCCGTCCGGGCCGTCGACCGTGGTGACCGCCTCCATCATCCGCCGCAGGTCGGCCGCGTTCGCCGGGCTGAGCACCGAGCGGGTGGTCGGGGCGGCGCCCGGGGTCCGCCGGCCGTCCGGCCCGACCGTCTCCTTGATCAGGTGCGGCTGCACGTACGTCCCGTTGTTGGCGATCGCGTTGTACGCGGCGGCCATCTGCAGCGGCGTCGCGTCCACGCTGTGCCCGATCGGCACCGACCCCCACGCCGAGCCGCTCCACTGGTCGGCCGGGAGCAGCCGGCCGGGCGCCTCGCCCGGCAGGCCCTCACCGGTCGCCTGGCCCAGCCCGAACCGCTTCTGGTAGTCGATCAGCCGGTCCTTGCCCAGCTTCTCGGCGATCTCGATGGTGCCGACGTTGGACGAGAAGGCGAGCATGCCCGGAATGCTCATGGTTCGGCCGTTCGCCTTGTGGGTGTCCTGGAAGGGCACTCCACCCCGGACGATGACGTTCGGCACGGGGAGCGTGGTGTTCGGCGTGATCACGCCCTCCTGGAGCGCCGCGCCGAACGTGATCGCCTTGTGGATCGAACCGGGGTCCACCACGAACGTGGTGGCGGCGTCGTCCCGGTCCGACGGCGAGTCGACCTTGCCCGGGTCGGCCGCGTTGTAGGTGGGCTGGCTGGCCTGGGCCAGCACCTCACCGGTCGGGACGTCGATGATCACGGCCGCGCCGACGCTGCCCTTGGCCTGGGCCATCTGCTTCGCCAGGATCCGCTGGGTCATGAACTGCAGGTCCCGGTCGATGGTGAGCCGCAGGGAGCTGCCCGGCTTCGGCTGGGTGGTGCGGCTGTAGCCGCCCGGGATCGGCGCGGCCAGGTCGCCCAGGCCCACCTCGTAGGTGCGCTTGCCGGCCTGCCCGCGCAGCACGTCGTCGTACTTCGCCTCCAGCCCCTCCAGCCCGTTCATGTCCTGACTGACGAAGCCGATCAGGTTGGCGGCCAGGTCGTCGCCGGGCACCTCGCGCCGCTCGTCCCGGTGCACGTTGATGCCGGCCAGGTCCAGCGCCATGATCTGCTTGGCCCGGCCGATCTCGACACCGCGCGCCAGGTAGACGAACTGCGACGGGGTGTCGGTGCCGGGCAGGGTGCGCTTGCGCATCTTGTCGGCCAGTTCCGAGGCCGGCACGCCGAGCAGCGGGGAGAGCAGCCGCGCGGTGGCGAACCGGTCCTTCACCCGGGTCGGGTCGGCGAAGACGTACCGGGCCTCGACGCTGTGCGCCAACGGCTCGCCGGCCCGGTCGAGGATGGCCCCGCGCGGCGCCGGCAGCTCGACCACGGCGAGCCGGTTGGGCAGGCCGCCGTCGGCGTACGCCGGGGTGTCCACGGTCTGCAGGTAGACCAGCCGGACGCCGATGCTGGCGAACAGCGTCAGCGCCAGCACGGTGCCGAGCCGCAGCCGACGGCCCGCGTCGCCCAGCCGGGGCGGGCGGCGCGGCTTGCGCACCGGCCGGCGGGCCGCCGGGCGGCGCGGACCGGGCCGGCGCCGTGGCGGCGGGCCCTCGTCCTCGTCGTCGAACGGTTCGCGGGCGGAGCGGTCCGCGACGGTCCGGACCACGCCGGCGCGGCCGCCCGGCGTGGTGGTGCGGCGGCCGGCGCGGGCCGGCTCGCCCGCCGGCGCCGGCTCCCGGCGGCCGGCCCGCCCGGCCCGACCGCCGTCGAGCACCTGCAACGCCGGCCGGAACGGGTCGCCGGACCGGCTGCTGCGGGGGGTACGACGCTGCTCGGCGCCGCCCTCCCGGATGGTGCGCCCGCGCGGCGTGTAGGCCCGGGCGTCGGAGATGCCCCCGACGCCCGGCTCCCGTGGCTCGGCCCCCCGCGACGAGCCGCGCCGGGAGCCCGTGGCGTCCCGGCGCGGTTCCTCCGACCTCGGTGGCACTGCTCAGCCTCCGTTGCCCTGCTGGCTGGTGACCGACGGGGCACCCTCGGCGGGGTGCGGGACGCCGATCGTCTTCCCGTCCGGCAGCCGGATGTAGGCCGGGTCCTCCGACTCGACCAGGCCCAGCTTGCGGGCGTTGGCGGTCAGGTTGCCGGGATCCTTCTGCTCGGCGATCTCCTTGTTCAGCTGCTGCTCGTCCACGTCGAGCTTCGCCTGCTGCTGCTGGAGCTTCTCCAGCCGGAAGGCGTTCTCGTTGATCTTGGTGTTGATCGCCAGGATGCCGAGCACACCGCCGACCACGAGCACCAGGATCAGCCCGACGAACGGCGCCCGCGGCACCCGGATCGGCGGCGGCGGGGCGACCCGCAGCCGCGGGGTCGTCGCGCCGGTGGTCCGGGTGCGTTCGGCCGGCCGCAGCGCGGCGCTGCCCTGGGTCGGGAACTCGCGCGCCCCCCGGGCGCGAGTCCCCTCCCGGCGGTCGGTCACCGCCGTCGTGTCCCGCGTGGTGCGCTGCGCCGTGGTCCGGCCCCCCGACCGCGGTGCGCGCTGCCCGACGGCGCCCCGGCCGTCGCGCTTCTCGACGTTCATGTCCCCTCCCCCTCTTCGTCCGTCCCGTTCCCGTCCCCCGGGGTCGACCGCGGGTCCGTTCCGGACCCCGGTGACCCCGCCCCCGGTTGGTGCATCGCCTTCGCCCGGCGGCGGTACCGTTCGCGGTCGGTACGCCCCTGCCGGGTCGCCTCCGGATCGAGCCGTTCCGCGGCCCGCAGCCGCACCGAGGCGGCCCGCGGGTTCGCGGCCACCTCGTCCTCCCCGGGAAGCTCGGCGCCCCGGCTCAGCAGCCGGAACGTCGGGCCCGACCCGGGCAGTTCGACCGGGAGGTCGACCGGGCCCTTGCTGCGGACCCGGTCGGCGAGCGCCTGCTTGGTGAGCCGGTCCTCCAGCGAGTGGTAGGACAGGACCACCATGCGGCCGCCCACGGTGAGCTTGTCCAGAGCGGCCGGCAGCGCCGTCTCCAGCGCTGCCAGTTCTCTGTTTACCTCGATCCGTAAAGCCTGAAACGTTCTCTTTGCCGGGTGTCCGCCGGTTCGTCGGGCCGGTGCCGGAATGGCGTCCCGGACCAGCTCGGCCAGCCGGGCCGAGGAGGTGATCCGGGTGCGCTCCCGTTCCCGGATGATCGCCGAGGCGATCTTCCCGGCGAACTTCTCCTCGCCGTACACCCGCAGCAGCCGGGCCAGATCCGGGTGGGAGTAGGTGTTGACCACCTCCTCGGCGGTCACCCCCCGGGTCTGGTCCATCCGCATGTCCAGCGGCGCGTCCTGCGCGTACGCGAACCCGCGGTCGGGCGCGTCCAGTTGCAACGACGAGACGCCGAGGTCGAACAGCACCCCGTCGATCGCCGGGTAGCCGAGCCGGTCGAGCACCTCGGGCAGCTCGTCGTAGACGGCGTGCTCCAGGTGGATCCGGTCGGCGAACCGGGCCAGGCGGACCCGCGCGTGGGCGAGTGCCTCGGTGTCCCGGTCCAGGCCGATCAGCACCGTCTCCGGGTGCGCCGTGAGCACCGCCTCGGCGTGCCCGGCCAGGCCGAGCGTGGCGTCGACGTGCACGGTCCGGCCGGGGCGGCCCAGCGCGGGGGCCAACAGCTCGAGACACCGCTCGAGCAGCACCGGCACGTGCGTGCCGCGTAGCTCCCCCATCTCGACCCCCACCCGTTCGTCAACCGTTTCCGTCACGTGTCCGTCGTCGCCACGACGCCTCGCCATACCGCCAGATCCCCATCCGCTCCCGCCCGCCGGAGGCCGCGGCCCTCCGTGTCGGATCGTGCGCCTGGCACCGGGGAAGGGGTGCCAGGAACTCGAAAGCGGCTGGAGATCTCGCAGTACGTCGGGCGCCGTCACGCCCTACAGACCGCCGGGCAGCACCCCCTCCTCGATGTCGGCGAAGTCGTCTTCGCTCTCCGCGAGGTAGGCCTCCCAGGCCGCCCTGTCCCAGATCTCCACCCGGGTGCTCGCCCCGATCACGACCAGGTCCCGGTCGAGGGCCGCGTACGACCGAAGGTGACCGGGAATGGTGACCCGCCCCTGCTTGTCGGGCACCTCGTCGTGCGCGCTGGCGAAGAAGACCCGGCTGTAGGCCCGGGCCGCCTTGCTGGTCATCGGCTGCGCGCGCAACTGGTCCGCGATCCGCTGGAACTCGGGCATCGGGAAGACGTAGAGGCAACGCTCCTGCCCTTTGGTGATCACGACACCCCCCGCCAGCTCGTCCCGGAACTTCGCCGGCAGGATCAACCGGCCTTTGTCGTCCAGGCGCGGAGTGTGGGTGCCGAGGAACATCGGCCCAACCCCCTCGCCCTGAGCGGCGTTCGCGGCGCCGCTGACCCCCCGGGCCGGTGTGGCCCTCCCGGCCTCACCATCGCGCCCCACTCTACTCCACTTCCCTCCACCTGCAACCAGAATCGCCCGTCCGGCGTGGCGTGTCCGCGCGCAAAACCGCACGTCAATGCGGGTGGGGCGGAGTGGAGGGGGTGGCGGCCCCCTCGGCGCGGTCCGCTACCCGACATCGACCGCCGCCGTCCGGGCGAGCGCGGCCCGACCGTCCGCCGCGCGGTCCCCGGCCGAACGGTTCACCGTCGGCGGCGATCTGGCGGGGGCCGTGGTCCGGTAACCTCGCTCGGGTGACGGACGCGAAGATGCCCTTGCGGGCAAAGGTGGCCAGCTCCGTGTCGCGCACCGCCGCGGCGCTGTCGCGGGCCGCGGGCCGGGGCGACGGCTCGGTGATCGGCGGCTGGATCGGCCTCAAGATCGACCCCGACCTGCTCGCCCACCTCTCGACCGGGCGCGCGATCGCGCTCGTGTCCGGCACCAACGGCAAGACCACCACCACCCGGCTCACCACCGCCGCGGTCGGCGTGCTGGGCCGGGTCGCCACCAACTCCTTCGGCGCCAACATGCCCACCGGCCACACCTCGGCGCTGGCCAAGGCCGGCAGCACGCCCTACGCGGTGCTGGAGGTGGACGAGCACTACCTCGCCCAGGTGCTGGAGGCCACCGAGCCGCACGTGGTGGCGCTGCTCAACCTCTCCCGCGACCAGCTCGACCGGGCCAAGGAGGTCGCCATGATGGCGCAGCTCTGGCGCGCCGCCCTGGTCCGGCACCCCGACGTCCGGGTGGTCGCCAACGCCGACGACCCGATGGTGGTCTGGGCCGCCTGCCCGCCGGCCGACCCGGCGCAGGGGCACGTGCCGCCGCACGTCACCTGGTTCAGCGCCGGCCAGCGGTGGCACGACGACTCGTGGGTCTGCCCCGAGTGCGGCTCCACCATCCAGCGCTCCGGCGAGCAGTGGTGGTGCACCGGCTGCCCGCTGCGCCGCCCCGAGCCGCAGTGGACCGTCGAGGACGACGGCGTGCTCGACCCCACCGGCGCCTGGCACAAGATCCAGCTCCAGCTCCCCGGCAAGGTCAACCTCGGCAACGCGGCCACCGCCCTGGCGGTCGCCGCCGAGTTCGGCGTACGCCCGGTGGACGCGGTCTCCCGGCTCGGCTCGGTCACCTCGGTGGCCGGCCGCTACGCCCAGGTCGACCGGGACGGGCGCAACATCCGACTGCTGCTGGCCAAGAACCCGGCGAGCTGGCTGGAGGCGTTCGACATGGCCGACGTCGCGCCGACACTGCTCTCCATCAACGCGCGCGACCCCGACGGGCTGGACACGTCGTGGCTCTTCGACGTCGACTTCTCACCCCTGGCCGGCCGCCAGGTGCTGATCACCGGCGACCGGGCGTACGACCTGGCGGTGCGACTCGACGTCAACGGCGTGCCGTTCCGGCACGTGCGCACGTTCGACGAGGCGGTCCGCGCGGTGCCGCCGGGCCGGCTGGAGGTCATCGCCAACTACACCGCCTTCCAGGACATCCGAGCGGAGCTGGACCGTGTCAACTGAGAGCCTGCGCATCGTCTGGATCTATCCCGACCTGCTGTCCACCTACGGCGACCGTGGCAACGCGCTGATCCTGGCCCGCCGGGCCCAGCTGCGCGGCATGCCGGTCGAGGTGCTGGAGGTCCGCTCCGACCAGCGGCTGCCCGCCACCGCCGACATCTACCTGATCGGCGGCGGCGAGGACGGCCCGCAGGCGCTGGGCGCCCAGCGTCTGATCGCCGACGGCGGCCTGCACCGCGCGGTGGCCCAGGGCTCGGTGGTGTTCGGGGTCTGCGCCGGCTACCAGCTCCTCGGCACCTCCTTCTTCGCCAAGGGCACCAGGTGCGCCGGCCTGGAGCTGCTCGACCTCTCCTCCGACCGGGGGCCGACGCGGGCGGTCGGCGAGCTGGCCGGCGAGGTCGACCCGCGGCTGGGCATCCCGCACCTGTCCGGGTTCGAGAACCACGGCGGGCGCACCCACCTCGGCCCGGGCGTGTCACCGCTGGCCCGGGTCACGGCCGGCGTCGGCAACGACGGCACCACCGAGGGCGCGTGGCGGGGCAAGCTGCTCGGCACCTACTCGCACGGTCCGGCGCTGGCCCGCAACCCCGACCTGGCCGACCTGCTGCTGCGCTGGGCCACCGGCATCCACCAGCTCCCCCCGCTCGACGACACCTGGGCCGACCGGCTCCGGTCCGAGCGCCGCACCGCGGTGGCCGCCGCCGCCCGGGCATGACCGGCGCCGCCCGGCCGGGGCGGCGACCGGTGGCCCGCCGGCTCGTCGGGTTGCTGCGGCAACCGTCGGCGCGCCGGTTCGGGCTGCTCCTGATGCTGCTCGCCGGGTTCGGCGTGACGCTGCTGCTGGTGCCCCGGCCGGACCCGGCCGAGCTGCCCCGGCTCGCCGACGCGCTCGGCGGCTACGGTCCGGTGGCGGCCGTGGTCGGCGGTGCGCTGCTGCTGGTGGCGCTGGTGCCCCGCACGTTCGTGACGCTGGCCGCGGGCGCGATCTTCGGTCCGGTGCAGGGCCCCGCGTACGCGCTCGGCGCGGCGCTGCTCGCGGCGGCGCTCGGTTTCACCGTCGGCCGGCTGCTGGGCCGCGACTTCGTCGCCGAGCGGGTCCGCGGCCGGCTGGCCCGCCTCGACGGTTGGTTCGCCCGGCAGAGCGTGTTCGGGGTGATCACCGTCCGACTGCTGCCGATCGCCGGCTTCGGGCTGGTCAGCTACGGCTACGGCACGACGGCGGCCCGGATCCTGCCGTTCCTCGCCGGCAGCGTGATCGCCTCCGCCCCCACCGCCATCGGCTACGCCGCGATCGGCGCGGCGGTGAGCAGTCCCGGTTCGATCAACTGGTACGCGGCCGCGCCGGCCAGTCTCGGCCTGATCGCCAGCGTGCTGATCATCCATCGGTGGTGGCGGGCCGAACGGCAGCGCCGGATCGGCCCGAGCTGACGTGACCGGCTCCGGCGAGATCCTGCCCGGCGGCTTCGTCGCCGAGGTGGTCCGCGTCGGTGACACGGTCCGCCGGACCCCACCGGCCGACGCCGCGTTCGTCGCCGCGCTGCTGCGCCACCTGGCGGCCACCGCGCCCGGGGTCGCGCCCGCGTACCTCGGGGTGGACGAGCGGGGCCGGCAGGTGCTGTCCCACGTCGAGGGCCGGGTGCCGTGGCGCGACCGGGAGGACCCGGCATTCTTCACCGACGCCGCGCTGACCCGGCTCGCCGGGCTGGTCCGGTCGCTGCACGACGCCTGCGCCGGCACCGACCTGGCCGCCGGCGCGGAGACGGTCTGCCACCGGGACCTGTCGCCGAAGAACACGGTGTACCGGGACGGCCCGGACGGTCCGGTGCCGGTGGCGCTGCTGGACTGGGACCTGGCCGCGCCGGGGCGGCGGATCGAGGACGTGGCGTTCGCCGGCTGGCACTGGGCCACCCTGGGCGGCGACGCCGACCCGGCCGAGCTGGGCCGCCGCTGCCGACTGCTCTGCGACGCCTACGAGGGGCCGGCCGGCCGGCTGCTCCCCCGCGACGAACTGGTCGGTGTCCTGCTCGACCAGGTCGAGGGCACCTGGCGCGGCATCGCCGCCGGCGCCGACCGGGGCGAGCCCGCCATGCGCCGGCTGCGCGCCGCCGGCGTGGTCGAGACGGTACGCGGCTGGCACGACTGGCTGCGCCGGCACCGGCCGACGGTCGAGGCCGCGCTCTTCACGGGGTGAGTGCCCCGGCACGGCGGGCCAGCGGCCCGGCACCGCTCCCCGGCTTCCGGTAGCTGGCCGGCCCCGGCCACGCCGACCCCCGGCCACGCCGACCCCCGGCCACCGGACGCCGGCCACCAGACGCCGGCCACCAGACGCCGCAACCAGGCGCCGGCCCTGCCGTGTCGGCCCCCGGCCACGGGGCGCCGGCCCCCGGCCACGGGGCACCGGGCACCGGGCACCGGGCAGCGGGCACCGGGCAGCGGGCACCGGGCACCGGGCACCAGTAGCCGGGCACCGGCCACCGGTAGCCGGCCCGTCACCTCCGCAACGCCTTTCGAGCTGATATCAGAAACGACTCGGGGCACCGGTGCCCGCCCACTCCGGGAACGCGTGAGTCGTTGACGACATCAGCTCGAAAGGCACCGTGACAGCATCTGGTGGCCGCCCGGTCGACGCTCACCGGCGAACACGTCGCCGACTACGTCAGGGCCTGTCCCGAACCGACGACTGTCCAGGTAGCCGGCCAGCACCCGGTCCACCCCGACGGCGCCGCCCGGCCGCCCCACCGACGGCCGGACCGCCGGACGGCCGGACCGCCGGACCGCCGGACGGCCGGACCGCCGGACCGCCGGACTGCCGGTCGGCCGGTGCAGGTCACCGGACGCGCCGAGGCGAGCAGCTCACCCACCCGGCGCGGTCGGCGCCCGGCCGGCGGGCACCACCGACGTCCCGCGTCCGCTCGGCCGCCCGGAGCGACGGCAACCGCGTGGGCGCTCGCGCCACCCGGCGGGATCCGGTCAGCGGGGTGGGACGACCAGGCCGGCCTCGTAGGCGGCGATCACCAGATGCACCCGGTCCCGGGCGGCCAGCTTGGTGAAGAGCCGGGCCACGTGCGCCTTGGCGGTGCCCGGGCTGATCACCAGCTCCGCCGCGATCTCCGCGTTGGACAGCCCGCGCGCGACCAGGCCGAGCACCTCCCGCTCCCGGTCGGTGACGCCGGGCAGGGCACGGCGGCGGGGCGCCGGGGCGGGTTGGCGGGCGAACTCGGCGATGAGCCGCCGGGTCACCCCCGGCGCGATCAACGCGTCGCCGGCCGCCACCACCCGCACCGCGCCCAGGATCTCCTCCAGGGCCATGTCCTTGACCAGGAAGCCGCTCGCGCCGGCGCGCAGCGCCGCGTGCACGTGCTCGTCGTCGTCGAAGGTGGTGAGCACGAGGACCCGGGTGGCTCCACCGGAGGCGACGATGTCCCGGGTGGCCGCGATCCCGTCGGTGCCGGGCATCCGCAGGTCCATCAGCACCACGTCGGGCGCCAGCTCCCGCGCCGACCGGACCGCCTCCGCGCCGGTGCCCGCCTCGCCGACCACCACCAGGTCCGGCGCGTCGGCCATGAGCACCCGCAGGCCGGCCCGCACCAGCGGCTGGTCGTCGACGAGGAGCACCCGGATCGTCATGCCGGACCCACCGGCAGCACCGCGGCGACCCGGAAGCCGCCCTCCGGTCGTGGCCCGGCGGCACACCGGCCACCGAGCAGCGCGGCCCGCTCCCGCATGCCGACGATCCCGTGCCCGTCGCCGCCGACCGGGCCGCCCCGCCCGTCGTCGACCACCTCGACGCGTACCCCGTCCGGCGCGTGCCGCACGGTCACCCGGCACCGGTCGACCCGCGCGTGGCGTACCACGTTGGTCAGCGCCTCCTGCACGATCCGGTACGCGGCCAGTTCCACCTCGGCGGGCAACGGCCCCGGCTCGCCGTCGACGGCGAGCGTCACCCGTACCCCGGCGTCGGCCGCGGCCGCGACCAGCCGGTCCAGGTCGGACAGTCCGGGGGTGGGGTCCAGCGACGCCGCAGGGTCGTCGGGGCGGCGCAGCGCGCCGAGGGTACGGCGGAGCCCGGCCAGCGTCTCCCGGCTGGTCGTCTCGATGGTGGTGAGCGCGGCCCGCGCCTGCGCGGGTTGGGTGTCGATGACCCGGGCGCCCACGCCCGCCTGGATGGCGATCACGCCGATGCTGTGTGCCACCACGTCGTGCAGCTCCCGCGCGATGCGGAGTCGTTCGGCCGCGACCGCCTCGGTGGCCGCGTGGGCCCGCATCTGCTCGGCGTACGCGCGACGGGCCAGCACCGAGTTGCCGGCCACCCAGGCGGCCAGGACCGCCGGGACGGAGAGCGTGGCCCGGTCCACCGCGTCGGCGGCCGGGTTCACGAAGGCGGCGGCCACCTGCACCAGGAGCACCATGACCGCCGCGGGCACCGACACCCGACGCGGTGCGCGGGCCGCGACCACGCCGAGCATCACGTCCACGACGAGGAACTGGAGGTACCAGAGGCCGTTCAGGTAGCCCTGCTCCCACGCGTTGGTGGTGGCGGTGACCAGCGACGCGCCGGCGAGCATGAGGCCGAGGGCGAGCAGCGGCCGGCGACGCAGCAGGCCGGCGGGGAGCAGCACCACCAGGACCGGCGCGAGGTAGCGCAACGGGAGCACCGGCACGCTGTGGTCGGGGGTGGGCACGACCAGCACCGGTCCGCCCGCGCCGGAGGTGGCCGCGAGCAGCAGCGCCACCGGCAGCAACGCCACCGCGGACCAGATCAGGACCGTCCGCACCCGTCGGGCCACGACGCGCGGACGCGGGACGACCGCCTCCATGGACCCACCGTAGTCAGCGGCCGGTGTCCCGGTCATCGGCCGGCGGGCGTACGCCCGGGGGCGGGTGTCGCGGGGCCGGGTGTGGTCCCCGGCACGACGACCCGGCGGGCGGGACGCGGGAGCGTCGAGGCCATGATCGAGCTCAGGGACCTCACCAAGCGGTACGGCGGGACGACCGCCGTCAATCGACTGACCCTCACCGTCCGGTCCGGACACGTCACCGGATTCCTCGGCCCGAACGGCGCCGGCAAGTCCACCACGCTCCGACTCGTCCTCGGCCTGCACCGGCCGACCGGCGGCGCCGCCCTGGTGGACGGGCGGCCGTTCGCCGGCCGACCACGCGGGCTGCGGTACGCGGGCGCGCTGCTGGACGCCGGCGACGTGCACGGCGGGCGCAGCGCCCGGGCGCACCTGGCGGCGCTGGCCCGCAGCAACGGGCTCCCCCGGGCCCGGGTGGGCGAGGTGCTGGAGCAGGTCGGCCTGGCCGAGGTGGCCCGACGCCGGATCGGCGGCTTCTCCCTCGGCATGCGGCAGCGCCTCGGCATCGCCGCCGCGTTGCTCGGCGACCCGCCGGTGCTGATGTTCGACGAGCCCTTCAACGGCCTCGACCCGGAGGGGGTGCGCTGGGTGCGCGGCCTGTTCCGCCGGCTCGCCGCCGAGGGCCGGACCGTGCTGGTCTCCAGTCACCTGATGAGCGAGGTGGAACAGACCGCCGACCACCTCGTGGTCATCGGGCGCGGCGAACTGCTCGTCGACGAGAGCCTCGCCGCGTTCGCCGCCCGCACCGCCCACGACCGGGTCGTCGTGCGTACGCCAGATCCGGCCGCGCTCGGCGCCGCGCTCGCGGCGGCCGGCGGGGTGGTCACCCGCGACGGCGACGGCCTGACGGTCACCGGCCTGCCCGCCGGGCGGGTCGGTGAGCTGGCTTTCCGGGCCGGTGTCGTGGTGCACGGGCTGCACGCCGGCGCCGCCTCGCTGGAGGAGGCGTTCATGGCGCTCACCGCAGACCGACTCGACTACGCCGCCGGAGGCCGATGATGCGCGCTCGTTTCCGTGACCTGCTCGCCGCCGAATGGATCAAGCTGTGGTCGCTGCGCTCCACCTACGGGGCGCTGGCCCTGATCGCGGTCTCGGCGGTGCTGTTCAGCGCCCGGGCCGCGCTGGGCGACCACCACAACTGGCCGGACTACCCGGCCGATCGGCGGGCCGCCTTCGACCCGATCCACGACGCCTTCCCCGAGGAGGGCTGGCTGTTCGTCGTGCTCGCGGCCGGCGCGGTCGGCGCGGTCATGATCGCCGGCGAGTACGCCAGCGGGCAGATCCGCACCACGTTCCTCGCCGTGCCGGACCGGCGGGCCGTGGTCGCCGCCAAGGTCACGGTGCTCGCCGCCGTCATGCTGGCGGTCGGTGCGGTGGCCGCCTCCGCCTCCTTCTGGGTGTCCCAGACGATCCTCGCCGACCGCGACGCGGGCGCGTCGATCGGCGACCCGGGGGCGTTGCGTGCCGTCGTCGCCTCGACGCTGCTGCTGCCGGTCTGCGCGCTCCTCGGGCTCGGCGTCGGCGCCCTGGTGCGGCACACCGCCCCGGCGATCGTGGTCACCACGACGCTGCTGCTGCTCGCCCCGCTGGCCTTCGACATCGACCGGCGGTGGACCGCGGCGATCCACAACGCGCTGCCGGTGTCGGCCTGGGAACGCCTGGTCGGGAACCCGTACGTGCTGCCGAACCTGCACGTGGCGACCGTGCCCGGGTCATGGGCGGTGTACGCCGCCTGGCCGGTGGCCGCCGCGCTGCTCGCCGCCGTGGTCGTGCACCGCCGCGAGCCCTGATCCGCCGTGGGCGCGCCGCACCGGGCGCGCCCACGAGCCGGTTCAGATGACGACCGAGACCATCCGGCCCTTCACCACGATCACCTTGCGCGGCTCCTTGCCGGCCAGCGATCCGGCGACCGCCTCCAGCGCGGCGGCGCGGACGGTGTCCTCGGTCGCGTCGGCGGGCACCTCGACCCGGCCCCGGACCTTGCCGTTGACCTGCACCGGGTAGGTGACCGAGTCGGCCACCAGCAGGGCCGGGTCGGCGACCGGGAAGTCCGCGTACGCCAGCGAGGTGTCGTGGCCCAGCTTGCGCCACAGCTCCTCGGCCAGGTGCGGGGCGAACGGGGCGACCATCAGCACCAGCGGCTCGGCCACCTCGCGCGGCGTCCGCTCCAGCCGGGTCAGTCCGTTGGTCAGCTCGATCAGCTTGGCGATCGCGGTGTTGAACCGGATCCCGTCCATGTCGCCGCGGACCCCGTCGACCACCTTGTGCAGCAGCCGCCGGGTCGCCTCGTCGGCCGGCGCGTCGGCGACCCGCAGCGCGCCGGTTTCCTCGTCGACGACCGTGCGCCAGACCCGCTGCAGGAACCGGTACGAGCCGACCACGGCCCGGGTCTCCCACGGGCGGGACACCTCCAGCGGGCCCATCGACATCTCGTACACCCGGAACGTGTCCGCGCCGTACGCCGCGCACATGTCGTCCGGGGTGACGACGTTCTTCAGCGACTTGCCCATCTTGCCGTACTCGCGCCGGACCTCGGTCTCGCCGTGGAACCACCGGCCGTCGACCTCGACGACCTCCTCGGCGGGCACGTAGGCGCCCCGCGGGTCGGTGAACGCGTACGCCTGGATCATGCCCTGGTTGAACAGGCGGCGGAACGGCTCGAACGACGAGACGTGGCCCAGGTCGTACAGCACCTTGTGCCAGAAGCGCGCGTACAGCAGGTGCAGCACGGCGTGCTCGGCGCCGCCGACGTACAGGTCGGTGCCCCCGCAGTCGCCCGCGCCGCGCGGCCCCATCCAGTACGCCTCGTTCTCCGGCTCGGCGAACCGTCGCGTGTCGGTGGGGTCCAGGTAGCGCAGCTCGTACCAGCAGGAGCCGGCCCACTGCGGCATCACGTTCGTCTCGCGGGTGTAGCGCTTCGGCCCGTCGCCCAGGTCCAGCTCCACCTCCACCCAGTCGCGCCGCCGCGACAGCGGGGTCTCCGGGTTGCTCGCCGCGTCCTCCGGGTCGAACGTCTTCGGCGAGAAGTCGTCGACCTCGGGCAGCTCGACCGGCAGCATCGACTCGGGCAGCGCGATCGGCGCCCCGGTCTCGTCGTACACGATCGGGAACGGCTCGCCCCAGTAGCGCTGCCGGGAGAACAGCCAGTCGCGCAGCCGCCAGGTGACCGCGCCGGCGCCGTGCCCGTTGGCCTCCAGCCACTCGATGATCCGCGCCTTGGCCTCGGCCACGCCCAGGCCGTTCAGGTCGATGCCGCGCTCCGGCGCGGCGCTGTTGACCGCCGGGCCGTCACCGGTCCACGCCTTGCCGGCGAAGCCCTCCGGCGGCTGCACGGTCCGCACGATGGGCAGCTCGAAGACCTCGGCGAAGTCCCAGTCCCGCTCGTCCTGGGCCGGCACCGCCATGATCGCGCCGGTGCCGTAGCCGGCCAGCACGTAGTCGGCGATGAAGATCGGGACCCGCCCGCCGGTGGCCGGGTTGGTCGCGTACGCGCCGACGAAGACGCCGGTCTTCTCCTTGCTGTCCGACTGCCGCTCCACGTCCGTCTTGGCCGCGGCGGCCTTCCGGTACGCCTCGACGGCCTCGCGCGGGCTGCCGTGCCCACCGGTCCAGGCGTCCCGGGTGCCCTCCGGCCAGGCGGCCGGCGCCAGCACGTCGACCAGCTCGTGCTCGGGGGCCAGCACCATGTAGGTGGCGCCGAAGACGGTGTCCGGCCGGGTCGTGAACACCCGCACCGGGGCGGCGTCGGTCGGGAAGTCGATGTGCGCGCCGGTCGAGCGGCCGATCCAGTTGCGCTGCTGCAGCTTGATCGGCTCGGGCCAGTCCAGCGTGTCCAGGTCCTCCAGCAGCCGGTCCCCGTACGCGGTGATCCGCATCATCCACTGCTTCAGGTTGCGCTTGAAGACCGGGAAGTTGCCGCGCTCGGAGCGACCGTCGGCGGTGACCTCCTCGTTGGCCAGCACGGTGCCCAGCCCCGGGCACCAGTTCACCGGCGCCTCCGAGACGTAGGCCAGCCGGTGGTCGTCGACGACCCGGCGGCGCTCGGCCACGGTCAGCTCGGTCCACGGGCGGCCGTCGGGGGTGGGGCGGGTGCCGCCCTCGAACTCGGCGATCAGCTCGGCGATCGGGCGGGCCCTCCTCGCCTCCGTGTCGTACCAGGAGTTGAAGACCTGCAGGAAGATCCACTGCGTCCAGCGGTAGAAGTCGGTGTCGATGGTCGCGACCGAGCGCCGCTCGTCGTGACCCAGCCCCAGCCGGCGCAGCTGCGCCTTGTACCGCTCGATGTTCGCCTCGGTGGTGGTCCGGGGGTGGGTGCCGGTCTGCACCGCGTACTGCTCGGCGGGCAGGCCGAACGCGTCGAAGCCCATCGCGTGCAGCACGTTGCGCCCGGTCATCCGCTGGTAGCGGGCGTAGCAGTCGGTGCCGATGTAGCCCAGGGGGTGACCCACGTGCAGGCCGGCGCCCGACGGGTAGGGGAACATGTCCAGCACGTACAGCTTCTCGGCGCCCGCGCGGGGGTGGCCCGGGTCGGCCAGCGAGCCGACCGGGTTCGGCGCGTGGAAGGTGCCCTCCCGCGCCCAGGTGTCCTGCCAGCGGGTCTCGATCTCGTCGGCCAGGGCGGCCGTGTAGCGGAACGGGGGAATGTCGGTGGCCGGTGCGGCTGCCTCACTCATGGCGTCTCCTCGGCGCGGGTCAGGTCGGGTGTGGGAGCTGCGCTGCGGGCACAAAAAAGCCCCTCGCGCAGGAGGGGCGGCCGTGCTGTCGCGCGTCAGCGCATCAGCACGGCTCGGTAAGAAGCAGGAAGACTCCGGCCATGTCCGGCAGTGTACCCCCGTCCCCCGTCCGGCGAATATTCGGGGCGTAACCGACCGACCACCTGCGGGGGTCGGCGATAACGACAAACATGGTTAGCCTGAGAGGCCAGTGAGATTTCTGCGGCAAACGAGGCTCGGCGTCGCGAACCCAACGGCGGGTCCAGGTGCTCTATACAGAGCTGCCGTCCAGGCGACGAGGAGGAGGCCCGTGACACAACAGACCTGGGACGAGGTGGGCGGTCTGCTGCCGCACGACGAGTTCCGTGCCGCCAGCGAGGCCGTCGTGTCCAACATCGAGCAGGTCATCGAGGGCAAGACGGCCACCGTCCGGCTCGCCCTGGCGGTGCTGCTGGCCGAGGGCCACCTGCTCATCGAGGACGTGCCCGGCGTCGGCAAGACCAAGCTCGCCAAGGCGATGGCCCGTTCCATCGACTGCTCGGTCCGCCGGATCCAGTTCACCCCCGACCTCCTGCCCAGCGACGTCACCGGCGTCAGCGTCTACAACCAGGAGACCCACGACTTCGAGTTCCGCCCGGGCGCGGTCTTCGCCAACCTGGTGGTCGGCGACGAGATCAACCGGGCCTCCCCGAAGACCCAGTCGGCCCTGCTCGAGTGCATGGAGGAGCGGCAGGTCACGGTCGACGGGGTGACCTACCAGCTGCAGACGCCGTTCATGGTGATCGCGACGCAGAACCCGATCGAGATGGAGGGGACCTACCCGCTGCCGGAGGCGCAGCGGGACCGGTTCACCGCCCGGATCGCGATGGGCTACCCGGACCCGCGCGCCGAGCTGGCCATGCTCGACGGGCACGGCGCCACCGACCCGTTGCAGGGGCTGCGCCCGGTCTCCGACGCGGCGACCGTGCGCCGACTGATCGGCCACGTCCGGCAGGTGCACGTCGCCGACGCCGTCAAGCAGTACGCGATCGACCTGGTCACCGCCACCCGCGAGGCGCCCGACCTGCGCCTGGGCGCGTCCCCGCGGGCCACCCTGCAACTGCTGCGCACCGCCCGCGCGGTGGCCGCCCTGGAGGGCCGCGACTACGTCCTGCCGGACGACCTGCAGGTGCTCGCGGTGCCGGTGCTGGCGCACCGGATCATCCCGACCGCGGACGCGCAGCTGGCCCGGCGCACCACCGACGCGATCGTCGCCGAGCTGGTGCACCGCCTGCCGTTGCCGCACGACCGGCAGCGTTCCCCGTACGACACCCGGCCCGGCGGCGGTGGCAACGGCCGCGGGCCGTACGAGCCGCGGAGGCCGTGACGTGCGCGACGGGCTGCGCGGGCTGACCACCCGCGGCCGCTCCTTCCTGGCGGCCGCGGTCGCCGCCGCGATCTCCGCGGGCATCCTCGGCGAGAAGGATCTGCTCCGGGTGGCCGTGCTGCTCGCCGTCCTGCCGCTGCTCGCGGCGGCCTACGTCGGGCGCAGCCGCTACAAGCTGGCCTGCAACCGCTCGCTCGAACCGCACCGGGCGCCGGTCGGGGCCAGCTCCCGGGTGGTGCTGCGGCTGCAGAACCTGTCCCGGCTGCCCACCGGCACGCTGCTGCTGGAGGACCGGCTGCCCTACGCGTTGGGCAGCCGGCCCCGGGTGGTGCTGGAGCGGCTCGGCGCGCACCAGGCCAGCTCGGTGGCGTACACGGTCCGCGCTGACGTGCGCGGCCGCTACGAGGTGGGTCCGCTGGTGATCCGGCTGACCGACCCGTTCGGCCTGTGCGAGCTGACCCGGTCCTTCCCCAGCACCGACCACCTCACCGTGATCCCGCAGGTCACCCCGCTGCCCTCGGTGCGGCTGCCCGGCGAGTACGCCGGCAGCGGCGACAGCCGGGCCCGCTCGGTGGCGGTGCACGGCGAGGACGACGCCGCCACCCGGGAGTACCGGATGGGCGACGACCTGCGCCGGGTGCACTGGAAGTCGACCGCCCGCACCGGCGAGCTGATGGTGCGGCGCGAGGAGCAGCCCTGGGAGAGTCGGGCGACCGTGGTGCTGGACACCCGGGCCGCCGGCCACCGCGGCGAGGGCCCGACGGCCAGCTTCGAGTGGGCGGTCTCGGCGGCCGCCAGCATCACCATGCACCTGCGGCAGGCCGGCTACAAGCTGCGCCTGGTCACCGGCAACGGCGTCGACGTCGGCGCCACCGAGGCCGGCGGCGAGGGCCTGCTCCTCGACCACCTCGCCGAGGTGCACCTGGACCGGCGGGGCGAGATCACCACGCTGGTGCAGCAGGTCCGGCAGCGGGCCGACGGAGGTCTGATCATCGCCCTGCTGGGCACGCTCGGCGCCGCCGAGGCGGAGCTGCTGGCCGGGCTGCGTGGCAACGGCGCCACCTGCGTGGCGTTCCTGCTCGACAGCAACACCTGGCTGAACCTGCCGGCGAAGGCGCGGGCCGAGGCGGAGCGGGCGCACGGCAGCGCCGCGCTCGCCCTGCTGCAGAGCGGCTGGCGGGTGATCGGCGTGGAGCACGGCAACCGGCTGCCGGTGCTGTGGCCGCAGGCCGGCCGTGGCTCCCAGGGCTTCGCCCTGCGGGCGGCGCTGGCCGAGACGGTCGCCGGAGGCATGCGATAACCGGAAGGGTGGTCCTGTGACCCCGCACCGCAACATCGGCTTCGTCGCCGCGGCGGCGACCCTGCTGGCGTCGGCCCCGCTGTCGGCGATCTTCGAGCGTTGGACCTGGTTGATCCAGGCCGCGATCGTGGTCGCCGTGGTGGCCGGCGCGGCGGCGCTGAGCCGGCTGGGCCGGGCTCCGCTGTGGGGGCAGCTGCTGGCCATGCTGGCCGGTCTGACCCTGGGGCTGACCTGGGTCTTCCCGGGCGGCACCGAGGCGTTGGCGTTCGTGCCGACCCCGGCCACGTTCGGCCACTTCGGTGACCTGCTCCAGGCGTCACTGCAGGACATGCGCACCTACGGCGTCAAGGTTCCCGACGTCGACTCGCTGCTCTTCCTCGCCGTGCTCGGCATCGGCGCGGTGGCCGTGGTGGTGGACGTGCTCGCGGTCGGGCTGCGCCGCCCGGCGCTGGCCGGGCTGCCGATGCTGGCCATCTACTCGGTGCCGGTCGCGGTCTACCTGGACAGCGTCCCCGCGACCCCGTTCGTGGTGGGCGCCTGCGGCTACCTGTGGCTGCTGGTCACCGACAACGTCGACCGGGTCCGCCGGTTCGGTCGCCGGTTCACCGGCGAGGGGCGCGACGTCGACGTCTGGGAGGCCTCGCCGCTGGCGGCGGCCGGCCGACGGCTCGCGGTGGTCGGTGTGGCCGTGGCGGTCGCGCTGCCCCTGGCCGTGCCCGGGATGACCGGCGGGCTGATGAACAACGTCGGTGCCGGCCCGGGCGACGGCACCGGGCGCCCCGGGCAGGGTGGCGGTCCCGGCCGGATCGACCTGTTCGCCGCGCTCAGCGGCCAGCTCAACCAGAGCGAGGAGGTCGAGCTGGTCAAGGTCAGCACCAACGAGCCGAGCCCGTTCTACCTGCGTCTGGGCGTGGTGGACGAGTTGCGACCGAGCGGCTTCCAGGCCCGGGTGCCGTCGGGCGGGCCGGTCACCCGCGCCCTGCCCGACCCGGGCGACCGCGCTCCCCGCGGGGTCGAGCAGCGGCGCTACCGGGCCACCGTCGAGGTGACGAAGAGCCTGAACATGCCGCTCATGCCGGTCTACGCCGAGCCGGTCGACACCGACGACCTGAGTGGCAACTGGCTCTACGACCCGAACCAGCAGATCGTCTTCTCCAACCGGGAGAACGCCCGCGGCAAGCGCTACTCCTTCGAGTACGTCCGGTCGACGTTCAGCCCGTCGGCGCTGCGCGCCGCGCCGACCCCGCCGGCGGAGAGCGCGGTGATGCGGCAGCAGACCTCCCGGCCGTCGGTCGCCGCCGTCGAGGACCTGGTCCGGAAGCTGGTCAGCGGCCGGCAGAACGACTACGACAAGGTTCGGGCGATCTACGAGTACTTCTCCGTGGAGAACGGCTTCTCCTACTCCCTGTCGACCCGCAACGGCAGCAGCGGGGAGGACATCACCGACTTCCTGGCCACCAAGGTCGGCTACTGCCAGCAGTACGCCGCGGCCATGGCCTGGCTGGTCCGGGCGGCCGGCGTACCGGCCCGGGTCGCGGTCGGGTTCACCAACGGCGGCCGGGCCGACGGCGGCACCTACGTCCTGACCAACCGCAACCTGCACGCCTGGACCGAGGTCTACTTCGGTGGGATCGGCTGGGTGCCGTTCGACGCCACGCCGGCCGCCGCCGTCACCGGCTCGGTCCGCTCGTCCTGGGCGCCGGACACCGACGCCCCGGAGGAGATCTCCCCCTCGGCCGGCACCACCGCCGCGCCGGGTGCCACCGACCCGTCGGCCGGGCCACAGCAGCCGGAGCGGGAGGAGCGGGACGTCGACCAGGGCCTGGCGCTCGGCGACGGTGGGCGGGCCCAGCAGAACCCGGTCTGGCCGTGGTGGCTGGCCGGGGCGCTCGCCCTGCTGGCCCTGCTCGCCGTGCCGGCCCTGCGCCGCTCCACGCTGCGCCGACGGCGGGTCCGGACAGCCGCGCCGACGGCCACCGCGGTGACCGTGCCCGGGCAGCGGGGCGGCCCGCGCGAGATCGTGGTCGGGGCGGACGCCGACGCGGTCCGCGCCGACGCGCACGCCGCGTGGGACGAACTGCTGGACACGCTCGTCGACTTCCACGTCCGGGTGGACCGTACGGAGACTCCGCGGGCGACCGCCGAGCGGTTGAGCCGGGAGGCGCTGGCCGAGGACGCCGGCGCGGCGACCGGGGTACGGCTGCTGGGCCGGGCCGAGGAGCGGGCGCGCTACGCCCGGGACCCGCTCGGCGGCGCCGAGCTGCACCCGGCGCTGCGCAGCGTCCGGGGGGCCCTGGCGGCCCGCGCGGACCGGCGGACGAGGCTGCTGGCCGCGTTGCTGCCGCCGTCGGTGTTGGCGCGGTGGCGGACCGCCGCGGCCGAGCGGTCGGCCCGACTGGTGACCACGACCGGGCGGGCGCGGCAGCGGATGCTGCGCTGGAGCCCGCGCCGCCTGTTGGCGGGCCGCCCGGCCCGCTGACCCACCCCGACCCTCTACCCCACCCACCCCGACCCTCTACCCCACCCGGCCCGCCGGCGCTCCCCCGCCGGCGGGCCGCACCCATCAGCCCGCCTCACCACGCGCCCTCCTCACCGCACCCCGCCCCGCCGCACCCCGCCCCGCCGCACCCCGCCCCGCCGCACCCCGCCCCGCCGCACCCCGGTTGACCAAGGAGTTTGCGTCGGCGCACACCCCTTCTCCCGGCACAAACTCCTTGATCGCCACCGCCGCACCGCCGCACCGCCGCACCGCCGCACCGCCGCACCGCCGCACCGCCGCACCGCCGCACCGCCGCACCGCCGCACCGCCGCACCGCCGCACCGCCGCACCGCCGCACCGCCGCACCGCCGCACCGCCGCACGATCTTGGTACGAAACGGCCCCTGGAGGGGCGCTCCCGTACCAAGATCGGCGTGATTCTCGCGAGGTGGAAGATCGATCTCGCGAGCGAGGATGCGGGGGCGCGGTCACGGGGACGGCGGGGGCTGGGAGGGACGTGGAGCACGTACCGGATGGGCCGGCAGCGACGGTCAACCGGTTGGACTGACAGTGACGGACACAGCGGGGAAGACCGGCGCGGCGATCAGGGGTGCGGGGTCGGCCCCGAGGAGGACCGGCGGGCACGACGCGGCAGTGCGAGCGCGGCGCGGCAGTGCGAGCGCGGCGCGGACAAGCACGGTGCTAGCAGTCGCGGTGCCAGCAGTCGCGGTGCCAGCAGTCGCGGTGCCAGCAGTCGCGGTGCCAGCAGTCGCGGTACCAGAACCGAAGCGGCCACGGCGCCTGCCGGCAAGCAGGCGCGGGCGCGGCCCGGATCGCGGCCATGGTGAGGGGAGCGCGCTCGTCGACGGGTCGACGAGTCGGCGCTGCGGCCCGCCCCGGTTCAGGGGCGGGGCGCGGTCAGCGGTGGCCCTCCGGGCGCTGCCGCCAGCGGTCCTCCATCCGGTCGAGGAAGGAGCCCCGGCGACCGGCGCTGCGGCCACGGGGACGACGCCGGCTCGTCGTGCCACCCACCACGTGCAGGTCGGGTGACTGGGATCTGCGGTGCGACTGCGCCGCGAAGATCAACGAGGCCAGCATGACGACGAAACCCGCCACGGCCACCGCGGGAATCTTGATCACGGCACCGTAGATCAACAGGGCCAGACCAGCGACGACCACGCCGGCAGCGACGAGCACGCGACGCCGCGCGTGGAAACGCGGGTCGCTGGCGCGCACGGCCGAGGCGAACTTGGGGTCCTCGGCAAGCGACCGCTCGATCTGCTCGAACAGCCGCTGCTCGTGCTCCGAGAGCGGCACGGCACTCCTCCCCGGTCACGTTGGTCGGCCCGGGCGGGCCGACAGACCGTGGCAGCCAACCGGCTGCTTACCCGCAAGTCTACGAGGGCCCTCGCGCGTCGGAAAGCGGGACGACCTACGGCCGGGTCGGTTTTTCGACTCGTCGTGGATCCCGCCTGCCGAGAAGACTGGCCGGACCTATGACGGACCGCCCGAATCGGGCGGCCGCCGCGTCGGCCGCCGCCTCCGCCTCCCGCCAGCCCCGCTCCGGCGCGCCCAGCGTGAGCTGCTGCGGCGTCTCCTCGGCCGGGGCGAGCCCCTCCATCCGGACACCGACCAGTCGGACCGGTTCACCCGGGGCGAGGGCACCCCAGAGCGCCCAGGCCGTGTCGAACATCTCCCGGGCGGTGTCGGTGGGCACGGCGAGGGTGCGGGAGCGGCTGATCGTGCGGAAGTCGGCGAACCGGACCTTCAGCGACACCGTGCGGCCCACCTGGCCGGCCGCGCGCAGCCGGGCGCCGGCCTTGTCGGCGAGGGCGAGCAGGGATCGCCGGATCTCCGTCGGGTCGGTGACGTCGGTGTCGAACGTGACCTCGGCGCCGATCGACTTCTCCACCTGCTCCGGGGAGACCCGGCGCGGGTCCCGCCCCCAGGCCAGCTCGTGCAGGTGGGCGGCGGACGCCTCACCCACCGCCCGACGCAGCAGACCGGCCGGCGCCTCGGCCAGGTCGCGCACGGTGCGCAGGCCGAGCCGGTGCAGTGCCTCGGCCGAGCGCTCCCCCACGCCCCACAGCGCGGACACCGGCAGCGGGTGCAGAAACTCCAGCACCTGGGCGTCGGGCACCACGAGCAGCCCGTCCGGCTTGGCCCGGGTGGAGCCGAGCTTGGCCACGAACTTGCTCGACGCCACGCCGACCGAGCAGGTCAGGTGCTGCTCCTCGGCGACCCGGCGGCGGATCAGGCCGGCGATGGCGGCCGGCGGACCGAACAGCCGCCGGGCGCCGGTCACGTCGAGGAACGCCTCGTCCAGCGAGAGCGGCTCGACCAGCGGCGTGACGTCGCGGAAGATCCGCATCACGGCGCGGGACGCCGTCGAGTAGGCGGTGAAATCGGGCGGCAGGTAGACCGCGTGCGGGCAGAGCGCCCGGGCCCGGGCGGTGGGCATGGCGCTGCGGACGCCGTAGCGGCGGGCCTCGTAGCTGGCGGAGCTGACCACCCCGCGCGGGCCGACGCCACCCACCACCACCGGCCGGCCGCGCAGCTCGGGGCTCCGGCGCACCTCCACCGAGGCGAAGAACGCGTCCATGTCGACGTGCAGGATCGCGCAGCCGGTGTCGTCGGCGTCCGGCCCGAAGCGCGGATCCCCGCCCCGGGGCAACGACTGGCTGCGGCCCATGCCCCGCAGGCTAACCCGCCGG
This sequence comes from Micromonospora sediminicola, assembly GCF_900089585.1. Taxonomy (NCBI): domain Bacteria; kingdom Bacillati; phylum Actinomycetota; class Actinomycetes; order Micromonosporales; family Micromonosporaceae; genus Micromonospora; species Micromonospora sediminicola. Next base: position 2,280,488 of record NZ_FLRH01000003.1, on the reverse strand, counting down.
TCCGACAGGGTCGCCGGTCAGCCCCGGACCACCAGCAGCGGGACGGTCATCTCCGCGGCGGTGTCCGCGCCGTGGTACGCCACCAGCCGCGACACCACCGGAGGCTCGGAGCGGGTGGCGACCACCGCGTACGTGTCCCGGCAGACCACCACCACGTCGCCGATCCGGCCCAGGTGCGCCTCGGGCACCGGCCCGAACCAGCCGGTGGCCACCGCCTCCGCCCGGGTCAGCACGTCGGCCGCCCCGCCCAGCACCCCGGTCCAGGTGGCCACCACGTCCGCCTCGGCGCCCGGCTCGACGTGCAGGTAGCGGACCCGGGGCTCGCCGGCGACCACCCGCACCCCGGCCCGCAGCCGGGGGTCGGTGTCCAGGTCGATCCGGTGCCCGGCGGGAATGTCGAGCTGGCCGTGGTCGGCGGTGACCAGCAGCGCGGCATCCGGCGGCAACCCGTCCACCAGGCGGGCCAGCAGCGCGTCCACCTCGGCCGCCGCCCTCCGCCACGGCGCGGAGTCGATGCCGCTCAGGTGCCCGTGCCGGTCCAGGTCGGGGTGGTAGCCGGAGACCAGGGTGGGCCCGGCGCCGGCGGCCAGCGCGGTCAGCATCCGCGCGGCGAGCGCGTCGACCCCGGTCGCGCCCCGGTAGTCGCCGCCCCGGTTCGCGGCCAGGGTGAGGCCGCTGCCGGCGAACTCGGGTCGGCTGACCACGGTGACCGCCACCCCGGCGGCCCGGGCCCGCTCGTACCAGGTGAGGACCGGCTGCCAGCGGGCCGGATCGGGGTCGGCGGACCAGTCGACGTGGGTGAGCACCCGGTCCGTGCCAGGCACCCGGACGGTGAAGCCGAGCACCCCGTGCGCGCCGGACGGGGTGCCGGTGCCGAGGCTGACCAGGCTGGTCGGAGTGGTGGAGGGGAAACCGGAGGTGAGCGGCACGCCGGTGGTGGCGGCCAGTCCGGCCAGCGTGGGCGCGTACGGGGCGGCGGTGGGGATCTGGTGCCAGCCCAGCCCGTCGACCAGCAGCACGGCGATCCGGCGTACCCCTGCGAGCCGGGGTGTCAGGTCGAGCAGGTCGACCGCGCCGGGCACGCCGAGCAGCGTGAGCGCACTGGGCAGCACGTCGGCCAGGCTGCCGCCACCGTAGCGGGGCGCGACCCGGTCGAGAGGGCCGGTCATGCCGGGCGGCGGGCGAAGACGTGCAGTTGGGCGGCCAGGTCCCGGTACGGCGACCGACCGGCCAGGGACCGTTCCAACTCCACCAGGGCGGCCGGCTGACCGTCCGCCACGGCGGCCGGCAGCAGGTCGGCGAGGACGCGTACGCCGTGGATCTCCTCGACGACGAGCCCGGCGGCGGTGAGCAGCGCGGCCGCGCCGTCGGCGTCGTAGCGGCGGCGCAGGCTGTCCCGACCGCCGGCGGTGCCCTGCGGGTCGGCGGCGAGCGCGGCGGCGCTGTCCAGCTGCCCGTTCATCGCCCGGCCGAGCACGGCGGCGGCCCGCCCGGCGACCAGTACGCTGGCCGCTCCGCCCGGTCGGAGCGCGGCGACCAGCGCCGTCGTCACCGGTTCCGGATCGTCGACCACCTCGAGGACGGAGTGGCAGAGCACCAGGTCCACGGAGGCGGGCTCGACCACCCCGGCGAGCGCGTCCGCGTCGCCCTGCCGCGCGCGTACCCGGTCGGCGACCCCGGCCTCGGCGGCCCGGCGGGTCAGCGCGGCGAGCGCGTCGGGACTGGCGTCGACCACGGTGACCCGGTGGCCGGCCTCGGCCAGGGGGACGGCGAAGCCGCCGGTCCCGCCGCCGACGTCGAGCACCGAGAGCCGCTCGCCGGCCCGCCGGTCCAGCTCGGCCCGGAGCACGGCCCAGATCACGGCGGTGCGGGGGGTGAGGGTTCGGGTCTGCTCCACGTCGCCGAGCCTAGCCATGGCCAAACGCACCGAACGCAGTGAGGGCCGTGCGGCCATGGCCATCAAGGCCAGCCACGGCCGTCGCGGCCGGTCACCCCCCGCCCGCGGGTCAGGACTCGCCGCCGCCGGCCGGATCCTCCTCGGCGCGGGAGCGCTGGGCGTTGGCCACCGGACCCTCGGTCACCTGGTATTCCCGCGGCTCGACCTCGTGGGTGGGCGCCCATCCGGTGCCGAGGCGGGTCCGTCGGGCGTTGGCCACGCCACCGGGGTACGTGCTGTGAAAGGTCATCTGGTTCATCCCCCATACCCGGGTGGGCCACTCTGCCCAACCCGTGTCCGGGAGTCTCCCGCCTCGGGCTCCGGGAAACCGTAATGTGGATCACTCCACTCAGCGGAAATCCCGGGACGCCGGCGTGACGGGCGGCTCGATCGCGTCCAGCCGGTCCGCGGTGAGGTTCGTGACGCCCTCGTGCCGCTGCAACCGGCCCCGCACCACCAGCGCGCCGCTGGTGCGGGCGATTCGACGGTAGCGCTGCCAGAGCCCCGGCGAACACGTGACGTTGAGCATGCCGGTCTCGTCCTCCAGGTTGAGGAACGTGACCCCGCCGGCGGTCGCCGGCCGCTGCCGGTGGGTGACGATCCCGCCGACCCGGATCCGCTGCCCGGGCGGCACCTGACCGAGCCGGGCGATCGGCACCGCGCCCAGCGCGTCGAGCCGGTCCCGGATGAACCGGGCCGGGTGGCTCTCCGGGGACAGGCCGGTGGCCCACACGTCGGCGACCAGCCGGTCCACGTCCGCCATGCCGGGCAGCGTGGGCGGGTCCGCGCCGGTCACCGTGCCGGGCAGCCGACCGGGCCGGTCCTGGGCCGCCGCGCCGGCGGCCCAGAGGGCCTGCCGCCGGGTCAGCCCGAAACAGGCGAAGGCGTCCGCGGTGGCCAGCGCCTCCAGCTGCGCGGCGGTGAGACCGACGCGGCGGGCCAGGTCCGGCATGTCCCGGTACGGCCCGTGCGCCGCCCGCTCCGCCTCGATCCGCTCGGCCACGTCGTCGCCGAGGGTACGGACGCTGCCCAGCCCGAGCCGGACCGCCGGACCGCCCAGCCCCCAGGCGTGCGGCGGCTCGCCCGGCACGCTGCCCCACCGGGTCTCCGGCGTGGACTCCAGCACCGCCTTGGCGCCGCTGGCGTTGATGTCCGGCCGGCGCACCTCCACGCCGTGCCGGCGGGCGTCGTCGGTGAGCGTCTGCGGCGAGTAGAAGCCCATCGGCTGGGCGTTGAGCAGCGCGGCCAGGAACGGGCCCGGGTGGTAGCGCTTGAGCCACGAGCTGGCGTAGACCAGGTAGGCGAAGCTCATCGCGTGGCTCTCCGGGAAGCCGTAGCTGGCGAACGCGGTGAGCTTGCGGTAGACGTCGTCGGCCAGCTCGCCGGTGATGCCCCGCTCGGCCATCCCGGCGTAGAGCCGGTCGGCGATCTGTGCCATCCGCTCCACCGAGCGTTTCGCCCCCATGGCCCGGCGCAGCTGGTCGGCGCCGGCCGCGTCGAACCCGGCCAGGTCGATGGCGAGCTGCATGAGCTGCTCCTGGAACAGCGGCACGCCGAGCGTCTTCTCCAGCGCGTTGCGCATCAGCGGGTGCGCGTACGTGACCGGCTCCTGGCCGTTCTTGCGCCGGATGTACGGGTGCACCGAGCCGCCCTGGATCGGGCCGGGACGGATCAGCGCCACCTCCACCACGAGGTCGTAGAACTCGCGCGGCTTGAGCCGGGGCAGCGTGGCCATCTGGGCCCGGCTCTCCACCTGGAACACCCCGACCGAGTCGGCCCGGCAGAGCATGTCGTAGACCTCGGGGTCGTCCAGCGTCATGTCGCCGAGGTCGAGGCTCATCCCGATCATGTCGTAGCCGTAGTGCAGCGCGGAGAGCATGCCGAGGCCGAGCAGGTCGAACTTGACCAGGCCGACGGCCGCGCAGTCGTCCTTGTCCCACTGGAGCACGCTGCGCCCGGGCATCCGGCCCCACTCCACCGGGCAGACCTCGATCACCGGCCGGTCGCAGATCACCATGCCGCCGGAGTGGATGCCCAGGTGCCGGGGGAAGGTCTGCAACTCGTTGGCGTACGCGACCACCTGCTCCGGGATGTCCGCCACGTCGACCGCGGCGACCGAACCCCACCTGTCGATCTGCTTGCTCCAGGCGTCCTGCTGCCCGGGCGAGAAGCCGAACGCCTTGGCCACGTCCCGCACCGCCGACCGGGGCCGGTAGGAGATGACGTTGGCGACCTGGGCGGTGTGCTCCCGGCCGTAGCGGGCGTAGACGTGCTGGATCACCTCCTCCCGCCGGTCGGACTCGATGTCCACGTCGATGTCGGGCGGGCCGTCGCGCTCCGGGGCGAGGAAGCGTTCGAACAGCAGCCGGTGCCGGACCGCGTCGACGTTGGTGATGCGCAGCGCGTAGCAGACCGCCGAGTTGGCCGCCGACCCCCGGCCCTGGCAGTAGATGTCCTGCGCGCGGCAGAACGCGACGATGTCGTAGACCACCAGGAAGTAGCCGGGGAAGCCGAGGTCGGAGATCATCCGCAGCTCGTGCTCCAGCTGCGCGTACGCCTCCGGGTGCGCCTCGGACGGGCCGTACCGCTCGCGGGCGCCGTCCATGGTCAGCCGGCGCAGCCAGCTCATCTCGGTGTGCCCGGCCGGCACCGGGTACGCCGGCAGCTGCGGCGCGACCAGGTGCAGGTCGAAGGCGAGTTCCGCGCCGAACTCCGCGGCCCGCGCCACCGCCCCGGGGTACGCGGCGAACCGCGCCGCCATCTCCGCGCCGCTGCGCAGGTGGGCGGTGGCCGCGGCGGGCAGCCAGCCGTCGATCTCGTCGAGGCTGCGCCGGGCCCGGACCGCCGCCACGGTGGTGGCCAGCCGCCGCCGGCCCGGGGTGGCGTAGTGCACGTTGTTGGTGGCGACGGTGGGCAGCCCGGCCGCGGCGGCCAGCTCGGCGAGCGCGTCGTTGCGGTCGGCGTCGACCGGGTGGCCGTGGTCGGTCAGCTCCACCGCCACCGTCTCCGCGCCGAACAGCGCGGTGAGCCGGTCCAGTTCCCGGGCAGCCGCGTCGACGCCCTCGGTGAGCAGCGCGGCCGGCACGTGCCCCTTGCGGCAGCCGGTGAGCACGAGCACGTGGTCGCGCAGCTCGGCGGCGATCTCCTCCAGCTCGCCGTAGACCGGGCGGCCCTTCTCCCCGCCGCGCAGCTGGGCCCGGGAGATGGTGGCGGCCAGGCGGGCGTACCCCTCGTGGCCGTGCGCGAGCACCAGCAGGTGCCGGCCGAGCGGGTCGGGTTCGCCGTTCTGCGGGCCGGGCAGCCCGAGGGACAGCTCCGCCCCGAAGATCGTCGGCAGCCGCAGCGCGCGGGCCGCCTCGGCGAAGCGCACCACGCCGTAGAAGCCGTCGTGGTCGGTGACGGCGAGCGCGGTGAGCCCCAGCCGGGCCGCCTCCTCGGCCAGTTCCTCCGGGTGGCTGGCCCCGTCGAGGAAGCTGAAGTTGGAGTGCGCGTGCAGCTCCGCGTAGGGGACGACGCCGTCCGGGCGGTCCAGCTCCGGCGGTTGGTATTCCTGGCGCTTGCGGCTCCAGGCCGGGGAGTCGCCGCCGTCGGCGTCGACCGCGAGCGGGTCCACCACGTGCAGGTGCCGCTCGCCCCGGCCCGGCTCGTCCCCGCCCCGCCCGGAGAGCACCTGCTCCAACTTCGACCAGGGCATCTTCGGGTTGTGGAAGCTCATCCCGCGCCCCCTGGCTCGGCGAGCACCGAGATCACCAACCGGCCGAGATCTTGGTAGAAAACGGCCCCTGGAGGGGCGTTTTCCTTCCAAGATCTCCCTTCTTCCTGACAGCTGGAACGCGTATCCCGGAAAGCGGAAGGAAACAGCCGGTGGGAGTGCTGCGGGATGCCCGGGACCGCCCCGCGATCAGATCGTGTGGCGGCTCGGCCGGCCGGGCACCGCACGCCGACAGGAGCCCGGCTCGGGACGGAGACCCACCGCTCAGTCATAGATCGCCTCCACCAGCCACTGCCCGCCCTCGACCGCGAGCAGCAGGGCGGTGCCGTCGGCCAGGCAGACCTGGAACCGGGCGCGACGACGCGCCTCGGCCGGCGCCCACCAGCGCTCGTCCACCGGCCACGGGCCGACCCATCCGGAGATGTCGGACGGCCGGCCGGTGCCCACGGTCAACCGGGCCGGCGGCGCGCTGACCGCCAGCCGGGCGCTCACCACGACCGGCTGGCCGGACGCGTCGTGCACCTCGGCCGACACCGGGGTGGGCAGCACCACGGCCGGTGACGGTGGCGGGATCCGCCCCGGCCACGGTGGCTCGGGCACCGCCCGACCCCGGCCGGCCCGGCCACCGGCCCGCCTCGCCGCCGCGCCCGGGCCACCGGACGGGACCGGCGCGGCAGCCGCACCGGACCGCACGGCCGGAACAGCGGCCGGACCCGACGCCCCGACGCCCGACGACGCGACCCCCGACGACGCGGCGCCCGACGACGGAAGAGCCGACGACGCGACGCCCGACGACGGAAGAGCCGACGACGCGACGCCCGACGACGGAAGAGCCGACGACGCGACGCCCGACGACGGAAGAGCCGACGACGCGACGCCCGACGACGGAAGAGCCGACGACGCGACGCCCGACGACGGAAGAGCCGACGACGCGACGCCCGACGACGGAAGAGCCGACGACGCGACGCCCGACGACGGAAGAGCCGACGACGCGACGCCCGACGACGGAAGAGCCGACGACGCGACGCCCGACGACGGAAGAGCCGACGACGCGACGCCCGACGACGGAAGAGCCGACGACGCGACGCCCGACGACGGAAGGGCCGACGACGCGACGCCCGACGACGGAAGGGTCGGCAGGGGCGGGGGGCCGGGGCGGGCGGGCGCCCGTTCGTCGCCCCACGGCACCAGACGCACCTGCTCGGCCGGGGAGCGCCCGCCGCCGAGGACGGCGGTGACCACCGCCTCGGGGCCGAGGATGCCCTGCACCCGGCTCAGTGCGCGGTGCGCCCGCTCCCGCTCCGCGCCGGTCTCCCCCCACAGCCCGGGTTGCAGGCCGGCCTGGGCGAGCACGCCGTCCGGCACCAGCCGCAACCGGATGATGCCGGCGGTCGGGCGGGCCGGCCGGGCCCCGCCCCGGCCGTTGCTGCCGGAGAGCCAGCCGTCGAGCTGCCACCGGACCCGGTCGGCGATGGCCGCGGCGGTCAGCAGGCCGTCGTGTCGCCAGACCCGGTGCAGTTCCTGGCCGTGCGCGGTGACCGCCTCGATGCCGAGCCGGGTGCAGGCCAGGCCGTACGCGGCGAGCCGCTCGTGCAGCCGCTCGGCCAGCGTGCGGGCGGCGAACGCGGCGGCGTCGACCCGCTCGATCGGCTCGTCGTGGTCGGCGGTGACGGTCAGGTCGACGGGCGGCTGCCGGACCGCGAGCGGCCGGTCGTCCCGGCCGGCGGCGAGCCGGTGCGCCAGCGCCCCGTCGAAGCCGAACCGGGCCAGCACGTCCCCCGCGGGCAGCGCCGCGAAGTCGCCGAGGGTACGGACGCCGAGCCGGCGCAGCAGGTCGGCCAGGGCGGGCCGGCCCAGCGCCTCGACCGGCCGGCCGGCCAGGAACTCCGGGGTGCCGCCGGGGGGCAGGATGCGCCCCTCCCGGGCGGCCAGCCCGGCCGCGAAGACCCCGTCGGCGATGCCGACCTGGCTCTCCACCGCACAGCTCTGGGCGACGTGCTCGACGATCCGCTCGGCCGCCGCCTCCTCGCCGCCGAGGTAGCGGCTCGGCCCTCGGGCGGCCGTGACACACGCGCCGGGGCGGATCACCTCGACCCCGGCGACCACCTCCTCGACGGCGGCCACCACCGGTTCGAACGCCCGCGCGTCCCGGCCGGGGTCGTGGTCGACCACGGTGAGCTGCGGGCAGCGCCCCTGGGCCTCCCGCCGGCGCAGCCCGCGCCGGATCCCCTCGGCCCGGGCCCGCTCGGAGCAGGCGACCACCCGGTTGGCGTGCAGCACCACGACCGGGTCGGTGGCCGGCACGCCGTCGACGATCTCGGCGGCGAGGACGGGCCAGTCCGGGCACCAGAGCAGCAGGGCCCGCGGCGGGGCGGTGCTCACCGGCCCACCGCGGGGGCCACCACGCGCAGCCGACGGGTCGGGGCGGTGACGGACGGGACGCCGGCCCCGGACGCGCGGGGGATCACCCGGGTCAGCTCGTCGCCGGGCAGCCACACCTTGATCTCCTTGGGCCGGGCGGCCGCTCCCCGGCCGCGGGCCGAGACGGTCACCTCGCGGCGGCGCAGCCGCCCCCGGCCGGGCCCGAGCCCCTGCCAGACCCCACGGACCACCTGGAGCGTCACGTCCGCGCCGTCCCACCGCCCGTACGGCACCAGGACGCTGCCGCGCTGCCGGGCCCGGGCGGCCAACCGGGTGGCGACCGAGGCGGCGACCGTGGTCGGCACGGCGGTGACCACCACGTCGACCCCGTCGATGAGCGCGGCGACGACGGTGGGCCACTCCGGGCCGGGGTGCGGCACCAGCGCGAGCCGGTCCAGGGCGATCCCGGCCTCCGCCGCCGCACCGGCCCCGAAGGTGGGTACGCCGACCACGGCGCACCACGAGCCGGCCCGGGACGCCTCGGCGAGCAGGGCGAGGATCAGCGAGGTGGCGCCGCTGTGCCGGGGCTGGCCGGCGCCGATCGCGACGGTGCTGCCACGACGCAGGCCCCGGTTGGGCAGCAGCCCGGTCAACTCGGCCCGGACGGGGAGCACCCGGTGGCCGCCGGCCGGGTCGGGCGCGCTCGCCGGCCGGACCAGCTCGGCCAGGGCGGCGGAACCGACCACCATGCGGCCCGCCATCGGACCAACCCCCCGTCGTGTTTCGCCACGGGCCCCGCCCGTGGATGGTGCTGTGGATCGTGTGCTGCGCGGCACGCGTGTGCCGTGGGAGCGGCGCCCGGCCGCCCGGGGTCCCGCCGACGGCGGCCGGGCGCCACGTCAGGCGGCGGCCGCGCCGGATCGCGCCGGGGCGTCGGGACCGCCGAGCCGCAGGGGCCGGTGCAGGCCGTCGAGCGTCGGTTGGTGGGCCAGCCCGAGTGCGGTCTCCACCACGGTCACGAACTGCTCGGCGGAACGGAGCAGGTCGTCGGCCTCCCGGGCGGTGACCACGCGGGGGATGCCCGCCTCGGCGGCGGCCCGCTTGCTCGCGCCGGCGGCGAAGTAGGCGGCCCACTCGTCCAGTTCGGGGGCGACGGTGGCGAGCAGCACCCAGACGCTGGTGATCCGGTTGCGCCGGGTGGGCGCGGGGCGGGCCCGGGCGGCGAGCACGGCGGCGGCGGCGCGCAGCGCCGCGAGGTGGGCGGCGGCGTAGCGGAGGCCGTCGGGGCGGGTGCGGGCGGCCTCGGCCAGCCCTTCGCGCGCCACCACGAGCAACTGGGCGGGGGTGCGGTGCGGCAACACGTGCGCGGGCACCGTGGGCGCCTGGGCCGGACTGGTCGGCATGGGTCTCTCCTCCGCGTGTGGCCGGGGCGGGCGGTCGCGCGACGAGGAGCCGTCGCCCGGTCGCCCGGAGCGGTCGGTGCGGAGGAAGACGCACCTCAGGTGGCGGCCGGCCGGGTGTGGACGCTTCCCCACACCCACACCCGGCCGGCGTACCGGCGGGTCCGTCGCCCGCCGCCCGGGGGTCGTGGGCGGCGGGCGACGACCTGCCTGTCGGGCTCGGACTCGCGACTGTCCGAGGCCCGGTGCGGCCCGCGGAGCCGCACCTTCCGGAGGCCGGTGCCGCGAAACACCGTCTCCGGAGCCGTGGAACGAGGTGTCCGACCCGGGGGTCGGAATCGAACACTCGTTCTAACTACCCTGACAGTACACCTCCCCACCGACGAAAACGCAACGTGTGACGCGCCAGGGACACGCCGGCACCCCGTCGGATTCCCAGCCGGGGCACAGCAGCGGCAAAGGAGAACCGGAACTCGCCGGCCCAGGGTTTACCCCATGAGCGTCAGCCGTACCGAGAAGACCCTCCGGTGACCGCCGCCGTGGCCGGCCGGCGGGCCCCGCGCCGCCCGCCGCCGACCGCCCCCGCCTGGTGGGCCGACGTCGCCGGCGCCCTCGCGGCGCTCAGCCTGCTCGTCGTCACCGCCCTCTGGACCGCCGACCGTGGCGTGCAGGAGCTGCTGGCCGGCGCCGCCACCGGGCTCACCTCGCTCGGCCGGCTCGCCGGCCTGGTCAGCGCCGACCTGATGCTGGTCCAGGTGGTGCTGATGGCCCGGGTGCCGCTGCTGGAACGCCGCTTCGGCCAGGACCGGATCGCCCGCTGGCACCGGCTCGCCGGATTCGCCTCGTTCCACCTGCTGCTGACGCACGTGCTGCTGACCGTGCTCGGATACGCCGGCACCGCCCGCCGGGGGGTGCTCGCCGAGACCTGGGACCTCGTCGTCACGTACCCCGGGATGCTGCTGGCCACCGCGGCGCTGTCGCTGCTGGCGCTGGTGGTGGTGACCTCGGTCCGCGCGGCCCGGCGGCGGCTGCGTTACGAGTCCTGGCACCTGCTGCACCTCTACGCCTACCTGGGCGTCGCGCTGGCGCTGCCGCACCAGCTCTGGACCGGCGCCGACTTCCTCGCCTCGCCGCTCGCCCGCGCCTACTGGTGGACGGTCTACCTGCTGGCGCTGGCCAGCGTGCTGATCTGGCGGCTCGGCCTGCCCGCGTGGCGCTCGCTGCGCCACCGGATCGAGGTGGCCGCGGTGGTCGCCGAGGCACCCGGGGTCACCTCGGTCTGGCTGCGCGGGCGGGACCTGCACCGGCTGCCGGTACGGGCCGGCCAGTTCCTGCTCTGGCGGTTCCTGGACGGCCCCGGCTGGTCCCGCGCCCACCCGTACTCGCTGTCCGCGCCGCCGCGGGGGGACCTGCTCCGGATCACGGTCAAGGACCTGGGCGACGGCAGCGCCCGGGTGGCCGCCCTGCGCCCCGGCACCCGGGTGCTGGTCGAGGGGCCGTACGGGCGGCTCACCGGACAGCACTGGCGGGGCGGCGGGATCACGCTGCTGGCCTGCGGTGTCGGGCTCACCCCGCTGCTGGCGCTGCTCTGGGAGCTGCCGTACACGCCCGGCGAGGCGGTGCTCGTCCACCGCGCGCGTACCCCGGAGGACCTGGTCTTCTCCGCCGAGCTGGACCGGCTCGTCACCGAACGCGGGCTGGTGGTGCACCACCTGGTCGGACCCCGGGCGGCGCGGCCGTCCTGGCTGCCGGCGTACGCCGAGGGGCTCTCCGACGCCGAGGCGCTGCGCCGGCTCTCCCCCGACGTGGCCGGACACGACGTCTTCCTCTGCGGGCCGGACAGCTGGGTCGACGCCGTCCGGGTCGCGACCCGCGCGGCCGGGGTGCCCGACGCGCACGTCCATCACGAACGCTTCGCCTGGTGACGGGCGCGAAGGGAGGATCCGTGCGACGGATCACCATCTGGTTGCTGTCCACCGTGGCCGCGCTGGTGCTGTTGTTCAGCTACCGGACCAGCACCATGGGGGCGGGCGGGGAGACGAGCGCGGTCGCCGGCGGCGACCCGGCCGGCGGCGCGTTCAGCGGCACGGACGGCGGCGCCACCGGCCCGGCCCCGTCCGACGGCGCCGCGACCGACGGCAGCGGCACGACCGGCAGCGGCACCGCCACCGGATCGGTGGCGCAGACCCGGTGGGGGCCGGTGCAGGTGCGGATCACCGTCTCCGGCGGGAAGATCACCGACGTGGCCGCCGTCCAGGTGCCCGACGGCAACCACCGGGACCAGGAGATCAACGACTACGCGGTGCCGATCCTGCGGCAGGAGGCCCTGGCGGCGCAGAGCGCGCGGATCGACACCGTCTCCGGGGCCACCGTCACCAGCGACGGCTACCGGGAGTCGCTCCAGTCCGCCATCGACGCGGCGCACCTGCGGTGACCACGCCGGCCGGGCCGGACCGGCGCGCCTGGGTGGAGCAGGTGATGGGGCTGCCGGTCAGCGTCCACCTGCGCGGTCCGGCGGTGCGCACCGAGGCGGTGGCGGAGCGGGTGGCCCGGGTCTTCGCCGAGCTGCGCCGGGCCGACGCGGTGTTCAGCACGTACCGGCCGGACAGCGAGCTGGGTCGCCTCGGCGGCGCGCCGCCCGACCCGGCCACCACCACGCACCCGCTGCTGCGCGAGGTGGCCGCGCTCTGCGAGACCGCCCGCGCGCGTACCGGCGGGTGGTTCGACGCCCGTCGCCTGCCGCTGCCCCTCGGCGGCGTGGGCTTCGACCCGTCCGGGCTGGTCAAGGGCTGGGCGGTGGCGCGCGCCGCGCGGCACCTGACCGACCTGGCGGGGCACGACCTGTGCCTCAACGCGGGCGGTGACGTGCTGCTGCGGGCCACGCCGGGCTGGCCGCCCTGGCGGGTCGGCGTCGAGGACCCCGACCGGCCGGACCGGATGCTCGACGTGGTCGAGCGGGCCGACGGCGCGGTGGCCACCTCGGGCACCGCCCGGCGCGGCACGCACATCACCGACCCCCGCGCCGGGCGACCGGCCGGGGCCGTCCGGTCGGTCACCGTGGTCGGCCCCGACCTGCTCTGGGCCGACGTGTACGCGACCGCGGCGGTCGCCCGCGGCCCGGACGCCCCGGACTGGCTGGCCACCCTGGACGGGTACGCCGCGCTGGTGGTGGACGTCGCCGGGCGGGTCCGGACCACGCCGGGCTGGCCCGGTTCCCGTTTCCCGGCCCGGTCCGGCGCGGGCCGGGCCGGGTCCGGAGCGCAGGTGGCCGTATCGTCGGCGTAGCGGGCGGACCGACGCCGCCCGGCGAGGTGGGAGGGCCATCCGTGCGGGCCGGCGAGGTCGACAAGAAACGGCTGTTCGAGCTGCTCTGGGGCGCGCCCGCCGGCCCTCGGCGGGGCCCCCGCCCCACCCTCTCGCCGGCCGCCGTGGCCCGCGCCGGCATCGCCGTCGCCGACGCGGACGGGCTGGACGGGCTCACCATGCAGCGGGTCGCCGAGTCGCTCGACGTCACCAAGATGGCGCTCTACCGCTACGTGCCCGGACGGGCCGAGCTGGTCGCGCTGATGCTGGACGCGGCGCTGGGCGAACCCCCGCCGGCACCGGCCGGGGCCGACTGGCGCGGTCAGCTCGACGACTGGACCCGGCGGCTGGTCGAGCGGTTCCGCCGGCACCCGTGGGCGCAGGCGGCGGCCGTGGGCGCCCGGCTGCCCGGACCGCACGAACTGTCCTGGGTGGAGCGGGTCGTCGCCGCGCTCGCCGGGACGGGGCTCACCGCGACCGAGCGGCTGGACGTGGCGACGCTGCTGGTCGGGCACGCCCGCAACCTGGCCGGCCTGCCGCCAGGGTCCGGCCGGGAGGCGGCGTTCGGCGCGCTGGTGCGGGGCCGCGGGGACCGCTACCCGGCGCTGGACGCCGCACTGCGCCCCGGCCCGGACGGCCCGGCCGACCACGACACCCTCGACTTCGGCCTGGCCCGCATCCTCGACGGCATCGCCGCGTTCATCGCCACCCGCGCCACCGGCGGCGACCCGCCGTGACCCCACCGGTTCGTCCGGCGGCGGCAGACTGACGCGCATGGCTGACAGGAACGACCCGAAGACGGCGCTGCGCCACTACCTCCAGGCGTGCCGCGACGACCTGATCTGGAAGCTCGACGGGTTGGGCGAACGCGACGCCCGGCTGCCCCGTACCCCGACCGGCACCAGCCTGCTGGGCATCATCAAGCACTGCCTCAACGTCGAGGCCGGCTACTTCGGGCCCACCTTCGGCCGCGAGTTCCCGACGCCCGAGGAACTGGTCTCCCTGGCCGCGCAGGAGAAGGACCCCCAGGCGGACTGGTACGCCCGGGAGGACGAGACGAAGGACGGGCTGATCGACCTCTACCGGCGCGTCGGGGCCTTCGCCGACGAGACGATCGCCGAGCTGCCGCTCGACGCCCCGGGACGGGTGCCGTGGTGGGGGCCGGACGCCCCGGACGTGACCCTGCACGAGATCGTCGTGCGCGTGGTCTACGACCTCGCCCGCCACGCGGGGCAGGCCGACATCCTGCGCGAACAGCACGACGGGGCGATCGGATGGCAGCAGGGGAACACCAGCCTCCCCCGGGACCACGACTGGCCCGCGTACGTCGCCAAGCTGACCGGGCTCGCCGACCGGTTCCGGTAGCCGGGCCGGCGGGACGCGGCGTGGGTGGCTGCGCGCCGGGCGGGCGCGGCGGGGAGAATGGCCGGCATGCAGCCACACCCGAACGTGCAGGCGGTGCAGCGGGCGCTCGACGACGCGGGAGCGCGGGACGGCTCCGGCGGTCCGAGCCGCGTCCGCCTGCTGCCGGAGGCGGTGCACACCGCCGCCGCGGCGGCCGACGCGCTCGGCGTCGCCGTCGGCGCCATCGCCAACTCGCTGATCTTCGACGCGGACGACGCGCCGCTGCTGGTGCTCACCTCCGGCGCGCACCGGGTCGACACCGCCGGGCTGGCCGCCACGCTGGGCGTGACCCACCTGCGCCGGGCCAGCCCCGACTTCGTCCGGCGGCACACCGGCCAGGTGATCGGCGGGGTCGCCCCGGTCGGCCACCCCGGACCGTTGCGCACCCTGGTCGACACGGCCCTGGCCGGATACGACGAGGTCTGGGCGGCCGGCGGCGTGCCCCAGGCGGTGTTCCCCACCACGTACGCGGAACTGCTGCGGATCACCGCCGGCACCCCGGCCGAGGTGGCGTGAACCCCGACCTCGTCACGCTGCACGTGTGGCGCGTCCCCCGCCGGTCCGTGCCCGGGGCGCTGGCCCGGATGGCCACCCACCCGGCCCGGTTGCGCCGGCTGCCCGGCGTCCGCTTCGCCAAGCTGCTCGGCACCGGGACCGGCACCGGCTTCGGGCCGGGCGACGCCGACCTGACCCGCTGGGCCGCGCTGGTGGTGTGGGACTCCCCCGCCGACGCGGCAGGCTTCGACTCCTCCCCGGTCGCCCGGTCCTGGGCCCGGATCGCGGGCGCCGCGGTGCGGGTGGAGCTGCGCCCGCTGACCAGCCGGGGCCAGTGGTCCGGCCGGGAGCCGTTCGGCGCGCCGGCCGGCGGCCGGGTCACCGGGCCGGTGCTGGCGCTGACCCGGGCCCGGCTGCGGGCCCGGCGGGCGGCCACGTTCTGGCGGGCGATCCCGCCGGTCGCCGGCGCGCTGCACGCCGCGCCGGGGCTGCTCGCCCGGTTCGGCGTGGGCGAGGCGCCGCTGGGCTGGCAGGGCACGGTGAGCGTGTGGCGCGACCCGGCGGACCTGGTCGCGTTCGCGTACCGTTCCCCCGAGCACCGCGCCGCGATCACCCGCACCCCCACCGAGGGCTGGTACGCGGAGGAACTGTTCGCGCGGTTCGCGGTGGGCGACGTGGTCGGCGACCGTGGGGTGCTCGGCTGGGTCGCCGCCGAGGGCGACCCCGACTCGGCGAGAGGGAACGCATGAGGCTGGTGCGGTGGACGCCGGACGACCTGGTCCGGCGTCTGGACGACGTGGTGGCCGTCTACGGCGAGGCGATGGGCTACCGTCCCGACCTGCTGGAGGCCCGGCGCGGCTACATCGCCACCCACGTCCGCCGGCCCGGCTTCCGCGCCGTCGCCAGCCTGACCACCGAGGGACACCTGGCCGGCTTCGGGTACGGCTACCTCGGCGCCAGCGGCCAGTGGTGGCACGACCAGGTGCTGCGGGCGTTGACCCCGCCGGCCCGGCAGCGCTGGCTGACCCATCCGTTCGAGGTGGTTGAGCTGCACGTCCGTCCACCCGCGCAGGGGCACGGCCTGGGCGCCCGCCAGCTGCGCGCGCTGCTCGCCATGGCCGAGGGCGACACCACGCTCCTCTCCACCCCCGAGGCCGACGAGCAGACGTCCCGGGCCTGGCGGCTCTACCGCCGGTTCGGCTTCACCGACGTCCTGCGGCACTTCCACTTCCCCGGTGACGAACGGCCGTTCGGCGTGCTCGGCCGGGACCTGCCACTCCCCCCGCCGGACCGGCCATGAGCGCGAGGAGTGAGCCGGGCCTGCGAGCCCCGCAGTCGCGAACGAAAGGCGGCACGGTGAGAGGCGTGCGGCTGCCCTGGGCGCTGCTGGCCGTCCTGGTCCTCGCCCAGATCTGCTACCCGCTCACCGGCGGCGCGACCCGGGCCGGGCTGACCGTGGCCACCGTGGTGCTCGGCTGGCTGCTCTCCGTCGGCCACGCGCTGCTCACCCGGGGCGTCCGGGCCGCGGCCGCGCTGGTCGCCGTCGCCACCGGCGGCGGGTTCGCCGTCGAGGCGCTCGGCGTGGCCACCGGGTTCCCGTTCGGCAGCTACGACTACTCCGGCGAGCTGGGCCCGAAGCTGGCCGGCGTGCCGCTGATCATCCCGCTGGCCTGGACCTGGATGGCCTGGCCGGCGTGGCTCACCGCGGTCCGGCTCACCCAGGCGTTAAAAGGGGGCCCTTCCTCTACCGGAGGCGTTAAGAAGGGGCCCCTCCTTGCACGGGTCGCGCTCGCGGCGGTGGGGCTGGCCGCGTGGGATCTGTTCCTCGACCCGCAGATGGTGGCCGAGGGCTACTGGACCTGGCTCGACGCCACCCCGGCGCTGCCCGGACTGCCCGGCATCCCGGTCAGCAACTACCTCGGCTGGCTGGGCTTCGCGGTCCTGTTGGCCGCCGCGCTGCGCCCGCTCGCCGGGCCGTCCGCCGACCGGGTCGACGGCCGGGACGCCCCGATGTTCGCGCTCTACCTCTGGACGTACGCCTCCAGCGTGCTGGCGCACGCGGTCTTCCTCCGGCTGCCCGCGTCCGCGCTCTGGGGCGCGGCCGGCATGGCGGTGGCCGCGGTGCCGCTGGCGGTGGCGCTGTGGCGGGGCCGCCGGGACCGGGCGACCGCGCCGGATCCCACGCCGCGCGTCGACGCGCCGGCATGACCGCCGCCCTCGCGTTGGTGGTGGCGGTCGCCGCGCTCACCGGGCACACGCTCGTCAACGCGCTCGCCTGGCTGCGTCGCCCGGGCGCCGCCCCGGTGGAGGTCGCCGAGGCGGTGGCGGTGCTGCTGCCGCTGCGCGACGAGGCCGACCGGGTCACCCCGTGCCTGCGCGCGCTGCTCGCCCAGCGCGGGGTGCCGGGGCTGCGGATCGTGGTGCTCGACGACGGCTCGACCGACGGCACCGCCGACGTGGTCCGCGCGGTGGCCGGCGCCGATCCCCGGGTGACGCTGCTCAGCGGCGTCGCCCCACCGCCCGGTTGGCTGGGCAAGCCGCATGCCTGCTGGCAGCTCGCCACCCGGGCCGACCCGGAGCCGACGGTGCTGGCGTTCGTCGACGCCGACGTGGTGCTCACCCCGTACGCGGTCGCGGCGGCGGTGGCCGAGCTGCGCGCGGCGGGCGCGACGCTGCTGTCGCCGTACCCCCGGATCGTGGTGCGGACCGCGGCCGACCGGCTGGTGCAGCCGCTGTTGCAGTGGTTGTGGCTGACGTTCCTGCCGCTGCGCGCGATGGAACGCTCGCGGCGGCCCTCGCTGGCCGCCGCGGGCGGACAGTTCCTGGTCGTGGACCGGGCCGGCTACCTGCGGGCCGGCGGGCACGCGGCGGTGGCCGACAAGGTGTTGGAGGACATCGAGCTGGCCCGGGCGGTGAAGCGGGCCGGCGGCCGGATCGCGCTGGCCGACGGCTCCCGGCTGGCCTCCTGCCGGATGTACGACGACTGGCCGCAGCTGCGCGACGGCTACACCAAGTCGCTCTGGGCGTCGTTCGGCCACCCGGCCGGCGCGGCCGCCGTGCTGATCCTGCTGCTCCTGCTCTACACGGCGCCGCCGCTGCTGGCCGTGTCGACGCTGGTGGCCGGCGCGCCGGCGGTGGCCGCGGTGGCGTTCCTGGCCTACCTGGGCGGCGTCGCGGGGCGCGTGGTCAGCGCCCGCGCCACCGGCGGCCGGGCCTGGCCCGACGCGCTGGCGCACCCCGTGTCGGTCGTGGTCCTCGGTTGGCTGACCGTCCGGTCGTACCATCTGCGGAAGCGACGCCGGCTCACCTGGCGGGGTCGCCCGGTCACCTAGGAGGGGCACGTCATGGCGCGCATCGTGGTCATCGGCGCCGGCGTGGGCGGCCTCGCCGCCGCCGCCCGGCTCGCGGTCACCGGGCACGAGGTCACCGTCCTCGAACGGGCCGGCACGGTCGGCGGCAAACTCGGCCGCCACACCCACCACACCCCGGAGGGGGCGTGGCGCTTCGACACCGGGCCGAGCCTGGTCACCCTGCCGCAGGTCTTCTCCGACCTGTTCGAGGCGACCGGCGCGAAGCTCGACGAATACCTCGATCTGGTCCCGCTGGACCCGATCGTGCGGCACGTCTTCCCGGGCGGCGGTCCCACGCTGGACTCCTGCGCCGACCCGGACGAGTTCGCCGCCCGCGTCGGCGCCGCGTTCGGCGACCGGTCCGCCGCCGACTGGCAGCGGCTGTGGCGCCGGGCCGACCGGGTGTGGGCGGCCTCGCACCGGGACATCCTGCGCCGCACCGTCGACTCCCCGCGCGACCTGGCCGCGCTGGCCTGGCGGCTGGGCGACCTCGCCGCCATCGGCCCCGGCCGCACGCTGCGCGGCCTGGGCCGCCGGTACCTGTCCGACCCGCGACTGCGGATGCTGCTCGACCGCTACGCCACCTACACCGGCGCCGACCCGCGCCGCGCACCCGCCGCGCTGGTCGCCGTCCCCTACGCGGAGCTGGCCTACGGCGGCTGGTACCTGCGCGGCGGGCTGGGCACGCTCGCCGACGCGCTGCTGTCGCGCTGCCTGGACCTGGGCGTGGTGGTGCGCACCGACACGGCGGTCACCCGGATCGACGCCGCCGGCGGCCGGGTGCACGGGGTACGCGTCGCCGGGTCGGCCGCCCCCGTTCCGGCCGACGTGGTGGTGGCGAACGTGGACGCGCTCACCGTCTACCGGGACCTGCTGCCCGACCCGCGCCGGCTGGCCGCACTCACCGACCGCAGCCTGGCCGGCTTCGTGCTGCTGCTCGGCGTCCGCGGCGACTCCGGGCTGGCCCACCACACCGTCTTCTTCCCCGGCGACTACGACGCCGAGTTCGACGCCGTCTTCGGCGACCCCGGTCGCGGGGTGCGGGCCCGCCCGGCGCCCGACCCGACCGTCTTCGTCACCGCCGCCGACGACCCGACGGTCCGGCCGGACGGCCACGAGGCGTGGTTCGTGCTGGTCAACGCGCCCCGGCACGGCACCGCCGCCGGGGCGGTGGACTGGCGGCGGCCCGGGCTGGCCGAGGCGTACGCGGACCGGATCCTCGACGTGCTCGCCGAACGCGGCGTGGACGTGCGGGACCGGCTGGTGTTCCGGGAGATCCGCACCCCGGCCGACCTGGACGCGGCCACCGGCGCGCCGGGCGGGGCGATCTACGGCACCGCGGGCGGCCTGCTGCGCCCGGCCAACCGGGGTCCGGCGGCCGGGCTGTGGCTGGTCGGCGGCTCCAGCCACCCGGGGGGCGGGCTGCCCATGGTGACGTTGTCCGCGGAGATCGTCGCCGACGCGGTCGGGCCGGCCTGGTGAGGGTGTAAGGAAGGGCCCCTTCTTAACGCCTCGGGTAGAGGAGGGGCCCCCTGTTAACGCCCACCCCAGGCGACGCGCCCACTGGGCCCGCGCGGCCGGTCAGCCGGCGTCGGCCAGGGCGCGACGCACGGCGGCGAGCAACTGGCCGAGGCCGAATCCGGCGAGCAGCACCCACACCGTGGTCGCCATGGTGATGGTGCCGGCGGTCAGGTCGGCGTCGATCAGCCCGGTGAGCCCGGCGACCAGCAGGCCGACCAGGGCCACACAGACCCGCGTGGGCCGCTCCCCCACGGTCACCGCGCCGATCTCCCGCATCCCGGCGGACACGGCCCGGGCCCGCACGTACTCGTGCAGCCAGGACAGTCCGCCGGCCGCCGCGACCAGCGCGCCGGGCGCGCCGAGCAGCCAGAACGCGATCAGCCAGGCCACCTCGCCGAGGCGGTCGGCGACCGAGTCGTAGACGTAGCCCAGCCGGGTGGTCCGGTTGGTGGCCACCGCCACCGCGCCGTCGACGCTGTCCGCCACCGCGGCGAGCAGCACGAACAGCGAACCCAGGAACGGTCCGTCGCCGACCCGGCCCACCAGCAGGGGTACGCAGAAGCAGAGCAGCACGCCGAACACGGTCACCGCGGTCGGGCCGACCCGCAGCCGGCCCAGCACGTAGCCCACGTGGTAGGCGAAGCGCAGCCAGGCGCGCACCACCGGCGCCGCGGTCCGGGGATCGAACCCGCCGTGCAGCCGCGCCCACGCGGTCGCGTACTGGTCCCAGTTCAGCTGTGTGCCCACCACGGATCAACCGTAGAAGGGCGGCTCGGGTGTCGTCCGGCGGGTGGTCACACCCGGGCGTCGGCACGCAGCCGCTGCCAGACCTCGCGGGTGGCGGTCGACCGGTTGAGGGTGATGAAGTGGATCCCCGGCACGCCCTCGTCCAGCAGCCGGGCGCACATCTCGCCGGCCTGCTCGACGCCGAGCCGGTGGACCGCCGCGGGGTCGTCGGCCACCCGCTCGAACCGTTCGGCCAGCGCCCGGGGGAACGGCGCCCCGGAGAGCTGCACGGACCGCTCGATGGTGCCGATCTGGGTCACCGGCATCACGCCGGCGAGGATCGGGGTGTCGCAGCCGGCGGCGGCGACCCGGTCGCGCAGCCGCAGGTAGTCGTCGGCGTCGAAGAACATCTGGGTGACGGCGAACTCGGCGCCGGCCCGGCACTTGCGGACGAAGTGCGCGGTGTCGCTGGCCACGTCCGGCGAGCGCGGGTGCTTGTACGGGAAGGCGGCCACCCCGACGCTGAAGTCGCCGCTGTCGCGGACCAGCCGGACCAGATCCTCGGCGTAGTGGACGCCCTCGGGGTGCGGGACCCACTCGCCACCCGGGTCGCCGGGCGGGTCGCCCCGGACGGCCAGCACGTTGCGCACCCCGACCGAGGCCAGCCGCCCGATGACGTGTCGCAACTCGGCGACCGAGTGGTTGACCGCGGTGAGGTGCGCCATCGGCAGCAGCGTGGTCTCGGTGGCGATCCGCTCGGTCACCGCGACCGTGGTGTCCCGGGTCGAGCCGCCCGCGCCGTAGGTGATCGAGACGAACGACGGGCGCAACGACTCCAACTCGCGGATGGCCTGCCAGAGCAGCTTCTCGCCGGCCGGCGTCTTCGGCGGGAAGAACTCGAAGGAGAAGGTCGGCCGGCCGTCACGGATCAGTTCCCCGATCGCCGGCTGGGAGTTGGGGAGGACCGAGGGAAGACCGAGCGCCACGGACCGACTCTAGCCGGACCGGGCGGGCGCGCCGAGGATGTTCCCAGCCCGCGAGCAGGCACCGCCGGAGCGTCGTACCCCGGGGGTAGAAACGACGGCAGCGCGGTGGGGCGGCCGGTGGCCGGCCCGGGGGCCCGCGTCGGGGGTCGCCACGACGGTGACGCGCCGGTCCGGCACGACCGGTGTCGGTGTCGCCGTCCCGCGCCGTCGCCCCGGAGGACCCGATGATCCCGTCTTCGCCGTCCGGCCCCCGCCTGCTCGGGCCGCTCCTGGTCGAGCTGCGCTCCGCCCGCGGCTGGAGTCAGCAGCGGGTCGCCGCCGAGCTCTGCGCCGCCTCCGGCGTGCCCACCCTGACCCGCCACGAGGTGTCCCGGTGGGAACGCCAGGTCCGCCTTCCCGGTGACTTCTGGTCCGCGTGGCTGGCCACCGTCCTCGGGGTGCCCGGCGAGCTGATCGCCGAGGCCGCCGCGCGCAGCCGCCGCCTCGGCGTGGCGCCGGCGGCGGTCGACCCGGCCGGGTCGCGTGCCCGGTTCGCGTTGCTCACCCTGGCGCACCGCTGGGCCGCCGACCCGACCGGCGGCACGTCGGCCGGGTCGCTCGGCGACGCGCTGCTCCGCGCCGACCCGGTGGCCGGCGTCTCCCCGACCGCGCCCGAGGGTCCGGACGCGCCGCCGGGCGGCGCCCGTCCCCGCGCCGCTCCGGACGCCCCACCGGACGGGGTCGGGCTGGCCGCGCTGCGGCGCTGGGACGACCTGCTCGGCGGGGGTGACCTCGCCGTGCTCGGCGCCCGCCGGCTGCGCCGCGCCGCACGGGGCTACCGGCTCGCCGGGCCCGCCGGCCGCCGCCGGCTGCTGCCGGTCCTGGCCGAGTCGGCCCAGCTGGCCGGATGGCTGGCCGCCGACGCCGGTGACCCGGCCGCGGGTCTGGTGGCCTACCGGCTGGCGCTGCGCGCCGCCCTGGCCGCCGGGGACCGGCCGCTCGCCGCGTACGTGCTCGGGTCCGCCAGCCACCTGCTGGCCGACGCCGGCGATCCGGCCGGCGCGCTCACGTTGGCCCGGATCGGGTACGCCGCCAGCCGCGCCACCGCCTCAGCGGGCCTGCGGGCACTGCTGCTGCACCGGGTCGCGCTCGCGGCGGCGCTCGCCGGCCGGCACCGCGCCGCCGACCGGGCGCTCGCCGGCGCGGCCGGGGCCGGTACGCCGGAGCCGGGGCGGGAACCGCCCTGGCTCTACTGGCTCGACGAGGCCGAGTTGGCGGCGATGACCGGGCGGACCCTGGTCGCGGCGGGCCGTCCGGCGCGCGCCGTCCCGTTGCTGGCCCGGGCGGCGACGGTCCCGGGCCGGCCGCGCCGGGCCGCCGTCTACGGCGGCTGGCTGGCCCGGGCGCACCTGCGACTCGGTGAGGTGCCCGAGGCGTGCGAGGTGGCCTCGGCGGCGCTGCTCGACGCCGTCCGCTCCGGCTCGCACCGGGCCGTCGGCCAGCTCACCGAGTTCCGCCGCGCCCTGGCCGCCCGCCCGTCCGAACCGGCCGCCCGGCGCTACGCGGGGCTGACCGCGTCCGCCCGTCCCTACCTCCCCGGGCCGGTCCCTGGCTGGTCCGGGGAGGCGCGGGCGCGACGGGCGCACCCGACGCGTCGCGCGGCACGCCGGGGTGGGGGCGCGCCACGACGGGTCGGGAGCGACTAGCGTCGGGGCGTGACCCACGCTGCTCCCGTCTCCCCGGTCGACCGCGCCGGCCTGCGCCAGCGGATCGACAAGGCGCTCACCGAGTTCCTCTCCGGCCAGCGTGGCTGGCTGACCGCCGTCGACGACGGCCTGCTGCCGGTCGCCGAGGCGATCGAGGCGTTCGTGCTGGGCGGCGGGAAGCGACTGCGCCCGGCCTTCGGCTACTGGGGCTATCGGGGCGCCGGCGGGGTCGACTCCGACCAGATCGTGGCCGCCCTGGCCGCGCTGGAGTTCGTGCAGGCCAGCGCCCTGATCCACGATGATCTGATGGACCGTTCCGACACCCGCCGGGGTGAGCCGGCGGTGCACCGGCGGTTCGCCGCGCGCCACCGGGCGGCCGGCTGGGGCGGCGACGCCGACTCGTTCGGCGACGCCGCGGCGATCCTGCTGGGCGACCTCTGCCTGGTCTGGTCCGACGAGCTGCTGCACTCGGCCGGCCTGGCGCCGACGACGGTGGCGCGGGCCCGGCCGGTCTTCGACGAGATGCGCACCGAGGTGACCGTCGGGCAGTACCTGGACGTGCTGACCCAGGCCACCGGCGACACGTCGCTGGAACGGGCCGGCAAGGTGGCCCGGTACAAGTCGGCGAAGTACACGGTCGAGCGCCCGTTGCTGCTGGGCGCCGCGCTGGCCGGCGCGCCGGCCGAGGTGCACGCTGCCTATTCGGCGTACGGGCTGCCGCTGGGCGAGGCGTTCCAGCTCCGCGACGACGTGCTGGGTGTCTTCGGCGACCCGGAGCGCACCGGCAAGCCGGCCGGCGACGACCTGCGTGAGGGCAAGCGGACCTATCTGGTGGCGGCGGCGCTGGAGACGCTCGACCCGACCGGCCGGGAGCTGCTCCTGAGCGGTCTGGGCGCGCCGGATCTGGACGCCGCCGGGGTGGCCCGGCTGCGCGAGCTGATCACGTCGAGCGGCGCGCTGGCGCGCACCGAGCGCCGGATCGCCGGCCTCACCGAGGGTGCCCTGGCCGCGCTCACCACCGTCGACCTCGACACCGAGGCCCGCCAGGCCCTGGTCGACCTGGCCATGGCCGCCACCCGCCGCACCGACTGACCCCACCCCCACCCCGTCGATCATGAAGTTGACGGCGGAGTTGATCTCCGATCGTGCCGCCAACCTCATGATCGACGGGCGGGAACCGGGGGTCGGGTCAGAAGGCGACGGCCTGGGCGCGGCGCTTGACCTCGCGGGCCAGGTCGCCGCCGAGCGCGACGGCCGGCGTGCCGGGCAGGGACGGGTCCTCCCGGTAGAGCCAGCGCAACGCCTCCTCGTCGTCGTAGCCGGCGTCGGCGAGCAGGTTGAGCACGCCGGGCAGGTGCTTGAGCACGGTGCGGTTGGCCACCAGGTCGGCGGGGATCCGGCGGACACCGTCACGGCGGATCGCGAGCAGCTCGCGGTCCCGGATCATCTGGTGCACCTTGCTGATCGACAGGTCGAGGCGCTCGGCCACGTCCGGCAGCGTCAGCCAGCCGGCGGGGTCGGTGGGTCCGGGCAGGTCGGCGCCCGTCTCGGTGGGTACGGAATCGGTCACCCGACCACCCTGCCACGTGCCCGCCCCACCGGCTGCACGGCACCCCGGACCCGGGGGGCGGCAGCGCGGCGGTCCCCCCTCGTCCGAACCCGGCGGTAGCATCCTGTTCAACCTTCACCGTCCCGACACATAGACTGCCTGCCGATGGACACACAGGTCGCCGACACGTTGCTGGGCTCGCTGATCGACGGGCGCTACCGCATTCGCGGTCGCGTGGCTCGTGGCGGCATGGCGACCGTGTACACCGCCACCGACGAGCGCCTGGAGCGCACCGTGGCGGTCAAGATCATTCACCCGACCCAGGCGCCGCAGGCGCGGGCCCGGATGGCCGGCTTCGTCGAGCGCTTCACCGACGAGGCCAAGACCATCGCCCGGCTCACCCACCCCAACGTCGTCGCGGTCTACGACCAGGGGATCCACGCCGGCCTGCCCTACCTGGTGATGGAGTACGTCCGCGGCCGGACCCTGCGCGACGTGCTCGCCGAGCGGCGCCGGCTCGCCCCCGACGAGGCGCTCGCGATCGCCGAGCAGATGCTCGCCGCGATCGCCGCCGCGCACCGCGCCGGCCTCGTGCACCGCGACGTCAAGCCGGAGAACGTGCTGGTCGCCGAGGCGCCCACCGGCGGCAGCGGCAACCTGGTCGACGGCGTGGTCAAGGTGGCCGACTTCGGGCTGGCCCGGGCTGTCGAGGCGAGCGCCGAGGAGGAGAACGGCAACCAGCTCATGGCGACCGTCGCCTACGTGGCGCCGGAGCTGGTCACCCAGGGGCACGCGGACCCGCGCACCGACGTCTACTCCGCCGGCATCGTGCTGTTCGAGATGCTCACCGGCCGGGTTCCCTACGACGGCGACCGGCCGGTCGAGGTCGCCTGGCAGCACGTCGACCGCGACGTGCCGGCCCCGTCGACCCTGGTCCCGGCGCTGCCGCCGGTCCTGGACGCGCTGGTCGCCCGGGCCACCCGCCGCGACCCGGCCGCCCGCCCGGCCGACGCCGGCGCGCTGCTGACCGAGGTGCAGGCGGCTCGCGACGAACTGGGCAACCCGCACGCGCACACCGCGGTGCTGCGCCGGGTGAGCGACGACACGGCGGTGCTGAGCCAGCCGACCCAGGTGGTGGCCGCGGTCCGGCCCGCCGAGCGTCCCCCGTGGGCCCGGCTGCCCGAGAGCGGCGGGCAGCGACCGCACCGGCGTCGGGCCGACGAGCCGGAGGGGCTGGGCGCACGGCTGTCCGCCCTGCGTACCCGGGTCATGGGCTCGCCGCGCGGCCGCCTCGCCGTCGCCGCGGCGGTCGTGGTGCTCGGCCTGGTGGCGGCGATCGGCGGCTGGTGGTTCGGGGTCGGCCGTTACACGGTCGCGCCGCAGATGGTGAGCCTGACCAAGGCCGAGGCGGAGGCGCAGGCCCAGCGCGGTGGTTTCACGCTGCGCTACGCCGACCCCCGCCACGACGAGAAGGTGCCGAAGGACACCGTGCTCGGGCAGGCGCCGGCGTCGGCCACCCGGATCGTCAAGGGCGGCACGATCACGCTGACCCTGTCGCTCGGCCCGGAGCGGCTGCCGGTGCCGGACGTGGTGGGCAAGGACTTCGAGCTGGCCCAGGCCGAGCTGACCGGCCTCAAGCTGGTGCCGGCCAAGGGCTCCTCCCGCTACGACGACGTGCTGCCGGCCGGCGTGGTGCTGGCCACCGACCCGAAGGTCGGCACGGTGGTCAAGCCCGGGTCGAAGGTGACGCTGATCCTCAGCAAGGGCCGCGCCCCGGTGAGCGTGCCGAACCTGGTCGGCAAGAACGTCAACGAGGCGCGGACGATCCTCGGGCAGCTCGGGCTGACCCCGGAGGAGAACTACAAGGACTCCGACAAGCCGAAGGACGAGATCCTCGGTCAGAGCCCGGCCGACGGCACCGGCGTGGAGAAGGGCGCCAAGGTCAAGCTGGAGATCAGCAAGGGCCCGGCGCAGGTCGCCGTCCCGCGGGTGATCGACATGCCCTGCCAGCAGGCCAAGCAGACGCTGGAGAGCCAGGGCTTCCCGGTCAACATCCAGCTCAACCCGAACGGCGTGGCCCGGTTGCAGAACCCGGCCGAGAACACGCCGGTGCCGCCGGGCACGACGGTCACGGTGACCTGCCTGTGAGCGCGAGGAGCGAGCCGGTCCTGCGAGCCCCGCAGTCGCGAACGAAGACCGGCCCTGTGAGCGCGAGGAGTGAGCGCACGGTGAACGCGACGGGCGGACGCCGGCGGGTGGGGTCGCACACGCCCACCTCCGGCGGCCTGGCCCGGGCGGCGCTGCCGTACGCCGAGGCGGCCGCCTCGGAGGTGGTGCAGGTCTACGTCTCCAACTCGCGCGGCTGGGCGCTGCCGGCGGGCGACCCGGCGCAGGACGCGCTGTTCCGGGACGGCTGCGGCGAACGCGGGCTGCCCGTGTTCGTCCACGCCTCGCTGCTGGTCAACCTCGGCTCCCCCACCCCGGCCACGGTCACCCGGTCGGCGGAGACGCTGGCCCACGCGCTGCGGCGGGGTCGCGCGATCGGCGCCGAGGGGGTGGTGTTCCACGCCGGTAGCGCGGTCGACGCCGGGCACGCGGAGGCGGCCCTGCGGCAGGTCCGGGAGTCGCTGCTCCCGCTGCTGGACGAGACGGCGGCGGTCGGCGGGCCGATGCTGCTGGTCGAGCCGAGCGCCGGGGGCGGCCGGTCACTGGCCTCGCGGGTCGAGCACCTGGGCCCCTACCTCGACGCGGTGGACCGGCACCCGATGCTGGGCGTCTGCTTCGACACCTGTCACGCGTGGGCGGCCGGGCACGACCTGGCCGCCGAGGGCGGCATGACCGCAACGCTGGACACGCTGGTCGCTACCGTCGGCGCGGACCGGCTGCGGCTGGTGCACGCCAACGACTCGAAGGACCTGTGCGGCTCCACCCGGGACCGGCACGAGAACATCGGCAAGGGCAGCATCGGCGAGCCGGCGTTCGCCGAGCTGATGGGCCACCCGGCGACCGCGGGCGTACCGGTGCTGGTGGAGACGCCGACGGAGAAGCACGTCGGACACGCCGCCGACATCGCCACCCTCAGGCGCCTCCACCCCTGACCGGCCGGGCGGGACCGCCCAGCTTCGTGATCAGGAAGGCCGCGCCGGGGTCAGGCGCGGAGGATGGTGGCGAGGGTCTCGGCGGCGCGGTCCACCTGCGCGTCGGTGACGTCCAGGTGGGTGACCAGCCGGGCCGTACGCGGGCCGAGCACCGAGATCAGCAGGCCCTCCGCCCGCGCGGCCGCCGCCAGGGCGGGCGCGTCGAGCGGATGCTTGGTCAGGTCGAGCGGCACGATGTTGGTGCGCACCGCGGTCGCGAGCACGCCGTGCGGCGCGACCGCCTCGGCCAGCCGGGCGGCCTTGGCGTGGTCGTCGGCGAGCCGCTCGACGTGGTGCGCCAACGCGTAGCGGCCCGCGGCGGCGAGGATGCCGACCTGCCGCATGCCGCCGCCCATCCGCTTGCGCAGGAACCGGGCCCGGGTGATCTTCTCCGCGCTGCCCACGACCAGCGAGCCGATCGGCGCGCCGAGGCCCTTGGACAGGCAGACCGAGAGGGTGTCGAACAGCGCGCCGTACTCCGCCAGCGGCACCCCGTCGGCGACGTGCGCGTGCCAGATCCGGGCGCCGTCGCAGTGCAGGGCGAGCCCGTGCCCGTCGGCGACCTCCCGCAGCCGGCGCAGCGTCGGCAGCGGGATCACCCCGCCGCCACCCCGGTTGTGCGTCTGCTCCACCGCGATCGCCCGGGTGGGCACCGCGAAGTAGCCGTCCGGCCGGACCATCCCGGCGACCACGTCCGGGTCGATCTCCGCGCCGACCGCCGGCCAGGTCCGCGACGAGATTCCGGCGTACGCGGCCGCGGCCCCGATCTCGTACGTGACCACGTGCGCGTCGGCGTCGCAGAGCAGCTCGTCGCCGGGCGGGACGTGGAGCTGGAGGGCGATCTGGTTGGCCATCGAGCCGGACGGGGCGAACAGCGCGGCCTCGTGCCCGAACCGGGCGGCCACCTCGGCCTCGAGGGCGGCGACGGTGGGGTCCTCCCCGTAGACGTCGTCACCCACCTCGGCGGTGGCCATCGCCTCCCGCATCCCCGGCGTCGGCCGGGTCACGGTGTCCGACCGAAGATCGATCACATTATCCACGGTGCCTCCTTTCGGCTGCCGACTGCGGGGCTCGCAAGCTCACTCCTCGCGTCAGCCACGGAGCATCTCCGCAACCAGGAAGGCCAGCTCCAGCGACTGCTGGGTGTTCAGTCGCGGGTCGCAGGCGGTCTCGTACCGGTCGGGCAGGTCGAGGTCCTCGATGCCCTGGGCGCCGCCGAGGCACTCGGTGACGTCCTCGCCGGTCAGCTCGACGTGCAGGCCGCCCGGGTGGGTGTCCAGGCCGCGGTGCACCTCGAAGTAGCCGAGCACCTCGTCGACGATCCGGTCGAAGTGCCGGGTCTTGTAGCCGTTGGAGGACTCGTGGGTGTTGCCGTGCATCGGGTCGCACTGCCAGACGACCTTGGCCCCGGCGGCGGTCACCTTGGCGACGATCGGGGGCAGCGCGTCGCGCACCCGGTGGTTGCCCATCCGGCTGATCAGCGTGAGCCGGCCGGGGATGTTGTCCGGGTTGAGCTTCTCGCAGAGCTCGATCGCCTCGTCCGGCGTCGTGGTCGGGCCGAGCTTGACCCCGATCGGGTTGGCGATCCGGGAGATGAAGTCGATGTGCGCGCCGTCGATCTGGCGGGTCCGCTCGCCGATCCAGAGGAAGTGCCCGGACAGGCCGTACGCCTTGCGGTTGGAGATCCGGGTCAGCGCCCGGTCGTACTCCAGGGCCAGGGCCTCGTGCGAGCAGTAGAGCGTGACCGTGCGCAGCGCCTCGTCGTCGGTCATCCCACAGGCGCGGATGAAGGCGAGCGCCCGGTCGATCTCCCGGGCGATGGCCTCGTAGCGCTCCCCGGCCGGCGACTGCCGCACGAAGTCCTTGTTCCAGTCGTGCACCGCGTGCAGGTCGGCGAGCCCGCCGGCCAGGTACGCCCGGAGCATGTTCATCGCGGCGGCCGAGTTCGCGTACGCCCGGATCATGCGCTGCGGGTCGGCGACCCGCGCCTCCGGCGTGGCCTCCAGCGAGTTGATCATGTCGCCGCGGTAGGCCGGCAGCCCGCGCGCGTCGGTGGGCAGCGACCGGGGCTTGGTGTACTGCCCGGCGACCCGGGCCACCTTGACCACCGGCAGCGACGCGCCGTAGGTGAGCACGATCGCCATCTGCAGCAGGGTGCGGGCGTTGGCCAGCAGGTGGCTCTCGGTGTTGTCGGCGAAGGTCTCCGCGCAGTCGCCGCCCTGGAGCAGGAACGCCTTGCCCTCGCAGACCAGGGCCAGCCGCTGCCGCAGCTGGTCGACCTCGTAGGGCGCGACCACCGACGGCACCGTGTCCAGCACCGTGCAGACCTCGGCGACCTGGTCCTGGTCGGCCCAGGGCGGGGTCTGCGCGCGTGGCAGCTCCCGCCATCGGTCCAGGCCGAGGGCAGCGTCCTCGGCGGAGTCGGCGGTCGGGCGGCTGGTCTGCAGACCGGGGCTGCCCACGGCGGGGTGACTCAGCTGATGCCACTCATGGCGCATGAAGGAAAGCGTACGGCGACCGTCGAGGCCGCCCACCGCCGAGGGGGACGGTTCCGGTGGTTGGGAGATCAGCGCCACACCGGCGCCCGGGTCAGGGCGAGACGGTCGGCTGGGCGGTCCGGCCGCCCGGCGTCTCGCCGGAGATGCACCAGTCGGCGCCGGTGCGGGTGACCGTGAACAGCAGCGCGCGGGTCGCGGTGCGGGACCCGGCGGCCACCGTGACCGTGGCGCTGACCTCCTGGCCGTGCGGCCCGGACCGGACGTCGGTGATGGTGGCCTGCGGCACCGTGAAATGGTCGGCGAAGTCGCCGTTCGGGCCGGTGGCCCCGGCGTCGAACGCGGCCTGCATCGGCGCGCAGAGCTGGCTGCGGCCGGCGGCGGCGTCGCGGGCGGCCAGCGCGTCCAGGTATGCCTGTACCCGCTCCCGGCTCTTGGCGGCCGCCTCCTGCGCCGGCGCCTGCTGCGCCGCGGGAGTGGCTCCCCCGGGGGCCCCGTCGTCGCCGCAGGCGGTCAGGGCGACCGGCAGGAGCGCGAGCAGGACGGTGGCGGTCGCCGCCCTCCGGTGCTGCTGACCCATCGGTTCCTCCCATCGGGGCATCGTGGCTGCCCGGCCACCGAGTCTGACACACCGACCGGCGCCCCGGCCGACGCCGTCCCGCGCCCTCGTCCCGATCGCCCGGCCCGGCACGTACCTCGATCCGCGGCAGCCGCCGGGGGTCGATAGTCTCGGGTCGCGGGACGGTACCGGACCGCGCCATCCCCCGGAGGTGACGGACCATCCTCGCCGTGACATCCGTCGACACCGCGCGGCTGCCCCCGGCCGAGCGCTTCGACTTCTGGCAGGATCTCGTCGCCCGGCAGTCGTCGACGGCCACCATCCGCAGCGCGCACGCGGACGACTTCACCGCCTCGGCCCGGGTGGTCGATCTCGGCACGATCCGCCTCGGCGTCTGGCGTTACCCGTCGTTGGAGTTCACCCGCCCGGCCCACCTGATCGACAGCGGCGACCCGGAGCTGTACCAGCTCGCCCTGCCGCTGTCCGGGCGTGGGGTGATGACCCAGCAGCGCCACGAGACGCCGCTGGACCCGTCCGCGTTCGCCCTGGTCGACACCGTCCGGCCGCACGGCTCCCGACTGCGACCGGACGGCGCGACGCCGGGAGCGGTGGAGACGTTGACGGCCCTGGTGCCGCACCGGGCGTTGCCGTTGGCCCCGCACCGACTGGCGGCGCTGTTCGCCACCGGCATCCCGGCCCGCACCGGGATGGGCGCGCTGCTCGCCGCGTTCCTGCGGCGGATCGCGGCGCACCCGGAGCAGTACGCGCCGGCCGACGCCCCGCACCTCGACCGGGTCGCCCTGGACCTGATCGCCGGCACCCTGGCGGGGCTGCTGGACGTCGAGCGGGAACTGCCGGTCGACGTCCGGGCCACCGGGCTCCGGGCCCGGGTGACGGCATTCGTCCGGCGGCACCTGACCGACCCGGACCTCTCCCCGGCCGCCGTCGCGGCGGCGCACCACCTGTCGGTGCGGTCGCTGCACCGGCTCTTCGAGGGCACCGGTACGACGGTCGGCGAGCTGATCCGGACCGGCCGGCTGGAGCGGGCGGCGCGGGACCTGGCCGACCCGAGGCTGCGGGGGCTGAGCGTCGCGCAGATCGGCGCCCGGTGCGGGTTCGCGCACCCGGCGCACTTCAGCCGCGCGTTCCGGGCCGCCTACGGGTCGTCGCCCCGGGAGCACCGGGAACGGGCCGTGCGGGGCTGACCACGCGGGCGGGGAGGGGCCGGTGCGGCCCCTCCCCGCCGGGTGGGTGGTGCGTCGGCCCTCGACTCAGCCGAGGGTTGGTGCGTCGGCCTCGGCTCAGCCGAGACCGCCCTTGATGGCGCTGATCAACTCACCGTTGCTCGTGTCTCCGGAGAGTTCCCAGAAGAACGCGCCACCGAGGCCCTGGGTGTTGGCGTAGCTCATCTTCCCGCCGATGGTCGCCGGGGTGTCGTAGCTCCACCAGTTGCTGCCGCACTTGGCGTACGCCGTGCCACCGACCGTGGCCGTGGCCGGGCAGGTGTTCTTGAGGACCTTGTAGTCCTCGATGCCGGCCTCGTAGGTGCCGGGCGCCGCGCCGGTGGCGCTGCCGCCGGGTGCGGTCTGGGTCACGCCGGTCCAGCCCCGGCCGTAGAAGCCGACGCCGAGCAGCAGCTTGTTGGCCGGCACGCCCTTGGACTTGAGCTTCTGGATCGCCGCGTCCGACCAGAAGCCCTGCTGCGGGATCCCGCTGTACGAGTAGAGCGGGGAGTGCGGGGCGGTCGGCCCCTGGGCGTTGAACGCGCCGAAGTAGTCGTACGTCATCGGCATCAGCCAGTTGAGGTTCGCCGCGGCGCCGGCGTAGTCGGTGGCGTCGATCTTGCCCCCGTTGCTGCCGTCGGCGGTGATCGCCGCGGTGACCAGGGCCGAGGAGCCGAACTTGCTCCGCAGCGCGGCGATCACGTTCTTGAACGCGTTCGGGCCGCTGCTGTCACAGCTGAGACCGCAGGCGTTCGGGTACTCCCAGTCGATGTCGATGCCGTCGAAGACGTCCGCCCAGCGCGGGTCCTCGACCATGTTGTAGCAGCTCTCGGCGAACGCGGCCGGGTTCTGCGCGGCCTGGGTGAAGCCGCCCGACCAGGTCCAGCCGCCGATCGAGTAGATGACCTTGAGGTGCGGGTACATCTTCTTCAGCTTGCGCAGCTGGTTGAAGCTGCCGCGCAGCGGCTGGTCCCAGGTGTCGGCGACGCCGTCGACGCTGTCCGCCGCGGTGTACGCCTTGTCGTAGTCGGCGTAGCTGTCACCGATGCTGCACCGCCCGCCGGTGGTGTTGCCGAAGGCGTACAGGATGTGGGTCAGCTTCGCGGCCGAGCCGCTGGTGTGGATGTTCTTGACGTGGTAGTTGCGGCCGTAGACGCCCCACTCGGCGAAGTAGCCGACCACCTTCTTGCCGCCGGTGGGCGGCGTGGTGGTGGGCGGCGTGGTGGTCGGCGGCGTGGTCGTCGGCGGCGTGGTGGTGGGCGGCGTCGTCGTCGGCGGGGTCGTGGTCGGCGGGGTGCCGCCACCGGCGCAGGATCCACCGTTGACGGTGCAGTTCAGCGGCCCCTGGTAGGCGCCGCTGCCGTTGTAGCCCCAGCTGAAGCTGGCGCCCGGGGCCAGCGTCCCGGCCCAGCTCTTGTTGACCGCGACGTAGTGGTTGCCGCTGCGGGTCACGTCGGCGTCCCAGGAGCTGCTGATCGCGGTCCCGGAGGGCAGGTCGAACTCGATGCGCCAGCCGTTCACGCTGGCGCCGGTGCCGTTGGTGACGGTCACCCGCGTCTCGTGACCGGTCCCCCAGTCCTGCACCTTGGTGAACGTTGCGGTGACGCTGCCGGCGGCCGACGCGGTGGTCATGGGCACCGCGGCGACCGCGAGCGCGACCACGGCGCCGGCCCACAGGGCCCGGCGGAGCGATCTCTTCATACGGCGTCTCCCCAATAGTTAGGAAACTTTCCAAATTGATTGCTGAGACGCTACTCACGCCGTCATCACTTCGTCAAGATGTAGATGCGTCTATTTCACGGGTGGCGCGGGACGATCGGCGCGCCGGCCCGTAGCCTCGTCGCATGACCGTTTTCGACGTGCAGATCGACGCCCTCAGCGGCGGCTCGGCCGACCTCGACCGCTACCGCGGTCGCGCCCTGCTGGTGGTCAACGTGGCCTCCCGCTGCGGCCTCACCCCGCAGTACGCGGGCCTCCAGGCGCTCGCCGACGGGTACGCCGACCGGGGGCTGACCGTGCTCGGGGTGCCCTGCAACCAGTTCGCCGGCCAGGAGCCGGGCAGCGCCGCGGAGATCGAGGAGTTCTGCCAGGTGAACTACGGCGTGACGTTCCCGCTGACGGAGAAGGTCGACGTCAACGGGCCGGATCGGCACCCGCTCTACGCCGCGCTGGTGTCCACCCCGGACGCCGAGGGGCACAGCGGCGACGTGCGCTGGAACTTCGAGAAGTTCCTCGTCGCGCCGGACGGCTCGGTGGCCGCCCGGTTCGGCCCGCAGGTCACGCCCGAGGACCCCGAGCTGCGCGCGGCGATCGAGAAGGTCCTGCCGGCCTGAGGAGCACGGCGGAGCGGCATGCCTCCCAGCGGAGGCATGCCGCTCGCGGTTCGACGCGCCGGTCAGCCGGCGGCGGACCGGAACACCGGGTAGTAGCCGCCGGACTGGCCCGCGGCCGTCGGGTGGTACGAGACGGTCAGGTTCAGCACGTTCAACGCGTGCAGCCACTTCGTGCCGTAGCTGCACAGCTGGTGCCCGACGAAGATGGACCGGACGTCGGCGAACGTGAAGCCGGCCGAGGTGGCGGCCGTCCGGGTGATGTCGTCCAGCAGGTTGATGCCCTCGTTGATCTTCGCGCGGGAGGTGGCGCTGAGCCCGACGCAGGCCGTGCCGAGCTGGTAGAAGACCGGGTAGCCGACCACCACCACCCGGGCCGAGGGCGCCCGGTTCCGGATGCCGTTGTAGACGTTGGCGAGTCGCCCGGGCATCTGCGTGCGGGCGATGTTCATGGCCGACTCCACGGCTGCCACGCACTGGGTCTCACCCTGGAGCACACAGGTGCTCATGATCGAGGCGAAGCCGACGTCGTTGCCGCCGATCGTGACGCTGACCAGCGTGGTGGTGGAGGAGAGCGCGGAGAGCTGGCCGTTGATGACGTCCGCGGTGGTCGCGCCGGAGCAGGCGACCGAGCGGTACGAGGCGGGCCGGATGTTGGCGTTGTAGAGCGCCGGGTAGGCGTTCGTGCTGCGCAGGCAGTTGCCACTCTCGGAGGTGTAGCTGTCGGCGCCGACGCCGGAGGCGTACGAGTCGCCGAGCGCGACGTACCGGTCGGACGGGGCGGCCTGGGCGGGCGCGGCGGCCAGGGTCAGCGCGACCCCGATCGACGTGGCGAGGGACAGGGCGAGGGTGGCAAGACGGGATCTCCGCACGTCGCACTCCTGGGGGTGGGAAGTGGTGGTGAGAGATAGATATCAATGAGATCACCATGCATGGAAGATCACCGATTTGCAGTCTCAGTAGATAGAGACTTGTCCATACAAATCGTTGCCGGCCACGCGTGGGCAGTTGAAGGATTCCGCCAGGGAATGCGGCCGCGTCCCGCCGGGGTCGGCATCGGACATGACGACCGTGGGACTGATCGGCAGCGGCAACATCGGCGGCACGGTGGCCCGGCTCGCGGTGGACGCCGGCCACGACGTGGTGCTCAGCAACTCGCGGGGCCCGGAGACGCTGCGGGACCTGGTGGCCGAGCTGGGCCCCCGGGCCCGTGCGGCCACCCCGGACGAGGCGGCGACCGCCGGCGACCTGGTGGTCGTCACGATCCCGCTGCGGGCCTACCGCGAGGTGCCGACGGCACCGCTCGCCGGAAAGATCGTGATCGACACGAACAACTACTACCCGGAGCGCGACGGGAGCTTCCCGGAGCTGGACGACGAGTCGACCACCACCAGCGAACTGCTCCAGCGGCACCTGCCGCGATCGCGTGTGGTCAAGGCCTTCAACAACATCTACTTCGCACACCTGCGGGTGCTGGGCCGCCCGGCCGGCGCGGCGGAGCGGACCGCCCTGCCGATCGCCGGTGACGACGACGGGGCCAAGGCCACCGTCACGGCGTTCCTCGACTCACTGGGCTACGACGCGGTCGACGTCGGGCCGCTCGCCGAGGGCTGGCGGTTCCAGCGCGACACCAGCGCGTACGCGAGCATCTACGCCACGGACGGCGACTGGGAGCGGCCGGGACCGGTCGACGCGCAGCGGCTGCGCGCCGCCCTCGCCGCCGCCCGCCGCTACGCGGACAGCTGACGGACGGAGGCCGGGCCGGCGGGACCGCCCGCCGGCCCGGCGCTCAGTCCACCTCGGCGGGAAGGGTCAACCGCATCGCCGGGTCAGCGGTCTCCCGGAAGCCCAGCGCGCGGTAGAGCGGCCGGCCGGCGGCCGTCGCCCGCAGATCGATCCGGCGTACGCCCCGACCACGGAACCAGGCCAGCAGCGCGGCGACGCAGGCGCGACCGTGGCCCCGCCGGCGGTGTGCCGGGTCGGTACTGACGTTGAAGACGGACCCGACCAGGCCACTCGGATCGTCCGGGCCACCCAGCCGCCGCTCGACCGTGCCCACCGCGCACGCGGCCAACGAGGTGCCCTCCGGCGCGTCGACCACGAAGGCGGCCAGCCACGGATCGGACTCCGCCAGCCAGGCGCGCAGGTTGTCCCGCGCCACCTCCTGCCACCGGCCCGGCGCGGTCGGGCTGCCACTCATCGCGGCGAGCATGAGCCCGCGCAACCGGACCAGCTCGTCGGCGTCCGCCGGCACCGCCCGACGCACGGCACCCGTCGCCACGCCGGCTCAGACCGGGCGGCGGCCGGCGAAGCCGCACTCGACCCGGTGGTACCAGCGGACGTCGGTGTCTCCCTCCAGCCAGCACCAGAGCACCGCCCGCCCGTCCCGCTCGCCGGGGAAGTCGAGCAGCACCGGGGCGATCCCCTTGACCTCGATGCCGTGCTGGTGGAACTCCTCCACGACGGTGTGCAGCCGGGCCTCCAGCGCCTTCACCTCCGCGAGCCCGCCGAGCGCGCTGGCGCCGTGGTCGGCCAGGTCGACCCGCAGCTCGGCGAGGTCGGCCCGGTGCCGGATCAGCTCGTCGACGCGCGGCCGCAGCGTGGCGACCAGGTGTCGCGCCTGGGCGAGAGTGAACACCGGGCCAGTATGGGGCACGACATGACCCGAAGGCGGCCCGTCATCCGCGCCCCGCGCGGTGGTGTCGCGCCCGGCCGCCCACACGTCAGCCTGCCAGGCGGCTCGATCCGGTCGTTCTTGTCCGGGGCGTCGTCCGACAGGCGGGCCCGCTCCGGCAACTCGGGGACGAGCCGGTGCGGCAACAGGTCGACGTCGTCTGGCCGGCAGCCGCGCCGGCCCCGTGGCGTGCGAGGCAGCTCGACGGCGCTGAGCCGATCCGCGGTGAGCGGGCCGGCCAACACGTTGCGGCTGCGGTAGACCGCCATCACGCGGCCACGTCGTCACGCGGGTGGACCCGCGTGGCCGGGACGCCGACGGCGAGGCCCGACCTCTACCGAAGAGGTCGAACGGCGGACCGCCTTCGAGCAGTTGTCGGGAGTGGTCGATGAAAGATCCTGATTGAGTCGCTGCCG
Organism: Micromonospora sediminicola; assembly: GCF_900089585.1. Taxonomy (NCBI): domain Bacteria; kingdom Bacillati; phylum Actinomycetota; class Actinomycetes; order Micromonosporales; family Micromonosporaceae; genus Micromonospora; species Micromonospora sediminicola. Next base: position 2,243,226 of record NZ_FLRH01000003.1, on the reverse strand, counting down.
CGATGGGTGTCGTTCACCCTTCGCGTTGTGTGGTGAGGTCGCCGACGGCGTCGGCGTAGAAGGTGTTGTCGAGGTGGAAGGCGACCTGGCGCAGCGTCCAGGCGTCTCCTTCGACCCGGTCGAGGCGCTCGTCGTCGAGCGCGCGGAGACGCAGTGACCAGATCTGCGCCAACCTGGTCAGTCGGCTGCGGGCTTCGTCCAGATCCTCGAGGGTGAAGGGGGCGAGGTCGGCCGGGGTGGTGATGGCGGAGGCGTGCCAGTGGTCGGGCAGGGGCGGTTGCCCTGCCAGGCGCGCCTCGAGTTCGGCGAGGTGGTCCAGAAGGTGGTCGGCGAGACGACGAATCGCCTTGTGCGGGGTGTAGACCCGGTCCCCGGCGGTGCGGGGCTGCCCGTCCCACGCCGGCCAGGTCTCCGCCAGCCGTAGGGCATGTGCGACGGCGTCCTCGATGACTCGGGCCGGGTCGCGGTCATCGGTGACGGGAGTGTCGTCGCTCATTCCGTCTGTTCCCCTCTCAGCTGTCCGAGTCCTCGACCCTAGGGCCGGGATGGTTCGGCACAGACCGAACTGTGCGGCTCGTGCGGGCCTGCGGGCTCTGCCCTCCACGGCGCTCATCCACAGGTTTCGAGCGTTGCTCCCGCCTTGCCCCTCAGTCGGCCTGGGCGGCCAGTTCGCGGGCGCGGTCGCGGGCCGCCTCCAGCGCCGCCAGCATGGCCGCGCGTACGCCGTGGTTCTCCAGCTCGCGGATCGCGGAGATGGTGGTGCCGGCCGGTGAGGTGACCGCCTCGCGCAGCTTGACCGGGTGCTCGCCGGAGTCGCGCAGCATCACCGCCGAGCCGATGGCGGTCTGCACGATCAGCTCGTGCGCCACCTGGCGGGGCAGGCCGAGCAGGATGCCGGCGTCGATCATCGCCTCGACCAGCAGGTAGAAGTAGGCCGGGCCGGAGCCGGAGAGCGCGGTCACCGCGTCCTGCTGGGACTCGGGCACCCGGACGGTGGCGCCGAGCGGGGAGAACATCTCCTCGGCCAGCGCCAGGTGCTCCCCGGTGGCGTGCGCGCCGGCCGAGATGGCGCTCATCGCCTCGTCGACCAGCGCCGGGGTGTTGGTCATCACCCGGACCACCGGAGTGCCCTCGGGCAGCCGCCGGTTGAAGAACGCGGTCGGCAGGCCGGCGCAGAGCGAGATCACCAGCTTGCCGGCGGGGACCTTCGGGCCGATCTCGTCGAGCAGCGCGGCGGCGTCCTGCGGCTTGACCGAGACGGCCAGCACGTCGGCCTCCTCGACCGCGGTCGGGTTGTCCACCACCCGCACGCCGTAGCGGTCGGTCAGCTCCTGCGCGCGGGCGGGGCGCCGGGCGGTGGCGAGCAGCCGCTCGACCGGCCAGCCGGAGCGGAGCAGCCCGGAGAGCATCAGCTCGCCGATCTTGCCCGCGCCGATCACCGCGACCGTGTGCCCGCCCACCGTGCCTCCTCGTCCCACTCCGACAACTGTTAAGAGGGGGCCCCTGCTATGCACGAGGCGTTAACAGGGGGCCCCTCCTTACACCTCAGCTGCCGAAGAAGACCTCGGCCTCGGCGTACCGCTCCAGCGGCACGGTCTTCAGCTCCCGGGTGGCCTCGGCCAGCGGGACCCGGACGATGTCCGTGCTCTGCATCGCGACCATCTTGCCCCAGTCGCCCTCGTGCACGGCGTCGATGGCCTGCAGGCCGAGCCGGGTGGCGAGCACCCGGTCGAACGCGGTCGGGGTGCCGCCGCGCTGGATGTGCCCGAGCACCACGGTGCGGGCCTCCTTGCCGGTCTTGGCCTCCAGCTGCTCGGCCAGCCACTGGCCGATGCCGCCGAGACGGACGTGGCCGAAGGAGTCGAGCTCCTGGTTGTGCAGCACCATCTGGCCGTCCAGCGGCTGGGCGCCCTCGGCGACCACGACGATCGGGGCGTACTGGTGCTGGAAGCGCTTCTCGACGTAGCCGGCGACCTGCTCGACGTCGAACTGCCGCTCCGGCAGCAGGATCACGTTGGCGCCGCCGGCGAGGCCGGCGTGCAGGGCGATCCAGCCGGCGTGCCGGCCCATCACCTCGACGACCAGGGTGCGGTGGTGGCTCTCCGCGGTGGTGTGCAGGCGGTCGATCGCCTCCATCGCGATGTTGACCGCGGTGTCGAAGCCGAACGTGTAGTCGGTGGCGCCGAGGTCGTTGTCGATCGTCTTCGGCACGCCGACCACGTTGACGCCCAGCTCGTGCAGCTTGGTGGCGACGCCGAGGGTGTCCTCGCCGCCGATCGCGATCAGGGCGTCCACGCCCTGCGCGGCGAGGTTCTCCTTGATCCGCTCCACGCCGTTCTCGATCTTGAACGGGTTGGTCCGGGAGGAGCCGAGGATGGTGCCGCCGCGCGGCAGGATGCCGCGCACCTCCGCGATGCCCAGCGGCTTGGTCAGGCCCTCCAGCGGGCCCTTCCAGCCGTCCCGGAAGCCCACGAACTCGTGACCGTAGGTGGCGACGCCCTTGCGGACCACCGCCCGAATGACCGCGTTGAGACCTGGGCAGTCGCCGCCGCCGGTGAGCACGCCGATACGCATGATCTGCTCATCCTCCTGGAGCATCAGGTGAAGCCCGGATAAGCCCCAGGATATGTGTCAGATCAGACCATCGGCGCCGTTGCCGGCCCGGGGCGGGCCGTCAGTGCGAACTGTAGTCGTCGCTGGTGCGCGCCGACACCGCGCCCCGGACCGTCCCGACCCCCGGACCGGCTACCGGTCAGTAGCTGACCTCGTGGTTCTCCCCCGCCTTCGGCGGCTTCCCGGTGACCGCCGCCTTGGCGAAGCCGAGCAGGTTGACCACCGTGCTGCCCGGCGAGTCCCAGTACTCCGCCGAACCGGCGTGCACCTTGATCAGCGTGATGCCGGGCGTGTCCAGGCCGTCCGGGAACCACGCCTTGAGCAGCGGGTTCCACAGCTTCTCGGCGCGCGCCCGGTCCCACTCCTCGGTGGCGGTGCCGGCCACCGACACCCAGGCGTTGTGCCGCTGGTCCGAGAAGCCGACGTTGACCTGCGGGTTCACCCGGATCTGGCGGACCTTGGCCGAGTCGGCGTAGGCGAAGAACCAGAGGTCCCCGTCGAACTCCGCCTCCTGCAGCCCCATCGGGCGGCTGACCAGGCGCCCGTCCACCGCACTGGTCGTGAGCAGGCAGATCCGGGCGTCCCGGATCAGTTCGGTGACCCGGCCGCGGGCCTCGGCGGCGCTGGTCGGCTCGTTGCTCATGGGCACTCCTGTCTCGGATCGGCGTGATGCCGCTCCCGTGCCCCGGGCGGAACGGGTCAAACCTCCCGAGCCGTCATCGCCCGCCAGCGGGCCAGATTGTGCCGGGCGTCGACGAGCGCGTCGTGCCGGTCCGCCTCGGCGCCGGGCAGCCGGGGCCGCCCCCGGTCGTCCCAGAGCTGGCGCAGCTCCTTGGTGAACCGGGGGATCTCCCGGGGCAGCGCCGGCATGGCGCCCCAGAGCTGGGCCAGCACCACGTGGTCGTACGCCGCGTACCAGGCCCACAGCTCCAGCTGCTCGCCCGGGCGGTCCCGCACCGGCGCCAGCAGGAACTCGTGCAGGTCGTCCCGGATCCGCTCGCGCGAGCGCCAGGCCCGGTCGGCCGGCGACGGCAGCTTGTCCAGCACGTTGCGCCGCACCCAGGGCACCGCCCGGGAGTCGTCGAACTCCGTGGAGACCGCGTAGAACTCGCGGCCGTACTCGTCGACGACGCCGATCGACACCAGGTCGACGGTGCGGCCGTCCTCGATGAATTCGCAGTCGTAGAAATAGCGGTAGACCATCGCCCCCATCCTCGCCCATCACCGTCGCGGGGTCGTCGCCGGGGCGTCCGCCGAGGTCGGCGCGGTGCCGCCGGCAGACCGGGCATGGTCACGGAAGTGTTTCCAGGGGTGTACAGCACGCGACGGGGGCGTCATGATCTGATGTGTACCGCCGTCGGGCGCCGAACCGGTTGAGCTGCCTCGTACCGGGACTGACAGCTTCACCCGGTGTGCGAGTGGTGACTTCTGACCGGGGAGGGGTTGGGCCGTGGAGTCTCGCCTGCCGGAGCCGGGTGACGCGCTCACGGGTGTGGAGATGTTCGCCGGGCTGGAGCCGGAGGTGCGCCAGCGGGTCATCGCCGCGGCCGTCCCGCGCACCTACCGCAAGGGGCAACTTCTCTTCGTCGAGAACGACCCCGGCGAGTCGCTGATCGTGCTGCGCCGCGGCGCCGTGGCGGTGTTCCGCACCGCGCCCACCGGCGAGCGGGCCGTGCTGTCGGTGATCCGACCCCCGGACGTGCTGGGCGAGGTCTCCCTGCTGGACGCCTCGACCCGGTCCGCCTCGGCCGAGGCCATCGAGGACTGCGCCGCGCTGGCGCTGTCCCGGCCCGCCTTCATGGAGCTGGTCCACTCCAACCCGCGCATCCTCGACGCGGTGATGCGCTCGCTCGGCCAGCTGATCCGTCGGCTCACCGAGCAGAACGCCGACCACGTCTTCCTCGACCTCCCCGGCCGGGTGGCCAAGACGCTGGTCCGGCTGGCCGGCGAGAGCCAGGCCCCGATGATCACGATCGAGCTGAACCAGAGTCAGCTCGCCGAGATGGCCGGCGGCTCGCGGCAGAGCGTCAACCAGGCCATCGGCTCGTTCGCCAGCCGCGGCTGGCTGCGCACCGAGGGGCGTCGGATCGTGGTCACCGACGTGGCCGCGCTGCGCCGCCGCGCCGGCATGAACGACCGCTGACGGATACGCGACGAGGGCCGGGGCGACACGCCCCGGCCCTCGTCGTACGCGTCGGTCAGACGCCGGCGCTGCCCGGTCCCGCCCAGGCGGTGGTGCTGCCCGGGCCGGCCCACTCGTTCTTGTCCTTGCCCCCGGCGGAGCCCTCGCTGACGATGCCCTCGGCCTGCAGGCTGGCCAGGGTGGCCGCGTCCACGTCGACGGACTCGCCCGCCGAGTGGGCGACGCCGTCGCCGTCGGTCCAGTCGCTCTCCAGCTTCACGAACACCATGAGATCCCCCTTGGTCACGTCGTCCTCGTCCGGCGGGGATGAATGTAGTCGCCGCACGCGCCCTCGACCGCCCGGACGAGTGTCCACAAACCAACAGCCCGGTACCTGACATTGGCGGCGCCCGGGATACTCACGGTGACGCCGCGGGGGGCGGCGCCCGGCCGACACCGGCCGACCGACCCAGTGGAGGCCTGTCATCTCCGCGCAGTGTGACCGTTGTGGACGTACCGCGGCCGACGGCGACCGGTTCTGCGGTGGCTGCGGCGCCGAGCTGGGCGCGGTCTGCCCGCACTGCCTGCGCCCGCTCGCGACCGACGTGGCCTTCTGCACCACCTGCGGCTCGCCGCGCCCGGGCGCCCGGCAGTCGGTGCCCACGCCGCAGGAGGACCGGCGCCGGGTCAGCGTGCTCTTCGTCGACCTCATCGACTTCACGCCGTACGTCGAGCGCGCCGACCCGGAACAGGTGCGCGGCATGCAGACCGGCTTCTTCTCCGCCGCCCGCCGGGTGGTCGGGCAGTACGGCGGCGTGGTGGAGAAGTACATCGGCGACGCGGTCATGGCGCTCTTCGGCGCGCCGGTGGCCACCGAGACCGACGCGCTGCGGTGCGTCCGGGCCGGGCTGGAGCTGCAACGGGTGCTGACCCGGTTCACCCCCACCGGCCACGACGAGCTGCGCTTCCGGGTCGGGGTGGCCACCGGGGAGGCGCTGGTGGACGTGGCCGCGGCCCGCGACGGCGGGCAGGCGATCGTCGCCGGCGACGTGGTGAACACGGCCTCCCGGATGCAGTCGGTCTCCCCGCCCGGCGGGGTGCTGGTCTGCGGCGTGACCCACGCGCTCACCAAGGACGCCATCCGCTACGACGAGCAGCCGCCGGTCACGCTGCGGGGCCGCTCCTCCCCCACCGAGGTCTGGCTGGCGCTCGCCCCGGTCCGCCGGCAACCCACCGACCGGGAGCCGGACACCACCCCGCTGATCGACCGCGAGCACGAGCTGGGCCTGCTGGTCAACGCGCTGCACCGTTCGCTGCGCGACCGGCTGCCGCAGGTGGTGACCGTGTTCGGCCGGGCCGGGCTGGGCAAGAGCCGGCTGGTCCGGGAGCTGCACCGGCACGCCGGCCGGCTGGTCGACGAGCCGCTGACCTGGCGCACCGGGCGGTGCCCGCCGTTCGGCGAGAACGTCACGTTCGCCGCGCTGGCCGACATCGTCAAGACCGAGGCCGGCATCCTCGACACCGACCCCGCCTCCACCGCGGCCCAGCGCCTCGCCGCCGCGGTCGCCGAGCTGGTCGGCCCCGGCGAGCGGAACCGCCTGGTGGACGCGCTGCGCCCGCTGGTCGGGCTGACCGGCACGACGCTGCCCGCCGAGGAGGCGGAGTCGGCGTGGCGCCGGTTCCTGCTGGCGCTCGCGGCCCGCCGCCCGACCGTGCTGGTCTTCGAGGACCTGCACTGGGCCGACGACGCCATGCTGCGCTTCGTCGAGCTGCTCGGCGCCGCCGCCCGGGAGGTTCCCCTGCTGCTGCTCTGCACCGCCCGCCCGGAGCTGGTCGACCGGGATCCGAGCTGGGCCGGGACGATCACCGGCTCGGTCACCGTCACGCTGCCGCCGCTGCGGGACACCGGCATCGCGTCGCTCTACGCGCACATGTTCGGCCAGGCCGCGTTCCCGGCCGAGATGCTCACCCCGCTGGTCGAGGTGGCCGGCGGCAACCCGCTCTACGCCCACGAGTACGTCCGGATGCTGATCGAGCAGGGCGCGCTGCGCCAGTCCGGGCGCGGCTGGTCGCTGGAGAAGCACCTCGACCTGCCGATGCCGGAGAGCGTGCACTCGGTCATCGCCAACCGGGTCGACCTGCTCGACGCCAAGGACCGGGCGGTGCTGCTGGCCGCCTCGGTGGTCGGCGTGCAGTTCTGGCCCGGCGCGGTCGCCGCCGCGCTGGGGCAGCCGGTGGAGTCGGTGGAACGCGCGCTGCGCCGGCTGGAGCAGCGCGACTTCGTGCACGAGCAGTCGGCGTCCACGATGGCCGGGCAGGCCGAGTTCCGGTTCCGGCACGTGCTGGTCCGCGACGTCTGCTACCAGCGGCTGCCCCGCACCGAGCGGGTGGCCCGGCACGAGCGGACCGCGGACTGGCTGGACGCGCTGTCGCAGACCCGGGACACCGACCTGGCCGAGGTCCTCGCCCACCACCGCTGGGCGGCCCACGAGATCGCCCGCACGCTCGGCCTGCCGACGCACCGCTACGCCGGCCCGGCCCGCGCCGCGCTGCACCGGGCGGCCCGGCGGGCGTACGCCCTGCACGGGCTGGACGCCGCCGCCGCGCACGCCGGCCGCGCGCTCGGCCTGGCCGACGACAGCGACCCGGTGGGCCGGCTGCAACTGGAGCTGCTGGCCACCGAGATCTCGTTCTACCGCGACGGCAACGCGTTCCTCTCCGGCGGCGGGCCGGAGCAGTTGCAGGCGCTGGCCGACCGGCTGCTCGCACACGGCGACGACGCCTGCGCGGCCCGGGCGTGGACGCTGCTCGGCCAGGCCGCCTGGCTGCGCGCCGACCGGACGGCGGCGGTGGCCTGCCTGGACCGGGCGGTGGGGCTGTTCGAGCCGCTGCCGGACAGCTCGCAGAAGGCCGACGCGTACGCCGAGCTGGGCCGGCTGCACATGCTCAACTACGAGCGGGACGCGGCGGTGTCCGCCGCCGAGACCGCGGCGGAGATCGCCGAGCGGCTGGGCCTGACCGAGACCCGCACCAACGCCCGGGTCACCGCCGCCACCGCCCGCTACCAGGCCGGTGACCGGTCCGGGCTGGACGACCTGCGCGCCATCGTCGAGTTCAGCCGGGGGCAGCAGTTGCTGGCGCTGCACCGGGCGGTGCAGAACCTCGCGTACGCGGTCCGCGAGGAGGGTGACTGGCTGCGCTCCGACGCGCTGCTGACCGCCGGCCCGACCCGGACGGCCAGCGGGCAGACGCTGACCACGAGCTATTCCGGCGAGGCGATGCGGGCCTACTTCGACGGGGACTTCGCCCGGCTGCTCACCGCCGCCGACGCGTTCGTGGACACCCCCACCGGCGGGTGGGACATGCAGGTGCGCGGCCTGCGGTCCTGCCTGCGGGTGCTGCGCGGCCAGCCGGTGCCGCCCGCGCCCCGCGCCGCCGAGGCGACCGGGTCGGCGTACCGCGACGACGTGTCCGCGGCGCTGGACACCGCCCGGCTCAGCGGCTTCCACCGACCGCACTGGACCATGCTCGGCATGGCGGCGCTCTGCCGGGCGCTGCAGGGCCGGGCCGAGGAGGCGGCGGAGCTGGTCGACGAGCTGGCCGGCTCCTGGTCGAGCGTGCCGGCCCTGGCCAGCGGCGAGTGGATCGCCGCGGCGGCGTACGCGGCGGCCCTGTCCGGGCGGGACGCGGCGGTGCGGGTCCGCGCGATGCTGGACCGGCTCGGACACCGGACGCCCTGGTCGGAGGCGGCGCTGCGGACGGTCACCGGCGCCGTGGCGGCGGCGGACGGCGACCATCGCCGGGCCGCCGAGCTGCACCTGGCCGGCGCGGAGATCTACGCCGGCATCCCGGACGTCACCGACCGGATGCTGGCCCTGGCGCTGGCCGTGGGGGAGCTGACGCTGGCCGGCGACCCCGGGGCGGCCGGGCCGCTGGCCGAGGTGCACGCGTTCGCCCAGCGCAACGAGGCTCCCGGGCTGTTGGCGCTGGCCCGGCGTCCGGTGCCGGACGCCGGTCCGGCGATGGCCTGCTGACCCGGCCCGCGGCGCCTCAGGCCGGCACCGGCTCCCGGGGCGCGGCCTTCGCCTTCTGGGCGTACGTGTCGACGTACTCGCGGCCGGAGAGCTCCATCAGCTCGTACATGATCTCGTCGGTGACGGCCCGCTCGACGAACCGGTCACCGGCCATGCCGGCGTAGCGGGAGAAGTCCAGCGGGGGCCCGAAGCGGATCCGGACCCGACCGAGGTTGGGCACGATCTGCCCGGTGGGCTGGATGGCGTCGGAGTTGAGCATGGCCATCGGGACCACCGGCGCGCCGCTCTCCAGGGCGAGCCGGGCGACGCCGGTCTTGCCCCGGTAGAGCCGGCCGTCCGGGGAGCGGGTGCCCTCGGGGTAGATGCCGGCGATGCCCCCGGCGCGCAGCACCTGGAGCTGGGTGTCGAGCGCCGCCCGGGCAGCCCGGCCGCCGGTGCGGTCGACCGGGATGGTGCCGGATCCGACGAAGAACATCTTGGTCAGCCAGCCCTTGAGGCCCCGGCCGGTGAAGTATTCCGCTTTTGCGATGAAGGTGACTTTTCGCTTGACGATCAGCGGTGTGAAGATGGAGTCGGAGAACGAGAGGTGGTTGCTGGCCAGGATCACCGGGCCGGTCGCCGGCACGTGCTCCAGACCCTCGACCTGCGGGCGGAAGACCAGCCGCAACACTGGGCCGAGGATGATGTACTTCAGCAGCCAGTACAGCACCGGGGTCCTTCCGGGTGGGGTGGCGACGCGCGGGACCGTGCGGGAAGAGGGTACGAAGCACGAGCGGCACGCCACAACGCACTCCCGGAACCGGGTGCCGGCGTGTCAGGATTCAGAGCACAACGGCGAAGGGGGTGTCCGGTGTCAGGGGGCGGGCCCCGTCGGGGACGGCGGGACAACGGGCTCGACGCGGCCGAGTACGCGGTCGCGGGCGACGTCGATCCGCGCGTGGGTGAGCACCTGCTCGACGTGCTCGCCGCCGGCGGCATCGCCGCGTACCTCCAGCCCTCGGCCGACCTGAACCCGGTGACCCGCACCACCACCGTGCCGGCCCGACCGGTCGACCGGCTCTACGTCGACCGGTCCCACCTGACCACCGCGCGGGACTACCTCACCCAGCTCGCCGACGAGGGGTCCGACGACCCGCCGCGCCCGGACGAGCCGGACATCGAGGCCGAGTGGGCCAAGATCGTGGCCGGTTTCCACACCACGCCGACCGCGGGCAGCCACCCCTGGCCGGCCGCCGAGGACGTGGACGACCCGGTCCCGCCGGCCGGCGCCACCGCCGGCCGCGCCGAGGAGCCGACCAGCCCGACCGCCACCGACGTGCGACGGCTGCCCTACGCGGCGGACGTCTCCGGCGTCTCGCTCGGCCGTGACCGGTCCGACGAGCCCTCCCTGCTGGACGGGCTGGACACGTTCGGCGCCGACCTGCCGGGCGACGCCGAGGAGGAGCACTACACCCCGCCCCCGCCGCCACCGCTGCCGCGCTTCTCGAAGTACGCGGTGCTGGGCGTGCTCTGTGTCGTGCTCGGCTTCCTGCTCTTCCTCTCCCCCACCGTGGTGTCGCTGGTCGACCCGTCGGTGGTGACCCTGCTCGGCTTCACCGGCATCCTGGCCGGCTTCGTGATGCTCGTGTGGCGGCTGCGCCCGGGCGACCGGGACGAGGACGACCCGGACAACGGCGCGGTGGTCTGAGGCCGCGGACAGCGGCCGCCCGGATCGCGGGACGCCGCGCGCCCCGGCTCGCCGTGTAACAGGGGTGTAACTTACGGTCAGTAGGAATACCGCTGAACGTCACTTCCCGCACCGGCTGTCCGGCTTGCGTCCCCTCCGGGCACCGGTCCCCTGCTGAGCGGATTGCCCGAGATGCGACAGAGCCCCCTCGTGGTGGTGGCCAACCGCCTCCCCATCGACGACAGTGTGGCGCCCGACGGCGCCTTCGAGTGGCGCCGCAGCCCCGGCGGCCTGGTGAGCGCCCTGCACCCCCTGCTCCGGCACACCCCCGCCACCTGGGTGGGCTGGGCCGGCGGCACCGGCCCGGCGCCCGCCCTGCCCGACGTGGACGGGGTCCGGATGCACACCGTCCCGCTCACCGGTGAGGACTTCCGCGACCACTACGAGGGCTTCGCCAACGCCACCCTCTGGCCGCTCTACCACGACGCGGTGGAGCAGCCGGAGTACCACCGCCGCTGGTGGGAGGCGTACCAGCGGGTCAACCAGCGGTTCGCCGAGGCCGCCGCCGAGGTGGCCGAGCCGGGCGGGCTGGTCTGGGTGCAGGACTACCACCTCCAACTGGTGCCCGGCCTGCTCCGCGGCCTCCGCCCCGACCTGCGGATCGGCTTCTTCCTGCACGTGCCGTTCCCGCCGCCGGAGCTGTTCATGCAGCTGCCCCGCCGGGCCGAGCTGCTGCGCGGCATGCTCGGCGCCGACCTGATCGGCTTCCAGCGGGCGCAGGCCGCGCACAACTTCGCCCAGCTCGCCGCGAAGGTGCTCAGCCTGTCCGCGACCGACCGGCGGATCGCCGTCGACGACCGGGTGGTGCGCATCGGCGCGTTCCCGGTCGCCATCGACACCGCCGAGATGTCCGCGCTCGCCGCCCGGCCCGAGGTCGCCGACCGGGCCCGCCGGCTGCGGCAGGACCTGGGCCAGCCGGAGAAGGTCATCCTCAGCGTCGACCGGATGGACTACACCAAGGGCATCGAGCAGCGGTTGAAGGCCTACCGCGAGCTGCTGGCCAGCGGCGACGTCAAGGTGCGCGACACCGTGCTGGTGCAGGTGGCGGTGCCCAGCCGGGACCGGGTCGGGCAGTACCAGATCCTGCGCGACCGGGTGGAGCACCAGGTCGGCCGGATCAACGGTGAGTTCGGCCGGGTCGGCGAGCCGGCGATCCACTACCTCACCCAGCCGTTCGACCGGGCCGAGCTGGTCGCGCTCTACCGGGTCGCCGACGTGATGGCGGTGACCCCGCTGCGCGACGGGATGAACCTCGTCGCCAAGGAATACGTGGCGGCCCGGGTCGACGGCACCGGCGCGCTGCTGCTCAGCGAGTTCGCCGGCGCGGCCGCCGAGCTGGAGCAGGCGTACCTGGTCAACCCGCACGACCTGGACGGCCTGAAGCAGGGGCTGCTCGCCGCGCTGCGGGCCGGCCCGGAGGACGTCGCGGCCCGGATGCGCGCCATGCGGGAGCACGTGGCCCACAACGACATCCACGCGTGGGCGGCGTCCTACCTGAGCGCGCTGGAGGAGAGCGGGTCACTGGTCGCCCGGCGGTCCGCTCCCCGCTGAGCGCTCAGCCGCGCGGTGCGGGCACCGGGTCCTTGTCCAGCCAGTCCAGGAGCGCGTCGAGCGGCTCCCGCCAGCGGGCGTCGAGCATCAGGTCGTGGCCCATGCCGGGGAACAGCAGCGGCGCGGAGGCGTAGCGGCGGGCCGCCCGGGTCAGCGCGGCCGGCGGCAGCACCCGGTCGTCCGGGCTGCCCAGCACCAGCACCGGCGGCCGGCCCACCGCCGGCTCGGGCTGCCGGCCGGTGAGCAGCTGCCACTGCGCCCGGCGCCCGGCCCGACCCAGCCGCGCCACGTGCCGGCGGGCGTCGGCGTCGGGCAGCTCCCGGCTGAACAGCTGCCGCCGGTTGAGCCGCAGCCCCGCGCCGAAGACCGCCGGCAGCGTGCCGGCCGGGTTGCGGCGCAGGGCCGTGCCGACCGTCGCCCACCCGCCGAGCACCGGCGCCACCAGCACCGCGGCCCGCGCCGGGTATCGGGACATCGCGTGCGCCACCACCCGGGCGCCGGCGCCGTGCCCCACCAGCACCGCCTGCCGCGGCAGGCTCGCCGCCACCTGGACCACGTCATGGGTGTACGAGCGCAGCGTCGCCTCCGGCGCCGGCTCGCTGCCACCGTGCCCGCGCAGGCTCAGCGCGTACGCCGGGAAACCGCGCTCGGCGGCGTGGCCGAGCCAGTGCTCGGCGAACGCCCAGGCGCCGTGCCCGAACCCGGGGACGAACAGCAGCGGCGGCTTGGCCTCCTCCCGCTCGGGCACCGCGGCCAGCACCTCGCGCCGCACCGGCCGCTCCGGCCGGGCCCACTCCCAGCCCCGCACCACCCGCACCCGGGTCATTTGCTTCCCTCCAGCTCGTGCAGCGCGCGCTGCAGGGCGCGCAGGTAGTCGGCGTGCCCGACCTCGAACCAGTGCCGAGTGCTGTCCTTGACCTTCGCCGAGTACCGCTCGCCGAGCCCGGCGCGGACCCGGCGGTCGAACGCCTCGGCCCGCTCCGGCCGGGTCGCGCGCAGCGTGAGCAACCGGGCGAAGAGCACGCTCTGCCAGTGCGAGATGGTGAAGATGCCGGAATCCGGCTGCACCAGACCGACCACGGCCAGCGTGGGATGGCCGGCGGTGAAGGCGTTCAGCCAGAGCCGGGGGCGGCCGGAGCCGTCCTCGTCGCCGAGCACCCGGCCCTTGAGGAACTCGAAGCGCGGCAGGTAGCCGGTGGCGAAGACGACCAGCTCCGGGTCGATCCGCCGCCCGTCGGTCAGCTCCACCGTGCGGTCGTGGAACCGGGCCACGTCCGGCACCGGGGTGATCTCGCCGTGGCCGACGTAGTAGACGAGCTGGCTGTTGGCGATCGGGTGCGTCTCGTAGACCCGGTGGTCGGGCTTCGGCAGGCCGAACCGGGTCAGGTCGCCGACGGTCAGCCGCAGCGTCCAGTGGTAGAGCCACTGCCGCACCCGCAGCGGCACCCGCAACGCCAGCAGCGTGTCGTTCACCTGGTCGGCGGGGCGGCCGAGAACGTACTTCGGGGCGTACCAGTAGCCGCGCCGGGTGGAGTGCCAGCAGTGCGACGCCTGTTGGGCCGCCTCGACCGCGATGTCGCAGCCGGTGTTGCCGGCGCCGACCACCAGTACCCGCTTGCCGCGCAGCTGCGCCGGGTCCTTGTAGGAGGAGGCGTGCATGACCTCGCCGCGGAACTCCTCCAGCCCTTCGTAGCGGGGCAGCTTCGGCGACCAGTTGTGCCCGTTGGCCAGCACCACGGCGGCGTAACGGGAGGTGCGCTCCGGGCCGTAGCCGCCGGTGCTGCGGGTGGTCACGTCCCACCGGTCCCCCTCGACCGGCTCGACCCGGACCACCTCGGTGCCGAACCAGACGTGCTGGCGCAGGTCGAAGTGGTCGGCGTACCGCTCGAAGTAGGACAGCAGCTGGCTGTGGTGCGGGTAGTCCGGCCAGTCGTCCGGCATCGGGAAGTCCGGGAACTGGGTGAACGGCCGGGACGAGATGAGGTGTGTGCTGGCGTACACCGGGCTGCGGTCGTGCCGCCAGTTCCACGCGCCGCCCACGCCGGTCTCCCGCTCGTAGCAGTCCACGCCGAAGCCGGCCTCGCGGAGGTTCTTGACGGCGGTCAGGCCGCTGGCGCCGGCGCCGATGACGCAGACCGTGTCGCCCCGGTCGGAGACCGGTCGGTCGTCCCGGCTCGGGACGACGGTCGGGTCCGGGTCGGGGCGACCGAGGTCGGTGGAGGAGGACACCGGGACATCTCCTTTTGTGCGGCACGCGTGCCGGTCGGTGCGAAATCCTGCCGACAATGCCCGCCGTTGTCCAGCCGTCCAGTCCGCCACGGCCCACCCGGACGCGCGGCCGCGGCGCGCGCCGGGGCGGTCAGTCGGTGGGCAGCAGCAGGTCGACCAGGACCGGGAAGTGGTCGCTGGCCCGGCGGGTGCGCGGGGTGTCGACCACGTCGTAGTCGGCCACGGTGATCCGCGGGTCGACGAAGAGCGCGTCGATGCGGCGGCGCGGGTCGGCGCAGGAGAACGTGTGCCGGTCGGCGCGGTCGGCGGCGACCGCGGTGTCGGTCAGCCCCTCGGCGACGGTCCGCCAGGCCGGCCCGTCCGGCCCCTCGTTGAGGTCCGCGCCGGCCACCACGGGCAGCGGCGACGCGGCCAGCTCCCGCTTGAACGCCGCCGCCTGGGCCGGCCGCTCCGCCGGGTCGGTGGACAGGTGCGAGCCGGCCAGCAGGAAGTCGACCCCGCCCACCCGGCACCGCGCGTACGCCGCGCCGCGCAGGTGCCGGCCCGGGGTCAGCGGGTAGCGCTGGCAGCGGGTCTCGGTGACCCGCACCCGCAGGGTGGTCAGCAACAGATTGCCCAGCGACGGCAGGCCGCCGGCCGCCACCACCATGCCGAACGACTCGGCCAGCGTGGCGGACTTCTGCCGCCACCGGAACCGGCGCGGTCCCTCCTGGACGATCACCACGTCCGGGGCGGCCTCCCGGACCACCTCGGCCAGCGCGGCGGTGTCGTCGCGCTGGCTGTGGACGTTGTACGACAGCACCCGCAGCGGCACACCCGGAGCCGCCACGTCAGATCCGCCGGGCCAGGTCGGCGGCGCCGATCACGCCTGCGGTGTTGCCCAGCTCGGCCGGGCGCACCTCGGCGACGGGCAGGCGGCTGCGCTGCGCCAGGGCGTCGGTGAACGACCGCCGGGTCGGGCCGAGCAGCAGGTCGCCGGCGTCGATCACGCCGCCGCCGACCACCAGCACCTGCGGGTCGAGGATCTGCGCCATGTCGGCGAGGCTGGTGCCGAGCCAGCGGCCGACCTGGGCGAACGCCTCGGTGGAGACCGGGTCGCCGCCCTTGGCCGCGGCGGTCACCATCGGGCCGGTGATCGCCTCGGCCTCGCCGTCGGCCAGCTCCAGCAGCGCGGTGGCCCGGTGCGGCTCCTGCCGGGCGGCGGCCCGGGCGAAGCGGACCAGGGCGCTGCCGCTCGCGTACTGCTCGATGCAGCCCAGCCGGCCGCAGCCGCACTGGTGGCCGTCCGGCACGGTGAGCATGTGGCCCAGCTCGGCGGCGATGCCGTGGGCGCCCCGGACCAGCTCGCCGCCGAGCACGATGCCCCCGCCGACGCCGGTGCCGATGGTGAACATGACCATCGAGTCGTCGGCCTCGCGGGCGGCGCCGTAGCGGAACTCCGCCCAGGCGGCCACGTTCCCGTCGTTCTCCACGATCACCGGCAGGCCGGTGGCGTTGCCGACGTACTCGCGCAGCGGCTCGTCCCGCCAGGCCAGGTTGGGGGCGAAGAGCACGGTGGAGCGGGAGGCGTCGATCCAGCCGGCCGCGCCGATGCCGACGGCCTCGACCGTGCGGCCGGTGGCCAGCTCGGTGACCACCTCGATGATGACGTCGCGGGTCTTGGCCACGTCGTCGGCGGGGGTGTCCCGTCGCGTCTGCACGAGTACCGCGCCGGTGTCGTCCACGACACCGCCGGCCACCTTCGTGCCACCGACGTCGACTCCGATGGTCAGCGTCACCGCTGCCACTCCCCTCTGCTGTGCTGCCCCGGCACCGGCCGAACCGGCCGTTGCGGTCCCGGGATGTCCGGTGGTCAGGCCCCGTCGCCTGATGCGTCCGCGCCCACCTCGCCGGACGCCCGCGAGGCGGGCACCACGGGTTGGCCGGCCGGCGGCCGGCTCGACGCCGGCTCGTCCGGCCCGGCGGCGTCGGCGGGCGGTTGCGACGAGGCACCCGGGTCGGAAGCGTCCGCCCCCCGGGTGGCGGCGGACCAGACGTCCTGCTCGGGTGCCGGCTGAGAATCATGCCCGGTACGGGTCGCCTCGCGCCACACGTGGTCCCCGGGTTCGCCGGGAGCGGCACCGCACGGGGTGGCCGGTTCGGCCGGTTCGGCCGGGGCGAACGCCCGCAGCAGGCTGGCCACCCCGGCGGCCAGGTCGCCGGCGCCGGTGGCCAGCCGCTCGGCGAATTCGGGACTCGGGTCACGCAACGCCGCGATCCCGCGACAGACCGGGCAGACGCAGCATTCCGGGGAACCGGTGGCGAAACCGGCGCCACCGGCCGCCGGGGCCGAGGCGTGCGACGAGGCGCGCCCCGGGCCGGCGCCGCCCGGGGTGTGACCGAGGACACCGGAGAGGATCCCACCGAGCGGACCCCACGGGCCCGAACCGGGGGCGGCGGCGGCCAGCCTGGCGGAGGCCAGCAGCGTGGCGACGAGGCGCTCGGCCTCTTCCCGGGCCGAACCCGGATCAGTGGTGCCCATGGTTCGGCTCCTCCAGCGTGGCAACCGGGACGACGGTCGGGTCAGTGCGCTGCACCGGGTGCTTCTACCCGGCGCTTGAGCTGCTTCAACGCGGCATCCATGATCATTTTCTCGGCCTTGCGGCGGAACATGCCGAGCATCGCCACGGACAGCTCCACCTCGAGCGTGTAGGTCACCGTGGTCGTCCCGTCCGGATTGCCGACCAGGTCGTACGAGCCGCGCTGGGACCGCTGCATCTTCGACGGCGCGACCAGGTGCCACTCGATCCGGGAGATGTCCTCGGCGTACTCGTAGGCCAGCACGTACTCGTCGGCCAGCACGCCCGCGTCCAGCGTGAACCGGACCTGGCTGGCGTAGCCGTCCTCGTACTCCTCGACCACCTCGGCCTGCCGCACCGCCTCGGCCCACTCCGGGTAGCGGGGGAAGTCGCAGATGACCGCCGCCACCCGGTCCGGTGCGGCGCCGATGATGATCGACTGGGTGGAGGTGTCCGCCATGGGGGGAGGCTACCCGGCCACCGGCCCGACCGCGCCGCTCCACCCGCCCGCCGGGTGTCCCACCAGCCGGGCGGGCAACCTCCCTGGCCGACCCACCGGGGCGGGCGGGTAGGTTTCGACTAGCCGACCAGGCCGGCCCCCGCCGGTGCGAGCACGAGGGAGTGCAGGTGCGCGAGTTCTCCGTTCCGCCGATCGTCACCGTCGGCGACGCGGCCAACCTGACCGACCCGGTCTGGGAAAACGCCGAGGTCGCCCCGGACACCGTGCAGTTCGTCCGCCAGATCGGTGACGCGGGGACCGCGTCCCGGTCCGAGGTGACCTGCCGGCAGTTCCGCGACGAGGTGGTCGCGGTGGCCCGGGGCCTGGTCGCGGCCGGCGTCTCCCCCGGCGACCGGGTCGCCCTGATGAGCCGCACCCGCTACGAGTGGACGCTGTTCGACTACGCCATCTGGGCCGCCGGCGCGGTCACCGTGCCGATCTACGAGACCTCCAGCGCCGAGCAGGCCGCCTGGATCCTCGGCGACTCCGGCGCCGTGGCCGTGGTGGTGGAGAGCACCGCGCACGCCACCCTGGTCGCCGGCGTCCGGGACCGGCTGCCCGAGCTGCGCGAGGTCTGGCAGATCGAGCTGGGCGCGGTCGACGACCTGGTCGCGGCCGGCGCCTCGGTGGACCCGGCCGAGATCGAGGTCCGCCGGTCGATGCTCAAGGCCGACGACGTCGCCACGATCATCTACACCAGCGGCACCACCGGCCGGCCGAAGGGCTGCGTGCTGACCCACCGCAACATCTACGCCGACATCGCCAACGCGGTGCCGGTGCTGCCCAACCTGTTCCGCCAGGGCGCCTCCACCCTGCTCTTCCTGCCGCTCGCGCACGCGTTCGCCCGGCTGATCCAGGTCGGCGTGGTGCAGGCCCGGGCCACCATGGCGCACTGCGCCGACACCAAGGACCTGGTCGGCGAGCTGCAGGAGTTCAAGCCGACGTTCGTGCTCTCCGTACCCCGGGTCTTCGAGAAGGTCTACAACGGCGCGCGGCAGAAGGCCGAGGCCGACGGCAAGGGCAAGATCTTCGACCGGGCGGAGAAGGTCGCCATCGCCTGGAGCGAGGCGCTGGAGACCCCGGGCGGCCCGGGCCTGGCGCTACGGGCCCAGCACACCCTGTTCGACAAGCTGGTCTACGGCAAGCTGCGCGCCGCCATGGGTGGCCGCTGCCGCGACGCCATCTCCGGTGGTGCGCCGCTCGGCGCCCGGCTCGGGCACTTCTTCCGCGGCGTCGGGGTGACCATCTGCGAGGGGTACGGCCTCACCGAGACCTCGCCGGCCGCCGCCGCCAACCTGCCCACCGGCACCCGGATCGGCACGGTCGGCCGACCGCTGCCCGGCGTGACCATCCGGATCGACGACGACGGCGAGATCCTGATCTCCGGCGACATCGTCTTCCAGGGTTACTGGCACAACGAGGCGGCCACCGCCGAGGCGCTGACCACCGACGGCTGGTTCCGCACCGGCGACCTGGGCCAGCTCGACGAGGACGGCTACCTGAGCATCACCGGCCGCAAGAAGGAGATCATCGTGACCGCGGGCGGCAAGAACGTCGCCCCGGCGGTGCTGGAGGACCAGGTCCGGGCGCATCCGCTGGTCAGCCAGTGCGTGGTCGTCGGCGACCGGCAGCCGTTCATCTCGGCGCTGGTCACCATCGACGAGGAGGCGCTGCCGAAGTGGCTGGCCGCGCACGGGCGCCCGGAGACCACCACCGCGGCCGAGCTGCGCGAGGACGAGGCGTTGCGGGCCGAGGTGCAGAGCGCGGTCGACCAGGCCAACCTGTCCGTCTCCAAGGCCGAGGCGATCAAGGTGTTCCGGATCCTGCCCCAGGACTTCACCGAGACGACCGGCGAGCTGACCCCCTCGCTGAAGGTCAAGCGACAGGTTGTGCACAAGACGTACGCCACGGAGATCGCGGAGATCTACCAGCGCTGACTACCATCCGTCAGGTGCCCGCCTCCACATCCGGCCAGCCGCAGACGCAGCCCCTCGCGGTCGCGGCCCGCGCGGTCCTCCTCGCGCTGGTCGCCGCCCTGACCCTGTTCGCCACCCGCGACGCCAGCCAGCTCTGGTGGATAGCCCTGCTCGGCGTCGCCGGCCTGCCCGCCGTGCTGGCGCCGCAGCACCGGCTGCTCGCCCCGATCAGCCGCTTCGCCGAGGTCGTGGTGCTCGGCCTGGCCGCCAGCCAGGTCGCCGCCGACACCCAGCTCACCGGCGTCACCGGCGGGCTGGGCGCCTCGGCCGTGCTGCCCTACCTCGCCGTGCCGGTCACCGTCACCGCGCTGCGCCGCCGGTTCCGCGAGGGCGCCGCGCTGCTCGCCGTGGCGGCGGCCACGCTGCTGGCCAGCGCCGCGTTCACCGAGGTGGGCGGCGAGCCGCAGCTCGGCCAGCTCGGCTACCTCGCGGTCTGCGCCCAGTGGCTGATCCTGGCCGGCCTCGGCCTCTACACCGCCGGCACCCTGCAACGTGTGATCCGGGTCCGCAACGCCGGCAAGCCCCAGCCGTACGCGGAGGCCACCCGCCTGCTCACCCAGCTGCGGACGGTCGCCCGTCAGCTGCCCGGCGCCACCCTGGACCCGGGCGGCATCTCCGAGCACCTGCTGGAGGAGCTGCGGGTGGTGGCGAAGACCGACCGCGGCGCGGTGCTCTCCGCCAGCGGCGGCGGCCGGCTGGTCGTGCTCGCCCAGATCGGCGCGGACCGGGTCGACTGGGAGACGACGCTCGACGCCGACTCGGCCATCGCCGACGCCTGGGCCAGCCAGCAGCCGACCGTCTCGGCCCGCTCGCAGGCCCGGTCCCGGCGCTCCGGCGAGGTCTCCGCGCTGATCGTGCCGCTGGTCGCCGGCGTGCGCACGGTCGGCCTGGTGGTGGTCGAGGCGGACACCGCCGCCGCGTACCCGCCGCCGGTGGTGTCCCGGGTGACCGCGCTGACCGGCCCGGCCGCGCTGCGGCTGGAGGCCGCCCTGCTCTTCGACGAGGTGCGCTCGCTGGCCACCAACGAGGAGCGGCAGCGACTGGCCCGGGAGATCCACGACGGGGTCGCCCAGGAGCTGGTCATGGTCGGCTACGGCATCGACAACGCCCTGGCCACCGTGCACGACGACGCCGAGGAGACCGCCGAGTCGCTGCGCACGCTGCGCCACGAGGTCACCCGGGTGATCACCGAGCTGCGGCTCAGCCTGTTCGAGCTGCGCAGCGAGGTGGACCGGCACGGCGGCCTGGCCGCGGCCATCGCCGAGTACGCGCGCACCGTCGGCGCGGCCGGCGGCCTGCGGGTGAACCTGTCGCTGGACGAGTCCACCGCCCGGCTGCCGGCCGCCACCGAGGCCGAGTTGCTGCGCATCGCGCAGGAGGCGGTGACCAACGCCCGCAAGCACGCCGGCGCGTCGAACCTCTGGGTCACGTGTGAGGTGGATCCCCCGTACGCCCGAATCGAAGTGTCGGATGACGGTCACGGCATCGGTGACCAGCGCCCCGAGGGGCACTATGGTCTTGCGATCATGGCGGAGAGGGCGGAACGTATCCGAGGCCGGTTGGAGATCAGGCCGCGGCAACCCAGCGGCACGACCGTGGCGGTGGTACTCGGCTCGTCGCCCCGGCGCGATAAGGTGCGCGGCAGCGCCGCAGCAGCAGAAGGGGAGTAACCCGAGGATGACCACTAGCCCGACACCGGCCACCCGTACCAAGGTTCTCCTTGTCGACGATCACGACCTGATCCGCAAGGGTCTGCGGCACGCCTTCGAGAGGGACCGGCAGTTCGAGGTCGTGGGCGAGGCCGCCACGGCCGCGGAGGGTGTGCGCCAGGCCGGCGCGCTCCAGCCGGACGTGGTGATCATGGACCTGCGGCTGCCCGACGGCAGCGGCCTGGAGGCGACCCGCGCGCTGCGCAAGTCCAGCGCGTCGATGGGCATCGTCGTGCTCACCATGTACGCCGGCGACGACCAGCTCTTCGGTGCCCTGGAGGCGGGTGCCAGCGCGTTCGTGCCGAAGACCGCGCCGGCCGACGAGGTGGTGGCCGCCGCCCGGCACGCCGCCTCCTCCCCCAGCGCGTTCACCGCGGCCGACCTGGCCGAGGCGATGAAGCGCCGGCTCGCCCCGTCCGGCCCGCAGCTGTCCCCGCGCGAGGGCCAGGTGCTGCGCCTGCTCGCCGACGGCATGAGCGTGGCCGGCATCGCCAAGCAGCTCTTCGTCAGCGAGTCGACCGCCAAGACCCACATCTCCAAGCTCTACGAGAAGCTGGGCGCGGCCAACCGCGCCCAGGCGCTGATGACCGCGCTGCGGCTGGGGCTGCTGGAGGCCCCGGACGCGCCGAAGTTCTGACGCCGTCGCCGGAGAGGCCTGAGTCCGCACGCCGGACGCGGGCCTCTCCGGCATTCCGGGCGCGCCTGACCGCGTACGGTGAAGGGCCGGACGCGTAGCGACGGCGGTCTTTGCAGCACGACGGCGGGCAGGCAGAATACCCGGGTGATCCGCGCGGCGGTGACGGCCGCGCGTCGCCGACACCCAAGGGGCAGGGACATGCAGCGGCCGGACTGGGCACCCGAGACCATCGACATCGAGCGCCCCAGCGTGGCCCGCATGTACGACTACTACCTCGGCGGCTCGCACAACTTCGCGGCCGACCGGGCCGCCGCCCGGGCGATGGTGGAGGCGGTGCCGGAGGCCCCGCTGATGGCCCAGGCCAACCGGGCGTTCCTGCGCCGGGCGGTGCACTACCTCGCCGACGCCGGCGTGCGCCAGTTCCTGGACATCGGCTCCGGCATCCCGACCGTGGGCAACGTGCACGAGATCGCCCAGCGGATCGACCCGGAGTCGCGGGTGGTCTACGTCGACGTGGACCCGGTCGCGGTGGCGCACAGCCAGGAGATCCTGGCCGGCAACGAGCGGGCCGCGGTGGTACGCGAGGACCTGCGCGACCCGGAGGCGATCCTGGGCCACCCGGACGTCAACCGGCTGCTCGACTTCTCCCAGCCGGTCGCGGTGATGATCGTGGCGGTGCTGCACTTCGTCCCCGACGCCGACCGCCCGGAGGAGATCCTGCGGACGCTGCGCGCGGCGCTGGCCCCCGGCAGCCACCTGGTGCTCTCCCAGGCCAGCGACGACGGCCGGGACGGCACCGGCGAGCGGGCCGAGGCCGAGCGGGTCTACCGGCGCACCGACAGCCAGCTGTTCATCCGCGGCCGGGCCGAGCTGACCGCGCTCTTCGACGGCTTCGAGCTGGTCGACCCGGGCGTGGTGTGGGTGCCGCAGTGGCGTCCGGACGCCCCCGACCAGGCGGAGAACGCCGAGCGGGCGGTCTTCATGGGCGGGGTCGGGCGGCTCGGTGGCTGACGACCTGGCCGTGACCGCCGCCCGCCACCGTCCCAGCGTCTTCGCCCGGGCCTGGGCCAAGGCGGTCTCCGGCACCAGCTACCTGCCGATGACCCAGGCGCAGCTGGAGGAGGTGCTCCAGCGGCTCACCGAGCGGCTCGCCCAGGCGCTGCGGGCCGACCCGTTCGACCTGCGGATCGGGCAGCAGGTGGGCGCGGAGCTGGTGCAGTCGCACATCGCCTCCGCCGAGGGGTTGGGCCGCACCGTCGAGGTGATCCAGCTGCGCCTGGTCCGCGACCTCGACCTGGTCGTCGACGACGTCGAGGACCGGATGGCCCGGCTGCTCGCCACCGTCGCCACCGGGTACGCCCGCGCGCTGCGCGACCGTACGCTCGACGAGCAGGAGTCGATCCGCCGGGCCGCGATGATGGCCCGGGCCCACGCCGAACGGGCGCTGCGCGACAGCGAGGCCCGGTTCCGGCACCAGGCCACCCACGACCCGCTGACCGACCTGCCCAACCGGACGCTGTTCACCGAGCGGCTGACCGCCGCGATCGACACCCCGGGCCGGGGCGCCGACCGGGTCGGCGTCTGCTTCCTCGACCTGGACCGCTTCAAGGTGGTCAACGACTCGCTCGGCCACCAGGTCGGCGACTCGTTGCTGGTGGCGGTGGCCCAGCGGCTGCGCCGGGCACTCGGCGAGCACCTGGTGGCCCGCCTGGGCGGCGACGAGTTCGTCGTCCTGGTGGAACGCACCGCCGGCACCGACGACGCGGTCAAGGTGGCCGAGGCGGCGCTGGCCGCGGTGCGGGAGCCGGCGCTGGTCGACGGGCACGAGCTGACCGTGTCGGCCAGCATCGGCATCGTGGAGCGGCCCGTGGCCGGCACCTCCCCGATGGAGCTGATGCGCGCGGCGGACAGCACGCTGCACTGGGCCAAGGCCGCCGGCGGGGCGCGCTGGTCGCTGTTCGACGCCGACCGCAACCGCCGCGAGCTGGCCCGGTACGCGCTCTCCGCGGCGATCCCCGCCGCGCTGGACCGGGGCGAGTTCTACCTCGACTACCAGCCGCTCACGTCGCTGCGCGACGGCCGGGTGCTCGGCATGGAGGCGCTGGTGCGCTGGCGCCACCCGGAGCTGGGTGTGCTCCGGCCGGACAGCTTCATCCCGCTGGCCGAGGAGACCGGCCTGATCGTCCGGCTCGGCAGCTGGGTGCTGGCCGAGGCGTGCCGCGAGGCGGGCACCTGGCCGGCGATCGACGGCGCCGCCCCGTTCGTCAGCGTCAACCTGGCCGTCCGCCAACTGCACCGGGCCGATCTGGTGCCGGAGGTGCGGGGCGTGCTCGGCCGCACCGGCCTGGCGCCGGAACGGCTGCAACTGGAGATCACCGAGAGCACCATGATGAGCACGGTGGTCGAGCCGGTGCGGGCGCTGCGGGTGCTGGGCGACCTCGGTGTCCGGGTGGCGATCGACGACTTCGGCACCGGCTACTGCAACCTCGCGTACCTGCGGGACCTGCCGGTCGACGAGCTGAAGGTGGCCGGTGAGTTCGTGACCGGCCTGCGGGCCCCGGCCGGTGACCCGGGTGGCCGTACCGACGAGCGGATCCTCGGCTCGCTGGTCTCGCTGGCGCACGCGCTCGGCCTCACCGTCACCGCCGAGGGGGTGGAGACGGCGCACCAGGCGGACCGCCTGCGCGCGATCGGCTGCGACGCCGGGCAGGGCTGGCACTTCGGCCGCCCGGGACCGGCCGTGCAGCACCTCACCCACGCGCCCGCCGCGTAAGGAAGGGCCCCCTCTTGACGCCTGCGGTATAGGAGGGGCCCCCGCTTAACACGTGAGGGTGCGGGGCCCCACGCCACGCCGCGGCGCGGTCAGCTCGGGAGGCGTCGGGTGTCCGCCCCGTCCAGGTAGGCCAGGACGGCCAGCACCCGCCGGTTGTCGTCGCCGGACGGCGGCATCCGCAGCTTGCTGAAGATGCTGTTGATGTGCTTGTCGACGGCCTTCTCGGTGACGAACAGCCGGGCGGCGACGGCCGCGTTCGACCGGCCCTCGGCCATCAGGCCGAGCACCTCCCGCTCCCGCGGGGTCAGCTCGTCGAGCGGCTCCGCGCCGGCTCGGCGGGCCAGCAGCTGCGCGACCACCTCCGGGTCCATCACGGTGCCGCCGGCGGCGACCCGGCGCACCGCGTCGACGAACTGGTCCACGTGCGACACCCGGTCCTTGAGCAGGTAGCCGACCCCGCCGCGCCGGTCGGCGAGCAGCTCCCGGGCGTAGAGCTGCTCGACGTGCTGGGACAGCACCAGCACCGGCAGCCCGGGCAGCTCGGCGCGGGCCCGCACCGCCGCCTGCAACCCCTCGTCGGTGAACGTCGGCGGCAACCGGACGTCGATGACCGCGACGTCCGGCCGGTGCGCGGTCAGCGCCGGCAGCACCGACGGTCCGTTGTCGACGGCCGCCACCACCTGGCAGCCGAACGCCTCCAGGATCCGGGTCAGCCCGTCCCGGAGGAGGGCGAGGTCCTCGGCGATGACAACTCGCACGGCAGCTCCATGCTGATGACGGTGGGCCCACCCACCGGACTGGTCACCGTCATCGTCCCATCGAACGCGGCCAGCCGACGCCCCGTCCCGGCCAACCCGCCGCCCGCCGCCGCCTCCGCGCCGCCCCGGCCGTCGTCACCGACCACCACCGACAGCCGTCCGCCGGCGTGCCGCAGCTCCACCCAGGCGCGGGTCGCCCCGCTGTGCTTGCCCACGTTCGCCAGCGCCTCGGCCACCGCGAAGTACGCGGCCGACTCGACCGGGGCCGCCGGCCGGCCGGGCAGCTCGACGGTGACGTCCACCGGCAGCGGCACGGCCAGCGCCAGCGCCCGTACCGCGCCGGGCAGGCCCCGCTCGGCGAGCACCGGCGGGTGGATGCCGCGCACCAGCCCGCGCAGCTCGGCCAGCGCCTGCCCGCTGGTCTCCCGGGCCTCGGCGAGCAGCCGACGGACCGCCTCCGGGTCGTCCCGCACCAGTTGCTCGGCCAGGCCGATGCTCATGCTCAGCGCGACCAGCCGGGCCTGCGCGCCGTCGTGCAGGTCCCGTTCGATCCGACGCAGCTCGGCGGCCTGCGCGTCCACCGTCTCGGCCCGGGTGGCGGTCAACTGCCGCACCCGCAGGGCCAGCTCGGCGCTGCGCGTCGGCGGCAGGAAGAACCCGGCGAACGTCACGTGCAGCCAGACCAGCCAGCGACCGGCCGCCACGCCGACGGCCAGCAGCAACGCGCCGAGCGGGAAGCAGAGCAGCGCCTCCACCAGGTTGTCGACCGGCCAGAACGGGCCGTAGCCGTACCAGACGTCGAAGGTGTGCAGCACCAGCGGGACGCCGACCATCCCCTCCAGGCCGTACAGCGGGAGGGCGAACGCGGCCAGGCACACCGCGCCGGTGACCGCGCCGGGCAGCAGCCAGGCCAGGTCCCGCCAGGTCGCCGGGTCGGCCACCACCCAGCGGAACCGCCGCCACGTGCCGAACTGCGCGCCGGCCGGCGCCGGCAGGTACGGCGTGGCCATCCCGACGCCGCCCCACCCGGCCAGCCGGCGGTGCAGCCCGGCGCAGACCCGTACCCCGGCGGTGACCACCGGGAAGAGGGCGAAGCCGACGCCGAACGCCGGGATCAGCACCAGCGCGGCCAGCGACAGCACGAACAGGGCCACGTGCGTGGTCAGCGACAGCAGCGCGATCAGCAGCCCCTGGGCGGCGGTCACCGCGCCGGGCCGCAGCCAGGTCCGAAGCAGTACGCGCACCGATGCGTCCACGGACCTCATTCTCCGGCACCACCGCCGCGGATCCGGTGGTGCTGGCACCACCCGTGGAGTCGGGGCGGCACCCCTGACCGGCGGGCCGCCGAGCCGAAGGATCGCAGACAGGGCCCGCAATCCGCGTCGGGCACGAGTGAGAGGAAACCCGATGTCCCCGCACCGAATGGCCGGGCTGCCCGCCGGCCGCCGCGGCAAGTACGCCGTCCTCGTGCTCTGGCTGGTGCTGCTCGCGGTCGCCGGGCCGCTCGCGCTGAAGCTGGGCGAGACGCAGGACAACTCGACGCTCGGCGCGTTGCCGCCCCGCGTCGAGAGCAGCCGCGCCGCGCAGCGGGCCGAGGCCGCCTTCCCCGAGTCCCGCCGGCAGCTGGCCGTCGCCGTCTACGTCCGCGACACCGGCCTCACCGCCGCCGACCGGGCCCGGGTCGACGCCGACCGGACGGCCTTCGCCGGGTACGCCGACGGCGGCGTGGTCTCCCCTCCGGTGCCGAGCGCGGACGGCCGGGCGCTGCTGTTCTCGCTGCCGGTCACCGCCGACGAGCGGCGGCGCGCCGACGCGGTGAGCGCCATGAAGGACCGCCTCGCCGAGGGCGTGCCGGGGCTGCGGACCGCGCTGACCGGCGACGCGGCCGCCGAGAGCGACATCTGGGACGCGTTCGACGGGATGGACGGCGCGTTGCTGCTGGCCACCGCCGTCACCGTCGCCCTGCTCCTGCTGGTCACCTACCGCAGCCCGGTGCTGTGGCTGGTGCCGCTGCTCGCGGTGGGCGTCGCCAACCAGCTCGCCGGCGCCACCGTCTACCTGTTGGCCCGGCACGCCGGTCTGGCCGTGGACTTCCAGAGCCAGACCATCCTCACCGTGCTGGTCTTCGGCGTCGGCGTGGACTACGCCCTGCTGCTCATCGCCCGCTACCGGGAGGAGCTGCGCCGGCACGCCGACCGGCACGCCGCGATGGCGGTCGCGCTGCGTCGGTCGTACGGTGCGGTCTGCGCCTCCGCGGCGACCGTCGCGCTCGGCCTGCTCTGCCTCGTCGCGGCGGACCTGCCCGCCACCCGCGGCCTGGGCCCGGTCGGCGCGGTCGGCATCGTGGCCGCGCTGCTGGCGATGACCACGTTGCTGCCGGCGGTGCTCGTCCTGTGCGGCCGGTGGCTGTTCTGGCCGTTCGTGCCGCGCCACACCCCCGGCGCGGACGAGCGGGACCGCACCGCCGACCACGGGGTGTGGCGGCGGGTCGCCGGCCTGGTCGGTCGCCGGCCGCGCCTGGTCTGGGTGGGCACCGCCGCGGCCCTGGTCGCGCTGACCCTCGGGATCGGCAACCTCGCCCTCGGCCTGCCCGACGACGAGTCCTTCACCACCGAGGTCGGCTCGGTCACCGGCCAGCGGCTGGTCGCCGCCCACTACCCGGGCGGGTCGACCGCGCCGGTCGAGGTGCTGGCCGCCGCCGGCGCGGCCGACCGGGTGGTGGACGCGGTCCGCGCGGTGCCGGGCGTCGCGGAGGTGGGCGGCCCGCAGCGGTCCGCCGACGGCCGATGGGTACGCGTCACCGCGGTGCTCGCCGCCGCTCCGGACAGCGCCCCGGCCCGGGACACCGTGAGCCGGCTGCGGACCGAGGTGCACGCGGTGCCCGACGCGCAGGCGCTGGTCGGGGGGCGCACCGCCACGCTGCTCGACGAGCGGCGCACGGTGGACCGGGACAACCGGGTGGTCATCCCGCTGGTGCTCGCCGTCGTCCTGGTGATCCTGGTGCTCCTGCTGCGCGCGCTGGTCGCGCCGCTGCTGCTGATGGCGAGCGTGGTGCTGTCGTACGCGGCGGCGATGGGCGCGGCCGGGCTGCTGCTGGACCTGATGGGCCACCCACGGCTGTTCGTCGGGGTGCCGCTGCAGGCGTTCCTGTTCCTGGTCGCCCTCGGCGTCGACTACACGATCTTCCTGATGACCCGCGCGCGGGAGGAAACCGCGTCGATCGGGCACCGGCCCGGGACGCTGCGGGCGCTCACCGTCACCGGCGGTGTGATCACCAGCGCCGGGGTGGTGCTGGCGGCCACCTTCGGCGCCCTGCTGGTGCTGCCGCTGGTGCCGTCGGTGCAGATGGGGGTGATCGTGGCGGTCGGCATCCTGCTCGACACGCTCCTGGTGCGCAGCCTGCTGATCCCGGCGCTGACCCTGGACCTGGGCGCGCGTACCTGGTGGCCGGGGCGGCTGTCCCGTCGGCCGGTGGCCACGGCGCCGTCGCCCGCGGCCGAGCGGGCCGCGCTGCGGGTCTGAGCGTCACCACCGGACCCGCGCCGCCCGCCCGGAGCACCGCCCGCCCGGCCCGCCCCGCGGGCGGCGCGCTCGGGGGCGGGCGGGCGGCGCGCTCGGGGGCGGGCGGGCGGCGCGCTCGGGGGCGGGCGCTCGGGCGGGGCGGGCGGCGCGCTCGGGGGCGGGCGCTCGGGCGGGGCGGGCGGCGCGCTCGGGGCGGGCGGGCGGCGCGCTCGGGGGCGGGCGCTCGGGCGGGGCGGGCGGCGCGCTCGGGGGCGGGCGCTCGGGCGGGGCGGGCGGCGCGCTCGGGGGCGGGCGCTCGGGCGGGGCGGGCGGCGCGCTCGGGGGCGGGCGCTCGGGCGGGGCGGGCGGCGCGCTCGGGGGCGGGCGCTCGGGCGGGGCGGGCGGGGCGGGCGCGTGAGGGGTCAGCCGGCGAGCAGGGCGGCCATCCGCTCGGCCTGGGTCTCCCAGCGCCACTCCCGCTCCACCCAGGCGCGTCCGGCAGCGCCGAACTGTTGCGCCAGGTCGCGGTCGGCGAGCAGGGCGGACACCCGGTCGGCGAGTTGGGCCACGTCCCGGCCCCGGACCACGTACCCGGTCTCCCCGTCGCGGACGGCGTCCGGCGCGCCGCCGGAGTCACCGGCCACCACCGGCAGCCCGGTCGCGCTCGCCTCCAGGTAGACGATGCCGAGGCCCTCCACGTCCAGTCCCCGGTTGCGGGTGCGGCAGGGCATCGCGTAGACGTCACCGGCCGCGTAGTGCGCGGGCAGCTCGGCGGTGGGCACCGAGCCGGTGAAGACCACGTCCCGCTCCACCCCGACCTGTCGGGCCAGCTTCTCCAACGTCGCCCGGTAGGGCCCGCCGCCGACGACCAGCAGCGCGGCGTCCGGCACCCGCCGGCGGATCTCGGGCAACGCCCGGATCAGCATGTCCTGCCCCTTGCGCGGCACCAGCCGCGACACGCACACCACCACCGGCCGGTCGGCGAGCCCCAGCCGCAGCCGGACCTGCCCGCCGTCCACGCCCGGGTGGTAGGTGTCCACATCCACGCCGGGCGCGAGCCGGCGCAGCTCGGTGAGCCCGTCCAGCGCCCGGGCCAGCCGGACCCGGGTGTACTCGCCGAGGTAGGTGGTCACGTCCATGCCCCGGCCGATGCGGCGCAGCGCGGCGCGGGCGCCGGGCAGCGCGGCCCAGCCGACCTCGTGCCCGTGGGTCAGCGCCACCGCCCGGCGGATCCCGGCCCGCCGACGCAGCCCGGACGCCAGCAGCCCCAGCGGGGCCGCCGCGCCGAACCACACCGTGTCGCAGTCGTACGCCCGGGCCAGCCGGGCCGCCCGCCGCGCCACCAGCGGGGTGGGCAGCAGCACCTTGGTGCGTTCACGGACCACCTCGAACGGCTGGTCGGCGTCGAACTTCTCCGCGCCGCGCCAGCTCGACGCGTAGACCACCACCGACCCGGCGGGCTGGCGTACGGCCAGGTTGTGCACGAAGGACTGGATGCCGCCGGGGCGGGGCGGAAAGTCGTTGGTGATCAGCAAGGTGCGGCTCATCGGCCGGTCTCCCTGGCGTAGGCGCGGGCGGCGGCCATCCGCTCCACGGTGGACGGGTGGGACGCCGACCACAGGTACTCCCAGCGCGGCGGGTCGGGGTCGGACAGGTTGACCCCGGCCAGGCGACGCTGCATCGCCTCGAACGTCGTCGGGTCGCCGGTGAGCGCCAGCGCGTGCGCGTCGGCGCGGGCCTCCACCCGACGGGAGACCAGCGCCTGCACCGGGGTGGCGAGCAGACCGGCCACCGTGACCAACGCGATCAGCAGCGGGAACGCGCGGGGCTGGGCGATGGAGTCGACGCCCGCCAGCCGCAACAGCGGCGTCCACGAGCCGACCAGGTAGAGGGCCACCACCGCGGCGGCGGCGCCGAGCGCGCCGAGCACGGTGCCGGTCCAGACGTCCCGGTCCTTCGCGTGCCCCAGCTCGTGCGCGACCACGCTGGTCACCTCCGCCGGCTCGGCCTCGCGCAGCAGGGTGTCGTAGACCACGACCCGCCGGGTCGGTCCGAGCCCGGAGACGTAGGCGTTGACCGCCCGGGTCCGTCGGGAGGCGTCGGCGACCAGCACGTCGCGCACCGGGACCCCGTCCCGGGCCGCCATGCTGGTCAACTCCGTACGCAGCGGGCCCGGCTCCATCGGGGTGAACCGGTTGAAGACCGGCTCGACCAGCACCGGCAGCACGAACGACAGCACGACCACCAGGGCGGCGGCGCCGGCCGCGCCGAACGCCCACCACCAGCGGGGGGCGAGCCGCACCACCGTGTAGAAGCCGAGCAGCACCAGCGCCCCGATGACCGCGCTGACCGCGTACGACTTGAGCAGGTCGACCGCCCAGCCGCCCCAGCCCTGGGTGCTCAGCCCGTAGCGGACCAGCACGGTGCGACGCCAGGCCGAGAAGGGCAGCGTGAGCAGGTCGGCGAGGAACATGACGGCCAGCCCGCCGAGCACGGCCTGCGCGACCCAGTGGCCGCCGAAGGGCCGGCCGGCCAGCTCGACCAGGCGCCCACCCAGCGGGGTGAGTCCGAGCAGCAGCGCCACCACCAGCCCGACCGCGAGCGCCGACCAGCCGGCCGGACGCAACGCGTCGTGGAACGCCCGACCCCGGGCGACCTGGTCGACCGGGAGCGACCGCAACGCGGCGAGCTGGTCCGCCCGGGGAGCCGGCGGCCGGCCCCACGGCACCAGCAGCACGACGGCCACGACCAGCGCGACCGCCAGCCCGGCCAGGCTCAGCACCGCCCAACCGCGCGGGGTCACCAGCCCACCCCGCCGTCGCGACCCGTCCGCGTCATGCCGCTCCCCTCCACCGTGACCGCCCATCCTATTGCCCGATCCGAGCGGATCCGCTCCGGTGCCCGACCGCACACCGCCGCCGCCCGCCCCGCCCGGTCACACCCGCCCCGGGCCCGCGCCGGCGCGGGCGCACGTCGCCCCGCTCCCCGCGTCGGCCCTGGCCCTGGCGTGGCAGCGGGCAGCGGCTGACGGCGGTGGCACGGCAGCGGGCGACAGGCGCCCGAGCCACCGGCGCGGCAGCAGTTTCCGGACGACAGACGCTCGGGCGACGGGCGCTCCACGCCGCGTCGTGGGGGGCAGGCGTGGGCGGGTCGCATGCGCGGGCGGCGGAAGGCAGGGCCCGAGAGCGATATGCCTCTGAGTCATATTTATGACCAGGAGTCATATCGCTCCTGATGCATCCGTCTGGCGGGCGCGACACGCCCACGGGAATCGGGCTCGGAATCATGCCGGAGGGGACAGCCAGTCGACAGACCCGGGAGGCCGACGGAGTCGGCCTGAGGGCCGGCCGTCACGGGCTCAACCCGGAGTGCCCGCCCGGCCGGCCTGGAACGCGACGGACTCAGCGAGCCGGACCGATGGACGGGGAGAGTCCGGGCGCGGGGGTCGGGCCACCCGGAGGCAGGCGGTGGTCAGGCGACGCGGCGGCGGGCGGAGCGGCGGGGCGCCGGGGCCGGCGCGGACGGCAGCACCTGCACGTCGAAGCCGGCCCGGGCGAACACCTCGATCGCCCGGTGCTCGGCGGGGCCCAGGTCGGCCGCCGGCGAGTCGGGGTCGAGCAGCGCGGTCACCAGACAGCCGGAGCAGCCGGCGCCACGGATGCCGCAGGTGTCGCAGTCGATGAGCATCAACGCCTCCTGACGGGTCGCCGGTGGCGGTCGGGGAAGGGACCACCACCGTCGGTCACCGAAAGGCTATGCCTCGGGTATGACAGAACCGGACAACGAGGCAGCACCCACCTCGAAAACGATCATCCGGCCACCAGTACGCCGAAGTGGCGCGATCGGAACGCCGCCGCCGAGTGGGGTCAGGAGCGGGCGAGGCGGCGCAGCAGGGAGTCGGCCCCGAGCGGGTACGCGCCGTGGCGGCGGACCCCGTCGGCGACCTCCCGGTCCGAGGAGACCACCACCACCGGGCGGCCGGCCGGCTCGGCGCGGACCAGCCGCCGGATCAGCTCGTCGGCGGTCTCCCCCTTGCGGGAGAAGAGCACGCGTACGCCGCGCGGCGCCGGGGGCAGGCCGTGGATCCGCTCGGCCCCGTCGAAGACGACGGTGACCTCGTCCCCGGTCTGCGCGGCGATCCCGCCCAGGCCGGTGATCAGCCGCTTGCGCTGCTGCTCCAGCGACATCTCGCCGAAGCCGCGTTTGGTGACGTTGTAGCCGTCCACCACCAGGTGTGCCCGGGGCAGGGCGAGGAGCTGGTCGAGGCGGGCCGGGTCGTCCGTGTCGCGGGCCCGGGTCGCGGCGCCGGCCGGCGCGGCTCCCGGCTGGTCGGCGAACGCGTCGGCGACGAAGTCGGCCGGCAGCGTGTCGACCGGGTCGAGCGCCAGCTCCCGGCGCAGCCCGACCGCGGCCTGACCGATCGTCTCCAGCAGCAGCCACAACCGGGCGTCGTCGACGGAGCGGGCCTCCTTGGCGCTGGCCCGGGCCACGCCGGCGGCGGCCTCCGCCTCGGCCAGCCGGGCCCGGGCGCGGCGCAGCTCGGCGTCCGCGTCGGCCGCCGCGCGGGCCGCCCGGCCGCGCTCGGTGGCCAGCAGTTCGGTGGCCTTGCGCTCCCGGGCCTGGGTCTCCCGCAGGGTACGGGCCAACTGGCGCGCCTCCTCGCGGAGCTGGCCCAGCTCCTCCCGGACCCGGGCCAGCTCGTCGCGGAGCTTCTCGGCCTCGACCCGGGCCACCGCCCGGTCGTGCTCGGCCCGGGTGGCCCGCTGTTCGGCCTCCCGCACCAGCTCGGCCACGACCGCGCTGTCCGCCTCGGCGCGTACCGCCTCGCCGCTGGCGTCGATGAGTTCCCGCCAACCCCTTGGTCGGGCCAGGTAGGCCAGGGCGGCCACCTCGACCGGGTCGGCCGCGGCCGGCGCGGTGCCCTCCACCACGGCCGCGCCGAGGTCGCCGGCGTCGGCCAGCACCCGGGCGGTGACCCGCTGCCGGAACAGCGGGTCGGCGGTGAGCTGGGCGGCGATCGCCGGGGCGCCGAGCCGGGCCCGGCGGTTCGGGGCGAACTTGGCGACCCGGCGCAGCGGCACCGGCACCTCGTCGGCGGGCAGGCCGGGCAGCACGGCGGCGGTCAGCGTGACGATCCGCTGGCGGACCGGCTCGGGGAGAGTGGGCTCGGGCTCGACCGTGGTCGACGGTTCCTCACCGGCTCCGGGCGCACCGACCACCGGCTCCTCCGGGGAGGTGCGGTCGTCGTGCGGCTCGGTGAGGGGCATGTGGCAAGTCTCCCACCCCGAACGGGCCCACCGCCCGGTGAGTGAGCCGATCTCTCATCGTACCCCCGTGGTAACGGAAGGGGCCGGAGTGACCGGAGTGTCGGACCGTGCCGTTACCGTCCGGCGGGTGACGCGAGCGGAGTACGTCCAGGAGGCGTTGGCCGGTCTGGACCGGGCGGCGGGCAGCGGGGTCGACCCCGCGTTGCCGCTCTACGCGACCACCTTCGTGGTGGTCGACCTGGAGACCACCGGCGGCGCGCCGGACGGCGGGGGGATCACCGAGATCGGCGCGGTGAAGGTCCGTGGCGGCGAGGAGCTGGGCGTGCTCGCCACGTTGGTCAACCCCGGGGTGCCGATCCCGCCGTTCATCACCGTGCTGACCGGCATCACCCAGGCGATGCTGCTGCCCGCCCCGCCGATCGAGCAGGTGCTGCCGAGCTTCCTGGAGTTCGTCACCGACGCCGTGCTGGTCGCCCACAACGCCCCCTACGACGTCGGCTTCCTCAAGGCCGCCTGCGCCAAGCACGGCTACGCGTGGCCCAACCCCCGGGTGCTGGACACCGCCGCGCTGGCCCGGCGGGTGCTCACCCGCGACGAGGTGCCCAACCGCAAGCTGGGCACCCTCGCGGCCTACTTCCGCACCGCCACCCAACCCACCCACCGGGCCCTGGACGACGCCAAGGCCACCGTCGACGTGCTGCACGGGCTGATCGGCCGCCTCGGCGGGCACCGGGTGGACACCGTCGGCGAGGCGATCGAGTTCGCCCGCGCGGTCACCCCCACCCAGCGGCGCAAACGGCACCTGGCCGAGGGGCTGCCGAAGGTCCCCGGGGTCTACATCTTCCGGGCCGCCGACGACCGGCCGCTCTACGTGGGCACCTCCGGCGACATCGCCACCCGGGTCCGCAGCTACTTCACCGCCGCGGAGAAGCGGGCCCGGATCTCCGAGATGCTGGCCGCCGCCGAGCGGGTGGAGGCGGTCGAGTGCGCCCACTCGCTGGAGGCGGAGGTCCGCGAGCTACGGCTGATCGCGGCGCACGCGCCGCCGTACAATCGCCGGTCGAAGTATCCCGAGCGCCAGGTGTGGCTGAAGCTCACCGACGAGGCGTACCCCCGGTTGTCGATCGTGCGCGACCTCGCGCCCACCGACTCGGCCTACCTCGGCCCGTTCCGGTCCCGGCAGGCGGCCGAGCTGGCCGCCGCC
This sequence comes from Micromonospora sediminicola, assembly GCF_900089585.1. Lineage (NCBI taxonomy): Bacteria > Bacillati > Actinomycetota > Actinomycetes > Micromonosporales > Micromonosporaceae > Micromonospora > Micromonospora sediminicola. The sequence goes on along the minus strand of NZ_FLRH01000003.1, from coordinate 2,208,069 downwards.
GGCTTCCACGACGCGGTGCCGCTGCGCCAGTGCACCCACCGGCTCTCCCGGCGCACCACCATGCCGGCCTGCGCGCTGGCCGAGCTGGGTCGCTGCCCGGCGCCCTGCGAGCACAGGATCACCCCGGAGGAGTACGAGCACCGCGCGGCCACCCCGTTCCGCACCGCCACGCGCGACGACCCCGGGGTGGTGGTCGAGGCCCTGCTCGCCCGGATCGAGGTGCTGTCCGCGGCCCAGCGCTACGAGGAGGCCGCGGTGGCGCGGGGCCGGCTGGTCGCGGTGCTGCGCGCGGCGGTCCGGATGCAGCGGCTGGCCGCGCTGACCGGCATCGCCGAGCTGGCCGCCGCCCGACCGGCCGTCCGGGGCGGCTGGGAGCTGGCGCTGGTCCGGCACGGCCGGCTGGCCGGGGCCGGGGTGTCCCCGCCGGGTGTCCACCCGCGACCGACGATCGCCGCGATCCGGGCCACCGCCGAGACGGTGCTGCCCGGGCACGGGCCGGTGCCGGCGGCCACCGCCGAGGAGACCGAACGGATCCTGTCCTGGTTGGAGCGACCGGAGACCCGGCTCGTCGAGGCGACCGACGGATGGGCCTCCCCGGTGGGCGGCGCGGGGCGGTTCCGTGACCTGCTGGCGAAGGCGGAGAACGGCGGGTCCCACCAACTCTCGACCGAACGCTCATGACCAAGTGTCCGATCGGACTACGTCGACTCCCTTAGTCTGTTAAAGAAGTGCAGACCTGCCCGATTCGCGGGCCTGCTCCCGGTCGCCGGTCCCGGCGGTCGAGGGTCGGGGTGAGGAGGTGTCCCAGGTGGACGTCGACGCCGGACACGGCGCCGCCCTGGGCGGCGCCCTTCCGACCCAGGGCGAGCTGCCGCTCACCCGCCGCCTGCGCTCCCTGCTCACCTGGCCCACCACCGACGGCGACCCGGTCACCGCCCTGGTCCGCACCCACCGCGGGATCCACCCCAGCGCCGACGCCCCGGTGCTGCGCCGGGCCTACACGATCGCCGAGAACATGCACCGCGGCCAGTTCCGCAAGAGCGGCGAGCCCTACATCACCCACCCCCTCGCGGTGGCGCAGATCTGCGCCGACCTCGGCATGGACACCACCACCCTGGTCGCCGCGCTGCTGCACGACACCGTCGAGGACACCCGCTACACGCTCCAGGCGCTCCAGGAGGACTTCGGCCGCGAGGTGGCCCACCTGGTCGACGGCGTGACCAAGTTCGACAAGGCGTTCTACGGCAAGGCCGCCGAGGCGGAGACCGTCCGCAAGATGATCGTGGCGGCCGGCAAGGACGTCCGGGTCCTGGTCATCAAGCTGGCCGACCGACTGCACAACATGCGCACCCTCGGCGTCCGCTCGGCCGCCTCGCGGGAGCGGATCGCCCGCAAGACGCAGGAGGTGCTGGTCCCGCTCTGCGACCGGCTGGGCATCCAGACCCTCAAACGGGAGCTGGACGACGTGGTGCTGCTGCACCTCCAACCCGACGAGCACGCGCGGATCGAACGGTTCGTGCACGACCGGCCGGGCTGGGACGCCTACCTGGGCGACGTGGTGGCCCGGACCCGGGCCGCGTTGCGCCGCAACCGGGTGGACGCCGAGGTGTCCCCCCGGCCGCGACACCTCTACTCGATCTGGAAGGACACGGTCGCCGGCGACCACGCCGCCCCCTACGACCTGCCGCGCATCGCGATCGTGGTGGACGGCCCGCCGACCGACTGCTATGCCGCGCTCGGCGCCGTGCACGGCCTCTGGCGGCCGGTGCCGGGCCGGTTCAAGGACTTCATCGCCTCCCCGAAGAACAACCTCTACCGCTCGCTGCACACCAGTGTGTGCGGCCCGCAGGACCGCACCGTGGAGGTGCTGATCCGCACCAGCGAGATGCACCGCTCCGCGGAGTACGGCGTGGCCGCCCACTACCGCTTCCCCCGGGCCGCGGGCCGGGCCGCCGACCGGGCCGACGAGTTGGCCTGGCTGCGCCGGGTGCTCGACTGGGAGCAGGACACGGTCGACCCGACCCAGTTCATGGCGTCGCTGCGGTGCGACCTGGCCGAGGCGCAGATCCAGGTGGTCGCCGACGGTCGCCAGGTGGTGCTGCCGGCCGGGGCCACCCCGGTCGACCTCGCGTACGAGCTGGGCACCGAGCGCGGCGACCACTGCCTGGCCGCACGGATCAACGGCCGGTTGGCCCCGCTCTCCTCCGAGCTGGAGGAGGGCGACGTGGTGGAGATCTTCACCGAGAGCGACGCGGAGAGCGGCTTCGAGGTGGACGTGGCCCCGCGCGGCCCGCGCCGGGAGTGGCTGGGCTTCGTCAAGTCCCCGCACGCCCAGATGCAGATCAACCGCTGGTTCGCCGAGCACACCGAGCCGGGCATCTCGATCGCCGACAAGGTCCGCCTCGGCCGCGCCTCCATCGGGCTGGCGCTGCGCAAGCACAACCGGGGCCTGGCCAGCGACCTGCCGCTGCTGCGGCTCTCCGAGGAGTTGGGCTACCCCGACCTGGAGACGCTGCTGGTGGCGGTCTTCGACCGCACGGTCGAGCCGGACACGGTGGTCCAGCAACTCATCGATTTGGTCGACCACCGACAGTAGGGCGAAGGTCGTTCGCCCGCGTCCGCCCGGCGGCCACTAGCCTGGACGCATGATCCCCCGCGCGCGTGCCACCGGACGGGCCCTCGGCTACCAGCTCTTCTACCGGCTTCCGGTCCCGCTGCGGCGGCGACTGGTGCGGATGGCCGTGCCGAAGTACATCGTGGGGGCGGTCACCCTGGTCCGGGACACGGAGGCCACCGGCGCCGGGCGGATCCTGCTGCTGCGCCAGCCGCCCGGCCACAGCTGGACCCTGCCGGCCGGTCTGCTGCAACGCGGTGAGGCGCCCGTGGTCGGCGCCGCCCGGGAACTGTACGAGGAGTCCGGCGTCCGCCTCTCCCCCGACGCGCTCCGGCCGGCCGTGCCGAACGCGGTCGTGCACGCCAAGGGCTGGGTCGATGTGGTGTTCGAGGCGGAGGTGCCGGCGTCGCGCACCGAGCTGGCGGTCGACGGGGCCGAGGTCTTCGAGGCCGCCTGGCATCCGCTGGACGACCTGCCCCGGCTCAGCCGCGCCACCGCCAACCTGCTCGGCTACTACGGCATCGGGCCGCGCGCCGGCGAGGTCCCGCCGGTGACGCCACCGGCCGCGTGAGCCCACCGGCGGCCGGAGCGACGACGGCCGGGGTCGAGGTGTGCGCGGTCGTGCTGGCAGCGGGTGAGGGCACCCGGCTGCGCCCGCTCACCGAGCGGGTGCCCAAGGCGCTCTGCCCGGTCGGCAACGTGCCGCTGCTCGACCGGGCCCTGGCACGGTTGGCCGGCCTCGGCCTGACCGGCCCGGACCGGGTCGCGGTGAACGCCTGCTACCTGGGCGACCAGGTGGTGGCCCGGGTGGGTGACCGGGCGCACCTGTCGGTCGAGCCCGGCGACCCGCTGGGCACCGCCGGCGGGCTGGGACGGCTGCGGGACTGGATCGCCGGGCGGGGCGTGCTCGTCGGCAACGCCGACGCCTACCTGGCCGACCCGGAAACCCCACCGGGCCCGGACGTGGCCGCGCTGCTGGACGGCTGGGACGGGCGGAGCGTACGCCTGCTCGGACAGCCGGCGGACGACCCGGCCGCCCCCGGCACCTTCGACGGGCACCGCTTCGTCGGTTTCTCGCTCCTGCCCTGGCGGATGGTCCGGGACCTGCCGGCCACGTTCGGCGACCTGGTCCGGGCGGTGTGGCGGCCGGCGGAGGCGGCCGGCGCGCTGACCGTGGTCCCCTACCGGGGCACCTTCTACGACACCGGCACGCCGGCCGACTATCTGGCCGCTAACCTGCACGCCGCCGGCCCGGACGGGCTGGTCGACCCGTCCGCCACCGTGGACGGCCGGGTCATCCGCTCGGTGGTGGGCGCCGGCGCCCGGGTCCACGGCACGGTCGACCGGTCGGTGATCTGGCCGGGCGCGACCGTCGCCGCCGGGGAACGCCTCGATCGCGTGGTCCGGGCCGGCGCCGACCTGACCGTCCCGGCCGCGCGGTGACCGCGCCGGGCTCTAGCATGGGCCTCGTCGCCGACGAACGGAGAAACGTCCCGTGATCACCGCGATCGTGCTGATCGACTGCGCCACCGACTCCATCCCCGAGGTGGCCGAGACCCTGGCCAACCTGCCCGGCGTCAGCGAGGTCTACTCGGTGGCCGGGCACGTCGACCTGATCGCCATGGTCCGGGTCCGGGAGTTCGAGCAGATCGCCCAGGTCATCGCCGGCAGCATCTCCAAGGTGCCCGGCGTGCTGAACACCGAGTCGCACATCGCGTTCCGCGCCTACTCGCAGCACGACCTGGAGGAGGCGTTCGCGATCGGGCTGGCCAACGCCGACTGAGACCGGCGGCGGCCGGCCCGCCCCTGGTGGGGACGGGCCGGCCGACCTGGGTCGTGCGGTGCGTCAGCTCTGCGCGGGCGCCGGGGACTCGGTGCCCGGAGCGGGCTCCTCGGTCTCGGTGCCGCCCGGAGCCGGCGACTCGGTGCCGCCACCACCCGGCGCCGGCGACGTGGTGCCGCCCGGGCTGGGCGTGCCGCTGGCGCTGGTCTGCGGAACCGGGATGCCCAGGGTCTGGGCCAGGGCCACCAACGCGTCGTAGTGCGCCTGGAGGACCGGCAGCGCGTCCTGGGCGATCTGCACCACCGACTGCTCGGAGCCCTGCGAGATCTCCGTCTGGGTGGCCTGGATGGCCTGGACGTGGCCGGCCAGCTGGGCGGTCACCCACGCCTTGTCGAACTCGGCCCCGCTGAGGTTGTTCAGCTTGTCGAGGACCTTCTGCTGGTCGGCGGTGGGGTCGGCCGGCAGCTGCACGTTCAGCTGCTGGGCGGTCGACTGCACCGTCTGGTCCAGCTGGGTGTGGTCCGTGACGAACATCTTGCCCAGGTCCTTGACCTGCTGGTTCTGGCCCTTCTGCTGGGCCAGGTTACCGGCGGTGATCTCGAACAGGTTGACCTGGTGCACCGCCTGCAGATACTGGGTGTCCTGCGTCGACGGCTGCGCCGCGGCCTGCGCCGCGGCGGCGGGCGCCAGCCCCACGACCACCAGCGCGGCCAGCAGGCCCAGGCGTTTGATTCCCAACATGCTTCCTCCCCCATGAGACGTCGGACCGCACGGATACCCGGCTGACCGGGGTTATTCCTGCGATTCCACCCGTCCGTGTCGCGGGGCGGCGGGGCACCGGAGCGGGGCCGCCGGGCGTCCGGCGGGCACAACCGGACGACAGTGCCGGAAACGGCCGTGGCGCCCGCCGGATGGTCCGGCGGGCGCCACGGTCAGTCGTACGCGGCGGGGTCAGCGACGGCTCTCGCCGCTGCTGATCTCCTCCCGCTCCGGTCGGGGCTCGACCGGCGGGTGGCCCGGGGAGACCGGCGCCTCGGCCGGCTTCTCGATCGGGTAGAAGAAGCCCCGGATGGCGGGTCCGAGGGCGCCCAGCCGGTTCATCTTCTTCGGCACCACCCAGCCGACGTAGTCCAGCGCCGGCGCGTGACCGTCGTGGCCGTCCGCCGAGGTCAGCGGCTGGTGGACCTCGACGAACCGGCCGTCCGGCAGGCGTCGGATGATGCCGGTCTCCACGCCGTGGGCCAGCACCTCCCGGTCGTGCTGCTGGAGACCCAGGCAGATCCGGTAGGTGATGTAGTAGGCCAGCGGCGGGACGACCAGCAGACCGATCCGGCCGGCCCAGGTCATCGCGTTCAAGCTGATGTGGAACTTGTCGGCGATCACGTCGTTGCCGCCGGAGAGCGTCAGCACGATGTAGAAGGCGACGGCCATGGCGCCCACCGCGGTCCGGGCCGGAACGTCCCGGGGCCGCTGGAGCAGGTTGTGGTGCTTGTAGTCCTTGAGGCGGCGCGCCTCCAGGAACGGGTACATCGTCGACAGGCCCACCAGGATGCCCGGGAGCACGACCGTCGGCCAGAACAGCGGCGGGATGACGTATCCGTCGCCGATCGGGATGCTGATCTCCCAGCCCGGCATGAGTCGGGTCGAGCCGTCGAGGAACATGACGTACCAGTCGGGCTGGCTGGCCGCCGAGACGACCCACGCCTCGTACGGGCCGAAGTACCAGATCGGGTTGATCTGGAAGAGGCCACCCATCAGCGCGATCACGCCGAAGACGACCATGAAGAAGCCGCCCTGCTTGAGCGCGTAGCGCGGGAACATCCGCTCGCCGACCACGTTCTCGTTGGTCCGGCCGGGGCCGGGCCACTGGGTGTGCTTCTGCTTGAACACCAGGCCCAGGTGCACGCTGATCAGCGCCACCAGCAGGCCCGGGATGAGCAGCACGTGGGCGATGAAGAAGCGGCTGATGATGATGGTGCCGGGGAACTCCCCGCCGAAGATCGACGAGCTGACCCAGGAACCGATCACCGGGATCGACAGGATGATGCCGGAGGCGATCCGCAGACCGGTGCCGGACAGGCCGTCGTCCGGCAGCGAGTAGCCGGTGAAGCCGGCCAGGAAGCCGACCCAGAACAGCAGCGAGCCGATGATCCAGTTGGTCTCACGCGGCTTGCGGAACGCGCCGGTGAAGAAGACCCGGAGCATGTGCACCACGATCGCGGCCATGAACAGCAGGGCCGCCCAGTGGTGCATCTGCCGCATGATCAGGCCACCGCGGACGTCGAACGAGAGGTCCAGGCTGGAGGCGTACGCGGCCGACATCGGGGTGCCACGCAGCGGGGCGTAGCTGCCGTCGTAGACCACCTCGGTCATCGCCGGCTCGTAGAAGAAGGTCAGGAACACACCGGTCAGCAGCAGGACCACGAACGAGAAGAGCGCGATCTCGCCGAGCAGGAACGACCAGTGGTCGGGGAAGACCTTGTTCAGCAGCTTGCGCAGCGGCGTGGCGACCTGGAAGCGGTCGTCAACCGCCCCGGCGGTCTTGGCCGGCAGCGCGGCCCGATCGAACTTTCGGCGCTTCATGGCCGCTCCCAGAAGTCGGGACCGATGGTCTCGGTGTAGTCGGACCTCGCCACGAAGAAGCCCTCCTCGTCCACCTCGATCGGCAGCTGCGGCAGCGGCCGGTTCGCCGGGCCGAAGATCGGCTTGGCGTTGTCGGTGATGAGGAACTGCGACTGGTGGCAGGGGCAGAGCAGCCGGTTGGTCTGCTGCTCGTAGAGGCTGGCCGGGCAGCCGGCGTGCGTGCAGATCTTGGAGAACGCGACGTAGTTGCCCCACATGTAGTCGCCGCGACCCTTGCGCTCGTTCGCCTCGCGCGACTTCTGCGCGTCGTCCTCGCGCAGGTGGATGAGCAGGGTCGGCGAGTCGGCGTGCTTGTTGCTGACGCCACCCTCGATGCCGGGGAACACGGTGAGCTGACCGCCGACGCTGACGTCCGCGGGGCGGATCGGGCGGCCGTCCTCGCGGATCAGCCGGATCTTCTCGCCGCCCTCGGCCGGCTGGAAGCCGGTGGTGAACATCTGGTTGTTCTTGTGCGGCTGCTGGATCAGACCACCGACCAGCGGAGCCGCGATCACCGCGCCGACCGGCGCGAGACCGGCGAGCAGCGAGATGCCGAGCAGCGGACGGCGCTTCACCCCGAGCTCGTCGGCCAGGTAGAGCATGGTCTCACCGGTGATCTTGCGATCCTCCGGGTTGTTCACCTGGTCGTGCCGGTCCTGGATCGAGACCTCCTTGGGCAGCAGCTTCTTGCCCCAGGTCAGGATGCCGAAGCCGACGCCGAGGAGCGCCAGGCCCAGGGTCAGCCCGAGCAGCGGGGTGTAGAGCTTGTCGCCGCCCCGACCGGCCTCCCACTGCCACGGCCACCAGATGTAGATCGCCAGGAAGGCGGTGGCGAAGGCGCCGGTCAGCAGGAACATCATGGCGACCGTGCGGGTCAGCCGGCGCTCGGCCTTGCTGCCCGGGACCACCTGCGCCTCGTAGTGGACGATCTCGATGTCGTCGCGCCGGGCGCCTTCCTGCACGATGTCGAACCGGGAGAGCCGGGGGTCGTTCACGTCGAGCGGCTCCGGGCCCGACTGGGCCTGGTGCTCGGTGTGGGTGCTCATGCCGTCACCTCGCTACGCGTGGCGCCGGTGGCCGGCACCAGGGCAATGATACAGATGTTCGGCCGGGTCACGACTTGCCCGCAATCCACAGGCTCGCGAAGACCAGCGCGACGATGCCGACCAGGAAGATCGCCAGACCCTCGGTCGACGGGCCGTACCGGCCCAGGTTGAAACCGCCCTGGTCCTGGTCGTGCTTGAGGGTCTCCTGGATGTAGGCGATGATGTCCGCCTTCTCCTGCGGAGTGATCTGGTTGTCGCCGAACACCGGCATGTTCTGCGGGCCGCTCAGCATGGCGGCGTAGATCTGCCGGTCGCTGGCCGGCTTCAGGCTCGGGGCGTACTTGCCGGAGGAGAGCGCGCCGCCGCCACCGCCGAAGGCGTGGCACTGCGAGCAGTTGATCCGGAACAGCTCGCCACCGGTGGACATGTTGGCGCCCTCACGCAGGTTGCCCGACGGCACCTGCGGGCCACCGCCCAGCTCCTGGATGTACTGGCCCAGCTGGCGCACCTGCTCGTCGGTGAAGACCGGCGGCTTGCGCATCGCCTGGGCCTCCTGCCGGGCCATCGGCATGCGGCCGCTGCTGACCTGGAACTCGACCGAGGCCGATCCGACGCCGATCAGGCTCGGACCCCGCCCCTCGACGCCCTGGGCGTTGCGACCGTGACAGGTCACACAGCTCACGTCGAACAGCGCCTTGCCCTCGTTGCCGGCGGCGCTCAGCGGCGGGTTGTCCTGCGCCTGCACGCCCGGGGCGAAGACGGTGTAGGCGCCGCCGGCCAGCATCAGCGCGGCGGCCAGCCGGACCGCGGCGCCCAGCCGGCGGCGGCCCCTGCTGCGCGCTACGGGCCGCCCGCGCAGCCGCGCGAGCAGACCGCGTCGGCGGTCGTTGTCAGAAGTCATGACCTGTGTCCTTAACCGGTTGGACCTTGTCTCAGGGGACGGAGCAGCGGCGCGGTTCGTGACGCGCCAAGATCACTGAAGCCAGTAGATCATGGCGTAGAGCCCGATCCACACGACGTCGACGAAGTGCCAGTAGTAGGACACGACGATCGCCGAGGTCGCCTGGGCCGGGGTGAACCGACCCATGGTGGTGCGGATCATGAAGATGATGAAGGCGACCAGACCGCCGGTCACGTGCAGACCGTGGAAGCCGGTGGTGAGGTAGAACATCGACCCGTAACCGTCTTCGTTGATCTTGACGCCCTCGTGCACCAGGTGGCGGTACTCGTTGAGCTGACCGAGCACGAAGATCAGGCCCATCACGAAGGTGATCGTGAACCACCGACGCAGGGCGTGGACGTCGCCCTTCTCGGCCGCGAAGACACCGAGCTGGCAGGTCACCGAGGAGAGCACCAGGATCACCGTGAAGGTGGTCGCGTAGGGCACGTCGAGGGCCTCGGTGTGCTTCTCCCACAGCTCCGGCGCCGCCGCGCGGATCGAGAAGTACATCGCGAACAGCGCCGCGAAGAACATGAGTTCGCTGGAGAGCCACACGATCGTCCCGACGCTGACCATGTTGGGACGCGTCAGGGAGTGGATCCGGCTCTTGTCAATGGCTGGGGCCGCAGTCACGCGGTCATTATTGCCCTTGACCGGGACCGACGATCAGCGGGGTGGCAAACCGGTGCCCGCAGTGGCCCGATCGTGGTCGTCCGCTTCGCCTGACCTACCCTGAAAAGCGTGCTGCACGTCGATCAGATCCTCGCCGTCACCTCGGCGGCTCCGGCGACGCTCGCGGCGGGAGGCGAGGCCGCCCCGCCGCCGTTCACCGTCGCCCGGGTGCTCACCGAGACCCGGCTGGACAGCTGGCTCACCCTGGGCCTCGTGCTCGCCGCCGGCCTCTACCTCTACGGGGTGCACCGGTTGCGGCTGCGCGGCGACCGCTGGCCGGTCATCCGCACGGTGTCGTTCCTCGGCCCCGGCCTCGGCGGCATCGCGCTCGTCACGCTCACCGGCCTCGGCGCGTACGACACCGCCCTGCTCTCGGTGCACATGGTGCAGCACATGGTGCTGTCGATGATCGCGCCGATCTTCCTGGCCCTCGGCGCCCCGGTGACGCTGGCGCTGCGCACGCTGCCGGTGCGGCCCCGCAAGCGGCTGCTGGCGATCGTGCACAGCCGGATCGCCCGGATCTACAGCTTCCCGCTGGTGGCGTTCACCATCTTCGTGGTGAACCCGTTCGCGCTCTACTTCACCGACCTCTACGAGTTCACGCTGCGGCACGAGTGGGCGCACGAGCTGGTGCACGCGCACTTCATCGCCACCGGCTGCGTCTTCTTCTGGCCGTTGCTCGGCCTGGACCCGCTGCCCGGCCGCTGGCCCTACCCGGCCCGGGCGCTGCTCATGGTGCTCTCCGTGCCGTTCCACACCGTGCTCGGGCTCACCATCATGCAGAGCACCACGCTGTTCGGCGGCGACTGGTACCCGTCGCTGAACCTGTCCTGGTCCGACCCCTGGGAGGACCAGGTGGTCGCCGGCGGCGTGCTCTGGGCCGGCGGTGAGTTCGTCAGCGTCACCATGCTGGCCGTGCTGGTGGTCCAGTGGATCAAGCAGTCCGAGCGCGAGGCCCGCCGGCTGGACCGGGAACTGGACCGCCAGGAGGCCCGCCAGAAGGCCGCGGAGGCCAGCGCCTGAGTCACGCCCGGGCGGGGCGTCGGGTCGAATGTGACGCCCGCTACGATCAGCGGGCAGCTACGAGGTGGGAGCCACGTCACGATGAGCGATCGTCTTTGCACTGTCCTGCTCTACAGCGACGACCCGAAGGTCCGGGACCGGATGCGGCTCGCCGTCGGCACCCGGCCGGCGCCCGGCATCGAGATCGAGTTCGTCGAGGCCGACGACTACGCCGGCTGCGTCCGGCTGGTCGACGACTACGAGATCGACCTGCTGCTGCTCGACGGCGAGGCGAGCCCGGGCGGCGGCATCGGCATCGCCCGCCAGATCAAGGACGACCGCGACGACGCGCCGCCGACCTGCGTGGTGCTGGCCCGCGCCGCCGACCGCTGGCTGGCCGCGTACGCCGAGGTCGACGCCACGCTGACCCACCCGCTCGACCCGGTCACCGCCGGCAGCACCGTGGTCGAGCTGCTGCGCCGCACCCACGCCGCGGCCTGATCCACCCCGCGGCGCCACGGCGACGCGGCCGTGGCGCGCGCCCCCCAACCGCTTCACTCACGCCGCTCGGGAGGCCCGCCATGGGCGAACGGACCTGGCCGCTTCTGCTCAACGCGCTGCTGCGCGGCGAGGAGCTCTCCACCGCCGACACCGCCTGGGCGATGGGCGAGATCATGGCCGGCTCGGCCACCCCGGCGCAGATCGCCGGGTTCGCCGTGGCGCTGCGCACCAAGGGTGAGACCCCGGCCGAGCTGGGTGGCCTGGTCGAGACGATGCTCACCCGGGCCGTGCCGGTACGCCTGCCCGAAGAGGTGCGCGCCACCGCGCTGGACGTGGTGGGCACCGGCGGGGACCTGGCCCACACGGTCAACATCTCCACCATGGCCGCCCTCGTGGTCGCCGGCGCCGGGGTCCGGGTGGTCAAGCACGGCAACCGGGCCGCCTCCTCCTCGTGCGGCACGGCCGACGTGCTGGAGCAGCTCGGCGTGCCGCTGGACCTGGAACCGGAGCAGGTGGCGCGCTGCGTCACCGAGGCCGGCATCGGCTTCTGCTTCGCCGCCCGGTTCCACCCCGGCATGCGCCACACCGGTCCGGTCCGGCGGGAGATCGGCGTACCCACCGCGTTCAACTTCCTCGGCCCGCTGACCAACCCGGCGCGCCCGCGCGCGGGCGCGGTCGGCTGCTTCGACCGGCGGATGGCGCCGGTGATGGCGGCCGTCTTCGCCGCCCGGGGCGACTCGGCGATCGTGGTCCGCGGTGAGGACGGGCTGGACGAGTTCAGCACCGGCGCGCCGACCCGGGTCTGGGTGGCCCAGCAGGGCGCCGTCAGGGAGGCCCTGCTGGACGCCGCGGAACTCGGGGTGCCCCGGGCCACCCTGGCCGACCTGCGGGGCGGAGACGCCGTCTACAACGCCGACGTGGTCCGGCGGCTGCTGGCCGGCGAGACCGGCCCGGTGCGGGACGCGGTGCTGGTGAACGCCGCGGTCGCGCTGTCCACCCAGGGCCCGCTCGACGGCGACCTGCACGAGGCGCTGCGGGCCAACCTGGTCCGGGCCGCCGAGTCGGTGGACTCGGGCTCCGCCGCTGCCGCGTTGGACCGCTGGCTGGAGGTCGCCCGCACCGCCTGAACGGGTGTCTGTCATACCCGCGTGCCAAGCTACACGGGAGTAATTTTCCGTTTTCGGGCGATGGCTTCCCCGCTTCGACCGGCACCGGACCGAGAGGAGACGCCCGTGTCCGCCCGCGAGTTGCCCTGCGACACCTGTGAGGGCGTCGTGCTGTTCGAGGCGCCGCCCTGCGGCGACGGGCACGGCGTCGACTGCCCCGAGCTGATCTGCACCGGCTGCGGCACGGCGATCCTGATCGCCACGCACGCGTTGCGCCCGTCCCGCCGCCCGGCCCGACGCGCCACCCACCGGCACGCCGCCTGACCCACTCCGCCGCAAGGCCGATCTTCTTCTCGTCCGCCGGTCGGACCTCGCGAGGACGAGCCACCACCGAAAGGTCCGCGCCGCCGGCCAGCGGCGACCAGCGCACCGACGTCACAGCCCTCCCACCCGCCAGCCGACCGCGGCCCCGCCCTCGGCCACTGCCCCACCGCGCCGGGTAGGGCAGGACTGAGCGGGGCGCCGGCAGGGCCAGGCAAGGCCGGTCTCGGCCCGTCCGGGCCGGGCCGGGCAGAGCCGAGCCCAGCCGAGCCGGGCCGAGCCGAACCGAGCCGAACCGAGCCGGGCCGAGCCGAGCCGGGCCGGGCCGGGCCGGGCCGGGCCGGGCCGGGCCGGGCCAAGCTGGGCCAAGCTGGGCCAAGCTGGGCCCCTGGGCCGAGCCGGGCGGGCAGACCCGTGGCGGCAGCCGACCCCCGCCAGGCAGGCACCCACGCCCGTCCCACCGCGCCACCATCCAGCACCATCCCGCCAGGCCCCACCGCCCCCGGCCCATCCCCCACCCACTCCCCTTCCACGCCAGCACCCGGCGATCAAGGAGTTGGCGTCAGGTGACGACGCCCCAGGCGACACAAACTCCTTGATCAACCTCAGACAGGTGGGTCAGGGCAGGCATCGGGCGGACCGACAGGTGGCCCCAGAGTCGGCGCTGGACGAGCGCGAGGCAGGCGCGAGAGGGGCAAGCGCGAGAGGTGCGGGATCGCCCGGCCATCCCGCACCGGGCGCCACCACCCGTGTCCGGCCGAGACCTCGGCGACCTGTCGTCCACAACGAACGCCACCCCGCCGTCACCCGCCACGGAGAGCCGTCGATCATGAAGTTGGCCGGGATGAAAGGGGCGGATCGCGCCGCCAACTTCATGGTCGACGGCGCCAGAGGGGGGAACAGTCAGGCCCGCTGCCCCGGAGGGGCGGCGGGCCTGACTGGTGGTTCGGGGGTCAGTGCTCGGCGGTGCGGCGGGTGCCGGAGTAGTACTCGAAGAGCAGCCCGCAGGTGGCGAAGACGACCGCCACCATGCCCAGGCCCAGCAGCCAGAACTGCCAGAACACGAGCCCGAGGCCGGCGATCGCGGCGGCCAGGGCCAGGCCGAACGGCCAGTAGCTGCCCGGGCTGAAGAAGCCGATCTCACCGGCGCCGTCGGCGATCTCACCGTCGGCCCGGTCCTCCGGTCGCAGGTCGATCCGGCGGGAGACGAACCAGAAGAAGCCGCCGCACATCGCGCAGAGCAGGAACGAGAGCAGCAGCGCCACGGTGCCGACCCACTCGACGTGACCGTCGCTGTCGGCGTACGTCCAGGCGCCGTAGAGGACGGTCGCGCCGAGGAGGAACGTGGCGATGGTCAGGAAGATCTTCCACTCGGTCTTCATGCCGAACCCCTCAGTTTCCCGCGCCGGCCGTCGCGTCGGACGGGTTGAAGTTGTCCTTGGTGCGGCGGGTGTCGAACGGCTTCGTCTCGGTGGCGTACTCGGGCTCGCCGATCGCCTTGAGCGCGTCCTGGGTCGACTGGCCGCCCTTCTTGGCCGCCAGGAACTGCTCGTACTTCTCCGGCGAGACGACCCGCAGCTCGAAGTTCATGAAGGCGTGGTAGCTGCCGCACAGCTCGGCGCAGCGGCCGACGAACGCGCCCTCCTGGTCGATGCTGGAGACCTCGAACGTGTTGCGGACGTTGCCCGGCATCACGTCGCGCTTGAACAGCAGCTCCGGCACCCAGAACGAGTGGATGACGTCGCGGCTCTGCTCCTCGAACCGGATCGACCGGCCGCTCGGCAGCACCAGCACCGGGATGACCTCGCTGGTGCCCAGCACCGAGGCGACGGTGTTGGCGTCGCGGCCCTGGCCGTCGCGGTAGTTGAACTGCCAGTTCCACTTGAAGGCGACGACCTCGACGGTGACGTCCGGGTTCTTCGACTCCTTGTTGACGTCGGTCTGCACGACCGCCGTGTAGTAGAAGAGCACGGAGACCACGAGGATCGGCGCGATGGTGTAGAGGAACTCCATCGGCAGGTTGTAGCGGGTCTGCACCGGCAGCTCGTTGCCGCGCTTGCGGTAACGGATCACGCACCAGAAGATCAGGCCCCACACGAAGACGCCGACCGCGAGCGCCGCGATGCAGGACGCGATCCACAGGTCGTACATCCGGTGCGACTCGGGGGTGATGCCGCCCTGCGGCCAGCCGAAGCCGTCGAACGTCTTGCCGACGTCACAGCCGGTGAGCAGAACCAGCAGCGCCGCTCCGCCGAGACCGAGCCCGGCGATTCGACCAGCACCACGCCGCCGGCGCCCACCGGCCCCCGGGGAAGCGCTGTGCCGTACGGCCGACGGCCGTACCTCCGAACTCCTTGCGACCACCTGGTCCTGCCTCCCTAGCGCGCCGCGGCGATTCCGTGTTCTTGACACCGACGGCAAAGGCGTCACCGACGGTCGCAGATTACTCGACCATGGCGGGCCTGACCGTCTTGGGGTCACTGTCCGCCCCCATCGGGGGGATCTTGGGCGTACCCGAGCGATAGCGTGGAACGTCATGGACGCCTCCCCGGTCTACCTGGACGCCGCCAGCGCCGCTCCGCTCCACCCGGTGGCGCGGCAGGCGATGCTGGCCGCCCTGGACGACGGCTGGGCCGACCCGGCCCGGCTCTACGCGCCGGCCCGTCGGGCCCGCCAGCTCCTCGACGCCGCCCGGGAGGCCGCCGCACAGACGCTCGGCGTCCGCGCCGACGAGCTCTCCTTCACCCCCAGCGGTACGGCGGCGGCGCACGCCGCCGTACTCGGTGGCCTGGCCGGGCGGCGGCGGGCCGGGGCGACGCTCGTGCACTCGGCGATCGAGCACTCGGCGGTGCTGCACGCCGCGCAGCGGCATGCCGCCGGTGGGGGCGACGCGGTCGCCGTACCCGTGGACCGGCTGGGCCGGCTGGACCTGGACGCCTGGGCGGCGGCGGTGACCGCGCCCGGCGTGGCCCTCGCGGCGCTGATCGGGGCCAGCCACGAGGTGGGCACCGTGCAGCCGGTGCCCGCCGCGGCCGAGCTGTCCGCCGAGGCCGGGGTGCCGCTCTACGTGGACGCGGCGCAGCTGGTCGGCCGGGCGCCGCTGCCGGCGGGCTGGTCGGTGCTGACCGCCAGCGCGCACAAGTGGGGCGGCCCGCCCGGCGTCGGGCTGCTGGTGGTGCGCAAGGGCACCCGGTGGGAGTCGCCGTACCCGGCCGACGAGCGGGAGTCGGGGCGTACGCCGGGGGTGGTGAACCTGCCGGCGGTGGTGGCCGCGGCGGCGAGCCTGCGCGCGGCGGCGGCCGACGCGGCGGCCGAGGCGGCCCGGCTGGCGCCGCTGGTGGACCGGATCCGGACCCGGGTGGCGGCGGAGGTGCCGGACGTGGAGGTGGTCGGCGACCCGGTGGACCGGTTACCGCACCTGGTGACGTTCTCCTGCCTGTACGTGGACGGCGAGGCGCTGCTGCACGCGTTGGACCGGCGTGGCTTCGCGGTCTCCTCCGGCTCGTCCTGCACGTCCTCGACGTTGCGGCCGTCACATGTGCTGGAGGCGATGGGAGTGCTGTCGCACGGCAACGTGCGGGTGTCGCTGCACCGGGAGACCACCGAGGCGGACGTGGAGCGGTTCCTCGCCGAGCTGCCCGGGATCGTCGCGGCCCTGCGCGCCGAGGCGGGGGTGACCGACCTGTGAGCGAACCGGACGAGGTGCTCGACTGTCGGGGGCAGCGCTGCCCGCTGCCGGTGATCAATCTCGCTCGCCGGGTGCCCGGGTTGCCGGCCGGCGCGGTGGTCCGGGTGCTCGCCGACGACCCGGCCGCCGCGGTGGACATCCCGGCGTGGTGCCGGATGCGGGGGCACGAGTTCCTCGCCGCCCACCCGCACGCCGGGCCCGCCTACGACGTCCGGGTGTAAGGAGGGGCCCCTTCTTAACGCCTCCGGTAGAGCAGGGGGCCCCTTTAACGCCGGCGACGGTCGGAGCTCAGCCCAGGTAGGCGAGGATGCCGGGAAGCGGGTCGACCGCCACGGCGGTGTCGACCACCAGGCGCGGGCCGATCAGCGGCTCGTACTCGGCCCGGCGCCGCAGCGTCTGTTCCCAGGTGACGTGCTCCTCGGGCGGCCGGGCCTCGACCCGGCGGCGGTGCTCCGCCTCGTCGCCGCAGTGCACCTCGATCACCCGCAGCGGCACCCCGGCCCGCTCGGCCAGGTCGTGCCAGAGGCCGCGCGCGCTGGCGACCGGGTTCACCGCGTCGACCACGACGCTGAACCCCAGGCCGAGCTGCACCTCGGCCAGCCCGGCGACCGCGCCGTAGGCGGCCATGCCGGGCACGTCGCCGGTGAGGCCGTGGCGGCCCAGCGCCCGTTCGACCGGGTCGACCGGGAGCACCGGGGCGCGCAACGCCGCGCCGACCCGGGCGGCCAGGGTGCTCTTGCCCACGCCGGGCAGCCCGGCGAACGCGACCAGCAGCGGGCCGCCGGCACCGGCGCGGACCCCCGGGTCCACCCCGCCGCCGGCCGGGCCCGCCACGCCGGTCACAGCAGGTGCGGCCGGACGTCCTCGGCGGCCGCGTCGCCGTACGACTCGGCGAGCCGCTTCACGAACAGGTCCCGGCGGACCTCGTACTCCTGGCCGCCGAAGTTCTCCAGCACGAGCGTGGCCAGCAGGCAGCCGACCTGGGCCGCGCGCTCCAGGCCGACGCCCCAGTCGAGCGCGGCGAAGAAGCCGGCCCGGAAGCCGTCGCCGACGCCGGTCGGGTCGACCGCCTGGATCTCCCGCGCGATCGGCACCCGGATGGTGCCGACCTCCCGGCCGGCGATCTCCACGCCCTGCTTGCCCAGCGTGGTGACCCGCACCTTCACCCGGTCCAGCAGCTGCTCGTCGGTGAGACCGGCCTTGCTCTGCAGCAGCGACCGCTCGTACTCGTTGGTCATCAGGTAGTCGGCGCCGTCGATCAGGCCGAGCACGTCCGCGCCGTCCATCCGGGCGAGCTGCTGCGACGGGTCGGCGACGAAGGAGTAGCCGCGGTCGCGGCACTCGGCGGAGTGCCGGATCATCGCGGCCGGGTCGTTGGCGCTGACCAGCACCAGGTCCAGCCCGCCGAGCCGCTGCGCGACCGGGGACAGCTCGATGTTGCGGGCCTCGCTCATCGCGCCGGCGTAGAAGGAGGCGATCTGGCACATGTCGGTGTCGGTGGTGCAGACGAAGCGGGCCGTGTGCGCCACCTCGCTGACGTGCACCGAGTCGCAGTCCACGCCGTGCCGCTCCAGCCAGGAGCGGTAGTCGGCGAAGTCCGCGCCGACGGCGCCGAGGAGCACCGGTCGCAGCCCGAGCTGGGCCATGCCGAACGCGATGTTGGCGGCGGTGCCACCGCGCCGCAGCACCAGCTCGTCGACGAGGAAGGACAGCGAGACCTTGTCGAGCTGGTCGGCGATGAGCTGGTCGGCGAAGCGGCCGGGGAAGCTCATCAGGTGGTCGGTCGCGATCGAGCCGGTCACGGCGATCTTCATGTCAACCCTCGTGGTCGGGAGCACGGCGCGGTCAGCCTACCGGTCGGTCCGGTCGCCCGGACGGCGGTCGGCCGCCGACCGGTCGCTCCCCGCACATCCGGACGTCACCGCAGGGACACCCACCGGTACGACGAAACGGCGGGACCGCCCCGTCCGGGGTGGTCCCGCCGTTTCCGGTCGAGTAGGGCCCGCCGACTCAGCTGAAGGAGTCGCCGCAGGCGCAGGAGTTGCCGGCGTTCGGGTTGTCGATGGTGAAGCCCTGGGCGTCGATCCGGTCGGCGAAGTCGATGGTGGCGCCGGCCAGGTAGGGGGCGCTCATCCGGTCGACGACGACCTCGACACCGCCGAAGTCGGTGACGACGTCACCGTCGAGCGACCGCTCGTCGAAGAAGAGCTGGTACCGCAGGCCGGAGCAGCCACCCGGCTGCACGGCGACCCGGAGCCGCAGGTCGTCGCGGCCCTCCTGCTCGATCAGGGCCTTGACCTTCTGCGCCGCGACGTCGGTGAGGACGACGGTGCTGGGGGCCTGCGTGGCCTCGGTCGACTCGGTCTGCGCTGGCGTGGTCACGTGGAAGTCTCCCTGCGCGGTATGAGGTCCGGACGTACTGGCCAACGCCGCACGTCCGCCAGTATTCCCGGTGGTCCGTCTCCGATCGTACGCCGCTGCCGGCGTGACCACCCGGCGGCGTGACCAGCGGAACGCGCTCAGCGGCTCCACTGGCCGGCCAGGCGGGCCCCGAGCGCCCGCAGCCCCTCGGCCGGGCGCTCCATCGCCGCGGCCACTCCCCCGCGCTCCTCGCCGCCGAAGTGCTCGACCAGGCTGTGCGCCTCGGTCACGCCGGCCGCGGCGGCTTCCCGCCGGCCGGTGCTCACCCGTCCCGCCAGCACCACGCAGGGCACGCCGCGGTCGCGAGCCGCGCCGGCCACGCCGGCGACCACCTTGCCGCGCAGCGACTGGTGGTCGAACGAGCCCTCGCCGGTGACCACCAGGTCGGCGGTGTCCAGCGCGCTGTCCAGGTCGACCGCCCGGGTGACCAGCCCGATGCCCGACTCACACCGGCCGCCCAGTGCCAGCACCGCCGCGCCGAGTCCGCCGGCCGCGCCGCCGCCGGGCAGCGCGCCGAGCCCGGACGGGCAGTCGGGCAGCCGCTCGACCAGCACGTCGGCCCAGCGCTCCAGCGCGGCGTCGAGCAGCAGCACGTCCGCCCGGGTGGCGCCCTTCTGCGGCCCGAAGACGCTGCTCGCGCCGTGCAGCCCGAGCAGCGGGTTGTCCACGTCGGTGGCGGCGACCAGCGCCGCGCCGCGCAGTCGGGGAGCGCCGTCGAGCCCGGCCACGGCCGCGAGCGCCGCGCCGCCGTACGGGAGGGCCCGGCCGGCCCCGTCGAGCGCTGTCACGCCGAGCGGGACGAGCATGCCGGCGCCCCCGTCGTTGGTGGCCGACCCGCCCAGCCCGACCACCACGGTCCGGGCGCCCGCCTCGACCGCGGCGGCGACGAGCAGGCCCAGCCCGTACGAGGTGGTGGCCTTGGGGTCGCGCTCGGCGGGCGACAGCAGGTGCAGGCCGCACGCCTGCGCGCTCTCCAGGTAGGCCACGCCGTCGTCGGTGAGCAGGATCTCACCGGCGGCCGGGCGGCCCAGCGGGTCGACCGTGGGCACTGGCAGCCGGCGTCCCCCGAGCGCCTCGGCGAGCACGGCGACGCACCCGGGCCCGCCGTCGGCGAGGGGTCGCAGCAGCAGTTCGTCGTCGGGGGCGACGCTCCGCCAGCCCTCGGCCACCGCGGCGGCGACCTCCGGGGCCGGCAGCGTGCCGGCGAACTTGTCCGGGCAGATCAGCACGCGCATGCCGAGCAGTGTGGCAGGCCACATCGGCGGCGGCTGCGCGGCGGCCGGGCTGTGGGACCATGGGGTCGTGACTTCGACCTGGGTTGAGCCCTCCAACACCGCCACTGCGCTGCTGCTCCTCGGCCGCGGCAGCGACCCCGCCACCGAGCGTGGCGTGGAGTGTCCGGGTGACCTCCCCGCGCCGAGCGACCCCGACCTGGTGGCCCGCGCGGCGGCGGCGAAGGCCGCGCTCGGCACGAAGGTGTTCGTGCTGGGCCACCACTACCAGCGCGACGAGGTGATCCAGTTCGCCGACGTGACCGGCGACTCGTTCAAGCTGGCCCGGGAGGCCGCGGCCCGGCCCGACGCGGAGTACATCGTCTTCTGCGGTGTGCACTTCATGGCC
The DNA here is from genome assembly GCF_900089585.1 of Micromonospora sediminicola. Lineage (NCBI taxonomy): Bacteria > Bacillati > Actinomycetota > Actinomycetes > Micromonosporales > Micromonosporaceae > Micromonospora > Micromonospora sediminicola. The sequence continues at coordinate 2,187,733 of NZ_FLRH01000003.1, read as the reverse complement.
GAGAGCGCCGACATCCTCACCTCGGACGCGCAGAAGGTGATCCTGCCCGACCTGGCCGCCGGCTGCTCGATGGCGGACATGGCGGTGCTGACGCAGGTCGAGGCCGCCTGGGACACGCTGACCGACCTGGGTGTCGCCGCCGACACGGTCCCGGTGACCTACATGAACTCCTCGGCCGACATCAAGGGTTTCGTCGGCCGCAACGGCGGCGTGGTGTGCACCTCGTCCAACGCCAAGCGCGCCCTGGACTGGGCGTTCGAGCAGGGCCGCAAGGTGCTGTTCCTGCCCGACCAGCACCTGGGCCGCAACACGGCGGTGCTGGAGATGGGCTTCTCGCTGGACGACTGCGTGCTCTACGACCCGCACAAGCCGGGCGGCGGGCTGACCCCGGAGCAGGTGCGCGACGCGAAGATGATCCTGTGGCGCGGGCACTGCTCGGTGCACGGCCGCTTCACGCTGGACAGCGTGAACGACGTGCGGGCCCGGGTGCCCGGCGTCAACGTGCTGGTGCACCCGGAGTGCCGGCACGAGGTCGTCACCGCCGCCGACCTGGTGGGCTCGACCGAGTTCATCATCTCCACGATCGAGGCGGCCCCGGCCGGCTCGGCGTGGGCGGTGGGCACGGAGCTGAACCTGGTCCGCCGGCTCGCGCTGGCCCACCCGGACAAGCAGATCATGTTCCTCGACCGGGCGGTCTGCTACTGCTCGACGATGAACCGGATCGACCTGCCGCACCTGGTCTGGGCGCTGGAGGAGCTGGTCGCGGGCCGCGTGGTCAACCAGATCACCGTCGACCCCGACACCGCCCGACACGCCCGGACGGCGCTGGACCAGATGCTCGCCCTGCCGGGGGTCTGATCACCGTAGGTCACCCTGCTGGCACGGAAACGCACCGGACACCCCGGTTCGTGCCCTCGCTGGCGATGTGACCGATTCCATTCTCGTCACGGAGGGCTATGCTGCCGGGGCGACGACACACGCGGGCCGTTTTTCGATGACCGCGATTCGGGTAGCGATGTACTTCGCAGACCCCTCACCTACACGGCAGCACCCAACGCGCTGGAGGTTGCGTTGACCGACGACGTCCTGGTCGTACACGGAGGCACTCCGCTCGAAGGGCGGATCCGCGTGCGCGGCGCGAAGAACCTCGTGTCCAAGGCGATGGTCGCCGCCCTGCTCGGCGACACACCCAGCCGACTGTTCGACGTGCCGCGGATCCGCGACGTCGAGGTGGTCCGCGGGCTGCTCGGCCTGCACGGGGTGAAGGTGACCGACGGCACCGAGGACGGCGAGCTGGTCTTCGACCCGTCCAACGTCGAGAGCGCCAGCACCGACCAGATCAACGTGCACGCCGGGTCCAGCCGGATCCCGATCCTGTTCTGCGGCCCGCTGCTGCACCGCCTCGGCCACGCGTTCATCCCCGACCTGGGCGGCTGCCACATCGGCCCCCGCCCGATCGACTTCCACCTCCAGGCGCTGCGCGAGTTCGGCGCCACGGTCGAGAAGACCCCCGAGGGACTGCACCTGTCCGCGCCCAACGGGCTGCACGGCACCAAGTTCGCCCTGCCGTACCCGAGCGTGGGGGCCACCGAGCAGGTGCTGCTCACCGCCGTGATGGCCGAGGGCGTCACCGAGCTGCGCAACGCGGCGGTCGAGCCCGAGATCATCGACCTGATCTGCATCCTGCAGAAGATGGGCGCGATCATCAAGGTCCACACCGACCGGGTGATCGAGATCCAGGGCGTCAAGAAGCTGCACGGCTACACCCACCGGCCGATCCCGGACCGGATCGAGGCGGCCAGCTGGGCGGCGGCGGCGCTGGCGACCCGGGGCCACGTCGAGGTCCTCGGCGCGCAGCAGGCCGACATGATGACCTTCCTGAACATCTTCCGGTCGGTCGGCGGCGAGTACGAGGTCACCGACGCCCGGCCGCCGAAGCTCGGCGACCCGGGCCAGGAGGGCGGCATCCGGTTCTGGCACCCGGGCGGCGAGCTGAACGCGGTCGCGCTGGAGACCGACGTGCACCCCGGCTTCATGACCGACTGGCAGCAGCCGCTGGTGGTCGCGCTCACCCAGGCCCGGGGCCTGTCGATCGTCCACGAGACGGTCTACGAGCAGCGGCTCGGCTACACCGAGGCGCTGAACACGATGGGCGCCAACATCCAGGTCTACCGGGACTGCCTCGGCGGCACCCCGTGCCGCTTCGGCCGGCGCAACTTCAAGCACTCCGCGGTGATCGCCGGCCCGAGCAAGCTGCACGCGGCCGACCTGGTCATCCCGGACCTGCGGGCCGGCTTCAGCCACCTCATCGCGGCGCTGGCCGCCGAGGGCACCTCCAGGGTGTACGGCGTCGACCTGATCAACCGCGGCTACGAGGACTTCGAGGCCAAGCTGGCCGACCTCGGCGCGCACGTCGAGCGCCCCTGATCACGCTTTCTCCGTCGGCCCGGTGCACCGCGTGTGCACCGGGCCGACGCGTTTGGCTACCCTTGCCGGCGTGCCGTCGTTGTTTCGTCGCAAGTCAGCCGACCTCGTCGAGGAGTCCGTCACCCCGGTGACGACCGACGAGGAGTCCTCCGCCCGTCCCCGGGGCTACACGCCCAGCAAGAAGGAACTCGGGCAGACCACTCCGAAGCGCCCCGCCGCCGGTCGCCGTCCGGCCGCCCCGGCCCGCGCGCTGACCAAGGAGGAGGCCCGGGAGCAGCGCCGCGCGGCGCGCGCCGAGGCCGCGGCCGAGTTCCGTCGCGAGGGTGGCCCGCGCGACCGGGGCCCGGAGCGGCTGCTGGCCCGCAACGTGGTCGACTCCCGGCGTACGGTCGGCACCTGGTTCTTCGGCGGCGCGCTGATCGTGCTGGTCGGCTCCAACCAGGCCATGCCGCCGCAGGTGCGACTGGTGTCGAACCTGCTCTGGGGCGCGCTGGCCCTCGGCGTGCTGATCGACTCCGTGCTGATCGCCCGGAAGATCAAGAAGCTGGTCCGCGAGCGCTTCCCGAAGAGCACCGAGAAGCTGGGGTCGCTCTACTTCTACGCGATCATGCGGTCGATCACGTTCCGCAAGATGCGCGCCCCCGCCCCCCGGGTCGACATCGGCGACAAGGTCTGACCGGCGCGCACGCGTGTTAAGCGGGGCCGCTTCCTATACGCCAGGCGTTAAGAGGGGGCCCTTCCTTTCACTGCGGTAGAGCCGGGCGACGACCTCCTCGATGTCCGGCTCGACGATCGAGATGTCCCGCAACGTGGCCAGGCCGGCGAGCCCCGCCACCACCTCCGCCACGCTCGCCGCCTCCAGCGCGAAGACCAGCCGCCGGCCGTCCGCCTCCACCCGGTGCACCGGCGCGCCGGGCAGCGCCGGCGGCTCCGGCAGCGCGGCGTCCAGTTCGGCGACCACCATCCGGCGCGACCCGTACCGGCGGTGCAGCTCGGCGATCGAGCCGTCGTGCACCACCCGCCCGTGGTCGATCACGACCAGCCGACGGCAGAGCCGTTCGATGTCGGCCAGGTCGTGCGTGGTGAGCACCAGTGTGATGTCGCCGGCCCGGCCCAGCTCGGCCAGGAAGCCGCGGACCGCCTGCTTGCTCACCACGTCCAGCCCGATGGTGGGCTCGTCCAGGAAGAGCACCTCCGGGCCGTGCAGCAGCGCGGCGGTCAGCTCGCCGCGCATCCGTTGGCCGAGGGAGAGCTGCCGGACCGGGGTGTCCAGGAACGCGTCCAGGTCGAGCAGGTCCCGGCAGCGGGCCAGCCGGGCGGCGTGCGCGGCGGCCGGTACCCGGTAGACGTGCCGCAGCAGGTCGAACGAGTCCCGCAGCGGCAGGTCCCACCAGAGCTGCGAGCGCTGCCCGAACACCACCCCGATACGCAACGCCAACCGGGTCCGGTCGGCCACCGGCCGCAGCCCGCAGACCCGGGCGTGGCCCGCCGACGGCATCAGCACCCCGGTCAGCATCTTCAGCGTGGTCGACTTCCCGGCGCCGTTGGGCCCGATGTAGCCGAGCATCTCGCCGCGCTCCACCCGCAGGTCGACCCCGTCGACAGCGGTCACCGTCCGCCTCTCGCGGCGCAGCGCCCCGGCCCTGACCCGGACCGTGAACTCCTTGCGCAGCCCGTCCGTCTCGATGACGTTCATGACCCCGTACTCCGGTAGTGACGGATCCCGACCCGCCAGGCCAGGGCGGCGACCGCCGCCGCGACCAGCGCGACGCCCGGCGAGGCCCACCCCACCCAGGGCGGCAGGCCGAGCGGGTCGGCGCGGCCGAGCAGCGCCAGCGCCGGGTGGTAACTTACGAAGGCGAACCCCATCCCGTACGCGAACAGCGCGCGGAACCAGCCGCCGTAGACGGTGACCGGGTACGAGGTGAAGTCGCGCCCCCCGTAGGTCACCGAGTTGGCCATCTCCCCCGAGTCGACCCAGTAGAACGACACCGTGGCGGTGGTGACGAAGACCGACGCGAAGAACACCACAGCGGCCGGCGGGGCGACCACGGCCAGCGCCACCCGGCCCGGGGTCCAGTCGATCCCCGCCGAGGCGAGCGCGTACAGCAGCACGGCCAGCCCGAACACGGCCCGGGACACCTTGCGCAGCGGCAGGTCCATCAGCAGCAGCTGGGGCAACGCCGCGAGCGGGCGGACCAGCACGGCGTCGAACAGGCCGGTGCGGACGTACCGGGGCAGCCGTTCGATGTTGCCGACCAGCAGGTCGGCGGCGGCGAAGCCGCACGACGACAGCCCGACCACGACGAGCGTCTCGCGCAGCGTGAACCCGCCCAGCTCACGGGTCACCCCGAAGATCACCAGGACGGTGACCACGTCGAACACGGTCGCACCCAGGTTGCCGACCAGGTCCACCACGAACGAGGTGCGGTAGGCGGCCTGCGAGCGGGCCTGCGCCCCGAGCAGCGCCCGGTACGCCCGCAGCGCGCCTCCGGCGCCAGCCTCAGCCACCCTGGGCGCGCTGTCGCGCTCAGCCACCCTGGGCGCGCTCTCGCGCTCAGCCACCCTGGGCGCGCTCTCGCGCTCAGCCACCCTGCACCACCAGGCGGCGCTCGGCACGGCGCTGGACCAGCCGGCAGAGCGCCAGCAGCAGCACCGCCCAGACCAGTTGCAGCCCGACCAGGCCGAGACCGGTCGACATCGGCTCGCGCTCGACCAGGACGTCCAGCGGAACCTGCAGGATGCTGGGGAACGGGGTGGCGTACCGCAGGGCCGCCTCCAGCCAGCCGGGGAGGAAGCCCAGCGGGAAGTAGAGCCCGGCCAGCACGCCCGAGCCGAGCGTCCAGAGGATCATCGGACCGCGGACGTCCTGGAGCCAGTAGGCGGTGGCGTTGACCAGGTAGCGGCAGCCGAAGCAGACCACCACGGCGAGCAGCGTGGAGAGCAGGAACAACGGCACGGTGGCCCAGTGCCGGGGCAGGTAGACGGCGAAGAAGAGCGGGCCGACCACCAGCGGCGGCACCAGCCGGGCCAGCGCGGCGAACCCGGCCCGGCCGAGGTCGATCGCGAGGTAGCTGGTCACCGGGTGCACCGGCCGCAGCAGGTCGGCGGCCACCTCGCCGGTGCGGATCCGGTCGGCCAGATCGGTCCACCCCCAGATGGCGATCACCGCCAGCAGACCCTGCCCGGCCCAGACGAACGTGGCGAGCTGCGCCCGGTCGTAACCGGCCACGGTGCCGGCCGCGCCGGTCGCGGCGAGGAAGATGTAGCAGCGCAGGAAGCCGAACACGGTGTTGGTGACGACGCCCGCCACCGCGGCCTGGCGATAGGTCGCGTACCGGCGGAAGCCGGCCGCCACTATCGCGCCGAATGTCCGAAACCATGGGGTAACGTGTGCGTCCGTGGGTGGTCCCACAGTGGCGGTGACCGAGCCCACGCCGTTACCCTCCTTCCGCAGCCACGACGTGCTGGACCGGGCGACTCTACCGGCACGTCCGGCGCCCAGCGCGACAATTTCCAACGAGGTGACACCGCCGTGAGCGAGCGACGCGAGCCGGCCCCGGGGCCGCGCCGCGCGAGCGGCGGGAGGGGCTGCCGATGAGTGGCTGGGGCAGCTGGCGCGAGCCGGCCGAACCGGCCTGGGCCGCCGAGCCCACCCACGAATGGGAGCCGCAGTTCCCCGGACAGCGCTACCCCGGCGACATCGGCCTCGAGAACCTGACGCCTCCGCCCCGCCGTCGCGCCGTGGTCGGACGCGCCGAGGTACGCCCGGTCAGTCCCGCTCCGGGTGTCGAGCACCCGGTCAGCCCCGCCGCTTCCCGCCCCGACGACGCGTACCCGGTGAGCCCTGCGAGCCCGCGTGGCTCGTACCCGGTCAGCCCCGCCGGACCGCGTGAGGCCCGTCCGACCAGCCCCGCCGGACCGCGTGGTACCTACCCGGTCAGCCCCGCCGGGCCGCGCGGCACCTACCCGGTCAGTCCCGCCGGGCCGCGCGAGGCCTATCCGCTCAGCCCTGCCGGACCGCGCGAGGCCTATCCGCTCAGCCCTGCCGGACCGCGCGAGGCCTACCCGCTCAGCTCCGCCGGCCCGGACGGGCGTCGTGCGTCGTACCCGGTGAGTCCGGCCGCCGCGGACGGTTCGCGCGGGTCGCACCCCGGCGGCGCGGGGCCGCGCGACCGGAACGGTCGTCCGGACGGACCGGGCCCGGACGACCGGCGGCCCTGGCCCGAGGAGCGGCACCGGCCCGGCCCGGAGCGCGCCGACCAGCGGTGGGTACGTCCCGCCGCGGCGTCGCACCGACCGGCCCCGCCCGGATCCGAGCCGGGCTGGGTGCCGGAGCCGAACGAGGTACCGCACGCCGGCCCGGGCTGGTCCGAGCGCCGTCGCCCGGTGGACGGCCGACGTGTCCCCGCCGACGGCCACGAGGCCACCCCGGACGGTCGCCGCGGTCCGGCGTCCGACCCGCGTCGGGACGCCCTCCCCCACGGCCACCGGGAGGCGTCCCTCGACGGTCGACGTGAGGCCGGTCCCGGTCGGCCGGTCGACCGGCGGGACCATCCGATGGCGTCGCCGGAGCGGGACGGCCGCGACGGTTGGCGTGACCCCGGGGCCCGTCCCCCGGCCGAGTGGCGCGAGCCGGCGGGGAGCCGGTGGGACGACGGCGCGCCGCGCCGGGATGCCGCCGCGTACCCCGAGACCCACCGCCAGGCGCCCGAGTGCGGGCGCCCCCGCACCGAGCCCGACCGGTACGGCCCTCCGCGCCCCGGCGCCGACCAGCGGTGGGACGGGCAGCGCCCGCCCGCCGACCGGGCCCGATCCCATCAGGGCGAGTGGCCGGTCGTCGAGCCGCGTCCACGTGTCGAGCCCGCCGCCTACCGGCCCGACGAGCGGCACCGCCCGCCGGTGGCCCGCCCGACGCCGCCCGGATACCCGGTCCAGCCCGTGGACGGCGCACGCCCCGACGGTCGCCGCCCCGACCAGCCCGGCGCCGGCCGCCCCGAACCGCGGGAGGTCCGGCCGCCCGCCGTGGACGCCCGTCCCGGTCAGGCCACCCCGCGTCCGGAACCACGCGACGCGCGACCGCCCGCCGTGGAAGGCCGCCCCGGCCCGGCCGGCACCCGCCCGGACCCACGCGACCCTCGGTCCCCCGCCGTGGACGCCCGCCCCGGTCAGCCCGGCACCCGCCCGGAGCCACGCGACCCTCGGTCCCCGGCCGTGGACGCCCGCGCCGCTCAGCCCGGCACCCGCCCGGAGGCACGGGATTCCCGGCCGCCGGCCACCTCGGGCCGGCCCGGGTCCGGCCGACCGCAGCCGGAGCAGGACGGCAGACGGCCCGACGTCGCCGCGAGCGCCGAGTACCGGCCCCGGTCCGAGCAGTGGCCGGCACGGCCGGACGGGCATCCGTCGACCCGTGTCCCCGACGCCCGGGGCGCGGCTCCGGTCGAGCCCGACGCTCGCACCCGCCCCGACGACGCCCGACCCCGGCCCGCCGCGGTACGGCCGGAGGGGATCAGGCCGACGGCAGCACCGGTCCGCCCCGGCGAGGGGACCACCGTGTCCGGCGCCGAGAACGTGCCGACACGTCCCGTACCGCCGACGCGTCCGGAGGACCCGCACCGGTCGGTGGGACCGGGACGCTACGACGAGGCCCGTCGTCCCGCCGCCGCCGAGCCCGACCGGCGGGTGTCCGCCGGCCCGACGCCGGCCGCGCCCGTCCGTGACGCGCCCGGAACCGGACCCCTGCCGTCGATCCCCCGTCCCGGCGAGCCGGCCGCGCCGTCGATCCCCCGTCCCGGCGAGCCTGCCGCGCCGTCGACCCCCCGCTCCGGCGAGCCGGCCGCGCCGGCGGACGAAGGCAGGCCCGCCCCGCCGACGGAGGGGTCCGGCGAGCCTGTCCCGCCGGCAGCGCCGCCCCGGCACGCGGATCGCCCGGACCCGCGCCCGACCGCCCGGCCGGGCCCGACCCAGGCCCCGCCGGCTCGCCCGGCACCGCCCGTCTACCCGGGCCCGTCGTCGACCCCGACCGTCGAAAGCGGCGCGCCCCTACCCGCACCGACCGGACCCACCGAGGCTCACCCGCGCCACACCGCCCCGACGCCACCCGCCGACCGCCGCCCGGAGACGGCGAAACCACCCGCCCCCCGAGCGCCTGGCGGGGCGCAGCCGGGTGCGGATCAGCGGCCCGAGGAGGGCCCGGTCACCGCGGCGCGCACCGACACGACCCACAGCACGGTCACCGACGCCGGGGCCGACACCGCCCGCGGCACGGTCACCGACGCCGAGACCGGGACGACCCGAGGCCCGGTCACCGGGGCCGAGGCCGGGACGAGCCGCGGCCCGGTCACCGAGACCGGATCCGATACGACCCACAGCACGGTCAGCGGCGTCGGGACCGACACGACATCCGGCCCGGAGCCGGGACCGGCCACCGGCCCCCAGGTCGGCACGACCGTCCGTCCCGGCTCCACGACGGGGTCCGAGCCCCGCACCGCCGCGGACCTTCGGCCCGGCGCGGAAACCCGGCCAACCCCGCCGACGGACAACGGTCAACCTCCAGCGGGTGCGAACGCCGCCCGGGTCGACGAGCGGCCGGGCCGAGCGCAGGACGGAGGAACGGTCGAAGAGCGGCCGGAACGGGCCGGCAGCGGGCACTCCGTGGCGGGGACAGCTCCCGCACCGCAGGCCGCGGACGCCGGCGCGGAAGCCTGGTTCCGACCGAACCGACCGACGGCCACCGGGGACCAGGACGCGGGTACGCGACCTGCGGACCAGGACACGACGGTCGCCGGGTCCACCCCGGCCGAGTCCGCGCCCGCGGACAGCGCCGACCGTCCCGGAGCCGACCGACTGGTCGAGGCTGACACCCACCATGCCGCGGAGCCGGCGGGCCTCCCGCACTCCAGCGACCGCTACCGCGGGGCACCTGTCGCCGGCGTCGTCCGGGAGGACGACCAGCTGGTAACCGCCGCGACGAGGCCGGCCACCCCCGCGCAGTCGGGCCGCCCCATGCACCCGGCCGGCCCCGGGCACCCGGCGGACCCCATGACGCCCGCCGACTCCCCGAACCCGGCCGACCCCGAGCACCCGGACAACCCCGCCAAGCCCGCCGATTCCCCGAACCCGGCCGACCTCGGTCATCCGGCCGGGCCCGCCGGCTCCGTGCTCCCGGCCGAAGTGACGAAGCCCGCCGACTCCGTACCGCCGCCCGCTCTCGCGCAGCCCGTCGCTTCCGTGGGGCCGGTCGACCTCGCGGAGCCGGCTCCCCCGTCCACCCGTACCGGAGCCGCCACCGCGGAGGCACCGCCGGAGATCTTGGAAGATTCCGGCCCCGATGAGGGCCCTTTCCTTCCAAGATCTCGCGCGGGTGAGGAGTCGGGGGCGGAGGGGCAGCTGGTCGGCCTCCGCGGACCGGTCGAGTCGGGGGCCACCGGTGAAGCGGGCGAATCCGACGTCGACGCCCGTGATCTCGTGGCGTCCGTCGACACGGCAGGGTGCACCGGATCGGCGACGTCCGGCGGTACCGCGAACGGGGTGGAGCAGCACCGGACCATCGCACCGGACCACCCGGGGCAGGCCGCGACCGAGCAGGCCGCCGAATTGCTCGCCGCGACGGCGGAGACCGCGACGGAACGGGCCGCGACGGACGGGGTCCTTGCGGAGCGGGCGATCGCCGAGGACACCGGCCCGGAACCGAGTGTCACGGACTCGCCCGTCAGCGAGGCGGGCGTCCCGCAAGCTCCGGAACCGAACGTCGCCGGGGTGGCGGCCGCCGTACCGGACTCCGCGACCACGGTCGAGGCCCCGCGGACCGACGCGTCCCGGCCCGACGCGTCCCAGCCCGACGCGGAGCCACGGCCGCCGACACCCGGGCCCGGCACGCCGAGCCCCACCGGGTACGACGGGACGGCGACCGAACCGGTCCTCGGCGCCGGGCCGCGCCCCACCTCCGCAGCGCCCGCGCCGGCGTCGGCGCCCTCGCCGTCGCCAGCGGGCCCGGCGCCGACGCCCGCCTCGTTCGCCGCGGCCGGCGCCACCCGTTCCGACAGCACCGACGCCCTCACAGCACCGGCCAGCACCACCACGAACCACGACACCCCGACGACACCGGCCAGCACCACCGCAGGCCAGGACACCCCGGCAACAACGCCCGGCACCACCGCGAAGCAGAGCGACACCTCGACCGACAGGACCGGCACCACCGCGAAGCAGAGCGACACCTCGACCGACAGGACCGGCACCACCGCGAAGCAGAGCGACACCTCGACCGACAGGACCGGCACCACCACGGACCAGGGCAATCACGGGACCGACGGGACCGACGCCGGCGCGGAGCAGGGCAATCACTCGACCGACGGGACCGACGCCGGCACGGACCGGGGCGCGACCACGGCCGAGGTCGGCACCGTCGGGGTCCCGGCGCGTATCGAGGACGACGCGGCGACCCGCGCGCACGGCGGGGAGCCGGACGGGGTCCCGGCGGAGCCGGTGCGGGGCGACGCGGCGGCGGGCGAGGGACCGACCGTCGACGCCGGCGCGGGCGGGCCGGCGGATTCGGGTGCCCAGGAGGCGGGACCGGAGGCCGGGGCGTCCGCTCCCGAGCCGGAGCCGCCGGTCGACCCGGAGCAGGCGCTGGCCGCCGTGGGTTGGCGGCTGCACCCGGGGACGCTGCGCGAGGAGGCCCCCGACCCGGACGAGTTGCGGCGGATCCGGGACGGTCTCACCGGCAAGCTCGACACCGCGTTGGACAACCGCAGTCGGGCCCGGCTGCTCAGCCTCCGGTCGGTGGCGTCCCGGGTCCTCGGGGACCTGGACGACGCGGTCGCCGACGCGCGGCTCGCCCTCACGTACGCGGAGTCCACCGGCGAGTTGCGGCGGACCGCGCTGGCCCGCGCGCGCCTCGCCGAGGTGCTGCGCTGGCGTGGGGAGCACGCGGAGGCCGACCGGCTCTTCGCCGAGGCCAACTCGCCGGAGCTGCCCGACCGGCTGCGCGCGTTGCTGCACGAGCACGCCGGGCGTTCCTGCTTCGACCAGGGTCGGCTGACCGAGGCGTGCCTGCACTTCGAGCGGGCGCTGGACCTGCGGCAGGGCGAGGACGGGCCGCTCAACGCGCGTACCGTGGTCGCGCTGGACGCGGTGGCCGAGCGGGCCGCGGACGGCGGCTTCGGTCCGGTGCCGCGCACCCGGGAGGAGATCCTGGGCACGCCGCGCTACCCGGTGCCGACGTTCGACGATGAGCAGCAGCTCTGGGGGTACGCGGACGCCGACGGCGAACTGGTCGTCGCCTACCGGTACGCGGAGGCCCAGCCGTTCCACGAGGGGCTGGCCTGGGTGCGTCGGCCGGAGGCGTCCCGCTGGGCGCTCATCGACAGCACCGGCGCGGCGCTGATCGAGGCGAACAACGGCTACCGGGCCGTGGGCCCGTTCTCCGAGGGACTGTCCTGGGTGTCCATGGACGGCAAGGGCCGGTGGATGGCCGTCGACCAGATGAACATCGTGAAGATCCCACCCGGGTACGAGGAGGCCCGGCCGTTCCGCAACGGGCTGGCGGCGGTCCGGCAGAACGGCGGCTGGGGTGCGGTGGACCGGACCGGGGCGGTGGTGGTGCCGACCCGCTACCACGGTCTGGGCACGTCGCTGGCCGACGGCCGGCACCTGGACGGCTTCACCTCCGACGGTCTGGCCGTGGTCGAACTGGCCGGTCGCCGGGGCGTGGTGGACCGGGGCGGCCGGGTGGTGGTGGCGCCCGCGTACCCGACGCTGGTGGTGCACCCGGTGGCGTTCCTGGTCACCACGGAGTCGGGGCGGTGGGGCGCGTTGGACCGGCGCGGTGAGCCGCTGATCGATCCGGTGCACCGGGCCCGCGCGGAGGTCGCCGCCGAGATCGACCGGCTGCTCACCGACGCCAGCCCGGTGCTCTGACCCGGTCTCACGCCGTCGGCGGGGGCCCCAGCAGCTCGATGCCGTTGCGGGCGGCCGCGGGCCCGAGCGCGGCCGGGTCGACCGGGCCGGGGTCGGGCAGCCGGCGTTCCGGCGCCCGGATGCGGGACGCGCTGCTGCCGGCGTGAACGCCGCGCGGCACCGGCCGGCGGGCCGGACTAGGGTCGGAAGCATGGAATTCCGACACCTGGGCCGCTCCGGCCTGATGGTCAGCGAGATCTCGTACGGCAACTGGATCACCCACGGCTCGCAGGTCGAGGAGGAGGCCGCCGTCGCGTGCGTGCGGGCCGCCCTCGACAGCGGCATCACCACGTTCGACACCGCCGACGTCTACGCCGGCACCCGCGCCGAGTCGGTGCTCGGCCGGGCGCTCAAGGGCGAGCGTCGCGAGGGGCTGGAGATCTTCACCAAGGTGTACTGGCCGACCGGCCCGGGCCGCAACGACCGGGGCCTGTCCCGCAAGCACATCATGGAGTCGATCGACGGCTCGCTGCGCCGCCTGCAGACCGACCACGTCGACCTCTACCAGGCCCACCGCTACGACTACAGCACCCCGCTGGAGGAGACGATGGAGGCCTTCGCCGACGTCGTACGCTCCGGCAAGGCGCACTACATCGGCGTCTCGGAGTGGAAGGCGTCGCAGCTGCGCGAGGCCCACGCGCTCGCGCGTGAGCTGCGCATCCCGCTGATCTCCAACCAGCCGCAGTACTCGATGCTGTGGCGGGTCATCGAGACCGAGGTCGTCCCGGCCAGCGAGGAGCTGGGCATCGGCCAGATCGTCTGGTCGCCGATGGCCCAGGGCGTGCTCTCCGGCAAGTACCTGCCGGGTCAGCCGCCGCCGGCCGGCTCGCGCGCCACCGACGAGAAGTCCGGCGCCGACTTCATCGCCAAGTGGCTCACCGACGACGTGCTGACCCGCGTGCAGCGGCTCAAGCCCCTGGCCGAGCAGGCCGGGCTGACCATGCCGCAGCTCGCCATCGCCTGGGTGTTGCAGAACCCCAACGTCGCCTCGGCCATCATCGGCGCGTCCCGGCCCGAGCAGGTGCACGACAACGTCAAGGCGGCCGGCGTGAAGCTCGACGCCGAGCTGCTCAAGGCGATCGACGAGATCGTCGAGCCGGTCACCGAGCGGGACCCGGCGCAGACCGAGAGCCCGGCCCAGCGTCCGTGACGCCCGGTCCCGGGCCGGCGGTCACCGTCGGCCCGGGACGGCGCGTCAGCCCTGCCAGAAGCGGATCAGGTAGAACCCGAGCTGGTACAGCTCCCGGGGCAGGCCGAGCGCCTCGCCGACGGCGAAGACCCCGCCGAAGAACACCCGGTTGATCTGCGGGCTCCACAGCAGCGCGAAGAGCAGGATGAATCCGTACGGGGCGAACAGGTCGTACATCCGCCGGTAGGCGGGGCTGAGCCAGGGCTGGATCATGTTGCCGCCGTCCAGGCCCGGCACCGGCAGCAGGTTGAGCACGCTGGCGGTGAGCTGGAGGAACGCGAGCAGCCCGACGCCGGCCCAGAACTCCAGCGGCCCGCCCAGGTCGGGCCCCCAGGTCAGCGCCGCTACCAGCACCAGCGTGAACAGCACGTTGGTGGCCGGCCCGGCCAGGCTGACCAGGGAGTGCCGCAGCCGGCCGGGAATGGCGTGCCGGTCCACCCAGACCGCGCCGCCGGGCAGGCCGATGCCGCCGAGCAGCACCACGACCACCGGCAGCACGATCGACAGCAGCGGGCTGGTGTACTTCAGCGGGTTGAGCGTCAGGTAGCCGCGGTGCGCGATGTCCCGGTCGCCGGCCCGGTAGGCGATCACGGCGTGGGCGTACTCGTGCAGGCAGAGCGACACCAGCCAGCCCGACACCACGAAGAGGAACACGTCGAACCGGACGTTGCCGTACCGGTTCCAGGTCATCACCCCGGCGGCCACGAAGAGCGCGACCAGCGCCAGGAAGATGGGGCTGGGCCGGAACGCCGCCCGGGGGACCCCGAGCACCAGCGGGTCGCCCGGGCGGTCGTAGCCGGTCATTCGGCCGGGGGCTGCAGGCTCATCCGGTATTCCACCCGGTCGTCCTCGACCAGTGAGACGGTGGTGACGCCGGACGTCGCGAGCTCCCGCCAGGTCTGGCCGATCCAGGACTCGGCGTCGGCCTGATTCGGGAACGACTCAGCCGGTCCGTCGACCGCTTCGCCGTTCGTGCCCTCGTACCGCCAGCTCCACGCCATGCCGCGTCTCCCCTCGCCGCCGTCGCCCCGTGGGACGCCAAACCCCCGCAAGCCTAGTCGGCCCGCCGCGCGACGGCCCGCCGCCACATGGATCATGCCGGCCGCCGGCCGGTACGGTGTCGCGGTGCTGACTTCGGGAGTGGTGCTCAGCGAGCGGTACCGGCTGGACGAACGCGTCGCCACCGGTGGCATGGGCGCCGTGTGGAGGTGCACCGACACGCTCCTGGACCGGGCCGTCGCGGTGAAGGTGCTGCTGCCGTCGCTGGTCGCGGACCCGGAGTTCACCACCCGGTTCCACGCCGAGGCCCGGATGCTGGCCGCGCTGCGCCACCCCGGCATCGTGCAGGTGCACGACTTCGGCTCGGCCGTGCTCGCCGACGGCAGCCAGGTCAGCTACCTGGTGATGGAGTACGTCGACGGCCAGCCGCTGTCGAGCTGGGTGCGGCAGGCCGGGCGGCTCGACCCGGCGTCCACCATGTCGGTGGTGGGGCAGGCCGCCCAGGCACTGCACGCCGCCCACCTCGCCGGCATCGTGCACCGAGACGTGAAGCCGGGGAACCTGCTGGTGAAGCGGGACGGCACGGTGGTGCTCGTCGACTTCGGCATCGCCCGGGCCAGCACCATGGCCGGCATCACCGCCGCCCACATGGTGCTCGGCACCGCCTCGTACATGTCCCCGGAGCAGGCCGCCGGCCAGCCCGTCTCGCCGGTCACCGACGTGTACGCGCTCGGCGCGGTGGCGTACTTCTGCCTGGCCGGCCGCCCGCCCTTCGACGGCGACAACCCGCTGCAGGTGGCGATGCGGCACGTGCAGGACGAGCCGCCGCCGCTGCCGCCGACCACGCCCCCGGCGGTGGTCGAGGTGGTCCGACGCGCGCTGGCGAAGAGCCCACGCGACCGCTTCCCGACCGGGCTGGCCCTGGCCGAGGGCGCGCGGGACGCCCGGGACGCCACGCTGGCCGTCGTGCCGGTCCCGCCGCGCCCGCCGTGGGCGGTGAGCGGCCCCGCCGAACCGGGCCCGGCGTCCGCGCCGGCCGGCCCTCCGAGCCCGGCGTCCGCGCCGGCCGGCCCCCCGAGCCCGGCGTCCGCGCCGGCCGGCCTCCCGAGCCGGGGTACGGGCGTCGCGTTCCCGTCGCAAGGAGCGGGCGACCCGCACCCGAGGTCCGGCCCGGGTGGCCCCTCGTGGGCGGGGTCGGATCAGGGGCCGGCGACGCGCGAGGAGCCGGCGCGACGCGGGCGGCGGACGGTGGCGCTGGCCGGCGCGGCCGGTGTGGCCCTGGTCGCGGTGCTGGTCGCGGTGGCCGTGACGGCGCTGCGCTCCCCCGACGAGCCGGGCCCGGGGCCCGGCCCGACCGCGGTGGCCGGGGAGTCGGCGGTCGCCGATCCGGTGCCGCCGACGACGGCCGACGCCGGCCCGGTGACGCCGAGCCCGAGCCGTGCGGGGCGGCCCGGCCGGTCCCCGTCGGCCACGCCGAGCCGCACCGCCGCGCCACCGAGCGAACCGGCGCCGAGCACCGGCGCCCCCGCCCCGACGAGCGGCCCGACGGCGGCGCCGAAGGCGAACCCGTACACCGCGACGCAGGTGTGCGGCAGCGGCTACCAGGTGATCGACTCGGCCACGTTGACCGCCGGCGGCGTCCGGCAGGGACGGGTCTACCTGCTCTACAGCGCCGCGTCCGGCGCCAACTGCGTGGTGACGCTCAAGGACGCCGACGTCGGCCGGGTGACCACGGTGACCACGTACCTGGAGGTCCAGGGCAGGGCCCGACAGACCCAGAGCGGCGGCTACCAGTACTACGCCGGCCCGGTCCGGGCCACCGCCGCCGGCGTCTGCGTGAAGTGGGGCGGCTCCACCCCCGGAGCCACCTACGCGAGCCCCTTCGAACACTGCGACTGACCCCGCGCCCGCGATCGTGCAGTTGTCGCCCCGACAGAACCACCATTTCCGGCATCCCGAGGGCCGCAACCGCAAGATCGACGCGGGGAGGGGGCGGGGAGGGGCGGGGCGCGGGCGGGAGAACTAAGGTACGGGCATGTCCGTTGACGGGTGGCACACCCTCCTCGTGCTCGGCGGTATCCGCTCCGGCAAGTCCGAGTTCGCCGAGTCACTGGTCGCCGACGCGCCCACGGTCCGGTACGTGGCCACCGCCCCCGCCGGGGACCCGGAGGACACCGAGTGGGCGGGCCGCCTCGCGGCGCACCGCGCCCGCCGGCCGGGGAGTTGGACCACCGAGGAGACCGCGGCGGATCCGGGCCGGCTGGCCGAGCTGATCACCGCCGCCGGCCGGCACGACACAGTGCTCGTGGACGACCTCGGCGGCTGGGTCACCGTGCTGCTCGACCCGGCCCACCAGCCGGCCGACGACACCGCCACCGTCGCCGAGCTGGCCGCCGCGGTCCGCGCGAGCCAGGCGCGGCTGGTGCTGGTCAGCCCGGAGGTCGGCCTGTCGCTGGTGCCCACCACGCCGCTGGGCCGGGCGTTCACCGACGCGCTGGGCGCGACCAACCGGGCGGTCGCCGACGCCTGCGACGCGGTCGCGCTCGTGGTGGCCGGCCAGACCGCCTGGCTCAAGCCGCCCACCCCGGCCGCCACCACCCCGGCGACGCCCGGGTCCACCCCGGCGGCGCGGCCGGCGGCCCCGGGAAGCCTCGGAGCCACGCCGGCGGAACCGGCGACCGGCCCGGGAACGGCCGAGTCCCGCCCGGCCGACCGGCCCTGGGCGCCGTCCACCGCCTCCACGCCGGACCCGGGCGGTCGGGCCGTGCCGGACGTGGCGCTGCCCGAGGTGCTCACCCCGACCGCCGCGCCGGTGCCCACCCCGGGGCAGGGCGGGACGTCCGGCGCGGGCGACTGGGCGGCCCCCACCATGGCGTTGCCGATGATCGCCACCGGGCTGGTCATCCAGCCCGGCATGGAACTGCCGATGCCGGACGACTACACCGGCCCGCAGGCGGTCGACCGGCTCGCCACGCTCGACGTCCCCGGCGCCGGGCTCGGCGTGCTGGAGCAGGTGGTCGGCTTCGCCGCCGCCACCCAGGGCACCGCCACCCCGCGCCCGTGGGACGCCGTCCGGGTGCTGCTGCTGCACGGCGACCACGACGGCGGCGCGTCGGCCGGGGCGGCGCCCGGCGAGTCGGCCCGCCGCGCCCGGCAGGCCCGCGCCGGGCGGGGCGCGCTGGCCCGGCTGGCCGCCGAGAACGGCGCCAGCCTCCAGGTCGTCGAGGCACCCACCTCGGCGCCGTTCGAGGACGGTCCGGCGCTCCCCGCCGACCAGGTGGAGGCGGCGCTGCGCTACGGCTGGCGCCTGGCCGAGCAGGCCGCCGACGCCGGCGTACAACTGCTGGTGCTGGCGGCGTGCGGGGCCGGCGCCGAGGCGACGGCCGCCGCGGTGCTGGCGGCCACGGCCGGCGCGGAACCGCCGGCCGTGCTCGGCCGGGTGGTGAACGAGCAGGGCGAGATCGACGACGCGGCCTGGATGGTCCGCTGCGCGGCCGTCCGGGACGCGCTGCACCGCACCCGGCGCTCGCCCCGCGAGGCCCACGACATCCTGTCCGAGCTGGGCGGCGGCGACATCGCGATGGCCACCGGCGTGCTGCTCGGCGCCACCGCCCGACGGGTCCCGGTGCTGCTGGACGGCCCGGTCGGCACCGCCGCCGGGATGGTCAGCCGCGACCTGGCCGGGCAGGCCCGGCACTGGTGCCTGCTGCCCGACCACGGTGGCCGTCCCGGGGTGCGGCTCGCCGCCGACGTCCTCGGCCTGACGCCGCTGCTGGACCTGCGGCTCGACCTGGGCGAGGGGGCGACCGCGCTGGCCGCCCTGCCGCTGCTGCGCTCGGCGCTGACGCTGGCCGCCACCCTGCCCGTGCATCCGTCGCTCGGCGGCGGCGCGGAGGACGAGAGCTTCGCGGAGCCCGAGCCGGCCGGGCCGGGACCGGCCACGACCGGCGCGGACGAGCCGGACTTCGCCGAACCGGAGCCGGCCGGGCCGGGACCGGCCACGACCGGCGCGGACGAGCCGGTCTTCCCCGGCCGACGTGCCGACTGAGGCCCGGCTCGCCGACGGCGTCCGGCTGGCGCTGACCACGTTCACCACCGCGCCGCTGCGCGCCGGCCGGGTCGACCGGGCCACCGCCGGCACCGCGATGGCCCTGGCCCCGGCGGTCGGCGCGCTGCTCGGCGCGCTGCTCGGCGGGGTGCTGCTGCTCGCCGGCGCCGTCACCCCGCCGCTGGTCGCCGCCGGGCTCACCGTCGGGCTGGGCGCGCTGCTCACCCGGGGCCTGCACCTGGACGGGCTGGCCGACACCGTGGACGCGCTCGGCTCCTACCGCCGCGGCGAGGCCGCCCTGAAGATCATGAAACAGCCGGACGTCGGCCCGTTCGGGGTGGTCGCGCTGGTGCTCGTCCTCCTGCTCCAGACCGCGGTGCTCGCGGAGCTGGTCGGGCGGGACGCGGTCGCGGCGCTCGCCGCGGTGGTCGCGGGCACCGCGGCCGGGCGGCTGGGGGTGACGCTGGCCTGTCGCCGCGGGGTGCCGGCGGCCCGACCGGAGGGCCTGGGCGCGCTGGTGGCCGGCACCGTGGGGTGGGTGGCGCCGACCGTCGGCGCGCTCGCCGTCGCGCTGCTGGCCGCGCCCGCCGTGCCGGGCCGCCCGTGGCAGGGGCCGCTCGCCGTGCTCGGCGCGCTCGCCGTCGCGGCCGGGCTCCTGCGACACCTGGTACGCCGCTTCGGCGGGATCACCGGCGACGTCCTCGGCGCCCTCGTGGAGATCGTCACCACGCTGTCCTACCTGGGACTGGTCCTGACCGGCTGATCGCCACCCGGTCGGACGGGTAGCGTTCGGGTTGGTGCACCGGCGCGGTCGAGGGGGACGACATGCTCATCACGGACGACTTCCTGCCCGTACCGGTGCCCGAGTCGCTCGACGCGACCTATCTGGTGCCGATCGCCGGGCTGCCCCGGGTCAGCCCGAAGACCGCGGTGGAGGGTCTGGCCGGCCGGCTCGCCGAGCCGGTGCACGGGCTGGCGAAGCAGATGCTGGACAGCCCCCTGATGAGCGTGGACACGCGCACCGTCGACGAGTTCCCGGAGCTGCCGCCGGATCTGCTCAGCGCGTTCGGCGCCACCGACGAGCAGCTGGCCCGGCTGGCCGCCGCCACCCACCTGGTGGTGGTGCAGGCCGAGTACCGGCCGGGCTGGCCGCCGGCGCACGAGTGGGCGGCCCGGGCGGTGGCCGCGGCGGTCGCCGAAACGGTCGGCGGGGACGTGGTGGACGTCTTCGGGCTCCAGTTCCTCGACCCGGCGGCCGCGCTGCGCTCGCTGCCCGACGAGCACGGCCGGATCCGGCTGGTCGACTGGGTGCTGGTGCCCTACTCCTCGGACGCCGACGGGCTCTGGTTCACCACCAAGGGGCTGCGCCGGTTCGGGCTGCTGGAGTTGCAGGCCCAGGGCGTGCCGGACCACCTCACCCGGGCCTGGGGCGCGGTGATGACCGGGGCGGCCCGGCGGCTGCTGCGGGACTGGACCGACGGGCTGGCCGGCGAGGAGGTGCCGGCGTTCGTGCAGCTGCCGGTGCTGGCCACGGTGACCGGGCACGACATCGCGGTCGCGTACGGCAATCCGGAGCAGCACGGCGCGACGGCGCCGGTGCTGCTGCGGTTGGAGCTGGACCCGGCCACCGACCCGGACGCCGACTCGTTCCTGAGCCTCAACCCGCCGCCCGGGCACCCGGGCCCGCCCGGGCGCTACTTCGCCGCCGCCTGCGCGACGCTGTTCAACGGCATCCAGCCGGACGTCCGTTACACCCGCACCGGCGACGCGATGAGCCGGGCGGTGGCCACCGCCCGCGCCTCGCTCGGCGACATCCGGGCCCGGTTCCTGGCCGGCCGGCTGCCCGACGAGAGCCAGCTCGTGGTCAAGTACGGCCTGCCCGGTGACGAGGGCCCCGAGTACGTCTGGGCCGGGGTGACCTCCTGGGAGGTCCCGGAGCGGATCGTCGGCGCCAGCGCCAGCGACGCCAACACCGACCCCGGCGTGCGGATCGGCTCGCCGGTGGTGGTGGAGGCGTCGGACGTGGTCGACTGGGCCGTGCTGGACGGCACCGGCGTGCTGGAGGGCGGCTGGACGCAGGCCGTCCTCGACGCCGGCGAGCGCCTCGCCGAGGACTGACCCGCGCGGTTCAGCGGACGGAGGGCTGGACGAACGGGGGCTTCGTCAGGCGCATCCGGGCCCGCCGGCCGCGGATGTCGACCTCCAACTCCTCGCCGTCGGGCAGCTTCGGGTCGGTGGCGACCAGCGCCAGCGCGACGCCGTGCTTGAGCGTCGGGCTGAACGTGCCGCTGGTGACGACGCCGACCTGCGTGTCGCCGGCGTACACGGCCATGCCGGGACGCGGGATGGCCCGGTCCACGGCGGTGAGGCCGCGCAGCGTACGGGCCGGACCGGCGGCCTTCTCGGCGCGCAGCGCGTCCCGGCCCCAGAAGGCCGGCTTGTCCCAGCCCACCGCCCAGCCGGAGCGGCCCTGCACCGGGGTGATCTCCAGGGAGAGGTCCTGCCCGTGCAGCGGGTAGCCCATCTCGGTGCGCAGCGTGTCCCGGGCGGCCAGGCCGCAGGCGCGCACGTCGTCGGCGGCGGCGAGCAGCGCGTCCCAGACCGCGACCGCGTGCTCGGCGGGCACGACCAGCTCGTAGCCCAGCTCGCCGGTGTAGCCGGTGCGGCAGACGGTCAGCTCCACGCCGGCCAGCGTGGCGGTGGAGAAGCTCATGTACTCGTGCCCGGTGGGCAGGCCGAGCCCGGCGAGCAGCTCCGCCGACCGCGGACCCTGGACCGCGAGCACCGCGTACGCCTCGTGCTCGTCGGTGACGGTCACGCCGTCCGGCGCGGCGGCGCGCAACCGGCGGGCCACCTCGGCGGTGTTGGCCGCGTTCGGCACCAGGAAGACGTGGTCGTCGGCGTGCAGGTAGGCGATGATGTCGTCCACCACGCCGCCGGTGGCGTCGTCGCAGCAGAGCGTGTACTGCGCCTTTCCGGGCGCGATCCGGCCGAGGTCGTTGGTCAGGCAGGCGTTGACGAAGTCGGCGGCGCCCGGCCCGGTGACCCGGACCTTGCCCAGGTGCGAGACGTCGAACACGCCCACAGCGGTCCGCACGGCGGTGTGCTCCTTGAGCACGCCGCCGCCGGCGTACTCCAGCGGCATCTGCCAGCCCCCGAAGGGGGCGAACTTCGCGCCGAGCGCGGTGTGTCGCTCGTGCAGCGGGGAGCGGCGCAGCCGGGTCTCGGCGGCGTCGGAGGTCACCTCGGTCATGGGTGGCAACTTACCGGCCCGGACCGGGCTGGTTAGCATCGGCGGGATCCCGTCGGCGTCCATCGGCGGGACAGCCACGCCTCCGACGGGTAGGTTGCCGCCGGAGAGACCTTCACCGCCGGTACGCGACGACGCGGCCGGCCCGGCCCGCCCGGAGTAGCTTTCGTGACATCGCCCCGCACCACCCTCAGCCTGGTCGACACCGACCCCGCCGAACTCGCCGTCGACGCGATCGTGATCGGCGTGCACAGCCAGACCACCGAGCCGGGCAGCGGCGCACCCGCCCACGCCCTGCTGCTGGCCAGCGGCGCGGAGAGCATCGCCGCCGCGTTCGACGGCAAGCTGACCGAGACGCTGGCCCTGCTCGGCGCGACCGGTGGCCCCGGCGAGGTGATCAAGCTGGCCACGCTGGGCACGGTGACCGCACCGGTGGTCGCCGCCGTCGGGCTCGGCCCGGAGCCCTCCGGCGCCGCCCCCGGGCCCGAGTCGCTGCGCCGCGCCGCCGGTGCCGCGGTGCGGGCGCTGGCCGGCGCCCCGCGCGTCGCCCTCGCCCTGCCGCTGCCCGACGACGCCGACGCGCCGGCCGCGCTGCGCGCGGTCGCCGAGGGCGCGCTGCTCGGCGGCTACCGGTTCGCCGGCTACAAGACCAAGCCGCAGCCGACCCGGCGGGAGCCGGTGGCCGAGGTGCTGGTCGCGGTGCCGGACGCGGCCGACGGGACCGCCCAGGCCGAGGTCACCCGCGCGCAGGCGGTGGCCGGCGCGGTGCGGACCAGTCGGGACTGGGTGAACACCGCGCCGAACGAGCTGCGGCCCCCGGCGTTCGCCGACGTCGTCTCCGCCGCCGCCCGCGAGGCGGGGCTGGAGGTCGAGGTGCTGGACGAGGCGGCGCTGGCCGCCGGCGGCTACGGCGGCATCCTCGCGGTCGGCCAGGGCTCGGAGGCCCCGCCGCGGCTGGTGAAGCTCACCTGGACCCCCGCGGGCGGCGGCAACGGCAAGCGGGTCGCGCTCGTCGGCAAGGGCATCACGTTCGACACCGGCGGCATCTCGATCAAGCCGGCGCAGGGCATGTGGGAGATGAAGTCGGACATGGCCGGCGCGGCGGCGGTCGGCGCGGCCATGCTGGCGGTCGCCGCGCTCAAGCCGTCGGTGACGGTCACCGGTTACCTGCCGATGGCGGAGAACATGCCGTCGGGCACCAGCTACCGGCCGGGCGACGTGATCAGCATGTACAACGGCAAGAAGGTGGAGGTGCTCAACACCGACGCCGAGGGCCGGATGGTGCTGGCCGACGCGATCGCCCGGGCCTGCGAGGACGGCGCCGACTACCTGTTCGAGACGTCGACGCTGACCGGCGGCCAGGTGATCGCGCTGGGCAAGCGGATCGCCGGCGTGATGGGCACCCCGGAGCTGTGCGAGCGGGTCCGGGTGGCCGGTGACGCGACCGGCGAGCCGGCCTGGCCGATGCCGCTGCCGGACGACGTGCGCAAGGGCATGGAGTCCGACGTCGCGGACATCTCGCAGGTCAACGCCGGGATGGACCGGGCCGGGCACATGCTGCAGGGCGGCGTGTTCCTGCGTGAGTTCGTCACCGACGACGTGGCCTGGGCGCACATCGACATCGCCGGGCCGGGCTACCACTCGGGCGAGGCGACCGGCTACTGGACCAAGGGCGGCACCGGCGTGCCGGTGCGCACCCTGCTCCACCTGGTGGACGACGTCGCCGCCAACGGCTGACGCGCAAGGAAGGGCCCCTTCTTAACGCCTGGCGTTGTAGAAGGGGCCCTTCTTAACACGTGCGCTCGACAGCTCGGACGGCTCAGAACAGCTCGGGCCGGCGCTTGCGGCGCTCGTTGTAGTCGCGCATCCGCTGCGGGTAGCCCATCAGCCGCACGTCGTAGATCGGGATCGCGATCTTGTGGGCCCACCGGCGGGCCTCGTCCGGGCTGCCGACCCGCCGACGGGTCCACTCGCCGTCGTCGGCGATCAGCATCACGGTGGTCTCGGTGACCGTCGTCCGCGGTTCCAGGAACGCCTCGACGCCCCGGCGGGTGCGGACGAAGTTCTCAAGGTGGTCCAGATCGGCGCGATCGGCGGCCCGGTCGCGGCTCACCGCGGCCACCCGCTTGCGTCGTCGGAACAGCGCCACCGGACCCACTCCTCCCCCGGACGTCATCGAAGACGATGCCAAGGGTACGTGTCGCCGACGTGTCGTTGGGCACCTCGGTACGCGCTCGGTCCGTGGTGGTGACAAGATGACCGAGGTGGGGTGTGCCTGTTACTCCGCCGTAACCCCCGATGCAGTGACGCGACCTGGGAGTTGGATGTGAGCGAGCCGAACGACACGACCTTCGACATCGTCATCCTCGGAGGTGGTAGCGGCGGCTACGCGACCGCCCTGCGCGCCGTCCAGCTCGGCCTGACGGTCGCGCTGATCGAGAAGGGCAAGCTCGGCGGGACCTGCCTGCACAACGGGTGCATCCCGACCAAGGCGCTGCTGCACGCCGCCGAGATCGCCGACCAGACCCGCGAGTCCGAGCAGTTCGGCGTGAAGGCCGAGCTGGTGGGCATCGACATGGCGGCCGTCAACTCGTACAAGGACGGCGTGATCTCCCGGCTGTACAAGGGCCTTCAGGGCATGCTCAAGAGCAACAAGGCGATCACCATCGTCGAGGGCCACGGCAAGCTGGTCGGCAAGAACGTCGTCGAGGTCGACGGCAAGCGCTACACCGGCCGCAACATCGTGCTGGCCTCCGGCTCGTACGCGAAGAGCCTGCCCGGCCTGGAGGTCGACGGCGAGCGGATCATCACCAGCGACCACGCGCTGACCCTGGACCGCGTCCCGGCGTCGGCGATCGTGCTCGGCGGCGGCGTGATCGGCGTCGAGTTCGCCAGCGTATGGAAGTCCTTCGGCGTGGACGTGACCATCGTCGAGGCGCTGCCCCGCCTGGTCGCCGCCGAGGACGAGGAGTCGTCGAAGGCGCTGGAGCGGGCGTTCCGCAAGCGGAAGATCAACTTCAAGGTCGGCAAGCCGTTCGAGAAGGTCGAGAAGACCGACAACGGCGTCAAGCTGACGATCTCCGGTGGCGACACGGTCGAGGCCGAGCTGCTGCTGGTCGCCGTGGGCCGCGGTCCGAACACCGCCGACCTCGGCTACGAGGAGCAGGGCGTCAAGATGGACCGCGGCTACGTGCTGACCGACGAGCGGCTGCGCACCAGCGTGCCGAACGTCTACGCGGTCGGCGACATCGTGCCCGGCCTCCAGCTCGCGCACCGCGGCTTCCAGCAGGGCATCTTCGTCGCCGAGGAGATCGCCGGGAAGACCCCGGCCGTGATCGACGAGGCCGGCATCCCGCGCGTCACCTACTGCGACCCGGAGCTGGCCTCGGTCGGGCTGACCGAGGCGAAGGCCAAGGAGCAGTACGGCGCCGACAAGGTCAAGACCTACAACTACAACCTGGGCGGCAACGGCAAGAGCCAGATCCTCAAGACCGCCGGCCACGTGAAGCTGGTCCGGGTGGACGACGGCCCGGTGGTCGGCGTGCACATGGTCGGCGCCCGGGTGGGTGAGCTGATCGGCGAGGCCCAGCTCATCTACAACTGGGAGGCCTACCCGGCCGAGGTGGCGCAGCTCGTGCACGCCCACCCGACCCAGAACGAGGCCCTGGGCGAGGCGCACCTGGCCCTGGCCGGCAAGCCGCTGCACGCGCACGCCTGACACGACAACCGCGGCGTCCGGCGACGGGCGATGATCCCACCAGGGGAATGAAGGAGTCTGGAGAACATGCCGGTATCGGTCACCATGCCCCGGCTCGGCGAGAGCGTCACCGAGGGCACCGTCACGCGCTGGCTCAAGCAGGAGGGTGACACCGTCGAGGTCGACGAGCCCCTGCTGGAGGTGTCGACCGACAAGGTCGACACCGAGATCCCGTCGCCCGCGGCGGGCGTGCTGAGCCGGATCGTGGTCGGCGAGGACGAGACCGCCGAGGTCGGCAGCGAGCTGGCCGTCATCGCCGGTGAGGGCGAGGACGCGGGCGCGGCTCCCACCGAGAAGGCCGAGCCGGCCACCGAGCCGACGGCCGCCGCCGAGGGTACCGGCCCGGAGCCGGAGCAGCAGGCCGAGCAGGCCGCCGCCGAGCCGGGCGCCGAGGCCGAGCAGCCGGCCGTCGAGGAGCCGGCCGAGCCCGCCGCGTCGTCGGGCGAGGGCACCCCGGTGACCATGCCGGCCCTGGGCGAGAGCGTCACCGAGGGTACGGTCACCCGCTGGCTCAAGCAGGTCGGCGAGACCGTCGAGGTGGACGAGCCGCTGCTGGAGGTCTCCACCGACAAGGTCGACACCGAGATCCCGTCGCCGGTCGCCGGCACGCTGCAGGAGATCAAGGTCGCCGAGGACGAGACCGCCGACGTCGGCGCCGTGCTGGCGATCGTCGGGGCGGCCGGCGCCGCGCCGGCCCAGCCGAAGGCGGAGCCGAAGCCCGAGCCCAAGGCGGAGCCGAAGCCCGAGCCGAAGCCGGAGCCCAAGGCCGAGCCGAAGCCGGAGCCGAAGGTCGAGGAGCCGACCCCGGGTCTGTCCTACAACGAGCCGTCCGCCGAGGCGGAGACGGCCGCGCAGCCGGCCAAGGCCGAGCAGGCCGCCCAGCCGGCCGCGCCGACCGCCACCCCGCAGCGCCCGACCGCCCCGGCCCAGGGCGGCGGCGAGGAGGCCGCCGGCTACGTGACGCCGCTGGTCCGCAAGCTCGCCGCCGAGCACGGCGTCGACCTGGGCTCGGTCAACGGCACCGGCGT
Organism: Micromonospora sediminicola; assembly: GCF_900089585.1. Classification (NCBI taxonomy): domain Bacteria; kingdom Bacillati; phylum Actinomycetota; class Actinomycetes; order Micromonosporales; family Micromonosporaceae; genus Micromonospora; species Micromonospora sediminicola. Next base: position 2,161,078 of record NZ_FLRH01000003.1, on the reverse strand, counting down.
GGGTGGCCGGATCCGCAAGCAGGACGTGCTGGAGGCGGCCGAGAAGGCGAAGGCCGCCACGGCCGCGCCGGCCGCCGCCGAGCCCGCCGCCGCGAAGGCGCCGGCCCAGCCGGCCGCCAAGCCGGAGCCGAGCGCCAAGCGGGGCACCACGGAGAAGCTGCCGCGGATCCGGGCCACCATCGCCAAGCGGATGCAGCAGTCGCTGCACGAGACGGCGCAGCTGACCACGGTCGTCGAGGTCGACGTCACCAAGGTCGCCAAGCTGCGGGCCCGGGCCAAGGACTCGTTCCAGGCCAAGCACGGCGTGAAGCTGTCCTTCCTGCCGTTCTTCGCCCTGGCCGCGATCGAGGCGCTGCAGACCCACCCGATCATCCAGGCCAGCATGGACCTGGAGGGCGGCACGATCACCTACCCGGCCGCCGAGCACCTGGGCATCGCGGTGGACACCGAGCGCGGCCTGCTCGTGCCGGTCATCCACAACGCCGGTGACCTCAACATGGGCGGCATCGCCAAGCGGATCGCCGACCTGGCCGAGCGCACCCGGGCCAACAAGATCACTCCGGACGAGATGGCCGGCGCGACGTTCACGCTGACCAACACCGGCAGCCGGGGCGCCCTCTTCGACACCCCGATCGTGCCGTCGCCGCAGTCGGCGATGCTCGGCACGGGTGCCGTGGTGAAGCGTCCGGTCGTGGTCAACGACCCGGAGCTGGGCGAGGTCATCGCGGTGCGGTCGATGGTCTACCTGGCCATGTCGTACGACCACCGCCTGATCGACGGCGCCGACGCCGCCCGCTTCCTGACCTCGGTCAAGGAGCGGCTGGAGGCCGGCAACTTCGAGGCCGAGCTGGGTCTCTGACGTTCGACAGCGGAGGGGCGCGCGGCGACTGCCGCGCGCCCCTCCGGCGTTTCGCGGGTCAGCCGCGCAGGTGCTCCTCGGAGACCGTCCAGAGCCGCTCGGCGGACTCCGGGTCCCGGGCGTACGGGGCGTAGCCGGTGCGGGTGCCCGGCTGGTTCACGCCGGCCTCCTGGCAGTCCTCGAAGTACCGGCCGCCGGCGCCGGCGACCAGCGGCGAGGCCGCGACCAGCACCGAGGTGGCCGCCCCCTGCTCGGGCGTCTTCCAGTACGCCGCTCCCCCGCCGCTCTGCGCGCGCATCCGGTCCAGTTCCTCGTCGCTGATGTAGCGCTGGAGGTTGGTGCGGATCGCGCCCGGCATCAGCGCGTCGACGACGATCCCGTCGTCGACCCAGCGCCGGCTGGCCTCGACCGCGAAGAGCACGTTCGCGGTCTTGGACTGCCCGTACGCCGCCCACGGGTCGTACGGCCGCTGCCGGAAGTGGATGTCGTCGAACACCACGGGCGAGCGCAGGTGGGCCGCCGAGCTGACCGAGACGACCCGCGCGCCCCCGGCCGCGGCGAGCGCGGGGTGCAGCCCGGTGGCCAGGGCGAAGTGCCCGAGGTGGTTGGTCGCGAACTGCATCTCCCAGCCCTGCTCGGTGCGCATCTCGGGCGAGGCCATGATGCCGGCGTTGTTGACCAGCATGTGCAGCGGGCCGTCCCAGGTGCGGACGAAGGCCGCCACCGAGTCGAGGTCGGCGAGATCGAGCGGGGCGACCAGGATCCGGTCGTTGCCGGTGGTGCCGGTGATGTCGGCGGCGGCGCGCTGCCCGGCGTCCGGGTTGCGGACCGCGAGGGTGACGTCCGCCCCGGCGGAGGCGAGCGCGCGGGCGGTCTCGACGCCGATTCCGGAGGCGCCGCCGGTGACGACGGCGCGCCGGCCGGTCAGGTCGAGGTCGCGGACCACCTCCAGGGCGGTGGTCTCGCGGGAGAACGGGGTGGTGACGGGAGTGCTGGTGGTCATGATCCATCCTTGTCGAGGGCGGGGCGGATCGACGTCCGCCCGCTACGATGAGAAGCGGAGGACCCTCCGTTAACACCGAGACTAACCGGAGGATCCTCCGGTTGCCAGTCCGGCCGGGTGTCCGCCCCGGTCGAGCCGAGGAGGAGCCGTGCCCGACCGACCGCTGCGCGCCGACGCGCTGCGCAACCGGCAGCGACTGCTGGACGCCGCAGTCCAGGCGTTTTCCCGGGCAGGCGCCGAGGTAACGCTGGATCGGGTGGCCAAGGAGGCCGGGGTCGGCATCGGCACCCTCTACCGCCACTTCCCGACCCGGGAGGCGTTGATCGAGGCGGCCTACCGCAGTGAGCTGGCCAAGCTCTGCGACGCCGGGCCGGAGCTGCTGGCGGACCGGCCCGCCGAGGCGGCGCTGCGCGCGTGGATGGACCGGTTCGTGGACTACCTCGCCACCAAGCGGGGCATGGCCGACGCGCTGCGGCTCGCCATCGCCTCCGGCGCCAACCCGTACGCGCACAGCCGGGACCGGCTGCTCGCCGCGCTGGGCGACCTGCTGGCGGCCGGCGCGGCCGAGGGCACCGTACGCGCCGACGTGGCCGCCGCCGACGTGCTCGCGAGCCTGAGCGGCGTCTCCCTGGTGGCCGGTGAGCCCGACCAACGCGACCAGGCCGGCCGCCTGCTCGACCTGCTGATGGACGGGCTGCGTCACCGGCAGGGCTGACCGGGACCCGGTCCGCGTCGTTCCGGCACGCCGCCGCCGGGGCGCTGACAGACTCGGCCGGTGAGCGGGTACGGGTGGCGGTGGCGCCTCGGGCCGGCCGTGCCGGTGGCCCCGGGGGCCCGGGTGGACCGGTTCGAGATCTTCTTCGACCTGGTCTTCGTCTTCTCGTTCTTCATCATCACCCGGGCCACCGCGCTCCAGGTGACCGGCGGCGCGCTGCTGCACGCGCTGCTGGTCCTCGCCGTGCTCTGGTGGTCGTGGGTGGTGCACAGCGTGGTGGCCACCCGGGTACGGCTCGGCGAGGGCTTCGTCCCGGTGCTCATGACCGTCGGCATGGCCGCGCTGTTCACGTTCGCGCTGTCGCTGCCGAACGCGTTCCGCGACCCGCGCGGCAACGCGGCCGGACCGATCGTCGCGGCGCTGAGCTACACCGTGCTGCGGATGGTGCACCTGCTGCTCTACCTGCACGTCGTGCGGGACAGCCCGAACGAGCGTCGGCAACTGGTCCGGTTCGCCCCAGAGGTGATCGGCAGCACGGCGCTGCTGCTGGTCGCCGCCCTGGTGCCGCCGAAGATCGACGGTCTCACCTCGGCGGCGGCGGTGCGGGACGGGCTGTGGGCGACCGTCGTGGTGCTGCAGTACAGCACCGGCCTCATCGCCGGCACCTGGGGCTGGGGCGTCGCCTCGGCCGAGCACTGGACCGAGCGGTACGACCTCATCCTGATCATCGCGCTGGGCGAGTCGGTCATCTCGGTCGGCGTGGGCAGCAACCTGCTCGGGCAGCCGCCCACCTGGCCGGCCGTCGCGGCGGCGGTGCTCGGCATCTTCTTCACCGCCGCGCTGTGGTGGGCGCACTACGACATGGTCGGGCCGGCCGCCCGGATCGCCCTGCACGCCGCCGAGGACGGCCCCCGGGTGGCGATGGCCCGGGACGCGTACGCGTACCTGTTCCTGCCGATGATCGCGGGCATCATCCTGTTCGCGCTCGGCGCGGAGATGATCGTGCACGGGATCGCCGACCCGAACGTGCCGCCGAGCGAACCGGCGCACGGCCCGGGCGTGCCGCTGCTGTTCGGCGGCGTGGCCTGCTTCCTCTGCGGCAACATGCTGTTCCAGGCGCGGACGCTGCGCACGCTGAGCTGGACCCGGGTCACGGCCGTCCTCCTGCTCGGCGCGTCGATCCCACTGGCCGAGCGGGTGCCGGGCCTGGCCGCGCTGGGCCTGCTGACCGCGATCACGGTCGGTATGGTGGCCGCCGAGGTGGTCGTCTTCGACGAGGGCCGGCGGGCGCTGCGGAAGCTGGTCTTCGAGGAACGGGCCAGCCACGAGGCGCACGAGGCGGCGTGGCGGGCCCGCTGGCACGAGCAGCCCGACGACCGCGACGAGGGCGAGTGAGCGCGAAGCGGTGAACCGATCGGCGGTGGCCTCCGTGGAACCACTCGGCCCACCACCGGGCCAGGAGAGAACGGGGACCGCATGACCACCGACACCGTCCACGCCGGCGCGGCCGGCACCTGGCAGCTCGGCGACCTGACCGTCAACCGGATGGGCCTCGGCGCGATGCGGCTGACCGCGAACGCCGACGGCAGCCCGAGCGACCGGGACCGGGCCGTCGCCGTGCTGCGCCGCGCGGTCGAGCTGGGCGTCAACCACATCGACACGGCCGCGTTCTACTTCTCCCCGCTGCGCTCCGCCAACGAGCTGATCAACCGGGCGCTGTGGCCGTACCCGGACGACCTGGTCATCGTGACCAAGGTCGGACCGGGCCGGGACCCGTCCGGCGGGTGGCTGCCGGCGGCCCGGCCGGACCAGTTGCGTGGCCAGGTCGAGGAGAACCTCCGCCAGCTCGGCCGGGACCACCTCGACGTGGTCAACCTGAGGGTGCACGGCCCGGAGCCGCTGGCCGAGCACTACGGCGCGCTCGCCGAACTGGTCGACGCCGGGCTGATCCGGCACCTCGGCGTCTCGGCGGTGCGTCCGCACCAGGTCGCCGAGGCGCGGACCGTCGCGCCGGTGGTCTGCGTGCAGAACTCGTACGGCCTCGGCTACCGCCGCAGCCACGACGAGCTGATCCGGGACTGCGCCGCGCACGGCACCGCGTTCGTGCCGTTCTTCTCCATCGTCACCAGCGGGCGGGAGGCCGGCGCCACCGGCGAGGAGCACCCGGAGGTCGTCGCCGTGGCCCGCGAGCACGGGGTCGGCCCGGCCCAGATCCGGCTGGCCTGGACGTTGGGTCGCGGCCCGAACGTGCTCGCGATCCCCGGCACCGGCAACCCGGCTCACCTGGAGCAGAACATCGCCGCCGGCGCCCTGCGCCTCTCCCCCGACGACCTGGCCCGCCTCGACGCGGTCTGAGGCGTCGAGGCGGGGCGGCACCCACCCCTTCGGCCCTCGGCAGAAGGGGTGGGCGGGGAGAGCGGCACGACCGGAGACTGGGCCGATGGCGACCTTCTCCGTACAGGCCCGGCCCACCGACGCGGCGAGCTGGGTGGAGCTGGCCCGCACCGTCGAGGCCGCCGGGTTCGACGCGCTCTCCGCGGCCGACCATCCCGGCTCCGGCCCGTCCCCGTTCGTGGCGCTCGCCGCCGCGGCGACGGTGACCGGCACGCTGCGCCTGCGCTCGTACGTCTCCAACGCCGGTGTCCGGGAGCCGGTCCTGCTCGCCGCCGACGTGGCCACCCTGGACGTGGTCTCCGGCGGGCGGGCCGGGCTCGGCCTCGGCGCCGGCCACACCCCGGCCGAGTGGCGGGCGGTCGGGCGCGAACGCCCCGACGTCGCCGGTCGGGTCCGCCGCTGCGTCGCGGTGGCCGAGGCGGTGCGGGCGTTGCTGGCCGGCGACGAGGTCACCGTCGACACGCCGGACCTGACCGCGCACGCCGCCCGCCTGGACGCGCCCCGGCCGGTCCAGGACCGGATCCCGCTCACCGTGGGCACGGCCAACTCGACGTTGCTGCGCTGGGCCGGCGCGCACGCCGACGTGGTCGGCCTGACCGGCTTCGGCCGCACCCTCGCCGACGGCCACCAGCACGAGGCCCGTTGGCGGGCCGACCAGATCGAGGCGCAGCTCGCCCACGTGGCGGCCGGCGCCGCCGGCCGGGACGCGCCGCCGGTCCTGGAGGCGCTGGTCCAGCGGTTCGCCGTGACCGACGACGCCGAGTCGGTCGCCGCGCAGACGGCCGCCGAGACCGGCCTCACCCCGGCGGAGGTGCTGGCCACCCCGTTCGTGCTGGCCGGCACCGCCGACGAGATCGCCACGGCCGTCGCCGCGCACGAGCGCCGCTGGGGCGTCACCCGTTTCGTGGTACGCGCCGACGCCGTCGCCGCGCTCGCGCCGCTCCTGCACCGGCTGGCCGGAAACGGGTCGACTTCGAGCGCGCTCGAGATAGGACACTGAGGCCATGACGACGACACGACGACTCGGGCGCAGCGGCATCGAGGTCAGCGCCATCGGCATGGGCTGCTGGGCGATCGGCGGCCCGCTCTGGGCCGGCGCCCAGCCGCTGGGCTGGGGCGAGGTGGACGACGACGAGTCGGTCCGCACCGTCCACCGGGCCCTGGACCTCGGCGCGACCCTCTTCGACACCTCCTGCAACTACGGGGCCGGGCACAGCGAACGGGTGCTCGGCCGGGCGCTCGCCGGTCGCCGGGACCAGGCGGTGATCGCCACCAAGTTCGGCTACCTCACCGACGAGGCGACCCGGCAGGCCACCGGCGAGGACGCCGGCCCCGCGAACGCGCGACGCAGCCTGGAGGGGTCGCTGCGCCGCCTCGGCACCGACCACGTGGACCTCTACCAGCTCCACCTCAACGGCCTGCCGGTGCCACGCGCGCTGGACCTGGTCGACACCCTGGAGGCGCTGGTCGACGAGGGGAAGATCCGGGCGTACGGCTGGAGCACCGACGACCCGGCGTCGGCGCGGGCGTTCGCGGCGGCCGGGCCGCGCTGCGCGGCGATCCAGCACGACCAGTCGGTGCTGCGGGACAACGCCGCGATGCTCGCGGTCTGCGAGGAGTTCGACCTGGCCAGCCTCAACCGGGGCCCGCTGGCGATGGGCCTGCTCACCGCGAAGTACCAGGGCGCCCCGGCCGCCCGGGGCGGCGACGACGTGCGCGGGTCGGCTCCCGAGTGGCTGGACTGGTTCAGCGAGGGGGTGCCACGCGCCGAGTGGGCCGAGCGGGTGGCCCGGGTCCGCGAGGCGCTCACCGCCGACGGCCGCACGCTGGCCCAGGGCGCGCTGGGCTGGCTGCTCGCCCGCAGCGCGCGCACGCTGCCCATCCCCGGCTGCCGGACGGTGGGCCAGGCCGAGGAGAACATCGGCGCGCTGGCGTGCGGGCCGCTGCCGGAGACGGCGTACGCCGAGGTGGAGCGCCTCCTGGCCGACCTGCGCACGGCTACGGCGGCGGCGTGAGCGCCGTGACGCCCGGAGACGCCGGGTCCGACCGCCGCTTCGCGCTGCCGCCGAGCGCGGACGAGCGCACGCTGCTCGACACGTTCCTCGACTTCCAGCGCGACGCCCTGGTCCGCAAGTGCGCCGACCTGTCCGACGAGCAGTTGCGGTCACGTCCGGTGCCGTCCACCCGCCTGTCCCTGCTCGGCCTGGTCCGGCACCTCGCGACCGTCGAACGCTGGTACTTCCAGGGCGTGGTCGCGGACGCGCCCTGGCCCGGCGACCTGTTCGACCTGACCGACGACTTCGACGCGCCGTTCCACGACGTCGCCGACGCCACCGGCCCGGGCAGCTTCGCGATCTGGCGGGAACAGGTGGCGACCTCCCGCCGGATCGCCGCCGCCCTCCCCCTCGACGCGGTCGGGCGCACGCCGGGGACCGGGGCCGAACGATCGCTGCGCTGGGTGCTCCTGCACATGATCGACGAGTACGCCCGGCACCTCGGTCAGGCCGACATCCTGCGCGAGGCCGTCGACGGCCGCACGGGCGAGTGAGACGACTCCGCAACACGGGGGCGTGACGAGTGAGTGATTTCGCTCAACGCATCCGGATCGCGCTCCGTACTCGAAGATATGAGCATGCGGATCCTCATGGCCGGCGTCTCCGGCTTCCTCGGCACCCGACTGGTCGACCGGCTCGCCGCGGACGGCCACCAGGTCACCCGCCTGGTCCGCCGCGCGCCGCGCACCCCCGACGAGCGGCAGTGGAATCCGTCCGCCGCGCAGCTCGACCCGCAGCTGGTCGCCGACGCCGACGCGGTGGTCAACCTGGCCGGCGCCGGGGTGGGCGACAAGCGCTGGAACGACGACTACAAGAAGCTGATCCGGACCAGCCGGGTGGACAGCACCACCACGCTGGCCATCACGATCGCCGGGCTGCCCGCGACGGACCGGCCGGCGGCGCTGCTGAACTCCTCCGCCGTCGGCTGGTACGGCAACACCGGCGACCGGACCGTCGAGGAGGACGCGCCGGCCGGCGAGGGGTTCCTGGCCGACGTCTGCCGGGTCTGGGAGGCCGCGACCCGACCGGCCGAGGACGCCGGGGTACGGGTGGTGCGGCTGCGTACCGGGCTGCCGCTGCACCGCGACGGCGGTCTGCTCAAGCCGCAGCTGCTGCCGTTCCGGCTGGGTGTCGGCGGCAAGCTGGGCAACGGCCGGCAGTGGCTGCCATGGATCTCGATGCGTGACTGGCTGGACGCCGCGGTGTTCCTGCTGGCCCGCGACGACGTGGCCGGCCCGGTCAACGTGGTCGGCCCGGCGCCGGTCACCAACGCCGAATTCACCCGGGAGCTGGCCCGTCAGCTGCACCGACCGGCGATCATGCCGATCCCGGCGCTGGCGCTGAAGGTGGCGCTGGGCGGCTTCGCGCACGAGGCGCTCACCAGCACCCGGGTGCTGCCGGGGGTGCTCGGCAGGGCCGGTTTCACCTGGACCCACCCGGAGCTGGCGGGCGCGCTGCACGCCGCCCTCACCGAGTGACCCGGCGAGGGCGGCGCGGTGCGGGCGGTCAGCAGCCGATGACCCAGTAGCTGGGGCCGGTCTGCTTCAGCACGGTGGTGTAGAAGGTGTTGTAGAGGCCCATCCGCTGGCCGCTGCCGAGCGCGTAGGCGTACCCGCCGGACTGGTAGGCCCGGCCGGCCACGACGTGCGCGTAGTTGCTGGCGGTGACGCAGACCGGCGACGTGGTGGGCGTCGGCGAGGGCGACGAGGTCGGGGTGGGCGAGGCGGTCGCCGTCGGGGTCGGGCTCGGCGTGGTGCCGCCGCCCAGGCCGAAGAAGAGCGCGTCCCGGTAGGTCGAGCAGATGGTGTCCAGGAAGTACGCCCCGGCGGTGCCGCACTGGTCGGCGGCCGAGCCCGGGTCGACCGGGGTGCCGTGGCCCATGCCGGAGACGCGGTAGACGCGCACCTGGTCGTTGCCGTAGACCTCCAGGCTGGTGCCGCCCGGCAGCGACGAGGTGCTGGTCGGGGTCTGCGACACGCCCAGCACGTTGGTCCACTGGTCCCGCGACTCGGTCGCGTTCGCCACGTTGACCGTGTAGTCGCTGGTGCCGTGCCAGACCGCCACCCGGGGCCGCTTGCCAGAGTAGCCGGAGTACGCGTTGCGGACCAGGTCGCCCCACTGCGCCGGGGTCTTGTCCACGCCCGGGTTCATGCAGCTGAAGGCGCTGGTCGTGCTGGTGGCACAGCGGTACGGGATGCCGGCGATCACCGAGCCGGCGGCGAACACGTCGGGGTAGGTGGCGAGCATGACGGAACTCATCGCGCCGCCGGCGGACAGGCCGCTGACGAAGACCCGGCCGGCGTCGGTGCCGTAGTTCGTCTTCGCGTAGTCGACCATCTGCTTGATCGACAGCGCCTCACCCTGGCCTCGGGCGGTGTCGCCGGTCTCGAACCAGTTGAAGCAGGAGTTGGCGTTGTTGCCGGACGGCTGCTGCGGCACGATCAGCGCGAACTTCCACTGGTCGGCGTACTTCTGCCAGCCGGAGTTGGTGAAGTACGTCGAGGCGTTCTGGGTGCAGCCGTGCAGCAGCACCACGGCCGGCGCGTTGGCCGGCAGGCCGTCCGGCCGGTAGGCGTACATGGCCAGGTTGCCGGGGTTGGAGCCGAACCCGCTGACCTGGGTCAGCGAGGCGGCCTGCGCGGGCAGGGCGGAGACCAGGACGGCGGCCGCGGCCAGCACGACCCCGGCCGCCGCCCCGGCGAGGCGGGTGATGAGGGATGAGGAGCGGGACACGGGGACCTCCCGATCATGGAATGTGAACTGAGTCACTCTCCGAGTTGCCGCGACGTTACGTCCGTGTTTCATCGACAGGAATGGTTGCCGGTCACACATTCACCGTCCGGGCGGTGTGCCCAGGTCCGATTGGTAACGTCCGCTGCGTGCCGTTCTCCCCGTCCCCGGTCACCGGCCCGTCGCCGGCCACCGCCGCTCGCGACCGGCGCGCCGACCTGCTGGTGACGCTGGCCGCGGTGGCCCTGGCGCTCTGGGTCACCAGCGGCATGTGGCGGGACCCGAACAGCCGCACGATCACCGTCAACTCCAGCGACCAGGCGCTGTTCGAGTGGCTGCTGGCGTTCGGCGGGCACGCGTTGACCCACGGCGAGAACCCGCTCTTCACCCACCTGATCAACGTCCCGGACGGCGTGAACCTCGCGGTCAACACCTCGATCACCGTGTACGCGGCGGTCTTCGCGCCGCTGACGTACCTGGTCGGGCCGCCTGCGACGTTCCTGGTGATCCTCACGCTCAACCTGGCCGCCACGGCGGTGGCCTGGTACTGGCTGCTCAGCCGGCACCTCGTGGCCAGCCGGCTGGCCGCCGGGGTGGGCGCGCTGTTCATCGCCTACTGCCCGGCGATGGTGTCGCACGCCAACGCGCACCTGAACTGGACCGCGGGCTGGCTGGTGCCGCTGCTGGTCTGGGGCGTGTTCCGGCTGCGGCGGCCGGGGCGCGCGGTCACCGGGGGGATCGTGCTGGGGCTGCTGGTGGCGGTCGCCTTCTCGATCGCCGCCGAGGGGCTGTTCTTCACCGCCCTGGCGCTCGGCGTGTTCCTGCTGGCCTGGGCGCTGGCCCCGGCGCGCCGGGCCGAGGCGCGCGCCGCGCTGCCGCGGATGGCGGCCGGGCTCGGTGTGACCGCGCTGGTGGCCGGGGCGCTGCTGGCGTACCCGCTCTGGCTGCACTTCGCCGGGCCGCAACGGTTCCACGGCACCGGCTTCGACCCGCTGGTCCACTCCGAGGACATCGCCGCCTACGGGGCGTACCCGCGCCGCTCGCTGGCCGGCTGGGCCGGGTGGGGCACCTCGCTGGCGCCCAACCCGACCGAGGAGAACTCCTTCTTCGGCGTCGCGCTGCTGCTGCTCGCGGTCGCCTGCTTCGCCCTGCTCTGGCGGCGCGCCGACCGGGCGTTCCGGGCCACGCTGGCCGCGCTCGGCGTCACCGCGGTGGTCTTCGCCGTGCTCTCCTGGGGGCCGACGGCCAAGTGGAACGGCCGGCGCACCGACCAGCTGCTGCCGTTCGGGGTGCTGGACAACCTGCCGGTGGTCAACGCGGCGCTGCCGTCGCGGCTGGCGCTGGTCGTCGCGCCGGTGATCGGCCTGCTGCTGGCGTACGCGGTCGACAGCCTGCGGGCCCGGCCGCCCCGGCGCCGGCTCGGTGGCGCGGCCTGGACGGTCGGGTTCGCCGTCGCGCTGCTGCCGTTGCTGCCCACCCCGCTGCTCACCAGCGTGCGCGAACCGGTCCCGGCGTTCATCACCACCGGCGCCTGGACGCGCTACGTCCCGCCCGACGGGGTGCTCACCCCGCTGCCGCTGACCGTCGACGTCTACCCCGACGGCCAGCGCTGGCAGGCGTACGCCCTGGCCCACCGGCAGGGCGAGTTCCGTATCCCGGCGGGCTTCTTCCTCGGCCCGGGCGGGCCGGACGGCCGGGGCCGGATCGGCCCGGTGCCGCGCACCTTCGACACGCTGATGGACCAGGCGGGCCGGACCGGCCTGGTGCCGATCGTCACCGAGGGCAGCATCCAGCAGTCGCGGGCCGACCTGCGCTACTGGGACGTGCGGGCGGTCGTGCTGGCCGACCGGGTGCACGGCGCCAAGTACGACGTCGACGAGGAGGCGCTGCGCCGCACCGCCACCGCCCTGCTGGGCCCGCCCGAGCGGGTCGAGGACGTCTGGGTGTGGCGGGTGCCGGCGGCGTGACGCGACGAGCGTCACGGGTCGGGGTCCCGGCCGGCGGGACTAGGCTGGACGGGTGAGCGTGACGACTTCCGGGCTGACCGCCGTCCGCGCCGGCCTGCTCGACTACCAGGCCGCCTGGGACGAGCAGCGCCGGCTGCACGAGGCCGTGGTGGCGGGCGAGCAGGGCGACACCGTGCTGCTGCTGGAGCACCCCAGCGTCTACACCGCCGGCAAGCGGACCGAGCCGTGGGACCGGCCGGTGGACGGCACCCCGGTGGTGGACGTGGACCGCGGCGGCAAGATCACCTGGCACGGTCCGGGGCAGCTCGTCGGCTACCCGATCGTCCGGCTGCCCGACCCGGTCGACGTGGTGGCCTACGTGCGACGCACCGAGCAGCTGCTGATCGACGTCTGCGCCGAGTTCGGGCTGACCGCCGGCCGGGTCGAGGGGCGCAGCGGCGTGTGGGTGCCGGAGGACGACCGGGGCCCGGCCCGCAAGGTGGCGGCCATCGGCATCCGGGTGGCCCGCGGCGTCACGCTGCACGGCTTCTCCGTCAACTGCGACTGCGACCTGGGCTTCTTCGACCGGATCGTGCCGTGCGGCATCCGCGACGCCGGGGTCACCTCGCTCACCGCCGAACTGGGCCGGGCGGTCACCGTGGCCGACGTGCTCCCGGTGGTCGAGCGGCACCTGCCCACCCTCACCCGGGTCTGACCGGGTACGGCTCCCGGCCGCCGTCGGTCGATGCCCGTCATCCCGTCGCGCGAGCATCCCGCGCCGGGCGTGTCGCCGTCGGCACGACAATGCCCCCGGGTGCGATATACCGCTGAGTCATAAGTATGACCAGGCGGTATATCGCGCGGGGCGTGCAAGGTCGTGATCGGCCAGGCGACCGAACCCACACCCCCGGCGCCCGTGGCCCTGGGCGCAGGCCACGCCGCTGCGCGCGATGACGTTTGCGCTCACCCCGTTCCTGTGCCCTGCCGCTTCCCGGGCGGCGCGCCGGCGAACGGTCCGGATCAGGACCGTCCGTCGGCGCGGGGTCAGGGTGTGAGGCGGTGCAGGTCGCGCGGGAAGGCCGTCACCTCGCGGACGTTCGCCGCGCCGGTGAGCCGGGCGACGAACCGTTCCAGCCCGATCGCGAAGCCGCCGTGCGGCGGCATCCCGTGCCGGAACGCGTCCACGTAGCCGGCGTAGGGCTCCACCGGCTCGCCCCGGGCCGTCAACGCGGCCAGGTAGTCGGCGTGCCGGTGCAGCCGCTGCCCGCCGGTGACCAGCTCCATGCCGCGGAACAGCAGGTCGAAACCGTTCGAGTACGCCGGTCGGGCCGGGTCCGGATGGGTGTAGAAGGGCCGCTTCGCCATCGGGTAGCCGGTGACGAACAGGAAGTCGCTGCCGTGCTCGGCGCGGGCCCACTCCCCCAGCGCCCGCTCGTGGGCGGGGGCCAGGTCGGGTTCGTCGGCCGGGGCGCCGGCGATCGTCAGCGCGTCGGTGAAGTGCACCGCCGGGATCTCGGCGGGCACCGGCGGCACCGTCACGCCGAGCGTGTCCAGCGCGGCGCCGGCCCGGTCCGCCACGGCCGCGAGCATCCCGGCCACCGTGTCCCGCAGCACCGCCATCACGTCCCGGTGGTCGGTCACGAATCCCAGCTCGACGTCGAGCGAGGTGTACTGCGCCAGGTGGCGGACCGTGTCGTGCGGCTCGGCGCGGAACACCGGCCCCACCTCGTACACCCGCTCGAAGACGCCCACCATGAGCTGCTTGTAGAACTGCGGCGACTGGGCCAGGTAGGCGGGCCGGCCGAACCAGTCCAGCGCGAACACGTTCGCGCCGCTCTCGGTGGACGAGCCGACCACCTTCGGCGTGTGCACCTCGACGAAGCGCCGCGCGTCGAGGGTCGCCCGGAATCCGGACACGGCAGCGGCCGAGATCCGCAGCGCGGCGGACCGGGTGGGGTGCCGCAGCGCGGTCGGCGCGTGGTCGAGCTGGGTGGGCAGGCTCGCGGTCAGCACCGGCCGGTAGAGGTCGAACGGGGGCGGGACGGCGGGCGGGCCGAGTGGTCGTACCTCGGGCTCGACGACCTCGACCCCGGCGGGGGCGGTCGGGTTCGCGACCACCGTGCCGACCACCTCGACCACGGTCTCCTCGGGCAGCGCCTCGACCTGCGCGCGCACGGCGGGCGCGGCGACCACCACCTGGGCGAGCCCGGCGGCGTCCCGGACGATCAGGAAGGCCACCGACTTGAGCAGCCGGCGGCGGTGGACCCACCCGGCGAGCCGGACGGTGGCGCCGACGTGGGTGGGAAGTTGGGCGGACAGGATGCGTTGCACGGCGGTTACCTCCTCGGTCAATCGCAACGCGATCCCCAGGGAGGTGTGGGCGAGCGGGAACCTCGCGGTGCCACCACACCTTCGCCCCCGCCGCGGCGGGAGCCTCGTTCGTCGCCTTTTCACCGGGGCCGGCCGGGCGGGTTCTACTGGGCGCGGACGCCGTTCCTCCCGCAGCTCGGGAGGGTCTTCGCGGGCCGGCGCCAGACCGCCTCGCAGCAACCGGCGGCTCTCTGGGCTGGCGGGTCGGTCCGCTACTCGGCTCCGTCGCAGCTCTGCCCGGCACGCTAGCACCACGATCGCCGGAATGTGACGGGGTTTTTTGACCGCTCGTGTCCGGTGTCACAACGTTTCCGGGGTGACGGCCGTCGCCCGACGTTCATCGACCGCCGCCGACCGGCGTAGGCTCGATTTCGTGACGATCGAGCAAAACGCGCCGACGACTGAGCAGCCAGCGCGCACCGCGACCGCCGCCCCGGAGGGGCGGCGCCTGCTGCGGATCGAAGCGCGCAACGCCGAGACGCCGATCGAGCGCAAACCGCCGTGGATCAAGGTCAAGGCCAAGATGGGGCCGGAGTACACCCAGCTGCGCGGGCTCGTCTCGCGCGAAGGGCTGCACACGGTCTGCCAGGAGGCCGGGTGCCCCAACATCTACGAGTGTTGGGAGGACCGGGAGGCCACCTTCCTCATCGGCGGCGACCAGTGCACCCGGCGCTGTGACTTCTGCCAGATCGACACCGGCAAGCCGGCCGAGTTCGACGCCGACGAGCCGCGCCGGGTCGCCGAGTCCGTCGCCGCGATGGGCCTGCGCTACGCGACCATCACCGGCGTGGCCCGTGACGACCTGCCCGACGGCGGCGCCTGGCTCTACGCCGAGACGGTCCGACAGATCCATGCCCTCCAGTCCGGCTGCGGCGTCGAGCTGCTGATCCCCGACTTCAACGCGGTGCCCGAGCAGCTCGCCGAGGTCTTCGGCTCGCGCCCGGAGGTGCTCGCGCACAACGTCGAGACGGTGCCGCGCATCTTCAAGCGGATCCGCCCGGCGTTCCGCTACGAGCGCTCGCTCGACGTGATCCGGCAGGCCCGGGCCGACGGCCTGGTCACCAAGAGCAACCTCATCCTCGGCATGGGCGAGGAGCGCGCCGAGATCTCCCAGGCGCTGCGCGACCTGCACGAGGCCGGCTGCGAGCTGATCACCATCACGCAGTACCTGCGCCCCTCCCCCCGGCACCACCCGGTCACCCGTTGGGTCAAGCCGGAGGAGTTCGTCGAGCTGCGCGAGGAGGCCGAGGAGATCGGCTTCGCCGGCGTGATGAGCGGGCCGCTGGTCCGCTCGTCGTACCGGGCCGGGCGGCTCTACCAGCAGGCGCTCGCCGCCCGCCAGGAGGTCGTCACCACCCGCTGACGGATCGTCCTCCGCGCCGCCGGTCGGCGCGGAGGACTACCGGGCCCGGCGCTGTGTCGGTGCGGGCGGCGGCGGGTCGAGCAGACCCAGCCGGTGGGCCAGCGCCGCGGCCTCCACCCGGTTGGTCACGTCCAGCTTCGCGATGATCCGGGAGACGTGCACGCTGGCCGTCTTCGGCGAGATGAAGAGCCGCTCGGCGATCCGGCTGTTGCTGTGCCCCTCGGCGACCAGCCGCAGCACCTCCCGCTCCCGGCTGGTCAACAGGTCCGGCCCCGGCCGGCCGGTGCCGCGCAGCCCGACCCGGCGCGCCAGCGTGGCCACCTGCTCCCCCAGCGGGGTGGCGCCCAGGCGGTCGGCCACCTCGGCCGCCTCCCGGACGGCGGCGGCCACCTCGTCCCGCTCGCCGGCCGCCGCGGCGGCCTCGGCCAGCCCGAGCAGCGCCCGAGCCAACGGGTACGGCTGCCCGGTCTCCCGCCACTGCGCCACCGCCGACCGCCACGCGCCCAGTGCCTCACCGCCGGCGCCGGGGCCGGTCAGAATCGCGGCGACCTGCGCGCGGTGGGCGCGCTCGGCCGGGTGCCGTACGGGCAGCACGGCGGCCAGCGCGGAGACCTCACCGGCCAGTGCCGCGTCGCCGGCCAACACGGCGGCGCGGGCCGCCACGTGGAGCACCGGCCACCCCTCCCGGGGCCGGTCGGCCAGGTGCGCGTCGGCGAGGGCGGCGCAGGCCGCGCGTACCGCCTCCACCTTGTCGTCGGCCGCCAGGGCCGCCTCCACGCGCAGCTCGTGCAGCGGCAGGCGGTGGTTCGGCCAGAGATAGGGCCGACCCAGGAACGCCAGCGCCCGCCCGACCAGTTCGTCGGCCGCGGGATGCGCCCGAGCCAGCCGGAGCCCGGCTCGCAGTTGCAGCCAGTGCAGGCCGGATACCCCCGGCGGATCGATCCGGGCCGCCTCCGCGCAGGTGTCGTCGGCCTCGTCCCACCGCCCCAGCGCGATCAGCGCCTCGGCCCGGTTGGACAGCAGGTAGGCGCCGATCGAACGGCTGATCCCGACCCGGCGCGCCTCGCTCACCCCGGCCGCCGCGGCCTCCTCGGACTCGGCGTACCGGCCCAGCTCGTAGAGCACGTCGGAGAGGAAGACCAGGGCACTGACCAGCGCCCGTGAGTCGCCGGCGGCCCGAGCCCGCGCCTCCACCCGGCGCAGCTCGGCCAGCCCGAGATCCGGGGTGTCCTCGGTGCGGTGCAGCACCGCGATCCGGGTGGGCAGCAGCGCCAGGTCGATGCTGCCGATCTCGGCCGCGCCGGCCATCGCCTCGGCGGCCACCGAGGCGGCCTCCCCCGGGTCGACCTTCATCAGGTGCGCCGCGATGTCGGCCAGCACGCCGAGCCGGTCCGCGCCGCCCGGCGCGCCGGCCGCCAGCCGGTACGCCTCACGCAGCTCGGCGGCGCCGTCGCTCTTGCCGAGCAGGGCGAGCAGCCGGCCCCGCTGGTCGAGCAGGGCGGCGGCCCGCAGCGGCTCGGCGGTGGAGTCGACCTCGGCCAGCGCGGCCCGGGTGAGGGTGAGCGCCCGGCCGAGGTCACCCGCGGTGACGGCGGCGGTGAGCGTCTCCTCCAGCACCCGCAGGTGGTCCATGCCGAGACGGTCCGCGGCGTCGGGGACCAGCTCCCACAGTTCGAGGACGCGCTCCAGCAGCCGGCTCTGCTCGGCGTACGCGTATCGCTCGGCCGCCGCCGCGGCGGCGACCCGGGCCGCGGTGAGGGCGCGGGGGTGGTCGTGTGCGGCGTACCAGTGGTGGGCGATCTCGGCCGGGGCGCGACCGGCGGCCACCAGGTGCGGCTGCGCCTCGATCGCGGCGGCGTAGCGGGCGTGCAGCCGGGCGTGCTCGCCGGGGAGCAGGTCGTCGTGCACCGCCTCGCGGACCAGCGCGTGCCGGAACTCGTAGTCCCCGTCCGGGTCGGCGACCACGAGCTGACCGGCGACGGCGGCGCGCAACGCGTCCTCCAGCTCGGCCTCGGGCAGCCCGGCCACCTCGGCGAGAAGTTGATGGGCGAAGCGGGTGCCGCCGGCGGCGGCGATCCGCAGCACCCGCTGGGCCGGCTCGGTCAGCCGGTCGACGCGGGCCAGCAGCAGGTCCCGCAGCGTCTCCGGGATGGTGGCGCAGCCGATGGGCCCGCCGGCGGCGGCCAGCTCCTCGATGAAGAACGGGTTGCCCTGGGTGCGGTCGTGCACGTCGTCGACGGCGCGGGCGGCCGGCTCCGCGCCGAGCAGGTCGGCGAGCACGGCGGCGGTGCCGTCGTGGTCGAGCCGGCCCAGCTCGATCCGGTCCACGCCCCGGACCCGGTCCAGCTCGGCGAGGAAGGGCCGCAGCGGGTGGCCGCGGTGCAGCTCGTCGGTGCGGTAGGTGCAGACGACCAGCAGGCGGGTGGCGCGGGCGGCGCGCACCAGAAACCCGATCAGGTCACGGGTGGACCGGTCGGCCCAGTGCAGGTCCTCGATCACCAGCACCAGCGGGCGTTCCTCGGCGATCCGCCGGAACAGGTCGGCGACCAGGTCGAACAGGTAGCCGCGCGGGGTGTCGGCGAGGGCCGGCCCGGCGGGCGCGGCGGCGCCGGCCGGCATCCGGGCCAGCTCCGGCAGCAGCCGGGCGAACTCCGCCTCGTAGCCGGCGAAGACCGTCGGGCCGTCGTGCCGCAGCACGTCGCGCAGCGCGGCCGCGAACGGGGCGAAGGGCAGGCCGGCCTCGCCCAGTTCGAGGCAGTGGCCGACCAGCAGCCGCGCTCCGGCTGCGGCGACGTGGGCGCCGAACTCCTCGATCAGTCGGGTCTTGCCGACGCCGGCCTCCCCGCCGACCAGCACCGTGGTCGGGTCGCCGCCGCGGGCCCGGGCCAGCGCCTCGCGCAGCACGGCCAGCTCGGGCTGCCGGCCGACGAGCACGGTGCTGGCGGCGCGTACGGTCACGCCGTCGAGCATGCCATGGCGGTCCGACGGCGTGACCGGTCCAGCCGGCGTCGCCGGTCCGGCCGCCCCCGTGGCGGCCGGACCGGCGACGGCCGGGCCCGTGGTCTCCGGCCTCCGCGCCGATCCGGTGACGACCGGTTCGATGCCGGCGCCGGCGACCGGCGGGGCGGTCACCGGCGGGCGTCGGTGGTGCGGGCGGTGTGCTGGCGCCGGCTCAGCCACCCGTGCGCGTGCCGGCGGGGCAGCGACCGGGCGAGCCGGTCGAGGGCCGCGTCGGCCTGCAGCTCGGAGGCGTGGCTGCGGTGGATGCTGAGCAGAAATTCCGCGTCGTTGCCGAACATCGTCGATCTCCCTGTCGTGCGGTGTGTCGTCCCTGTCGACATCGACTTTCCGCGCGAAGGTGCCCCCGGGGCATGGGTACGGTGCCTGATCTTCGCCCGCCCCACCTCCTTACCCAGGGACCGGAAAGGGCCGGCGCGGCCGTAAGGTACTCAGCCCGCGCCGGAAGGGGCGGCCACGGATCAACGGGCCGGGCGCCGACCACTAGACTCTGCGGCATGGCAAAGCCCCAGGAGAAGGTCTCGTTCGGCCAGCGGCTGAAGCAGATCGGGATGGTGTTCCGGTTCACCGCCAAGCAGGACAAGTGGTTCGCGCCGCTGACGGCGGCGGCGGTGCTGATCCCGCTCGCGCTCACCGTGGTCGCGGTGCTCGCCTGGGGCTGGCTCTGGCTGCCGATCGGCATCCTGCTCACCCTGCTCGCCGTGCTGATCGTGCTCAACCTGCGGTCCAACAAGGCGATGATGAACGCCGCCGAGGGGCAGCCCGGCGCGGCGGCGCAGATCATGGAGAGCATGCGCGGCGACTGGCGGGTCACCCCGGCGGTCAGCTCCACCACCCAGATGGACATGGTGCACCTGGTGGTGGGCCGGCCCGGCGTGATCCTGCTGGCCGAGGGAAACCCGCAGCGCGTCCGGGGCCTGCTCGGCCAGGAGAAGCGCCGGCTGGCCAAGGTGATCGGCAGCGCCCCGCTGCACGACTACGTGATCGGTCAGGGTGACGGTGAGCTGCCGGTCCGCAAGCTGCGGATGACGCTGATGCGGCTGCCCCGCAGCCTCTCCCCCAAGGACGTCAACGCCCTCGACAAGCGCCTCAAGGCGCTGACCGCGCGGCCGCAGATGCCCAAGGGCGCGGTCCCGAAGAACATGCGGCCGCCGCGCGGCGCGTTCCGGCAGACCCGGGGTCGCTGACCTCCGACGTACGCGGAAAAGGAGCCGGTCCCCCACGGGGGCCGGCTCCTTTTCGGTGCGGGTCAGCGGCGGGGCGCGTCGGTGACGACCGATCCGGTGAGGCGGTCGTGCAGGCCGCGCCGGTGCTCGTCCATGATCAGGGCCGGCACGACGAGGGCCAGCAGGAGGCCGCGCAGCAGCGCCCGGACGATCCCGATCCGGCCGCCGTCGGCCCAGGCCACGCAGCGGACCCGGGTCAGGAACATGCCCGGGGTCTGGGCGAACAGGCCGAGGAAGAAGCCGTACTCCAGGACCAGTACCAGGACCGGTGACCAGCCGTCGCGGGTCGGGTGGGCGAAGGTGCCGGCGACCAGCAGGCACAGGATCCAGTCGATGAGCAGCGCGCCGAAGCGACGGCCGAGGCTGGGCGGCGTGAAGGCGGGGTCGGTGGCGGGCGGCACCGGGGTGGCGGTATCGGTCACAGCGGCCAGGGTAGCGCCGCGTCGGCACCCACCGGGAAATCCGATGAAAACCACAAATGACCGCAAACGGGGCGGGGATGACGCTCCGCGAGCGACGTAACACGGCGGAAACAGAGGAGACACGGCCGGGCAACCGCCCGGCCATAGCGTCGCCAGGAGCCAGCCACCGGAGTGGACCTGCCAGGAGGACGTGTGTTCGCCAATCCCGAGGAACTCCTGCGATACCTCAAGAACGAGGACGTGAAGTTCGTCGACGTACGTTTCTGTGACCTGCCCGGCGTGATGCAGCACTTCAACCTGCCGGTCGAGTCCTTCGACGACAGCGTCTTCACCGACGGCCTCGCGTTCGACGGCTCGTCGATCCGCGGCTTCCAGGCCATCCACGAGTCGGACATGCTCCTGCTCCCGGACGTGGCCACCGCCTTCGTCGACCCGTTCCGGGCGCAGAAGACGGTCGCGATCAACTTCTTCATCCACGACCCGTTCACCCGGGAGGCCTACTCGCGGGACCCGCGCAACGTCGCCAAGAAGGCCGAGGCCTACCTCGCCGCCAGCGGCATCGCCGACACCGCCTACTTCGGCGCCGAGGCCGAGTTCTACATCTTCGACTCGATCCGCCACGAGACCTCCGCGCACCAGTCGTTCTACTACATCGACTCGATCGAGGGCGCCTGGAACACCGGCCGGGTCGAGGAGGGCGGCAACCGCGGCTACAAGACCGCCTACAAGGGCGGCTACTTCCCGGTCCCGCCGGTCGACCACTACGCCGACCTGCGCGACTCGATCGTGCGGCGCCTGGTCGACACCGGGTTCACCGTGGAGCGCTCGCACCACGAGGTGGGCACCGCCGGCCAGTCCGAGATCAACTACCGGTTCTCGACCCTGCTGCACGCCGCGGACCAGCTCCAGCTCTTCAAGTACATCGTGAAGAACGAGGCGTGGGCCAACGGCAAGACCGCCACGTTCATGCCCAAGCCGCTGTTCGGTGACAACGGCTCCGGCATGCACACCCACCAGAGCCTCTGGCTGAACGGCGAACCGCTGTTCTACGACGAGACCGGCTACGCCGGCCTGTCCGACACCGCCCGCTGGTACATCGGCGGCCTGCTGCACCACGCGCCCTCGCTGCTGGCGTTCACCAACCCGACCGTCAACTCCTACCGGCGCCTCGTGCCCGGCTTCGAGGCCCCGGTCAACCTGGTCTACTCCCAGCGCAACCGCTCCGCCTGCACCCGCATCCCGGTCACCGGCAGCAACCCCAAGGCCAAGCGCGTCGAGTTCCGCGTGCCGGACCCGTCGGCCAACGTCTACCTCGCCTTCTCCGCGATGATGATGGCCGGCCTGGACGGCATCAAGAGCAAGATCGAGCCGCCGGCCCCGATCGACAAGGACCTCTACGACCTCCCGCCGGAGGAGTGGGGCGACGTCAAGCAGGTGCCGGGCTCGCTGTCGGCCGTGCTCGACTCGCTGGAGGCCGACCACGACTACCTGCTCGACGGCGGTGTCTTCACGCCCGACCTGATCTCCACCTGGGTCGACTGGAAGCGGGCCAACGAGGTCGACCCGGTGCGCCTGCGCCCGACCCCGCACGAGTTCGCGATGTACTTCGACTGCTGAGCACGCTCGTCAGCACCGGCCGGGCCGGCTCCGCCTCCGCGGGGCCGGCCCGGCCTTCTGCGTGCCCCGTCGCTCAGCGGTCGACCCGACGGCGGCGCAGCCCGGCCCGGACGCCGGCCGCCAGCACGACCAGCACCAGCACGGTCATCAGCACCGCGCCGGGCGCCTTGGTGAACCGGGCCAGGTTGGTGCCGTCCGGCAGCGCGAGCACCGACGCGACCGCGCAGGGCGCCACGAACCAGACGGTCCGGGCCAGCGGCACCGCCGACACCGCGAGCAGGGCCAGCGGCCAGGTCGCGTACCAGGGGTGGAAGACCGGGGCGAGCAGTACGGTCGCGGTCAGCGCCAGCCCTGCGCCGAGCAGCGCCACCCGGGGTCGGGCCACGGTCAGCCGGGCCACCCGCTGCCGGGCGTCGTTCCACCGTCGCAGCGCCGTCCACGCCCACCACCAGAGCGCCACCAGCGACGCGACCAGCAGCGCCAATGCGACCGCCCGGGTCCCCGGCACCGCGTGCGGCCGCCGGCCGGCCGCCTCGCCGGCGTAGTCGACCACGAAACCGACGGCGGTGGGCGGTGAGGTCCACTGCTGCGAGTCGCCGCTGCGGCCCAGCCCGTCCACCCAGCCCAGGCCGAGGCCGGTGGCGAGCGAGAGCACCACGAGCGTGCCGAGCACCACGGCGGCCAGCCGACCGCCGTCGCGCAGCAGCGCCCGCCAGGTGTAGCGGCCGAGCACGGCGGCGAGCGCCGCGAACGGCAGCACCACCACGGCCATCGCCTTGACCGCGACCGCCAGGCCCAGCAGCACCCCGGCCGCGACCAGCGCGCGGGGCCTGCCCGGCCCGCGGATCAGCACCAGCAGTCCGAACAGCACCAGCCCGAGCGCCAGCGCGTCGTTGTGCGCGCCGGCCACCAGGTGCACGCCGACCAGCGGGCAGGCCAGCACCAGCCAGGCCGCCCGTCGGGTGGGTACGCCCGCCGCCCGGGCCAGGCCGGGCAGGCAGAGCGCGACCAGCAGCACCCCGGCCACCGTGGCCAGCCGGAACAGCACGATCGCCCCGACCAGGCCGCCGCCGGCGAGCACCGCCAGCCCGGCCAGCAGCACGAAGAACGGCCCGTACGGCGCGGGGGTGTCCCGCCAGATCGGCGACACCGAGTCGGTCCACGGGCAGCCGGCCGCGGCGACACCCACCCGGTAGGGGCTGACCCCGCGCGTCCAGGTCCAGCCCTGGCAGGCGTACGAGTAGACGTCCCGGCTGCCCAGCGGCGGCGCGGCCAGCAGCGGCAGGGTCCAGAGCCCGGCGGTCAGGTACGCCCAGCGGCCCGACGGGGCGCCCCAGCGCAGTGACCACCAGGCGCCCACCAGCAGCGCCGTGCCGACCAGCCAGCAGAGCAGCGTCGCCGGCCCGTGCGGGGCCTGCCAGAAATCGGAGAGCGTGGCGCGTGGCGGCGCGTCGGGCAGCGCCCCGCCGAGCCAGCCGGCGACGGTGAGCAGGGTCGCCCCGGTGAGACCGGCGTATCGGGCGACGCTGGCGGCGACCGGTCGGACCGGCGCGTCGGGCTCGCTCACCGGCACACTCCTCAGGACACGGGAACCGGCTGCCGACCCTTCCGGGCCGACCGTACCAACCGCACGACCAGCACGATCACGAACAGCGTCATCAGCGGCGCACCCGGCATCTTGGTGTACCGGGGTAAACCGGTCCCGTCGGCCAGCACCAGGAACGACGACACCACGGTGACGATCGCGAACCACCGGGTCCGCCGCGCGGTGGCGGCCAGCACCGCCAGCGGCCACAGCCAGTACCAGGGGTGGAACAGCGGGGAGAGCGCGACCGTGGCGGTCAGCGCCAGCGCCGCGTGCCAGAACGGCTCGCCCCGACGCCAGGACCGGAACCACAGCCAGACCAGCACCGCGACCAGCACCACCATGCCGATCGCCCGGGTCACCGGCAGCGCGTCCACGTGCACGCCGAACGGCGCCAGCAGGTAGCCGACGGTCTGCCCGACCGCGGTCGGCGGCGAGGTCCAGGCCACCACCAGGCCGCCCTGCTCCAGCCCGCTGATGAAGCCGAGCCCCAGCCCGGCGGCGAGCGTCGCGCCGGCCAGCGCCGCCAACGCGCCGCCGACCACCCACGCGCCGTCGCGGACCAGCGCCCGGATCCGGTACGGCCCGACGATCGCGGCCAGCGCCGCGAACGGCAGCACCACCAGCGCGGTGATCTTGACACCGGCGGCCAGGCCGAGCAGCACGCCACCGGCGAGCAGCGGACCTGGCCGGCCCGGTCGGGCCGCCACCACGGCCAGTCCGGCGACGAGCAGGCCGACCATCAGCGCGTCGTTGTGCGCGCCGGAGGCCAGGTGCACCGGCACCAGCGGGCTGGCCAACGCCAGCCAGAGCGCCCGCTCCGGCGGCACCCCGCAGCGGCGGGCCAGCACCGGCAGCGCCCAGGCGGTCAGCGCCACCCCGGCGACGGCGAGCAGCCGGAACAGCGCGACCGCGCCCCACAGCGAACCGGTGGCCTTGACCACGGCGCCGGAGAGCAGCACGAACAGCGGCCCGTACGGCGCCGGGGTGTCCCGCCAGATGAACGAGATGGTGTCCAACCAGGGGCAGGGCAGCGCGGACACGCCCTGCTCGTACGGGTTGATGCCGGCCGAGAAGCTGGTGCCCTGGCAGGCGTAGGCGTAGACGTCGCGGCTGCCCAGCGGCGGGGCGACCAGCATCGGCAGCAGCCAGAGCGCGACCGTGACCAGCACCCACCGGGCGGACGGCACCCGGTCGCGCAGCGACCACCAGGCCCACGCCAGCAGCCCGGTGCCGACCAGCCAGAGCCCGATGATGAGCGGGCCGTTGGGGCCCTGCCAGATGCTGACCGGCGTGGGACGCAGCTCGCCGTCGGGCAGGGCGCCGCCGAGGAAGGCGGCCACGGCGAGCAGCACCGAGCCCGCCAGGCCGATCCAGCGCGAGAGGTGGTGAGGCACGTCCGACATGCTGCCAGTACGGTGGTTCGCGATCAGGAGGTGGGCATGCGGGGCACTCGGGTGGTGGCGGTGTCCGCCGCGTCGGCGCTCGTCCTGGCCGTGCTCCAGCTCACTCTGCCGGTCACCGGGTCGGACCTGTCCGCGCAGGTCGCCCGCGCCGACTTCTTCGCCGCGCAGGGGTCCGCCCTGGTCGACCTGCGCTGGTACGGCGGGGTGCACCCGTGGGGTTACAGCCTCGTCTCGCCGCCGCTGATGGCGGCACTCGGGGTACGCCCCACCGGCGCGCTCGCCCTGCTCGCCTCGGCCACCGCGTTCGCGGCCCTGCTGGTCCGGCTCCGGGTGCCCCGCCCGCTGCTCGGCAGCCTGGTCGGCGTGGTCACCATCGCCGGCAACCTGGTCTCCGGCCGGGTCACCTACGCCCTCGGCGTCGCGTTCGGCCTGGCCGCGCTGCTGGCGCTCACCTTGCCCGCCGCCCCGGGCGGCCGGCCGTCGGGCGCTACCGCCGGGACTGCCGGCCCGGCCCGGTGGTCCCGCGCCGGGTGGGTCCGTGCCGCGGCCGTCGGCACCGCCGCGCTGCTCGCCTCCGCGGCCAGCCCGGTGGCCGGGCTCTTCGTCGGCCTGGCCGGCGTCGCGCTGCTGCTGACCCGCCGGTACGCCGACGGCCTGCTGCTCGCCGTGCCGGCGGCCGGCCCGCTGGCGGTGACCGGGCTGCTGTTCGGCGAGGGCGGCTGGATGAACATCAGCCGGGCGGACACGACGCACGCCGTGGTGACGAGCCTGCTGGTGGCGGCGCTGGTGGCGTACCGGCCGGTCCGGGTGGGCGCGCTGCTGTCCGGGGCGGGGGTGCTGGCGGCCGCGCTGCTGCCCACCCCGGTCGGGTTGAACGCCACCCGCCTGGTGGTGATGTTCGCGCTGCCGGTGCTGGCCGCCGCCGCGACGCTGCCGGACCGGCTCACCGCGCGGTGGCCGACCGCGCGCCGGCTCCCCCGGGCCGCCGGCCCGGTCACGCT
Source organism: Micromonospora sediminicola (assembly GCF_900089585.1). Taxonomy (NCBI): domain Bacteria; kingdom Bacillati; phylum Actinomycetota; class Actinomycetes; order Micromonosporales; family Micromonosporaceae; genus Micromonospora; species Micromonospora sediminicola. Next base: position 2,135,369 of record NZ_FLRH01000003.1, on the reverse strand, counting down.
GGCCGCCCTGCTGGCGGTGGTCTGCTGGTGGCAGCCGCCGGTGGTCACCGCCGACGTGCGCAGCGCCGGCGACCCGACGGCCGATCCGGCCTACTTCGCGCCGCTGCGCGCGGAGCTGGACCGGCGCGGGCTCACCGGGCGGGTGGAGGTGCCGCCGACGCGTAACTACTGGGAGGCCGCCCGCCTCGGCGAGGTGCCGCTGGCCCGGGGCTGGTTGCGGCAGGCCGACATCGACCGCAACCCGCTGTTCTTCACCACCGTCCCCGGCGCCTCGGGCACCGGCGTCGCGTTGACCCCCGACTCCTACCGGGCCTGGCTGGCCGACAACGCGGTGCAGTACGTGGCCGTGCCGGACGTCGAGCTGTCCTGGGTGGGGCGGCCGGAGGCGGAGCTGGTGACCGCGGGCCAGCCGTACCTGACCGAGGTCTGGTCGGACCGGCACTGGCGGCTGTACGCGGTGGCCGACCCCACCCCGCTCGTGGGCGCGCCCGGCGAGCTGGTCCGGCAGGACGGCGCCTCGGTCACCTTCCGCGCCCCCGGGCCCGGCCCGGTCCCGGTCCGGGTCCGGCACGACCGCTGGTTGACCGTCACCGGCGGCGCGACGCTCGCCGCCGACGGCGGGTGGACCGTGGTGACGGTCCCCCGCGCCGGCACGTACACGCTCGGCAGCTGAGCCGCCGGCTCACCCGGCGCGCAGGCTCCGGGTCAGCGCCGGGATCATCACCGCCGCCGCGACGAGGTGCAGCCCGACCAGCGCGGCGACGGTGGCGGCGTCCGCCCCGACCAGGAACGGCGGGACCAGCGAGATCGCGGTCAGCGTCCCGGCCGTCCACCCGAACCGCGCGGCGGGGCGGGCGCTCCACCGCAGCAGAGCGGCGGCGAGGACCACGCCGACGACCGAGAAGAAGCCGGTCACCACCGCGAACCCGCCCAGCGGGATCCGCTCGCCGCCGTCGGGGATCGCGAAGTCGACGCCGAGGGCGCGGGCGAGCGCGGCGGCGAGCGTGGTGACCACCACCGCCGCGAGCGTGGCGAGCAGGCCGGTGCCGGCGAGCCGGCGGAGGCGGTGGCCGGTCCGGCCCGCCGCCGGTCCGGCGGCCACCGCCGTGTCGTTGCCGCTGGTCATGTCGTTCCTCCAGGGTCCGCTGTCGGGGGTGTGGATGCGCACCGTCGCGGTGCGCCGGTCGGGGTTGCGCAGCGCGCGTACGCCGGTGTCGCGCAGCCAGAAGTAGGCGTCGCGGCCGAGGACCGGCCCGGGTGCGCCGTCGCGCAGCTCCAGCTGCACCCGCCCGCGGGCGACGACGGCGAACGCGTCGCGCCACTGGGCCGCGACCACGGCGACGCGCGCGCCGCCGGGCAGCGTGAGCGTCCGCACCGGGGCTACTCGGTGCCGTCGGCCGGCAGGCGCTCGGGCAGTCCGAGCCGGGGGAACTGGTCGGCGTGGAACGTCACGATCTCGGTGATCGCCCCGTCGGTGACGCGCAGGGCGTCGAGCGTCAGCGGCAGGTACGCGCCCTCCCCCTCCCGCCAGAGGTAGAAGGCGACGGCGGGCTGCCGGTTCACCGCGGTGGGGACGGCGCGTAGGCGCCCCAGCTCCGGGAAGCCGTCCGCGACCCAGTCGCCGACCACCGCGTCGCGGCCGATCTGGAGGCCCGGCGTGGGCGGCATCGAGCAGCGCACGTCGTCGCGCAGCAGCGCGGCGAGCCGGTCGACGTCCTTGGCGACGCTGGCGTCGGTGAAGCGGCGCACCAGCTCGCGGGTGCCGGCGTCCTCGTCGCCGCCGGTCCAGTCCTGCCGCTCGGCGGGCAGGTGCGCGCGCATGCCGGCGCGGGCCCGCTGCAACGCGCTGTTCACCGAGTTGACGGAGTCCCCGAGCAGCTCCGCGACGTCCCGCGCCGGCCAGCCGAGCACGTCGCGCAGGATCAGCACGGCGCGTGGGCGCGGCGCGAGGTGCTGGACCGCGACCAGGTACGCCAGCTCGATCGTCTCCCGCGCGACGGCGACCGCCTCCGGCTCGTCCGCGTCGCCGGCGGGCAGCTCGTCGAGCAGCCGGTCCGGATAGGGCTGCAACCAGGGCACCTCGCCGCCGGTCGCCGGTTGCGGGCGACGCTTGGCGAGCAGGTCCAGGCAGGTGTTGGTGGCGATCCGGTAGAGCCAGGCCCGCACCGTCGACCGTCCCGCGTAGGTCTCCCGGCGCCGCCACGCCCGCAGGAACGTCTCCTGCACGGCGTCCTCGGCGTCCTCGAACGACCCGAGCATCCGGTAGCAGTGCACGTGCAGCTCCCGCCGGTGCCGCTCGGTCAGCCCGGAGAAGACCGGTTCGTCGACCTCGCCCCACCCCGCGGGCCGCGTGTCCGCACTCATCTGGTCATCCTCACGTCTCGTCGTGTGCCGTCGGAGGTGTGACGGGCACGGGCGCGAGAACTCATCACCCGGAGCGGATCTCGCCCGTCAGAGCGGGGCTTCGAGGATGCGCTGGACGACGGTGCGGGAGTGGCGGCCGGTGCGCAGGTATTCGTCGAGGAACTCGCCCGGGTCCTCGTGACCCAGCAGGCGCACCACGCCCGCCAGCTCCACCCCGTGCCGGGGCAGCTGGTCGCCGGCCCGACCCCGGACCAGCATCAACGCGTCGCGGACCTGCGCGGCGAGGGTCCAGCCGGCGGCCAGCTCGGCCGCGTCGTCGCCGTCGAGCAGGCCGGCGTCACGGGCGGCGGCCAGGGCGTCGAGGGTACGGGTGCCGCGCAGCGCCGGCAGCCGGCCGGCGTGCCGGAGCTGGAGCAGCTGCACTGCCCACTCGACGTCGGCGAGGCCGCCCCGGCCCAGCTTGGTGTGGGTGGCCGGGTCGGCGCCCCGGGGCAGGCGCTCGATCTCCACCCGCGCCTTGATCCGGCGGATCTCCACCACCTGCTCGCGGGTCAGCCCGTCGGCCGGGTAGCGCACCGGCTCGATCATCGCCTCGAACTGCGCGCCCAGGTCGGCGTCGCCGCAGACGAAGCGGGCCCGCAGCAGCGCCTGCGCCTCCCACACCCGCGACCACCGGGCGTAGTACTGGGCGTACGCGGCCAGGCTGCGCACCAGCGGGCCCTGCCGGCCCTCCGGGCGCAGGTCGGCGTCGACGCCGAGCGGCGGGTCGGGGGCGGGCGCGGAGAGCAGCCGACGCAGCTCCTCGGCGATCGCGTGCGCGGCGGCGCTGGCCGCGCTCTCCTCCGTCCCGGCCGGCGGGTCGTAGACGAAGAGCACGTCGGCGTCGGAGAGGTAGTTGGACTCGTACCCGCCGAGCCGGCCCATGCCGATCACCGCGAAGCGCAGGCCGGGCGGGCCGGGCTGGGCGGCCCGGGCGGCGCGCAGCGCGGCGGCCAGCGTGGCGTCGGTGACGTGGGACAGCGCGGTGCCGACCGCTGTCACGTCGACCACCGTCGGCCGGCGCTCCCCGCCGCCGACCGGGCGCGGGGTGAGCGGGGCGAGCGACCCGGCCCGGCTGAGCACGTCGGCGCAGGCGATCCGGACCAGCTCGCGGCGGCGCAACGCGCGGACCGCCCGGGTGGCCTCGACCGGGTCGTCGTGCCGGGCCGCCGCGGCGGTGAAGCCCTCGACCAGGGTGTCCCGGGGGCGCGGGGTCAGCTCGGTGTCCTCGGCGAGCAGCCGCAGCGCCTCCGGCTCGCGGGCCAGCAGGTCGGCGGCGTAGCGGGAGGAGGAGAGCACCCGGGCCAGCCGGCGCGCCACCGGGCCGGAGTCGCGCAGCAGGCGCAGGTACCAGGGGGTGCTGCCGAGCTTGTCGGAGACCTGCCGGTAGTTGAGCAGCCCCCGGTCCGGCTCCGGGGCGTCGGCGAACTCGTCCAGCAGCACCGGCAGCAGCGTGCGCTGGATGGCGGCGGTGCGGCTGACCCCGCCGGTGAGCGCCTGCAGGTGCCGCAGCGCCCCGACCGGGTCGGCGAAGCCGAGCACCTCCAGCCGGTGCCGGGCCGCCTCGGGCGTGAGGCGCAGCCCTTCGGCCGGCACCCGGGCGACGGATTCCAGCAGCGGCCGGTAGAGCAGCTTGGCGTGCAGCCGGCGTACCTCGGCGGCGTGGGTGACCCACTCGGCGCGGAACTCCTCGACGGCGCTGCGGCCCGGGGTGGCCGCGTAGCCGAGCGCGGCGGCGAGCCAGCGCAGCGCGGCCGGTTCGGTCGGCACGGTGTGGGTGCGGCGCAGGCCCTGGAGCTGGAGCCGGTGCTCGACGGCGCGCAGGAAGCGGTAGCCGCGCAGCAGCGCCTCGCCGTCGGCGCGGCCGACGTAGCCGCCGGCGACCAGGGCGCGCAGCGCCGGGACGGTGCCGGGCACCCGCAGCGACTCGTCGCCGCGGCCGTGCACGAGCTGGAGCAGCTGGACGGCGAACTCGATGTCGCGCAGCCCGCCCGGACCGCGCTTGATCTCGCGTTCCAGCTCCTTCGGCGGCACGTTGTCGAGGATCTTGCGGCGCATGGCGCGGACGTCCTCGACCGCCTCCGGCCGCTCGGCGGCGGTCCAGACCAGCGGGGCGAGCGCCTCGATCCACTCCCGGGCCAGGTCCAGGTCGCCGGCCGCCGGGCGGGCCTTGAGCAACGCCTGGAACTCCCAGGTGCGGGCCCAGCGCTTGTAGTAGGCCAGGTGGCTGGCGAGCGTGCGGACCAGCGGGCCCCGGTTGCCCTCCGGGCGCAGCGCCGCGTCGACCGGCCAGGCGACGAGCCCGCAGATGTGGATCAGCCGGGTGGCGACCTGGGTGGCGGCGGACAGGTCGTCGTCGGCGGCGGCGACGAAGATGACGTCGACGTCGGAGACGTAGTTGAGCTCGTCGCCCCCGCACTTGCCCATCGCCACCACCGCCAGCCGGGGCCGGGGGGTGCCCTCGGGCAGCTCGTCGACGGCGATGTCGTAGGCGGCGGCCAGGGTGGCGTCGGCCAGCCCGGAGAGCGCGGCCATGGTCTGCTCCAGGCCCCGCCCGCCGGTCAGGTCGGCCGCCGCGATCCGCAGCAGCGCCAGCCGGTACGCCTGGCGCAGCAGCGGGACCGCGCCGGTGAGGGTGGTCAGCCGGGCCGCCACGGTCAGGTCGAGCCGCCCGTCGGCGGTGGGGGCGAGACCGTCCGGCTCGGTGGCCAGCACGGCCCACTGCCCCGGGTTGGCCACCAGGTGGTCGCCGAGCGCCGAGGACGCGCCGAGCACCGCGACCAGCCGGCGGCGCAGCCCGGGGTCGGCGGCCAGCGCGTCGCGGACCGCCACCTCGTCCCCGGCGCGCCGCTCCGACTCGACCAGCCGGTGCAGCTGGCGCAGGGCCAGGTCCGGGTCGGCGGCCCGGGACAGCGCGGTGAGCAGCTCGGCGGCGTGCTCGTCGGCCGGTTCCTGCGCCTCCGGGCGCCACAGGTCGAGCCCGTCCGGGCCGAGCAGGTCGGCGGCGCGGGTGGCGCCGTCTCCCTCGGCGAAGCCGTAGCGGGCCAGGCGTCCGCGGGCCGGCCGGGTCACGTCACGCCCCGAGCAGCGGCAGGCTGCGGCGGGTGCTGTCGTCGCCGAGTTCGCCGAGGGCGAGCGCGGCGAACCGGATCGCGAACGGCTGCCAGGCCTCCTCGACGTCGGCCATCGCCCGGTCGCAGGCGGCCACCACCAGCTCCGGGTCGTAGCCCAGCTCGGCCAGCGTGGCCGAGTCGCGGGACCACTCGGCGATCATCGCGGTGTCGCACTCGATGTGGAACTGCAGGCCCCAGGCCCGGTCGCCGAGGCGGAACGCCTGGTGCGGGTAGCGGGTGGAGGCGGCGAGCAGCGTCGCGCCGTGCGGCAGCTCGGTGATCTCGTCGGCGTGCCACTGGAGCACGTCGGGCATCAGCGGCACGTAGCGGAACAGCGGATCCGTCTCGGCGGCGTCGCGCCGACCCACCACGGTGGGGCCGATCTCCGGCCCGGACGGGCTGCGCTCGACCCGGCCGGCGTGCGCGGTGGCGAGCAGTTGCGCGCCCAGGCAGATGGCCAGCGTGGGCACCCGGTGGCGGACCGCCTTGCGCAGCAGCCCCTCCAGCGCCGGGAACCAGGCCGCGCCGGGGCTGTCGTCGGGCAGCGGGTAGGCCTGCTGGTCGCCGCCGAGGACCACCAGGGCGGCGTATCCCTCCAGGTCGTCGGGGAGCGCGTCGCCGGCGTGCGGGCGCACGACGCGCAGCTCCAGACCCCCTTCGGTGAGCCACTCCCCCAGGCGGCGGAGGTCGTCGGTCGGGTCGTTCTCGATCACCAGCGCGGTCGCCACGACGTCGAGGCTAGCCGGTGCGCCCGACGGCGGACGGTCCGGCTCGGCCGCACTAGGCTCCCGGTCGTGCCCACCGACGACTGCCTGCGCCCACCGGCCCTGCGTCCCGGCGACGCGGTGATGCTGGTGTCGCCGTCCGGCCCGACCCGCCCGGAGCGGGTGGCCCGCGGCGTCGAGCTGCTCACCGGCTGGGGCCTGCGGCCGGTGCCCGCGCCGAACGCGTACGCCCGCCGGGGTTACCTGGCCGGCGACGACGCGCTGCGGGCCGCGGACCTGAACGCGGCGTTCGCCGACCCGGAGATCCGCGGGGTGATCTGCACCCGGGGCGGCTACGGGGCGCAGCGGGTGGTCGACCTGATCGACATGGCCGCGGTACGCCGGGACCCGAAGGTGGTGGCGGGCTTCTCGGACATCACCGCGCTGCAGTTCGCGCTCTGGCGCGGCGCGCGGCTGGCCGGGGTGCACGGTCCGGGCGCCGCCTGGCGGGACGAGCGCACCCCGATCCGCTCGGCGGAGTCGCTGCACGCGGCGCTGACCAGCACCGAACCGGTGACCGTCGCGGCGGTCGAGGCGGAGGAGACGTATCCGGTGCGGGTCCCCGGCCGGGCCGAGGGTCGGTTGCTGGGCGGGAACCTGTGCCTGATCACCGCGTCGATCGGCACCCCGGACATGCCCGACCTGCGCGGCGCGATCCTGCTGGTCGAGGAGGTGCAGGAGCCGCCCTACAAGATCGACCGGATGCTGACCCACCTGCGCCGCTGCGGTGCCCTGGACGGGCTCGCCGGGGTGGCGGTCGGCCAGTTCACCGAGTGCGCCGACGGCTGGGACACGACGGTGGTGGACGTGCTCACCGACCGCCTCGGCGACCTCGGTGTCCCGGTCCTCGGCGGCCTCCCCGTCGGTCACGGCCGGAACCAGCTCACCGTCCCGGTAGGCACCCCCGCCGTCCTCGACACCACCGCCGCCACCCTGACGGTCACCCCCGCCGTCCGCTGACCCCCACCCCCACCCGGTCGATCATGAAGTTGGCGGCAGTTGTCGATCTCCACAGCGCCGCCAACCTCATGATCGACGTCAGCGCGGGGTGAGGTGGGCGACGGCGCCGGCTTCCAGGGCGGCCCAGACCGCGCCGTCGGGGGTGACGGTCAGGCCGTGGGGTTCGGAATTCGGCGTCGGCAGGGCGTGGGCGGTGACGTGGCCGTCGGGGGCGACGTGGGCGATGCGGTTCGCGGCCCACTCGGTGAACCAGCAGCCGCCCGCCGGGTCGGCGACGATCGCGTGCGGGCGGGACGTCCGGTCCGGCAGCGGGAACTCGTCGATCCGCCCGTCCGGGGTGATCCGGCCGAGCTGCCCGGCGCCGATCTCGACGAACCAGAGCGCGTCGTCGCCGCCCCGGGTGATGCCGACCGGGCCGGCCGCGTCGGTGGGCAGCGGGTGCACCGCCACCGACCCGTCGAGGTCGACCCGGGCGATCGCGTTCGCCTGGTTCAGCGTCAGCCAGAGCGCCTCGTCCGGCCCGACGGCCAGCATCGACGGGAACGCCTTGGTGACCGGCAGCGGGAACGTGGCGACCTCCCCGTCGACGGTGACCCGGCCGACCGTGTCGTCGCCCATGCCGGCGTACCAGAGCGCCCCGTCCGGCCCGGTGACCAGGCCGCACGGGGAACAGCCGGGCGGCAGCGCGACCGAGCCGCTCTCGCCGTCGACGGTGATCCGGCCGAGCCGGTGGTCGCCGGAGCGGGTGTACCAGAGCGCGCCGTCCGGGCCGGTGGTGATGATCAGCGGCCGGCTCTCCGGCGGGTCGGCGCGGTAGGTCCGCACCTCGCCGTCGAGGCCGAGCCGGGCGACGCCGCCGGAGCCGGCCAGCGTCAGCCAGAGCGCGCCGTCCGGCCCGACCGTGATCGCGTACGGGCCGGAGCCCGGCCCGGTGAGCGGGACCTCGCGGATGACGGGCTGAGTCATGAGGGATGCCTTCCGTCGGGATTCCGCCCAGCCTCACGGCCGCCCCGGCGGCCCCGCAACCGCATTTGTCCGGATCGGTGGCCCCGATTGCCAGCTCGCTGACAGGTTCACCACGGGTTGCCCCCAGCTCCGGCGGTCACTGTCGGTGACGTCATCGCACCACCACCGAACAGGAGAATCGCATGATCCGCACGACGAGGAAGCGCCTGCTGGTCGGCCTCGCCGCCGCCGGGGTGCTCGGCGTCGGGATCGCCGCCCCGACGGTGGCGCTCGCCGACGACAAGACCCCCACTCCGAGCGCCAGCACCAGCACCGACCGGACCGGCGACCGTGAGCAGCGGCAGGCCGAGTTCGCCGACGCGCTCGCCAAGGAGCTGGGCGTCCCGGCCGACAAGGTGACCGCCGCGCTGGAGAAGCTGCGCGAGCAGCGCCAGGCCGACCGGCCGGAGCGGCCGCAGCCGCCGTCGACGCAGGACCGGCAGGCCGCCCTGAAGGAGCGGCTGGACCAGGCCGTCAAGGACGGGAAGCTGACCCAGGAGCAGGCCGACGCGGTGCTCAAGGCCGCCGAGGCCGGCGTGTTCCCGGGCCCGGGCGGCATGGGCCACCGCGGCTGGCACGGCCAGGACGGCAGGCCCGGCGAGTGACCCGGTGGCCCCGCCTCCCCTCGCCGGCCGCACCTCCCTCCCGGCCGGCCCCGGCGGGGCCACCCAGGCGAGGGCGGGGTCCGGACACGTCCGGACCCCGCCACGCTGTCGTCAGCGCAGGTACGGCCCGTCCCCGCCGACCTTCCCCGGGGCCGGGTTGCCGGGCAGGTCGAGCACGTAGACCCGCAGGTTGCCCCGGCCGCTGACCGAGGCGGTCAGCGTGCCGTTGGTGACCGTGCGGACGTCGCCGGTGACCGCGTCGGTGTACCGGCCGTTCGGCACGCCGCTGAACGTGGCGCCGCCGGACACGGTGACCAGGGCGAAGCTGTCCACCGCGCCCTGGGTGAAGCGCCGCTTGTACGCCATCGCGCCGCTGACGCCCTCGGTCGAGTACTGCCCCTTCTGCAGCGCCGGCACGGCCCGCCGGATCAGGTTGAGCCGCTGCACGTGCTTCACCAGCGGTTGGCTGAGCGTGGTGGCGACCGCCCCGCTGGCCGAGCCGATCACTCCGAAGTCGGCGGCGGTGACGCTGCCGGCGAGGTGGTCGCCGTAGTAGGCCCGGCCGGTGGTGTCGAGCGGGCAGCTCGGTCCGCAGTCGATCCGGGCGCCCTTGCGGAACTCGATCTCCGAGCCGTAGTAGAGCGTCGGGATGCCGCGGAACGTCCACATCAGGCTCATGTTCTCCGCCCAGGCGTCGGTGCCGCCGGCGTAGCGGGTGGAGGACTTGTTCGGCCCGTAGTCGTGGCTGTCGACGTAGACCACGTTGTAGGTGGCGTCGTTGTAGCTGTCGTCGGAGTCCTTCCCGTTGCCGAACGCGTTGCCGGCGTCGGAGAAGTTCATGTGCATCCGCATGTCGATCACGTTCATGCCGGAGAACTTCGAGTGGTCCGGCGCGTGGTACGCGTTGCCGCGCAGGAACGCGTTGTCGGTGGTGGGCTGCCCGGACGGGCCGAGCAGCTGCTCGTAGTCGTACTGCTCGATCGCGGCCCGCACGTCGTCGGGGCTGTACTCCCTGCGCTCGGACCAGGTGAAGAACTGGGCGGAGTGGTTGACGGAGCCGCGGTTCCACTTGTCGTTGACGAACGCGGCGACCTCGCCGAAGACGTAGAAGTCCCGGCCCTTCTCGCCGAACCTCGACACGGCGTGCTGCTGGATGGCGGGCAGGAAGCGCCGGTTCCAGGTGACCCGGGGGATGTGCACGGCGGTGTCGATCCGGAAGCCGTCCACCCCCATGTCGATGAACCGGTTGTACGCGTCGATCAGGTAGCGCTGCACCTGCGCGTTCTCGGTGTTGAAGTCGGCCAGGTCCTCGTGCAGCCAGCAGCTGCGCGCGTCCTCGCCCTCCCAGTTGCCGATCCAGCACTGGTGGTACTTGTCGGCGGGGAAGAGCCTGCTGGTCGGCGTGGGCCACTGGCACTGGTAGAGGGTGTAGCCCTCGGCGCTGCGCCCGCCGGTCGGCGTACCCCAGTTCAGGCACTGGTTGCCGGCGGGCGCGGCGGACGACCAGACGTCGCCGTTGTACGGTCGGCCCTTGGCCTTGGCGTTCTGCGCCGGGGTGAGCGCCGGGTCGGTGCCGGTGGCCTCGACCATCGGGTCGTAGGCCCGGCCGGCCTGTGGCTGGTCGTAGTACCACTTCCACTGGTCGTCGCGGGTGCCGTAGACGGTGGGCGTGAACAGGCCCTTCGCGCCCCACCGGGAGCTGTGGTTGTAGACCACGTCCTGGAAGATCTTGATGCCCTTGGCGTGCGCGGCGTTGATCAGGTCCTGGTAGGACGCGCCGGCGCTCTCCAGCCGCGGGTCGACCCGGTAGAAGTCCCATCCGTGGTAGCCGTGGTAGTCGTAGTCGGAGCGGTTGAGCACCACCGGCGTGATCCAGATGGCGGAGAACCCGAGCGCCTTGACGTAGTCGAGCTTGTCGACGAGCCCCTTGAAGTCGCCCCGGAACATCGGGTCGTCGTTCGCCGCGTTTCCCGAGGCGACGTGCTGGCTGCCGCCCCGGTTGTTGGTCGGGTCGCCGTCGGCGAACCGCGCGGTCATGACGAAGTAGATGCTGTCCTCGCGCGGATCGCCGCCGAGTGGCGCGCCGCCGGCCGGCGGGTTGCCGGTGGTCGCGGACGCCGGCGCGCTCGCCGCCGACCGGTTGCCGGCCGCGTCGAGCGCCCGCACCGTCCAGGTGTACGTGGTGGCGGGCCGCAGGTCGTACGCGACGTACCGGGTGGTGGTGCTGGTGACCGTGACGGTGCCCGCGCCCCCGGTGCGGGTCAGCTCGTAGCCGGTGACGGCCCGGTCGTCGGTCGCGGCGGTCCAGCTCAGGGTGACCGCCAGCCCGTCGGCGACGGCGGTGAGCCCGCCCGGCGTGGACGGCGGGCCGGTGTCCGGCACGACCGGCGCGCACGGGTCGGCGGCCCCCGCGGTGACCCGGCCGTTGTCGACGACGCTGCGCCCGACGCCGAGGGTGTAGTCGGCGCCGCCGTTGCTGTCCCAGGTGCCGGCGTTGTTGTTGAACGCGGCGGTGAGCCCGGTGGCGGCGCCGAGGTCGACGATCCGGCGGGCCCAACCGGCGCAGCGCGTCTCCATGGCCACGCCCGGCGCGGTGGTCCAGGTGCCGCCGGTGGGCCGGTAGTGCAGGTTCGCGGTGGACCAGCCGCGCGGGGTGAGGTGGTACCAGACCTCGGCGGTGTTCCCGCCGCCGGTGCTTCCGGTCGGTGTCGGCGTCGGCGTCGGCGGGGGCGTGGCGCAGGGGTCGCCCGCGCCGATCCGCCCGGCGGCGACGGTCACCGTGCCGGCGGCGAGCCGGTAGTTGGCGCCGTTGTTGTTGTCCCAGACGCCGCTGCCGTTGGTGAACACGACCTGGAGGCCGGTGGCCGCACCGAGGTCGACGGTCCGGCGACGCCACCCGGCGCAGGCGGTGTCCATCGGTACGCCGGGCACCGGCGTCCAGGCCTGCCCGTCCACCCCGTAGTGGATGTTGACCGACGCGCCCCAGGCGGCCGGTGGCTGGTAGTAGACGGTGACGGTGTTCGCCGCCGTGGCGGCGGTGAACGGCAGCAGCGCGGCGAGCACGCCGGCGGCGAGCGCGAGCGCTCCCCACCGGCGGCGGGTGGTGGTGGTGCCCCTCATGGCGCTCTCCTGACACCCCCGCCCCGCACGACGGGCGCAAGGGGATGAAGGCGTTGCAAGAACTTGCGACGCGTGGTGCCAGGAAGTTACCAGCTTCGATCCGCGGAAACCAGAGGTTCACAATCGACGATGCGCGCAACCACTTGCACCCACCGCAACGCCTTGCTCCCGGCTGGCCCGCCGGCCGGGAGCAAGGGTGCGGTCAGCCGGCGGCCGGCGGGGTGAAGACGCCGAGCAGGTTGCCGGACGGGTCGCGCAGGCGGGCGTGCGTCAGCCCACTCGGCGTCGTGACCGGCGGCGCGAGCACCGTGCCGCCCGCCGACTCGGCGCGGCGGCAGGTCTCCGCCACGTCGGTCACCTGCGCGTAGAAGATCGCGTAGTTGTCGGCGGCGGAGTCGGTGCCCCGGATCGCGCCGCCGATCCCCGGCTCCCCGCCGGCCGCCGTCTGCCGGTACGACCCACCCGGGCCGCCCTGTTCCTCGAAGGTCCAGCCGAACAGGTCGGCGTAGAACCGCTGCGCCTCGTCCGGCCGGTCGGAGCCGATCTCGAACCAGGTCACGGGTGTGCTGGACATGCTGCCTCCTGTCGTCGCGCCGGCCGTTCGGCCGGCGTCGTCAGAAGTCAGCCTGAGCGGCCGCCGCGACACCGTCCTGTCGGTGTTTCGGAATCACACCGCCACGTCACCGCCGGGCAACGCCCGTCCGGTGGACGGTCGTGGCGGCACGGGAGCCAGCACCAGCGGTCGGATCCGATCGACGAGATCCGGGCGGCGTCCGGCGAACAGCCGGGCGAGCCGGTCGGCCTCCGCCGGGCTGAGGTGGAACTCGTCGATCCCCAGTTCGGTGAGGCGGACCACCGCCTCCACCGCCAACTCCTCGGTGTACGCGCTCCACGAGCCCTGGTCGGCGTGCAACGTTCGCCCCACGATGCGGGCGACCTGACGGGTCTCCGGGTCGTCGGCGCCGATCAGCGCGAGGCAACAGCGGAGGAAGGCGCCGGCGGCCCGGTCCCCGGCCGTCGGCACGAACTCGAGACTGCTCAGCACCGCGATCGCGGCGGCCCGGGTCACGAGGCGATCGGCGGCGAGCCGGTCCAGCAGCACCACCGCCATGTCGACCTCGTCCCGCTCGTCCGAGCCGTGGAAGGCGATCACCAGCGACGCGACCACGCGATAGTGTGCCGCCCGGTCCGCGGGCCCGAGGCCCGGCATCCCCAGGACCGTCGTCACGAGCATGCGGCCCACCGACAGTTGCCCTGTGTCGCCACCACGTACCACCCAGGCGAACCCCGGTGGGAACATCTCCACCAGCGGCTCCAGCGCGTGCTGGACCGCGTCACCGGCGACGCCACACTCGAAGTTGGCCACCGAACGCAGGAAGGCGGCGTCCGGCCCGGACTCCACCTGCAACCAGTTCGACTCCGACGACGAGGTGGGCCGGAACGTCCACCCGAGGTCCACGTCCGGCGGTCTCCATCCCTCCGGAGCGAGGCTCAGGCCGATCTCCCGGCGCCGGCCGTCGCCCCGCCGGTCCAGCGCGACGGCGTTCACCAGACTCCGGTACTCGCCCTCGGCGAGCTGCGAGCGCCAGAGCAGTGCCTGGCGCGTCCAGGGCACCCGGACGTCCGGCTCCGCCGGATAGAGCTGACCGCCGGACAGCTCCTCGACCGCGCAGAGCGCCAGCACGAGCAGGTTCGCACTGTAGACGGCGTGCCGTTCGGGCACCGACAGCGCCCGGGGCCGGTACGAGGCGAACGTCCGCCCGGGCCGTCCGTGGTGCACGCTCTGGAACAGGCGCAGCAGCACGTCGAGGATGCCCGCCGCGTGATCGCCCGGAGACGACCGGAGAGCCTCGACGAGGAACGCGACGACCGGCGCCCGCCCGGTCAGGGTCGCGAACGACAGCAGCGCGTGCAGTGGATCGTCGTCGACCGACGCGCTCCGCAACATGGTCGTCGCCGCCTCCCGGGCAGCCAACTCCTCCAGCACGAGCGCGGTCGTCCGGGCGACCAGGAACTCGCCGAACGTGGCATGCAGGAACTCGTACGTCTCCGTCCGCTGGTCCCCCCGCAGCGCCTGCGTCCGGTGGACGAAGAAGAAGCGCCCCAGCACGATCTCCGCGGCCCGCAACGGCACCCGGAGGCTGCCGTCGGCGCGCGCCTGCGGCGCCCCGCCCGCCAGGAACGCGAGCTCGCCGAGGTCCGCCTCCAACTCCTCCTCGGTGACCCACTGCACGCCCCGGTTGAACATCGCGAAGGCCACCACGGCCAGCCGGCGCAGCTCCGCCTCGGTGGCGCGGGACAACTCCCGCTCGGACAGCCCCTCCCGGTGCTTGACCACCTCACGCCGGGCGAAGCTACGCAGCAGCTTCTCGTACAGCTCACCCCGGCCGAGCGTGCCGGCCGACCGCAGGTCGTTGCCGTCGGCGGCGTAGAGGGCGAGCATGAGCAACAGCAGTGGCTGCCCGGCCAGCTCGCGGTGGGTCAGCACGGCCGCCGGATCCAGCGGCGGCACGCCGAGCACCGCGAAACCGTCGGAGTTGGCCGCGTTCCAGGTGGTCACCCAGCGGGCGACCCGTGCCGGGTCGAACGGCTCCAGCCGGAGCGCGACGGTCCCCGGCGGCGGCTTCGCCCGGTCGGCCACACTGGTCCGGCTCGTGACCAGCACCGCCACCGGTCGCCCCTGATCCACCTCGCGCTGCTGGAACTGGGCCACCTTGAGCAGGTAGTCCGTCTGGGTCACGCCGGTGGCCTGGAGCAGTTCGTCGAAGCCGTCCAGCAGCACCACCGGCAGGGCGTCGCCGGCCGACCGCGCCACCTTGGGCCATGCCAACCGCTCCCCGGTGGCGTCCCGCACGGCCTGCTCGATCTGATCCTGAAGGTCCGCCTCCAACCGGACCTCCCGCAGCACCACGCGGACGACCAGGAAGTCACGGGCCGGCAGCTGGGCCGCGAGGACCCGGGTCAGCACGGACTTGCCGGAACCGGGCTGACCCAGCACCAACAACGGCGCGTGAACCGCCTGGGGGGAGGTGAGATGCCCGATCAGGAACTGGACGAGATCCTCGCGGGCCGGCTGCACCGCCCACCACGACTCGTCGCTCGGCCGCGACTGCTCGCCCAGTGCGGCCACCCGGTACGAGGGCGGCACGTACGCGACGCCGAGCGCCGGGACCCGGAGACCGTCCGGCACCTCACCCGAGTTGATGATCGGCCGGTCGAGCTGCGCGCGGTACGAGCGGGCCAACGCCTCCCGCCAGTCGCTGGGCGTGCCGCCGGTGGCCATCGCCGCCAACGTCTCGCGCAGCTCGACCAGCCCGACCGCGAGCTGGCGTACCTCTCCGCGGGTCGCCTCGTGCTCGTGCAACCCGGCCCAGAACGCGACCTCCGGGAAATCCGCCGCCAAGGCGGTGAGCAGATCACGATGGCGCCCGACCGCGAACTCCGGTAACCGCTCCAGCGCCTGCCGCAGCGACTGCTTCTCCCCGTCGGTCAGCCGTTCGCCCACGGCCAGCCCGTCGACGAAGTCCGCGACCCGCCCGACCAGGAGCACGTAGTGGTTCCGCAGCAATTCCCGCAGCCTCGCATAGGGCACCTCGGGCGCGGGGAGCGGCGCCGGGACCTCGAAGAGGACCCGTGCGACGGACCGCCTGCTCTCCGGCCCCGCCCCTGCCAGGGTCAGCTGCTCGGACCGACGCAGCTCCAGGTCGGCGAAGTCGAAGGGCAGGTCCGCCTCGGCCAGCGCCTCGAAGAACGCGGTCACCGCGATCACCGCGTGCGCGGCCTCCAACCGCTGCGTGCGCCCGTACCGGGACAGCCCGGAGCGCTTCTCGGACGCGACCCGTACCACTTCGTGGCCGAGCCGGACGAACTCCGCCTTGGCGTCGAAGAGGCCGAGCAGCGCCGGCACCGGCACCGACGCGGCCAGCAGCACTCCCCCGGTCAGCTTGTCGAACCAGTCGACGACCTTGCTCTTCTCCCCGCCCAACAGGCGTACGGCGTCGGCGTAGCTGAGCGTGTCGGGCACGCGTGTTCCTCCCCCGGGGCGGCAGACCCGCCAGCCTCCCCCATCCGGACCGGAAACGCTGTCGGGTTTCAGACCAGGGTGAGCGGGCGGACCCGGTCGACCGGGAGGTCGAGGTCGTCGGGGCGCAGCTCCCGGGTCACCGGCTCGGCCAGCGGGTGCACCGAACGGATGCGGTCGGTGCGGAAACACCGCAGCCCGTCGCGCAGCCGGCACCAGGCGACCAGGTACCAGTGCGTCGCGTTGCCCAGGTAGGCCAGCGGCTCCACGTCGCGCGCCGAGTCGGCGCCGTCGCGGTCGGCGTACCGCAGGCGCAGCACGCGCCCGGCGGCGACCGCGTCGGCGACGGCGGCCGGGACGGGGGTGCCCGGCCCGTCGCCCACCAGGTGCACCCGGCCGGCGAGCCGGTGCGCCTCGGCCACCGCGGCGGGCGGCATCACCGCGACCAGCTTGCGCAGCGCGGCCCCGGCCGCCGAGGCGAACGGGGAGCCACCGAGGCGGTGCAGCGCGACGGCCATCGCCACCGCCTCGGCCGGGGTCAGGTTGACCGGCGGCAGCGTGCGCGCCCGGTCGACCACGTAGCCGCCGGTGCGGCCCGGCTCGGCCCAGATCGGCACCCCGGCGCCCTGCAACGCGCTGATGTCGCGCTCGACGGTGCGGGTGCTGACCTCGAAGCGGTGGGCCAGCCAACGCGCGCTGCGCGGGCGCGGCGACACCGCCCGCAGCTCCTCGACCAGGGCGTAGAGACGGTCGGTGCGGTTCACCTCCCGGACGCTATGCCCCGGGTCCGACAACCGTCAGGCGATGCAGGCGCAGACGATCAGCGCGGCGCCGAAGTGGGTGGCGGCACTGACCCGGGCCGCCGGGTGCGGCTCGTCGGCGGCGATGACGTCACCGAGCTTGCCCGGGGTGAGCAGGTCCAGCACCAGGAACGCCAGCGCCATCACCAGCAGACCGACCAGCCCGAAGATCACCGTGGAGGCCAGCCCCTTGGCGAAGGAGCTGTAGCTCGTCAGCACGGCGGTGAACACGATGCCGGCGATGCCGAGCTGGTTGGCGGCGAGCAGCAGCGCCGCGTTGCCGTTGCGGCGCGTCCAGATCAGCTCCCGCAGCTTTCCCGGCGTGAGCAGGTCGACCAGCAGGAACCCGGCGGCCATCAGGCCCACCCCGACGACCCCGAACACGATGCTCTGCCACGCCCCGTTGAGCAGGTCTCCCAGCACCGAACGCCCTCCCCGGCTCCGTTCGCCCGGCGCGGGTGCGCGGGCGGTGCCGCAGACGATAGCGGCACCGCGCCACGGTGATCTAGAGCGAGAGGTAGTGCTGCCGCTCGTAGGGGGTGACCTCGCGGCGGTACTGCTCCCACTCGGCCCGCTTGTTGCGCAGGAAGAAGTCGAAGACGTGCTCGCCGAGCACCTCGGCGACCAGCTCGGAACCGGCCATCACGTCGATCGCCTCGGACAGGTTCTCCGGCAGCGCCTCGTAGCCCATGGCGCGGCGCTCGGCGCTGCTCAGCGACCAGACGTCGTCCTCGGCGCCCGGGGGCAGCTCGTAGCCCTCCTCGATGCCCTTGAGGCCGGCGCCGAGCATCACCGCGAACGCCAGGTAGGGGTTGGTCGCCGAGTCCAGCGACCGCACCTCGACCCGGGCCGAGTTCGGCTTGCCGTAGGCCGGGACCCGGACCAGCGCGGAGCGGTTCAGGTGACCCCAGCAGACGTACGCCGGGCTCTCGGTGATCCGGTCCGGCAGGGCCTGCGGGAACAGCCGCTTGTAGGAGTTGACCCACTGGTTGGTGACCGCGGTGTATTCCCGGGCGTGGGTGAGCAGCCCGGCGATGAACGACTTGGCGACCTTGGACAGCTTCATCGGGTCGCCGGCGTCGTGGAACGCGTTGCGCTCCCCCTCGAACAGCGACAGGTGGGTGTGCATGCCGCTGCCCGGCTGGTCGGTGAACGGCTTCGGCATGAAGCTGGCCTGCACCCCGGTGGAGAGCGCCACCTCCTTCACCACGTGCCGGAACGTCATGATGTTGTCGGCGGTGGTGAGCGCGTCGGCGTAGCGCAGGTCGATCTCCTGCTGACCCGGGGCGACCTCGTGGTGGCTGAACTCCACCGAGATGCCGATCCGCTCCAGCGCCAGCACGGCCTGGCGGCGGAAGTCCCGCGCCACGGCGTGCGTGGTGTGCTCGAAGTAGCCGCCGGTGTCCACCGGGACGGGCACCGAGCCGTCCTGCGGGCCGTTCTCCAGCAGGAAGAACTCGATCTCGGGGTGGGTGTAGAAGGTGAAGCCCTTGTCGGCCGCCCGGGAGAGCATCCGGCGCAGCACGTGGCGCGGGTCGGCCCAGGACGGGCTGCCGTCGGGCAGCAGGATGTCGCAGAACATCCGCGCGCTCTCGCCGCTGACCCCGCCCTCGAACGGGAACACCTGGAACGTGGTCGGGTCGGGCATGGCCACCATGTCCGACTCGAAGACCCGGGCGAAGCCCTCGATGGCGGAGCCGTCGAAGCCGATGCCCTCCTCGAAGGCCGCCTCCAGCTCCGCCGGGGCCACCGAGACGCTCTTCAGCGTGCCGAGCACGTCGGTGAACCACAGCCGGACGAAACGGATGTCCCGCTCCTCCAGCGTACGGAGGACGAACTCCTGCTGACGGTCCACATCCACCCCTCGTGACACGTACGTCCTGCACCGGTCGGGCCGGCCCGGCTGACCGCTCAGTCTTCACCGGCCTCGTTACGCCGACGTTACGCCCTTCCCCGGCGGGTCGTCCTGCCGTGTCCCGCCCCGGGGGACGCCGGGCGGGCGGTGGCCCGCGTCTCCCACGACCGGCGGGACTGGGGCGGGACGACTGGGGGAAGATGGGGACATGCCCACCCTGCGTCTCGCCCTGTGCCAGGTCAACCCGACGGTCGGCGACCTCACCGGAAACGCCGAGCGGGTCCGCGCGTGGACCCGCAAGGCCGCCGACTCCGGCGCCCAGCTGGCCCTCTTCCCCGAGCTGATGGTGACCGGCTACCCGGTCGAGGACCTGGTCTTCCGCCGGTCCTTCGTCGCCGCGTCCCGGGCCGCGCTGCACCGGCTCGCCGCCGACCTGGCCGCCGACGGCCTCGGCGACCTGCCGGTCCTGGTCGGCTACCTGGACGCGGACGGGCCGCCGCAGGTCAGCTCCGACGCCGAGCCGGGCCGGGGGGCCCGCAACGCGGCGGCGCTGCTGCACCGCGGCGAGGTGGTGGCCACCTACTTCAAGCACCACCTGCCCAACTACGGGGTGTTCGACGAGGACCGCTACTTCGTCCCCGGCGACACGCTGACCGTGGTGCGCGTCGGCGGGGTCGACGTGGCGCTGACCATCTGCGAGGACCTGTGGCAGGCCGGCGGCCCGTTCGCGGTGGCCCGGCAGGCCGGCGTCGGGCTGGTGCTGAGCATCAACGGGTCGCCGTACGAGCTGAACAAGGACGACGCGCGGCTGCCGCTGGTGCGCCGGCGCGCCGCCGAGGCGGGCGCGGCGATCGCGTACGTGAACATGGTCGGCGGCCAGGACGAGCTGGTCTACGACGGCGACTCGCTGATCGTGGACGCCGACGGGACGCTGCTGGCCCGGGCGCCGCAGTTCGTCGAGCACCTGCTGGTGCACGACGTGGAGCTGCCCGCCGCGCCGGAGGCGACCGGCGGCGCCACCGACCTGGCCGACGGGATGCGGCTGGTCCGCCACGATGTCTCCGGCATCCCGGCCGGGCCGACGGGTGAGGCGGCGACCGGCGGGATCATCGAGCCGGTCGCCGACGAGGCCGAGGTGTGGCAGGCGCTGGTGCTGGGGCTGCGCGACTACGTGGACAAGAACCGCTTCCCCTCGGTGGTGCTCGGCCTCTCCGGCGGCATCGACTCGGCGGTGGCGGCGGCCCTCGCGGTGGACGCGCTCGGCCCGCAGCGGGTGGTCGGCGTCTCGATGCCCAGCCAGCACTCCTCCGAGCACTCCCGCACCGACGCCGAGGACCTGGCCAAGCGGACCGGCCTCGACTACCGCGTCGAGCCGATCCAGCCGATGGTGGACACGTTCCTGGCCAACATGTCGCTGTCCGGCGTGGCGGTGGAGAACCTCCAGGCCCGGGTGCGCGGCGTGATCCTGATGGCGCTGTCGAACCAGGAGGGCCACCTGGTCCTCACCACCGGCAACAAGAGCGAGCTGGCGGTGGGCTACTCGACGCTCTACGGCGACTCGGTGGGCGGCTACAACCCGGTCAAGGACGTGTGGAAGACGCTGGTCTGGCGGCTGGCGAAGTGGCGCAACGCGGACGCGGCCCGGCGCGGGGAGACCCCGCCGATCCCGGAGAACTCGATCGGCAAGCCGCCGTCGGCCGAGTTGAGCCCCGGCCAGCTCGACAGCGACACGCTGCCCGACTACGACGTGCTCGACCCGATCCTGATCGGCTACGTCGACGGCGACCTGGGCCGCGACGGCCTGATCGAGTCCGGCCACGACCCGGCGGTGGTGGACAAGGTGCTGCGGATGGTGGATACCGCCGAGTACAAGCGGCGGCAGTCCGCGCCCGGCACCAAGATCTCCATGAAGGCGTTCGGGCGGGACCGGCGACTGCCGATCACCAACCGCTGGCGCGAGGACGGCTGAGCGGGCCTCGGCCGGGAGTGAATTCCTCCACTCCGACCTGCCCCCGACCGGCCGCCCGGTGCGACGATCGCGGGGAACCCGGGGACCGCGCGCGCGGCCTCGAGGAAGGAGATTGTCATGGTGGAGTCCACCCCGACCGAGGTGACCGCCCTCTACGGCGGGCCGGCCACCCGGCGGATCCGCACCCGTGACCTGATCGCCGCCAAGGAGCGCGGCGAGCGGTGGGCCATGCTCACCTCGTACGACCAGTACACCGCCTCGATCTTCGACCAGGCGGGGATCCCGGTGCTGCTGGTCGGCGACTCGGCGGCGAACAACGTCTTCGGCTACGAGACCACGCTGCCGGTCACCGCCGAGGAGCTGCTGCCACTGGTCCGCGCCGTGGTGCGGGCCACGAGGCACTCGCTGATCGTCGGCGACCTGCCCTTCGGCTCCTACGAGGAGGGGCCGGCGCAGGCGCTGCGCACCGCGGTGCGGTTCATGAAGGAGGGCGGCTGCCACGCGGTGAAGCTGGAGGGCGGCCGGCGCTGCGCCGCCCAGATCGAGGCGATCGTCGGGGCCGGCATCCCGGTGATGGCGCACATCGGCTTCACCCCGCAGAGCGAGCACACGCTCGGCGGCTACCGCGTGCAGGGCCGGGGCGACACCGCCGAGGAGGTGCTCGCCGACGCGCGGGCGGTGGCCGAGGCGGGCGCGTTCGCGGTGGTGCTGGAGATGGTGCCGGGCGAGGTGGCCAAGCGCGTCACCGGCGAGCTGCGCATCCCCACCGTCGGCATCGGCGCCGGCCCGGACACCGACGGTCAGGTGCTGGTCTGGCAGGACATGGCCGGGCTGCGCACCGGCCGGGCGCCCCGGTTCGTCAAGCGTTACGCCGACCTGGCCGGCGCGCTCACCGACGCCACCCGCCGGTTCGCCGACGAGGTACGCGGCGGCGAGTTCCCCGCCCCCGAACACACCTTCTGAGGTGTAAGGAAGGGCCCCTTCTTAACGCCTGGCGTAGAGGAGGGGCCCCTTCTTAACAAGCGCCGCTCAGAGATCCGTGACCCGGATGCCGGCGTGCGCCTTGTAGCGCTTGTTGATCGCGATCAGGTTCGCGGTGAACGCCTCGATCTGGTGGGCGTTGCGCAGCCGGCCGGCGTAGATGCCGCGCATCCCGGGGATCCGGGCGGCCAACGCGGCGACCACGCCCACCAGGTCCCGGTCCTCGGTGCAGATCAGCACGTCGAGGTCGATCCGGTCGACCTCCGGGTCGGCCAGCAGCGGCGCGCTGACGTGGTTGAACGCGGCGCAGACCCGGGAGTCGGGCAGCAGCGCGGCGGCCTGCTGCACGGCGCTGCCCTCGGCCACGGTGAGCGCGTACGGGCCCTGCTTGTCGAAGCCGAGCGGGTTGACGCAGTCCACGACGATCTTGCCAGCCAGCGGCTCGGCGAGCGCGGCGACGGTGGCGGCGTGCCCGTCCCACGGCACCGCCACGATCACCACGTCGCTGCGCCGGGCGACCTCGTCGTTGTCGGCACCGGTGACCGTCGCGCCGGCCGGCATCCCGGGCAGGGCGGCGATCTCGGCGGCGGCCTGGGCGGCCCGGTCGGCGGCGCGGGAGCCGATCAGCACGGTCTGCCCGGCCCGGGCGAACCGGTAGGCGAGTCCCCGCCCCTGGTCGCCGGTGCCACCGATGATGCCGACGGTCAGCCCGGAGACGTCGGGCAGCGTGGTCGCGTCGTAAGCCATGCGGTCATCCTCGCAAAGGGTGCCCGGCGTCGGAGCGTCGAGGCGCTGTGACAATCCCCGCCCCGGTCGCCGGGTCGGGTGCGGGACATCCACCGCCGGTCAGGCGCGTTCGAAGGCGACCTTGCGCTCCACCGGGTCAGCCACGGTCAGCCGGACCCGGACGCGCTCGCCCAGCGGCAGGTCGCCGACGCAGCGGGCCCGCACCGGCGGCTCGTCCAGCGCGACAGTGCCGCCGGGCGGCCGGCCGGCGCGGCCGTTGCCCGCCGGGCGCGGCTCGTCCACGTCCAGCACCGCCGCCTCGAACGTCTCCCCCACCCGGTGCGCCAGCAGCACCGCCTCGGCCAGCTCGATCGCGCCCCGGGTGGCCGCGCCGGCGGTACGGTCGGTCGTCGCCATCACCTCCGGCAGCTTCGGCAACGCGGCCCGGACGTGCTCGGGCACCTCCCGGCCCTCGTGCAGGGCCAGGCACGCCTCGGTGGCGTAGCGGTCGGCGAGCCGGCGCAGCGGCGCGGTGACGTGCGCGTACGCGGCGGCCACCCCGCCGTGCTCGGGCTGCTCGGGCACCGCGCCGTCGAAGGCGGTGTACGCGGCCCCGCGCATCAGCTCGGCGGCCTGGTCGACGAAGGCGGCGGCCCGGGGTCGCGACGCGTCCAGCCCGGCGAGCACCTGACCGACCGGGACACCGTCCGGCCACGGCACGCCGAGCGGGCCGGCGGCGGTCCGCAGCCGCTCGACCGCCTCCGCGCGGGGACGCGGCATCGTCCGCAGCAGCCCGATCCGGCCGGCGAGCATGATGTCGGCGGCGGCCATGCCGGTCAGCAGCGAGATCTGGGCGTTGTGTTCCTCCATCGCGCCGGGGCCGCGCAGCACCAGCCGCCAGCCGTCGCCGTCGGGCTCGACGTCCTGCTCGGGCAGCGGCAGATTGATCGCGCCCCGGTGCAGACCACGGGTGGTGAGCAGGGCCCCGATCTCGGGCAGCAGGGCGATCGGCTCGGGCAGCCGGCCGGCGTCGGCGTCGCGTTGCACCCCGCCGTAGTCGAGCTTCGCCCGGCTGCGCACCAGGGCCCGTTCCAGGGTGACCGCGACCGTGCCACCGTCGGCGTCCAGGTCGATGGTCCAGAGCACCGCGGCCCGGTCGGCGTCGGGCAGCAGGCTGGCCGCCCCCTCGCTGAGCGTGTGCGGGTGCAGCGGCACGTTGCCGTCCGGCAGGTAGACCGTCTGGCCCCGGCGCCACGTCTCCGCCTCCAGCTCACCGCGGGGGCGTACGTGGGTGAACACGTCGGCGATCGCGTACCGCACGCGGTAGCCGCCACCGGGACGGCGGGCGAGGTGCATCGCCTGGTCGAGGTCGCGCGAGGTCGCCGGGTCGACCGTGACGAACGGGACGTCGGTGCGGTCGGCGACGGCCGGCGGCGGCGCGGCCGCCGCCGTGTCGGCCTCGCGCTGCGCCGCGGCCGGGAAGCTCTCGGGCAGTCCCAGCTCGCGGCGCAGCGCGCCGAAGTCGATGCGGGGCGCCAGTACGCGTCGGATCACCACGCGGTCAATCCTGACAGCGCCCCGCACGTTCCGCTCACCGGCGCGACGGCGTCAGCTCCCGCCGCGCGGGTGAGCGGTCGGGGTCAGGCCCGGCGGGCCGGGGCCTTGCGGGCGGTGGTGGTCCGCTTGGCCGTGGTGGTCTTGCGGGCCGGCGCCTTCTTGGCCGCCGTGGTCTTCTTGGCGGCG
Source organism: Micromonospora sediminicola (assembly GCF_900089585.1). Classification (NCBI taxonomy): domain Bacteria; kingdom Bacillati; phylum Actinomycetota; class Actinomycetes; order Micromonosporales; family Micromonosporaceae; genus Micromonospora; species Micromonospora sediminicola. The sequence continues at coordinate 2,111,304 of NZ_FLRH01000003.1, read as the reverse complement.
GTGGTCTTGCGCGCGGTGGTGGTCTTCTTCGCCGGGGCCTTCTTGGCCGCCGTCTTGCGCGCCGCGGGGCGCGTCGAGGCGGTGGTCTTCTTGGCCGGCGCCTTCTTCGCGGCGGTGGTCTTCTTCGCGGCGGTGGTCTTCTTCGCCGGCGCCTTCTTCGCGGTGGTCGTCCGGGCGGTGGTCGTCTTCCGGGCCGCCGTGGTCTTCGTGGCCGCCGTGGTCTTCCTCGCCGCGGTGGTCTTCTTCGCCGCCGTCGTGGTCTTCTTCGCGGGCGCCTTCTTCGCCGCCGTCTTCTTCGCGGTGGCCTTCTTGGCCGGCGCGCTCTTGGCGGTGGTCCTCGTGGCCGGCGCCGTCCGACCGGCGGTCTTCTTGGCCGCGGTCTTCTTGGCGGTCGTCCTGGCTGCCGTGGCCCTGGTGGCCGGCGCCTTGCGCGCCGCCGACACGACCTTCTTGGCGGCGGCCTTCTTCGCCACCGCCTTCTTCGCCGGCGTCCGTCCGGCGCCGGCGCCCGAGGCGTTCGGCGACGCCTTGGTGACCGTCGTCGTCCTGCCCGCGGTGGTCCTCTTCGCGGTCGTCCGTTTCGCGGCCGGGCGGGTGGCCTGCTGTGCTTCGGCCATCTCGGTTCCCTTTCCTGGGGACGTGCTCTCGCCCTCGCGGAGCACGGATCACCTCGACGCGGGCCCTCCCGCGCCGTCTAGCGGCCCTCCCCGGCCCAACGGGCGTCCTCGGCATCCCACGCTTCGTTACGCTCCCGCACCTGCTGCAAGGCGTTCTCCGCGTCGGCGGCTGAGGCGTACGGTCCGAGAACGTGCCTCGCGGGGCACACGTCGGCATCGGTCTCGACCCGGTGGTGTCGCGTGCACCAGTAGTAGTGCCCACCACTTCCGTCGTCGCTCATGCGATCACTGTGCACCGGGAACCGCCCGGCCGCCACCGGAACGCCACAAATAGTCGTCGCCCTCTCCACATTAGACCTGGTCGTGGCGGTCGCGACGGGGAACGACGGAAGACGGGGCACGCGGGACGACACGTCCCCGCTCTAGCAGCAGGAGGCAGGATCGACCATCCGACGGTGAGTCCCACTTACGGGACCGGCGGCCGAGCCGGGGGCTCCGCTTCGGTGGATCATCGCCCGAGCCGGTGCCGGGCGGACGGCGTTGTGCAAGCCTCGACGGAGCATATTCGCGGGAGACGTCGGCTGTCAGCCCCGCCGGACACCGCGAGCGGGCCCGCCGGCGCATCCCGTCAGACCTGGGGAGAGAACCGTGGGCAATCTTGACGTCGCGTTGAAGAACGCGATGAGCATCGACGGGGCGATCGGAGCCGCGCTCGTCGACTACACCAGTGGCATGACCCTCGGCGTGGCCGGGGGCACCGGCGAGATCGACCTGACCGTCGCCGCCGCCGGCAACACCGACGTGGTCCGGGCCAAGCTGCGCACCATCGAGATGCTGAAGCTCGACGACGAGATCGAGGACATCCTCATCACGCTCGGCAGCCAGTACCACCTGATCCGACCGCTGAGCAACCGCACCGGCAAGGGACTGTTCCTCTACCTGATGGTGAGCAAGAGCCGGGCCAACCTCGCGATGGCCCGGCATCAGCTGCGCGTGATCGAGGAGACCCTGGAGCTGTGAGCCGGGTGGACGACCTCCCCCGCCGTACGCCGGCCCGGGCCGGCGCCCTGCCACCCCCGCGCACGCTGCCGCCCTCGCTGGCCGGCAACCCGGCCCTGCCGTACCCGGCCATCGGGCAGGAGCTGTCGGCGCTGCGGCTGCAGATCCCCGGGGTGCACGGCTGTGTCCTCGGCGGCGTGGACGGGCTGCTCGTCACGCACAACCTGCAGAACGGCGCCGACCCGGACGACCTGGCGGCGCTGGCCGCCACCATGTTCGGGCTGGGCCGGCAGGTCGGATCCCGGCTGGGCCAGGGCGACTTCCAGCAGTCCACCGTGCGCAACGAGGGCGGCTATCTCAGCGTCTACGCGGTGAGCCCGCAAGCCCTGCTCGCCGTGGTCGGCACGGACAGCATCAACGTGGCGCGGCTGCACCTGCACGCCCCGACCACCGCGGCCCGCCTGGCCGACCTGCTCGACGGCGTCACCCCGACCACGACCTGACCGGCGCCGGTCGCGCCGGCCCCAGCGGTCGGCGCGACCGGCGCCGGCCCGTACCCGTGCCCTCCCCCGGAGGGGGACCGACGGTCGGCGATCCCGCCGGGGCGGACGGACCTCGGTCCTCGCCGCCTGTCGAGCTGATATCACCAACGACTCAGGCCGCGACCCGCACCCGACCGTCCGCGTCACCCGCCGCCGCCCGCTGCCGGGCGGCCATTCCCCGGCAGCGGCCGAGCAGGGCGAGCGTGACCAGCACCAGCGCGAAGCCGGCGAACTCGTGGTCGAGCAGCCAGAAGAACTGCACCACGACCAACTGCAGCACCAGGGCGGACGTGAGCGCCCCGAGCGCGGACGCCCGCCGGCCCGCCGCCCACCGGATCAGCCCGACGGCGGTGACGAGCAGCGCGGCGACCGCCGCCGCCAGGTGGGCGCCGCGCCACAGCCCTGGCTCACGGGACAACAGCACCAGCGGCCGGCCCAGCGAGAACACCGCGAGCAGCCCGACCGCCACCACGGTGGCGCGGTCCAGCGCGGGCGTCCGAGTCGTTCCCGACATCAGCTCGACAGGGGTACGCAGGCGGTCCGGCCACCGGAAGCCCGGCCGGTGGACGCCACCCGCCGCCACCGCGTACGCCAGGGCCTGGGCCGCGTTGGCCCGCCGTTCCCGCTCGGTGGGCGGCCGACGGCCCACCACGAGGAGCACGAACACGCAGGCGGCGAGGAACGTGGCGTGGATCAGCGCGGCGACCGGCTCGTAGAAGTAGTCGTGGTCCCGGGTCACGAACTTCCCCACCTCGTCGATGAACAGCCCGAAGCCCACGCCGGCCAGCACCGCGGCGGCGGTACGCACCGCCCGGCCCAGGAAGAGCATCGGGAGCAGGTGCGCGACGAGCATGCCGAGCCCACCCCAGAGCAGGTGCGCCACGTGCAGGTCGCCGGAGCCGAGCTGCGGGAAGCCGGTGGCCGCCAGGTAGAGCCGGGTCACCGCCACGGTGAGCACGGCGGCGACCAGGAAGAGCCGGAACCGGCGTACGCCGTCGGCGTCCCGGAGCGGGCGGCGCGGTCTGGGCAGGCTCATGCCTCCGATCCTGCGCGGCGGGCACGCCGTCCGACATCCGGAGCAGCACCCATGATCCCCCTAGGGAGGGCCACGTCCCGGGTTCGTCATGCTGTCCTCCATGGGCCACCGTGACGACCGGGAGTCCGACGTGCGCCGGCTCCTCGACGAACTCTGCGTCAAGCTGGGCTTCTGCCTGCCACCGGAGGAGAGGCGCCGGCTCCGCGAGTCGCCTCCGGGTGGGGTGGACGGCTTCACCGACGCGATCTTCGAGGCCGAGGGGATGAGCGGCGGCGAGCACCCGGACCTCCGTCGTCAGGTACGAGAGGTCGTCGAGCGGCACATCGGTTGATGGGAGGGACTGGCGGTCACGTCCGAGAAGGGCGGTAGCGATGCGATCTCCGGGGCGACAGGGCGACGGACGAGTCGACCTGTACGCCGGATTGTGAAGGGTGCACGCACTCTGAGCAGGCGTTTCACCCTCCTGACACCCTCCCAGGGCGTCGCCAGGGCGTCAGAGAGGACCACGCCGCCGCCCTCAGGCCGTCTGAGGTCGAATCTTGGCGGGGTCAACATCCCACCGCAGAACGACCCCCGACGAGTGGTCACGGATGATCGTCACCGGGTAGACGTGACCCGCCGCCCGCTCTCCCCGGTGCCGCATCGAGTGGTCACCCTCGCCCCAGCCGATGCCGAGAAGGGAACAGCCGGCGACCTCAACCGCGCCGACGTGCAGCGGATGCTTCTTGGCGGACCGGCGAAAGTTGTCGTAGTCGGTATGCGGCGGCACGGAGAGGCCGACCCACGAATCGAGTGCGACGGCATCGCCCAGGACCATGCCGCACCGGTCGGCCGGAAGGTCACCGAGCAACCGGCCGGCGCTCTCTCCGCCAAGACGAACCTCAAGCATCGTGATGGCAGCCTCACCGAAGAACGGGGACGGCTGGGTAGCCGCCAGCACGGGTAGGGGACGGTTCGCTTCGACAGGTACGGCGACCGCCTCGAACAGCCATTCCTGGATATGGCCACCACCGGTGGCAGCGACCGCCGCTGCACGATCGGAAAGCTGCTCGCCAACACTCGGCCAGATGTAGTCGAGGTGCCCGACCGTCGCGAGGACCAAGACACCGGATGGAGCAGCGACCACACCCAACTCAACGAGTTCCACCCGGACGAGTCTGACCTTCAGGTACCGCGCTGTCACGAGCGTGATCCTGGCCCTTCAGTGGCTGGCCCAAACAGGTTGTCGATCGCGTTGCGGGTGCGTTCCTCGCTGGCCGGCATCAGGTGCGTGTAGACCCGGAGCGTGAAGCCCGGGTCGGCGTGGCCGAGGTACGACGCGAGGGCCTTGATGCTCTCCCCCGCGTCCAGCAGCGACGAGGCGTAGAAGTGGCGCAGCGCGTGCATGCCGGTGGCCCGGGTCGGCGTGATGCCGGCCGCCCGTACGGCCGGGCGCCAACTCTTGTCGTCGAAGGTGTGCCGGTTGATCGCACCCCGGCGGGTGGTGGTGAACAGCAGCGGCACAGTCACCCGCTCCTCATCGGCCGGGTTCTCCCACGGCAGGGTGAGCACCACCGGCGGGAAGTCGTCGATGTGTTGATGCAGCACCAGGGCGACGGAGTCGGGCAGCGGTATCCGGCGGTCCCGGTCGTTCTTGGGCAGGCCGAAGACGAGCCGGGAGCGGACGAGCTTGACCTGACGCGTGACGTGCACCCATCCCGCGTCGAGGTCGATGTCGTCGACGCCGAGCCCCAGGATTTCGCCCTGCCGCAGACCGCAGCCGGCGCCCAGGTCGACCATCGCCCGGTACCGCTGGGCGAGGCCACCGCGGATTGCCGAAACCTGGTCGTAGCGCAGCGGCACTATCCGGCGCTGCACCGGTCGCGGCGGGGTGACCGACTTTGCCGAACAGGGGTTCTTCGCGATCCGTTCGTCGTCGACGGCCGCGCCGAGGATGGTCCGCAGGTGCGCGAAGATGACGGCCCGGGTCGCCGGGGCCAGCTTGCCGACCAACGCGGCGTCCCACTCCCGGATGTGACCCGGCTTGATCGACGCCAGTTGCCGAGAGCCGAAGAACGGCAGCAGGTACTTGCGTACCCGATGCTCGGTGACCTCCCGCGTCGACTCGTCGAAGGAACGGGTCCGCAGCCACGTTTCGGCGTACTCGGCGAAGGTCATCCGGCCGGCGAGCGGATCGACGTAGGAGCCCCGGAGCTTGTCCGTCTCGGTGGAGACCATGAACGCCTCAGCCTCACGCTTGGCCCGGTCCGGGAAGGACTTCTTGCGTTCCTTGCCGTCCGGGCCGATGTACCGCACCCGGTAGCGCAGACCCTTGCCGAACAGTTGCGTCTTGACCCGCTCCTTCCGCCCGCCCTCGTGACGCAGCGTCTTGTACCAGCGATCCTCGACGTGCCCCATCAGGCCGCCGCCTGCTCGCGTACCCAGGCCCGGACCGCTTCCGGCTCGTAGCGCAGGTGTCGGCCGACCCGGGCCGCCGGCGGACCGTACTTGACCTTGCGCCAGCGGTACAGCGTCTCCTGCGGGACCCGGAGGTACGCCGACACGTCCCGAACCGTCCACAGCTCGTCCTTGGCCATCACAGCCCCTCCCCCGTCTTGTCGTCCGCTTCCGTCGTCGAGGCGTCTGCGGGGAGCTGGGCGGCGCGGTCCTTAGCGGCGAGCAGTTCGGAGCGCCAACGGGCACGTTCGCTGATCGACCGCAGCAGCCGGTGAGCCATCGCCGGCACGTCCGGATCATCGGGGCGGGCGAGTTCCCAGGCGTGGCGGACCGGTTCGACGGTGGCGCCCTGGTCGTCAACGCCATCGAGTCCGACGGTGACGCCGAGCAGCGCCCGCACCCAGGCCCGCACGTCGTGCTTGTGGTCGGAGAGCGTCTTGCCGGACCAGTCGCGGGAGATGAGGATGCGCCGGCCGCCGATGCCGAGGGTGTCCCGCTGGTGGACCTTGCCCTTGCAGCGGCCCGGCTTGAGCTTCGCGTGCGCCTTCTTCGGCGCGACGCCGTACAGCAGCCAGTTCGCGCACCGGTCGGTGCAGGGGGTCACGCGCAGTTCCCGCCACAGCCGGTCCAGATGTGCCCGCTGCCGGTCGGTGGTGGCCTTGTGGCAGTCGCCGGTGTGTTTGGTGATGTACTTCGTGACGTACCGGATGGTCCGCTCCGCGTCCTCGGTGCCGGGCATGACGCCGCGGGCGTCGACCTGGGCGCCGAAGCGGACCACGTGCACCGGTTCCGCGTCGGGTTCCGCGTCGATGGCGTCGAGCGCTTCCGTCCAGGTGGTCAGCGGCTGACGAGTGTCCGGGTCGACCCACGCCGAGGCGTCCTCGTCCCACACCGGAGGCCGCTCGACGGTGTACCGCGCGACGTCGACCGCCGGCCACCACACCTGGTGATAGGTCGCCGCCGCGACGGTGCGCAGGATGTCCCGGGAATCGTGCCCCGGATAGCGAAGTGCGCGTGTGGGGCGAGTCGGCGTTGCGGCTCGACGCAGCCGGCGTACTGGACGTTCCAGCCCTCACACCGCCGCAGGTTCTGCCAGAACCGATCCAGCAGCCGAGGGAAGTGCACCGCGTCCCACGCGGCACGGCGGTAGTCGTACCGGTCGGGGTTGAGCGGGGTGCCGTCGGGGCGGACCGGGCCGTAGGAGTCGAGGGTGAGCGTCAACCACATCGACGGCCGGTAGGTGGCCCCGTCCGCAGCGGTGTACGTCCTGCCGACCGTGCGCGCCTCGACCTTGCGGCGAGGCAGTTCCGGGGCGTCCTGACGCCGTCGGGTGGAACGCTTGCGGCGCGGGCCGGTGTCGTCGTCGCCCTGGTCCTCGTTGACGCTGGCGTGCGGAGGGGCGACGCGTCCCCGGAGCCCTTCGGCCGCGATCGCTTCTTCCACTTCGCGGATCGCCTCGTCGAGGTCGTCGACCTGGTCCCACTGGCATGCCCGGGATGCCTCGTCGCGGGAGAACTCCAGGTGTGCGCGGAACAGGATCAGGGATTCCTGTTCCTCGGTCGCCGGTTCCGGGGGCGGTAGTGGTTCGTCGTCGCGGTGCCAGCCCTCCCGGATCTGGGCCTGACGCAGCCGGCGGTTCTTCTTCGCGCACGGCGCGCACTTGTCCTCCCGGGTCGCGCCGCAGGGCAGGTCGATGACCTCGGTCAGGCCGGTGTCGAGATCCGTGCGGCGCATGGCGAGGGGGCGTACGCAGACGCCGTACTCGGCGGCGATCTCCTTGAGCACGTCGACCGAGCGAGGGAGCGCCATGCGGGCCGCCCGCGACCCCGGCCGAGGAGCAACCGGGGTCGGCGCGGCGGCCGGCGCGAGGCCGGGCAGGGTCAGTGCGGTCATCGGATGATCCCGACGACGTGCGGCCGGTTGGACTGGACAGCGCGCGGAGGCAGCACCGCCGGCACGACGGGCGACGCCGGCACAGTCGGGCGGGCCGGCTCAACATCGGTGGCTTCCGCCAGCTCTTCGTACCGGTACGCATCGGGCTGGTCTGACTCGACAGCCGGCGGCGTGACTGGAGCGTTGGACAGGACGACCTTCACCAGGGCGAGGAAAGCCAGCGACGGCACCGCCGCCACGACCCATCCCCACACCGACGGATGGGCTTCCGCGACCTGGGCGGCGAGGGACAACAACGCGAACGCCACCAGCAGCGAGCCCACCAGGCCGACCGGTCGACCGGTACGACGGCGGGCGCGCAGTTCCAGGCCGAGGTAGATGGTCATCAGCTCGACCGCTACGGCGTTGGCCCAGCCGATCCAGTTGGGTTGGCCGTGGGCGACGGACAGGTCGTGGACGTGGGTGAAGGCGGCGGCGCCGGCCATGGCGCCGATGGCGAGCAGGATCGCCAGGCGTACGGCGGATTCGGTGCGCTCGGTCATCGCCATTCCTCCAGCGGCTTTTCGCGGATGGTGAGGTCGATGTGGATGCGCCGGTCGTTCATGTCGGGGCGGCGGTTGACCATGTGGGCCAGGCCGTGCAGGGCGGCGGCGGTCTGGTCGGCCGGGCCGACGAGGCGGATGCGCAGCGGACGGCGGAGCCGGTTGACGATGCGGGTGAGGGTGGTCATCGCGATTACCTCCTGGCCGGTCGGATGTCGGTGCGGATGTAGTCGGGAGGGGTGCCGAGGGTGGCGACGGCTTCGGAGAGGCAGCGCCACAGCGCCCACGCCTCGTCGGGGGTCAGGGACATCCGTCGCCGGCCCGCACCGACCGCGAGATAGACCGGGTACGGGTCGGGCCGGTCGGCGTCGACGCGGACGGACACAGCGGTGGCTGGTTCCGGGGTGCGCAGCCGGTAGAACCGGCGACCGTTCGCAGGGGTGGTCACCGCGGCTCACCCCCCGCCGTCGGAGTCGAGGAGGTTGCGCAGCGCGTCGGGCAGCAGCGGCCCGGAAGGCTTGCGCGACAACGGAATCCGGACCGGTTCGGTGGCGGTTTCCCGGCCGACCTGGGCGAGGATGTCCGAGGCGTCAGCCGGCGCCGGGAAGCGCTGGGCCATGTCGCGGATGTCGTCGTCGCTGACGTAGGAGAACCGGACCCGCATCGGGTCGGGGGTGCCGTCGAGGATCACGTACCCGACGCCCTTGGCCCATCGGGGCATCTGATCCGCGAGCGCACCCCGGTTGCGGGCACCGTCACCAAGGACCATGTCGACCTGTGACGCCTCGGTCAGGCCGAGCGCGATGCGGGTCGGGAACAGGTCCCTAAACGGCAGCACCTCCTTACGCGGGTCCTGCAACGCGGCCACCACCAGCACGCCGACGCCCGCCCCCTGCGACAGCAGCACCCCCAACGAGGCGGCGATGCGCTTGCGCAGCTCGACATCCTGCAAATAGGCGGTCAGCGCGGCCATCTCGTCGACGACGACCACGACCAGCGGGTCAGCCTCGGTCGGCGTATGCACCCGAACCCTTCCGGCCAGGCGGGTTTGACGCTCCCGCAGCACGGTCACGGCCTCGTCGAGCAGGTCCGCCATCGCCTCGAACGACTTGCAGGCGAACCGGGCGAACATCGGCCGGCCGAGCGCGAACTCCATCCCGCCCTTCGGGTCGACAACCCACAGCCGCACCAGCCCCGAGGCGACACCGCCGCCGAGGACCCGGACCAGCGACCACAGCACCGAGCCCTTCCCCGACCGGGTGGCGCCGCCCACCAGGACGTGAGTCGCGAGCAGATGCAGCGGCCAGGGGCGCAGGTCCTCCCGCCGGGCCAGCGGCAGCGCGGTGAAGTCCGGCACCGCCGGCACCGGGAACGGCGGCACGAGCGTGCGCAGCGCATCGGTACGCACCAACGCCACATAGACCACCGTCGGCCGGTCCCGATACCGCACCCGATCGACCAGCCGCAGCACCCACGCACCCCGACCCGTACGCGTCGGCGGATCACCGGGACGTTCCGCGTAGACCCGGGCGTGCCGGCGGCCGAAGGCGTACGCCAGTTTCGCGCTCATCCGCTGGAACTGCTCCGGCGTCTGACCCCGAACCATCCGCACCGTCAGCACATCGAGGGCCTGATCCGAGCGGACCCGCAGCAGCTCAGGGAGCACGTGCCGGCGGTCGAACGTATCGGTGAGCCCGCAGAGTGTCATGGCCTCACGCCACACCCGCCGGTAAACGAAGATTCGCCGGAACGACCCGAGCAGCGGACCCGCCAGCCAGGTCCACCAGGACGACTCATCGCGCCAGCGCCACACCGCCGAGACCGTCGACACCACCACGAGCGGCACCACCAGGCCGAGCCAGTCGAACTCGACGTACAGCCACAGCGCCAGGACCACCGCGCCGGTAGCCACCGGATGACGCAGGCACCACCACAGCACCCGCCCGGACCAGCGCAGCACCAGGCCGAGCACCACCGCCCACATCGGCAGTTCGAACCGCCTCGGACGGAACACGATCAGGTCACCGGTCGAGGTCGTCACCACCTCACCGCGAGGCCGCCCGATCACTTGGCACCCCGCAGCGACACGAACCGGCCCGACGCATCCCGGACCGGAGGAAACGGAAGCACGAGCTGCCCCACGCAGCCGTCACACCGGCCGTCGGCACCGGTGGCCGGATCGAACCGGGACTGACACGCGTCACACCGAGGCCAACCGCGGCCAGCCGGACGCATACCCTTGGACACGTCACTACCTCTCTCGACAGAGCCGGGGAAAGAGACAGAGGGCGGGGCTGCCGTCCGCCAAGACCTGACAGCCCCGCCCCCACCAAATGCGGCTACGCCGCCGCCTTCTTGGTCATGCCCGCTGGCGCCCGCAGCCCACTCGCGCGCAGCGAGTACGCCATCCGGTTGTTGTTGCTCACGTACGGCGTGACCGTCATCCCGTCGAACTCCACCGCCTCGAACGGCGCACCCGTCGGCGGCACCGGCTGGTAATCGGCGGAGATCTTCACCGTCGTCTCCCGCGAGCGCTTCCCCAGCTCGGGATCCAGGTCCATCACGCGGACCTGCCACACCCGCTGGCCGGTCAGCTTGTCCTTGGCCGGGCTACGCCGGCCCGTCTTCTCGTCGTAGTCCTCGACCTCACCCATCGACTCGGGCACCAACGCGCACCCAGCCGGGAACACGTCCTCGAACCGCACGGCGAACCGGGTTCCGCCTCGCAGAGCCATCGCTCAACCTCCACTTGTTAACCTGTCTGCCAAGTTGCAGTCCAAGGTAGACGGCACTTGGCAGACAAGTCAACAGGTCTCGTGGAGGGGTGGGCGTAGGCCGCCTACCGCGGTTCGCCCAACTTGCCGAAGGGGTCGAGGTACGCGAGTAGCCCTCAGCTCAGACCCACCTAGAAATCCGACTAATCTTCGGTAACGGTCGGCACCGGAACGCTGAGGCCAAAAATTTGGCACTTCATGTCACCAAGGATTTGGTAGTTCTTACAACTATCAAGTAAGGTCTTGGCCGAGGCGGCGAAGGCCCCAATCGAGGTCTTCGAGACGCGTTAAACGTTCAACTCAATAACCTGGCGATCAGCGGGGTGATCGACGCCCTAGAGGCCACCCCAACAGGGCGAGGGCCGCATGCACGTCACGAGTGCAATGCGACCCCCGGGGGCTGGAATGTGCGATCAGCTAGCCGGACAGCTAGGCAGGCCGGCCCCCGTTACCACCCTGGAACCAGTCCGTGACCAGGGAAGCGATGATGGGCGAGACCAGCCGGACGTACCAGACCAGGTCATCCCGTAGACAGCTTCCTGAGCGGGACTGATTTTTGGGCTTCCGCCGTCGAACGCGATATGAGTCCTTCTCTCGTTTCACAGACAGCTTGCTCCTCCTCTTGATTAGAATGATCCTCTCATTAGATTGAGAGAATTGTTCACGCCGAGCCACTCGGGCATTCGGGTGAAGCGCAGCCAAGATAATAGCGCGACACCGCAGCAGGTTCGCAAATCTAACAGGCGCTCACATTTGTGTGCATCCCCGGACCACGCTGCAGAACGTGTACCCAGTAAACTGAGCGGCATCATGGTCAACAAGCGTGGCAATATGTCCATAGACAGTGATCATTCAAGGCCCGGCGGAGTAGATGACCTGACCGTCCAAGCCCTTGGGGAACTCAGCAAGGCGTTAGAGACCGTGCATCGAGCCCGCGGACACTTGTATGCCCTTCATCAGCTCGTGGGCGGCGCAGACCTGACCCTTGACCGGGCGGTCGAACTACTACGTCAGGCAGGCCACGATGTGATGGCCAGCCGTGTGGAACGCGAGCTGTTGGGTCGCAACGTGCTCCCGGGCCGCTGGACCTTCCAGATCGTGGAGGAGTTCGACGACGGTTACTACGCCGCGTTCCAGCAGATCGAGCGGGAAGCTCGGGAGGAGCTAGCCGGCGGCCGGCGGCACATCTACGAGGCGGAGTCGAAGGAGCGGCGTCGTACCCACGGCATGCCGGGGCATGAGGCTACGCCAGAGGAGTGAGCGGTAGACCGTTCGGCAGCATCGAGGCCAGGGCTTTAGCTCTGGCCCCGATGATCCTCATTCGCGCCTGATACTCGGCCGGTTCTCGGTGCGCTGCCTGGCTGGTGACCTGGCCGGGCCACTTGCGGTAGAGCAGCCCGTACTCCCGGGTGAAGTAGCCGGCGCTGACGGCGTTGGCTGCGAGCAGTAGGCCCGTGTCCTCGGAGGCGGGAAGCGCCATCCAGCCGCCCAGGGCGAAGACGAGATCCCGCCGCAGGCACAGCGTCGCCGGGTGCACCGATGCCCGGTAGTCGTTGGCTTGCCAGAACGACAGGACTGAACCGCGGTCGACCACCCCGCCGGCCGGATCCTTGTCCCAGCCGGCGGTTGACCCGTCGGGCAGCAGATCGAGTACCCGCGAGGTGGTCCAGCCGATCTGTGGGTGCGCGTCGAATGCGGCGATGTCCCGGGCGAGCGCACCGGGGGTCAGCTGGTCGTCAGCGTCCAAGACCTTGATGAGGTCACCCGAGACCCGGGAAAGAGCGAGGGTACGGGCGACGCCAGGCCCACCGGGACGGCCGGTGCCGAGACTGATCCGGGGATCGTCGGGCAGCGTGTCGGCCAGGGCGCCGGTCTGTCCGTCCTCCTGGACGAGCCATTGCCAGTCCCACCCGGTGGGCATTTCCTGCTTGGCCAACGACTCGTAGGCACCGGCAAGGTGCTCGATGCTGGGCGCGTGGACCGGAGTGACGACGGAGACGAGCTGCGTCAAGTTTTCCACCGTTGGAGTTTGTGGGAGTAGACGAGCTCGGTGCGGTCACCGGGCATCACGACGTCGGCGACCTCGACAACGCGGCCCGCGGTGTCGACGGAGGTTTTCCGGACGGTGAGGACGGAGACGCCCGGGTCGATGTCCAGGAGTTCGGCCTCGTCCGGCGACGGCGGACGTGCGCGGATCTCGTCGTCGATCCGGTCCAGCTCGATGCCGATGGTGTGAAGCTGGTGCTGTGTACCGCCCGGCCACGGCTCCTTGCCCTCGTCGAGCAGGTCCGGGTTCGCGGCCACCAAGTCGTACGGCAGGTACGAGTACGACACCGTCAGCGGCGCGTTCTCATGCCGGGAGGAAGTCCAGTAAACCCGGCGCAGCAGCGGCGTACCCGAGTCAACCTGCAAGGCCGCCGCCATCTCCATATCGGCTTCCACGCGGGTGTACTCGGCGTGAAACTTAAGATCATCGACGGTCAGGCCGGTGTCGTGCTCGGTGGCGCCGGTCTTCAGCCTCTCGTCCTCGTCGAGCAGGACCCGATCCTTCTCCCACTGGTAGCGCTCGGCGTTGCGTCGGCGTACCCGTTGGCGGGGTGCCCGCACGTAGGTGCCGCGTCCCTGCTCGGCGCGGACCAAGCCCCACTCGCGGAGCTGCCGGATCGCGTTACGCACGCTGGTCCGAGACAGGCCGGATGACTCGGCAAGCTCGGTTTCACTCGGCATCAGGGTGCCGGGAGCCAGTTCTCCGCCCATGATCTTTGCCCGCAACTCTTCCGCGAGTTGCAGGTATCGAGGGCGCCAGTCCCGGCCTTGCACACCGGTCACCGTACCCCCTAGACGTTCCAACGTCTGCCAGGTGGTCCCTCTGGCTGGGCGTTCTGGGATCGGGGCGACCGGAGGCGCAGGCCGCTTGGTCTGTCGCCCGGCCAGGGAGGGCGGCCGGCCGGTGCGCCGGCGGTCAGGGATGCTCATCGCGCTCTTCCAGGTGTAGGCCCTTGGTCATCATCACCAGGCGGACGTAGGTCAGTTCGTAGATGAGGCGGTCCAGACGAACCCGGTCGAGCAGGACGGGCTGGGTTGCTCCGTCGCGGGTGGCGTCGAGCTTCACGACCAGGTCCCGTCGCCCGAACCGGTCGAGCAGCATCTGAACGCTGACCCACCCCGTCCGCTCCTGACCAACGGTGGCAAGGAAGCCTCGGTGCATCGGATCGTTCGGCCCGCACCCTTGGCACCACGCGGGACATCCGACGATGTCGGTCACCGACCCCAGGGCGTACTCCGGCGTACTCTCTGAATCAGTCATCATGGCTCCCGAGATCTCCACCGGCCTCGACCACCAGGCCGCTGAGGCGCTCGATCAGTTCAGCGGCCTGCGTCAGGGACAGCTCAGCCCAGCCGACGCCCGCCCGACACGACGCGTGCACCGCGATCAGAGGCGTCCGAACATCAACGCCGATGAGGTACGCGACCACCATGCCGCCCGCGCGAGCGTTGCCGACCCGATGCATCGCACCGCGATGGTGGCGAGTCATCTCCGTCATCAGCGGCGGCACGAGGCGACCGCAGCGATCGGGGGCACACCAGTCCGGATGGTCCGTGACGCCGGCAGGCTTGTTCGTCGGCGTCACCGCGGCCACCGCCCGACGCCGTCCCGGTAGACCTGGACTCGCACGATCGGCGGGGTAGGCGGCACTGCGGACGACTCCCGTGCCTGCTCGACCGACCATCGCGCCGACATCGGGACCGCCGGGCATGCACCCGGTGGGACATTGCCCTTGGCTGACCGCGTCGGGTACCGCCTTCGGGGCCACCACAGGGAGAGCCTGCGGCGTCGTCGAGGACGGCTGGACATTGAACCTCCACAGGTAGAAGAGAGCCGGCGGCCGACCACGGGGGAAATGCAGCCGGCCACCGGCTCGAATGAAGGCACGACGCACCGTCCGACCAGGACGGGTCGGGTATCGCCGAGCCAATTTGTCCGCGCGGCTACCGCAACCGGTCCGACAGGACGCCGCGCGTCAGGTGCGGCCAGGGCCAGCACGAGACCACCCCTGACACGAGCCGTCACCCTGGCCGCACACCACGAAACGTATCTACAAGTGGATGAGTTGTCTAGGCGTCGAAAAGGGCCTCTTAGTTGGCGCTTGGTAAGACAAGTGCCAGGTACGGTGAGCAAGTGCCCACCCCGCACTACGGACAGCCCCGCTACCGCGTCATCGCCACTGAGCTGGAGAGACGTATTGAAAGTGGGGTTATTCCGCCCGGCGCCCTCTTGCCAGCCGAGAGCGTCCTCACTGCCGAGTTCAGGGCAAGTCGCGGGACGATCCGCCAAGCCATAGCGGTCCTGCGCGAAGCCGCCCTGGTCTTCACAGAGCACGGTCGCGGCACCTATGCAAGCCTGCGCCCGAAGGGCAGAAGTGCAGCCAGAGGCAGTCAGGCAGAGGCTAGATCGCGGGAAGTCGCCGCAGACTCAGAGCTTGCGGCCATTTTCGCCGTCGAGGTCGGCACGGCTCTGGTCGAGCATCAGAGCATCGACCGCAAGGACGGAGTCGTCGAGGCAGTGGCCAGAACCTACCGATTGCTTCGACCAAGCCGCTAGACCTTCTTACAGCTCCAATGCGCCCCTCATAAGCTACTCCCATTCAGGCATGCTCTCCTCGCAAGCGGGGTCGACCCAGGCATACATCGGCTCGCATGCATCTCAACTTCCAGTGCTGCACCTCGACAGGTCGCAGGCCGCCAGCGATGCGACAGATTTGGGAGAGCACGCTTCTGTCGGCCAGCGGACAGAAATGCCGGAGCGCCCCCTTGCGTGCGCGATAATGCGCGCCCCACTCGGCAGCCATCCCGCCGTAACACTTCGTGAGGCCGCCTAGGACCGGCACCATGCACGGGATGGTCAAGCCCTCATCGTTCGACTAGGGTATCGAAACTGGTGCACTAAGGCCCCGAATCGATAACTGGCCAACTTTGGCGGCCAGCAGGAGGGGGTCGGTAAGGAGATGCAAGAGAATGGGAACGCGTTGGCCGATCGAGGATCGGGAGCTTTACGAGCTAGAGCTCGACCTTCGCAATGTCAGAATTCCAGCCGAGACTATCAACGAGTCTGCGATCGCGAACTACCTCGTCGAAGCAGAGGATCTCTTAGACTTGGTGCGTGACATTCTCCGCGACGGTTACTTGGACAACGACTTGCCCGTTGTAGTGCTGGAAAACGGCCGGCACGTTGTTGTAGAGGGAAACCGACGCATCACTGCGCTTAAGGCTATTCAAAACCCTGGGCTGCTCGGGAAGTCCGCCCCGCGAGTTGAGCGACTACTGAGCCGCTATCCCGACGCCGACAAGCCGACACAAGTTCGGGTGATGGTGGCGCCGTCTCGCGAAGCAGCCCAACCACTTTTGGCAAGACTGCACACACGGAATGCGAAAAAAGCTTGGCTGCGTGAGCAGCAAGCCGTCTTCTACCATTCCCAATTGTCATCCTCAGTCTCTGTCGACGACCTGCGTACAATCTACCCGATTGGGACCACCCCGATCGCCAGCTTCATTCGAATGGGTGAGATGCGTGAGCTGATTCGCGGCATGAAGTTCGACGATCCAGGCCTCGAAGATTTTGTCAAAACAAGCCAGTTGAAGATGGCTTCATTCGAGTATGCCTATGAGCTACCCAAGATCCGGCAGGCCCTTGGTCTCAACTTCAACAAAGATGGGCTACTAGCCGACAAAGAACTGTCTGAGGGGCAGCGTCGCGGCCTGATGTACCTACTAGGAGAATTCCGTGCCAAGAGGCTGAATACTCGGTCCCCTGAACTCAAATCATCCAAACCGGAACATGACATTTTGGTAGAGCGCCTGCACCAACTTGTCGGCGTTCTTGAGACCGGGACGTCAAATGCGACAGGAGTCGAGGAATCAGCTCAGGCAAGGCAGCACGGGCCAACTGATGGATTCCAGCCCGGCTCCGACGCGCCAAATGGGTCAGAACGCAACATCGGCGGCAGTCCCAAACCCGGAACTGGCTCGACTGGTGGCGAACATAGCGGTGGGACGGGCTCGGGGACAGGGCCGGGTGGACCAGCTAATCAGACAGGTTCAACAGAAAGGCAGCCAAGCCCGCGTGGCCCCAACCGGGGCGAAACTCGTTCAAGACTTGACATGGAAGGCTTCGAGTACAAGGGGTCTTCACCGGGCTTGCGGCGGCGATTTGAGGAGTTGCGACGCCTGGATGTCCGAGATTTTCCTAACGCCGCCCATGATCTGCTACGCACTGTACTCGAATGCTCCATAAAGGACCACTTCGTGACTGTTCGACATGTGCGGCTAACCGGCAGGACGTTGGGCTTCTGCATGACGGAGCTAGCTTCTGCGTATCAGACCGATCAGCGAATGACATCGCTAATAAATGCGGTCAATCGCAAAGGCAAAATGCCGGCAGCTCAATATTCCGGGACCACTCTTTCCCTAAATGCAAGCAACCACGAGCCCGACTCATTCGTCGCAAGTGTGGACGCCCACGAAGCGTGGGATCGCATCAAGCCGATCTTGATCGAAATCGTGGGAAGCTAGTCAACACACTAAACCCTCCGGCGCTAGACGGGAAGCAGTTGACGAGCCATAGGGCGCGAGGCGATGAAGAGCTCTCGTGCCCTTCCCGCTCGATGAGCGCTATAACTGAGTTGATACTCCCTGACATGACAGTCCTTGTACAGTTGACGAACCAGATCAGATGGGTCGTAGGTTACTACCCAGTTACCGTCGGGATTACCATTAAGGACCTGCGCAAGATCCGAGTGATCCCGGTGAGTAAACGCATTTAGATAGAGACTTCCACCCATTTCGACATACGGCGGATCGACGTAAATGAAGGTGGAGCCATCCTCAACAAACTCCTTCACAATCGACATTCCATCGCGACCAAATACAGTAATGCGTGAGGCAAGCCCGCCAATTATAGCTACCCGCTCAGCAAGTTGGTCTCGATTGAATCGGGCATCAATTTTGTAATTTCCGTTCTGATGGACACCGCCAATAGGGCCGGCATGAAGTATGCCGGAGCGGTTAGTACGATTGAGGTAGAAGAAAGCGAAGCCCAGCGACAGTGGATCTGTTTCGTCCGCGTCCCGGTAGATTTGCTTCTGTTTCCGCCACTCTTCCACATTCAACGGCGTATCACAGATTTTAGCGGCGAAATCGTGGGGCTTGGAGGTAACCGCAATCCAGAAGCAATAGACGGCAGGATCGATGTCGTTGATAACTAGTTCCTGAACCACATCACGCTTCAGCAAAGCGATTCCAGCGCCTGCCCCACCAGCGTAAGGCTCGACATAACGGGCGGAGTCGGCACCGAGCCGACCGATGAGCTCTTTGAAGAGGCCAGCAAGCGCAGCCTTACCGCCTGGGTACCTGAGCGGGCTTGCCGCTGCGGTTCTCCCCCATGCCCTAACCTCTAGAGGCGCGGTACTCGACCCTGTCACCTGCAACCTCCCTGAGCAATGTTGCCGACGAGCTTGGTGCCGTGCGACAGCCGCTGCTTGATGTCAGCTTGGCGACCAAGTGCACGAGCAGACACAGGGAACGCGCTCCCCGTATCGCACAGACTGATGGATCTTCCGGGTGGACCGCAAGTATTCGGCGCATGATCACCTCGGACCACCCCCCTTCGCCTGCTCTTACGCGCGAAAGGGCGGAACTGTACGCCGAGGGCGTTCGAGCGGCACGACATCGGCGCCTGGTCGCCCCGCCTGATCCCAGCAGACGCGGTTGCGGCTCGGTCAGCCAGAAGTTCCGCAGCGGGCGATCTTGTCCGGCCGCCAGGTGCCCGCCGGCGGCCAGTTGGGGTATCACCGTTGCCGGGTCAGGCACGGCCGCAGGGCACCGCAACACTGCTGAGCAACGAAGACATCGGCTGGTCAGACCTGCCAAGCTAGTTGCGCGGCTAGCCGTACAGCAGGTTCCTGTGTCTAGACCCTGGTGGTCACATACTGTGCCGTGGTACTGTCCTCGACACGGAGGCGGGTGCAGCCCTAGGGACTCACAGTTCCAGCCTTCACGAAAACGGGAGATCTGGGTTCGAATCCCAGCGCCACCCTTCCTTGGTGGATGTAGCTCAACTGGAAGAGCCCCGCTTTTACAGAAAAGAGGGACACCGCTTAGGCGGTGTCCCTCTTTTATAGATGACCTCGCTCTTTCAATGCAGCTCGGATCTCGACGTCCTTGAATTGCAATGGAAAGTAGTTAAAGTTGCTAATGCCGCGAGCAAGCCTCATCCGCTTATCAGGCGTCGTCGGTCGATTTGCGTGAGCCTCATAGTCCTCCAGAAGGCGCTCAAGCCACATCTCCCTAGGGCAACAGGTAGCAAGACCGCCGTTAACGGCACGAGCAATTTTCTTCGTGACGGCGAGAGTTGCGACCGTCTCTGAGTAGCCCAACCGCACGCGATCTAGCTTGGCGAAGGTCGGCGGAGACTGCGTAGTCATTTTTGTCCAGGCGGTGGCTGCCAACGGCGAAATCTCAGACGACGCCTTAGCCAACTCCTCGCTAGCGGTGCCACCCCTGTGAATTACGCAGTTCCGCATTAGCCTGATTAGGTCATACAGCTCGATTGACTCAACGGGCAGGGCGGTCGATGAGTGGGTTTCGAAGAGCGCGTGGACCGTCGCCGCCTTGGCGTCCCTCGCCTGCCGCCGCCTGATTAGTCCTGCATCGCTAAGTAGGAAAAGGCACTCCTTAAGGTAATCCTCATGGATGGCGAGCAGGTATGGCACTGCCATCAGGCCCAGGTGATGCTCTGCGTCTTCGAGGATGTCCGTTGCCACTTGGCTTTTCAGATTGAAGCTACGAATATGATCGACTCTTGGAAAGATTTCGGACAAGGTCTTATTCGAGCCTGCGGTGAGGGAGAGTAGATGACCCGCGAGCTTTGATCCTGCCAAGAGCGCCATGATAGAACTGTTCGCCGCTTGACGCTTTTGCAGGTAATCGCGATACTCCGCATACTTGACTTCAACCACTCGGCCTACTTCGTTAGAGCGATCCCGGAAGTAGTTAATGTATCGGCATGTGCCGCTGAAGTAAATTGCCGAATTAGCCTGTATTGGATCAAGGCACCGCGCTCCGCGCGGTGCGGGGCGGCAAGCCCGGCCGGCGGCAAGCCGCCCCGGCGCCGTAGGCGGCCGGGGCGGTGAGCCACCGACAGCCGCCGGGACACCGCCCCCTCGGGTGAAGGAACCAGTCTCAGCGAGGCCGTGACGGAAGCCGGCAGCGCGATCTAACCAAGTGGTCGGGGCTTCCGGCTGCCGCGCCAGTCCAACCCCGGGACTGGCTTGCCACCGAGTCACCGGGTCACGGCGCCAGCTCCACGCCAGGACGTGAACGGCTCTCCCCCACCGCCGCCGGCCCCCGACTCCGGAACAACCGAAGCACCGGCCCGGAGAGGCCCTACGGCGGCACAGTCAGCCAGGCCGAGACGAGGTCAACTGAGCCACCGCTCAGGGCGTCTCCAGGGCGTCAGGGCGTCGTCAGGGCGTCAAACGCCAGCCAAAGTTGACCAACGACGACCATCGACGCCCGGACATAGAACCAGCTCGGAGCCTTGATCAGGTCTCTGAGCTGGTGGGCGACGGACGAGTCGACCTGTACGCCGGATTCTGTGCCCGGCGCGTCCGAGAACGCGCCGGCGGCGGCCATCCATCTAGGCCTGCCGTCGCCGGCAGGCTCCAGCGGCCTACCCGCAGACATCGGACGGGCAGCCCTCAAGCGTCTGCGCGGGTCGTCATCTTGCGGTGACGGCCCTTTCTTGGCCTTGCTCCGGGTGGGGTTTACCGAGCCACCCCGGTCACCCGGGGTGCTGGTGGGCTCTTACCCCACCGTTTCACCCTTACCGTCCCGTGACGGGCCGGCGGTCTGTTTTCTGTGGCACTGTCCCGCGGGTCACCCCGGGTTGCCGTTAGCAACCACCCTGCCCTGTGGAGTCCGGACGTTCCTCGGCGACGGGCCGGAGCCCGTCGACGCGACCGCCCGGTCGACTCGTCCGTCGCGCTCTCATCCTAACGACGCACCCGTCACGCGCATTTCCGACCCGGGCGCGACGGCGGACCGCGAGTTCGCCGAGGTGGCGACAGCGCGGGGCCGGGGACCCAGCCGCGGGACCCGGCCGGGACCCTGGCGCAACCCGAGCCCGAACCAGGCAGGCGACCCGGCCCGGGGCGTACTAGCCTCGGAGATCATGGATCTCTCCGACGCCGCGCTGCTGCTCGCCGCCGGCCTCGCCGCGGGCACGGTGAACGCGGTCGCCGGCGGCGGCTCGCTGATCACGTTCCCGGCGCTGATCGCGAGCGGCCTGCCGCCGGTGCCGGCCAACGTCACCAACTCCGTGTCCGTCTTCCCGGGCTACCTGGCCAGCGTGGCGGGCAGCCGGGCGGACCTGCCGCGCGGGCGGGCCCTGTGGTCGCTGCTGCCGACCGCCGCGGTGGGCACGGTGGTCGGTTGCGTGCTGCTGCTGGCCACCCCGGCCCGCGCGTTCGAGCTGGTGGTGCCGTTCCTGGTGCTGGGCGCGACGGCGGTGCTGGCGTTCCAGGACCCGCTGCGCCGGCTGGTGGGTCATCCGGCGCAGCTGAGCCCGCGCCGCCGTACGGTCACCGTGCAGGTCATGGTCGCGGTCGGCGCGGTGTACGGCGGCTACTTCGGCGCGGCGCTCGGGGTGATGCTGGTGGCCGGGTTGGCCCTGGTGCTGGACGCCACGCTGGCCCGGGTGACGGCGGTGAAGAACCTGCTGTCGGCCGTGGTGGGGCTGACCACGCTGGTGGTGTTCGCCCTGTTCGGCCCGGTGAACTGGGTGGCCGTCGCGGTGGTCGCGCCGGCCACCCTGGTCGGGGGGTACGTGGGCGCCCGGCTGGCCCGCCGGCTTCCGGCGGTGGTGCTGAAGACGGTCATCGTGCTGTTCGGCACGACCATCGGCCTCTACCTGCTGTGGCGCGCGCTGACCTGACGGTCGGTCAGTACGCCTCCCCCACCGGCTCCTCCGGGGCGTGCTCGGCGGTGCGGGCGGCCCGGTTCCACACCACCCGCTCGCCGTAGCCGGCGGCCATCAGGTGGCCGAAGCCGAGGTAGACCAGCACGCCGACGGCGAGCACCCCGAAGCCGACCCAGAACGGCAGCGCCAGGCCGTGTTCGGCCAGCTTGCCGGAGATGATCGGGGCGGGCGCGGCGGCGCCCCAGCGGACCAGGTTGAACGCGCCGGTGGCGATGCGGCGGTCGGCGGAGCCGAGGCCGAGCGCCAGGTCGGTGAGGTTGGCGTTGGCCAGGCCCATGAACAGGCCGGCGACGACCAGGACGACGAGCGACATGGCGGTGCCGGTGGAGGTGGCGAACAGCACCATGCAGGCCAGCAGGCCGACGATGGCCACACCGACGGTTTGCACCGCGCCGATGCGGTGGGCCAGCCGGTGCCCGATCAGCAGGATGCCGGCGGCGAGGCCGAGGCCCCAGCCGGTGAACGCCAGGCCCAGCGGGATGACGTCGAGGCGCAGGAACAGCGGCGTGTAGCCGAGCACCACGAAGAAGACGAAGTTGTACGCGGCGGTGACCACGCAGAGCGTGATGAACGCCGGCCGGCGGTAGGTGGCGAAGATCTGGCCCACGCGTACCGGAGCCTGCTTGTTCGTGGGTTCGCGGAGCTTGCGGGCGGCGACGCCGAGCGCGAGCACCATGAACACGCCGCAGACGAAGAACGGCAGCCGCCAGCTCACCTCGCCGAGCAGGCCGCCGATGAGCGGGCCGACGGCGAAGCCGAGGCCGAGCGCGGTCTCGAAGAGGCCGACCACCCACTCCCAGTCGTTGGCGAGGTTGACCAGCACCACCATGGCGGTGGCGGTGGCGAAGAACATCGCGTTGCCCAGGCCCCAGACGCCGCGCAGCACGGAGAGCTGGACGATGTCGTTGCTGAACGAGGCGAGAATGGCGGCCAGGCCGACCACCGAGACGCCGGTGATCAGCACCGGTTTGAAGCCGAACTTTCCGCTGGCCAGGGTGGCCGGGATCATGCCGACGGCCATGACCGCGATGTACGCGGTGAAGAGCAGCTCGACCTGCCAGGCGGTGACGCCGATCGCCTCGCCGATGGCGGGCAGGATCGGGTCCACCACGGCGATGCCGGCGATGGCGAGGAACGCCACGAGCGTGGTGGCGTAGATGGCACTGCGGTTGGGCTCGGATCGGCGATCCACTCCGCAACCTCCCCAGATAGCTGTATCGTACAGGTAATTTTCTTGTATCATACAGCTATGAGCGACGACGCCCACGCGAAAGAGGTCACACTCGGCCGGATCGAAACCGAGGTCGCGCTGCTGATGCGACTGGGCGAGGCGACCCGGCGGGGCACCGGCACCATGGAGCACCGGCTGCTCGACCGCGCCGCGTACGTGATCCTGCGCCACCTCGACCAGGCCGGGCCGCAGAACGTCTCGGCGCTGGCCGCCCGGCTCAACCTGGACGGGTCCACGGTCACCCGGCAGGTCTCCGCGCTCCAGCGCGACGGCCTGATCGCGCGTACCCCCGACCCGGCCGACGGGCGCGGCACGGTGATCTCCGCGACGGCGGCCGGGCTCCAGCGGATGGCGGCCGTGCGGGCCGCCCGCACCCGGCTCTACGGCGAGATGCTGGCCTCCTGGTCCGAGGCGGACCGGGACACCCTGGCGGAGCTGCTGCACCGCCTCAACGAGGCGCTCGACGCGCGAAACCGCCGCCGCTGAGGCGGTTGTTAAGAGGGGCCCCCTCCTCTACGGAATGCGTTAAGAGAGGGCCCCTCCTTTCATGCGACCGGCTCGCGCGCGGAGTCGGCGCTGTCGGCGGAGGTGGTGACCCGCGGGTCCCCCTCGTCGGCGAAGTAGTCGTCCGGCGTGGTGCCGTCCGGCCCGTCGGCCACCTTCGCCGCCCGCAGCACCAGCGTGCCCAGCGCGGCCACCACCAGGTTCACCAGCACCGCCACGATCCCCACGTAGATCGTCTTCTTGGTGTCGAAGCCGAACTCGGAGAGCGGGAACGCCGACCCGGCGAAGTGCTTCTTCCCGGTCGCCGGGTTGCCGATCTGGTAGAGCATCCACATGCCCAGGCCCATGCCGGCCACCCAGCCGGCGATCAGCGCGCCCCGGTGGAACCAGCGGGTGTAGAGGCCGAGCGCCACCGCCGGCAGCGTCTGCAGGATGATCACGCCGCCGATGAGCTGGAGGTCGATGGAGAACTGCGGGTCGAGGAAGACGATGCAGGCCACCGCGCCGACCTTCACCACCAGCGAGGTGATCTTCGAGACGTTGGCCTCCTGGGCCGGCGTCGCGTCCCGCTTCAGGTACTCCTTGTAGATGTTGCGGGTGAACAGGTTCGCTGCCGCGATCGACATGATCGCCGCCGGCACCAGCGCGCCGATGCCGATGGCCGCGTACGCCACACCGGCGAACCAGTCCGGGAACTGCTGGTCGAACAGCAGCGGCACCACCGTGTTGCCGTCGACGCTGCCCTCCTTCGCGCCGGGCAACGGCTTCACGTTCGCCGCGATGGCCATGTAGCCGAGCAGCGCGATCAGCCCGAGCAACAGGCTGTACGCCGGCAGCGCGGACATGTTCCGCTTGATCACGTCCCGGTTCCGGCTGGCCAGCACGCCGGTGATGCTGTGCGGGTAGAGGAAGAGCGCCAGCGCCGAGCCGAACGCCAGCGTCACGTACTGGAGCTGATTGTTGGCGTTGAGCAGGATGCCGTCGTTGGGATTGTTGGCCGTGCCCTGGAACTTGGCGTCCGCGGCGTCGAAGATGCTGCCCCACCCGCCCAGCTTGTAGGGCAGGTAGACGACCGCCACCAGGATCACCACGTAGATCAGCGAGTCCTTGACGAAGGCGATCAGCGCCGGCGCGCGCAGCCCGGACTGGTAGGTGTAGGCGGCCAGGATGGCGAACGCAATGATGATCGGCAGGTGCCGGGCCAGCGCGCTGTCGCCGGTGACGCCCATGGTCTTGAGCACCGCCTCGATGCCGACCAGCTGCAGCGCGATGTACGGCATGGTGGCGACGATGCCGGTGATCGCCACCAGCAGCGCCAGGATCGGCGAGCCGAACCGGTTGCGCACGAAGTCGGCCGGGGTGACGAAGCCGTGCCGGTGCGAGACCGACCAGAGCCGGCAGAGCACCAGGAACACCAGCGGATAGATCACGATCGTGTACGGCACGGCGAAGAAGCCGGCCGCGCCCGCCCCGAAGATCAGCGCCGGCACCGCCACGAACGTGTACGCGGTGTAGAGGTCACCGCCGACCAGGAACCAGGTGATCCAGCCGCCGAAGCTGCGCCCGCCCAGACCCCACTCGTCGAGGTGGGCCATGTCCTGCGGTCGCCGCCACCGGGCCGCCACGAAACCCATGGCGCTGACCAGGAGGAACAGCAGCGAGAAGACGATGATCTCGGTGAGGTGGTCGCGCCACATCAGCGGTCACCCCGCTTCTTCTTGGTCATCTGGTAGACCAGCGTGGTGGTGCCGACGCCCAGCAGGATCCAGGCCAGTTGCAGCCAGTAGAAGCGCGGGAACCCGAACAGCCGGGGCGAGTCCGCGTTGAAGAAGGCCGGGATCAGCGGCACCACGATCGGGATGAAGAGCAACCAGTTCCAGGGACTCTTGTCCTTCGCCCTGGATCGCGCCGTGTCCAGCGCCTCCGGTTCCGGTGTGGCCATGTGACACCCTCCGGGCAGTCGTAGCGGGCCATGTGACGGCCGGAGGCTACGACCCTGTGAGCGCGGTCACGTTCGACAGACCGACGCCGATGCGCCGAGCGGCCGCCGGCGTGCGCCGAACGGCCGCCCGGGGCTCAGAGGTTCCGCAGGTGCGCGGTGTCGTTGACGAGGCGGACCGCGACGCCGCCGTCCGGGTACAGGTCGAGGACCGAGACGCCCGCGGTGTCCAGGTAGAGCCGGTGCAGGAACGCGTCGCCGGCGGCGAGGGCGTCGCGCAGCACCAGCTTGATCGGCGAGACGTGGGAGACGACCACCACGGTCTCCCCCGGGTACGCCGACCGCAGCCGGTCCACCGCGCGCCCGGTCCGCTCGGCGACGGTGGTGAACGACTCGCCCTGCGGCGGAGCGACCCGGGTCGAGGCGAGCCACGCGTCCAGTTCGCCCGGCCAGCCCTGGCGCACCTCGGCGAACGTGCGTCCCTCCCAGATCCCGAAGTCGCACTCGATCAGGTCGTCGTCGGTGCGTACCGGTGGGTCGCCGATCCGCGCGGCGACCGCCTCGGCGGTGGCCACGCACCGGGACAGCGGCGAGCTGACCACGGCCGCGACGGACGGCGCCAGCTCGGCCACCCGGGCGGCGGTGGCCGCGGCCTGCGCCCGCCCGCGCTCGGTCAGCGGCACGTCGCCCCGGCCGGAGTAGCGCTTCTGCACGGTGCGCTCGGTCTCCCCGTGCCGCACCAGGATCAGCCGGGTGCCCTCCTCGGTCGCGCGGGGCTCCCACGAGGCCGGGGTGGTGGCCGGGTCGGTGCCGGTGGCCCGGGCCACCGTCGCCGCGGGCGGCGGCGTCGCCGCGGCCTCGGCCGGCGCGCCGGCGGCCGCCGCGTCCATCGCCGCGTTGGCCAGGGCGTCGGCGTGCCGGTTGCGCTCGCGGGGCACCCAGACGAAGCGTACGGCGGCGAACCGGCCGACCAGCCCGGCGGCCTGGGCCGCGAGCGGGCGCAGCCCGGGGTGCTTGATCTGCCAGCGGCCGCACATCTGCTCGACCACCAGCTTGGAGTCCATCCGCGCCTCGACCTCGACCGCGCCCAGCTCGGCGGCGGCCTCCAGCCCGGCGATCAGGCCCCGGTACTCGGCCACGTTGTTCGTCGCCGTGCCGATCGACGCCGACCGCTCGGCCAGCACCTCGCCGGTCTCCGGGTCCCGGACCACCGCGCCGTAGCCGGCCGGCCCCGGGTTGCCCCGGGAGCCGCCGTCGGCCTCGATGACCACCGCGCGCACCGCCACGGCGACTACAGCCCCGACTCGTTCGTCCGGACCATGATCCGGCGGCACTCCTCGCAGCGGACCACGTCGTCCGGGTCGGCCTTGCGGATGCGGGCCAGGTCGGCGCCGGAGAGCTCCAGCCGGCAGCCGCCGCAGCGGCCCCCGGTGAGCAGCGCCGCGCCCAGCCCGGTGTCCGCGCGGATCTTGTCGTAGAGGGTGACCAGGTCCGCCGGCAGGTCACCGGCGAGCGGCTGGCGGGAGGTGCGCTTGAACTCCTCCTCCTTGGCGATCTCGGCCAGCGCGTCGTCGCGGCGCTGCTCGGCCGCGGCCCGGCGCTCCCGGGCGTCGGCGATCCGCCCCTCGATGCCGTCGAGCACGCCCTGCGCGGTCTCCCGCTGCTCCATCAGCTCCAGCTCGGCGTCCTCCAGGTCGCTCTGCCGGCGGTTGAGCGAGACCAGCTCGTGCTGGAGCGCCTCCAGCTCCCGGGCCGGGCCGCTGCCCGAGGCCAGCCGGGCCTCGTCCTTGCTCTTGCGCGCCCGCACCTGGTCGACGTCCTTCTCCAGCCGGGCGATGTCCCGGTCCAGGTCGTCGACGGCCACCTGGGCGCGGACCCGCTCGTCCTCCAGCGCGGACAGCTCCCGCGCGAGCGCCTCCAGCTCGGCCCGCTCCGGCAGGCTCCGGCGGCGGTGCGCGAGCTGGGCCAGGGTGGTGTCGATCGCCTGCAGGTCGAGCAGGCGACGCTGCACCTTCGGGTCAGCCTTCACGGTCGGGGCTCCTTGTCGTCCGGTCGGGGCGCGGCGGCGTGCACGGTCCACGGGTCGGTGTCCAGGTCGGACACCACGGCCTCGACGCCCAGCTCGTCCCGCAGGTGGGCGGCCAGGTCGTCCAGCCAGGGTCGTTCGGTCGCCCAGTGGGCGGCGTCCAGCAGGGCCGGGCCGCCGGCGGCGAGGTGCTCGCCGGCCGGATGGTGGCGCAGGTCCGCGGTGAGGAACGCGTCCACCCCGGCCGCGGTCGCCTCGGCGAGGAAGCTGTCCCCCGAGCCACCGCTGACGGCGAGGGTACGAACCATACGCCCGGGATCGCCCGCGGCGCGAACGCCCCAGGCGGTGACCGGGAGCACGTCGGCGGCCCGCCGGGTCAGCTCGGCGAGCGTCGTCGGGGCGGGCAGCTCGCCGATGCGGCCGATGCCCCGGCCGGGCCCGTCGGCGGGCGAACCGGGGCGGGGCGGGTGCAGCGGGCGCAGCCCGGTCAGCCCGAACCGGGCGGCCAGGGCGTCGGACACCCCGGGGGCGGCCACGTCGGCGTTGGTGTGCGCCACGTACAGGGCGACGTCGGCCTTGATCAACCGGTGCACGATCCGGCCCTTGTACGTGGTCGCGGCCACCGACGAGACGCCGCGCAGCAGCAGCGGGTGGTGCGCGACGATCATGTCGGCGCCGGCGGCGAGCGCCTCGTCGACCGTCTCCGGGACCACGTCGACCACGCAGGCGACACGGCGCACCGGGTGGTCGGGCTCGCCCAGCACCAGGCCGACCCGGTCCCACTCCTCGGCCCAGGCCGGCGGGTAGCGGCGGTCCAGGGCGGCCACCACGTCGGCGACGCTGGGTGGCGATCCGGTTGTGCTCACGGCGGGCCAGCTTACCGGCGTCCGGCCGGGGACACGCCCACCGCGGTGGCGCGGGGCCGTCGGACGTCGACGGGCCCCGCGCCCACCCGTCAGCCGACCGGGGCGACCGGCCGCGCCGCGCCGGCCAGGGCGGCCAGGCCCGCGTCCCAGGGGAAGGCGTCCAGGTGCCGCTCACCGGTCCCCGGCGGGTGCAGGCGGACGACGTGGTCGCCGAAGACCACCCGCACGCCCCACTCGCCGAGGCGGGCCAGGCTCGCCCGGAACGCCGGGTGCCCGGCCATCGCCTCGTTGGTGTACGGGACGGCCGCGATCGGCACGCCGAGGCCCTGCGCCTCGACCAGCAGGCCGAGCGCCAGCGTGTCGGTGATGCCCACCGCCCACTTGTTGACCGTGTTGACCGTCGCCGGACAGACCAGGATCGCGTCGGCTGGGGGCAGCACGTCCGGGTCGCCCGGGTTCTTGTAGTGCGTCCGGACCGGGTGGCCGGTCTGCCGGGCCAGCGCCGTCCGGTCGACGAACTTCGCGCCGTCCGGCGTGGTGACCACACAGACCGTCCAGCCGTCGGACTGGGCGAGGTCGACCAGCCGGCCGACGTGACGGGCCAGCGGCGAGCCGCAGGCGATGACGTAGAGCACCCGGCGGTGCCCGTTGCTGGTGTGCGGACCGCTCATCCGACCCGACCCGCGCTCATACTCCTACTCCCATGTGCTCAGCCAACTCCGCGATGGGCGGAGGCGGCGCACCCCGTGTGCGACGGAGCACGTCCGACATCACCTCGTGGGCGATGGGCCGGCAACGGATCTCGGAGGGCGCGAGCCGGTCGCCCCGCAGCAGCATGTCGCCGGCGTTGGCGACGTCGCCGATCTGGGCGTAGCCCCGGGCCAGGTCGAGCAGGTGGTGCGCGCGCCGCTCGGGCAGCAGCGCGTTGAACGCGGGCTCGGCCAGCCGGTGGTGCGTCTCCACGGCCCGGCCGCCGTCGCCCAGCTCGACGGCCGCGGCGGCCCGGTGCAGCTCCAGGTTGGTCGGGCCGAACGACGTCCAGTAGTGGTTGTGGTCGGCGCCGAGCAGGGTGGCCGCCTCCCCCGCGCCGGTGAGCAGGTCGTCGACCGTCGCCGAGTCGCCGATCCGGGCAGCGGCCATCGCGCCCTGGAGCAGCAGCATGCCGTAGACGGACAGGCGTTCGGGCCGGACGTCGTTGTCGCCGCCGGGGGCGAGCCGGTTGGCGATCCGCACGTTGAGCTCGAGCGCCGGGCGGGGGCGGCCCATCGCGACGAGGGCGTTGCAGACCCGGGTGGTGGCGATGCCGGCGAGCAGCGGGTCGTCGGCCCGCTGGGCCACCGCCATGGACCGGTCGGCGGCCAGCCAGGCCAGGTCGCACTCGCCGAGCTTGCGCAGCACCGAGGAGGCGATCTGGTAGACCTGCCCGAGCAGGTGGGCGGCCTCCCGGGCCTGGTCGTCGCCGCCATAGCCGGCGTCGGCCGCCTGGGCGTCGCGCAGCAGCTTGGGCAGCGCGCGGGTGAGCATGCCGTAGCGGCCGTACTGGTAGGTGAGCCAGGCGTGGTTGACCGCCTTGTGCATGTCGGCCAGCGGCGGCGGGTAGGGCGCGGCGTCGAAGTAGGCGCTCATCGAGTCGTACCGCTCCAGGGCGGTGCGGATCTCCTCGACCTCGACCTGGTCGATGCAGTTGAGCGCGTCGGTGCGCCGCTCCGGGTCCTTGCCGTGCAGCAGTTGCACGTCGATCTGGAGAATGTCGGCGATCTCGTAGAGGACCGAGAACTTGTCCAGCCGGCGGACGCCGCGCTCCACCTTGTCCACCCAGCTCTTGGACTTGCCGAGCCGGTCGGCGAAGACCTGCTGGGACATCTTGCGGCGACTCCGCCAGTACGCCACCCGCCGGCCTATGGGTAGTTCGTCCATCCCTGCTCCCTCCCCCTCACGGCGCCGGCCGGTCCCCCCACGTCCATCAGGTTTGCCCTGGTCGCACAGGTTGTGCGTCAGCCGTCCAGCCAATTCTCGTAGTTTTCGTGCAAGTTGCACCGGCCGTTCGTCAGCTCAACGAACGTGGGTTACGGCAGTGACGGCTTTCGACGTGTGGCATGTGGACGGTTCGGCGGGGCGAGAGGGGATGGCACACATGTGGGGGAACGTCCGACCGCGCGTCGCTCACCTGTCGCCGCTGGAGCGGGTCCGGCTGCGCCGGGTCGCCGTCCGGTACGCGCTGCACGGTTGGCCGGTCACCCCGGGCGCCTGCCTGGCCAACAGCCGCTTCGTCTGCGGGCGGGCCGGCTGTCCCACGGTGGGCTGCCACCCCGCCCTGGAGGACTGGGAGCGCGCGGCCAGCGCCGACCCGGCCCGGGTGGCCACCTGGTGGCGGGACCGCCCGCACGGGGTGCTGCTGCCCACCGGACACGCGTTCGACGTGCTGGAGGTCGCCGCCCACCTCGGCCGGCGGGTGCTGGACACGGTCGCCACCCACCCGGCCGGTCTCGGCGTACGAGGGCCGGTGCTGGTCACCCCGACCGGCCGCTGGATGTTCCTGGTCCGCCCCGGCGACCCGCTCCGGCCGGAGCTGGAACACTGCTTCCACGTGGTGCGGCACGGCCCCGGCTCGTGGATCCCGGCGCCGCCGACCCGGCTGCCGGAGGGGACCGTGCGCTGGGCGGTCGCGCCGGAGCAGGCCCGGTGGCAGCTCCCCGACTCCTACCTGGTGCAGAACGCGCTGATCGCCGCGTTACGGGCCGCCGGGGTGACGCTCACCCCGGACCTGCTCCCCGGCCACCTCCCCCTGCCTCGCCGAGGCCGCTGAGCCGGGACAACTGCCCGACAGCGACCTCCCCGGCACCGCACTCGTTGAGCCTGCCGAGGGCGCGCACGCGCCAGAGCGGGGGTTTGACGATGTCCAGGGACGACGCGGCCCGCCACACCGGCGGCACCGAGCCACCGCGGCACCGCCGCCGCCCCCACCCGTGGGGCTTCACCCGCCCCCGAGGCGCCCGCCCCGGCCGCCCCCGACCGCCGGGCTCCCGCCCCGCCATCCTCCACCGCCCCCTCCGCTGAGCCCCCGTCCCCGTCAGGGGGTCACCGGGAGGGTGCGGGAGTGGAGGAGGCGGGCGGTGTCGGTGACAACGGCGTGCTGCCAGGGGGTCGGTAGGCGGTCCAGCCAGGCGATGCCGGGTTCACCCATGGCGACGGCGGCGGTGGCGTAGGCGTCCGCCAGCCCCAGGTCCGGGCCGACCACGGTGACCGAGCGCAGTCCGACCGCGGGCGTCCCCCGGCGCGGGTCGACCACGTGGTGACCGCGCTCGTAGACCCCGGACGTGGCGACCGCGAGGTCGGTGCCGGTCAGCACCAGGCAGGTCGCCGCCGGGTCCCAGGGATGCCGCACGCCGATCCGCCACGGCTCACCGGTGGCCGTGTGGCCGCGTACCCGCACGTCGCCGCCGGCGTTCACGCAGTGGTTCGGGGCGCCGGCGGCCAGCAGCCGGTCCGACGCCACCTGCGCCGCCCAGCCCTTGACGTAGCCGGACGGGTCCAGCCGCCCGGTCGCGTACGCGTCGAAGAAGCCGTCAGTGGCGGACCACAGGTCGGCGCAGCACTCGAGCACGGCCCGCAGGTGGTCGGAGGCGTCGGCCAACGCCAACTCGCCCCGGTCCAGCCGGCACACCTCGCTGTCGTCCCGGTAGGTGCTGAACCGCGCGTCCACCTCGCGCAGCCAGTCGAACGTGTCCTCGGCCAACTCGTGCAGGACGGCGGCGGGCAGTTCGTCGGCCAGGTCGAGGCTGATCGCCGTACCCATGATCTGCTCGACCCGGCGCAGCCCGGGCCGACCGGCGGCGGCCAAACTAGGCCTTGTCGATCGCGGACTGGAGCGACTGCTTGTAGGCGGTGCTGGTGTAGGTGGCGCCGGAGACGGTGCTCAGGTTCGCGCTCTGCTTCGCCACCACCTCACCCGAGCTGCCGCTGTAGCGCGCCTGCACGTCGTCGCTGCGCTGACCGGACTGCCCGCCCAGCGGCATGCCGATCGCGGTGGCGTCGACGATCCGGCTGCCGCTCAGCGTGATCTTCACCTGGAGCGAGCCGTACTCGTAGCTG
The DNA here is from genome assembly GCF_900089585.1 of Micromonospora sediminicola. Classification (NCBI taxonomy): domain Bacteria; kingdom Bacillati; phylum Actinomycetota; class Actinomycetes; order Micromonosporales; family Micromonosporaceae; genus Micromonospora; species Micromonospora sediminicola. Next base: position 2,078,772 of record NZ_FLRH01000003.1, on the reverse strand, counting down.
ACCGACCGGCCGGTCACCGTGCGGGTGGTGGGCGCGGGCGCCTTGGTGGTGGTCCTCGGCGCGGCCGGGGCGCTGCTGGTCCGGGTGCCGCCCCGGCTGGCCGGCTTCCGGTCGGCGGAGGGCTTGGCGCTGGGCTTCGCCGACGCGCTCGGCGCGGCCGAGGGTGTCACCGCGCCGGGCGCGGTGGGGGTCGGCCCGCCGGGCGCGGGCGAGCCGCCCGGGGCGGCCGGGGCCAGCGCGGCCGGCAGGTCCTGGGAGGCCTGACCGGTGCCCGGGGCGCCCTTGAGCACCACCAGCGCGGTGGTGCCGGCGGCCAGGCCGGTGATCGCGAGGAGCGCGCGACGCATGGGTGGTGCCTCTCTTACAGCTCGAACGCGGTGAGGTGGATCTGGCGGCGGGGCACGCCGGCGGCGCGCAACGCCCTGACGGCCTCGTCGACCAGGCCGCCAGGGCCGCACAGGTAGACGTCGCGCCGGGTCAGGTCGGGCACCAGCCGGCGCAGGCCCTCGGGGTTCATCACCTGCCGGGGGCCGGGGTCGTCGCGGCGGCCGACCACGTACCAGACCGAGGTCTGCCGGGCCTGGGCCAGCCAGTCCAGCTCCCGGTGCAGCAGGACGTCGGCCGGGGTGCGGGCGCGGTAGATCAGCGCCGCGCCGGGCGGCAGTTCCTCCAGCATCGCCCGCAGCGGCGCGATGCCGCTGCCGCCGGCGATGAGCAGGGCCCGCTCGCGGGTGCGGTGCGCGGCGGTGAACGTGCCGGACGGGCCCTCGGCCCACACCCGGGTGCCCGGGGTGAGGTCGCGCAGCTCGGCGGTGTGGCCGCCGACGACCTTCACGGTGAGCCGCAGCCAGCGGCCGTTCGCCGCCGCCGAGACGGAGAACGGGTGCGACTGCCACCAGCAGCCGGGGTTGAGGAACCGCCAGCGGAAATACTGGCCGCCGAGCATGTCGATCTGGTTGAGCCGGTGCCCGGTCAGGTAGATCGAGACGGTGTCCGGGCTCTCCGCCACCACGTCGGCCACCCGCAGCCGGTGCCGCAGGTTGAACACCAGCGGCGCGACCATCCGGCCCCACACCAGCGCGGCCACCACCAGCAGGTACGCGGCGATCCAGCCGGTGCGCACCGGCCCGGGCTCGTAGAGCTGGGCGCCGTTGCTGAACTGGTGCGCGTACCCGAGCAGCAGCGTGAGGTAGCTGGTCAGGTGCAGCACGTACCAGAGCTCGTAGGGCAGCCGGCGGCGTACGCCACGCACCGCGGTGACCCCGACCGCCACCATGACGCCGGCGGCCACGAACGCGGAGACCATGTCCTCGTAGTCGGTCAGCAGCGCGCCGACCTCGCCGAGGACCGAGTTCTTCTCCTGCCGGGCGTAGCCCACCACCAGCAGCGCCATGTGGGTGAGCACCGCCACCAGGAGGGTGGCGCCGAGGTCCCGGTGCAGCCGGGAGATCCGCTCCCCGCCGAGCGTGCGTTCCAGCACGCCGAGCCGGCTCATCATCAGCACCTGCGCCAGCAGCAGGTAGCCGGCGACCAGGCCGGTGACCCGACCGCCGGCGGTGAGCACGTCGGCGGTGTCGGTCAGCGAGCCGGCCGGGGTGTCCAGCCACCACGGCAGGACCGCGGCGGCCAGGCCGAGCCAGAACACCACCGCCAGCGCACGCCGGCCGCCGGGCCCGCGGCGCGGCCGGCCCGGCGGTACGGGAGCAGCCGGACGGCCGCCGTACGGGGCGGAGTGCCCGGTACGGCGGCCGGCGGCGCGGGTGTCCTGATACGTCACGCGTACATCTTGATCGGGGTGAACTTCTGTCGGGGGAAGACCTTGTCCACCTGGGCGGCGGTCAGGCCGAACCGGCCCTGCGCCACCGACCCGTAGACGTTGAACATGTTGTTGTACTCCGGCACGTCGCCGCTGTCCAGCTTGTCCAGGCCGTTCCAGGCGCCGAGCAGCGACCCGGCGAGCTTGCGCCCGGACAGCACGGTGACCACGCCGCCGTGCCCGTGGTCGGTGCCGCCGCCGTTCGAGCCGACCCGGCGGCCGAACTCGCTGGACACCATGATCGTCACGTCCGACGCCCGGTCGCCCAGGTCGGTGAAGAACGCGGCCATGGCGTTGGCCAGCTCGTTGAGCCGACGCCAGAGCTGGCCGCCCTGGCTGGTGCCCTGGTTCTCGTGGGTGTCGTAGCCGCCCATGCCGACGGTGGCCACCCGCACGTTCGCCCCGCCCTTGATGAGCTGGGCGAGCTGCTGGAACGCGTTGCCGACGCCCTCGTACTTGACCCCGGCGGCGGCGGTGTACGGCTTGGCGGCGAGCTTCTGGGCGGTGGCCAGCGCGCCCATCCCCTCGAGGACCGACTCCTCCACCGGGTGGTTGATCCCGGTGAACAGGCCACGGATCGCCTTCTCGGTGGCGGCGCGGTACTTGTCGTCGCCGTTGAGCCGCAGCTCCCCCACGCTGTTGAGGGAGATCGCGCCGTTCACGCCGACCAGCGAGCGGGGCAGCGTGCTGCCGATGCCGACGCTGCGGAACGCGGTGCCCTTGCCGAGCGTGTCGACCAGGCTGTCCAGCCAGCCCCGGCCACCGGTCTCACCGGGCAGGCCGCCCAGGTTGCAGGCGTCGGCGGCCTGGAAGTGGCTGCGCGACAGCCGCGGGTCGGAGACCGCCGGCACGAAGCCGAGCTGGCCGGCCTTGAGCCACTTGTCCAGCGGGGCGAACGCGCTGGTCAGCTTGAAGCCACGGCCCAGGGCCAGCGAGTCGTTGCCGAGCAGCAGGTCGGGCCGGGCCTTGGCGAGCACCGGGTCGTCGGCCGGCGCGACCAGGCTGAGCCCGTCCAGCCCGCCGTAGAGGAAGACGTGGATCAGGGTGCCGGTCTTGGTCGCCGCGAACGACGCCGAGGTGGTGACGAACTGCGCGGTGGCCAGCGCGGTCGCGGTGGCCGCGGCGCCGGCGACGAAGGTACGCCGGGTGACGCCCCGGCCGTCCTGCTGGGCCTCCTCGACCTCCTCCAGGCGGCGGTACCGGTCGGCCTCGGCCGCGTTCTCGGCCGCGACGATGTCGGCCTCGGCGCGCAGCAGCGCCTCGGCCGGGTTGTCGGCCAGCCGCCGCAGGTCGGGGCATTCGGGGTGCAGGGGGTACGGGTTCACGGTCATCTCCATCGAATGCCTCACCGGAGGTGGTGCTGGGGGGACGCGAGGATCGTCCGCGCGACCGCGGCGATGGCCCCGTTGAAGGTGGCGTCGACCTTGGTGCTCTCGGTGACCCCGGCCACGGCGAGCACGAGCTTCTTCTCCTTGGCGCTCAGCTTCTGGTGCACGAGCTTCTGCGCCAGCGCGTCCACGTACGCCCCGGCGGTCGCCGGCGGCTTCGCCACCAGCTTCTCCGGCTTGACGTAGGTGAACTGCTTGCGCCAGCCACCGAGCAGGTCGCCGGCCTCGTTCCAGCCGTCGATCATGGTGCCGGCCGAGGTCCACGCCAGGTAGACGTCGGCGTAACCGTCGGGGGTGGGCTTACCCATCGGGTACTGGCCCAGCTCGCGCATCTTGTCCTGGATCTGCCGCAGGCCCTGGGCGAACGGCGTACGCCGCTTGTCGCCCTCGAACCCGGCGGTCGCGTCCGGGCCCACGCCCAGCGACCGGTACGTGGCGACCAGGTACTCCATCGGCCGGCGCACCTTCTGGCCGACGGCGGCCCAGAACTCCGACGAGCTGAACAGCGTCGCCAGCACCGGGCGGATGTTGCCCTTGTTGGTGGTGTACGCCTTCGCCAGCCGGTCCACGATCGACTTCGGCGGCGTGTCGGAGACGAACCGGGTGGCCAGGTTCTGGGCCACGTACTTCGCGGTCGACGGGTGCAGCGCGATGTACCGGATGTACGAGTCGATCACCTTGTCGGCGACCTTCGGGTCGCTCGAGTTGTTGGCGTGGGTGAACCCGAGGATCTTCACCTTGCCGACGTAGTGCCGGTCGGCGAAGAACATGTACTTGCCGTCGGCGACGCCCCGGCCGGTCTGCAGCATCGCGGCCTGCCGCACGTCCTTCTCGGTGTAGCCGCCGTCGACGCCGACCGAGTACAGCTCCAGGTTCTCCCGGGCCAGGTTCTCGTTGATCGCGTCCTTGCGCGAGTCGACCTGGTTCAGGTAGAGCAGCAGTGCCGGGTGCTTGTTCGCGGCGACCAGCATGTCCGGGTAGCTGCCCAGCGCGTGCTTGCGGATGACGTCGCGGTCGAACGCGTTGCGGTAGTTCTCCCCGCCGTCGAAGTCGGCCGCCACGTGCAGGAAGTCGTTCCAGAAGTCGACCATCACCTCGAAGAGCTGGCGGTCGGACCAGATCTGCCGGGCGATGGTGGCGTCCACCGTCTCCCGGGCCGGGTCGACGCCGCGCTCGTTGAGCTGCTCGCGCTGGTCCCGCAGCTGGGTCGGGCTCAGCTTGAGCGAGGGCAGCTCGGCCAGCTTCAGCTCGCCCTTGGTCGGGGCGATCTTCTCCGGCTCCAACTGCTGGCGCAGCCAGTCGTCGATGCCGAGCCGCTTGATGTCGGCGATCACCTTGGACGTGGGGCCGAAGGTGGTCCGGCGGGCCAGGTGGGTGATCGGGTCCTTGGCGAGCACCGTCTTCACGGTCACCTCGGTCGCCTCGGCGGCCGCCGCCGGGCTGCCGAACAGGCGGCCACCGGCCGGGGCGTTGCGCTTGAGCGCCGCACCGGCCCGCGAGCCCATGTAGCTCTCGTTCTGCTCGGTGTAGGTCCGCACGGTGCTGGGCTGCTGGCCGCTGGGCCGGGCCGTGGTGCCGTCGGTGGTCACCGTGCCGGTGGCGTCACCCGCCGCCTCGTCGGTGAACAGGCCACGGATCTGCGGGGACAGGGCCAGGGCGGCGCCACCGGCGACCACCGCCGCGCCGCCCAGGGTCGCCAGGGCGCGACGCCGGCCGCGGCGCGGCGCGTCCGCACCGTCGTCGTCCAGGCTGGGCAGTCCCGGTCCGGGCGGCGGGCCGTACCCGCCGGCGGGCTGGGCGTAGCCGCCGGGCGCGGGCTGGGCGTAGCCACCGGGCGCGTGGCCGGCGGGGGCGAAGCCGTTCGGCCCCACCCACTGCGGTCCCGCGCCGGACTGCGGCGCCGGGGCGGGGTGGCCGCCGGCGTACGGCGCGGCGGAGTCCAAATCGCGGTACCCGTCCGGATGGGGGTGCTGGTATCCGTCCCAGCCGCGGTCGTCCCGGGGTCGACGCGGTGGCACGTTCAGGTCGGCCATGTACCTATCCCGTTTTCTTCGAGCGCCGGCACGCCGGCCACCCGGGGGTTGGGTGGCGGAGGGGCGGCGACGGTTGCCGGAGAGTTGCTACGGGAAAGTAGCCAGCGCTCCCCGGCCGCTCAAGGCGCGCCGGAAGCGCCCGTGCGCGCACTTAAGACGGTGCTCAGGCCGACTGCAAGAGGCCGGGCACCCCGACGCCACCCGCCGACCGTCCGGAGCAGGGGCTACCCGGGCGCCGACCGCCCGGACGTGACGTTTCGACCCGACGCGACGCTGCCGGCCGCGTTCACCACCTCACGCAAACTTAAGGTAGGGATAAGCCTGCGCTGAGGTCCCGGACATCCGGACTGCTGGACAGCCGGACGACGATTTCTGGGCGATATACCGCCTGGTCATATCTATGACTCAGCGGTATATCGCACTTTGCGGCGTCGTCGTCCCGGCCGCGACCGGCCACCGGGCCGTGTGTGCACCCGTGTCCGGCTCGTCGAAACAGGAGCAGCGGCGGCGCGTGACCGCCCTTCGATCCGGGTATGCCGCCGAACCGCTGAAGCCGTGAGGGGAAGGCACCGCCATGCTCAGCCAAGAGGATCAGCGCAGGTTCGAACAGATCACCCGCCAGCTGCGGGAGAGCGATCCGCGGTTCTTCGCCCGGTTGGACAACCGGGTCAAGGGTCGCCGGGGCCGGTACATGATGCTGCTGACGATCGTGCTGTGGGCGTCGCTGCCAGCGATGACCGTGCTGGCCGGGAGGTTGGCCGGTGCGATCTGCGCGGTGGTGCTGGTCGCCAACGCCGCCCTGATGTGGCGGTTCCGCCGCCGCCTGCTGTGAGCGTAAGGAAGGGCCCCCGCTTAACGCCTCCGGTAGAGGAGGGGCCCCCGCTTAACGCTCGGACGCGGCCTCGCCGCGACCGAACTCCCTGGGCGACGCGGCCTCGCCGCGACCGAACTCCCGGTACGCCCGCCGCAGCCGTTCGGCCAGGCCCGGCCCGCCGATCCCGGCGCCCGGCGGGCCGAGCTGGCGCAGCAGCAGCTCCGGCCCGGTGGCCAGGGTGGGCGGCCGGTCCGGCAACGGTGTCGGCGACAGCCAGAACCGGGCCAGTTCCTCGTCCGGCTCGACGGCCGGCAGCCCGGCCGTCGCGCGGGCGGCTCCGAGCACCGGCACCGCGCCACCGACGTCCGGCGTGCCGACGTCCGGCATGAGGGCGTCCGGCATGAGGGCGTCCGGCATGAGGGCGTCCGGCATGAGGGCATCCGGCGGGGTGTCGGCGGGGTGCGCCCCGCGCAGTGACCGCAGCCGGTCGAGCAGGTCGGCCCGGGACCGGCCGCGCCAGTGCAGCAGCTGGAACGGGTCCGCGTCGAACGCCTCGGCCAGCAGGTAGAACGTGGCCGCCAGGTGCTTGCACGGCACCGCGAAGTCGGGGCAGCCACAGCGCTGCGCCAACTCGCCCACCCGCTCGGGGAACAACGGCGCGCCCGCCTCGGCGAACACCCTTTCCAACTCGGCCGGCAGGTCGCCGGCGAGCAGCCGGGCGCTGAAGAACGCCTGCCCGGCCAGCTCCGCCTCGATCCGCCGCCACACCTCCTCCGGATAGGCGGCCAGCCCGATCCGCACCGGGTACGGCGTCGGCCGGGACCCCTGCACCTCGGCGGTGACCTCCCCGGGCGAGACGTCCAACCGGAGCACCTGCCCCCGGCGCGCGTACGCCCGGCCCCGGGTGAGCCGGGAGCCGAGCGCGAACGACTCCAGCACCTCCAGGAAGCGGCGCGACCACCAGGACTGCCCGATCGCGCCCCGGGTGCTGCGGGCCCGCAGGCCGCCCTCGACCCGCAGCGGCGGCCCGTACTCGTCGAACCGGCGGGCCGGCCGGTCGTCCGGTGTGGTCACTCGACCACCGCCCCGGACTCCAACGTGAACAGCTCCCGCAGCGTCGCGGTGGACAGCTCGGTGACCCACTGCTCCCCGCTGCCCACCACCGACCGCGCCAGGCTGCGCTTGTCGGCGATCATCGCGGCCACCTTCTCCTCCACCGTGCCGGCGCAGACGAACTTGCGGACCTGGACGCGACGGTGCTGTCCGATCCGGAACGCCCGGTCGGTGGCCTGGTCCTCGACCGCCGGGTTCCACCACCGGTCCACGTGCACCACGTGGTTGGCGGCGGTGAGCGTCAGGCCGGTGCCGCCGGCCTTGAGGGAGAGCACGAACAGCGGCGGCCCGTCCGGGGACTGGAACCGGGTCACCATCGCGTCCCGTTCGGCCTTGCCGACGCCGCCGTGCAGCAGCAGCACCTCCCGGCCGGTACGCGCCGACAGGTGCCCGCGCAGCATGCCGCCGAACTCGGCGTACTGGGTGAACAGCAGCGCCTTCTCTCCCGCCGCGAGCACCTCGTCGACGATCTCGTCGAGGCGTTCCAGCTTGCCGGAGCGGCCGACCAGCGCGGACCCGTCGTGCAGCAGCTGGGCGGGATGGTTGCAGACCTGCTTGAGCCGGGTCATGGTGGCCAGCACCAGCCCCCGGCGCTCGATCCCGTCGCTGGACTCGATCTTCGCCATCATGTCGTCGACCACGGCCCGGTAGAGCGCGGCCTGCTCGGCGGTGAGGTTGCAGACCACCTCCATCTCCAGTTTCTCCGGCAGGTCCGTGATGATCGACGGGTCGGTCTTGAGCCGGCGCAGCACGAACGGGCCGGTGATCCGGCGCAGCCGCTCGGCCACCTCGGCGTCCCCGTGCCGCTCGATCGGCTCGGCGAAGCGCTTGCGGAACGTCGCCGCCGGGCCGAGCAGACCCGGATTCGCGAACTGCATGATGGACCAGAGGTCGGCGAGCCGGTTCTCCACCGGCGTACCGGTGACCGCGACCCGGTGCCGCGCGGGCAGCGACCGGACCGCCTCGGCCTGCCGGGTCGCGGCGTTCTTGATCGCCTGCGCCTCGTCCACCACCACCCGGTGCCAGTCGACGCCGGCCAGCTCGAACGCGTCCCGGGCGGCCACCGAGTACGTGGTGAGCACCAGGTCAGCCTGCCGCACGGCGTCCGCGAAGCCGTCGCCCCGGGCGCGTTCGGCGCCGTGGTGCACGTGCACGCGCAGGCCGGGCGCGAACTTCGCCGCCTCCCGCTGCCAGTTGCCGACCAGCGACATCGGGCAGACCAGCAGCGTCGGCCCGACCTCCGGCGGGTCGCCGGCGAGCAGCGCGAGCAGCTGCACGGTCTTGCCCAGGCCCATGTCGTCGGCGAGGATCCCGCCCAACCCGAGCGACTGGAGGAAGGCCAGCCAGGCCAGCCCGCGCCGCTGGTACGGCCGCAGCGTCCCGGCGAAGCCCGGCGGCGGGTCGGCCGGGGTGAGCCGCCGCTCCGCCTCGCCGGCCAGCAGCTCGCCCAGCGCCCCGTCGGCGACCACGTCGAGCACCGGCAGCTCACCGGCCCGGTCGTCGCCGGAGAGCCCCATCCGCAGCAGGTCCGCCACGGTCAGCTCGCCCGAGGAGCGGAGCAGCCGGAGCCCGGCCTCCAGGCGCTGCGCGTCCAGCTCGACCCACCGGCCGCGCAGCCGGACCAGCGGCGACTTCAGGTCGGCCAGCGAGGCCAGCTCCTCGGCGGTCAACGGCTGGTCGCCGAGCGCCACCTCCCAGCGGTAGTCGACGAGCGCGTCCAGCCCGAGGCCGCCGGTGGTGGTGGCCACCGCGCCGGGAGCGGTGCGGCTGCGCGCCCGCAGCCGCGCGCCGAGCCGGGACGAGGAACGCCGCCACCAGGACGGCAGCAGCACCCCGAACCCGGCCGCGTGCAGCACCGGCGCGCCCTCGCGCAGGAACCGGTGCGCGCCCTCGCGCAGGAACCGGTGCGCGCCCTCGGCGTCCAGCTCCATTCCCTCGGGGGCGGCGGAGCGCAGCGCGGCCTCCAGCTCCGGCCAGAGCCGGCTGGCCCGGCCCAGCTCGGCCAGCAGCGTCTCCTGCGGGTCCACGCCCCGTGCGGCGAGCGCGGGCGCGGGTCGCTGCCAGATGTGCCCGGCGTCGACCACCAGCCCCGGCTCGTCGGCCGGGTGCAGGCCGAACTCCACCCGCCAGGTGGCACCCTCGACCAGTTCGGCGACCGGATCGACGGCCGGTTCGACCAGGCGGAACGTGCCCCGTACCGCGCCGCCGGCGGCGTCGCGCTGCCACGCGTCCAGCTCGGCCCGCAGCGTCTCCAGCGCGGCCGGCTCGGCGGGAAAAGCGCGCTCCGGGCCGGTGAGCGCGGCCAGCCAGCGCGGCACCGGCCCGCCGGGGCGCATCCCCCGGTGCAGCCGGGTGTCGGCCAGGGCCACCCGCGCGGCGGCGTCGACCAGCGCGTCCAGCGCCTCCGCGACCAGCTCCCCCGCCCCCGCACCGGCTGCGGTGGGCGCGCCTGTCGTCGCCGGGGCGACCACGGGCGCGCCCGCGGCCTCCGGCTGCCACTCGCGGGCCGCCCGCGTCGCCGGGGGCAGGGCCAGTGCCAGGTCGCGGGCCCACGCCGCGTCGGTGCCGGTGAGCAGCGGCCGCCAGACCGCGAGCGCGGTCGCCACGTCGGTCTCGGCCACCACCCGCAGCCCTCGCCCGCCCCCGGCCCGGACCGCCGCCGACGCCTGCCGTCCGGGCGCCGACCCGCCCGGGGCCGCGAGCGCCGTCGACAGCGGCCCGCCGGGAACCGCGCCGCCCGGCCCGTCGGCCCGTCGGCCGGACGCCGGCCGCCCACCCCCGGGGTACGCGTCGACGACGCCCGGCAGCACCCGACCCCGCGTCACCAGGTCGGCGGCGAAGTCGGCCAGCTCACCCAGGTGGCGCAGGCTTGCCCCGACCGGGCCGGGCCACCCCGCGCGCAGCAGCGCGTACGCGTCGTCCGGGGCGTACGCCAGGGCGGGCACCCGCCAGCCGGCGCGGGTGACCGGGCCGCGGACCGGCTCCTCGACGGCGGCCCGGACCAGTTCGGGCGAGTCGACCGGCGAGCCGGCGCGGGTGGGCAGGCCGAGCAGGACGGAGACCGGCTCGCCCGGCGGCCCGTCGAGCGCGGCGGCGAGCGTGGCGTGGTCGGCGGCGAACGGGTGCGGTCGTTCGCGCGGCACGCGGCCGGGTCGGCGGGGCGCCCGGGCCGGCAGCGTGCCGTCCTCGGCCCACAGGGCGAGCCCGGCGCCGGGCAGCCACAGCCCGTGGATGACCAGCACGTGCTTTCCCCCTCGACGACGCCCGGGGCCAGGATAGGCGGCCGGTCGGCGTTATCGTCGGCGCCATGGTCGACCTCCTCGTGATCGGCGGACTCGGCGTGGACGTCCGCGCCCGGGTGCCCGCCCTGCCGCTGCCCGCCGCCGACTCGCTGACCGTGCCCCCGGTCGAGCTGCGGATCGGCAACACGGGCGCCGGGGTGGCCCTGGCCGCGCACGCGCTCGGCCTCCGGGTGACGCTCGTCGACGTGCTGGGCGCCGACCCGGCCGGCGACGTGGTCCGGGCGGCGCTGGCCCGTACCTCGGTGCGGACCGTGCTGGTCGACGCGCCCGCCGGCACCCGCCGTTCGGTGAACCTGGTCGACCCGGCGGGCCGGCGGATGTCGCTCTACGACCCGCGGCCCTGGTCCGGTCCGGCGCCGTTCCCGCCGGCGGAGCTGGCGGCGCTGGTCGCCGGCGCGGCCCACGTGCACGTGTCGATCATGGACTGGGCCCGGGACGCGCTGCCGGTGCTGCGCGCCGCCACCTCCCTCTCCACCGACCTGCACGACTGGGACGGCGACAACGACTACCACCGGCCCTTCGCCGAGGCCGCCGACCTGGTCTTCGTCAGTGACGTCAAGCTGGGCGAGCGGGCCGGCAAGGAGGCGGCCGCGCTGGCGCCGCGCACGGTCCTGGTCACCGGTGGGTCCGCCGGCGCGACGCTGTACGCCCCGGACGCCCCGCCGGCACACGTGCCCGCGGCCGAGCCGCCGGCGCCGGTGGTGGACACCAACGGCGCCGGGGACGCCTTCGCCGCCGGCCTGATCGCCGCCCGGCTGCGCGGCGCCGCCCCGCTCGACGCGGCCCGGTACGCCGCCCGGGTGGCCGCCGCGGCGTGCACCCACGACGGGATGGAGTATCCGGACGGGCTGCTCCCGAGGCGCTGAGCCTCAGATCGCGCCGGTCTCGCCGTCGGTCAGCTCGCGCAGGATGTCGGCGTGGCCGGCGTGCCGGGCGGTCTCCTCGATCAGGTGGACCAGCACCCAGCGCAGCGACACCTCGCCGAGCTGCGGGTGCGGCACCACGTGCTCGAGGTCGAACCGGGCGGCGATGGCCCGGGACCGGTCGCAGGCCGCCTCGTAGGCCACGGTGAGCGCCTCGACCGTGTCGGCCGGGCCGAGCGTGAAGCTGGCGTCGGCCTCCTCCTGCGAGGTCAGGTAGACGTCGCCCGGCTCGGGGGCGAACAACCGGCCGAACCAGTTGCCCTCGACCAGGGTCAGGTGCTTGAGCAGCCCGGCCAGGGTGGTCAGCGAGGGCACCAGGCGCCGGCGGGCGTCGGCGTCGGCGAGGCCGCGTGCCTTGCGCAGCACGGTGGCGCGGTGGAAGTCGAGGAACGCGTCGAGGATCGCCCGTTCGTCGCCCGTGCGGGCGAGGACCGGACCGAGTGCCGGGTCGATCGTCGAGTTCGCCATCCCCGGACCCTAGTCGCCACCGTGGCCCGCCCGCTGCCCCGTGATCCGCTGCGCGCCCCGGCCGGCCGGGGCAGGATGGGCGCATGGCTTCCTCGGTGCACATCCCCCTGGTGGGCGGCACGGCCGACGGCGAGACCGTCACCGTCGAGCTGGACAGCAACGGCCGCCCGCCGCTGACCCACCACCACCTCGGGCCGGGCGGGTTGGCGGAGGCGCAGATCTACGAGCTGGAGTCGGATGACCGGCCGGACCACGAGTGGGTCTACACCTGGCGCGGCCCGGCGGTCTGACCGGACCCGGTCAGGCCGCCGGGGTCAGCGCCCGGGCCCGGATGCTGTCCAGCACGCTGCGGGTCACCTGCGAGGTGCCCCGCGCCTGGTCGCACACCTCGGCCACCCGCCGGGCGGTCTCGTCGGCCCGGGCCGCCCGCTCGTCCCACAGCCGGTCCACCTCGGCCAGCAACGGGCCCTCCACCTCCCGTTCCACGCCACGCAGCGCCGGTACGCCGAGCCGCTGGGCCAGGTCGAAGACCTTGCCGGCGTACGGCAGCGGCAGGAACGGCGTGTTCATCATGGCGGCGAAGATCAGGAAGTGCAGCCGCATGCCGACCGCCAGGTCGAAGTGGCGCATCAGGCCGAGGATCTGCGCCGGCCGGTAGTCGCCGTGCAGGATCCGGCCCCGGTCGGCGGCGATCATGTGCGACAGCACCCCGTGCGAGTGCCGGATGTCGTCGCGCTCCATCGGCACGAAGAGGACGTACGCGTCGATCCGGTGCACCAGGAAGTCGCCGATCTGGGCGAGCAGCCGGTGGTAGCCGTCGACGTCGAGCCGTTCCGCGGCGCGGCCCGGTTCCCGCACGCTCAGGCCGACGAGCCGGGCACCGGCCGGCACGCCCTCCTCGCGCAGCCACTGCGCCGGGAACTCCTCGGGTTCCAGCAGGAACGCCGGGTCGGCGGTCACGGTGATCGGGTTGACCAGGCCGGCCTCCTCCAGCACCATCCGCGACTCCTGGTCGCGGACGGTCACCTCGACCGCCTGCGCCAGCGTCTCGCGTACCATGCCGGTGTCCATGCCGTCGGTGAGCGGGCCGACGCCGACCGCGTAGGTGAGCAGGGGCAGCCCCCGTTCCTGGGCGACCCGGACCACCCGCAGGTAGCGCCGGGCCTCCTTGTCGTAGAGGATGCCGCCGCCGCCCAGGATGAGCAGGTCGAGCTGATTGAGCACCTGGGAGGAGTCGACCCGGCTGACGCCCTCCCACGGCACCGCCTCGACGTCGGGGTGCGCCAGCGCGGTGTGCGCCGGGTTGCGGGAGAAGACGATGATCCGCGCGTTCGGCTCGTGCTGGCGCAGGTCGGCCAGGAGACCCGTGAGGATCGCCTCGTCGCCGAGGTTGCGACCGCCGTACGAACCGAGCACGCCGATGGTCAGTCCGGTGCGATCCGGCATCCGTTGCTCCTTCCCGGGGAACGTCCCGGCCCGCGTTCCCGCTGGCCGGGCCGGCATAACTTGCCGGGTCGGCGCTGGGCCGGCGACGGCGCTCAGTCGGGGGCGGCTCCCACCAGACGGGAGACGAGGGTGGAGACCACCTGGTCGGGGTCGAATCCGGCGTCGATCGAGGTGGTGAGCAGGTCGAGCAGGAGCCCGTCGACGGCGTAGTGCAGCAGCGCGATCTCGTACGCCCCGCCGGGCAGGCCGGCGGCGACGTGGAAGGCGACGTCGTCGGCGTACCCCCGGCGGAGCACGCCGCCGAGCGCGGCCCGCAGCTCGGGCCGGCGGGCCGCCTCCAGCCGCAGTTCGATCAGGGCCCGGGTGAGGTCGGGCTCGCGGGTGGTGCGCGCGACGATGTCGCGCAGGTAGTCGGTCATCAGCGCGAGCGACGGCTCCCGGCGCCCCAGGTCGGCCAGCACCGCCGGGTCGGGCGCGATCCGGTCGAAGATCCGTTCGGCCAGGCCGGCGAGCAGCGCCGCCCGGGACGGGAAGTAGTTGGAGGTCGTGCCGGTCGGCACGCCCGCCTGGGCGTCGACCGCCCGGTGGGTCAGTCCGCGCGCGCCGGCGGCGGCGAGGACCGTCAGGCCGGCGTCGGCGAGCTGGGTACGGCGTTGCGGGTTCCTGGCCACGCGAACACAGTAGCAACAACCACGACAGGTGTTGTACATTCGTCGCCGAACCACGACAGCCGTCGTGAAATCCCCGGACATCGGAGTCGGTTTGCGTAAGCTCGTGTACTTCGTCGCCAGCACCCTCGACGGCTTCATCGCCGCCCCCGACGGGTCCTTCGACTTCCTTCCGCTGGAGCCCGACGTCGCTCCCTACCTGGTCTCCGAGTGGCCGCAGACGCTGCCCACGTTCGCCCACGCCCAGCTCGGCGTGGACTCGCCGCCCGCCGGCCGCTTCGACACCGTCCTGATGGGACGCGCGACCTACGAGCCGGGCCTGACGCTCGGCTTCCCCAGCCCCTACGACCACCTGACGCAGTACGTCTTCAGCCGCTCCCTCGCCCCGGCCGACCATCCGGACGTGCGGATCGTCGCCGGTGACCCGGTGCCGTTCGTCCGCGAGCTGAAGGCGCGGCCCGGGGCCGACATCTGGCTCTGCGGCGGCGGCCAGCTCGCCGGCCAACTCCTGGACGAGGTAGACGAGCTGGTGGTCAAGCTGAACCCGGTCGTCGTCGGCAGCGGCATCCCGCTGGTGGACCGGGGCTTCTCGCCGAGCCGGTTCACGCTCACCGCCACGCACCCCTTCGACAGCGGCGTGGTGGTGCTGCGCTACACGCGGTAAGGAGGGGCCCCCTGTTAACGCATCCGGTAGAGGAAGGGGCCCTTCTTAACAGGGGGCGTTAAGAAGGGGCCCTTCCTTGCAATCCGGTTGCCGCGGCGGGCGGCGACACGTCACCGTGGGGCGGTGACCGGCCCGAGCAAGACCCGACTCCACTGGCACGAGCTGCCGGCCCACGTCCGCACAGCGATCGAGACCATTCTCGACGACCGGGTGGTGGCGGCGGAGTCGCAGCCGGGCGGCTTCTCCCCCGGCACCGCCGACCGCGTCCGCACCGCGCGCGGCGGCCGGGCCTTCGTCAAGGCGGTCAGCCCGGCGCAGAACGACCGCAGCCCCGACATGCACCGCGCCGAGGCCCGGATCGCCGCCGCCCTGCCCGCCGACGCGCCGGCACCCCGCCTGCTCGGCAGCCACGACGACGGTGACTGGATCGCGCTGGTCTTCGCCGACGTCGAGGGTCGGCACCCGGTCACCCCGTGGGACGCCGGCGAGCTGGACGCCGCGCTGTCCACGCTGGAGGCGATGGCCGCGGCACTCACCCCGGCCCCCTCCGCCGCGACCGCCACCGCCACCGAGCGGCTCGCGACCGACTTCGGCGGCTGGCGGCGGATCGCCGAGGACCCGCCCGCCGACCTGGATCCGTGGGCCCGGGCCCGCCTGTCCGACCTGTGCGCCGCCGCCGACCACGGCCTCACCGCGCTGACCGGCGACACGCTCTGCCACCTCGACGTACGCGCCGACAACCTGCTGCTCGGCCCGGACGGCACGGTGACGGTCGTCGACTGGCCCTGGGCCTGTCGCGGCCCGGCCTGGCTGGACACCCTGCTCACCGTGGTCAACGTCCAGGTGTACGGCGGGCACGACCCGGACGAGCTGCTGGCCACCCGCCCGCTGACCGCGCACGTCGACCCGACCGACCTGACCGGCGTCCTGGCCGGCCTCACCGGGTTCTTCCTCGACGGCGCCCGCCAACCGCCGCCACCCGGCATCCCGACCGTCCGGGCGTTCCAGCGGTTGCAGGGCGACGCGCTGCTGCCCTGGCTGGCCCGCCGGCTGGACGGGCCGGCGCACTGACGCGGGCCGCGCGCCGTCCACCGGCCGCCACGCGACCCCGCCGGTCCCCACCACGGCACGCCGTTCCGTGCCGGATCATCCGGCACGGAACCAACGGTACGCTGGTGTCATGACCGCCATGGGCCCGACGCGTACCACCCCGGACCTGTCCTTCCTGCTCGACCACACCAGCCACGTGCTGCGCACCCGGATGGCCGCGGCCCTGGCCGAGATCGGGTTGACCGCCCGGATGCACTGCGTGCTGGTGCACGCGCTGCCCGAGGAGCGCACCCAGATCCAGCTCGCCGAGATCGGCGACATGGACAAGACCACCATGGTGGTGACCGTGGACGCGCTGGAGCAGGCCGGGCTGGCCGTCCGCCGCCCGTCGAGCACCGACCGGCGGGCGCGGATCATCGCGGTGACCGAGGAGGGCGCCCGGGTGGCCGAGCGCAGCCAGGAGATCGTCGACCGGGTGCACGCCGAGGCGTTGGCCAGTCTGCCCGACGACGAGCGGGAGGTCCTCGTCCGCGCGCTGGAGCGACTGGCCGCCGACCACCTGGCCACCCCGGCGCAGAATCCCCGACCGGTACGCCGCGCACGCCAGTAGTTCTCTAAAAGATTGTCTGTAACGGAACTATCCGTTACGGTCCTCCTGTCACCCCTTCCGACAGGAGGACCCCATGTCTCGCGGCCTCGCCCTCGGCGTGCTCGCCACCGGCGCTCTGATGACCATCCTCGACGGCAGCATCGTCACCATCGCGATGCCCGCCATCCAGCGCGACCTGGACTTCACCCCGACGAGCCTCAGCTGGGTGGTCAACGCCTACCTGATCGCGTTCGGCAGCCTGCTCCTGCTCGCCGGCCGCCTCGGTGACCTGCTCGGCCGCCGCGCGATGTTCCTGGCCGGCACCGCGCTGTTCACCGCGGCCTCGGCGCTGGCCGGCGTGGCCGGCTCCCCCGCCGTGCTGGTCGCCGCCCGGTTCCTGCAGGGCGTCGGCAGCGCGGCGGCGACCGCGGTGAGCCTCGGCATCCTGGTCACGCTCTTTCCCGGCACCGCCGAGCGGGCCCGGGCGATCGCCCTGTTCAGCTTCACCGGCGCCGCCGGCGCCGCCATCGGTCAGGTCGCCGGCGGCCTGATCACCGACGCGTTCGGCTGGCACTGGATCTTCCTGATCAACCTACCGATCGGCCTGGTCACGATCGCGCTCGCCGCCCGCACGCTGCCGGCCGACCGGGGCATCGGTCTCGCCGCCGGCGCCGACGTGGCCGGCGCGCTGCTGGTCACCGCCGGCCTGGTGACCGGCATCTACGCGGTGGTCACGATCGAGCGGTACGGGGCGACGTCCGCCCGCACCCTCGGCCTGGGCGCCCTCGCCGTCGCCCTGCTCGCCGGCTTCGTGCTGCGGCAGGCGACCGCGCGCCGGCCGCTGATGCCGCTGCGGATCCTCCGCTCCCGCGGCGTCGCCGTGGCGAACGTGGTCCAGGTCCTCACCGTCGCCGCGACGTTCGCGTTCCAGGTCCTGGTCACGCTCTACCTCCAGCAGGTGCTCGGCTACGACGCCACCCGCACCGGGCTGGCCCTGCTGCCGGCGGCGGTGACGATCGGCGCGGTGTCGCTCGGCGTCTCCGCCCGGCTCAACGGACGCTTCGGCGAGCGGGCCGTGCTGGTGGCCGGGCTCGTCCTGCTCGCCGCCATGTTCGCGCTGCTGGCCCGGGTGCCGGCGGACGGGAGCTACCTCGTCGACGTGCTGCCGGTGATGCTGCTCGCCGCCGGGTTCGGTCTGGTGCTGCCGGCGCTGACCGCGCTGGGCATGTCGGCCGCCCGCGCCGAGGACGCCGGTCTGGCCTCCGGGCTGTTCAACACCACCCAGCAGCTCGGCATGGCGCTCGGTGTCGCGGTGCTGTCCACCCTGGCCGCCGCCCGCACCGCCGACCGGGTCGCGCACGGCGACGACCGGGCCACCGCGCTGACCAGCGGCTTCCACCTCGCGTTCGCGGTCGGCGCCGGGCTCGTCGTGGTCGCCGTCGTCCTCGCGTACGCGCTGCCGCGCCCTCGGGTGACGGCGGGCGCAGCCCCGGCGGAGAACGCCGACGCGCTCGCCGCCTGACCCGCCCCGGCGTGCGGCGCCGCTCATCCGGGGGCGCGGACGGTGTGGGTGAGGAAGGGCAGCACCGCCGCCGGCAGCGCCGGCGACGCGACCACCTCCCGGTGGGTGAGCCCGGGCAGCACGGCCAGCCGGGACGCGGGACGGTCGGACCCGTCGCCGCCCGGGTCGCGGCGCCCACCGCCGAGCAGGCCGTAGAACTCGGCCACGTGGCTCGTGGGGATCGCGTCGGCGTCGGCGAAGACCAGCAGCACCGGCATCGGCAGCGCGGCCACCTCGGCCGACCAGTCGTAGTCGCGGCGCAGCAGGTCACCGCTCTTGGCCCAGAGCGTGGGCCAGTCCTGCGGTCGGGGCGCGACCCGCGCGTACCGCTCGTACGCCGGGGTGCCGCGCATGCGCTCGGCGGCCCGCTCGTCGTGGGCGGACATCGCGGCCAGCGCCTCCGGATACCAGCCGCGCCGCCGGCACGGCGCGGAGACCACGACGAGGCGGCGGACCAGGGTGGGGTGCTGGATCGCGGTGCGCAGCGCCACCCCGCCGCCGAGCGAGTAGCCGAGCAGGTCGACGGCGGGCAGGTCGAGCCGGCGCAGCAGGGCGGCCAGGTCGTCGGCCATCGACTCGTGGCGCAGCGGCCGGTCCGCGTCGGGGGTCCGGCCGTGTCCCTGGAGGTCGACCGCGATCAGCCGCCGGCGCGCGGCCAACGCGGGCCGGACCGGCGCGAACGTCTCGGTCGAGCCGTAGCCGCCGTGCAGGAGCACCAGCGGCCGGCCGGCACCGTGCACCTCGTACCAGACCTGCCGCCCGCCCACGTCCACGTAGCCCACCGGCTGATCGTGCCGCCGCGGGGGCGCGCTCCGGGTGCGTTTGCGGTCGCCGGGACGACCGGAAACGCACCCGACGGCGCGGTCAGCCGACGCCGGTGACGGCCTTGACCAGGTTGATGCCGAAGTAGATCACGAACGCCACGGCGACCGCCCAGAGCAGCGGGTGGATCTGGCGGGCCTTGCCCTGCGCCACCCGGATCGCCACCCAGCTGACGAAGCCGGCGCCGATGCCGTTGGTGATCGAATAGGTGAACGGCATCAGCGTCATGGTGAGGAACGCCGGCACGGCGACCCCGAGGTCGGTGAAGTCGATGTCCTTGACCTGGCGGATCATCAGCGCGCCGACCACCACCAGCGCCGGCCCGGCCGCCTCGCTGGGCACCAGCGACACCAGCGGGGTGAGCAGCAGCGCGCCGAGGAAGAGCACGCCGGTGACCACGCTGGTCAGGCCGGTCCGGCCGCCGTCGGCGATGCCGGAGGACGACTCCACGTACGTGGTGGCCGACGACGCGCTGCCGGCGCCACCGGCGACCGCGGCGACCCCGTCGACGAAGAGCACCTTGCCCAGGCGGGGCATGTCGGTGCCGTCCTCGGTGGCGAGGTTCGCCTGCTTGGCGAGCCCGACCGTGGTGCCCATGACGTCGAAGAAGTCGGCCAGCACCAGCGTGAAGACCAGCAGCAGCGCGGTCATCAGGCCGACGTTGGCGAACGCGTCGAACGAGACGTTGCCGAGCAGGTGCAGGTCGGGCTTCTGGATCAGCGGGTCGGGCAGGGTCGGCACGTTGAGCCGCCAGCCCTCCGGGTTGGGCTTGCCGTCGACGAACGCCGGCCCCGGCTTGGCCAGCGCGTTCACGATCACCGCGACCACCGTGGTGACCACGATGCCGACCAGCACGCCGGCCTTGACCCTGCGGGCGACCAGGATGCCGGTGACCAGCAGGCCGACCACGAAGACCACGGTGGTCCAGCCGCGCAGCGTGCCGTCGCCGCCGAGCTGCACCGGAACCGTGGTGCCGGCCGCGTCCGGCACGCGTCGGACCAGGCCGCCGTCGACGAATCCGATCATGGCGATGAACAGGCCGATGCCGGCGGCGATGGCGGCCTTCAGCTCAGCCGGGATGGCCCGGAAGACGGCCTTGCGGAAGCCGGTGAGCACCAGCACGGTGATGATCAGGCCCTCGACGACCACCAGGCCCATGGCCTCGGCCCAGGACATCTGCGAGGCCACCGCGTACGCCACGAACGCGTTCAGCCCGAGGCCGGTGGCGACGGCGAACGGCACCCGGCCGACGACGCCCATCATGATCGTCATGACGGCGGCCACCAGGGCGGTGACGCCGGCGACCGGGGCGATGCCGAGCAGGTTGCCGTCGGCGTCCGGCGCGGTGCCGATGATCAGGGGGTTGAGCACCACGATGTACGCCATCGTGGCGAACGTCGTGAGCCCGGCGAGCACCTCGCGCCGCACGGTCGAGCCGCGGTGGGTGATCTCGAAGTATCGGTCGAGGCGACCCCGCGGGGCGGGTTCGGTCGGCTCCACCGGGGCAGCATGATCCTGCGTCGTCACGCTCATGGCGTGGCTTGCTCCGTTCCGGGTTGGCCCGCCGGTCGTGCCGGACGGGCGGTGGGGGTGCAGCCGTCCCGGTGCGGTTGGCCCGGAGAACGTCGGGACGGCTGGGCTCCACGGACGCCGTGAAGCACTACGAAGCCGCGTCCCGGGTCCCGGGAGCGACTTCGCGCCGCCACCCTAACCGCCGGGTAACCCCGGCCGACCTGCTGCTGAGCGCGCGGCGTGGGCAGGATCACTCGCGGGTACGGGGACGGGCGCGCAGGTGGGCGCGCTCGCCCTGGCTGCCGAAGAGGCTGAGGAACTCCACGCCCTCGGCGTCGGCGCGACCGAACCAGTGCGGCACCCGGGTGTCGAACTCGGCCGCCTCACCCGGTTCGAGCACCAGGTCGTGCTCGCCGAGCACCAGGCGCAGCCGCCCGTTGAGGACGTAGACCCACTCGTACCCCTCGTGGGTCTTCGGCTCGGGCACGGCCCGGCCGCCGGCCGGGATGATCAGCTTGTACGCCTGGATGCCGCCGGGCCGGCGGGTGAGCGGCAGCATGGTCATCCCGAACGCGGCGACCGGCCGCAGGTGGATGCGCGGGTCGCCGGTGGGCGGCGCGTCGACCAGCTCGTCGAGGGTGACGCCGTGCGCCCGGGCGAGCGGGAGCAGCAGCTCCAGTGTGGGCCGGCGTCCACCGGACTCCAGCCGGGACAGGGTGCTCACCGAGATGCCGGTGGCGGCGGAGAGGTCGGCGAGCGTGGTCTCCCGCTCGCGGCGCAACGCGCGCAACCGGGGGCCGACCGCGTCGAGCGCGCCGTTGAGGTCGTCGTCCATTCCGCCAGTTTGCCAGATCGGCAACGGAGTTTGCAGATTTGCCGGTGCCGGCCGCAGGCTGGTCGCGGAGGTGGTCGACATGACCGAGGTACGGACGGACGGCTACGAGGTACTGGTGATCGGCGGCGGCGCGGCCGGCCTGAGCGGCGCGCTGATGCTCGCCCGGGCCCGACGGTCGGTGCTGGTGGTCGACGCGGGCAGCCCGCGCAACGCCCCGGCCGACGGGGTGCACGCCCTGCTGGCCCGCGACGGCATGCCGCCGGCCGAGCTGCTGGCACGCGGCCGGGACGAGGTGCGCGGCTACGGCGGGGACCTGCTCACCGGCGAGGTCGAAGCGGTGTCCCGCGACGACGACGGGTTCGACGTGACGCTGGCCGACGGCCGCCGGGTGCGCGCCGCCCACCTGCTGGTCACCACCGGCCTGGTGGACGAACTGCCGGAGGTGCCGGGCCTGCGTGAGCGCTGGGGCCGGGACGTGGTGCACTGCCCCTACTGCCACGGCTGGGAGGTGCGCGACCGCGCGATCGGGGTGCTGGGCAGCGGCCCGCTGTCGGTGCACCAGGCGCTGCTGTTCCGGCAGTGGAGCGACGACGTGGTCTATCTCCGCCACAGCGCGCCGCAGCTCACCGACGAGCAGGCGGAGCAGCTCGCCGCGCGCGGCGTGCCGGTGGTCGAGGGCGAGGTCGCGGCCGTCGAGGTCGCCGGGGACCACCTGACCGGGGTACGCCTGCGCGACGGCCGTACGGTCGCCCGCGAGGTGCTGACCGTCGCGCCCCGGATGGTGGCGCGGGCCGGGTTCCTGACCGGGTTGGGCCTGCGGCCGGCGCCGCACGCGAGCGGGGCGGGCGAGCACGTGCCGGCCGACCCGACGGGGCGTACCGAGGTTCCCGGGGTGTGGGTCGCGGGCAACGTGACCGACCTGTCCGCGCAGGTCGGCGCCGCCGCCGCGGCCGGCGCCTGGACCGCCGCGATGATCAACGCGGACCTGGTGGCCGAGGAGACCCGCCGGGCCGTCGAGGCGTACCGGCGCGCGCGAGCGGGTGGGCTCCCCGCGAATCCCGCCTAACCCGACAATTCTTCCCCTAGGTTGAAGGCGCAGGAGGCAGTCGAGACCGGGGGGCGACGTGGAGAGCTATCCGGCGATCGAGGATCACGGGCTCATCGGGGACCTGCAGACCGCCGCGCTGGTGACCTGTGACGGGACCATCGACTGGTTCTGCGCGCCGCGCTTCGACTCGCCGAGCATCTTCGCCGCGCTGCTGGACAAGGAGAAGGGCGGCTACTTCCGGATCGCCCCGCACGAGGTCCGGTACGTGACCAAGCAGCTCTACCTCCCCGGCACGCCGATCCTGATCACCCGCTTCATCAGCGCCGACGGCGTCGCCGAGGTGATGGACTTCATGCCGGTCACCGGCGAGCGGGCCACCGACTCGCACCGCCTGGTCCGCATCGTCAACATGGTGCGGGGCAGCATGCGGTTCAGGGTGGAGTGCCGGCCCCGGTTCGACTACGCGCGGGAGAAGCACCAGCTGGAGCGGCACCGCAACGGCTACGTCTTCCGCGGCCGCACGGAGTCGCTCACCTTCCACCCGGTCGACCCGGTGCGGCGGCTCATCTCGCAGACCGGCGACGTGCACCTCGACGACGGCGACCTGGTCGCGTACGGCACGTTGAACGAGGGTGACACCGGTGGGGTGGTGCTGGAGACGGGCGGCATCGAACCGCGCATCATCCCGCCCGAAGAGGTCCAGGGCATGTTCGAGTGGACCCGGGACTACTGGCGGCGCTGGGTCGAGCGTTCCCGCTACACCGGCCGCTGGCGGGAGATGGTCGAGCGCTCGGCCATCACGCTGAAGCTCATGACGTACGCGCCCACGGGCGCGATGATCGCCGCGCCCACCGCCGCGCTGCCGGAGCTGGTCGGCGGCACCCGCAACTGGGACTACCGCTACACCTGGGTACGCGACACGTCGTTCTCGGTGCACGCGCTGCTCGGCCTCGGTTTCACCGAGGAGGTCAGCCGGTACATGGACTGGCTGGACGAGCGCATCCGCGAGGCCGGCGACCACCAGGACCCGCTGAAGATCATGTATCGGGTGGACGGCTCCTCCGACCTGCACGAGGAGGTGCTCGAGCACCTGGAGGGCTACCGCGGCTCCCGGCCGGTGCGGATCGGCAACGGCGCCGCCGACCAGCTTCAGCTGGACATCCACGGCGAGGCGCTCTACGCCATGCACCTCGCCGACGAGCAGGGCATCCGGGTGTCGCACCAGGTGTGGAAGAGCACCGTCCGGCTCGTCGACTGGCTGTGCCACAACTGGGACCAGCCTGACGCCGGCATCTGGGAGAGCCGCCACCACCCCCGCAACTACACGTTCGGACGGGTGATGTCCTGGGTGGCGCTGGACCGGGCGATCCGGCTGGCCACCCGCACCGGCCGCCCCGGCGACATGTCCTGCTGGGTCGAACAGCGCAACCGGATCTACAACCAGGTCATGGCCCGCGGCTACCACCGGGAACGCGGCAGCTTCGTGCAGGCGTACGACGAGAACGTGCTGGACGCCGCGCTGCTGGCCATGCCGGCGGTCGGCTTCGTCACGCCCAGCGACCCGCTGTGGCAGTCCACACTGGCGTCCATCGAGCGGGACCTGGTCTCCGACAGCCTGGTCCACCGCTACGACCCGGTGCACTCCCCCGACGGCCTCCCCGGCCACGAGGGCACGTTCAACATGTGCACCTTCTGGTACGTCGAGGCGCTGGCCCGCACCGGCCGCCTGGACGACGCCCGGCTCACCTTCGAGAAGATGTTCACCTTCAGCAACCACCTCGGCCTGTACGCCGAGGAGATCGCCGCGACCGGTGAGCAGATCGGCAACTACCCGCAGGCGTTCAGCCACCTCTCCCTGATCAACTCCGCGCTGGCGCTGAACGACCTGCTCGACGTCGAGGCCGACGCCCGCCGACGCCAGTGAGGTCACTCAGGACGGCACGGTCCCGACCCGGATGCGGTTGCCGTCCGGGTCGGTGACCTCGAAGTCCCGCCCCCAGTCCTGGCTCCGCACCTCGACCCCGCCGCAGGCCGCCGCCGCCGCGTCCACGTCGTCCACATAGAGGTAGAGCAGCGTCCCGGGCCGGGCGTCCCCGGCGTGCTCGGACAGGTGGATCTCCATGCCCGGCCGGCCGATGCTGGCATAGCGCGGCAGGTCGGGCGCGAACCGGTGCTCCCACAGGCGGGCGAAGCCGAGACGGGCGTACCAGGTCGCGGCGGCGTCGGCGTCGCGGACCCGCAGGATCGGCGCCAGTCGCTCGGTCATCCCGCGATTGTGCCAGCCCGGAGGAGCATGGTGTTGTGGTCGGTATACCGCTGAGTCATGAATATGACCAGCAGTCATATCGCTGTCCGGGCATATGGCTCCGGGCCGCCGCCGCAGGTGTCGATCGCGACCGATGCGGGCACCACCGTCGGATGGCGGAGGGGAGGGGGCCGGCGTGGAGCCGGTGGTGCTGTTCGCGTCGCGGTGGTGGCCGGCGGTGCCCGTCCCGCTCGGGATCCTGGCGACGACGATCGCGATCGGCTTCCGGCTGCACACCGCTTCGGTCGCCCGGCTCACGCTCGCCGCGTTCCCGGAGGGCGGTCCGTGGGACGTGCGGGGCCGAACCACGCCGCCCGTCGGGGCGACCCGACGGCTCTCGTAAGGGCTGATGCGGTCATCGGCCCTCGTCCGCCCGTCCGCGCCGCCCGGGCTCGCCGGCAGCCTGCCCGGACAACTCCGGGGCGAGCAGAAGGAGACGGGCCAGTGGGGGCACGGACGGATCGGCCGCCGCCGCGACACGTGCGGTGCGGTTCCACTCCGTCCTACCGCGTACTGCCAGAACGTCCCGGATCACATGGATGAGTCGGCGCATGACGACGACGCTCGTCGCTCAACCACGCTTGAGGTCAAGCCCTCCTCGAACTGCCGTCACCATTGCCGCCGGTCGTAGAGTGCCGCTGTGGATACGAGATCAAGTCGGGGCATCGGCATCGTCGGGACGATCGCGGCGGTGGTGGGTGCCTGCTGGCTCGTGTTGCTCGCTGACCGCGGCTTCCCCGAGTGGCGCTTCGTGGCCGCCGTCACGCTGGTCAGCGGGCTGCTGCTGCGCATAGAGGCCGCAGTTCGGGAA
Source organism: Micromonospora sediminicola (assembly GCF_900089585.1). Classification (NCBI taxonomy): domain Bacteria; kingdom Bacillati; phylum Actinomycetota; class Actinomycetes; order Micromonosporales; family Micromonosporaceae; genus Micromonospora; species Micromonospora sediminicola. The sequence continues at coordinate 2,053,604 of NZ_FLRH01000003.1, read as the reverse complement.
CGCGGACGCCTGTGAACGCCGCGACCACGTCGCCTCACGTGTCACCCACGTCCCGAGCCGTCACGCGAACTCGGGGCGGACGATGAGTGTCACGTCGCTGCTGGTGGCGATCGCCAGGGTGCGGCCGGACGGGGAGAAGCCGGCGGCGCGCAGTTCGGAGTAGTCGGCATGGAAGACGTGCCACCAGGACGTGCCCGGTGGGCCCTTGCAGGCACCGCCGTCAGCGGACAGCAGGACACGATCGTTCGGCCACTCGGGCGCCACCACGACGACGGTCCACCCGTCGCCGGTCGTGGCGTGCAGGCCACCGCCGAACAACCCGGCGACGCGTACCCGCGCGCCCACCAGCACGCCGATGCCCGGACAGGCCAGGTCCGGCCCGGACGGCGACGCGTCGTCGGGGTCGGGGTCACGGTCCCGGGCGATCGTCGCACCCGTTGTCGCGTCGATCAGGCCGAAGCCGTCCATCGAGACGACCATCAGCAGGTCGACGCCGGTCTGCGGGTGGACACCGAAGCCGACGCCCTGCAGCCCGCCCACCGGTATGCACCGGCGCGTCCGGTCGAGGTGTCGCCATGGCTCGGGCGGCGCGACGACCGGAGCGGCGAGAAACCTCGCCCGCAGCCGCTGTTGGTGGTCCGAGAGCATCCCGTTGTCCTCCGACGCCGGCGGAACCAGCTGGAGCCCCGGCCTCGCCGGCAGGCCCTTGGGAACCTCGACAGGCGGCTTTCATGACTGCTCCTGCTGCCACTGTCCGCCGGTGGTGTGTGGTGGGCGCGGCAGGTTTCGAACCTGCGACCCCTCGCTTGTAAGGCGAGTGCTCTCCCACTGAGCTACGCGCCCGGAACGCCCGAACGGCGGGCCGGAGCGGCAAGCTTACCTGCCGGCCTCCGGCCCGGTCGAACGACGTGCCCGGGGTGGATCAGGCGGCGACGGCCTCGGCCAGCGCCTTGCGCCAGCCCTGCTGGTCGCGCGCCTCGCCGGGCATGTTCATCTCGGCGAACCGGACCACGCCGGCCTTGTCGATGACGAACGTGCCCCGGTTGGCGATGCCGGCGACCTCGTTGAACACGCCGTACGCCTGGGCGACCGCGCCGTGCGGCCAGAAGTCGGCCAGCAGCGGGAACTGGTAGCCCTCCCGGTCGGCCCAGATCTTGTGGGCGTAGACCGAGTCGACGCTGACGGTCAGCACCTGGACGTCGTCGTTCACGTACTCGTTGAGGTTGTCCCGCACCTCGCACAGCTCGCCCTGGCAGATGCCGGTGAAGGCGAGCGGGTAGAAGACCAGCAGCACGGTCTTACGACCGCGGAGGTCGGAGAGCCGGACCTCCTGGTTGTTCTGGTCCTTGAGCAGGAAGTCCGGCGCCTCGGCGCCAACCTCGATGGGCATGCGCGCTCCCTCGGGATCGGGTCAGGAAATGATCAGGGAGACCCTACTTCTTGCTCTTCGACCCGCGCCGCAGCACGAGGCGGGCACCGCTCCAGTCGCGGCCGGCGTTGATGGTGGAGGTCTGCTGGAGGCCGGCGGTCTGCGCGCTCTCCGCGACCTCGCTCGGCTCGACGTGGCCGTCCCGGCCCGCCTTGGGCGTCAGGAGCCAGACCACCCCGTTGTCCGCCAGCGGCCCGAGGGCGTCGACGAGCAGCTCGAAGAGGTCTCCGTCGCCGTCGCGGTGCCAGACCAGAACCGCGTCGACCACCTCGTCGGTGTCCTCGTCGACAAGCTCTCCACAGCGGTCGGTCAGGGCGTCCCGGAGATCGGTGTCGACGTCGTCGTCGTAGCCCATCTCCATGACGACCATGCCCGGTTCGATCCCGAACCGGTCCGCCAGGCTGCGTACCCCGTCGGCGGCCTGACCAGCGGTCGCGCTCACTGTCGCGTGCCTCCTCATCTCATGCCTGCTCGTGGCGTCGTGCGACGCCGTCGCGCCCAGTCCACACAGTTGCGGCTCGCCGCGCAAGTGGCGCACCGGGTGGAACGGAATTTACCGTGCCAGCAGCGTACGGGCACCCTGGGTGATGGCCTCCTCCGAGACCAGAACCTGACGGGCAGCCGGACCTAATGGTACAAACGAGTCAAGTGCCGCCACCCGGCGCGCCGCCCCCACGTAGCCGGTGTCGACCAGCGCGGCCAGCACCCCCTCGCCCACCCCGCCGGAGCGCCGCGTCTCGTCCACCACCAGCACCCGGCCGGTCGCGGAGGCCTCCCGGATGATGTCCGCCACCGGCAGCGGGGCGAGCCACCGCAGGTCCACCACCCGGGTGCCGATCCCCTCGTCGGCCAGGGTGGCCGCGGCGCGCAGCGACATCCGCACGCCGTTACCGAAGGTGATGACGGTGAGGTCCTCGGCCGAGCCGACCCCGTACACCCGGGCCCGGCCGACCGGCACGTGCCGGTCGGCCCAGGCGCCCGGCTCGGCGTACCCGGCGGTCCACTCGCCGTCGCCCTCGGCGTAGAGGTCGCGGGCGTGGTAGAGCGCGATCGGCTCCAGGAAGATGCACACGCTGCCGTCCACCCGCGCCGCCGCCAGGCAGGTCCGCAGCATCGGCGCGGCGTCGTCCGGCCGGGCCGGCACCGCGATCACCAGCCCAGGCACGTCGCGCAGCACCGCCACCGAGTTGTCGTTGTGGAAGTGCCCGCCGAAGCCCTCCTGGTAGGCCAGGCCGGCCACCCGCACCACCATCGGGTTGCGGAACGCGCCCCGGGAGAAGAAGCGCATGCTGGCCGCCTCGCCCCGCAGCTGGTCCTCGGCGTTGTGCAGGTACGCCAGGTACTGGATCTCCGGCACCGGCAGCATGCCGGCCAGCCCGGCGCCCAGCCCGAGCCCGAGGATCGAGGTCTCGTCGAGCAGCGTGTCGAACACCCGGGCCGCGCCGAACCGGTCCCGCAGCCCCTTGGTGACCCCGTACACCCCGCCCTTGACGGCGACGTCCTCGCCGAAGACGGCCATCCCGGGGTCGTCGAGCAGGCCGTCGGCCAACGCCGCGTTGATGCTCTGCGCCAGCGTCAGCGGCCCGGTCAGCTCCGGCGGCTTGCCGCCGAACGCCGCCGCCCGGGCGGCGGCGCCCGGACCCACCGCCCGGGCCGCCGCCTCGGCGACCGCCCGGGACACCCGCGCCGGCCGGCGCGGCGCCAACTCCGCCACCACCTCGACCGGGGAGGCCAGCTTCGGCTCGTCGAGCACCTCCTCGGCGATCCGGCGCAGCTGCCAGCCCCGCTCGTCGTACCGGGCGAGCAGATCCTCGCCGCCGGCGTACCCGGCCTCCACCAGCCGCCGCGCGGTGGCCAGCAGCGGGTCCCGGGCCGCGTCGGCGGCGATCTCGGCGGGACTCCGGTACGCGGTCTCCGCGTCCGCGCCGGCGTGCCCCATCAACCGGACCGTGTCCAGGTGCAGCACGGCGGGCCGGCGGTGCCGGCGCACCCAGTCCGCCGCCTCGGCCGCCACCCGGTGGCTCTCCACCACGTCCGTCCCGTCGGCGGCGAAGTAGCGGATGCCGGGCCGGGACCGCAGCGTGGCCGCCACCCATCCCTCGGGCGAGCGCACGCTGATGCCGAGCCCGTTGTCCTCGCACACGAACAGGACCGGGACCCGCAGGTCGGAGTGGTCGTACCAGCCGGCGGTGTTGAACGCGGCGGTGGCGCTGGCGTGGTTGACCGAGGCGTCGCCGAACGAGCAGACCACCACCGCGTCCGCCGGCCAGGACGTCACCGCCGGCTCGCCGTCGGCGCGCGGGCCGCCCGGGCGCGGCCGCTCCAGCGCCAGGGCCAGGCCGATCGCCCGGGGCAGGTGCGAGGCGATCGTGGAGGTGGTCGGCACGACCGCGAGGTCGGCCCGGCCGAAGACCTTGTGCCGGCCGCCGGCGATCGGTTCCGCGGCCGAGGCGGCCATTCCGCGCAGCACGTCGCGCGCCGCGTCCGCGTAGGCGTCGTCGGGGGCCGGCGGGGGCAGATCGGGTACGCCGGCCGTCGCGTCGCCGGCCGCGTCCACGGTCACGCCGCCCCTCGCGTCACCACCCCGGGCCGGCGTCACGCCGACCGTCGCGTCGCCGTCCGCGTCCACGGTCACGCCGGCTCCGGGCGGGAGCCGCACCGCCTCGGCCGACGGTTCGATCCCCTCGACACCCGGCCGAGCGCCCCGCAGACGGGTGCCGGCCGCCGGATCCGGATCGTGGAGGGACGTGGCCCCCATGGAGGCCCCTTCGTTCCCAGATCCAGACATCTCCCGCGATTCGGGAAGCTCATCCCGGGAACCGGTAGACGTGGAGTCGGGCGAGCCGTCGGGGAGGGGCGCCGCCGAATCGTCCGAGGGCGGCGCGTCGGGGGGCGGGGGCGGCGGGCCGGGCGGGAAGTCGCCGGCCGACTGGGCGGCCCGCAGGCAGTAGAACGCGCCGGAGCGGTAGTGCAGCAACGCCGGGTCGGTCGGCCGGAGCGCGGCGGCGACCGCGGCGTTGCCCTCGTGACCCGCCGAGCCGATCGTGTAGTACCCCTCGCCGAAGCCGCGCAGCCAGCGCCCGGCCAGGTCGAGCAGCCGACTGGTGAGCTGCGCGTCGAACAGGGCCAACAGCTGGGCCCCGGTCAGCGGCCCGCCGTCCGGCAGCGGCTCGGCCAGGTCACGCCGCCGCTCCGGCGCGCCGAGCGCGGCCAGGTCGGTGCGGAGCCGGTCGTCGAGATCGTGCGGGGTGGTCACGTCGGACAGCATTACCGACTCACGCCCGCCGCGCCCAGTCGGACACGTTCCGCCCGGTGTGGCTCAGACCTCGCCGCACTCCTCCGGGCAGCCGCCGTCGGAGACCTTCCAGACCAGCTCACGCAGGGCGGCCAGCTCGGCGGTGGTCAGCCCGTCGAGGAGTCGGGAGTCCGACATCACCCGCCCCACCCGCTCGCGGACCTCGCGTCCGTGCCCGGTGACCACCAGCGTCTTCTGCCGCCGGTCGGTGGGGTCGACCCGCCGCTCGACCAGCCCGGCCTGCTCCAGCCGGTCGGCCAGACCGGTGACGTTGGACCGGTCGCAGCCCAACTGCTCGGCGAGGTCGCGGGCCGGCAGCGGATGGTCCGGGTCCAGCTCGTGCAGGGCCCGGGCGGCCGCCGGGGTGAGCCCCAGCGCGGCGACCGCCTCATCCTGGTGGTGCCGCAGCGCGGCGGCGACGTGCAGGATCCGGCGCACCGTGTCCCCGGCCAGGCCGGGTCGATCGTCGGGGGACGGCGACTCCATGCCTCGATCGTACGTGACCGATCAACAATTGACCTGCTCCACTATATGCTCCGGCGCGACCGGTCGGGCGGGCCGGAGCGCCCGCCGGGCGGCTACCGTGCCGGCCAGCAGCAACCCGGCGGTGACGACCGCCGGCGGCAGGGCCAGCGCGGCCCCCCGCAGGTCGGCCGCGGTCAGCGCCAGATGGACGCCGCCGACCACGGTCACCCCGAGCACGGCGGCGAGCAGCGTGCCGGTGGACACGAGCGCGGACAGGGCGGCGGCGGCGCCCGCCGGCACCGCGTCGGTGAGCCGGGTGACCAGCGGGCTGAACGCCGCCGCGTGCGCCGCGCCGCCGAGCAGCAGCAACGCGCCGCCGGCCACCCAGGGCCAGCCCCGGGCGGAAAGCGCGGCGAGGAGCACCGCCACCGCGGCCAGCACCGGCGGCCCGGCCACCGGCAGGACCGCGCGGGCCGCCTCCGGCAGTCGTGCGACCGCCAGACCGCACAGGGCGAAACCCGCGGCGTACGGGAGGAACGCCAGCCCGGCGGCGAGCGGGCTGAGGCCCAGCGCGTCCTGCGCCCGCAGGGTGAACACGAACAGGAAGCCCGCGTAGCAGCCCATCACCACGCAGCAGGCGAGCAGCCCGGCCGGGACCCCGGGATGGCGCAGCACCGTCACGTCCAGCAGCGGGGCGCCGCCGCGACCGGCCCGCCTGCGCTCGTACCCGAGGAAGAGCCGCAGCCCGACGGCACCGGCGGCGACCGCGGCGACGCGGATCCCGGTGGGCGTGTCCAACACCAGCGGCAGCACGAGGGTGAGCATCGCCGCGGCCAGCAGCGCCGCGCCGGTCAGGTCGAGCGGTTCCCGCCGGGGTGACGCGGCCGGTGGGCCGGCCAGCACCCGCCGGCCGACGATCTGGAGGGCCACCCCGACCGGCACGTTGACCAGGAACGCCAGCCGCCAGGTGAGGCCGCCGAGGTCGAGCGTGACGAGGAGCCCGCCGAGGACCTGACCGGCGGCGACGCCGAGGGCGAGGACCATCGAGTACGCCCCGATCGCGCGCGCCCGGGCCGCGTCCGGCAGCGCGGCCCGGATGAGCGCGAGCACCTGCGGCACCATCAGCGCGCCCGCGGCGCCCTGGGCGACGCGGGCGAGCACCAGCGTGACGGGGGTCGGAGCCAGGCCGCAGGCCAGCGAGGCGAGCGTGAAACCGGCCAGGCCGAACAGGAAGACGCGGGGGCCGCCGTGCCGGGCGCCGAGGCGGGCGCCGATCACCACCAGCACGGCGAAGGTGAGCGTGTAGCCGGCCAGCACGAGCTGCTGGACGGCGGCGGAGCCACCCAGGTCGGCCCGGATCGCCGGCGCGGCCACGGCCGTGATCGAGGTGTCCATGGAGGCCATGGCCTGCCCGGTGAGCAGCACGACGAGCAGGGCGGCGGGTCGGCGGTGCGAAGTGGTCACGCCGGCCACCCTGCCGGGCCGGCCGTCCCCGGTCTTGTCGATCCTTGCGGGGCGTTTCCGTCCTCGCGGCGGCCTACGCTGACCCGCATGCGTACCGCCACCCGGCTGCTGGCCCGACCGGACTTCCGGGTCACCGTGGTGCGCTGCCGGGACGACCACCGCGGCTGGTCCACGCCCGAGCCGGCCGACGCGTACGGCCTGGTGCTGGCCCGGCGGGGCGCCTTCCGGCGGGCCGGTCGCCACGGAGCCACGTGGGTCGGGTCGACGGTGGCCTACCTGACGGTCCCGGGCGAGGAGGAGCGGTTCGCGCACCCGGCCGGCGGCGACGAGTGCACGTCGGTGCACCTGTCGGAGCGGCTGTGGCGGGAGCTGTTCGACGACCGGCCGGCGCCGGGCACGGTGCACGTGGACGGCCGGCTGGACCTGGCCCACCGGCTCCTGCTGCGGGACGCCGCCGACCCCGACAACGCCGCCGCCGAGCGGTTGGTACGGCTGGTCGGGCGCGCCGTCACGCCGGTCGCCGGCGGCGGCGGGCCGGGCCGGCGGCTGGTGGAGCGGGCCCGGGCGGCGCTGCACGACGACGCCCCGGAGGCCGCCGGGCTGCTCCCGCTGGCCCGGGCGCTCGACGTGTCGCCCTACCGGCTCAGCCGCGAGTTCCAGGCCCGCACCGGGGTGCCGCTCACCCGCTACCGCAACCGGCTGCGCGTCGCCCGGGCGCTGGACCGGATCGAGCAGGGTGACGTACGCCTGGCCGACCTCGCCGGCGAGCTGGGCTTCAGCGACCAGGCGCACCTGACCCGCACGGTCCGCGCCCACCTCGGCCACACGCCGGGCGAGCTGCGCCGACTGCTCGGCTGACATCGCCGCCTCTCGCGGCCGCACCTCGATCCCACACGGCATCGACACCCGGCTCCCCCGGCGGGTAGGGGCGCGCCCGGCCCGGCCGCTCAGCCGGCGAGGAACGAGAAGCGCACCTGACGGTCCGGGTTGTCGCCGTTCGGGTCGACCAGGCAGATCGACTGCCAGGTGCCGAGCTGGATCCGCCCGTCGAGCACCGGCAGCGTCGCGTACGGCGGCACGAACGCCGGGAGCACGTGGTCGCGGCCGTGGCCGGGCGAGCCGTGCCGGTGCCGCCACCGGTCGTCGGTGGGCAGCAGGTCGTCGAGCGCCCGGAGCAGGTCGTCGTCCGACCCGGCGCCGGTCTCGATGATCGCGAGCCCGGCCGTGGCGTGCGGCACGAAGACGTGCAGCAGCCCGTCGCCGGCCCCGGCGACGAACCGCTCGGCCTCGGCCGTGATGTCCCGGACGGTCGGCCGGGACCCGGTCCGGACGCTGATCACCTCACTGCGCATACGGCGCATTCTGCCGCAGCCGCTCAGTTCCCGCCGCCACCAGCGCCACCGCAGTCGCCGCCCCCGCCCCCGCCGCTGTCGCCGTAGCTGGGCATCTCCCCACTCGTGCCGTGCGGGCCGGGTGGGACGTAGTCGAAGGCGCTGCCCCCGCCCGCCGCCTCCCGGTAGCGGCGCTGGTGCCGGAGTTCGCCGACGCCGCCGAGGACCAGCAGCACGCCACCGCCCAGGACGAAGATCCATTCCGGCCCCCACTCCGGGGTGCGCGCGATCTCCCGCGCCAACCCCACCGCGGCGACGAGCGCCACGAGCACCCCCAGCGCCGTCATCGCGCCGCCGACCAGAACCGGATCCCGCCGCATGCCGGCAGGGTAGCCGTGGACCGCCACCGGCGACCCGGCTAGCGCATCCGGTGATCGCACAAAGTTACTGGTGGGTACCTGTGTTCAGCGTCGCGTCTGGGGGAGGGAGACGTGACGACGAGCGCCACGAGGGGGCAGGATGGCGCTAGAGACCTATCCCACACAGAACCGAGGGAACGCCTGTGGCTACGGAACGCAAGCGCCCGGTGATCACCGCTGGTCTGCCGAGCCAGCTTCCGGACATCGACCCTGAAGAGACCAGCGAATGGGTCGAGTCGCTCGACGGTGTCATCGACGAGCGCGGAACCAAGCGCGCCCGGTACGTCATGCTGCGCCTGCTGGAGCGGGCCCGCGAGCGCCAGGTCGGGGTGCCGTCCCTGACCACCACCGACTACATCAACACGATCGCGCCGGAGCGGGAGCCGTGGTTCCCGGGTGACGAGCACATCGAGCGGCGGCTGCGGGCGTACATCCGCTGGAACGCCGCCATGCTGGTGCACCGGGCGCAGCGGCCGGAGATCGGCGTCGGCGGCCACATCTCCACGTTCGCCAGCTCCGCGTCGCTCTACGAGGTGGGCTTCAACCACTTCTTCCGGGGCAAGAACCACCCGGGCGGTGGTGACCAGATCTTCTACCAGGGTCACGCCTCCCCCGGCATGTACGCGCGGGCGTTCCTGGAGGGCCGGCTCAGCGAGAGCCAGCTCGACGGCTTCCGGCAGGAGCTGTCGCACCCCGGCGGCGGGCTGCCGTCGTACCCGCACCCGCGGCTGATGCCGGACTTCTGGGAGTTCCCCACCGTGTCCATGGGCCTCGGCCCGCTGAACGCGATCTACCAGGCGCGGTTCAACCGCTACCTGCACCACCGCGGCATCAAGGACACCTCCCAGCAGCACGTCTGGGCGTTCCTCGGCGACGGTGAGATGGACGAGGTCGAGTCGCTCGGCGCGATCGGCGTGGCCGCCCGCGAGGAGCTGGACAACCTCACCTTCGTGATCAACTGCAACCTCCAGCGCCTGGACGGACCGGTCCGCGGCAACGGCAAGGTCATGCAGGAGCTGGAGGCGTTCTTCCGGGGCGCCGGCTGGAACGTCATCAAGGTCGTCTGGGGCCGCGAGTGGGACCCGCTGCTCGCGGCGGACACCGACGGCGCGCTGGTCAACCTGATGAACACCACGCCCGACGGTGACTACCAGACCTACAAGGCGGAGTCCGGGGCGTACGTGCGGGAGCACTTCTTCGGCCGCGACCCGCGCACCCGCAAGATGGTCGAGCACCTCTCCGACGACGAGATCTGGAACCTCAAGCGGGGCGGTCACGACTACCGCAAGCTCTACGCGGCCTACAAGGCGGCGACGGAGCACACCGGCCAGCCGACGGTGATCCTCGCCAAGACGATCAAGGGCTGGACGCTGGGCTCGCACTTCGAGGGCCGTAACGCCACCCACCAGATGAAGAAGCTGACGCTGGAGGACCTGAAGCTCTTCCGCGACCGCCTCTACCTGGACATCCCGGACAAGCAGCTGGAGGAGAACCCCTACCTCCCGCCGTACTACACGCCGGGCGAGAAGTCGGACGAGATCGCCTACCTCAAGGACCGACGGCAGCAGCTCGGCGGCTACCTGCCCACGCGCAACACCGCGCGCAAGACGCTGGCCGTGCCGGGCAGCGAGCGGTTCTCCGACGTCAAGCGCGGGTCGGGCAAGCAGAAGGTCGCCACCACGATGGCGTTCGTCCGCCTGCTCAAGGACATCATGAAGGACAAGGAGTTCGGCAAGCGCTGGGTGCCGATCATCCCGGACGAGGCCCGCACCTTCGGCATGGACTCGCTCTTCCCGACCCAGAAGATCTACTCGCCGCACGGCCAGCGCTACACCTCGGTGGACCGGGAGCTGTTCCTGTCCTACAAGGAGTCGACCACCGGGCAGATCCTGCACGAGGGCATCAACGAGGCCGGTTCGGTCGCCTCGTTCACCGCCGCCGGCACGGCGTACGCCACGCACGGCGAGCCGATGATCCCGCTGTACATCTTCTACTCGATGTTCGGCTTCCAGCGCACCGGCGACGGGTTCTGGGCGGCGGCGGACCAGATGGCGCGGGGCTTCGTGCTCGGCGCCACCGCCGGCCGGACCACGCTCAACGGTGAGGGCCTCCAGCACGAGGACGGCCACTCGCTGCTGCTCGCCGCCACCAACCCGGCGGTGGTCTCCTACGACGCGGCGTTCGCCTTCGAGCTGGCGCACATCATGGAGAACGGCCTGCACCGGATGTACGGCGAGGAGCAGGAGAACGTCTTCTACTACCTCACCGTCTACAACGAGCCGATCTTCCAGCCGGCCGAGCCGGAGGGTGTGGACGTCGAGGGCATCCTCAAGGGCATCTACCGCTACTCGCCGGCGCCGCAGGTTCGTGACGACGCGCCGAAGGCGAACATCCTCGCCTCCGGCACCGGCATGCAGTGGGCGCTCAAGGCCCAGCAGCTGCTCGCCGAGGACTGGGGCGTGTCCGCCGACGTGTGGTCGGTGACGTCCTGGACCGAGCTGCGCCGCGACGCGGTGCAGTGCGAGGAGCACAACCTGCTCAACCCGGGCGAGGAGCAGCGGGTGCCGTACATCGCGCGGAAGCTGGCCGACGCCGACGGGCCGAAGGTCGCGGTCAGCGACTGGATGCGCGCGGTGCCGGACCTGATCTCCCGCTGGGTGCCCGGTGACTACACCTCGCTCGGCACCGACGGCTTCGGCATGTCGGACACCCGGCACGCGCTGCGTCGTCACTTCCACGTCGACGCCGAGTCGATCGCGGTCGCCACGCTGCGCCAGCTCGCCCTGCGCGGCACGGTGCCGGCCCACGTGCCGGCCGACGCCGCCCGCAAGTACGCGCTGGACGACGTCACTGCCGCCCCGGTCGGCGAAACCGGCGGCGACAGCTGAAAGGAAGGGCCCCTTCTTAACGCCTCCGGTAGAGAAGGGGCCCCTTCTTAACACTTCGGGCACAGACGACGATGGTCCGGCGTCCCTGGCGGGGACGCCGGACCATCACCATCGCGGGCGACGCCGGGACGGGCTCGGTCAGCCGACGGCGGCCAGGTCGGTCAGCCGGGCCAGCGAGTCCTCCAGGTCGGCGCCGACCCGGCGCAGGCCGAGCCGCAGCAGGGCGGCCTTGACGGGGCCGGCGGGCCACCGCACGACGATCAGTCGTACGACGGTGCCACCGTCCTCCTCGTCCGCGGTCAGCTGGACGTAGATCTCGGTGCGCGCCTCGGCCCGGGCGCCCGCGCCCTTGGCCCGTTCGCGCCAGCCGATCAGGGTCGGCTCCTGGTAGGCGATCACCTCGGCCTCGTGCGCGGAGCCGCGTCCGGCCTGGACCAGTTGTCGCCGGCCGAATCCCTCCCCCGAGAGGACCTCGGCCGCGCGGACCCCCGCCAGCCAGGCCGGCAGCTGCTCGGCCCGCTGCACGACGTCCCAGACCACTTCCACCGGCGCCGCCACGTGTGCGCTGCGTTCCACGAGGATCATGAGTATCTTTCCCCCACTTAAATCACATCCGCGATATTCGGCACTCTATGTGTAAATCGGACTTAAGCGGACGAGTTCGGAGAAGACACGCCGGAAACCCTTGTGCCGTCGACGCTTTCCGGCCTATGGCGCGGCGGTCGTCGGAGCCCTAGAGTCGCGAACACGCTTCACGTCTCGGGAGGGTGACTTGACGACCGCGCCGATGCCCGACTTCCCCGCCGGCTTCCGCTGGGGGGTGTCCACCTCCGCGTACCAGATCGAGGGGGCGACCACCGTCGACGGTCGCGGGCCGTCCATCTGGGACACGTTCGCCCGCGAGCCCGGACGGATCGTCGACGGCAGCACCGGCGACGAGGCGTGCGACCACCACCACCGGTACGCCGAGGACACCGCGCTGCTGGCCGGGCTGGGGGTGTCCGCGTACCGGTTCTCGATCTCCTGGCCCCGGATCCAGCCCACCGGCGCCGGTCCGGCCCTGACGGCCGGGCTGGACTTCTACGACCGGCTGGTGGACGGTCTGCTCGCGGCCGGCGTGGACCCGGTCGCCACGCTCTTCCACTGGGACCTGCCGCAGGCACTGGAGGACGCCGGCGGCTGGCTGAACCGGGACACCGCGGCCCGCTTCGCCGAGTACGCCGACGTGACCGCGGCCCGCCTCGGCGACCGGGTGAAGCTCTGGATCACCCTCAACGAGCCGTTCATCCACATGAGCCTCGGACACGGCATGGGCGTGCACGCGCCGGGCCGGGTGCTGCTCTTCGACGCCTTCCCGGTCGCGCACCACCAGCTCCTCGGGCACGGTCTCGCGGTGGCCGCGCTGCGGGCCCGCACCGCGAGCCCGGTGGCGATCGCCAACAACTACTCGCCGGTGCGGCCGGCCGGGGACAGTGACGTCGACCGGGCCGCCGCGGCGTACGACGCGCTGCACAACCGGCTCTTCACCGACCCGCTGCTCGGTCTCGGCTACCCCGACGCGCCCGGCGTCGACCCGACCGTGGTCCGCGACGGCGACCTGGACGTCATCGCCGCGCCGATCGAGGTGCTCGGCGTGAACTACTACAACCCGACGGGCATCCGCGCGCCCGAGGAAGGGTCGCCGCTTCCGTTCGAGATCGTGCCGCTGGACGGTTACCCGCGTACCGCGTTCGACTGGCCGGTCGCCCCGGACGGCCTGCGTGAGCTGCTGCTCCAGCTACGGGACCGGTACGGCGACGCGCTGCCGGAGATCCAGGTCACCGAGAGCGGGTGCGCGTACGACGACGCGCCCGACGCCCAGGGCCGGGTGGACGACCCGGAGCGGATCGCCTACCTGGACGGGCACGTGCGCGCGGTGCACGAGGCGATCGGCGCGGGCGTGCCGGTGACCGGGTACTTCGTCTGGTCGCTGCTGGACAACTGGGAGTGGGCCGAGGGGTTCACCAAGCGCTTCGGCCTGGTGCACGTCGACTACCCGACCCAGCGGCGCACGCCGAAGTCGTCGTACGCCTGGTTCCGTGACCTGGTGCGGCGATGACCACGGTGAACCCGACGCCGGCCTCGCTGCCGGCGGCGCTCGCCGAGCCGACGGTGCCGGTCCGGCGGAGCTGGATCGCGCTGATCTTCGCGGCCAACCTGGGCGTCTGGATGGCGTTCTTCACCCCGATCCAGGTCCTGCTGCCGCAGCAGGTGGAACGGATCGCGCCGGGCGACAAGGAGGCCATGCTGGCGGTGGTGACCGGCCTCGGCGCGCTCGCCGCGGTGCTGGCCAACCCGCTCGCCGGGGCCCTGTCGGACCGTACCTCGCTGCGGCTGGCCAACCGGCACTTCGGCCGCCGGCACGTCTGGACCGCGACCGGCGCGGTGGTCGGCGCGGCCGCCCTGGTGCTGCTGGCCCGGCAGGACAGCATCGCCGGGGTGGCGGTGGCCTGGGTGGCCGCGCAGGTCTGCTTCAACGCGATGCTGGCCAGCCTCACCGCCGCGATCCCGGACCGGGTGCCGGTGGCGCAGCGCGGCGGCGTCTCGGGCTGGGTGGGCATCCCGCAGGCGCTCGGCCTGGTGCTGGGCGCGGTGCTGGTCACCGCCGTGGTGACCGGAAACGCGGCCGGGTACGCGGCGATCGCGCTCGCCGTGCTGCTGCTGTCACTGCCGTTCGCGCTGCTCACCCAGGACGACCCGCTGCCCCGGGAGCACCGGTCGCCGGTGCGGCTGCGCGCCCTGCTCGCCTCGATGTGGATCAGCCCGCGCCGCCACCCCGACTTCGCCTGGGCCTGGTTCACCCGCTTCCTGGTGCAGACCGGCAACGCGCTCGGCACGCTCTACCTGCTCTACTTCCTCACCGACGGGGTGCGGGTGGCCGACCCCGAGGGCTCGCTGCTGGTGCTGATCCTGCTCTACACGCTGGGCATGATGCTCACCGCCGTGGTCGCCGGGCGACTCTCCGACCGCTCCGGCCGGCGCAAGGTCTTCGTGATCGTGTCCGGGCTGATCATGGCGGTGGCGGCGACGCTGCTCGCCGTCGCGCCGGTCTGGCCGATGGCGATCGTGGCCGCGCTGCTGCTCGGCGCGGGCTACGGCGTCTACCTGGCGGTGGACGCCGCGTTGATCACCCAGGTGCTGCCGGCCGCCACCGACCGGGCCAAGGACCTCGGCGTGATCAACATTGCCAACTCGGCGCCACAGGTGCTCGGTCCGGCGCTGTCCGCGCCGATCGTCGTGCACCTCGGCGGCTACCCGACGCTGTACGCGGTGACCGCGGCGGTCACCCTGCTCGGCAGCGCCCTGGTGGTGAAGATCCGCTCCGTGCCGTGACGCCCGCCAGCCGTCGCGCCTGTTGGCGCGTGTTAAAAGGGGGCCCCTTCACCTCCGGAGGCGTTAAGAAGGGGCCCTTCCTTTCTCGGTCGCGGCCCGCCGTAGGCTGGGGGACGTGACGGTACGTGTACGCTTCGCCCCCTCCCCGACCGGAATGTTCCACGTCGGCGGCGCCCGCTCGGCGCTGCAGAACTGGATCTTCGCCAAGCAGCAGGGCGGGGTGTTCGTGCTCCGCGTCGAGGACACCGACGCGGCCCGCAACAAGCCCGAGTGGACCGAGGGCATCCTCTCCGCGCTCGACTGGATCGGCATCTCGCGGGGCAGCTACGAGGGCCCGTACTTCCAGTCCTCCTACGCCGGCGAGCACCGTGCCGCCGCCCAGCGCCTGTACGACGGCGGCCGGGCCTACTACTGCGACTGCACCCGCGAGGACGTGCAGGCGCGTACCGGCCCCCAGCAGCGTGGCTACGACGGCTTCTGCCGGGACCGCGGCCTGGGGCCGGGCGAGGGCCGGGCACTGCGCTTCCGTACGCCGGACGAGGGCGAGACCGTGGTGGTCGACCTGATCCGGGGCGAGCCGACGTTCGAGAACAAGCTGATCGAGGACTTCGTCATCGCCCGTGGAGACGGGTCGCCGGTCTTCCTGCTCGCCAACGTGGTCGACGACATGACCATGGGGATCACCCACGTGATCCGGGCCGAGGAGCACCTGCCCAACACCCCGAAGCAGCAGTTGCTCTGGGACGCGCTCGGGGTCAAGCCGCCGATCTGGGCGCACGTGCCGGTGGTGGTCAACGAGAAGCGGCAGAAGCTGTCCAAGCGGCGCGACAAGGTCGCCCTGGAGGCGTACCGGGACGAGGGCTACCTCGCCGACGCGATGCGCAACTACCTGATGCTGCTCGGCTGGGCGCCCTCCGGCGACCGGGAGATCGTGCCCTGGTCGGTGATCGAGGACGAGTTCCGGCTCGACGAGGTCAACCCCTCCCCCGCCTTCTTCGACGAGAAGAAGCTGCGGGCCTTCAACGGGGAGTACATCCGGGCGCTGCCGCTGGAGGACTTCGTCGCCGCCTGCCAGCCGTGGCTCACCGGCACCGACACGATCGCCCCGCCGCCGTGGCAGCCGGCCGAGTTCGACCCGGCCGCGTTCGCCGCGGTGGCCCCGCTGGCGCAGACCCGGATCGCGGTCCTCAGCGAGATCGTGCCGAACGTCGACTTCCTCTTCCTGGCCGACCCGCTGATCGACGAGGCGGCCTGGGCGAAGGCGATGAAGGAGGGCGCCGCCGAGCTGCTGGACGCCGCGATCGCCGCGTTCGACGCGCTCGGCTCGTGGGACGCCGAGTCGCTGAAGGCCACGCTGGAGGCGGTCGGCGCGGAGCGCGGGCTGAAGCTGGGCAAGGCACAGGCGCCGGTCCGGGTCGCGGTCACCGGACGCACCGTCGGGCTGCCGCTGTTCGAGTCCCTGGAGGTGCTCGGCCGCGACCGCACGCTCACCCGGCTGCGCGCCGCCCGGGTACGCCTGGTCTGACCCGGCCCGGCGCGGTCGCCCCGTGACGGTCGCTCCGCGGACGCCCCGACCGGGCCCTCCGGCGGGGCGGGCCCGGCGGCGCGGCCCGACGGGGTGGACCCAGCGGCGCGGCCCGACACGGCGTGTCCCGGCGGACCCGGCGGCGCGGCCTGACACGGCGTGTCCCGGCGGACCCGGCGGCGCGGCGCGACACGGCGTGTCCCAGGCGTTGCCCGGCTGGCCCGGCGGCGCGGCCCGACGCCGCACGATCCCGCGGCATGGCCCGGCGGGCCTGTGGGGGAGCCGGCCGGCGTGTCGTCCGCAGGCGTGTCGCGGCCGAGAGCCGATACAGGTGCGAGCGATATACCGCTGAGTCATAAATATGACTCAGCGGTATATCGCTCGCACGTTCGTCCTTCTCCCGCGGCCGTCACGCACCGTGTTCGGCGTGCTCGCCCGGGTCAGCGGCGGGTGGCGCGACGGCGCAGCACGAGCGCTCCGACCAGGAGCAGCCCCAGCACCACCACCGGGACGACGGTCCAGAGCCAGCCCGTACCCCCGTCGTCGTCCCCGGCGGCGGCCGGGGACGGGCTCGCCGCGGACGGCGAGCCGGCGGACGGCGAGCCGGCGGCGGTGGATGCCGGCGCGGTGGTCGGCGTGGCGCTGCCAGGCGCGGCGCTCGCCGACGGCGGCTCGGCCGGCGTGCCCGTGGTCAGGGTGAACCGGATCTCCCCCTTGACCGGGTGTCCGTCGTCGGAGGCGAGCTGGTAGGTCACGATGTAGAGCCCCGCGGCGCCCGGCTTGAACGGCACGCTCACCCGCTTGCCGGCGAACGTCGGCGCGCCGCCCGCGGCGACCACGTTGTCCGGCCCGGTGACGGTGACCTTCGTCGTGGCCTCCTTCGGTGTGGCCAGGAACCGCAACTCGATCCGCTTCGGCGCGGCGGCCAACCGGGCCCCGTTCTGCGGATCGCTGCCGGTCAGGGAGTTGTGCGCGAAAGCCGGGGCGGCCGGCAGCAGCAGCGACGCTCCCGCCGCCACCCCGAGGACCACCAGCCAGGTACGCGCCACACGGACAACCCTGCCCCCCATGAGCCCCTCCATCCGGGTAGGATCCGGCCGCTGATCATCGGCCGGCTATTGGTCGGTCTCAGCTCGCAGATAGTTCCAAATACTCTTCCACCAGCTGCAACCAGGCGACGTTCTGCGGAGTCTTTGAGGTGGACAGGTCCAGTGTGACCCGCAGCGAAAGCCAGCCATCGAACGGGGCGAGGAGGCGGCGATGGTCCGGAAGGTGAGACGGGTGTTGACCGTCCTGACCGGGGCGGCGGTGGCACTGGTGTGCTCGCTGGCCCTGGCCGGCCCGGCGGCGGCCCAGGCCGCACCCAAGCCGAAGCTCGCCCCGGGTGGGGTGGACATCACCGGCGACCGGCTCGACCAGCCGCTCCGGTTGCGGGCCGACACCCGCCCGGCCGACGTGAACTTGATCGTCGACCAGGTCAAGTGGCTGGGCACGACCGGTCAGCTGCGCGGTCCCGCCGCCAAGGACCTCGGTCCGAAGTACACGGTGGTGGTGCTCGTCGCCGGCACCCCGAAGAACACCTTCGACCTCTTCCCGCTGGCGAAGGGCGGGCCCCGGGTCTACCGGCCGGCCAAGCAGCCCGACCTGAGCCGCCCCCGGGCCGGCTGGTTCTTCGGGCGCCTCAACATGTCCGAGACGCTGCGCTCGGTCGGGGTGCCGCTGGAGCCCCGGTTCGACACGCTCTCCGGCGGCATCGGCGGCGGCGAGCGCGTGCTGCCGGAGGACGCGCTCGACCCGGTGCAGGACCTCGACACCGCGCTCGGCGAGCTGCAGCGGCTGCTGCTGCTCAACGTCGGCGTGGTGGTCGTCATCACGGCCGGGCTGGCCGGCATCGCGCTGCTGGTGCGTCGCCGCACCCGCTGAGCGTCGACTCAGACCGTCAGCACGACCTTGCCCCGGACGTGCCCCGCCTCGACGAGGCGGTGCGCCTCGGCCGCCTCGGCCAGCGGGAGCGTACGGGCCACGTGCACGGTCAGCCGGCCCGCGTCGACCAACCCGGCCAGCACCGCCAGGTCCGCCGCGGACGGCTTCACGAAGAGGTAGGTGCCGCCGAGCCTGGTCACGTGCTCGGGATCGGCGGTGGAGATCATCCGGGCCGGCCGGGCGATCAGCTCCGCGGAGACGTCGAGCGCGTCGCCGCCGAACAGGTCCAGCACCACGTCGACCCCGTCCGGCGCGACCGCCCGGACCCGGTCCCGCAGGCCGTCGCCGTAGGCGACCGGCTCCGCGCCCAGCGACCGGACGAAGTCGTGGTTGGCCTCGCTCGCCGTGCCGATCACCCGGTCCGCGCCGAGCGCCCGGGCCACCTGCACCGCGAGGTGCCCCACCCCACCGGACGCGCCGTGCACCAGCACGGTGTCGCCGGCGCCCGTGCGGGCCAACTGCAACGCCTGGTACGCGGTGAGCCCCGCCAGCGGCAGCCCGGCCGCCTCCGGCCAGGACGCCCGCACCGGCTTGTCGGCCAGGCACCGCTCGGGGGCCGGGACCAGTTCGGCGTACGTGCCGTGCTGCACGTCGTCGCGGCGGACGTAGCCGATCACCTCGTCGCCGACGGCGAACCCGGCCACCGCCGGACCGACCGCCTCCACCACCCCGGCCGCGTCCCACCCCGGCACCAGCGGGAAGTGGCTCGGGAAGGCACCCGCCAGGTGCCCCTCGCGGACCTTCCAGTCGACCGGGTTCACCCCGGCCGCCCGCACCCGGACCAGGACCGTGTCCGGCCCGACCGGCGGGGTGGGCAGCTCGCGCGGGGTCAGCAGGTCGGCCGACCCGTACGCGTCGATCGCGATCGCCTTCACCCCACCCACGCTAACCGCCGGACGGGGATCGCGTGGTCAGCACCAGCGGCGCGGCGGCCGCTCCCGGCGCGTCGTGCGGTTGCCCGGGCGCACCGCGCCGTGCCGGTGGGCCCCGGCCCAGCCGGCCCGGTCGCTGCGGCAGCTGGGCACCGGTGTCGGATCGCCGGCGTGCGGCGACGGCTCGGCGGCGCGCTGACGCGGCATCACCGGCTCGTCGTCGGCGCGCTCGGGCCCCCGGCCGACCGCGGGCTCACCCGTGTGGGTCAGGCCCGCCCGGCGCGGGTGCTTGGCCGCCGCCGGCTGCTCGTGACCCGGCCGGCAGGGCTCGCCCTGGGCGCAGCCGTGCTCGGCCTCCCCGTGCGCCATCCCGGTCTCCTCCATCTCGCCGTCGCCCGCCGGACGGAACGCCCCGACGCGCCCTGACACCGTACTGGCCCGGCCGGACGAGATCGTCAGCGCGTACCGGTGGAGATCGTCCGGCCGGGGCGGCCCCGTGCCCTCGGAGTGGAACCGCTGGTCACGGCGTGTCAGGCTGGGGCGGTGAGCGAATCGGGCGGGACCGAGACGTCGGCGACGCTGCGCCGCATCGAGCGGGCGGCGGGTGGCCTGGCCACCGCCAGCGTGGCCCGGATGGACGAGACGCTGCCCTGGTTCCGGGAACTGCCGGCCGACCAGCGCTCCTGGGTCATGCTGGTCGCCCAGGCCGGCGTGCGGTCACTGGTGCAGTGGCTGCGCCAGGGCGGCGGCGCGACCGACCGCACCCAGGAGGTCTCGGACGAGGTCTTCGCCGCCGCGCCGCAGGCGCTCGCCCGCTCGATCACCCTCCAACAGACCGTGGCGCTGATCAAGGTGACCATCGAGGTGGTCGAGGAGCAGGTGTCGGACCTGGCCGTGCCGGGCGAGGAGCAGTCGCTGCGGGAGGCGGTGCTGCGCTTCTCGCGGGAGATCGCGTTCGCCGCCGCCAGGGTCTACGCCCGCGCCGCCGAGAGCCGGGGCTCCTGGGACGCCCGGCTCCAGGCGTTGCTGGTCGACGCGCTGCTGCGGGGCGACTCGCCGGACGTGCTGGCCAGCCGGGCCGCCGCGCTGGGCTGGTCGGACGCGCCGCCGGTGGCGGTGGCGGTGGGCCGCTCGCCCGGCGGTGAGGTGGCGGCCGTGCTGCACACCGTCTACCGGCAGGCCCGGCGCATCGGCGTCGAGGTGATCGGCGGGGTGCACGGCGACCGCCTGGTCATCGTGCTCGGCGGGGCGGCCGACCCGCTGGCGGCGACCGAGAAGCTGCGGACCGCGTTCGGTGACGGGCCGGTGGTGGTCGGTCCGGCCGTGCCCAGCCTGGACGAGGCGACCGAGTCCGCCCGGGCCGCGCTGGCCGGGTTCCGGGCCGCGCCGGCCTGGCCGACCGCGCCGTGCCCGGTCGCCGCCGCCGAACTGCTGCCCGAGCGGGCCCTGGCCGGCGACGCCGAGGCCCGCCGCCGGTTGCGGCACGACGTGTACGCGACGCTGGCCCGCTCCGGCGGCGAGCTGCTGGAGACGCTGGACGCGTTCTTCGCCGCCGGCGGCACGCTGGAGAGCGCCGCCCGGGCGCTGTTCGTGCACCCGAACACGGTGCGCTACCGGCTCAAGCGGATCGCCGAGGTGACCGGCTTCTCGCCGCTCGCCCCACGGGACGCCTTCGCGCTCCAGGTCGCGCTGACGGTGGGTAGGCTGGACCCGGTGGTACCGGCAGTCGCACCCGTCCCGAGCCAGACAGGGAGCCCAGGGGGCCGGAAAACCACCCAGAGCGGCGATGATCGCCACCGATCTTTGTAGGTTTCCTCTAAAGCTTCTAGTGCGGTTTCGTGCCGTGCGTTACAGCGCGACCCGCGAGTATCCGTCAGAGTCGTACACGTGCTCGCCGTACTCTCCCCCGGACAGGGCTCGCAGAAGCCCGGCTTCCTGACCCCCTGGCTCGACCTCGCCGACGTCGAGGCGCGCCTGCGCTGGTGGTCGGCGCTGGCCGGCGTCGACCTCGTCCACCTGGGCACCCGGGCGGACGCGGACGAGATCAAGGACACCGCCCGCACCCAGCCGCTGCTGGTGGCCGCCGCGCTGCTCGCCGCCGAGCACCTGCCGATGCACGACGTCGGGCTGGTCGCCGGGCACAGCGTGGGTGAACTGGGCGCCGCCGCCCTGGCCGGGGTGCTGCCCGCCGAGGCGGCCGTGACCCTCGCCGGTGTACGCGGCCGGGAGATGGCCGCCGCCTGCGCGCTCGAACCGACCGGGATGGCCGCCGTGCTCGGCGGCGACCCGGACGAGGTGCTCGCCGCGCTCCAGGCGCACGGGCTGCACCCGGCCAACCGCAACGGCGCCGGTCAGATCGTCGCCGCCGGCGCGGTCGGCGGGCTGGAGAAGCTGGCCGCCGAGCCGCCGGCCCGGGCCCGGATCATCCGGCTCCAGGTGGCCGGCGCGTTCCACACGCCGTACATGGCCCCGGCCGAGGCCGCCCTGGCCGGGGTGGCCGCCGGTGTGACCGTGGCCGACCCGACCCGGATCCTCCTGTCGAACCTGGACGGCGCCCCGGTCGGGCACGGCCGGGAGACGGTGCGCCGCCTGGTCCGGCAGGTGACCGCCCCGGTCCGCTGGGACCTGTGCATGCGCTCCCTGGCCGACCTCGGCGTCACCGGCGTGGTCGAGCTGCCGCCGGCCGGCACCCTGGCCGGCCTGGTGAAGCGGGAGCTCAAGGGCGAGGGCGCGCCGGAGATCGTCACCCTGAACACCCCCGACGACCTGCCCGCCGCGCGCGCCCTGATCGCCCGCCACGGCGGCGTCGTCGCCCGCCCCCCGGCGTCCCGCTTCCGGGTGGTGGTCTCCCCCGCCGCCGGAACCTTCCGGCCGGTCGCCGAGCTGGCCGAGGGCGCCGAGCTGCGCGCCGGCCAGGTCGTCGGCCACGTCACCGGCCGGCAGGGGCCGGTCGAGGTGACCGCGCACGACAGCGGGCCGCTCACCGAGTGGCTCGCGCACCACGAGGACCCGGTCGCCCCGGGCCAGCCCCTCGTCCGCATCGGAGGATCGCACTAGATGGCCGGCAGCCGGATCGCCGCGATGGGGCACTACCAGCCCTCCCGCGTGGTCACCAACGACGAACTCGCGCAGATGGTCGACACCAACGACGAGTGGATCCGGGATCGGGTCGGCATCGTCACCCGGCGGATCGCCGGCGACGAGACGGTGGCCGACATGGCCACCGCCGCGGCCGGCAAGGCGCTGGCCAACTCCGGTCTCACCGCCGCCGACATCGACCTGGTCGTGGTGGCGACCTGCACGTCCGTGGACCGCAGCCCGAACGTGGCCTGCCGGGTCGCGGCCAAGCTGGGGATCAGCGCGCCGGGCGCGTACGACGTCAACACCGCCTGCTCCGGCTTCGCGTACGCGCTGGGCACGGTGGACCACGCGATCCGGGCCGGCGCGGCGCGCAACGCGATCGTCGTCGGCGCGGAGAAGCTCTCCGACTTCACCGACTGGACCGACCGCTCGACCTGCATCATCTTCGGCGACGGCGCCGGCGCGGCGGTGGTCACCGCGACCGCCGACGACGAGCCGGCCGGGATCGGGCCGGTGGTGTGGGGTTCCGCACCGGAGAAGAGCGACGCGGTCCGGATCGAGGGCTGGCGGCCGTACATCGCCCAGGAGGGGCAGTCGGTGTTCCGCTGGGCCACCACCGCGCTGGCCCCGCTCGCGCTGCAGGCCTGTGAGCGGGCCGGGGTGGACCCGTCCGAGCTGGCCGCGTTCGTGCCGCACCAGGCGAATGCCCGGATCATCGACGGCATCGCCAAGCGGCTGAACATCCCGGACGCGATCATCGCCAAGGACATCGTCGAGTCCGGCAACACCTCGGCGGCGAGCATCCCGCTGGCCCTGTCGAAGATGGTCGAGCGGCGCGAGGTGCCCTCGGGCGCCCCGGTGCTGCTGTTCGGCTTCGGCGGCGGCCTGACCTACGCCGGTCAGGTTGTCCGCTGCCCCTGAAGACCCCCTCGGGCGCACACGCGCTCCAGGTGCGGTGACCGGCGACGCCGGGCACCGAGAACCCCCCGATGAGAGGAACCAACCGCAATGACCCGTGACGAGATCACCGCCGGCCTCGCCGAGATCCTCGAAGAGGTTGCCGGGGTGAACCCGGACGACGTGGCCGAGGGGAAGTCCTTCACCGACGACCTCGACGTCGACTCGCTCTCCATGGTGGAGGTCGTGGTGGCCGCCGAGGAGAAGTTCGGCGTCAAGATCCCGGACAACGAGGTGCAGAACCTGAAGACCGTCGGGGACGCGGTCAGCTACATCGAGGCGCAGTCCTGATCATGAGTCGCCCCGACGTCGTCGTCACCGGGCTCGGCGCGACGACCCCGCTCGGCGGGGACGTCGCGTCGACCTGGGACGCCATGCTCGCCGGCCGCTCCGGGGTGAGTGCGCTCACCCAGGAGTGGGCCGCGCAACTGCCCGTCCGGATCGCCGCCCAGCTGGCGGTCGACCCGGCCGAGGTGCTGGACCGGGTGAAGCTGCGCCGGCTGGACCGCTCGGAGGCGATCGCCATCATCGCCGCGCGGCAGGCCTGGGCCGACGCCGGGCTGGCCGACGCCGGGCCCGACCCGGAGCGGCTGGCGGTCAGCGTCGGCTCCGGCATCGGCGGCGCCACCACCCTGCTCGCCCAGGACGACGTCCTGGAGGCGTCCGGCCCGCGGCGGGTCTCCCCGCACACCATCCCGATGCTGATGCCCAACGGTCCGGCCGCCTGGGTCGGGCTGGAGATGGGCGCCAAGGCCGGAGTGCACTCGGTCGCCAGCGCGTGCGCGACCGGCGCGGAGGCGATCGCGCTCGGCCTGGACATCATCCGCGCCGGCCGGGCCGACGTGGTGGTGGCCGGCGGCACCGAGGCGGTCATCCACCCGCTGCCGATCGCCGGCTTCAGCTCGATGCGGGCCATGTCGACCCGTAACGAGGAGCCGGAGCGGGCCTCCCGGCCGTGGGACAAGGGCCGGGACGGCTTCGTGCTCGGTGAGGGCGCGGGCGTGGTGGTCCTGGAGCGGGCCGAACACGCCGCCGCCCGCGGCGCGCGGGTGTACGCGCGCCTGGCCGGCGCCGGGATCACCTCGGACGCGTACGACATCGTGCAGCCGCACGCCGAGGGCGAGGGCGCGATCCGGGCCATCGCCCGGGCGGTCGCCGACGCGGACGTGGCCCGGACGGACATCGTGCACGTCAACGCGCACGCCACCTCGACCCCGGTGGGCGACATGCTGGAGATCGGCGCGCTGCGGCAGGCGCTCGGCGACCACCCGGTGCTCACCGCCACCAAGTCGATGACCGGGCACCTGCTCGGCGCGGCCGGGGCGCTGGAGTCGATCGCCACCATCCTGGCCATCCGGGACGGCGTGATCCCGCCGACGATCAACCTGGACGACCCGGACGAGGGCCTGAGCCTGGACGTGGCCGCGCACAAGGCGCGTCACCTGGAGATCCCGGCCGCGCTGAACAACGCGTTCGGCTTCGGCGGTCACAACGTGGCGCTGGTCTTCACCCGCCCCTGAGCCGCCTGATGTAAGGAAGGGCCCCTTCTTAACAGACGTCTGTTAAGAAGGGGCCCTTCCTTACATCAGGCGCGGTTGCGGGGGTGCTGCCGCGCGGTCCGCTCGTTGCCGCGCCGGTAGTTGCCGGTCCACCGGGCCATCACCAGCTGCGGGTCGTCCTCGACCTCGGCCAGGAACTGCGCGGCCCGACCGCCCCGTAGCGTGCCGGCGACCTGCCCGCGGTGCGTGATCACCACCGTGCCGTCGGCGCGCTCGACGTAGCGGAAACCGTGTGCTGGCTCTCCCATGGGCGCTCACCCTGCCAGCCGGGCGCTCGGTGCCGCATCCGGTTTCCGCCGCCGAGGGTGTTAAGCGGGGCCCCCTCCTCTACCGGAGGCGTTAACAGGGGGCCCCTCCTTACACCTCAGGCGCCGCAGGTGGTGGGCGGGAGGCCGGGGACCGGGACCGGGGACCGGCCGGTCGGGCGGGCCTTGCCGGCGAGCACCGCGGCCAGCGCGGTCATCGAGGCCCGGGTGGACGAGTAGGTGGCCAGCACCGTCGGTGACTTCGCCCCGGACAGCACGTACGGGGTGTCCATCGCCACCGTCACGTCGGCGCCGGCCCGCAGGTCCTTCGCCCCGTCGCCGTAGCCGACCAGGTGCACCACGGTGCCGCCGGACGGCACCACCTTCACCCCGGCGGCGGTGAGCGCCTCGGTCAGCAGGGCCCGGGTGCGGTCCCGGCCGCCGGAGGAGGTGACGCTGACCGGCCCGGGCACCGCGCCGCCGCACCGGCCGCGCAGCACGGTCACCGCGGCGGCGGCCAGGTCGGCGGCGGCCTTGCGGTGGCCGGCGTCGTCCAGCGTCCCGAGCGCCGGCTGGGCGTGGCCGGCCAGCCGGAACTTCATGGTCAGCACCCGGGTGACCGCCTCGACCAGGCGGGTGCGGGGCAGCGAGCCGTCCCTCAGCGCGGCGCGCAGCCCGTCGTACGCCTGGCCCACGTTCGGGGTCATCAGGATCAGGTCGTTGCCGGCGTTGAGCGCCCGGACCGCGGCCTCGCCCGGCGACCACTTCTTCGCCGGCGCCATGTTCATCCCGTCGGTGATCACCACGCCCCGGAAGCCGAGCTGGCCGCGGAGCACGTCGGTGAGCAGCTTGCGGGAGAAGGTGGCCGGGGTGCCCGGGTCGACGGCCTTGACGTTCAGGTGGGCGGACATGACCGCCATCGCGCCGGCGTCGATCCCGGCGCGGAAGGGCGGGAACGCGGTCCGGTCGAGCACCGCCCGGGACTGGCCGACCACCGGCAGCTCGGTGTGCGAGTCGGCGGCGCTGAGGCCGTGCCCGGGGAAGTGCTTGACGGCTGCCGCGACGCCCTCGGCCTGCAGTCCGCGTACCGCGCCGGCCACCTGCGGCGACGCGGTCGCCGGGTCGGCGCCGAAGGAACGCGAGCCGATCACCGTGCTGCGGGTGGCCAGCACGTCGGCGACCGGGGCGAAGTCCATGTTGATCCCCATCGCGGCCAGCTCCGCGCCGGCGGCCCGCCAGGCCGCCTCGGTCAGCGCCGGGTTGCCGGCCGCGCCGGCGGCGAGCGGGCTGGGCAGCTGGGTCACGCCGTCGGTGATCCGGGTGACCACGCCGTACTCCTGGTCGGTGCCGACCAGGAAGGGCGCGGCGCCGGCGGGCAGCTTCCCGGCGGCGGCGCGCAGCCCGTCGGTCAGCGCGCGGACCTGCTTCGGGTTGTCGACGTTGGTGGTGGCCTGGTTGCCCGAGGTCGGGTCGTCGGCGCTGAAGCCGACCAGGATCACGCCGCCGAGGCGGTACTTCGCGACCATCTCGGCCGGGGTGTCGACGCCGGCCAGGGCCCGGTTGCCGGCGGCCGACCCGGCGGACACGTCGGTCGCCGAGCTGCCGTAGGCGTAGGGCATCAGCACCTGCCCGACCAGGTCCTCGTCGGAGAGCGTGGCGACCAGGGCGGCGGCCCGGGCGGCCGGGTCGTCGGCGGTCGGGGTCGGCGCAGCCGACGACGGCGCCGCTGTCGACGGCGCCGGGCGGGGCCGGTCCGGCCCGTCCGAGCAGCCGGAGACGACCAGCGCGGTCAGTGCGGCGAGCGCGACGGCGGAGCGTCGCGGGGAAATCGACACGCGCCCCACCGTATCGGGGCAACTCGGCCGGCGTCACCCCACCCGGGTGAGCAGCGTCACCGGCGCGCCGTCGCCGGCGTACCGGTAGGGCTCCAGCTCGGCGTCCCAGGCGGTGCCGAGCGCCTTGTCGAGCGCGTGCGCGAGCGCCTCCGGCGCGCGGGCGGCGGCCATCAGGGCGCGCAGCCGATCCTCGCCGAGCTGGATGTCGCCGGCCGCGCCCACGGTGGCCCGGAACAGGCCCCGGCCCGGGACGTACATGAAGCGCTCGCCGTCGACGCCGGGACCGGGCTCCTCGGTCACCTCGAAACGGATCATGGGCCACTGCCGGAGGGCAGCGGCCAGCTCGGCGCCCGTCCCCGGGCTGCCGGTCCAGCCGCACTCGGCGCGTCGGGCGCCCGGATCGACGGGCTGCGCCGTCCAGTGCAGGTTGACCGGCGCGGCGAGGACGCGCGCGATCGCCCACTCGACGTGCGAGCACACGGCGAGCGGGGTCGAGTGGACGTATACGACGCCACGCGTTGGCACGGTGACCTCCCGGTGAGCCGAGGTGCGTCTTCCCCTACGACCTCGTCACCCGAGTGGTCCCTGGCACACATGATGACCGCTGTGACAGGTGGTGCGCCAGCGAATCGGAAAATTCGCCGGGGCGGGCGGCGGGAAATACCCGGGCGGCTGACCCGGTTGTGCACCCTGACGGCGCGACGACCAGCCAGGCGTCGGGTTCGTGTACAGTTCTCTGGGCGGTTCTGTGCCGCCGCACGTCTTCGCGGGCCGGCGCTCACCCCGGGCGTCACTCGCACAGCCCCCGGACGGATCCCGTCCCCACCGTACGTCTGCAAGGAGTACCTCCGTGGCGAGCAACACCTCTAAGACCGCGCGCGCGTCAGTCCGGGCCGGCCAGGCTGGCCAGGGTGGCGCCCTCAGCGTGCTGGGCGAGTTCAAGTACCTGATCCCGCTCAACGGCGGCAAGCACGCCTACGTGCGCAACCTGACCAACGGCAAGACCGTGCACCTGCGCACCGACTCCGACGCCTTCGTCGAGGAGATCCGCGTGCTGGCCGCCGCCGGCCACGCCGCCAAGATCCGCGCCGAGATCAACGGCCTGGCCGCGGCCCACCCGGGTCACGGTTGGGACGCCGCCGAGAAGCGTCTCGTCGAGGCCGGCGTCTTCGAGGGCTGAGCGTCCTCACCCGCACCACCGGACCGCCCGTCGGGGATCACCCCGGCGGGCGGTTCCGCGTCTCCTCCTCCGGCAGCAGGGTGACCTCGCCGGTGGCCAGGTCGTAGAGCGCGCCCACCACGGCCAGCTCCCCCGCCGCCACCGGCCCGGCGAGCAGGTCGTCGGCGCGCAGCGCGGCCACCGTGCGCCGGACGTGGCGGCGGATCGCCAGCGGATGGGCGGCCGGGTCGTCCACACCGACCTCGACCACCGCCGGCGCGATCCGGTCCACCACGTACGCCAGCGCCCCGCCGGGCCGCCGCCCGGTGCGCAGCGCGTCGACCGCCGAGCCCACCGCGCCGCAGCGCTCGTGGCCGAGCACCATCACCAGCCGTACGCCGAGCTGGCCCACCACGTACTCGATCGAGCCGCACACCGCCCGGTCCAGGACGTGCGCGCCGGTGCGGATCACACAGATCGACCCGAACGTCTGGTCGAAGATCGCCTCCAGCGGCACCCGGGAGTCGATGCAGCCCAGCAGCACCGCGTACGGCTGCTGGTCGCCGGAGGCCACCGCCGCGGCCGCCGTCACGTCGTGCCCGTGCAGCGGCTGGCCGCTGACGAACCGGCGGTTGCCGGTGAGCAGCTCGGCCAGGGCGGCCCGCGGGCTGCGGGCGGCGGGGGTCGCGGGCATGTCTCCAGCCTGGTCACCGATCCGACCGGGCGGGGCCGGACGTCGAATCTTCTCCCCACCCCGGTTGCCGTGGTGTCATGGCGGGTAACGCCGGTGTTACCGCCGGGTCACTCCGGTGCGTGCGCCGGTCGGCCCGGGGGAGGTGGACGATGCCGGAGCATCGGGAACTGCGGCTCTCCGACGACGTGCGCCTGCACGTCACGGTCAGCGGACCGGTCGACGCCGAGGTCACCGTCGTCCTGCTGCACGGCTGGACGCTGGACGGACGCAGCTGGCACCACCAGGTCGCCGAGCTGCGGGAGCGCTTCGCCGACCGGGTGCGCCTGGTGACCTACGACGCGCGCGGCCACGGCCGGTCGAGCTGCCTGGCGTTGCGCGACGCCACGCTGGCGCAGCTCGGCGACGACCTGGCGGCGGTGATCGACGAGATCGTCCCGTCCGGGCCGGTCGTGCTGGTCGGGCACTCGATGGGTGGGATGACCGTGATGGAGTACGCCCACCGCCACCCCGACCGGTTCGCCGCGCGCACCGCCGGCCTGGTCTTCGTCTCGACCACCGCCGAGGGGCACACGCACACCGTCTACGGGCTCTCGCCCCGCATCGCCCGGTTGATCCGCCTCGCCGAGACCACCGGCGCCGGGGTGCTGGCCCGCTGCGGCGGCTGGCGGCCCCCGCACGCGCTGCTGCGGGCGCTGCGCCCGAGCATCCGCTGGATGCTCTTCGGCGACCGCTGCGACCCGGCGGACATCCGGCTGGTCACCTCGGCGGTGGCGCACGCCACGCTGCGGTCGATCGGCGGGTTCCGCGCCTCGATCGGCGCCCAGCACCGGCTGGAGACGCTGACCGCGCTGGGCGGGCTGCCGGCGGCGGCGCTGGTCGGCGACCGGGACCGGCTCACCCCGCCGCCCTGCGCCGAGTCCATCGCGGCGGCGCTGCCGACCGCCGAGCTGACCGTCTGCCCCGGTGCCGGTCACATGTTGATGATGGAACGACCGGACGCTGTCAACGCGGCCGTCGCCGGGGTGCTGGACCGGGTCCTCGCGGCGCCGGGCGGGGGTGGGGGCGACCCCGCCGCGGTCGCCACCGTCACACCCTGACGGCCACCGTCGCGGCACCACACCCGGCCGCGGTGCGACGGCCCGGAAAACGGGTGGGAACGACCGGATAACGGGCAACCGCCGGGGACGCGGGCCCGGCCGGCGGCATGGCCCCGACGTCCGCCTTGCCGGCGGCCCGTACCCTCATTCAGCCCGTCGTGCCGTCCGACCCCAGGAGCACCGCGTTGACCGACCAGACCACGCTGGACCGGGAGATCGCCGCCGAGCAGCGGCATCTCGACCGGGTGTACGCCCGGCTGGCCGAACTGCGCCGGTCCGCGGCCGACGCCGAGCGGGAGGGGTACCGGCTGGCCCGGGTGGGCACCTTCGGCGCCCTGGTCGAGCGGGACGCGATGGTCTTCCACGCCGCCCAGCGGCGGCACGTGCTGGACGCCGAGCACGAGGGGCTGGTCTTCGGCCGGCTGGACCTGCGCACCGGGCAGGTGCTGCACGTGGGCCGGTTGGGCGTGCGCGCCGAGGACGCGGAGACGCTGGTGGTGGACTGGCGGGCACCGGCCGCGGCGGCGTTCTACCAGGCCACGCCCGCCGAGCCGCGCGGCGTCGTCCGCCGGCGCACGATCCAGTCGGCCGCGGAGAAGGTCACCCGGATCGAGGACGACCTGCTCGATCCGGAGGCGGCCCCGGCGGACATGGCGGTGGTCGGCGACGGCGCGCTGCTGGCCACGCTGTCCCGGGCCACCGGCCGGGGCATGCGGGACATCGTCGCCACCATCCAGCGGGAGCAGGACGAGGCGATCCGCTCCCCCGCCAGCGGAGTCACGATCGTCTCCGGCGGCCCGGGCACCGGCAAGACGGCGGTGGCGCTGCACCGGGCCGCGTACCTGCTCTACTCCGACCGGGCCCGCTACGCCGGCGGCGGCATCCTGGTGGTCGGGCCGTCCGGCGTCTTCGTCGAGTACATCGCCTCGGTGCTGCCCTCGCTCGGCGAGGAGACGGCCACGCTGCACTCGCTGGGCTCGCTCTTCCCGGGGATGTCGGCGACCCGGACCGATCCGCCGGAGGTGGCCGCGGTGAAGGGGTCGCTGCGGATGCGCCGGGTGCTGGAGCGGGCGGTGCGGGACGCGGTGCCGGACTCCCCGGCGGAGTTGCGCCTGCTCTACCGCGGTGAGCTGCTGCGGCTGGAGCGGCCGGCGCTGGACGGCATCCGGGACCGGACGCTGACCCGGGGCGCGCGCCGCAACGAGGTGCGCCGGTCGGCGTTCGACGCGGTGCTCGCCGCGCTCTACGCGCAGGCCCGGACGCTGCGGGTGGGCCGGTTGCCGGAGCAGCCCGCGTTCGAGGACGAGATCATCGAGCGGCCGGAGTTCCGGGAGTTCCTCAAGGCCTGGTGGCCCCGGTTGCACCCGCGTCACGTGCTGGGGTGGCTCGCCCGCCCGGACCGGCTGCGCCGCTACGCCGGCGGGATCCTCTCCTCGGCCGAGATCCGGTTGCTCACCGAGGCGTACCGGACGCTGGACGCCGACGGGTCGACCGTCGCCGACATCGCGCTGCTGGACGAGCTGGACGCGTTGCTCGGCACTCCGGTGCGGCGGGCGAAGCCGAAGCGGGACCCGTACCAGCTGGCCGGCGGCGTGCGCGAGCTGAGCACGTACGCCGACCGGCAGCGCGCCGCCCGGGCGGCGGCCCGGGAGCGTCCGGCGGACTACCGCGACTACGCCCACGTGGTGGTGGACGAGTCGCAGGACGTCTCGCCGATGCAGTGGCGGATGATCGGGCGCCGGGGCCGGCTGGCGTCCTGGACGGTGGTCGGCGACCCGGCGCAGACCGCCTGGACCGGCGACCCGCAGGAGCTGGACCGGGCCCGCGACCAGGCGCTGGGGCGTCGCCGCCGGCACCGCTACGAGCTGACCACCAACTACCGCAACTCGGCGGAGATCTTCGCGGTGGCGGCGGCGGAGATCCGCCGGCTGTATCCGGACCTGACGCTGCCCGACGCGGTGCGTTCCACCGGCGTGTCGCCGGTCGAGCGCACGGTGCCCGCCGCCGAGCTGCCGGCGAGCACGGTCGAGGCGGCCCGGATCCTGCTGGGCGAGGTGGAGGGCACCGTCGGCGTGATCACGCCGGTGCCGCGCCGGGACGAGGTGGCCGGCTGGCTGGACGGCCTCGGCGCCGGCCGGCTCCAGGTGGTGACCAGCCTGCAGGCCAAGGGCATGGAGTACGACGGCGTGGTGCTGGTCGCGCCGAGCGAGATCCGGGCCGACCCCGGCTCGGGGGTGCGCACGCTCTACGTCGCGTTGTCCCGGGCCACCCAACGCCTCACCACGCTCGACCCGACCGGGTGATCCACCCTCACTTGCACACATAGCGATGTGAACATACATTGGGCCTGGCCAGGGTGCGGGAGGGAAGGGTGTGTGCGTGGGCGCAGGTCATGACCACAGCGGTGCGGTGACCAACGCGGCGCACCGCCACCGGGGCCGGCTCTGGGCGGCGTTCGCGCTGCTCACCGCCCTCATGCTGGTCGAGGCGGTGGCCGCCTTCGCGACCGGTTCGCTCGCGCTGCTCTCCGACGCCGGGCACATGTTCACCGACGTGCTCGGCATCGGCATGGCGCTGGCCGCGATCACCGCCACCCGGCGCGCCACCACCGATCCGCAGCGCACATTCGGCCTCTACCGGCTGGAGGTCCTCGCGGCGCTGGCGAACGCGGTGCTGCTCGGCGCGGTCGCGGTCTACGTCCTGGTCGAGGCGGTACGCCGGTTCGGTGACCCGCCGCAGGTGCTGGCCGGCCCGATGCTCGTGGTGGCGGTGCTCGGCCTGCTCGCCAACGTCGGCGCCTTCGCGCTGCTGCGCTCCGGGGCGCAGGAGAGCATCAACCTGCGCGGCGCGTACCTGGAGGTGCTCGGCGACCTGCTCGGCTCGCTCGGGGTGATCGGCGCCGCGCTGGTCATCGCGGTCACCGACTGGTGGTGGGCCGACCCGTTGGTGGCCGTGGCGATCGGTCTGTTCATCCTGCCCCGCACCTGGCGGCTCGGCCGGGCGGCGGTGCGCATCCTGGTGCAGGCCGCGCCGGAACACCTCCAGGTGACCGCGGTGCACGACCGGCTGGCCGCCGTGCCGGGCGTGGCGGAGGTGCACGACCTGCACGTGTGGACGCTGACCTCGGGCATGGAGGTGGCCTCGGCGCACCTGACCACCGCTCCCGGCGCCGAGGTCGCCACCGTGCTGGCCGCCGCCCGGGCCGCCCTGCACGAGGACTTCTCGATCGATCACGCCACGTTGCAGATCGAACCCGGAGCGTCGGCCGGAGCGTGCGGCCCGACCGAGTGGTAATTAGGGCAAACTTAAATCTAGGCCGCTATTGTGGCGTAATGCCGGCTTTGCCGGGTTCACCGGCTCCGGGCGACGGAGCCGGCCCCGGGCAACGCCGGTAGGCTCGGTCGCGGCCACACCGCGGGCGCCACCCCGGCGCCGGTGGAGCGGCCGTCGCCTAATCGCCCGCAGGGCGAGCCGGGGAACCACGTACGTGGGGTGCATCCGCGTCAGCGGTAGGGATCTTCCGTCCCGAACCCGTCAGCTAACCCGGTCGGCGGTTGACGGAAGGACATGTGAATGCCCCCAGTGGCACCTGTACGACGGACGGCCGCCCGGATGGCGGCCCTGCTCGTCGCGATGCTGGCCCTCGGCGTCGTGACCGCGCCGGCCTCCCCCGCCTCGGCGGCGTGGTCGGCCTCCCCCACCGGCCTGCGCGCCGCCGCCCCCGGCGGTGACGACGAGGGCGGCACCCCGGAACTGCGCGCCCAGCTCGACGCGGCCAGCAAGGGCTGGCTGGAGGCCAAGGCCGCGCTGAGCCGGTCGGTGGCCCGGCAGAAGCAGCTCACCGAGCGACTCGACGCGGTCGGCGCCGAGCTGGCCGTACGCGACGCCAAGGTCGGCGAGATCGCCGAGGTGGCGTACCGCACCGGCCGGATGGGCACCGCCGCGGCCCTGCTCGGCAGCAGCAGCCCGGAGGGCTTCATGGACCGGGCGGCCGCGCTGGAGCAGGTCGCCGCGCACGAGGACCGGACGCTGCGCGACCTGATCACCACCCGGGACGAGGCGACCCGGACCCGCGCCGCGCTCGACGGCGAGATCCGGGAGCAGCGCAAGCAGGTCACGGTGATGGCCAAGCGCAAGCAGCAGGCCGAGCGGGCGCTGGAGGTGGCGAACGACCGGCCGTCCGCCGGCAGCGGCGGCGTCCGGGGCACCTCGACGGCGAACGCGACGCCGGCCAAGCGCAACTCCGACGGCTCCTGGCCGGCGGAGTCGTGCAGCGTCAACGACCCGACGCCGGCCGACGGCTGCATCACCCCGCGCACCCTGCACGCGCTCAACCAGGCCAAGGCGGCCGGCTTCACCCGGTACGTCTCCTGCCACCGGCCCAGCGGCTCCGGCGAGCACCCGAAGGGACGCGCCTGCGACTTCGCCGCCCAGAAGGACGGCTTCGGCGGGGTGGCCAGCGGCGGCGACCGGACGTACGGCAACAACCTGGCCGCGTACTTCGTGCGCAACGCCGACCCGCTCGCCGTGCTCTACGTGATCTGGTTCAAGCAGATCTGGCTGCCCAGCAGCGGCTGGAAGTCGTACAGCGGCGGCAACGGCGACCCGTCCAGCGACCACACCAACCACGTACACCTGTCGGTCTACTGAGCACTACGCTCCCCGACGTACTCCGGGAGTCGTCGCGCGGCCCACGACGTGGGCCGCGCGACGGCCGACGATCGGTGGCATGAGACGACTCTCCCCCGCCGGACGCAAGGCGCTGCTCACCGCGCACCTGGTCACCTCGCTCGGCTGGCTCGGCGCCGACCTGGGGCTGCTCGCGCTGGGCGTGGCCGGGCTGCGCGGCGCCGACCCGGAGGTCGTCTACCCCGCGGCGGCGTTGCTGGTCACCTGGCTGTTCGCGCCGCTGAGCGTCGCGGTCTGGCTGATCGGGGTGGCCAGCGCGCTGCTCACCCCGTGGGGGCTGCTGCGGTGGCGGTGGGTGCTGGTGAAGTTCGCGCTCACCACCGTGATGCTCGGGCTGGTGCTGCTCCTGCTGACGCCCCGGGTCCGGCACCTCGGCGCGCTGGCCGGCGCGGCCGACGCGCACCTGCGGATCGACCTGGTGGTGCCGCCCGCCGTCTCCACCACACTGCTGCTCGTGGCCACCGTGCTGTCCACCTGGAAGCCGTGGGGGCGGCTGCGCCCGCCCGCCCGCCGGTCGGTCCCGGCGGGGCGGGCCGGCTGAGTCAGGCCGGCCGGCCCTCCAGGGTCGCGCCCAGACGGGCCGCGAGGCCCAGGTGGGCGGCGCGGGCCTGGCGGAACGCGTAGCCGAACAGCGGGGCCGGCGCGGTGAGGGTGATCTCCACGTCGATCCGCACCACGCCGTCGGGCTCGTCGCGCAGCCGGGTGTGGTTGCGAACCGTCGTCGCCGGCTGCTGCCGGGCCACGGTGACCACCTCGTCCTCGGTGGCGACCAGCACGTCCGCCTGGTAGGTCACCGGGAAGTGCAGGGGGCCCAGCTCCAGCCGGTCGGTGATCGCATAGCTGGCCAGCGCTCCGGGCCGCGACGGCACCTGCCGGACCCGCACGATCAGCGGATGCAGCTCGCCCTGCCGGCTCAGGTCGCCGAGCAGGGCCACCGCGTCCGCCCGGGTGCACCGGGCCTGCACGGTGTAGCTGAAGCTGTCGCTGCTCTGCAACCGATCCCCCTCGCCGTCGTGGGTCGCGACGATCGTCCCGTACCGGAGCCGGGCTGGCAACGGGTCGAAGGTCCCCAGGCCGGAGGGGGATCGAGGGCGGCGCTCAGGCGCCGGGCAGCACCTCGGGGGCGTCGTCGGCGAACCAGGGCTCGGGCGCGCCGAAGAGGCCGAGCAGGCCGGTCACCCAGAGCTGCCGGTGCACGAACCGGCTCGGCTCGGTGACCACGAGCTTGACGCCGCTGACCTCGCATGTCTGGAAGCCGGCGACCATGGCGCTGATGCCGACGGAGTCGATGAACGTCACGAGCCGCATGTTGAGCTCGATCCGGGCGGGACGGGCCTTCGCGAGCACCTCGGCGATCGCTTCCCGCACCTCGTACGCGGTGTCGACGTCGATCTCCCCACGGGGCGCGATCTGGACGACACCACCCGGACGCACCGACTTCACGATCGACAGGCTCACGCGAGCACCTCCACTCGCCCGTACGGGCGCCTCATCAGTACGCGGGCCGCGACCGAGAGTATTCCTCCGACGGCCCCCGTCGCCACCCCCCGGGATGAGCAATTCGCGGAGTGGGCACACCTGGGCGAGCCCAATCCGGACCTCCGGGTTCCAATTTCCCCTTCGACGCGGACCACGACCGGCCGAACGACCGGGCCGGACCGGCCGATCCGCCGACCCAGGGTAGCGGGCCCGCGCACCTCGCGCGGACACCCGGTCCCCGACACGTTCTCCACGGTTCGTCCGGTTCGCCCGGCGACGGCCCGGGCCGCCGTCGGGACGGGTTTGGCGCGGGCGCCGACGGGGCACAGCCCACGGGGAGTGAACCGTGACGCGCCGGATGAACACCGGAGTCCGAAGTGGCCGCCGGGCTTCGGCACCCGAGGAGGTAGAACGATGTTCGGATCCAGCCTGATGGACCGCCGCAGCAAGCCCGAGCGGGTCGCGGACCAGGCGTGGCAGCACCTGCTCTCCGCCGTCGGCTCCGCCGGTGACAGCGTGCGGGACGCCACCCGGGCGGCCCGTCGCAACTCCTCCGGCCTGGCCGACGACGCCACCGACCTGGTCGGCACCGCCGCCGACGAGGCGCGCCGGCGGGCCAGCCTCGCCTTCGACGCGCTCGCCGGCCGCCGGCCCGCGCTGCCCTGGACGCTGCTGATCGCCGCGGCCCTGGCCGGCGCCGCCGTCGGCTGGGCCGCCGGCACCGCCGCCCGCGCCGCCGGCAGCCGGGACCGGGTCGCCGACGAGATCGAGTTCGTCGACGTCGACCGGCCCAACTCCCCCGCCGGCCTGGACGGCTGACCGGGACCGTACGAGCCGGCCGGTGGCCGCCCCCCCCGACCCCGGGGGCGGCCACCGGCGTCTCCGCCACCCGGCGGGGCGTTCCTCACCCGGACCGGGTGAGGGCGGGTCACCCGGTCCGCGCCCAGGATCGGTGGTGCGGGAGTACGTGCCCGCGTCGCCGACCGACGGGGAGGAGAGCCGGATGGCCACCGAGACGACCACGCGTACGGACCGGGACATCCAGTCCGCCGTGCTCGACGAGCTGACCTGGGAACCGCGGGTGGGCCCCGACGAGATCGGGGTGACCGTCACCGACGGCGTGGTGACGTTGACCGGGCGGGTCGACAGCTACGCCAAGAAGTGGGCCGCCGAGCGGGCCGCGCACCGGGTGGCCCGGGTCCGCGCCGTCGCCAACGACCTCGCCGTCCGGATCGACACCGCCGCCGGCCGGGAGGATCCGCAGATCGCCGTCGCCGCCGCCCGCGCCCTGGAGTGGGACGCCTTCGTGCCGGTCGAGGCGCTGCACGTCACCGTGGCCGACGGCTGGGTCACCCTGCACGGCGAGGTCGAGTGGGAGTACCAGCGGCGCGCCGCCGAACGGTCCGTCGCCCGGCTCACCGGCGTACGCGGGCTGAGCAACGGGATCACCGTCCGGCCGGCGGTCCGCGCGGACGGGCGGGACCTGGCCGAGCAGATCGTGGACGCGCTGGCCCGCAACGGCGCGACCGAGGCCGAACAGGTCGGCGTCCGGGTCCACGGCGACACCGTCCTGCTGGAGGGCCGGGTCCACTCCGGGCCCGAACGCGACGAGATCGAGCGGGTGGTCTGGAACGCCCCCGGCATCCGGGAGGTGCACAACCACCTGTCCGTCCGGCGGTGAGCCGGCGAACCACCCGGCCCGGGTGAGCCCGGCTCACCCGGGCACGGGCCAGGGTGGGAGGCATGAGTGATCCGAACGGGCTGATCACACCCGGGCAGGTAGCGCCCGCGTTCACCCTGCCGGCGTCGCCGGACGGGCGGGAGGTGGGCCCCGGACAGTTCCCTGGCCGTCCGGTGGTGCTGGCCTTCTACCCCGCCGACTGGACCCCGGTCTGCGGCGACCAGATGGCCCTCTACCAGGCCGCCCTGCCCGAGCTGGAGCGGTACGACGCGGTGCTGCTGGGCATCTCGGTGGACAGCGTCGACTCGCACCGGGCGTTCGCGGAGAGCCGGGGCATCCGCTTCCCGCTGCTGGCCGACTTCGAACCCAAGGGCGAGGTGTCCCGCCGCTACGGCGCGTACGCGCCGCGCGGGCAGTCGGACCGGGCGCTCGTGGTGATCGACCCCGACGGCCGGGTGGCCTGGAGCCACCTCTCCCCGCCCGAGGTCAACCCGGGCGTGGACGGCATCCTCGACGCCCTGGAACAGCTGGGCACGGATCGGCGGGTGAGCACCCGATGACGACGCCGTTGCAGGTCACCACCGCCCGACTGCGGATCCCGGTGTCCGAGCGCGACCACGTCCGTGGGCCGGCCGACGCGCCGGTCACCATCGTCGAGTACGGCGACTTCCAGTGCCGGTTCTGCGGCGCCGCGTACCCGAACCTGGCCGAGGTGCTGCGCCAGCGGGCCGACATGGTGCGGTTGGCGTACCGCCACTTCCCGATCACCAACGTCCACCCGTACGCGGAGAGCGCGGCGGAGGCCGCCGAGGCGGCCGGCGAGCGGGGCCGGTTCTGGGAGATGCACGACTGGCTCTTCGAGCACCAGGACCAGCTCGACCCGGTGCACCTGTCGCTCGGCGTCGAGCAGCTCGGGCTGCCGCCCGAGGAGGTCGGCGCGGAGGTGGGTCGGCAGGCCCACGCGGACCGGGTCCGGCAGGACTTCGTGGGCGGCATCCGCAGCGGGGTGAACGGCACCCCGACGCTGTTCGTCAACGACGTCCGACACGACGGCGGCTACGAGCTGGCCGAGCTGCTGGCCGTGGTGGACGCCGCCGCGAACGCCTGACCGGTCAGATCAACCGCAGCTCGCGCGCCCGTCGGACGGCCTCCCGCCGGCGGGTCGCGTCGAGCTTGCGGTAGATGTTGCGGACGTGCGTCTTGACCGTGTTGACCGACAGCGACAGCTCGGCGGCGATCTCCACGTTGGACAGGATGCTCTGCAGGTAGCGCAGGATGGTCAGCTCCCGCTCGGTGAGCGGCTCGTCCAGGGCCCGCGCCGGGGCGTCCGGGGTCGCCTCGGGCCGGTGCGCGTCCACGTCGCGGACCAGGTCGCTCACCGTCCCCCAGTAGGCCGTCCCGGAGTCCAGGTGCGTGGCGAGCAGGTCGCGGACGTCCGGTTCGGCGCGGGTGAACACGCGCCGGCAGCCCTCCGGCTCGGCCAGCGCCAGCACCTCCTCCAGCAGCCGTCCGGCCCGCCGCCCGTCGCCGGCCGAGCCGGCCGACGCCGCCTCCAGCAGCCCGGCGCCCAGCCGCACCGGCAGCGGCCAGTCCGCCGCCTCGGGCGCGGTCCAGTCGGGCAACGCCCGCTCGGCCCCGCGGGCGTCGCCGGCCCGCAGCCGCAGCCGGGCGGACGCCAGCGCCAGCGCGGGATCGGGTGATCCGCCGTCGCCGACCACGTCCAGCAGCGCGCGGGCGCCCTCCGGGTCACCGACCGCCGCGCGGAGCTGGGCCTCGGCGGCGGTGAGCCACGCGCCCAGCTCCGGCCCGGGCGCACCGGCCCGGGCGGCGGCGAGGGTACGCAGCGCCGCCGCCGGCTCCCCGCCGTCGGCCAGCAACCCGGCCCGGCAGAGCGCGGCCAGCGCCGCCGCGCCGGGCTCCGCGCCCGCCGGCCCGGCCAGCGCCAGGTGCGCGGCGGCCTCCGCCGGCCGGTCCCGCTGCCACCAGACCAGCGCCAACGCCAGGTACGCGTGGCCGCAGTCCCGCCGGGACGACCAGCCCTGGCAGGGCGGCATCGCCAGCGCCTCCCGGGCGTGCTCCTCGGCGGCCCGCAGCGCGCCCCGGGCCGCCTCCAGCAGCGCCGAGCGGCTGGCGCAGAGCAGCTCGATCCGGGGCCGGCCGGCCCGCCGCGCCGCCGCGAGCGCCGTCCCGAGCCGCGCGCCCGCCGTCGTCAACGCCCCCTCGGCCAGCGCCACCAGCCCCAGCGCGGCATCGGCGACCGCCCGTACGTCGTCCTCCTCGCCGTTCCCGGCGCGCGGGTCGGCGGCGGGCACCCCGACCCCGGGCGCGCCGGCCCCGGGCCCGCCGACCGGGGTTCCGACGGTGGTGAGCAGGCGGTCGGCGGCCCGGCGTACCTCCTCGTGGTCGCCGGCGAGCCGGGCCAGGCCCAGCTCCACCGCGGCGGCCAGCCGCCGGAACCGGTCCCGACGTGGTTCCGGCAGGTCGACCGCGTGCGCGACCGCCCGCCGCAGCTGCCCGTCCGCGGCGGCCGGGTCCCCGGCGTACGCCCGCTCGGCCGCCGCGGCCAGCGCCAGCTCGGGATCCCGCCGCACCGCCTCGGCCGGCGGCTCGGGCGGGGCCGGGACGGGGGCCGGGGCCGGCTCGTCCGGGGCCAGCTCGGGCCAGCGCGTCAGCAGCAGCGTGGTGGCGTCGTCCCACTCGGCGGCGGCCAGCGCGTGGCGCAGCGCCTCGGCCGGTCGGCCGTGGGCCGCGCACCAGCCGGCCGCCCGCCGGTGCAGCTCACGCACCTCCTCGGCGGGGAGCCGGTCCAGTTCGGCGCGGAGCAGGTCGGCCAGCAGCGGGTGCGGCCGGTACCAGGGCGGCTCGCCGCCGTCGCGCTGGACGAAACCGCCCTCCCGGGCCGCCTCGGCGAGCAGGTGCCCGGCGTCGGCCCGGCCGGTCAGCGCGGCGGCGAGGTCGGCGCGGACCGCGACCGTCACCGCGCAGCGGAGCAGAACGTCGCGGGCGGCCGGGTCCAGCGGCGTGAGCACCTCGTCGCGCAGGTAGGCGGCGACGTCCGGCTGGTCGCCGCCGAAGCGCTCCACCGCGCGGGCGGGGTCGGCCCCGGCGCCCAGCGACAGCGCGGCGAAACGCAGCCCCGCCGGCCAGCCGGCGGTCCGCTCGGTGAGCCGGGGCACCGCCTCGGCCGGCACCGGCACCCCGTGCGCGACCAGCAGATCGGCGACCTCGTCGGTGCGGAACGCCAGCTCGTCCGGACCGATCGTGGTGAGGTCACCGGCCAGCCGCCAGCGGTGCAGGGTCAGCGGCGGCTCGTGCCGGGCGCCGGCCACCAGCCGCAGCCGCCCGTCGCCGTGGCGGAGCAGGAACTCCAGCCCGGCCAGCGCCGCCGGGTCGGTCACCCGGTGCAGGTCGTCCAGGACCAGCAGCACCGGCCGCTCCCGCGTGGCGAGCGCGGCGGCGAGCGCTTCGAGCTGCTCCGGCCGGGGCGGACCGTCCGGCACCGGCGGCGGCCCCTCGTCCGGCTCCTCGGCGACGGCCGCGCGCAGCGCGGCGGCCAGGTACGCCCAGAGCCGCCCGGTGGTGTCGCCCTCGGCCACGGTCACCCAGACCGGCGCCGGGCCGTCCCGCTCCCCGCGCGCCCAACCGGACAGCACTGTCGTCTTGCCCCAGCCGGCCGGGGCCAGGACCAGCGTGACCGGCCCGCCCGCGCCCCGCTCCAGCCGGTCCAGCAGGCGTGGGCGGAGCACCACCGGCTCGGGCGGCACCGGTGGGGTCAGCCGGGACGCCAGCAGCGGCGCGGCGGCGCCGGTGGTGAGCGGTTCCGGCGTACCGAAGACCTCCGTCGTGGCGTCGGTCGGCGCGGTGGCGAACCGGACCTGGTCGGCCT
This sequence comes from Micromonospora sediminicola, assembly GCF_900089585.1. Lineage (NCBI taxonomy): Bacteria > Bacillati > Actinomycetota > Actinomycetes > Micromonosporales > Micromonosporaceae > Micromonospora > Micromonospora sediminicola. Next base: position 2,012,199 of record NZ_FLRH01000003.1, on the reverse strand, counting down.
CCTCCGGCATGCGTCCCCCTCCCCCGTCGGCGCGGTGGGCGGTTACCCGGACCGGACCGGTTCACCCCTTCGGGGCGAACCCGCCTCACCCGGACCACCCCCACCCTAGGGGTACGCGGGCGGCCGGCCATCCAGCTCCGGCCGCCCGGCGACCCACGACCTCGGGAGGGCAGGTGGCGCGGACCGGACGGTGGGCCGGCGGCGCGCTCGCGCTGGCGGCCGGCGGCGCGAACGTCCTGGCACGTCGACGCGCCCGCCGCCCCGGCACGGACCCTCGGCCCGGGCGCTGGCAGGTGGTGACCGTGACCGGCCGGCCCGACCAGGTGCTGCCACCCGGGCGGTGGCCCGAGCCGTTGCGTCGGCTCGACGGCGCGGTGGAGGTCCACGCGCGTCCGGCCCCGGGTGGACGCGGCACCGAACTGGCGGTACGCCCGCTGGGCGGGGAGCCGACGCTGCCCGGGTTCGCCGCGCACCTGGTCGGCGACGACCCGGGCCGGTTCCTGCGCCAGGTGCTGCGGGAGACCAAGCAGCTCCTGGAGACCGGGGAGGTGCTGCGGGCGGACCGCTCGCCGCTGGACCGGCCCGGGGCCGCCGGGTGAGGGCGCTCTGCTGGGAGGGCGCGGACGCGCTCTCGGTGCGCCGGGTCCCCGACCCCGAGCTGCGCAACGCCCACGACATGATCGTCCGGGTACGTCGCAGCGTGACCTGCGGCGGCGACCTGCCGCTGCTGGCCGGGCGGATACCGGAGGCGGCCGCCGGCGAGGTGCTCGGCCACGAGTTCGTCGGCGACGTGGTCGAGGTCGGGCCGGACGTGCGGCGGCACCGGGTCGCGGACCGGGTGGTGGTCGGCGCGTCGGTGGCCTGCGGGGCGTGCTGGTTCTGTCGGCAGGGTCTGCTGGCCTGCTGCGACAACGGGACGTCCGGCGGGGCGGCCGAGCCGGAGTGGGGTCCGCCCACCGCCGGCTGCTACGGCCGGCCGGCCCGGCTCGGCGGTTTCGCCGGTGGTCACGCCGAGTTCGTCCGCGTGCCGTACGCCGACGTGGGCGCGTTCGCCGTACCCGCGGGCGTGGACGACGACCGGGCGGTGTTCGCCGCGGACGCCGCCCCGGCCGCCTGGCACGGGGCGGAGCTGGGCGGCATCGGCCCCGGCGACGTGGTCGCCGTCTGGGGCGCGGGCGCGGTGGGCCAGCTCACCGCCGGGGCGGCCGTGGCGCGCGGCGCGGCCCGGGTGGTCGTGGTCGACGAGCACGACGACCGGCTGCGGATGGTGACCCGGAATCCGGGCGTCGAGGCGCTCAACCACCGGTACGTGGACGTCCTCGCCGAGCTGCGGGAACGCAGCGGCGGCCGGGGACCGGACGTGTGCGTGGACGCGGCGGGTCCGCCGGCCGGGCCGACGCGGTGGCCGACCGGCGAGCCGGACGGCGGGGTGGCGCTGCGTGAGGCGGTGCACGCCTGCCGCAAGGGCGGCACGGTGGTGGTGCTCGACGGCGGGGCCGGGTTCGTCGACCGGTTCCCGGTCGGCGCGGTGGCGGAGAAGGGTCTGGTGGTGCGCGGCGGCCGGCGCGCCGGGCCGGGGGCCATCCCGGAGCTGCTGAACCGGATGGCCCGGGACGAGCTGGTGACCGAGCACCTGGCCACCCACCGGCTGCCGCTGGAGCGGGGCGCCGACGGGTACGCGTTGTTCCGGGACCGGGCCGACGGCTGCGTCCGGGTGGTCTTCACCCCGTGATCCGGGCGGGCGCGGATGGCACACTCGGCGGATGCGCGCAGACCGTCCGTACGACCTCGTCCTGTTCGGTGCCACCGGCTTCACCGGCGGCCTGACCGCGGAGTACCTGGCCCGGCACGCGCCGGACCGGCTGCGCTGGGCGCTCGCCGGGCGCAACCCGGCCAAGCTCGCCGCCGTCCGCGACCGGCTGGCCGCGATCGACCCCGGCCTGGCCGACCTGCCCCTGCTCACCGCGGACGTGACCGACCCGGCGTCGCTGCGGGCGGTGGCGGAGAGCGCCCGGGTGGTCGCCAGCACCGTCGGCCCGTACGTGCACCACGGAGCCCCGCTGGTGGCCGCCTGCGCCGGCGCCGGCACCGACTACCTCGACATCACCGGCGAGCCGGAGTTCGTCGACCTCATGTACGTGCGGCACCACGCCGAGGCGGTGCGCACCGGCGCGCGCCTGGTGCACGCCTGCGGCTTCGACTCGATCCCGCACGACCTGGGCGTCTGGTACACGGTCAAGCAGCTTCCCACCGACGGCCCGGTCACGGTCGACGGCTACGTGCGGGCCGGTGGCCGCTTCTCCGCCGGCACGTACCACTCGGCGCTGACCGCGTTCGCCCGCACCGGCGAGGCGAGCCGGGCGGCCCGGGCCCGCCGCGCGGTGGAGCCGCGACCGGAGGGGCGGCGGGTGCGGGCGGTGCCCGGCAGGGTGGGCCGGGTCCGGGAGTTCGACCAGTGGGCGGTCCCGCTGCCCACGATCGACCCGCAGGTCGTCCGCCGGTCCGCGGCGGCCCGCCCGGAGTACGGCCCGGACTTCCGCTACCGGCACTTCGCGGCGGTGAAACGGCTGCCCACCGTGCTGGTGGCCGGCGCCGGCCTGGCCGGTGTGCTCGGGCTGGTCAAGGTGCCGCCGACCCGGCGCTGGCTGCTCGGTCGGCTCGCCTCCGGCCAGGGGCCGAGCGCCGAGCAGCGGGCGAAGTCCTGGTTCCGGGTGCGGTTCGTGGGCGCCGGCGGCGGCCGGCGGGTGGTGACCGAGGTGTCCGGCGGCGACCCCGGCTACGACGAGACGGCCAAGATGCTCGCCGAGTCGGCGCTCTGCCTGGCGTTCGACGACCTGCCGGAGACCGCCGGCCAGGTCACCCCGGTGGCCGCGATGGGTGACGCGTTGCTGGACCGGCTGGTCCGGGCCGGGATCACGTTCCGCACCCTGCCCGAGGGACGTTGACCCTCGACCTGGTCGAGGTCACAGGATGACGGCCGTGGAGAGCGAGCTTCGCAGCATCGGTGAGCTGGCCCGGGCCAGCGGGTTGACGATCAGCGCCCTGCGGTTCTACGACCGTTCCGGGGTGCTGACGCCGGCCCTGGTGGACCCGGTGACCGGCTACCGCTGGTACACCGGCGACCAGGTGGCGCCGGCGCGCCTGGTGGCCGGGCTGCGGCGGGTCGGCATGCCGCTGGCCGGGATCGCCGAGGCGCTGCGGCACCGGCACCGGCCGGCCGAGGTGCACCGCCTGCTCGACGCGCACCTGCGGCGGCTGGAGGACGGCCTCACCGACGCGCGACGCGAACTCTCCCGGATCCGTCGACTGATCGACCCGGAGGAGACCACCGTGACCACCCGACTCGTGCTGTCCCGCGCCGCCCTGTCCGAGGCGGTGGACGCCGTACGCTTCGCCGTCGGCGCCGACCCGGAGCTGCCGGCCCTGTCCGGCGTGCTGCTGGCGGTCGAGCCGGACGGCGTGCACCTGTCCGCCACCGACCGTTTCCGGATGGCCGTGGCCCGGGTCGACGCCACGGTCGACGGCCCGCCGGTGACCGCGCTGCTGCCGGTGGCCGCCGTCGACGAGCTGCGCGCCGCGCTGGACACCGACGCCGGGCCGACCGTGGCGGCCGAGGTCGCCGCGGACCGGGTGACCGTCTCGGTCGGGGACCGGCCGGTGACCGCCGTCCCGCTGCCGTACGACTTCCCGGACGTCCGCCGGCTGCTGCGCGCGCGGGTCGGCGACGCGCCCGCGTACCGGATCCGGGTGGACGGCGCGGCGCTGCGCGCGGCGCTCACCGCGGCCGACGTCCCGGTCTGTCACCGGGCGCACGACGGGGTCGCGCACGAGGTGGTGGCCCTGGGCCTGGACGGCCGGGGCGAGCTGCGCCTGGTCGACCCGGAGGCCGCGCCGGCCGCGGACGGGTTGCGGGTCGGGGTGAACCGGGAGTACCTGCTCGACGCGCTGGACGCCGGCGGCGGGCAGCTCGTGCTGGAGCTGGACGGGCCGATCACCCCGCTGGCGGTGCGCCGGGCCGACGACGCGCACGCGTTCTCCGTCCTCATGCCCGTGCGCCTGTAGACCGGGCGGGCCCGGGCCGGCAGGGCCGCGACGGTAGCATCTGGGGGTCCCACCTGACTGCCTGGACGGAGGCGTACGAGCAGCATGCTCGACATGGAGTTGATCCGGAAGGATCGCGAGGCGGTGGCGACCGCGCTGGCGAAGCGTCTGGATCCCGCCGAGGTCACCCGGGCGCTGGACGACATCCAGCGGCTCGACCAGGAACGACGCGCGCTGATCACGGAGATCGACGCCGAGCGGCAGCGCCGCAAGGCCGAGGCGCGCGCGTACGCGGAGGCGAAGCGGTCCGGCGCCACGCCGCAGCCGGGCGCCCCGGAGGCCGAGCGCAAGCAGCTCGCGGAGCTGGAGTCCCAGCTCGACGAGGTGCAGTCCCGGCTCCGCTCGGCGATGAGCGAGCTGCCCAACCTGCCCGCCGACGACGTGGTCGCCGGGGGCAAGGAGGCCAACCGGGTGGTGCGGACGTTCGGTGAGCCGCCGGCCGTCGAGAAGGTGCGCGACCACGTGGAGCTGAGCCGCGCGCTCGGCCTGGTCGACCACGAGCGGGGCGTGAAGCTCGGCGGCTCGGGCTTCTGGATGTACACCGGCATGGGCGCCCGGCTGGAGTGGGCGCTGGTCAACTGGCTGATCGAGCAGAACATCCAGGCCGGCTACGAGTTCCTGCTCCCGCCGCACCTGCTGCTGGACACCGCCGGCTTCGCCGCCGGGCAGTTCCCGAAGTTCTACGACGACGTCTACCACCTGGACCGGCAGTCCGCCCCGCGCGGGCAGTTCCTGCTGCCCACGTCGGAGACGGCGATCCTCGGCGCCTACCAGGACGAGATCCTGGAGACGGGCCGGCTGCCGGTCAAGGCGTTCGCCTACACCCCGTGCTACCGCCGCGAGGCGGCCGGCTCGCACTCGGACGAGCGCGGCACGGTGCGCGGCCACCAGTTCAACAAGGTGGAGATCTTCCAGTTCACGCTGCCGGAGCAGGCGGGCGAGGCGCTGGAGGCGATGGTCGGGCACGTCGAGGGCCTGGTCGACAGGCTCGGTCTGCACTTCCAGACCAGCCTGCTCGCCGCCGGTGACGCGAGCGCCTCGATGAAGAAGACGCTCGACGTCGAGGTGTGGATGCCGAGCACCGGCAAGTACAAGGAGGTGTCGTCGGTCTCCTGGGCCGGCGACTACCAGGCCCGCCGGGCGGCCATCCGCTACCGCGAGCCGGGCGCGAAGCAGACCCGGTTCGTGCACACGCTCAACGGCTCGGCGCTGGCCACCAGCCGGCTGTTCCCGGCCATCCTGGAGCAGTGCCAGCAGCCCGACGGCTCGGTCGTGGTCCCCGAGGTGCTGCGCGACAAGCTCGGCACCGACCGCCTCACCCCGCGCTGACCCGCCCCCGCTCCCCCGCCCCCACCTCTCCCCCGCGATCTTGCACTTCCGGCCCGTGAGAAGTCCGCTTCACCCCTTCCGCCCGGGCACCAACTGCAAGATCGCGGGGGCGGGGGGTGAGGGTGGTGAGGAGGAGCAGCAGGGTCAGGAGGGCCGTGAGGACGGCGGGGCCCAGAGTGTCGACGGCGCCCACCAGTGCCTGCTGCGCCCGGGCGGCGGTGCGGATCACCGGGTCGGTGAAGGCGTCGCGGCGGCCCAGGGCGAAGCGCACCTCGTACCAGCCGTACCAGGCGACGTAGCCGCCGGCGACCAGCAGCACCAGGCCGCTCAGGCGCGGCACCCACGCGCCGGCGCCGCGCAGTCCGGCCACCACCCGCCCGCGCAGCAACGCCACGGCCAGCGCGGCCACACCGACCACCAGGGCCATCCCGAGGGCGTACGCGCCGAACAGCGCCAGCCCGCGCAGCGGCGACCCGGCCCGCAGGCTGGTCACCACGATCGCCAGGAACGGCGCGATCGCGCAGGTCAGCGACGTGAGCGCGTACGCCGCGCCGAACAGCGCCATGGACGGCCAGGTGCGGGTGAGCCGGGGCGCGGTGGTGAACGGGCGGGGCGCGGGCAACCGCCGGCCGGCGAGCAGCCAGCAGCCGGCCAGCGCCAGGAGCACGCCGAGGGTCACGGTCAGCCAGGGCAACCGGGGCCGCAGCCAGTCCGCCGCCGGCGCCACGGCCAGCCCGAACGCGCCGAAGACCAGCACGTACCCGAGGGTCAGCCCGGCCGTCGCGGTGAGCGCGCGGCCGACCGCGCCGCGGCCGTCGCCGGGGCCGGCCACCAGCAACGACAGGTACGCGGGCAGCATCGCGAAGCCGCACGGGTTGACCGCGCCGAGCATGCCGGCGGTCAGCGCGAGCAGCAGCGCGCCGGTCATCCCCGGGCCAGCGTCTCGACCTGCCGGGTGAGCGACTCGCCGTCGAGGAAGCCCTGGTGGACCACCTTGCCGTCCCGGTCGAGGATGACGAACGTGCTCTGCTCGACCACCTTGAAGCGGCGCCACACCGCGCCGGCGCGGTCGTCGAGCTGCGGGGTGCCGGCCAGGTCGAACTCGGTGACGAACTCCTTCATCGCCTTCTGCTGGCCGAGCCCGGCGACGCCGACGATCGGCACCGTGTCCCGGTAGGTCGGGGCGATCTCGGCGACGGTCCACGCCTGGCTGGCGCAGGTGGCGCACCAGGGGGCCCAGAACCAGAGCACCACCGGCCGCCCGGCCAGGGCGGCGGCGGAGAACGCCGTACCGTCGAGGGTCTTCGCGTCGAACGCCAGTGTCTTCGGCACCCGGGCCGGCGCGGTCGGCGACGGGGCGGGCGACGACGGGCCGGCCGACGCGCTCGCGGCGGTGGTCGGCGCGGCGGCGGACGGGGCGGCCACCGTACCGACCGACGTGGTCCGCTCGGGACCGACCGCGCAGGCCGCCGTGGCGGTGAGCGTGGCGGCCAGCACGGCGGCGGCCCCGAGACGACGAACGGTGGGTGATGCCATCGACGCTCCTGACGTGGTCGTCACTCCGCCTTGACCAGCCGGAGCGCGAGTTCGGGACAGACCTTGACCGCCTTGAGCGCGCCCTCGCGCAGCCAGGTCGGCACCGGGGTGGCGGGGAAGGCGGGGAAGCCGTTGCCGTCGAGCCGGATGAAGTCCGGCACGACGTGCGCGCAGAGTCCGTGCCCGTCGCAGCGGGACCAGTCCAGGGTGAGCTTCTGCGGGTTGCCGTCGGGCGCGCCGGGCAGGCCCATCGTGCCCTTGACCCGTTTGCCGCAGCCCTCCCCGGTGGCGTGCAGCCGCAGGTCGTCGGCGAACACCTCCATGGCGGACAGCGCGAACCGGGCGGTGCCGTCCGGGTGGCTGCACGCGCCGCGCCCCTTCACGTCGCCGGCGGCGGCCCGGACCAGCTCGATCGGGGCGCTGCCGGAGACGGCGAGGTCGACGGAGCGGGCCAGGTCGGGCAGTCCCATCTTGCACGGGCCGCACTGCCCGGCGGACTCACCGGCCAGGTAGCGGACCACCTGGGCGGCCTCGCCGAGCGGGCAGGTGTCGGTGCCGAGCGGCACGATGATGCCGGCGCCGAGCGTGCCGCCGACCGCGGCCAGTCCCTTGCGGGAGACCTCGGCCCGCTCCGCCGCCTCGGCGGTGATCCACTTGCCGTGGTAGCCGCCCATCAGGATGCCCGGCCCGGGCGGCACCTCGCACAGGTCGAGGATCTCGCGCAGCGGGGTGCCGGCGGCGCACTCCACCACGGCCGGCCGCTTCGCCGACCCGGTGACGGTGAGCAGCACGGTGCCCGGCTCGTCGTCGGTGCCGAGCGCGGCGTACTCGTACGGGCCGATCCGGGCGGCGACCGCGAGTTGGGCGTACGTCTCGGCGTTGGAGAGCAGGGTGGGCAGCCCGCCGACGCCGGAGTCGCTGGAGCGCTTCTTGGTGCCGGGCGGGATGTGCGGCAGGCCGTTGATGCCGTTGACCAGCGCGCCGCCCTCACCGGAGATGAACCGGTGCGGCACGGTGACGATGGTGGTCGGCACCGGCATCCGCCGTTCCTGCAACGCCTCGGTCAGTGAGGGCCGGCCCACGTCGTCGTCGGCCACCCCGATCACGATCTCGTCGGCGTCCAGCGCGAACGCGGCCAGCGCGGCGCCGTCCAGGACGAGGTGCGGCGCCCGGGTGAGCAGCACCTTGTCCTTCCAACTGGCCGGCTCGCCCTCGCTGGCGTTGACCACCACCACGGCGGCCAGGTCCTGCCGCTCGCAGGACTCCAGCACCGCGCGCAGCTTGCGGGCGAACGGGAAGCCCGCACCGCCCTTGCCCTTGAGGTCGATCGCCTCGGCGAGCCGCAGCAGCGCCGCCGGCTCCATCGGACCGATCGGGCCGTGCACCTCCTCGTGGGCGAGCAGGTCGAGCCGGCCGAACTCGGCGAAGCCGGCGGTCAGGCGGGGTTCACCGACGCAGGCGACCGGGGGCACGGTCGTCCGCATCATCGGGCCTCACCCCGCAGCCCGGCCCAGTACGCGCCGTCGACCGCGTCCGCGTCGGCCCGCTTGCGCCGGCCGGAACGGCTCTCCTTGGTGGCCCGCAGGGCCCGGCGGGAGGCCAGGTCGACGAGCGTGGGGGTGTCGTCGACGAACTCGTCGTCGGCGGCGTAGCGGGCCGGCGGACGCCAGTAGTCCGGCTCCTCCGGCACGTCCTCCTCGTCCCGGTAGCGCCGGCCGGAACCGCTGCGCGGCTCCGCGGTGACCGGGGTGCCGGAGATCGGTCCGGCCGAGATCGGCTCGCCGGAGACCGGGCGGCTCTCCCAGCGGCGCGGGCTGTCCCACGGCTCCTCCGCCTCGTCCGTCGGACGCGGCGGGGCCGAGTAGCGGGCCACCTCGGCGGGGGTGGCGTACCGGCCGCTGTCCGGCGGGGCCGAGTGGCGGCCGCCGGTGTCCGGCGGGGCGGAGTGCCGGCCGCCGCTCTCCGGCGGGGCCGAGTACTGCGCGACCATGTCCTCGTCGGCCCGGGACCGGCGGCTCACCCGCTCCTCGTCGTCCCGGCGGCGGCGACGGGACCGCTCCCCGTCCCGCCGGCCGACCGGCTCCAACTCCTCGGTGTTCCGCCGGACGGCGGGCACCCGCTCGGCGTCCCGGCTCCGGCGTACCGGCTCGCGCTCGTCGTCCCCGCGCCGGGAGGTGCGCCGCGCGGCCGGGACCTCCTGCGTCCGGGTCCGGCGTTCCGGCGCGTCCGTCTCCCCGCCGCGCCGCCGGGCGGCGGCCGCGCGGACCGGCTCGCGCAGCGATCCAGGTTCCGGCACCACCGGTACGGCGAACCGCTCGGGGTCCCGCCGGCGGGCGGTGCCGGCCGGCGCGGTCCAGGTGGCGGTCGCCTCGGCCCAGCGGCCCCGGCCGGCGCCGCTCTCCTCCTTGTCGGCGGCCTTCTTGCGGCCGAGCGCGGCGAACACGCCGGTGCGGTCCTCGCCCTTGCCCGCCATCGCCTTGTTCAGCGCGGCGGCCTGGTGCTGCTCGCGGCTGCGCTTGCCGAGGTGGACGGAGACGCGCACCAGCAGCGCCATCACCACGAGCAGCACGCAGGCGAGGTAGCTGAGCACCACCCAACCGGCCGCCGTCCGGCCCGCGTTGAGCCCGTGCAGCAGCGCGAACGGCCAGGACACGTAGGCCGTCGAGTGCAGCGCCCGCCAGAGCCACTTCGGACCGACGCCGGCGAACCGGACCCGGATCAGGCCGGTCCAGAGCACGCTGACCATCAGCAGCGCGGCGACGGTGCCGAGCCCGACGTAGAGGCCGCTGCCGCCGACGAACGGCACCACCGCGTCGGTGGGCCCGGCCCGCCCGATCGCGATCTTGGTGATGACGTGGAAGAGCAGCCCGGCCACGCCGAGCACGCCGGTGGCGCGGTGCGCCGACTGGAGCAGCACCCGGTGCCGGATGAGCAGCACCAGCCGGTCGGTGGCGAGCAGCCCCAGCATCACGGTGAGGCTCAGTGAGACCAGGGCGACCACCCCGGCGAAGAACTCGGTGAAGAAGAATCCGTACGAGTACATGAGGCCGCCGGCGCCGGCGAGCTCGACACCCGCCCACGCGAGGCCGAGCGCGGAGGCGGTCAGCGCCACCATCGCGGACTTCGACATGGTCCGGACACCACGGCTGGTGGTGGTGGTCCGGACGGTCGTCGCCTTCTCGTTCTGCTGTGCCCGGGCCATCTGCTCCTCGATCGTCTCGCGGCGGCGCCCCCACCGGCCGACCCTGCTCCCACCTCAGGTACGGAGCGACGCCCCGGACGGATCACCTCCGGTGGGGAATTTCTCGGCCGATTCCTCGAACCGTCCCGACCGGGCGCGCGTGTAGCACCCAACGCAACGACGGATGCCCATGCATTGACAGTCCTTGCAACACACTCGTAACCTTGCGGAAAATTTCAGCGCCGGTTGCAAGAAGCCGGCACTGACGCCCTCCCCAGGCTCCACTCCCCCGCACCCCCGCACCCCGCAGGAGTCCTGATGCATCGACGCCGATGCCGCGCCGCGGCCCTCGTCCTGGGCCTGGCCGCGAGCCTGCTCGTCCCGACCACAGTGGCGGCTCCCCCGGCCGCCGCCGCAACCCCCGGAAGCAAGAAGGTCATCGTCCAGCTCTTCGAGTGGAACTGGACCTCGGTGGCCAACGAGTGCACCAGCACGCTCGGCCCCAAGGGCTACGGCTACGTCCAGGTGTCCCCGCCGCAGGAACACGTCAACAGCAGCCCGTGGTGGGTGTCCTACCAGCCGGTCAGCTACCGGATCGAGTCCCGCAAGGGCACCCGGGCCCAGTTCCAGTCCATGGTGAACACCTGCCACAACGCCGGCGTCAAGGTGATCGTCGACGCCGTGGTCAACCACATGTCCGGGCAGGAGAACGGCGGCACCGGCTGGGCCGGCACGTCGTACGGCCACTACAACTACCCGGGCGTCTACTCGTCGCAGGACTTCCACTACTGCGGCCGCAACGGCAACAACGACATCGCCAACTACAACGACCGGTACGAGGTGCAGAACTGCGAACTGGTCAACCTCGCCGACCTCAAGACCGAGTCGGACTACGTCCGCACCCGGCTGGCCACGTACCTCAACGACCTGCTCTCGCTCGGCGTCGACGGGTTCCGGCTGGACGGCAGCAAGCACATGCCGGCCGCCGACATCGCGGCGATCAAGGCCAAGCTGTCCCGGTCGGCGTACCTGGTGCAGGAGGTCATCTACGGCGCGGGTGAGCCGGTCCAGCCGACCGAGTACACCGGCAACGGCGACGTGCACGAGTTCCGGTACGGCAAGGACCTGGCCCGGATGTTCAACAACGAGCGGCTGGCGTACCTGCGCAACTTCGGCGAGTCCTGGGGCTACCTGTCGAGCGCGAAGGCGGTGGTCTTCACCGACAACCACGACACCCAGCGCGAGGGCGGCGTGCTCACCTACCGCGACCGTGGCGAGTACGCCCTGGCCAACGCGTTCATGCTGGCCTGGCCGTACGGCACCCCGGCGGTGATGTCGAGCTTCACGTACTCCGGTCGGGACCAGGGTCCCCCGTCGGACGGCAGCAACAAGGTCACCAACACCACCTGCTACTCGGGCTGGGAGTGTGAGCACCGCTGGCCGGTCATCGCCAACATGGTCGGCTTCCGCAACGCCACCGAGGGTGCCGGAGTCACCAACTGGTACGACAACGGCTACCAGCACATCGCGTTCAGCCGGGCCGGCAAGGGCTACCTGACCGTCAACGACGAGGACTCCGCGATCAGCGGCCGGTCGTACTACACCGGCCTGCCGGCCGGGCGCTACTGCGACGTCATCCACGGCACGTTCAGCAACGGCTCGTGCAGCGGACCGGTGATCACCGTGGACTCGGCGGGCTGGTTCGCGGCCACCGTCAACGCGCACGACGCGATCGCCATCCACGTCGGCGCGAAACTGAGCTGACCTCACCCGGAAGCCCCCGTGCCGCACTTCGCGGTACGGGGGCTTCCGTTCGGTTACAGTCAGTTTCGTGCTGTTCGACCGGTTTACCGCACGCCGGCCTCCCGGCTGGCTGCTCGCCGCGCTCGGCGTACCGCTGCTGCTGGTCGTCGCGCTGCTGGTGGGCCGCGCGCTCACCGCCACCGCTCCGCCGCCCGCGCCGACCGTCGCCGCGCCCCCGACGTCCCCGACGGCCTCGCCGCGCCCGTCGCCGATGGAGTCCGTCCCGCCCGCCGCGCCCGCACCGGCCGACCTCCCGGTGGTCACCTACGACCCGGCGCCCCGCGGCTTCCCGGCCGATCCGGCTCCGGCCGACACCACCCCGCTGGGCGAAGGGCTGCGCCCGGACCGGAACGTGGCCGCCTACGACGCGCCCGGCGGACGACCGCTGGCCTTCCTCGCCCCGACCATCAGCGGGGTCCGGCTGACCGTGCCGATCGTCGAACGCCGGGCCGGCTGGACCGCGGTGCTGCTCCCCTCGGCCAACCGCACCGTCGGCTGGCTGCCGTCCGGCGGCTGGACCACCGTGGCGCTACGTGACCAGATCGTGGTGGAGCGCCGCACGCACCGGCTCACCTGGAACCGGGACGGGCGCGCGGTGCGCTCCTGGCCGGTCAGTCTCGGCATGTCCGGCCAGCTCACCCCGCTCGGTCGCACGTTCGTGCTGGGTCGCACCCCACCCCCGCAGGACGTCTACGGCGGCGTCGACATCTTCGCCCTCGGCGCGATCCCCGACGACCCGGACGCGGTGCCGACCGGACTGCGCGGCGCCCACATCGGACTGCACAGCTGGTACAACGACGACACGCTCGGCGAGAACGTCACCAACGGCTGCATCCGGCTCACCCGCAGCGCCCAGCGCCAGCTCCTCGCCGAACTGGAACCCGGCACCGGCCTCGTGGTCGTCGACCGCCTCCCCTGACCGCCCGGCCCTGCAAGGAAGGGCCCCTTCTTAACACTCCCTGTTAAGAAGGGGCCCTTGCTCTACCGGAGGCGTTAAGAGGGGGCCCTTCCTTCTACCCGAGCAGCCAGCCGTTGGCCTCGGCGACCCGGACGGCGTCGGCGCGGTTGCGGGCGCCGGTCTTGCCGATGGCGGACGAGAGGTGGTTGCGGACCGTCCCCTCGGACAGGTGCAGCGTCGCGGCCAGCTCGGCCACCGTGCCACCGCCCCGGGCCGTGCGCAGCACCTCGGTCTCCCGCTCGGTGAGCGGACTCGACCCGGTGGCCAGTGTCTCGGCGGCCAGCGTCGGGTCGACCACCCGCAGGCCGGCGTGCACCCGGCGCACCGCGTCGGCGAGCTGCCGGGCCGGGGTGTCCTTGACCACGAAGCCGTTCGCGCCCGCCTCCATCGCCCGGCGCAGGTAGCCGGGCCGACCGAACGTGGTCACCACCAGCACCCGGCAGGCGGGCAGCGCGCCGCGCAGCGCGGCCGCGGCGGCCACCCCGTCCAGGCCGGGCATCTCCACGTCGAGCAACGCCACGTCGGGGCGGGTACGCAGCGCCTCCGGCACCACCTCGTCGCCCCGGCTCACCTCGGCCACCACGGTCAGGTCCGGTTCCAGCGACAGCAGCGCGGCCAGCGCGCCGCGCACCAGCGCCTGGTCGTCGGCGAGCAGCAGTCGGATCGGCTCGGTCACCCGCGGTCCCTCCCGTTCGTGTCCGGCACCGTGACCCGGAGCAGGAAACCGCGCCCGCCGGGCGCTCGGGCCACCGTCACGGTCGCGTCCAACCGGGCCGCCCGCTCCCGCAGCCCGACCAGCCCGTGCCCGGCGCCCGCCGACTCGCCGGCCGGTCCCCGACCGTCGTCGCGGACCTCCACCGCCGCCGGGTCCACCCGGATCACACAGCGCCGCGCGCCGCTGTGCCGCACCGCGTTCGTCACCCCCTCGCGGACCGTCCAGCCGAACAGCTCGTCCCGGTCCGTCGGCAGCTCCGGCACCGTCTCCGGCAGCTCCGCGACGATGCCCGCGGCGGCCAGCGCCGACCGGGCTCCGGCCAGTTCGGACGCCAGGTCCACCCCGCGGTACGCCCCGACGGTGCCCCGCACGTCGGCCAGCGCCTCCCGGGCCAGCCGTTCCACGTCGGCGATCTCGGTCGCCGCCCGGGCCGGGTCCAGCTCCAGCAGCCGGCCGGCCAGTTCGGCCTTGACCGCCACCACGGTCAGCGAGTGCCCGAGGATGTCGTGCAGGTCGCGGGCCGTCCGCGCGCGTTCCTCGGCCACCGCGAGCCGGCGGATCTCCTGCTGCGCGGCCTGGAGTTCGGCGTTGCGCTGGGCCAGCCGACTCACCCCGAACATGGCGAACGAGGCGAGCAGCACCGCGAAGACGACGGTGCTCTCCGCCTCCCAGCCGGGCACGAGGCGCGAGGTCACCGGCGGGGTCGCGGCGGCCAGCGCCACCACGACCAGCGACTCCACCGGCGGCAGCAGGAACACCGCGGCGGCGGCCACGAAGACCAGCGTGGTCAGCCAGTCGCCGCCGGTGCCCGGAATGCCGACCAGGCCGATCGCGAGCAGCAACGCGAGCAGCGCCCGGGCCCGACCGACCGGGATCGGGAGGTGCCGTTGCCGGCGGGCCCGAGCCCACTCGAAGATCAGCACGTACGCGACGCCGAAGGCGATGACCGAGGCGAGCCCGAGCACCCGCCGCCACAGCTCCGGCTGGTGCAGGGCGGTGACGAACGGGATGTTGAGGAAGAAGAGCCAGACCGCCGCGAGCAGCCAGCCGGTGAACCGCCAGTGGCGGTTCACCGGCCGGACCCGGTCGGGCGGCGACGTCACGCCGACCACGCTAGACCCCGCTCAGACCCGGGTGGTGTCCCGGCGGAACAGCCGTGCCGCGCCGAGGCCGAAGAACGCGGTCCAGGCGGCCACGTTGGCGACCGTCGCCCAGTCCACCCCGGTGCCGGTCAGCGGCGCGCGGGCGAGCTGACCGACCCCGTACACCGGGGTGAACGTGGCGATCTGCCGCATCACGTCGGGCAGCAGATCGAGGGGAACGAACAGGCCGCCCAGCATGGCCAGGATGGCCAGGGCCGGGCCCATGAACTGCATGACGTTCTCGGCCGGGGCGAGGTAGCCGACGAAGAGTCCGAACGCGGCGAAGACCAGCGAGCCGATCCAGGCGGTCACGCCGGACTCCAGCCAGACGTGCGCCGGCAGCCGGACCCCGGAGGCGGCACCGACGGCGAACTCCACCAGCACGCCGAGCAGCCCGAGCACCATCGCGGTGGCCACCTTGGTCGCCACGTACGCGGCGGGACGCAACGGGGTCAACCGCAGCTGCCGGCTCCAGCCCAGCGCGCGCTCGGTGGCCACGGCGGCGCCGGCGCTGGTGGTGGCGACCATGGCCGCGTACACGGCCAGGCTGATCATGATCCAGCCGGTGACCGGCAGGCCGTTGTCCAGCTTCTCGCCGCGCGAGGGCAGTCCGAACAGGAGGAAGAAGACCGCCGGCATGACCAGGATGAACATCAGCGTGCGGCGGTTGCGCAGCACCCGGCGGATCTCGATGGCGAGCACCGGGGCGCAGAAGCCGCCGAGCGCGGGGGGCCGGCGGTCGGCCCGGCGGGGCTGGGTGGTGGTGGTGGGCGAGGAGGTGGCGGTCATGGCGATGCTCCCGGGAGGGTCGGTGTCAGGCGGCGGCGGTGAGGGCGAGGAACGCGTCCTCGAGGTTGCGGGAGGTGATCTCCAGGTCCCGGGCGTCGGTCCGGGTCAGCAGGTGCCGGGCGACCACGTCGGAGTCCTCGCTGTGCACCAGGATCGCGTCGCCGCGTACCTCGACCGAGCGCACGCCGGGCAGCGCGGCGAGCGCGGCCTGGTCGGCGCCGGGCAGGGTGGCCCGCACCACCCGGCCGGCGGCCAGGTTCTTGATCTCCGCGGTGGTGCCGTCGGCCACCACCCGCCCCTGGCGGACCAGCACGATCCGGTCCGCGTACGCGTCCGCCTCGTCCAGGTAGTGGGTGGCGAACAGCACGGTACGGCCGGAGCGGGCGTCGGCCCGGATCGCCTGCCAGAAGTCGCGCCGCCCCTCGACGTCCATTCCGGTGGTCGGCTCGTCCAGCACCATCAGGTCCGGGTCCGGCAGCAGCGCCAGCGCGAACCGCAGCCGCTGCTGCTGGCCGCCCGAGCACCTGCCCACCGGCCGGTCGGCGATCTCGGCGATGCCGGCCCGCTCCAGCACCTCGGTGACCGGCCGGGTGTGGCCGTAGAAGTGCGCGGTCATGCGTACCGTCTCGGCGACGGTGAGGTCCTTGAGCAGGCCGCCGGTCTGCATCACGGCGGCGACCCGGCCGAGCCGGACGGCGTCGGCCGGGGTGCCGCCGAAGAGCCGGACGGTGCCCGCGTCCGGGCGGGCCAGCCCGAGCAGCATGTCGACAGTGGTGGTCTTGCCGGCGCCGTTGGGGCCGAGGAAGGCCACCACCTCACCGGGGGTGATCCGCAGGCTGAGCCCGTCGACGGCGGTCACCGGGCCGAAGGTCTTGGTGAGTCCGGCCAGGTCGACGGCCGGTGCGGTGTCGGTCATGTCCACGATGCTCCGGCCCGCGACGCACCGGACCCGGGAGCAGCCGTCACCTTCCGCCCGTGACATTTGTCAGGGCGGCCCGGGCGGCGGGGCCGCCACCCGGGCGCGCCGGGTCAGTGGGCGACGCCCTCGCGGGCGCGGCGGGGCAGCAGGAACGCGCCGGCGATCGTGACCAGCAGCAGGCCCAGCTCCGCGACGAGGGTGACCCGCACGGCGTGGCCGACCCCCGCCGTCGCGGCGTCGAAGAAGACGGTGCCGAGCAGGGCCACACCGAGTGCGCCGCCGAGCTGCTGGACGGCGGTGAGCGTGCCGGAGGCCGAACCGGTTTCCTCCTCGCCCACCCCGGAGAGCACGATGTCGAAGAAGGGCGCCATCACCAGCCCCATCCCGAAGCCGACCGCGAGCAGCGCGGGCGTCAGCCGCCACGGGGTGACGTCGTCGCCGACCAGACGCAGGGTGAGCAGCATCCCGGCGACGCCGGCCACCACCACCCCCAGGCCGAGGTGGATCAGTCGCCGGCCGAGCCGCCTCGCCAGGCCGGCGCCGGCCAGCACGAACGCGAGCACCATGCCGAGCGCCTGCGGGACCGAGGCCAGGCCGGTGCGCAGCGGTGACCAGCCCAGGCCGAGCTGGAGATAGAGGCTGAACACCAGCGAGAAGCCGGTCAGCGCGGTGAAGAACGCCAGGCCCGCGACCAGCCCACCGGTGAACGCGCGGCGGCGGAACAGCGTCGGCACGACCAGCGGGTCGCGGCCGGCGCGCTGTCGGGCCAGCTCGTAGCGGGCGAAGAGCGCGAGGACCAGGACCGCGCCGACCGGCATGGCCAGCGTCCACCAGGGCCAGCCCAGCTCCCGTCCCTGCACCAGTGGATGGACCAGCAGCACCGCGCCGAGCGAGACGAGCAGGACGCCGGGCAGGTCGAGGCGGGTGGCCCGGGTGGCCCGGGACTCGGGCAGGAAACAGAGCGCGCCGAGCGCGGCGAGCAGGCCGAGCGGCACGTTGATCAGGAAGATGGCCCGCCAGCCGGTGCCGGCCAGGTCGGCGTCGACCAACCACCCGGCCAGGATCGGACCGCCGACCGCGGAGAGCCCCATCACCGGGCCGAAGGCGCCGAAGGCGGCGGCCAGCTCGTCCGCCGAGAACATCTCCTTGATCAGGCCGAGCCCCTGCGGGAGGAGCAGGGCGCCGAAGAGGCCCTGCACCACTCGGGCGGTGATCAGCGTGCCGGGGCCGGCGGCCAGCGCGCACAGGGCCGAGGCGGCGGTGAAGCCGAGCACCCCGACCAGGAACATCCGGCGCCGGCCGTAGAGGTCGCCGAGCCGGCCGCCGGTGACCAGGCCGACGGCCATGGCCAGGGTGTAGCCGGCGCCGAGCCACTGGATGACGGCGGGCGAGCCGCCGAGGTCGGCCCGGATCGCCGGGCCGGCGAGGTTGGTGACCAGCACGTCGAGCAGGTCCATCACCTCGGCGCTGAGGATCACCGCGAGCGCGATCCAGCGCCAGCGGTGGCCGGTGGCGGGCGCGCCCGCCCGCTCCGGCGTCGCGGTTTCGGTGGTCATGGCTCCCCCGATCGGTCGAACGGTGTTCGTTGTCGAACACCGTTCTAGCAACGAACGGCGTTCGGGGCAAGTACGATGTTCGAGTCCCGACCGCCGGAGGTGTCCGTGAGCGACCAGCCCGCCCCGCCGTGGCGTACCCGCGCCCGCACCCGCCCGGCTCCCCGCCGGCCGCTCAGCCAGCAGGCGGTGGTGGACACCGCGCTCGCCCTGATCAACCGCGAGGGGCTGGGCGCGCTGAGCATGCGGCGGGTCGCCCAGGAGCTGGGCACCGGGCCGGCGTCGCTCTACGCCCACGTCTCCGGCAAGGAGGAGCTGCTCGAACTGCTGGTCGACCGGGCCAGCGCCGACATCGTGGTCCCGGCGCCGGACCCGGCGCGGTGGGCCGAGCAGATCCGCGAGGTCGCGTGGCAGGCGTACCGGGTGTACGCCACCCACACCAACCTGGCCCTGGCCTCGCTCGCCACCATCCCCACCGGCCCGAACGCACTGCGCGTCACCGAGGGGATGCTGGAGATCCTGCTGGCCGGCGGCGTGCCGCCCCAGCGGGCGGCCTGGTTCCTGGACCGGCTCTTCCTCTACATCGCCGGCGACGCCTACGAGGGCGCGCTGTACGCGGAGAAGGCCCGCGCCGCCGGGCAGGACCCGCCCACGTGGTGGGCGAACATGCACCGACAGCTCCGGGCGTACTACCAGGGCCTGCCCGCGCCGACGTACCCGCGCATCCTGGGCCACCTGGACGAGCTGATGGCCGGCGGTGGGGACGAGCGCTTCGGCTTCGGCCTGGACCTGCTGATCGACGGGCTGGCCGCGACGGCGCCGGCCGGGAGTGAGGGCCACCGGGCCGGGTAACCCGCGGTATGGGTGTACCGACGGGACGGGTCGACACGATCGTGCTCATCCACGGGCTCTGGATGACCTCACGCAGCTGGGAGCACTGGGCCGCGCGCTACGCGGCGCGCGGCTTTCGGGTGCTCACCCCGGCCTGGCCCGGCATGGACGGGGAGCCGGCCGAGCTGCGCGCCGACCCCACCCCGATCGCCGGGCAGCGCATCGCCACGATCGTCGAGCACTACGCGGCGATCATCCGCGAGCTGCCCCGCCCGCCGATCGTGATGGGGCACTCGTTCGGCGGCCTGATCGCCCAGCTGCTGCTCGACCGCCGCCTCGGCGCGGCCGTCGTCGGCGTGCACCCCGCGCCGGTCAAGGGCGTGCTCAAGCTCCCGCCGAGCACGCTGCGCTCCGGCTTCTCCATCCTGCGCAACCCGGCCAACCGGCACCGCGCGGTGCCCTTCACCGCCGAGGACTTCCGGTACGCCTTCGGCAACACGATCAGCCAGGACCAGTCCGACGCCGCCTGGGAGCGGTACGCCGTCCCCGGCGCCGGGCACGTGCTGTTCGAGGGCTCGTTCGCCAACCTGGACCCGCACTCGGCCACCGAGATCGACCGCACGCGCGCCGACCGCGCCCCGCTGCTGATCACCGCCGGCGGCGAGGACCACGTCATCCCGGCGTCGCTGGCCGTCAGCCTGGCCAACCTCTACCGCAGCTCCACCGGGATCACCAGCTACCGGGAGTTCCCCGGCCGGTCACACTTCGTCGGCGGCGAACCGGGCTGGGAGGAGGAGGCAGACTTCGCGCTGGAGTGGGCGGTGGAGGCGGCGAACGAGTTCTCCCCGACCGTGGTCAGTGAGGCGCCCCGACGCTGACCCGCGACGAGCTCGACGAGTTGTCCGATCGGGGTCTGCTGGCTGTCCGCGGCGCGATCGAGATCGAGGTCTTGCACAGTGCCCGCTCGGCCAAGGAGGCGCAACGGATCCGATGGTTGCTGCGCGGATTCGACTGGCTTCCGATGCCTGACGACATCTGGGATCGAGCGATCGACGTGCAGGTGAAGGCGCTGCACAAGGGCAGCCACCGGGCGCTCTCGATGGCCGATCTGCTGATCGCTGCCACCGCCGAACGACATGGTGCGACGGTGCTGCACTACGACGGCGACTTCGACCTGATCACGGCGATCACCGGTCAGCCGACGACCTGGGTGGCGCCGGCCGGAACCGCCGACTGATCGGTGGGCCACGGCGCGCGGTGGCGTTCGGCCCTGGTGTGGGGGTGCCCGCGCCGGGTATGACAGGGACATGAGGGCGAGTTTCCGGCTCGGCCGGATCGCGGGCGTACCCGTCGGCGTCAACTGGAGCGTCCTGGTCATCTTCGTGCTGATCGCCTGGTCGCTGTCGGCGAGTCTGTTCCCGCGCTCGTACCCGGGAAATTCGACGCTCGCCTACGTCGCCGCCGGCCTGGCCGCCGCGGTGGTCTTCTTCGTCGGCCTGCTCGCCCACGAGGTGTCGCACGCGGTGGTGGCCAAGCGCAACGGCATCGAGGTCGAGGGGATCACGCTCTGGCTCTTCGGCGGCGTCGCCGAGTTGAAGGGCGAGGCGAAGGACCCGGGCGCCGAGCTGCGGATCGCCGGCGTCGGACCCCTGGTCAGCCTGATCATCGGCGTGGTGTTCGGCACGATCGCGGTGGCGGTCGCGGCGGCCGGCGGGGGCGGGCTGCTGCTCGGTGCGCTGTCCTGGCTGGCCGGCATCAACGTGCTGCTGGCGGTCTTCAACGTGCTGCCGGCCGCGCCGCTCGACGGCGGGCGGCTGCTGCGCGCGGCGGTGTGGAAGGCCACCGGCGACCGGACCCGGGCGTCGGTGGTGGCCGCGCGCGCCGGCTGGGTGCTGGGCATCCTGCTGATCGGCCTCGGGCTCTGGCGGTTCCTGGTGGGCGCCGGATTCGGCGGGCTCTGGCTGGCGCTGATCGGTTGGTTCCTGATCGGCGCCGCCGGCCAGGAGGAGCGCGCCGCCCGGATGGGCGACGCGCTGCGCGGCATCCGGGTCGGCGACGTGATGACGCCGCAGCCGCAGACCGCGTCCGGCGACCTGACCGTGGCCGACTTCGTCGACCACTACCTCTTCGCGTACCGGCACTCGACGTTGCCACTGGCCGCCGACGGCCGGCCCGTCGGCCTGGTCACGCTCGACCGGGTACGCGGCATCGCGGCGGACCGCCGCGCCTCCACCACGCTGGCCGAGGTGTCCTGCCGGGCCGACGAGCTGGTGCTCGCCCGCCCCGACGAGCAGCTCAACGACCTGCTCCCCCGGCTCAACGAGTGCACCGACGGCCGGGCGCTGGTGGTGGTCGACGACCGGCTGGTCGGGATCGTCTCGCCCAGCGACATCAGCCGCGCCGTGCAGCGCGGCAGCCTGCGCCAGCAGATGCCCGCCGGGCGCTGAGACTCAGTCGCGGGGGAAGTAGACGTCCATCTCCGGGGTGCGGAACTTCCCGTCCGGGTCGAACTCGCGCAGCAGGGCCCGGAAGTCGCCGTGCCGGGGGTACGCGGCCGCCGGATCGCGCTCGAAGAGCTTGCCCCAGTGCGGGCGCGGCGCGAACGGGGCGAGCCGCTGCTCCACCTCGGCCAGCACCAGCGCCACCGCCACCGGGTCACCGACCCAGGTGAAGTGCACCGCCAGCGTGTCCCGCCGGAAGTTCGGGCTCAGCCACAGCTCGTCGGCGGCCACCGTCCGCAGCTCGCAGACCTGGAGCACCGCGGCGATCCGCTCGGCGACCGGATCGAGCGCGGCGAGCGCCGCCGCCGCGTCGGCGCGGGCCACGTGCCACTCGGACTGCAACTCGTCGCCGCTGCTCGGGGTGAAGCCGAGCCGGAAGTGCGGCAGGCGCTCGTGCCACGGCCCGGCCTCGCCGAGCTGGGCGGTGCAGTGCTCCGGCGACATGCCGGGCACCGGGTGCCGGGGCGTGTCCGCGGCCACCGTGTCCAGCCAGTCGGCCGGCGGCGGCGCCTGATCGGCGTCCTGCTTGATCCACACCTGGTCGAAGCGGTCCGACCGCCACCCGGTGAAGACACTGACGCTGTACGCGGCGTCGAGCGCCTCGTCCAGCGCCGCGCGGGGCAGGCCGAGCCGCACGAACTGCCGCACCGCGAACGTCGGCACCACGTCGAGGGTGAGCCGGGTGACCACGCCCAGCGCACCGAGGTTGACCACCAGCCCGGCGAACCTCGGTTCGGTACGGTCGACGGTGAGCAGGTCACCGTCGGCGGTGACCAGCTCCAGCGCCGCCACGGCGGTGGCCAGGTTGCCGTTCGCCGGGCCGGATCCGTGGGTGGCGGTGGCGACCGAGCCGGCCACCGAGATGTGCGGGAGCGAGGCGAGGTTGCGCAGCGCGTACCCCTGGTTGTGGAGCGCGGTGGCCAGGTCGCCGTAGCGCACGCCGGCGGCGACCGTGACGGTGCGCCGGTCGGGGTCGAGCGCGACGCTCGGCGGCAGGCCGGCGAGCGTGATCTGCGTGCCGGCGGTGTCGCCGAGCCGGTTGAACGAGTGGCCGGTGCCGACGGCCCGGGCCCGGTCCGCCCCGGCGACCAGCCGGCGCACCTCGTCCACCGAGGTCGGCCGGTGCCGGTCCCGCGCCGACCAGCGGACGTTCCCGGCCCAGTTGGTGTCGGTCATGGGCTGCATCATGCGCCATCCGGCGCGGACAGGGTTGCTCCGGGGGCCGAGCGGGAATCCTGGGCGGATGAGCAGCTACCGCGACCCGAGCCTCCGCGGCGACGTGTACCCGTCGGAGGAGGAGATCGATCCGACCGGGGTGGACCCCGACCTCACCGGCGCGGCGCCCGACGCGACCGCGCCGGTCCCGGCGCCGACGCCGGAGCCCGAGCCGGACCCGGTGCCCCGGCCGGGCCCGCCGCCGCGCTCCGGGCAGGGCCGGTCGATCGTGACCCGGCACCTGGACGGATCCGTCGAGGTGGTGACCGACCTCGACGGCGACGGCGTGGCCGACGTGGTGCAGGTCGACCTGGACGGCGACGGCGTCCCGGACGTCACGTACCTGGACAGCGACCGGGACGGCCGGCTCGACACGGTGCGGCGGGCGACGGCCGGCTGACCCGGCCCGCCCAACCCCGGCCCGCCCAAGATGCGACGCCGGGCCGTCCCGGCGTGCCCCGGCCCTGCCCGGTCCCTGCTCCGGCCCTGCCCGGTCCCTGCCCCGGCCCTGCCTCGGCCCGGTCCTGCCTCGGCCCGGTCCTGCCTCGGCCCGGTCCTGCCTCGGCCCGGTCCTGCCCTGCCCGGTCTGGTCCGGTCCGCCCTCGGTCCCGGCCCTCGGTTCCGGCCCGGGCCCGGTCCCGGCCATCGGTTCCGGCGCGGGTCGTCCGGCATCCCGGTTCCGCCCCGCCCTCAGGCGCGTCCGGCGGGCCGGCGTCCGTCGGTCCCATTAGGCACCCCGCCCCGGTCGCAGGGCCGTCCCGCGCCGCCCCGGTTTCAACGCCGGCTGTCAGCCAGCTCGACTCTCACCTGGCCACGGCGGCTCGGCGAATCGTTCGCCCGACACAAGCCGCTGTTCCGAGCGCACGGTCACCCTCCGCAACGCTCCGTCAGAAGCAGTGTCGCCTCGAACCCTTTATGACTCAGAGTCATAATTATGACTCTGAGTCATATCGCGCTTGGCGCGAGTCTCCTCCCGACCGTGCTGGGCCGGCTGAGGAAGCTCGAGGCCGAGTCCGAGCCGAGCTGGGCCGGACCGGACCGGACCGGACCGAGCCGGACCGGGACCGGACCGGGACCGGACCGAGCCGGACCGGACCGCACCAAGCCCGGACCGGACCGAGCCAGGCCGAGCCGAGCCAGAGCCAGGCCAGGCCGAGCCAGGCCAGGCCGAGCCAGGCCAGGCCGAGCCGAGCCAGGCCGGGGCGAGCCGGCGCTCAGAGCTGCGGCATCACCTCGGCGGCGACCAGCTCCAGGTGGTCCAGGTCGGCCAGGTCGAGTACCTGGAGGTAGACGCGGTCGCTGCCGGTCTCGGCATACCGGCCGAGCGTGTCGACCACCTCGGCGGGTGTGCCGGCGGCGCCGTTCGCGCGCAGCTCGTCGGGATCCCGGCCGATCGCCTCGGCGCGCCGGGCCACCTCGGCGTCGTCGCGCCCGCAACACAGCACCACCGCGTTGGACCAGGTCATGGTGGACGGGTCCCGGTCGATCGCGGTGCAGGCGTCGCGTACCCGCTGGAACTGCGTCTTCGTGTCGTCGACGGAGGCGAACGGCAGGTTGAACTCGTCGGCGTACCGGGCCGCCAGGCGGGGCGTGCGCTTCGGGCCCATGCCGCCGAGCAGGATCGGCGGGCGGGGCCGCTGCACCGGCTTGGGCAGCGCCGGCGAGTCGCTGACCGGGTAGTAGGTGCCGGGGAAGTCGAACGTCGACCCGGGCGGGGTGGACCAGAGCCCGGTGATGACGGCGAGCTGCTCCTCCAGCCGGTCGAACCGCTCCCCCAGCGCCGGGAACGGGATGCCGTACGCGCTGTGCTCCTCGGCGTACCAGCCGGTGCCGATGCCCAGCTCGACCCGGCCGCCGCTCATCTGGTCGACCTGCGCCACGGTGATGGCCAGCGGGCCGGGCAGGCGGAAGGTGGCGGCGCTCATCAGCGTGCCGAGCCGGATCCGGGTGGTGTCCCGGGCCAGGCCGGCGAGGGTGGTCCAGGCGTCGGTCGGACCGGGGTCCCCGCTCACCGAGCCCATCTTCAGGTAGTGGTCGGAGCGGAAGAACGCCGCGAACCCCGTCTCCTCCGCGCGGCGCGCCACGGCGAGCAACTGGTCGTAGCTGGCCCCCTGCTGGGGTTCGGTGAAGATCCGCAGTTCCATGCCCCGAGCATATGGACCCGACGACGACGCGGCAGCGCCCGCCTGCATTCCTTGACAGTCATATAACCAGTGAGGCATATTGCCAGCGTGTCCGTGGACGCCTTCGCCGTACTGGCCGAACCCTCCCGCCGCCGCATCCTCGACCGGCTGCGCCGGGCGGAGAGCAGCGTCGGCGATCTGGTGGACGCGCTGGGGATGAGCCAGCCGGCCGTCTCCAAGCACCTGCGGGTGCTGCGCGAGGCCGGCCTGGTCACCTGCCGCACCGCCGCGCAGCGGCGGATCTACCGGGTCGACACCGGGCCGCTGCGGGCGGTGGACGACTGGCTCGGGCCCTACCGGCGGATGTGGGACACGCACCTCGACGCCCTGGAGCGCCACCTCGACAGTCAGGAGTGACCATGCAGCGCGACAACTTCCGCCCCGGCCCGCTCGCCGACGTCGAGCTGGTCCCCGGGGGCGACCGGTGGGACCTGGTGCTCGTCCGGGACCTCCGGCATCCGCCGGAGAAGGTGTGGGCCGCCCTCACCGACCCGGAACAGCTGGCGCAGTGGGCGCCGTTCCGGTCCGACCACGACCTCGGCGGCCCCGGCGAGACCACGCTGCGCACCGTCGACGGCGACCGGGCCCACCCGGCCCCGGCCCGGGTGCTGCGCGCCGACCGGCCACGCCTGCTGGAGTACACCTGGGGCGACGCCCTGCTCCGCTGGGAACTGACCCCGGCCGGCGCCGGCACCACGCTCACCGTCCGGCAGCGGATCGACCGGCCCGACCTCGCCCCGATGGTGGCCGCCGGCTGGCATCTCTGCCTCGACGTCGCCGGTCATCTGCTCGACGGCGATCCGGTCGGCCCGATCCGTGGCGCGGAGGCGAAGGACTTCGGCTGGGCGGAGCTGCGCGACGCGTACGCCGAGCGCCTGGACCGCCCCTGAACCTCAGGCCGCGCGGGCCGGCGGGTCCGGCAACGTGATCGCGTCCGAGGCCCGCCGGATCGGCTCGGCCACCCGGCTGACCATCCGCTCCCGTCCCGGCAGGCGCGGCAGAAGGCGCAGCATCGACGTCTGGAACCGGATCTGCGTGGCCGAGCCGAGCACCATCCCCTTCAGGTTGCGCTCGGCCAGGGCCTGGTTCGCCGCGACGAACGGCCGCATCCGCTGCTCGTACGCGGCGAACCCGGCCGCCGGCTGCCCGCCCGCCTCGGCCAGCGCGGCGGCCAGCACGTACGCGCCGACCAGCCCCAGGCTGGTGCCCTGACCGGAGGCCGGCGAGGCGGCGTAGGCGGCGTCGCCGACCAGGCCGACGCGGCCGGACGACCAGCGCTCCATCCGGACCTGGCTCATCGCGTCGAGGTAGAGGTCCGGCGCGTCCGGCAGCGCGGCGAGCAGCTCGGGCACCCGCCATCCGGAGCCGGCGAACGCCCGCCCCAGCAACGCCCGCTGCCCGGCGGCGTCGCCTTGGTCGGGGGCCTCGGCCGGCGAGCGGAAGAGGAAGAGCGCCCGGGCGTCGGGCGCGCCGGCGGTGCGGTAGACGCCGACGGTCCGCCCGGGGGCGGGGTGCAGCAGCTCGACCCGCTCCTCGCCGAACCCGGAGGGCACGGTGCAGATGGCGATGTGGTGCCCGAGCGGGCGCAGGTACGCCGACTCCGGGCCGAACGCGAGGCGTCGTACCGTCGAGTGCAGTCCGTCGGCGCCGATCACCAGGTCGAAGCGGCGGTGCGCGCCCCGCGCGAACGTCACGTCCATGCCGTCGGCGGTGGGGCGCAGCGCGGTGACCGAGTCGTCGAAGCGGTGTTCCACGTCTCCGGTCGCCGCCCGCAGGATCCGGGTCAGGTCGCCGCGCATGATCTCGACGTCGCCTCCCGTGCGGCCGCCGAAGAGGGCCGCGTCCATGGTGGCGAGTTGCCGGCCGCGCCGGTCGAGGAATCGGGCCAGGCGCATGCCGGTGTCGTGCGCCCGGACCGAACCGGTCAGGCCCATCCGGTCCAGCACGGTCAGGGCGGCGCCCCGGACGTCCACCTTGTAGCCGCCGTCGCGGGGCGCGGCGGCCCGTTCCACGACTGTGGGTCGGAAGCCGCGGTGTCGCAACCACCAGGCGAGGGCGCAGCCGGCGACACCGCCGCCGGAGATCAGCACATCGGTCATGCCGCCGACGGTACAAGCGTGTCAGACGTTTGTGCAAGACAGAATTCCAACACCTCGGTACGCTGTCCGGCATGGGTAATCGGGAGGACCTGCTCGCCGGGGCGAAGCGCTGCCTGATCGAGAAGGGCTACGCGGCCACGACCGCCCGGGACGTGGCCACCGCGGCGGGCACCAGCCTGGCCGCCATCGGCTACCACTTCCGCACCACGCGGGCGCTGCTCGACGAGGCGCTCGTCGGCGCGATGGCGGAGTGGGGCGAGGAACTGGACCGCGCGCTGGCCCGGGACGCCGGGCCGGACGCCGATCCCGAGCAGCGGTTCGAGCTGGCCTGGGAACGGATCATCGAGTCGTTCGCCCGACTGCGTCCCCTGTGGGCGGTGCAGTTCGAGCTGATCGCCCGGATGGACCGCTCCCCCGACCTGCGCGCGGCGTTCGCCGCCGCCAACCGCCGGGCGCGACTCGGGCTGGCCGAGGTGTTCCACCGCCTCGACCCGGACGCGGACGAGGCGACCGCGCTCAGGCTCGGCGCGTTCCACCAGGCGCTGCTCGGCGGCGTGGCGGCCCAGTGGCTGGTCGACCCGGACGCCGCACCCTCGGCGAAGGAGCTGACCCGGGCCCTGCGGACCGTCGCCCGGGAGCTGGGCCCGGGCTGACGAGCCGGGTCGACCGGGCCACCACCGGCACGACCGCCGCCGAACGGGCCGCCGTCAGCCCGAGGGCCGGACGGCCGCGGTACGACCGACGAACTCGAACGTCTGCCGCGCGGCCTCGACGGCGTCGTGCCGCTCCGCGGACGACCAGCCGCGCCCGGCCAGCGCCTGACGGAAGTCCCGCCAGTCGGCACCCGGGGCACGGCCGCTGCGCCGGAAGAAGCGTGTCCCCTCCCCCTCGGCCAGGCCGAGCCGGCGCTCCACCACGGGGGCGATCACGCTGCCGCCCAGGGCACTGCCGAGCAGCACGTACCGGCCGCCGACCGCCCGAGGCGTGGTGTCCAGGCGGACGCCGGACGTCCGGTCGGACGCGACCACACCCACCACGCCGAGCGCGGTCAGATCCGCCCGGAGCAGCGCGGCGGCCTCACCGAGCCGGGCACCGACCGGCAACCCGGTCCAGTCGGCGGCGGCGAGGTCCCGTTCCAGCGGCGCCCAGGCGGCGAGCAGCGCGGCGAGCGTGACGCCGAGGTCCGCCCGGCCACGGATCCGGTCGGGCAGGGCCAACCGGCGCTCCACCACGACGTGGTGGTCGCGGGTGCCCTCGCGCAGCGCGGTCAGCATCGGCGACACCACCACCGCCCGCCGGGGCCGGACCTGATCGGACATCCGGCGAGTATGCCCTGGCCCGTCCAGCGCCCGTCGGACGGAGTGGCGCGACGTGGTCCCCACCTCGCCACATTCTCGTGAATCGTTTCGACGGAATTCGACACGCGGTCCGGCGCGTCCCCTTTCCCGCACCACCCGCCGATCGCTCGACCGGGATCCGAATATGACGATCACGCGACGATTTGCTATCGGCGCCTTCATATTCGCGAGTGCCGCTCACCGACGCTCACACCGCCCGGCCGGTTCGAACGGGAAGCGTCCTGATCAGGGAAAATGCGGATCACGAGCGTGCGGACGGGCTCACCCGAAGACCCGGACGACCGAATTCGACCGCCGCTTTTTGTGTGCAGTTCCACATTCCCCGCAGTCCCGACTGGATTTGCGGCGATGACGTCGGTAGGTTTCTCGGCCGGCCCTCACGGCCCAGACAACGTGACCGATGTTGATATGACGGACGAGACGCGAAGACTGCCTCCACCGGCGCGATCCGCGGTGGCCGGCGTCGGAGAGGGGATCGTGTCCGCGCTCGCAGTGAAGTCGCTCTACAAAATATTCGGAAACCGAGCCGACGAAGCGGTGGGACGCCTGGCGGGCGGCGCACCGCGCGCCGAGGCCCTCGCCGGCCTGCCGGCCACGGCCGCCGTCATCGACGCGACCTTCGAGGTACGCCCCGGCGAGATCTTCGTCGTCATGGGCCTCTCCGGCTCCGGGAAGTCGACCCTCATCCGGATGCTGAACGGGCTGCTCCGACCCACCGCGGGCAGCGTCCGGATCGACGGGGTCGAGGTGACCTCGCTCAAGCCGGCCGCGCTGCGCAAGCTGCGCCGGGACAAGGTCAGCATGGTCTTCCAGCACTTCGCGCTCATGCCGCACCGCACCGTGCTGGAGAACGCCGGTTACGCGCTGGAGGTCGCCGGCCTGCCCAAGGCGCAGCGGCGGGAGCGCGCGATGGACGCGTTGCGCATGGTCGGGTTGACCGAGTGGGCGGACAAGCTCCCGCACGACCTCTCCGGTGGCATGCGCCAGCGGGTCGGCCTGGCCCGGGCACTGGCCGCCGGCACCGACATCCTGCTCATGGACGAGGCGTTCTCGGCGCTCGACCCGCTCATCCGGCGCGAGATCCAGGACCAGCTCCTGGAGTTGCAGGCCGAGCTGGGCAAGACGATCGTCTTCATCACCCACGACCTCAACGAGGCGATGCGCCTCGGTGATCGGATCGCGGTGATGCGCGACGGCCGTATCGTCCAGATCGGCACCGCCGAGGAGATCCTCACCGATCCGGCGAACGACTACGTGGCGCAGTTCGTGGCCGACGTGGACCGGACCCGGATCCTGACCGCCGCCTCCGTGATGGAGAAGCCGCACCACGTCCTCGACGTCAACGCCGGCCCCCGGGTCACCGCCCGGGCCCTGCGCGAGAGCCAGACCTCGGTGGTCTACGTGACCGGGCCGGGGAAGCGGTTCCTCGGCACGGTCACCGAGGACGAGGTGCTGCGCGCGCTGCGGGAGAACCGACCCAACCTCGACGGGTACGTCTCGGGCGAGCGGGTCCGCACCGTCACCGAGGAGACCGCCGTGGCCGACCTGTTCGCCGACTGCGCGGAGAGCCAGCACCCGGTGGCCGTCCTGGACGACAGGGACCGGCTGACCGGGGTGATCCCCCGGATCACCCTGCTCAGCGCGCTCGCCAGCGCCACCCCGGACGAAGCGCCGCACGCGTCGGCCCCGCACCCGCCGGTCCCGCGACCGGCCGAGCCCGCGACCGGGCCGGCCGAGGCGGAACTGGTCGGCGACAAGGAGAAGTCGGCATGAGCCTGCGCGAATCCCCGCTCGACGCCGCCCTGCCCCGGGTCCCGCTCGGTGAGTGGACGGAGTCCGCCGTGGACTGGGCCACCCGTACCCTCGGCCCGGTCTTCGACGCTGTCGCGTCAGTGGTCGAGGCCCTGGTCAGCCCGCTCGACCAACTGCTCAACGGCGTACCCGCCGTGGCGGTCGTCGCGGTGCTCGCCGCCCTGGGCTGGTGGCTGCGCGGCTGGAAGTTCGGCCTCGGCACCGCGGTCGGTCTCGGCCTGGTGGCCGGGATGCCGTACTGGGAGGAGACCATGAGCACGCTCGCGCAGGTGCTCGTGGCCAGCGTGCTCGCCCTGCTGCTGGCGATCCCGCTGGGCGTCTTCGTGGCCGAGAACAGGCGGGCCTCCGCGCTGGCCCGGCCGGTGCTGGACCTGATGCAGACGATGCCGGCGTTCGTCTACCTGATCCCGGCGATCTTCTTCTTCGGCATCGGCACGGTGCCGGGCGTGCTCGCCACGCTGGTGTTCAGCATGCCGCCCGGCGTCCGCCTGACCGAGCTGGGCCTGCGCCAGGTCGACAAGGAGATCGTGCAGGCGGCCGAGTCCTTCGGCGCGCCGCCGTGGATGGTGCTGCTGCGGACGAAGCTCCCGCTGGCGCTGCCGACGATCATGACCGGCGTGAACCAGGTGATCATGCTGGCCCTGTCCATGGTGGTCATCGCCGGCATGGTCGGCGCCGGCGGACTCGGCGACGTGATCATGTTCGCGCTCTCCCAGGTCGAGGTGGGCAGCGGCTTCGAGGGCGGGATCGCGGTCGTGGTCCTCGCCGTCGTGCTCGACCGGCTCACCGATTCCGTGGGCGACCGGTTCCCCTCCGCGCGGGCCCAGCGCCTCGCGCGCGAGGCCGCCTGACCGTCGCCCTCCCCGCCGGCACCCCTGGTTCCGCGTACGCGGAACCGCCGGCACCCCGAAAAGGAAGGGAAATTCTGTGTTCACGACAGTGAAGCGCGTGCTCGCGCTGGCGGTGACCGCCACCCTGGCCCTGGGCGGCGCGGCCGCCTGCGGCGAGAAGTCGGACGACGCGTCCGGCGCCGGCAAGAAGATCACCATCGGCTACATGGCCTGGGACGAGGCGATCGCCGCCTCGAACCTGTGGCAGCACATCCTGGAGGACAAGGGCTACCGGGTCCAGCTCAAGAACCTGGAGGCCGGGCTGGTCTACGGCGGCCTCGCGAACGGCGACATCGACCTGTTCCTGGACGGCTGGCTGCCGCTCACCCACGCCTCCTACGTGGAGAAGTACGGCGACAAGCTGGAGAAGCTGGGCGTGTGGCACGACGACGCCAGCCTCAGCATCGCGGTGCCGAAGTACGTCGAGGGCGTCGACTCGCTGGCCGACCTGGCCGGCAAGGCCGGCACGTTCGGCGGCGAGATGATCGGCATCGAGCCCGGCGCCGGCCTCACCAAGGCCACCCAGGAGCAGGTGCTCCCGCAGTACGGCCTGGACGGCTCGATGAAGCTGAAGACGTCCTCCACCCCGGCCATGCTGGCCGCGCTCGACGGCGCCATCGCGGACAAGAAGCCGATCGTGGTCACGCTCTGGCACCCGCACTGGGCCTACGCCAAGTACGAGCTGAAGGACCTGACCGACCCGAAGGGCACGCTGGGCAAGGCCGAGCAGATCAACACGTTCGGTCGGCAGGGCTTCAGCGAGGACTTCCCCGAGGTCGCCGCGATGCTGAAGAAGTTCAAGATGGACGGTGACCAGCTCGCGTCGCTGGAGGACCTGATGTTCAACACGCACAAGGGCGACGAGAAGAAGGCGGTCGAGGAGTGGCTGAAGGCCAACCCCGACTACCTGAAGACGCTCGCCTGAGCGAACGTCAGTGACCCCAGGGGCCCCGCCGGTTCGGCGGGGCCCCTGCCCGTCCTACCGGTCGTCACGCAGTGCGCCGGCGCAGCCAGCCGGCGCCGCCGGCGACCACCGTCGCCCCGATGGCGGTGCCGATCGCCACCAGCGCCGCCCCGATCGCCCACAGGCCGCTGTCGTCGCCCGCGGCGGCGTGCGCCGCCCACGGCACGGTGAACGCCACCGTCATCACCGAGGCGACCAGCCAGGTGTTCAGCCACCAGCCGCCGGCCACGGCGAGCGCCACCAGGGTCAGCACCGCGGCGGCCACCTGCCGGACCGCGTACGGTCCGCCGGCCGCGCCGGTCTCCGGGTCCACGGTCCAGCCGGACTCCCAGCTCAGCCAGGCCCACCAGGCGCCGGCCGTGGCCGCCGCGAGGATCAGCCCGCCGAGCACCGCACGTCTCGTCGTCACACCTGGAGATCCTGCCGGGCCGGGGTGGGCGGACGGATGAGCATCCGTACTCGTTTCCGGTGGGGTGCTGGCAGGATCTCCAGGTGTGACGAGTGTGTTCCGCCCGCCGGGCGCGCTGCCGCGGATCGTGCCGGCGGGGGCGCTCGCGGACGTCCCGGCCGACCGGTTCCTGGCGTTGCTGGAGGCGGTCACGATGATCCTCACCCTGCCCGGCCGTGCCGCGACACGAGTGGACGCGCTGGTGGTCCCCACCGGCCAGGGCGAGGACTGGCGCCTCACCGACGCGATCCGCGCCTGGGAGGTCGACCCGGCGCCGCGCCACCTGCTGGTGGCGAGCACCAACCCGGCAGAGCGGACCTACCGCCCGCTCACGCTGGACCGCCTGCGGGCGCTCGGGCTGCGCCGGGTCGACGGGGTCGTGCTCCAGGCCGAGCCGGCCGGCGACACCGGACAGCAGGCCCGGTGGATCGTCGACCGGGTTCGGGAGCTGGGCATCGGCAGTCTCGCGCTGGTCGTCTCCCCGTACCACCTGGTCCGGGTCTACCTCACCGTGTTGCGGGCCGCCGACGACGCCGGCCTGCGGGTGCCGGTGGTCCCGCTGCCCGTGGCGGTCGCCCCGCACGCCCCGGTGCCGGAGACCGGGGCGTGCGGGTACGACCTGGTGGCCGGCGAGGTCAGCCGGTTGCTCCGCTATCCCGACGAGGGCTGGATCGCCACCCCGGAGCGGCTGCGCGCCTATCTGCGGTGGCTCTGGACCGAGCACCGCGCCCTGCTCGCCGGCCCCGGGCCCGATCCGCTCAGTGCCAGTCGCTGATCCGCACGTCGCGCGGCGACGGCGCGCCCTCGCCGGTCTCCACCAGCGACTTCAGGCTCAGCAGGTAGGACCCCCACTTCGTGCCGCAGTGGTGCATGAACTCGACCGGCTCACGCCAGCCCCGGTGGGCGAAGAGCACGATCGTCCAGTCGCCGTCCTGGCGCAG
Source organism: Micromonospora sediminicola (assembly GCF_900089585.1). Classification (NCBI taxonomy): domain Bacteria; kingdom Bacillati; phylum Actinomycetota; class Actinomycetes; order Micromonosporales; family Micromonosporaceae; genus Micromonospora; species Micromonospora sediminicola. The sequence goes on along the minus strand of NZ_FLRH01000003.1, from coordinate 1,978,931 downwards.
GTCCCACTCGACGGTGGTGCCGACCCACTCCGGCGGGCCGTCCACCACCCGCCAGACCACCCGCTCGGACGGCCGCAGCTCGACGACCTCCATGTCGAACCCGCCGGGCGGGAAGCGGAACTCGAGGACGCCACCGACCTCGGGACTGCCCGTCGTGTCGTCGGTCCACCAGCCGGCCAGTCCGTCGACTGTCGTCAGCGCCTCGTACGCCGTCGTGGGGTCCGGGGTCCGCACCCCGATCCGGTGCAGGATGTCCACCATCTCGATCTCCTCGTCTCGTCATTCGGGTCGGGCGCGCTGGATCTCCTCGGCGATCCGCTTGATCCGCCGCAGGCGGGCGTCCCAGGCGGAGCCGACCGACGCGAGTTGGGCCACCGCGCGGGCGAGCTGGGCGTCGTCGACGCGGTAGCGCCGTTCCCGGCCGGCCGGGTCGCCCCGGACCAGACCGACCCGGTCCAGGACGCCGAGGTGCTTGGCCACCGCCTGGCGGGTCACCGGCATCTGCCGGCTCAGCGACGTGGCGGTGCCGCCGCCCTCGGCGAGCAGCAGGTCGAGCATCCGGCGGCGGGTGGGGTCCCCGATCGCGGACCACAGGTCGTCGTCGACCGGCTCGACCAGGGTGCTGGTCACGGCCGGACGGCCAGCGTCGCGGCGTAGGGCGGCAGTTGCGGCAGGAAGTGGTCCCAGCCGCTGACGTGGTCCCGGTACTGCTGCTCCAGCACGGCGATCTCCCAGCCCATCTCCCGGAAGCCCGTCTCGGTCATCCGCAGCAGGGTGCCGGCGCCCGACGGGGTCAGCTCGAACGTGACCAGCAGCGAGTTGCCCTCCACCGGCGTCTCGCCGGCGGGGTGGGTCCAGCGGAACGAGAACGCCCGGGGCGGGCGCGCGTCGACGACGGTGAACGGGACGACGGTGTCGCCGAAGACGATCTCCCCGGGCGCGCCGGGGGTCGGGGTGTAGCGGGCCTCGTCGGGCCACCATCTCGACAGGTGCTCGGGGCTGCTCACCACCTCGAAGACGATCTCGGGCGACGCCTCGACGAAGATCTCCCGCTCGATGGTTCCGTACTCCATGGCAACCTCCTGCAACCTTTGGTTGCAGATGACGCTAGCCGCCGCGGGCGCGACGCGCAACCATTTGTTGCATGTACGCGCCGGTGTCAGCGTCGTGTGGAACGCGTTGGCCGCTCTCCACTCGGTCGGCGCCGGCCCGGAGCACGTCGTGCGTACCGTCATCTACGTCGTCAGCGCCGACCAGGCCGTGCTCGCCCAGGTGTGGCGACGGTTCCTGGCCTCCCCGCTCGCGGCCGCGTTCACGACCGCCAGCACGCTGCTCGGGGTGGCCCAGCTCGGTTTCACCGGGCAGCTGGTCGAGCTGGACGTGACCTCGGCGCTGCCCGAGACGCCGTAGGCGACAGCTACCCGGGCTTCGCGATGATCACGCGGACCACGTCCCGGCGGTCTCGACGACCCGTCCGCGACCGCTGGGCGCGAGAAGTAACATGCCGGGCATCAGCGCGGCGACCGCCAGCCTCCCCGGCACCCCCGTCACGCGCGCTGAAGGGTCAACCTCGTGGCACGAGATTGCCGGTAACGGAATCCACCACCTGCCGGTCACGGAGGGGATTGCCGAGCCGCACGCGCACCCAGCGCGTCTCCGCGTGGTCGCCGCCCGACCACCACAGGGTCGGCTGCCGCGCGACCACATGCAGAATCACCCGATCCCCCTGGTCGTCAGCGTTCGTGCGCACGACCTCGAAATCGGGGTGCACCTCGACGCGTGCAACGAGGAATCCGGGGTCACCACCCACCTGGTAGGAGTCCACCGGCACCTCGAACTCCTGCGCTCGGCGGACGGCGCTCACCACGGCGTACGCGCTGATCACGAGCAGCACAGCGACCGCGACGAGGGCCCATCTCTTCGGCAGGAAGAGCCGCGGGGCAGACATGGTGACCTCCCTTCGAACCACGCGAGGTGGGGTTTTCAATCTTGACGCGGCGGGTGATGCGGACAAGACCAACCTCGGCGAGCCGCTTCCGGATCCGCGCGTACCCGGCCCGCGCCTCGGTCGGCCACTCGCCCCCGTCGAGCCTTCCGCCGAACTTGGAGCTGTGGCGGCCGGATCGCCCTCTCGTGCCACCTATGTCGACGACCACAACTCCATGATCGACGGGTGCTGCGGCCTAGGATCGCGGGGTGGGCAGGGTGGATCGGGCGAGCAGGGTGATCGAGGCGCCGGCGGAGACGGTCTACCGGGCGCTCCTCGACCGGGAGGCGCTGGAGGCGTGGTTGCCGCCGGAGGGCATGCGCGGGCGGATCGAGCGGTGGGATCCCCGACCCGGGGGCGGCTTCCGGATGGTGCTCACCTACCTCGACGCCGCCGACAGCCCGGGCAAGACGTCGGAGGCCACCGACGTCGTCGACGTCGGGTTCGCCGACCTGGCGCCGCCCGAGCGGGTGGTGCAGACGGCGGAGTTTCACGCCGACGACCCCGCGTACGCGGGCACCATGACCATGACCTGGGACCTCGCCGCCGCCGGCGACCGGACCGAGGTGACCGTCACCGCGACCGGCGTGCCGCCCGGCATCGACCAGGCGGCGCACGAGGAGGGCATCGCGTCGTCGCTGGCCAACCTCGCCGCGTACCTCGGGGCCGCCGGCTGAGCACGACCTCGGCACCCGCTCGGACACGGTGATTGGGAACGGTGATTCCGGGTAGCCGCCGCCGGTGACCGGAGAGCGGGACGGCAACGGCCGGCGGCACGGGCCGCCGCGGCGTGCCGGCCTCGACGCGGAGCGGTTCGACGAGGCGTGGGAGCGCGTGAACGAACGCGGCCGGACCGCGGGGCGGGACCGTCTCCAACAGTTGCGGATCAAGTCCGTACTCGCCGTCCAGGCCGGCCTGGCCGCGGCGCTGGCCTGGGCCGCCGCGCGCTGGCTCACCGGCATGCCGAGCCCGATCTTCGCCCCGGCCGCGGCCGTCGCCGTGATCACGTCGTCGTTCGGGCGGCGGCTGCCCAACACCGTCGAGCTGCTCGCCGGGGTGACACTCGGGATCTTCGTGTCGGACCTGCTGATCGAGGCGATCGGCGTCGGCGTGTGGCAGACCGGGGTGATCGTCACGGCGGCCATCCTGGTGGCCCTGGCGCTGAGCACCCGCGGCGGGATCGTCGGCAACGCCAGCGGCACGGCGGTGCTGCTGGGCGCGCTCTCCTCCTCCCGACACACGCTGGAGTTCCCCCGGTTCGTCGACGCGCTCATCGGCGGCGCCGTCGGGTTGGCGGTGACGTTGCTGCTGGTGCCGATCAACCCGCTCCGGGTGATGCGGCGGGTGGCCGCGCCGACGCTGCGGGAGCTGGCCGACCAGCTCCGGCTGACCGCGTCCGCGTTGCGGCGTCGTGACCACGCGCTGGCCGAACGGGCCCTGACCCGCTCGCAGGAGATCGGGGCCGAGCTGGGCACATTCTGGGACGCCTTCGGCGGCGCGAAGGAGACCGCACAGCTCGCTCCCGCCCGGTGGCCGCGGCGGCGGTCCGTCCGGCACTACCAGATGAGCGCCCCGGAGGTGGATCAGGCGGTCTGGAACACCCGTGTGCTGGCTCGTCGGGTCCTCGTGCTGATCGAGGACGGGGAGCCGGTGCCGGAGACCCTGCCCGACGCCGTCGACGCGCTGGGCGCGGCCGTGCACGCCCTGCAGCAGGAGGTGGTGTCCGGCTGGGGCCCGCAGGACGCCCGCCGGCACGCGCTGCGCGCGGTGGCCGAGGCGACGCGCGCCGAGATGGCGGGCACCGGACTGTCCGGCACGGTGATCGTGGGGCAGGTCCGCTCGGCCGTCAGCGACGTGTTGCAGTCGACCGGGATGGACCGGACGGAGGCGCTGCGCCGGATCCGGGACGTGGCCGCCGGGCAGTCCCGTCCGGACCCCTGACGGTCCACCCGTCCCGGTAGCGTGCGCTGATGGCAGTGACAGCAGCGGGGGTCTTCCGTCGGACGCCGCTCGAGCGCTCCGACCAGCGTGTCGCCTGGCGCCGCACGAACCAGGCCTTCTTCGCGGCCGGGGCCTGCCACATCCTGGCCTGGGTGTGCCGGGACACCTACCCCGACCGGGCGATCGGCACGACCGGGTTGCGCTTCGCGGACGACCGCCAGGTCTTCCACGTGTACGCGACCTGGGCGGGCTGGGCGTTCGACCACGCCGGCTGGAACCCGGAGCCGGACCTGCTCGCGGTCAATCGCGACTTCGAACGCCGCCCGGTGGAACGGGTGCCGCTCGCGGACGACCTCGCCGCCTTCTGCGCGGCGCACCACCACCGCATGCCGCACCGGTACTGGCGGGACCCGATCCCCCGGGCACGCGCCTACCTCGACCGGTACGCGCCGCCGTGGACCCGGGGACGGTCGTGAAGGTCGCTGGTCGCAGGGCGGCGAGCTGTGCTTTCATGCCGCGGGTGACAAGCGACGAGGTGTCCGGCGCGGACACGCCCCTGAGCGCCCGACGGCGGACCGACCGCGACCTCGGCGACTGTGTGCGCGTGCTGGCGGAGGTTCATCAGCGCGACGGCTATCCGGTGAACTGGCCCGACGTCCCGCACACGTGGCTCACGCCGCCGTCGCTCCTCGCCGCGTGGGTGGCGGAACGGGACGGCCGGGTGGTCGGCCATGTCGGCCTGTCCCGGAGCGGGGCGGGAGACGTGGCGCCGGGACTGTGGGGCGCCCGCGCGGGTGTGGATGTCGACGGGGCCGCCGTGGTCAACCGACTGTTCGTCGCTCCGTCCGCCCGCGGCCACGGGATCGCCGCGTTGCTGATGGCGCGGGCTGTCGGCGAGGCACGGCATCGCGGCCTGCACCCGGTGCTCGACGTGGTGGCGTCCGACACCGCGGCGGTGGCTCTCTACGAGCGGCTCGGCTGGCACCTCCTGGGCACGGTCGACCAGCAGTGGAGCCCGGGGCAGCGGGTGACCGTCCGGTGTTACGCGGCGGCAGCCTGACGGTGCGCCCCGATGCTCAGTCGTCGCCCCGGATCCGGGCGTGCAGGTGCATGTCGTGTCGTCCGTCGGCGTGGACGGCGTCACTGCGTTTCGTGCCCTCCAGCCGGAACCCGGCCTTGACCGCCACCCGGCACGACGCGAGGTTACGGGTCGAATGGTCCAGGTGCAGGCGGTGGAAGCCGGCGTCGCCGAGCGCCCACCCGCTCACCGCCCGCAACGCCCGGGAGGCCACGCCCGCTCCCCGCGCGGCCGGCAGGACCCAGTAGGCGCACACCGCCGACCCGTCGTCGAGATCGAAGCCGCCCACCACCATGCGGCCCAGCACCTCACCACCGTCGCGGGTCACCGCCCAGCTCACGCCCGTCTCCTGCCGCCACGCCCGGTGGTAGTGGGCGAACCACTCCCGGACCTGCTCCTCGGACGTGGGTCGACGGGTGTGCCAGCGCTGGATCTCCGGGTCCTCGTAGGCGGCGAGGACGACCGGCGCGTCGGACGGCTCCCAGGGCCGCAGGAGCAGCCCGCCGCCGGCGTCGAGAACCGGCTGGGGACCGCGGGCGAGGGAGCCGGCGGGCATGGCAGGGGGTGTGGAGAGAGGAAACCGCACCGCCTGATCCTGCCCTGACGACGCCGCCCGGCGTCAAGGCTCCGCACCCCTGCGACGGCCCGGGCCCGCCGTTGCGCGGCGGGCCCGGCACCGCGGCGGCGGCAGGGCGACGCTCCGATCCGCGCCGGCAGCGGCTCAGCGGGGGACGGGGCTCGCCACCGCTGCGCCCGGCGCCCCCGGATCGGGGGCCGGCATGCCCGGTCGGCCCGGGGCCGGCGCGCCCGCCGGGGGCGGAACCGGCCGAGCGGTCCCGCTCGGGCTCGGACTGGGTGCGCCCGGCGGAGGCGGAACCGCCCGAGCGGTCCCGCTCGGGCTCGGGACCGGCGTGCCGGGAGCGCCCGACGGAGGGGGAACGGTTCCCCGTGCGCCGCCGGGACTCGGGACCGGCTCACCCGGCGGACCCGGAACCGGCTCGTCCGGCCCGCTCGGGCTCGGCTTCGGGACGATCGTCGCCGGACGTGACGGCGGCCCGTCGTCGCCCCGGTCCGCGTAGGCGAACGGCGCCGCGATGACGAGCGCGGCCAGCAGGCCCGCCGTACCCACCACCACGGTGTTCCGCCGGCGGTGGCGTACGCGTCGTTCCGCCCTGGTCAGAGAGTCCTGCACGGTCGGTGCCTCCTCGGCGATCTCGGTGAGGGTGGTGCGGAGGACGTGCTCGAACGGGTCGGTCATCGCTGCATCTCCAGAAGCTCGCCGGCCGGCAGGAGCTGACGCAAGCGGGCGACCGCACGGCCGGTGCGGCTGCGCACGGTCCCGACCGAACAGCCCAGCAGCTCGGCGACCTGCGCCTCCGGCAGGTCCTCGTAGTAGCGCAGGACCACGACGGTCCGCTGCGCCGGCGTGAGTTGCCGGAGCGCCGCCCGCAACGCCAGCCGCAGGTCCGCTCCCCCGCTCGGGTCGGCCACCACCGGCGTACCGAGGTCGACCGGTGTCTCACGCCGCCGACGCAGCCGCCGCCACCAGCTCACCTGCTCCCGGTACATGACCGCCCGCAGGTAGCCCTCCGGGTCGGCGTGACGGATGCTCCGCCACTTCGGGATCACCTTCGACAGCGCCGACTGGAACAGGTCCTCCGCGCTGCTCCGGTCGCCGGTGAGCAGGTAGGCGACCCGGATCAGCGCCGGCGCGCGACTCGCCACGAACTCGGCCAGCACCGCCCGTTCGTCCTCTTCCACCGCACCACCCTCGTTTCCTCGTCCACCCCTCACAGACGCCTGGGAGCCCCACCGCTATCCCGCCCCGTCGAGATTGTCGAGGGCTGTCAGCGGTCCGGGACCGGCGGTATCGTCCGGCGCGTGCCGCACACCGACTGGTCCGACGTACGCGAACGGCTGGCCCGCCTGGCCGCCGCGCCCGCCGCCTCCGCCGTCTTCGGATCCGCCGGCCACCGGTGGGAACTGGAGCCGCCCCTGAGCACCGGGGACCTGGCCGAGGTGGAGGCACAGCTCGGGGTGGAGCTGCCCGGTGAGTACCGGGCCTTCCTGCTCGTCGCGGGCCGGGGCGGCGCGGGACCGGCGTACGGGCTCTTCCCGCTGCGCCGGCACGACGGACGGTGGTCGTGGGAGGGCGACGGCGCCGACCTCACCGACCTGGGCACGCTCGCGCGGCCCTTTCCGCACGTCGAGGCGTTCAACCCGGCCGACGAGCTGCCCGGCCCGCCCGACGAGGACGACTTCGACTCGGAGGAGGAGTTCAACGCGGCCGAGGACGCGTACTGGGAACAGCACGACGCCGTGGTGTTTCGGCCGGAGCACTCGGTCGGCCTGCTCTACCTGTGTCATCTCGGCTGTGCGCTACGGGAGGCGCTGGTCGTCAGCGGACCGGCGCGGGGCCAGATGTGGACGGACGACACCGCCTCGGACGGCGGTTACCAACCGCTGCGCGACGAGGACGGAACCCCCCTCGGCTTCGCCCGGTGGTACCGGCGCTGGCTGGAGGAGGCCGAGAGCCGTGTGGCACGTCGGGCCCGGGACAATGTTCACTGTGACAGCACCTGAGATCACCGTCGCCACGGCGGAGGACCGGGGCCGGGTCGTCGCCTCGCTGGTCGCCGCGTTCACCAAGGACCCCGTCCTGCGGTTCCTGTTCCCCGACGACGCGACCTACGCGCCCTACGCCGGCGCCTTCTTCGGGCACCTCTTCGACAAGCGGCTGCCCAAGGGAACGATCTGGACGGTCGAGCGCGGCGCGTCGGTCGCCATCTGGGAACCACCCGCCGGCGAGGGCAACGCGCCGGACGACGACCTCGCCGACCGACTTCCCGCCGACGTGCTGCGGCGGGTCCGCGCGTACGACCGGGCGGTCCACGCCGCACTGCCCGCCGCCCCCTTCTGGTATCTCGGGGTGTTGGGCACGCACCCGGACCACGCCGGCCACGGGTGGGGCCACGCCCTCATGCGGGTGGGGCTGAACCGGGCCGCCGCCGACGGCCTGCCGGCGGTCCTGGAGACGAGCAACCCCGACAACGTCGAGGTCTACCGGCGCGCCGGCTGGGAGGTGGCGCACCGCTTCGCGGAACCCGTGCCGACCTGGGTCATGCGGCAGTCGACTCGCTGACCATGACGCCGGTTCTGTCCCGACGGGATGCCATCATCGGCTCGTGTCGCTGTGGGACGTCGTCGGGCGCATCGGAATACCGCTGATCGTCGTCGGCGGCGCCGTAGCAGCGGTGTTCGTCGCCACATCCGAGCCACCCGACAGGTTCTCCCGGCCGCACGGCTGGCAGTGGGCGTGGGTCGGGCTGTGGCTCATGACCGCCGGTGACGCGGCGTTCGGCGACGACAGGTCGTCGTTCGAGCGGGGTTGGAAGGGCGCCACCGCGCTTCTCGTCGCGGTGGCTGTCGTCGTCGCCGCACGGCGCCACCGCCGGTGGCGGAAGCATGTCCGCTCCACCGACGACTCAACTCCAGCGGCCCGCCCACATCGCCGGTGAGGCCTATTGTGTCGTCGTGCCGGGATCCGTTGACGCCGTTGACCGGCGCGCTCCGGCGTGGTCGAGACGCCGACGCCTGTGGTTGCTGTCGATCGTCGCGGCTGCCGCTTGCTGCTTCAGCGTGCTCAGGCTGACGGGCCCGGCGCAGACATCCGCTCAACGGTATCTGTCCCAGGTCGACGTGCGCGGATACGAGCGGGTCCACCACTACCTCGACCCCGGCTCGGCCCCCGCCGACGAACGCGCCGCGGTCGCGATCTTCGTCGGGCCTCCCGACCACGACATCCTTGCCCGCGTGTCCGGGCCGGGGCTCGTCCTCAGCGCCGCGCCGAGCAACCCCGACTCCATCGATGTCGCGGCGGTGGGTCGCGGTCAGTGGCACGGGTGTTTCGTGCACGTCGACCGCTGGACGACGAGTGATCCACCCCTGTCGTACTACCCGCTGAACGCCGAGCAGGTGACGGCGTTCCGGGCGGGACGCCTGTCGGTGCTGGACATAGCCGTCGGATGCGGCAGTGGGTGAGCGCCCGGCGGAGTTGCTGGCCCACCTCGGGGGCCACAGCCTGGTCGCCTGGTCAAGATGGGCGGCGGAAGCCCACAGGGTCGTTGGACGGCCCTGGTGTCGGGCAGCCCGCTGGGCGGGGAATTCGACCATTGGCACACGATCATGCCGACTCATCGGGCCGATCCATGCTGGGGTCCTCCTCGTCGGGCGACGATGCGATCACCTGGTCCCAGGCGTTGACGATGGCCGCGGCCTGCCGCTCGTTGCAGGCCAGGCCACTGAGCAGGACGTTGTTCTGATAGTCGAGGATCTCGAAGCGCCATCGATCGAGTTCGGGCCGACGTTCGAGCGTTGCCCAGAAGTGGCCGGAAAGATCGCTGGGGAACGCCTCGTCCGCCACGCCACCGCTCCTCTGCCTCAGCTACAGCCCTGTCGAAGATCTCCGCCGGAGGCATCGGTTGGGGTCACCGTCAGCATGACTGAAAAGGGAAAGCGGCTGGTGGGGCGGGCGGGGTTCGAACCCGCGACCGAGGGATTATGAGTCCCCTGCTCTAACCGGCTGAGCTACCGCCCCGTCACCGCGCCGGATCGTAACCCGCCGATCGATCTCCGGGCACCACCGCCCCGACGACGCCGCGATCGCGACGCCCACGATGGGCAACGCGAGAATAACAGCGCGCAGCGACACGTCGGCTCAGCGCCGCAACTCCTCCAGCACCGCCCCGGCGGTACGCCAACCGCTGGCCAGTGCGCCCTGGATGGACGGGCTGTCCCGGTGGTCGCCGGCCACGTAGAGCCCGTCGCCGAGCGCGACCGGTTTGCGCAGTCGGCCCTGCGGCGGCGGGGCGGCCGGCAGCGCGTCGGGCACCGCGACGGTGGTGAGGTGGGTCCAGTCCGCGGTGGAGCGGCCGTAGAGGCGTTCCAGCTCGGTCCGGATCACCCGCTCGGACGGGGGCTGCGGGCCGACCACCGACGTGGCGACCAGGTGCTGGTTGGCCGGTGCGTAGGTGGGTGCGGCGTTGCTGAGCACCACCGTGTTGGCGATCATCTCCCGCCGGTCGCCGTCGAGCAGCAGGATCGGCTCGTCCAGCGGCGGCGTGTCGGCGCGGTGGTAGTAGGTGGTGTACGCGTGCATGCGTACCCGACTGATCGTGGGCAGCAGCGTGGCCGCCGCCGGCGGGTCGGCGGCGACCACGACGGCGCGGCAGGTGATCTGACCGGCCTCGGTGCGGACCCGGCCGGGCGCGACAGCGGTGACCGGGGTACGCAGCGCGATCAGCTCGGCGGGCAGCGGGGCGGCGACGGCGTGGGGCAGCGCGCCCATCCCGCGCGCGGGCAGCCCGAGCCGGCCGCGGGCGAAGGACCGCAGGATGACCGCGAAGACGTGGCTGGAGGTGGCCAGCTCGCGGTCGAGCAGGACGCCGGAGAGGAACGGCCGGAGCAGTTCCTCGATGATCGCGTCGGAGAGGCCGGCCCGGCGCAGCGCCGCCTCGGTGCTGGTCTCGGGCGCGGTGAGCAGCCGCCCGACCGGGAGGCCGGCGCAGCCGGCGGCGAGCGCGGCCAGGCGCAGCCGGTCGCGCAGCGAGCCGACGCCGGCGGTGAGCGCGCCGGGCGCGCCGGTCGGCTCGCGCAGCGGGTTGACCAGTCGTTCCAGCCGGTCGCCGCGGCGTACCAGCACCCCGGAGGTGAACCAGCCCAGGTTGAGCGTGTCCAGGTCGACGAGGCCGCCGAGCCGGGGGTAGGCGGTGTTGAGCACCTGGAATCCCCGGTCCAGCAGGAAGCCGTCGACCTCGTCGGTGGCGACCCGCCCGCCGAGACGGTCGGCGCTCTCCAGCAGCCGCCAGGGCACGCCGGCGCGGTGCAGCCGGCGGGCGGCGGCGAGACCGGCCAGGCCGCCGCCGACGATCACCACGTCGGTGTCAGGCACGGTCCACCCCCGCCCCGGCCCGGTCGCCCTCGCGGTGCGAGCGGGACAATCGGCTCGGCCACCAGACCTTCGGCCCGATGTCGTACGCGAGCGCGGGCACCAGCAGCGAGCGGACCACGATGGTGTCCAGCAGCACCCCGACGGCGACCGCCACGCCCAGCTCGACCAGCACCACCAGCGGGAGGACGGCGAGCGCGGAGAACGTGGCGGCGAGCACGATGCCGGCGGAGGTGATGACGCCGCCGGTGACCGCGAGGCCGGCCAGCACGCCGGCCCGGGTGCCGCGCCGGACCGACTCCTCGCGGACCCGGCTCATCAGGAAGATGTTGTAGTCGATGCCGAGCGCGACCAGGAAGACGAACGCGAACAGCGGGAACGACTGGTCCACGCCGGGGAAGTCGAAGACGTACCGGAAGAGCAGGGCGCAGAGGCCGAGCGTGGCCAGGAACGACAGCACCACGGTGGCGATCAGCAGCACCGGGGCGACCAGGGCGCGCAGCAGCAGCGCCAGGATGACCGCGATGACGAGCAGCACCACCGGGATGATCACGTTGCGGTCGCGGACGGAGGCGTCGGCGGTGTCCACGTTGATCGCGGTGAAGCCGCCGACCACGGCGTCCGCGCCGGGCACCGCGTGGACCGCCTCGCGCAGGTCGCGGATGGTCTGTTCGGCGCCGTTGCTGTCCGGCGGGTCGGCGAGCGTGACGTTGAGCTGCACCCGACCGTCGACGACCTTCGGGGGGGCGTTCTCCTCGGGCGGGGCGTTCTCGCCGCGCTGCCCGAGCGGCGCGACCGAGGCGACGCCCCTGACGCCCTGCGCCACCTGGGCGACCCGCTGGGCGGCGGCCTGCGCGGTGAAGACGGTGGCCGGGCTGCCGGTGCCGGCCGGGAAGTGCCTGTCGATCACCTCCTGGCCGGCCACCGAGTCGGTGCGCTGGGTGAACAGCTGGGACTGGCCGAGCGTGGTGGCGCCGAGCTGGGTCACCCCGATCGCGAGGGCGGCCAGCACCACGGCGGTGACGACCCAGACGGTACGCGCGCGGCGCGCCACGAAGCCGGCGATCCGTCCCCAGATGCCGTGCTCGGTGCGGGGGTCCGCGTCGTCGTGCCGGGGTCGCCGGGGCCAGAACGCCCACCGCCCGCCGAGCACCAGCAGGGCGGGCAGGAACGTGAGCATGACGAGCAGTGTCGCGGCGATGCCGACGGCGCTGACCGGGCCGAGCGCCCGGTTGGAGTTCAGGCTGGACAGCAGCAGGCAGAGCAGGCTGACGATGACGGTGGCGCCGGAGGCGATGATGGCCGGGGCGGCGCCCTTCCAGGCGGCCTTCATGGCGTCCCAGGGGCGCTCGTGCCGGTGCAGTTCCTCGCGGTAGCGGGCGATCAGCAGCAGCGCGTAGTCGGTGCCGGCGCCGAAGACGAGCACGGTGAGGATGCCCTGCGCCTGCCCGTTGAGTTTGACCACGTCGTTGTCCGCCAGGACGTAGACGACGACGGCGGCCAGCGAGTACGACATCCCCGCGGCCAGCAACGGAAAGATCCAGAGCACCGGGCTGCGGTAGACGATCAGCAGGATGATCAGCACCACGACCAGGGTGACGAGCAGCAGCGGCCCGTCGATCGCGCTGAACACCTCGATCAGGTCGCCGAGCAGGCCGGCCGGGCCGGCCACGTCGACGGTGAGCCCGTCCCGGTCCGGGCCGGCGATGTTCCGCAGCTCGTCGACGACGGTGCGGATCTGTTCGCCCTCGGCGCTGTCGATCGGGACGATCACCTGGGCGGCCTGCTTGTCCTGGCTGACGATCGGCGGCGGCAGCGGACCGATGACGCCCGGCACCTGGGCGAAGCGCGCCGCGTCGGCCTGGATCCGCTGCTGGTCGGCGGGGGTGATGCCGCCGGTGCGCTCGTAGACCACCAGCGCGGGGGTGCTCTCCCGGTCGACGAAGCCGGCGGCCAGGTCCTGCGCCCGGGTGGCCTCGGCGTCGGCGGGGAGGAAGGAGGCGTTGTCGTTGGTGGCGACCTCGCCGAGCTTCCCGGAGTAGGGGCCGGCGATGCCACCGACCACCAGCCAGCCGAGCACCACCGCCACCGCGACCAGCGTCGCGGTCCAGCGGCTGCGTCCTGCGGCCATCTCCACCACCCTTGAATCGACGCAACAATCGACGCAGCGGGAGTCTAGGTCGACATCGACCATCCTGCCGGCCGACGTGTCGCGCGCGGGCGGAAATCGGGCGGCTACCCGGGCCCGGAAACGGAGAACGCCCGCCGGCGTGGGCCGACGGGCGTGACGTGGAGCGAAGCTCCCCCGATTGGACTCGAACCAATAACCTGCCGGTTAACAGCCGGCTGCTCTGCCAATTGAGCTACAGGGGACCGAACACCGTCCGGCCCGGATCTCTCCGCGCCGTGCGACGGGGACAAGAGTACAGGACATCCGCCGGTAGTGCGCCAGGGGGTTACCGGACCCGGCCGGACCGGTGGACCGAGGGCGGTTTACGGGACAAATCGCCATCTCGGCACAGGGAGGTATGAGCGCGGAGCAGGATGGGTAGTTAAGGCACCGACAGAGGATGTAGGCGCGAGTGGGTCGCTTCCGCCGGGTACCGGCGGGGATCGGCAGAGCGTCAGGTACGAAAGGAGCCGCCATGCGCGGAAAGATCATGTTCCTTGGCGGGCTGGCTGCGGGCTTCGTCCTGGGCGCCCGTGCCGGCCGGGAGAAGTACGAGGAGCTGGTGGTCCGCGGGCGCAAGGTGCTCGACCACCCGACCGTCCAGGAGGCGGCCGGCGTCGCGCAGGCCCAGGCCACCCGGCTCTACTCGGAGGGCAAGGACAAGCTGGGACAGACCAAGATCGCCGAGAAGCTCGCCACCGGCAACGGTGGCAAGCAGGGGCTCTCCGAGGCCGACAAGCCGTTCGCCGGCACGCCGGCCGCCGTCGGCAGCCGGAGCAGCGCCAACGGCACGGGCTCGACCAGCGCCACCGGGTCGACCACGACCGGCACGAGCACCAAGCCGTCCAGCACCGGCAACACGCTCTGACGCACGCGGACAGCGGGCCGGCCACCTTCGGGTGACCGGCCCGCTCCCGTGTGCCCGGACGCCACCTCCCCACGCGTCACGCCGCCGTGACGCGGGTGTGGCACATTCTCCGTGGGGAGGTGATCACATGCCGATGGTCGGACCGGAGACGGCGGACCAGGCGCGCCTGCTGCGCCTGCTGCGCGACGACGGCCCGCGGTCACGGGTCGAGCTGGTCGACGTCCTGGGGCTGCCCCGGGCACGGTTCGCCGCCGAGGTCGACCGGCTGACCGAGCTGGGCCTGGTGGAGACGGCCGGACCGGCCGCGTCCCGCGGTGGCCGCCGCTCGTCGCTGCTGCGGGTCGGCGCGCAGGTGCGCTTCGGCGCGGTGCTCGTCGGCGACGGCCGGCTGCGGGTCGCGCTCACCGACGGCGAGCTGAACCTGCTGGCCCGGCACGACGAGCCGGTCGACGTCCGGGTCGGTCCCGAGGCGGTGGTCGGCCGGGCGGTCGAGCTGCTCGGCAAGCTGCGGGCCGAGGCCGGGCTGGCCCGGCTGACCGGGGTCGGGGTCGCGCTGCCCGCGCCGGTCGCCGTCCGCGACGGCACCCCCGTCTCCCCACCGGCCCTGCCGGGCTGGCACCGCTTCCCGGTACGCGACACGCTCGCCGCCGAACTGGGCTGCCCGGTGCACGTCGACAACGACGCCAACGCGATGGCTCTGGGCGAGCGGCACGCCGGCACCGGCCGACCGTTCGACGACTTCCTCTACGTCAAGCTCGGCGACGCCGTCGGCTGCGGGCTGGTGCTCGGCGGGACGCTCTACCGGGGCGCGGCCAGCGGGGCCGGCGACATCGGGCACCTCCAGCTCACCGAGGACGGGCCGCTCTGCGGGTGCGGCAACACCGGTTGCGTCGAGGCGTACTGCGGGGACGCCGCCCTGGTGCGCGAGGCGGTGACGGCCGTGCGGGCGGGGCGCTCGACGGCGCTGGCGGACCGGCTCGCGGAGGCCGGCACGCTGACGGTGTCCGACGTGGCCGCGGCGGCGACCGAGGGCGACGCGGCGGCGCAGACGCTGGTCCGCGATGCCGCCCGTCGCCTCGGGCAGGTGCTGGTCGGGCTGGTGAGCTTCGTCAACCCGGCCATCGTGATCATCGGAGGGACGCCGCCCGGCATCGGACCGGTCCTGCTGGCCGAGATCCGGGGCGTGGTCTACCGGCGCTCCACCCCGCTGGCCACCGGCAGCATGCCGATCGTCCTGTCCGACCTGGACGACCGGGCCGCCCTGATCGGCGCGGCCCGCCTGGTCAGCGACCAGGCCTTCGCCGCCCGCTGACCCCCTCTCTCCGCCGCCGATCTTGCAGTTACGGCCCCCGAGATGTCGGATGAACCCGTTTTCGGAGGGCCGCAACTGCAAGATCGCGGAGAGCCCGGAGGGGAGGGAGGGAGGGAGGAGGTTAGTCGCGGGTGCTGCTGAAGGCGGCGTCGAAGGCGGCGGAGGGGGCGTCGAAGGCGAGGCGGCGGACGAACTGGAGCGCCTCCGGCGCGCCGACCAGGCGGTCCATGCCGGCGTCCTCCCACTCGACCGAGATCGGGCCGTCGTAGCCGATCGCGTTCAACGCCCGGAAGCAGTCCTCCCACGGCACGTCGCCGTGCCCGGTGGAGACGAAGTCCCAACCGCGCCGCAGGTCGGCCCAGGGCAGGTGGGAGGAGAGCCGGCCGCGCCGGCCGTCCCCGGTGCGGACCTTCGCGTCCTTGCAGTCCACGTGGTAGATCCGGTCGGCGAAGTCGAAGATGAAGTTCACCGGGTCCAGCTCCTGCCAGACGAAGTGCGACGGGTCCCAGTTGAGCCCGAACGCCGGCCGGTGACCGATCGCCTCCAGCGTGCGCTTGGTGGTCCAGTAGTCGTAGGCGATCTCGCTGGGGTGCACCTCGTGCGCGAACCGCACCCCCACCTCGTCGAAGACGTCCAGGATCGGGTTCCACCGGTCGGCGAAGTCCTGGTAGCCGCGCTCGATCATGGCCGGCGGCACCGGCGGGAACATGGCCAGGGTGTGCCAGATCGACGAGCCGGTGAAGCCCACGACGGTCCGTACGCCGAGCTTCGCCGCCGCCCGCGCGGTGTCCTTCATCTCCTCGGCGGCCCGGCGGCGCACGCCCTCCGGCTCGCCGTCGCCCCAGATCCGGGCCGGCAGGATGTCCTGGTGCCGCTCGTCGATCGGGTGGTCGCAGACGGCCTGCCCGACCAGGTGGTTGGAGATGGTGAAGACCTGGAGGTTGTGCTTGGCCAGCGTGGCCCGCTTGCGCTCGACGTACGAGTCGTCGGCGAGCGCCCTGTCGACCTCGAAGTGGTCGCCCCAGCAGGCGATCTCCAGGCCGTCGTAGCCCCACTCGGAGGCGAGTCGGCAGACCTCGTCGAACGGAAGATCGGCCCACTGGCCGGTGAAGAGCGTGATGGGTCGCGCCATTGTCCTTCTCCCCTGTCGTGATGGGGGATTCCGTTGCGGACCGGGGCGAGGGGTGACCGGGGGACGGCGACGACTCGGCACCGGTGGACGCGCTGGGCGTCTGTGCCCGGAGGGTTGCGCCTCCCGCCGGGCCACCGGCCACCTCACGGTCGCCGTCCCCACTCTATGGCCTACCTCAGGGCAGGGTCCAGCGCTGGTTCGCGGCGCCGGTGCAGGTCCACAGGTGCACCGGCGTGCTGTCGGCCGAGTTGTTGCCGGACACGTCCAGACACTTGCCCGACTGCGGGTTACGCACCGTCCCGTCGGCCTGCGCCGACCAGTTCTGCGCGCCCGTGCCGTTGCACGACCACAACTGGATCTTCGTGCCGTCCGCGCTGCCGCCACCGGAGACGTCCAGGCACTTGCCGAGCGCCTTCACCGGCCCGTTCGGCGTCACCGTCCACGACTGCGCCGCCGAGGAGTTGCACGTGTAGAGCTGGATCTGCGTGCCGTCCGCGGTGGCCGCGCCCCGCACGTCCAGGCACTTGCCGGCCAGGCCCTTCACCGGGCCGACGCCGCCGGTGCCGGTCGAGCGGACCAGCGTGAAGTCGTCGACGTCGAACAGCCCGGACCCGCTGCCGGTGAACGTCAGGTAGACCGTCTGCGTGCCCGACGGCACCCCGCTCAACGTCGTGGAGACGTCGGCGAAGGTGCTCCAGCCGCCGGTGTTCGGCACCGCCACCTGGCCGAGCACCGGGCCGGTCGGCGAGCCCGTGCGCACTCCGATGGTGCCGCCGGGACCGCCGGAGACCACGCGGGCCCGCAGCGACGTCACCCCGGTCAGGTCCACCCCCTGGTACGCGGCCCAGTCGCCCGGGTCGACGTACCCGAGGGTCTGCCCGCCGTTGGCGCCGGCCTTGGTGAACGCGCTGACGCCGCTGGCCGCGCTGAACGACTCGGCCTGCACGGTGGTGCTGCCGGTGGGCGGCGGGGTACCGCCCAGCTCCTTGATCCGGATGTTGCGGAACGACACGTCGTCACCGGTGCCGTGGTTCTGGATGCCGACGTGCCCGGCGAGCGACCGGACCGGGTCGGTGTTGGTGAAGTCGTTGATCCGGACGCCGTTGAGGAAGACCTGGAGGCGCTCGCCCTCGACCAGGATCTCGTAGGTGTTCCACTCCCCCGCCGGGTTGAGCGCCGCGTCCCGGGCCGCCAGGTCGGCGGACTTGAACCCGTAGATCGCGCCGGTGGTCCGGTCGGCCGCGTCGGTGGGGTCGATCTGCACCTCGTAGCCGTTGTTCACGGCCGAGTTCGGGTCGCTCGACGGCGGGAAGCCGACGAAGACCCCGGAGTTGTCGTCGCCGGCCAGCCGCCAGTCCAGCTTGAGCGAGTAGTTGGTGAACTGCTTCGCGCTGTACCAGTAGAGCCCCATGCCGCCGACCGAGGTGAGCGTGGCGTCGGTGTTGGTGAAGCTGCCCGGCCCGGCCTGGGACCAGCCGGTGGTGCCGCCGTTGTAGAGCGCGGTGTAGCCGGTCTCCGGCCGGCAGTCGGCCTTCGTGCGCCCGGCGGCGTAGCGGATGCCGCCGAGCAGGTGGGCCCGGAACGCCGACTCGGCGTAGGACGCCTGGGTGTGCCCGCCGCCGGTGTAGAAGGACCGGCCGCCGCTGTAGGGCTTGCACCAGGCGTGCGGGTGGTCCCCGCCCATCGAGCCACCGGAGTACGAGGACTCGTCGAGGCTGGCCAGCACGTGCGCGGTGGACCGCGCGTTGGTGCGGTAGTCGTACCACTCGTCGGTGCGGTTCCACAGCTGCGGCAGGTGCGCGGTGGCGGCGTGCGCCCGGTCCTCCACCCTGACGGTGGCCGGCTGGATCGCCGGGTGGGACGCGAACCAGGCGCCGACCAGGTTGCCGTAGAACGGCCAGTCGTACTCGGTGTCGGCGGCGGAGTGCACGCCGACGTATCCGCCGCCGCCGGAGATGTACGCCTCGAACGCGGCCTGCTGGGTCGCGTTGAGCACGTCCCCGGTGGTGTTGAGGAAGATCACCGCCTCGAAGCGGGCCAGGTTGGCGGTGGTGAACTGGGTGGCGTCCTCGGTCGCGGTGACGGTGAAGTTGTTCGCCGCGCCGAGGTCGCGGACGGTCTGCGTGCCGACCGCGATGGAGTCGTGCCGGAAGCCGGCGGTCTTGGAGAAGACCAGCACGTCGTAGGGGGCGTCGGCGGCGCTCGCCGGGGTGGCGGGGGCCGTGCAGGCGATGGTGGCGAGCACGGCGGTCACCGCCCCCAGCGCGGTGCGGAGGAGTCTCATCGGCGTTCTCCTTCCATTCCTCAGGGTAGGGTCCAGCGCTGGTTGGCGGCAGCGGTGCAGGTCCACAGGTGCACCGGCGTGCTGTCGGCCGAGTTGTTGCCGGACACGTCCAGACACTTGCCCGACTGCGGGTTGCGCACCGTCCCGTCGGCCTGCGCCGACCAGTTCTGCGCGCCCGTGCCGTTGCACGTCCACAACTGGATCTTCGTGCCGTCCGCGCTGCCGCCACCGGACACGTCCAGGCACTTGCCGTACGCCCTGACCGTCGAGTTCGGCGTCACCGTCCACGACTGCGCGGCCGTGCCGTTGCAGGTGTAGAGCTGGATCTGGGTGCCGTCGGCGGTGGCGGCGTTGCGGACGTCGAGGCACTTGCCAGCCAGCCCCGTCACCGGGCCGGTGCGGACGGCCGAGGTGGCGAACGTGAACGCGTCCAGGTCGTAGAGCGCCCCGGCGCCGCCGGCGAACGTGAGATAGAGCGTGGTGGTGCCGGCCGGCGGGTTGGTGATGGTGCCGGTCACCGTGGTGAACGAGTCCCAGGCGCCGGTGACCGGGACGGTGGCCGAGCCGAGCACGGTGCCGGTGGCCGAGCCGGCGCGCACCTGGAGCGTGCCGCCGACACCGGCCGAGGAGACCCGGGCGGTGAACCCGGTGGCGTCCGCGAGCTGGTACGGCTGGAACGCGATCCAGTCGCCGTTGTGGATGTCGCCGACGGTCTTGCCGCCCTCGGCGGTGCCCTTGTCGAACGTGTTGATCCCGGACGCGGTCTTGAAGTGCTCGGCCTGCCGGTGCCGGGGCTGGAGCGTGTGCTGGGTGTGGGTGGTGAGGCCGCCGGAGTCGGTGTACTCGGCGTCGAAGATGGCGAAGATGTTCGCCGCGTCGTCGTGCTCGCCGTCGACCGGGATGGCGATCGAGCCGGTGCAGCCGGTCGCCGAGGTGATCTGGTGGCCGTGCTGGTCGTGGCCGAGCACGTAGGTCATCTTGACCTTGGTGCAGTCGATGGTGGCGTCCTCCGGGTCGGTGACGGTGATCCGGAACGGCACCGTGTCGCCGAAGGAGAAGAGCTTGCCGTTGCCGGGTGTCTCGATGACCACCGTCGGCGCGGTGTTGCCCACGGTGATCGTCACGCTGGCGGTGCCGGTGGCGCCCTGCGGGTCGCGGACGGTCAGCGTGGCGGTGTAGCGCCCGTTCGCGGTGTAGGTGTGCGACGGGTTGGCCGCGGTCGAGGTGCCGCCGTCACCGAACGTCCAGGCGTACGTCAGCGCGCCGCCCTCCGGGTCGGACGAGCCGGCCGAGGAGAACGCGACGGCCAACGGGGCGGCGCCGGAGGTCCGGTCGGCGGCGGCCCGGGCCACCGGGGCGCGGTTGGCCCCGCCCAGGTAGTCGAAGCGGTACAGCGCCGAGTTGGCGTCGCCGTTGAAGTAGCCGGTGCCGTAGTCGAGCACGTAGTAGGAGCCGTCCGGGCCGAACGCGGAGTCCATCACCTGCTTGCCGGTCCACGGAAACGCGTCGATGGTGCCGGGTGAGCCGTCGGCGTTGAGGTGGATCGGCTTGATCCAGCCCCGGCCGAACTCGGTGGCGAAGAACTGCCCGTCGAAGGACTGCGGGAACTTGGTGGTGGACGGGTTGGCCGCGTCGTACCGGTAGACCGGGCCGCCCATCGGCGACTCGGAGCCGCCGCCGAACTCGGGCGGGCTGCCGGCGTCACCGGCGTAGCGGATCCACGCCGGCTTCGCGGCCGGCAGCGTGGTCAGGCCGGTGTTGCGGAACGAGTTGTTCGTCGGGCCACCGGTGCAGGTGAACTTCGCCCCGGCGGTCCCGGTGGCGAAGTCCCACTCGGCGTACGTCTCGGTCGCCGTGTTGGTGCCGGTGCAGTAGGGCCAGCCGTAGTTGCCCGGCCCGGTGACCCGGTCGAACTCGACCTGCCCGGACGGGCCGCGGGCCGAGGTGGTGCCGGCGTCCGGGCCGTAGTCGCCGACGTAGACGATGCCGGTGGCCTTGTCGACGCTCATCCGGAACGGGTTGCGGAAGCCCATCGCGTAGATCTCCGGGCGGGTCTTCGCGGTGCCGGGCGCGAACAGGTTGCCGCTCGGGATCGAGTAGGTGCCGTTGGCGTTCACCTTGATCCGCAGGATCTTGCCGCGCAGGTCGTTGGTGTTGCCGGCGCTGCGCTGCGCGTCGTACCCGGGGTTGCGGTTGGTGCGCTCGTCGATCGGGGCGTAGCCGGCGGAGTCGAACGGGTTGGTGTCGTCGCCGGTGGACAGGTAGAGGTTGCCGGCGGCGTCGAAGTCGATGTCGCCGCCGACGTGGCAGCACAGCCCCCGGTCGGCCGGCACGTCGAGCACGTCGACCTTGCTGGCCTGGTTGAGCGTGAAGTCGGCGTTGAGCGTGAACCGGGAGAGCCGGTTGACGCCCTGCCAGGCGGAGAAGTCGGTGCCGGTGGCCGGCGCGTCCCCGGCCGGGGTGGACAGCGGCGGCGCGTAGTAGAGGTAGATGTGCCGGTTGGTGGTGAAGCCGGGGTCGACGCCGACGCCCTGCAACCCCTCCTCGTCGTGGGTGTACACGGGCAGGGTGCCGATGACCGTGGTGGCGCCGGCCGCGTCGGTGCGGCGCAGCGTGCCGTTGCGGGCGGTGTGCAGCACCGACCGGTCGGGCAGCACCGCGAGGGACATCGGCTCGCCGGTCTCGGCGACGCCGCGGGCGAGTTCGACCTGCTGGAAGTCGCTCGCCGAGATGGGGTGGGCGGACGCCGGGACGGGCGCCGCGGCCAGGGTGACCGCGCCGGCGGCCGCCGCGAGCAGCAGCGCCGATCCGGCGGCGAGTCGTCGTCGGGCTGGGGGGTGGTGGGGGTGGCTGGACATGCTGTGCTGTCCCTTCCTGACGCGCGCAGCCAGGACCGGGCGCGCGTCGCGCCGGATGCCGGGTGGGGGGATGCTGCGCCGGCCCGTCGGGTGCGGTTACGGCGGGCCGTGACCTCCGACGGGGCCGGTGGTCACCTCGACGAGGCGGGGCGGTGCGGGCGTTCACCTCGACGAAACAGCTCTGTGCTGCGCACGACATTAAGGGCTTTCGATTGGCCTGTCCATAGCTTCTGCTGGTTCCGGAAACACTTTTGTCGGAACGCGTCAAAAGTTGGCGTCACTGGCGACGGTCCACGGCCCGGTACGCGAGCGTGGTCAGGGCCCGCCGCGCCGGCTCGTCCAGCGGCAACCCGTCCAGCGCGGCCAGCGCCTCGTCCGCCCGGACCCGGATCATCCGCTCCACCGCGTCGCGCGCCCCGCACGCCTCGACGACGGCGCGCACCTCGGCAGCCCCGGCCCGACCCAGGCCCGGATCGCCGACCAGCTTCCGCAGCCGGGCCGCGCCGGCCGGGTCGGCCGTCGCCCGGGCCAGCGCCATCAGCACGGTGGGCTTGCCCTCCCGCAGGTCGTCCAGGTCGGACTTGCCGGTCACCGCCGGGTCACCGAAGACGCCGAGCAGGTCGTCGCGAAGCTGGAACGCGTCGCCGAGCGGATCGCCGAAGCCGGCCAGCGCGGCCACCTCCCCCGGGCCCGCCCCGGCCAGCGCGGCGCCGACCTGCACCGGCCGGGTGACGGTGTAGCGGGCCGTCTTCAGCCGCACCACCGCCAGCGCGCTCGCCACCGAGCCGTCCCCGGCCGCCGCGGTCACGTCCAGGTACTCCCCCGCGATCACCTCGGTCCGCATCCGGGACAGCAGGGCGTGACCCCGACGCAGCCGCTCGGCCGGCAGCCCGCAGCCGTGGAACATCTGGGCCGACCAGGTCGCGCAGAGGTCACCGCAGAGCAGCGCGGCCTGCCGGCCGTACGCCGCCGGGTCACCCCGCCACCCGGAGCGGGCGTGCAGGTCGGCGAAGTGCCGGTGCACCGTCGGCACGCCCCGGCGGCGGTCGCTGCGGTCCAGGATGTCGTCGTGGATCAGCGCGAACGCGTGGAACAGCTCCAGCGCCGCCGCGGCGACCACGATCGGCCGGCCGTCCGGGCCGCCGAAGCCCCGCCAGCCCCAGTAGCAGAACAACGGCCGCAGCCGCTTGCCGCCGGCCAGCACGAACCGGCGTACCTCGGCGTGGACGGCCCCCGTTCCGTCGTCCGGCCGACCCGGCCCCCGCGCGTCCAGGAACGCGCCGAGCGCGGCGTCGAAGCGACCCCGCAGCAGGGCCGGGTCGGTCGGTACGACGGTGACGGTCATGGCGCCTCCCGGGCCAGTCCGGCGAGCTGGAGCAGCAACGCCTTGACGTCGGTCGCCGCGACCCGGGCCCGGGTCGCGGCCGGGTCGGAGCA
Organism: Micromonospora sediminicola; assembly: GCF_900089585.1. Taxonomy (NCBI): domain Bacteria; kingdom Bacillati; phylum Actinomycetota; class Actinomycetes; order Micromonosporales; family Micromonosporaceae; genus Micromonospora; species Micromonospora sediminicola. The sequence goes on along the minus strand of NZ_FLRH01000003.1, from coordinate 1,955,917 downwards.
GAGCAGCACCGGACCGTCCGCCGGGTCGGCGGGCAGCCGGCCGTGCGAGCCGCGCACCGCCCGCGCCCCGGCGTCCAGCCCCACCACGCTCATCAGGTAGCGCAGGCCGAGCTTCTTGCGGGCCAGCGCCACCGCCGCCCGCCGTTTCGCGGCGGCCGGCGCGGCCGGGTCGAAGAACAGCTCGGCCGGGTCGTAGCCGGGCTTGCGGTGGATCTCGACCAGCCGGGCGAAGTCGGGCGCCCGGGCGTCGTCCAACCAGTAGTAGTACGTGAACCAGGAATCCGGCTCGGCCACCAGCACCAGCTCGCCGGAGCGCTGGTGGTCCAGCCCGTGGCCGGCCTGCCCCGCGGCGTCCAGCACCTCGGCGACGCCCGGCAGCGCGGCGCAGCGCTTCGCCACCGCCGGCACGTCCGCCGGATCCCGCACGTAGACGTGCGCCACCTGGTGGTCGGCCACCGCGAAGGCCCGCGACGTCCACGGGTCCAGGTATTCCATCCCGGCCTGGGCGTACACCCGCAGCAGGCCCTCGGCCCGCAGCATCCGGTTGACGTCCACCGGGCGGGAGACGTCGGTGATGCCGTACTCGGAGAGCGCGACGATCGTCGCGTCCCGCTCCCGGGCCGCGTCCAGCAGCGGGCCGAGCACCGCGTCCAGCTCGGCCGCCGCGGCGGCGGCCCGCGGGTCGGAGGACCCGAACCGTTGCAGGTCGTAGTCGAGGTGCGGCAGGTAGACCAGGGTCAGGTCCGGGGCGTGGTCGGCCATGATGCGCTGCGCCGCCCGGCTGATCCACGCCGACGACGGCAGCCCCGCGCCCGGCCCCCAGTAGCTGAACAGCGGAAACGTACCGAGCGCGTCGGTCAGCGTGTCCCGCAGCTCGGGCGGGTCGGTCCAGCAGTCCGGCTCCTTGCGCCCGTCGGCGTGGTAGACCGGGCGCGGCGTGACCGTCCAGTCCACGTCCGCGCCCATCGCGTACCACCAGCAGATGTTCGCGACCCGGTAGCCCGGCTCCACCCGGCGGGCCGCCTGCCACACCTTCTCGCCCCCGACCAGCGCGTGGTGCTGCCGCCAGAGCAGCACCTCGCCGAGGTCGCGGAAGTACCAGCCGTTGCCCACCACGCCGTGCCCGGCGGGCAGCTCCCCGGTGAGGAACGTGGCCTGCGCCGAGCAGGTCACCGCCGGCAGCACGGTGCCCAGCTCGGCGGTGAACCCGGCCTCGGCCACCGCGCGCAGCCGAGGCATGTGGGCCAGCAACCGGGGCGTCAGCCCGACCACGTCGAGCACCACCAGCCGGCGGCTCATGAGGGAACCCCGGCCGCCGTGGACAGCCCGAGCGCGACCAGTTCGTCGCGGGCGAAGGCCAGCTCGGCGGCGATGCCGGCGGCCAGCTCCGCGTCGCCGCTCGGCCGCCGCGCCTCCGGCAGCACCCCCCAGGTGTACGTCTCCACGTCGAGGTGGTCACAGCCGGCGGCCGGACCGGCGAGGAGCGCGGACAGGGCGGACCGCAGCACCGGCACGGTGGAGCGCAGCGGCGGCTCGGGCGGGGCGTGCAGCGGCACGTGGTAGTGCACCCGCCACGACCCGGGCAGCCGCGCGTCGAGCGCCGCGTCGAGGTCGTCGGCGGCCCACGCCGGGTCGGCCGGATCGGCGGCGCCGGCGCAGCCCGCCGCCCGGGTCTGGTGCAGGAACCTCGGCTCGACGAAACGGCGCAGCGCGTCGGTGGAACCGGCCGGGTCGGCCGCCTCGACGGCGGCGGAGACCTGCACCTTGACCACCGGCAGCCCGGCGTCGCGCAGCCGGGCCAACGCGTCGACCGGCTCCTCCCAGGCGCACGCGAGGTGCGCCAGGTCCAGACAGATCCCGAGCCGGTCGGTATCCATGGCTGACAATACCGCGCGTGCCTGTCCCGTGGACTCCACCAGACAGCCCGGTTCCGGTTCGAAGCCGACCCGGACCACCCGGCCGGTGTCCCGCTGCACGGCGGCCAACCCGGCGGCGAGCGCGTCCAGCCGGCGGCGGGCGGTGTCCGCCCGCTCGGCGTCCCAGGGGGTGCGCCACGCCAGCGGCAGCGTCGAGACGGAGCCCCGGGCCGCGTCGTCGGGCAGCAGGTCGGCCAGCACCCAGGCCAGGTCCAGGGTGTACGCCAGCCGCTGGGGCGTGGTCCAGTCCGGGTGGTAGACCGCGCCCTTGACCACCGGGGCCTGGAACGCCGCGTACGGGAAGCCGTTGAGCGTGACCACCTCCAGCCCGCGTACGGTCAGGTCGTGGCGCAGCCGGCGGCGGGCCGCCGGGTCGGCGGCAAGCGCGGCGGCCACCGGCGCGGCCAGCCAGAGCCCCAGCCCGAGCAGGTCGGCGTCGAGCGCCCGGCGCACCGCCACCGCGTACGTGTCGAGCTGGGCGAGGACGCCCGGCAGGTCCTCGGCGGGGTGGACGTTCGTGCAGTAGCCGAGATGGACGGTGGTGCCGTCCGGGTGCCGCAGCCGCATCACTCGCCCCCGCGCAGGATCGAGTTGCCGGCGAAGGTGGGCGCCGGGGCGTCCAGGTCGGCGAGGTCGAGCCGCCCGGACTGGCCGTAGAACTCCACCGGGTTGCGCCACAGCACCCGGTCGACCTCGTCGTCGTCGAACCCGGCGGCCAGCATCGCCTCCCCGGTGGCCCGGGTGAGCAGCGGGTCGGAGCGCCCCCAGTCGGCCGCCGAGTTGACCAGCATCCGCTCGGTCCCGTACGCGCGCAGCAACTCGACCATCCGGGGCGGCGACATCTTGGTCTCCGGGTAGATGGAGAAACCCAGCCAGCAGCCAGTGTCCCGGACCAGCTTCACGGTCACCTCGTTGAGGTGGTCGATCAGCACCCGCCCGGGCTCGATGCCCGACTCGGCGACCACGGCGAGGGTGCGCTCGACGCCGCGTGCCTTGTCCCGGTGCGGGGTGTGCACCAGCGCGGGCAGGTCGTGCCCGACGGCCAGCGCGAGCTGCCCGGCCAGCGCGGCGTCCTCGGCCGGGGTCATCGCGTCGTAGCCGATCTCGCCGACCGCGACCACGCCGTCCTTGTCCAGGTAGCGCGGCAGCACGTCGAGCACCGGGCGGCAGCGCGGGTCGTTGGCCTCCTTCGGGTTCAACGCCACGGTGGCGTGGTGCCGGACGCCGAACTGCCCGGCCCGGAACGGCTCCCAGCCGATCAGCGAGTCGAAGTAGTCGACGAAGCTGTCCACGCTGGTGCGCGGCTGACCCAGCCAGAACGCCGGCTCGACCACCGCGCGCACGCCGGCGGCGGCCATCCGCTCGTAGTCGTCCGTGGTCCGCGACGTCATGTGGATGTGCGGGTCGAAGATGCGCATGTCACGCCTCCGTGGTGGTGATGGTCAGTCGGTGCAGCAGCCCGGTCGCGTCGGCGGGCATGGTCCGGCCGGCGGCGTGCCGCTCGGCGGCGAACGCGGCCAGCATCTGGGCCAGCTCGGCGTCGGCCCGGCCGGTCAGGTCGTCGACCACGGCCAGCGGCACCCCGGCGAACACGCACTTGAGCACCGCCTGCCGCCAGGCCGGCTGCTCCAGGTGCCGGGCGTAGGGGCCGAGCGCGGCGGCGACCAGCCGGGTGTCGTTGGTGCGGATCGCGTCGTGCAGCAGCGGCACGCACTCCGCCCCGATCGGCAGCAGCGGCAGCGCGCGCAGCACCCCGCGCCGCTCGGCGGCGTCGCCGTGCCGGTAGAGCGCCTCGGCCGCGGCGGCGTGGCCGGACGGCAGCGCGGCGAGCAGCAGCGCCCGGGCCGCCTCGTCGACGGTCCAGCCGGGCGGGTCGGGCACCGGTCCACGCCCGCACCGCCGGGCGGCGGCGGCGAAGAAACGCGGGATCGTGGCGGGTTCGGTCGCGACGCGGCGCAGCGCCGCGTCCAGCCACTGCGGATCGGGTACGCCCCGCAGCGCGGCGCGCAGTCGGTCGGGTGTCATGCCGTCTCCCCTCTGCCGGGTGCTGGAAGGTGGTCGGTCACCGCCCCTCGCCGCGCCGGGCGGCGGCGCGCAGGAAGTCCAGCGAGCGGGCGGCGACGGTCGGGGCGGCGTGCGAGTGCCGGGGCAGCTCCACGGCCACCAGGCCGCGGTAGCCGGCGTCGGTCAGGGCGCGCAGCACCGGCGGGAAGTCGATCTCCCCGGCACCGAACTCCAGGTGCTCGTGCACGCCCCGGCGCATGTCGTCGATCTGCACGTTGACCAGGTGGTCGGCGACCGCCGTCACGCACTCGGGCACCGGCCGCGGCTCCAGGCAGCGACAGTGTCCGATGTCGAGGGTGATACCGAAGCCGGGCGGCGCGCCGAGCGCGTCGCGCAGCCACCACCAGCCGGCGATGTCCTCGACCAGCATGCCCGGCTCCGGTTCGAAGCCCAGCGGCACGCCGGCCGCCTCCGCCTCGGCGCAGACGGCGGCGCAGCCGGCGACCAGGCGGTCCCGGGCGACGGGCGGCGGCACCCGCGGCGGGCGTACGCCGGCCCAGAAGGAGACCGCCTCGGCACCCAGGTCCGCGCCGACCCGGACCGCCCGGCGCAGGAACTCCAGCCGGCGGGCGGGGTCGTCGTGCAGCAGCGTCGGGGCGTGCTTGTGCCGGGGGTCGAGCAGGTAGCGGGCCCCGGTCTCGACCACCACGGCCAACCCCAGCGCGCTCAGCCGGCGGCGCACGGCGGCCACCCGGCGGGCCAGCCCGGGGGCGAACGGGTCCAGGTGGTCGTGGTCCAGGGTGAGCGCGACGCCCTCGTATCCGAGGTCGGCCAGGACCGCGAGCGCGTCACCGAGGCGGTGGTTGGCGAAGCCGTTGGTGCCGTACCCGAAGCGCAGCCGGCCCGGCCCGGACGGAGTCGCGGCGGTCATGTCGGGGAGACGAGTCGGGCCAGGCGGCGACCGAGTGGGGCGGCCCCGGCGACGGCGAGGCCGAGCAGCCGCGCGCCGGCCCGGGCGGTCAGCGCGCCCTGCAACGCGGGCAGCCCGGTGATGCCGGCGCCGACGGCGGCCCGCACCCGGGCCGGCGCCGGGTCGGCGAGCACCCGGGCCTGCGCCCGGCCGTACCGGGCCGCGTAGCCGGCGGCGAGCACGGCCGGCACCAGCGCACCAAGCTGAAGGAAGGGCCCCCTTTTAACGCCTCCGGTAGAGGAGGGGGCCCCGCTTGACACGGGCGGCCGGCCCGGGGCGGCGACCGCGATGAGCGCGGTGCCGGCCAGTGTGAGGCCCGGCAACCGCCGGTCCGGCATCCCGGTCACCTCGCGGCGGGACAGCGCGGTGACGGTCCAGGTGTGCGCGGCGACGGTCAGCGCGGCCGGCAACGCCCGCGCCGCACGGCCACCCGTCGCGCCGAGCAGCACGTCCAGGCCCCGACAGGCGGCCATCACCGCCGGACCGGCGGCGGTGTCCTTGGCCCGCAGGTCGTACCCCCAGATGGTGGCCGCGAGCGGGAACGCGACGGCCGCCGCCCGGCGGCCCCCGGCGGCGGTGGCGACGGCGAGGCCGGCGGCGGTGAGGCCGGCCGCGACGCCCAATGCGACGGCCGGGCGGACCCGGCCGGACGGGATCGGCCGCTCCGGGCGCTCGACCGCGTCCAGCCGCCGGTCCGCCCAGTCGTTGGCGGCCATCCCGGCCCAGTAGAGCAGCACCGACGCGCCGGCCAGCGCGGGCGTACGCCGGTCGAGCGCACCGGCCGCCGCGCCGCCGGCCACCACGTCCCCGGGCACCGAGAGCGCGGCCGGCGCCCGGACCAGCTCGACCAGGTCGGCCAGCCGGGTCACCGGGTCACCCCGGCGTGCAGACCGCCGACGAAGTCGCACAGCACCGCCCACTGCTCACCGAGCGCGTGCCCGGTGTCGCCGAGCGGGTCCTTGAAGAAGAACGCCAGCTCGGCCAGCGCGCCCCGGCGGCCGGCGGCGTGCGCGGCGGCGGTGAGCCGGGCCAGGTCGAGCACCAGCGGAGCGGCCAACGCGGAGTCGCAGCCGTGCCAGGTGAACTCCATCCGCATCCCGGTGCCGAGGAAGCCGGCGAACGTGACCAGGTCCCAGGCCGTCTTGAAGTCGCCCAGTTCCTCAACGTAGTCGATCCGGGTGCTGCCCTGCGGCAGGTAGCCGAGCGTCTCGGCGAGGACCCGTTGCTTGCTGCCCACCTTGGCCGCGTTGGCGGCGGGCTCGGCCAGCGTGGCGCCGTCACCGCCGCCGAGCAGGTTCGTCCCGGACCAGGAACGTACGGCCAGGTGCCGCATCGCGAACATCGGCGCCAGCACCGACTTGAGCAGCGTCTCGCCGGTCTTGCCGTCGTGCCCGGCGTACGGCAGTCCGCGCTCGTCGGCCAGCGCCACCAGGGCCGGCAGCCGGGCGCCGGTGGACGGGGTGAAGTCGACGTACGGGCAGCCGGCGGTGAACGCCGCGTACGCGTAGCGGGAGCTGGCCGGCAGCACGTCGACCGGACCGGCCAGCGCGGCGCGCAGCGCGGCCGGGTCGCGGTGGGCCGGGTGCGGGGCGGGCGCCGGCTCGGTGGCGGCGACGTTGACCACCACCACCCGCTCCAACTCGTGGCGGCGGCGGAAGTCGGTGAGGTCGCGGACCACGGCGGCGATCCGGTCGCCCGGGCCACCGTCGGTCGGCGCGGGGCGCAGCGCCGCCTCCACGGCGGCCAGCTCCGGCGCCACGGCGTCGGCCAGCCGGGCGGGCAGCACCCCGGCGGCGGCGAGCGCCTCGGCGCGTTTGGTGAGCGGGGTGGCGACCACGTCGTGGCCACCGAAGACGAGGTCGGTGAAGCCCGGCAGCGCGGGTCCGCGCAGCGCGGGAAGTTCGGTGACGCAGCCGGTCGGCGCGGTCAGCCCGGCCCGCAGGGCGAGCGCCCCGACCACGCTGGTGGTCGCGACCGAGCCACGTGCTCCGACCAGCCAGACACCTGTACGCATCGCGCTACCTCCCCAGGTCGGTGCCGGTCCACCGGTGCGGCCGGGGAATCCCGGTCCGGCCGCACCGGAGGGCCGTGCTGGTCGTGCCGCCCGGAGGGCTTCCGGCGGCACGCTCCCCGGAGCCGGCCTCGTCCCCGCCGCGGGGCGCAACCGCGGCGGGCCCTCGCCGGCCGGCGCCGGAAGGCTGTCGGCGGCGCTGCCGCGCCGCGCGGGAGGTGTCCGGTCGGGCCCCCGCCTCTCCCGGCTGGGTGAGCGGGGGCCCGGCGTCACACCTCGGCCAGGGCGGGTGTCACCTCCGTCCACGCGGCCCGCTCGGCCGAGCGGGTGACCGCGTCGAGCACGAGCTGGACCTGCAACGCGTCGGCGAACGACGGAGCCGGGTCGGCGCCGGTGGCGACCGCCTCGACGAAGTCCCGCATCTGGTGGGTGAAGGAGTGCTCGTAGCCGATGATGTGGCCCGGCGGCCACCACGCCGACAGGTACGGGTGGTCCGCCTCGGTCACCAGGATCCGGCTGAAGCCCTGCTCGGCGGCGGGCCGGGTGGCGTCAAGGAACTCCAGCTCGTTGAGGCGTTCCAGGTCGAACACGACGCTGCCGCGCGAGCCGTTGATCTCGACCCGCAGGGCGTTCTTGCGGCCGGTGGCGAACCGGGTGGCCTCGTAGGTGGCGAGCGCGCCACCGTCGAGCCGGGCCACGAAGACCGCCGCGTCGTCCACCGTGACCTCGCCCGTCGCGCTGCCGTTGCCGTCGGCCCGCGCGGCCAGGCCGCTCGACCCGGCGACCAGGGGCCGCTGGCGGACGAACGTCTCGGTGATCGCGCTGACCCCGGTGATGAGCTGGCCGGTCACGTACTGGGTCAGGTCGATGATGTGCGCGCCGATGTCGCCGAGCGCACCGGAGCCCGCCCTGTCCTTCTGCAACCGCCAGACCAGCGGGAACTGCGGGTCGACGATCCAGTCCTGGAGGTAGACCGCCCGGACGTGCCGGATCTCGCCGAGCCGACCGTCGGCGACCAGCTGCCGCATCAGGGCGACCGCGGGCACGCGCCGGTAGTTGAAGCCGCACATGGCGCGTACCCCGGACTCCCGGGCCCGTTCGGCGGCGGCCGTCATCTCCCGGGCCTCGGCGACGGTGTTGGCCAGCGGCTTCTCGCACAGCACGTGCTTGCCCGCGGCCAACGCGGCCAGCGCGATCTCGCCGTGGCTGTCCCCCGGTGTGCAGATGTCGACCACGTCGATCTCGTCGGACTCGACGAGTCGCCGCCAGTCAGTGGTGTAGCCGTCCCAGCCGAGCCGGTCGGCGGCCTCGGCCACCTTCGGTTCGTCCCGTCCGCAGACGAGCGACATCCGCACCCGCGCCGGCAGGTCGAACACCCGGTTCACGGTGCGCCACGCCTGTGAGTGCGCGGCGCCCATGAACGCGTAGCCGACCATGCCGACCCGCAGGATCCTGTCGTGAGTGGACAAGGTGGGTCTCCCCCCGTGTGTCAGAACCCGAGCTTCAGGTAGTCGCCCGCGTTCTCCTTGGTGATCGTCTCGGAGGAGAGCACGATCTCCTTCGGTACCTGGAGTTCGACCAGGTCGGACATGCCCTTGCCCTGGCCGATCAGGCGGGCCAGGGAGATGGCCGAGGAGGCCATCGACGGGCTGTAGGTGACGGTGGCCTTGAGCACCGTGCTGTCGGCGGCGATGTCCTCCATGGCCTTCTTCGAGCCGGCGCCGCCGACCATGAAGAACTCCTTGCGGTTGGCCTGGTTGACCGCGGCGAGCACGCCGATGCCCTGGTCGTCGTCGTGGTTCCAGACCGCGTCGATCTTCGGCAGGGCCTGGAACAGACCGGTGGCGGCCTGCTGGCCGGAGTCCACGGTGAACTCGGCCGGCCGCCGGTTGGCGACCTTCAGCCCGTAGGAGGCGAGCGTGTCGGCGAAGCCCTTGGAGCGTTCCTGGGTCAGCTCCAGCGACTCGATGCCGGGGATCTCACCGATCACCGGGTTACTCACGCCCTTGGCCTTGAGCTGCTCGGCGATGTAGGTGGCGGCGGCCACCCCCATGCCGTAGTTGTCGCCCTTGATCTGGAGGCGGTAGGCCCGCGCGTCGGGGAAGGCCCGGTCCAGGTTGACCACCGGGATGCCGGCCTTCATCGCCTCCAGGCCGAACGCGTTGAGCTCCTTGCCGTCGTGCGGCAGCAGCACGATCACGTCCGGCTTCTGGGAGATCAGCGTGGACAGCGCGGCCCGCTGGGCCGCCGCGTCCGCGCCGGCCTCCACCGACTTCAGCTCCACGTCCGAGTACGCCCCGGCCTGCGCCTTGGCGTTGTTGGTGATGGCGGCGATCCAGCCGTGGTCGGCGGCCGGGGCGGAGAAACCGATGGTCACCTTCTTGCCCGGCTCGGTGTTGCCACCGGTCGCGGCGGCCTTCGTCTGCGCCTCCGTCGGGGTCTGCTCGTTGCTGGTGCAGCCGGCGAGCAGCACCCCGGCGGAGACCGCGGCTCCACCGAAGAGCAACCGGCGGCGGGACAGATCGTGGCGCGGTGTTCTCATGACGACCTCCTGGATGAGGTGGTGGGGTGTTTTCGGGTGCGGTGGGTCGGACCACCGTCGGGTCGACGGCGGCCGGCGTGCGCGGTGGGATCAGGTGGTGGTGGCCCGGTTACGGGCGAGGAACTGGGTCAGGCTGCGGAACTGCACCTGCTGGACCAGGACGGCGGCGACGATGATGCCGCCCTTGACCATGTTCTGGGCCTCGGCGGAGAGGTTGTTGATGGCGAAGAGGTTCGTGATCGTGGAGAAGATGATCACCCCGAGCAGGGAGCCGATGATGGTGCCCCGCCCGCCGCTGAGCAGCGTGCCGCCGATGATCGCGGCGGCGATCGCGTCCAGCTCGTAGAGGTTCGCCATCGCCGCCTGGGCGGAGGTGGCCTGCGCGGTCAGCATGACCGCGGCGATGCCGCAGCAGAGGCCGGAGAGCGCGTAGAGGAGCACGGTGTGCCGGCGGACGTTGATGCCGGCGAGCCGGGCCGCCTCCGGGTTGCCGCCGACCGCCACCGTGCGGCGGCCGAACGTGGTCCGGTTCAGCAGCACCCAGCCGGCCGCGACCACCGCGACCAGGATGTAGACCAGCAGCGGGATGCCGAGCACCTTGGTGGTCGCGATGCCGTTGATGAACGAGCTGGTGGAGACCTGGGTCTGCTTGTCGGAGATCTCCGCGGCCAGCCCCCGCGCGGCCACCAGCATGGCCAGCGTGGCGATGAACGGCACCAGCCGCCCGTACGAGATGAGCAGCCCGTTGACCACGCCGACGGCCAACCCCACGGTCAGCGCGCTGAAGATCATGCCGCCGGCGCCGTAGCTCTGGGTCGCCACCGTGGTGCACCAGACCCCGGCCAGCGCCACGATCGCGCCGACCGACAGGTCGATCCCGCCGCCGACGATCACGAAGGTCATGCCGACGGTGACCACGCCGACCACCGAGGCGAGCTTGAGGATGGTGAGCGTGTTGCCCCACACCCAGTTCGGGTCGCCATAGAGGTCGGGTCGGGTCAGGATGCCGATGACGACCAGCACCACCAGCGTGGCGAGCAGGCCGAGGTTGCGCTTCGCGCCCTCCCCGCCGTCGCCACGCCACCAGGAGAGCCGGGCCCCGGCCTCGGCCTTGGCGGTCTCCGCCCGGTCCACCGGCGGCGACTGCGCGGGCAGCGCGGTATCAGTGACGTCACTCATGCCGGTGCGCCTTCCATGAGGGACCCCGCCATGACGAGGTCGAGCACGGTGTTCTCGTCGAGTTCGCCGGCCGGGGCCTCGCGGACCACCCGGCCCTCCCGCATGACCAGCACCCGGTCGGCCAGGCCGAGCACCTCGGGCACCTCGCTGGAGACCAGCAGCACCCCGACGCCCCGGGCGGCCAGGTCCCGGATGACCTGGTAGAGCTCGGCCCGGGCGCCGACGTCCACACCCCGGGTCGGCTCGTCGAGCAGCAGCAGCCGGGTCTCCCCGAGCAGCCACCGGCCGACCACGACCTTCTGCTGGTTGCCGCCGGAGAGGGTGCGCACCGGTCGGCGTACGTCCCGGGGCCGCAGCTCCAGCGATGCGGCGACCCGGTCCGCCTCGGCCCGCTCCCGCGCGGCGTCGGTGAAGCCGAGACGGGCGTAGCGGCCGAAGGTGGCCAGCGTGACGTTGCGGTAGATCGGTTCGCCGAGCAGCAGCGCCTGGCTCTTGCGCTCCTCCGGCGCCATCCCCATGCCGGCCCGCACCGCCGCGCCGACGCTGCCCGGACGCAGCGCCCGGCCGTCGACCCGGACCGTCCCCGCCTGCGCCCGACGGGCCCCGAAGATGGTCTCCAACAGCTCCGACCGGCCCGAACCGACCAGCCCGGCGATCCCGACGATCTCCCCGGCGCGCACCCCGAGCGACACGTCGGCGAACTCGCCGTGCCGGGTCAGCCCGTCCACCCGGAGCAGCTCCGCGCCGGCGCCGTCGGCGTCCGGGCGCTGCGGGAAGACGTACTCGATGGTCCGCCCGGTCATCCGCGCGACCAGGTCGCGGGTCGGGGTCTCGCGGGCCGCCAGGCTCGCCGCCGTGGTCCGGCCGTCCTTGAGTACGGTGACCCGGTCGCCGATCTCGCGGATCTCCTCCATCCGGTGGGAGATGTAGATGACCGCGATGCCCTGCGCGGTGAGTTCCCGGATGATCCGGAACAGGTTGCCCACCTCGTCGTGGGCCAGCACCGCGCTCGGCTCGTCCATGATGATCAGTCGGGCCTCGTGGGAGAGGGCCCGGGCCATGCTGACGATCTGCTTGCCCGCCGCCGGCAGGTGCCGCACCAGCCGGCCGGGCGGGATCTCCGGATGACCGAGCCGGGCCAGGATCTGCCGGGTACGGCGGGCCATGAGCCCGCGCCGGACGAAGCCGAACCGGCGCGGCTCGTGGCCGAGGAACGCGTTCTCCGCCACCGACAGGTCGTCGACCAGGTCGAGTTCCTGGTAGATCGTGGCGATGCCGGCGCGCATCGCGGCCTGCGGGTTGGCGAACGTCGCCGCCTCGCCCCGCCACACCACCTCGCCGGAGTCCGGCCGGTGCACGCCGGCCAGCACCTTGATCAGGGTGGACTTGCCGGCGCCGTTCTGCCCGAGCAGGCAGTGCACCTCGCCGGCCCGCACCTCCAACTGCACGCCGTCCAGCGCGCGTACGCCGGGGAACGTCTTGACCACGTCGGTGAGGCGCAGCACCACCTCGCCCGCGACGGCGTCGGCGGGCGCCTCGACCAGCGGCTCCTTCGTGCTCACCTCGACCTCCTCTCGCTCACTCACGCTGGGCTGACCGGGCATGCCCTCACGGCCCTCGCTGCGCTCGGTGCGTTCGGTCATGCGGGGCTGACCGGGCATGCCCTCACGGCCCTCGCTGCGCTCGGTGCGTTCGGTCATGCGGCTTCCCCGAACGCGACGTCGCTGGCCAGCACGGCCGCGCCGGCGACGCCGGCGCGTGGGCCCAGCTCGGAGAGGACGACCGGCAGGTTGCCGGTGGCCAGCGGCAGCGAGCGGCGGTAGACCACGCTGCGGATCTCGGCGAGCAGGATGTGGCCGAGCTGGGCCAGCCCGCCACCGATCACGATCATCGACGGGTTGGTGAAGCTGACCAGGCCGGCCAGCACGCTGCCGACCCGCCGACCCCCGTCGCGGATGAGCTGGATGCAGGTGACGTCTCCCTCGACCGCGCCCTGTGCCACGTCGAGCGCGGTCACCACGCCCCGGGCGGCGAGCCGCTCGACCAGCGCCGGCGAGACCTCGGCGCGGGCCGCGGCGGTCGCCTCCCGGGCCAGCGCCGCGCCGCTGAACACCGCTTCGAGGCAGCCGAGGTTGCCGCAGGAGCACATCGGCCCGTTCGGGTCGACCTGGATGTGGCCGATGTCGCCGGCGCACCCGTCGGTGCCCCGGTAGACCTCGCCGTGCAGATAGATGCCACAGCCGATGCCGGTGCCGATCTTGATGAAGAGGAAGTCGTCGACCGAGTGGGCGACACCGCCGTGCCGCTCGCCGATGGCCATGATGTTGACGTCGTTGTCGACCACCGCCGGGCAGCCGTGCTCACGGGTCAGCAGCTCGCGGACCGGGAAGCGGTCCCAACCGGGCATGATCGGCGGGGACACCGGGACCCCGTCGCGGAAGCTCACCGGGCCGGGCACGCCGATGCCGATCGCGTCCAGCCGCTCGTACGCGCCGTCCACCCGGGCCTTGTGCAGCAGCTCGTTGACCCGGTGCAGGGTCACCTTGGGCCCGGAGCGGATGTCGGCGGGTTCGGTGTACGCGGTCACCGGCTCCAGCCGCCCGTTGACCACCTCGACGTCGATCGAGCTGGCGCCCAGGTCGACCGAGGCGAAGCGCAGGCGCGGGCTCAGCTCGACCAGGGTGGAGCGGCGCCCGCCCCGGGAGGCGGCCAGCCCGGCCTCGGCCACGTAGCCGAGGGCGACCAGGCGTTCCAGCTCGGCGAGCAGGCGCGGGCGGGGCATCTGGAGGCGGTCGCCGAGCTCGGCGCGGGAGACCGCGCCCTCGTCCCGGAGCAGCCGCAGGAGCCGTACGTGCAGGGGATCGACCGTCCGCACCGGCGCTCACCTCCGCATCGGAGTCGTTCACATCGACGCAACGGCGATGTGTCGTGTCCGACACAGTAGGAGCCTTCCGGGTCACGTGTCCATAGCTTCGGCACAACCGATGGAAACTTTTGTCCATACGAACAAAAGCGTGTTCCGGATCATGAAAACGCGTCGCCCCGCCCGGTTCTCCGGGCGGGGCGACGCGAGGGTGGTCAGCGGGGGGTCGGCGCGTTGCGCTTCTTCCGCAGCTTGCGGTCGTCGCGCAGCTCGACGTAGGGCTCCTCGTCGGCCGGGTGCCCGGCGGCGATGGCGCGGCTGCGCTCCAACTCGGCGTCGAACTCCGCGCCGAGCAGGATGGCGATGTTGCTCAGCCAGAGCCAGATCAGGAAGATGATCACGCCGGCCACGGCGCCGTACGTTTTGTTGTACGAGCCGAAGTTGCTCACGTAGAGCGCGAAGAGGCCGGACACCACCAGCCAGAGCACCACCGCGAGCACGCCGCCGGGGCTGACCCAGCGGAAGCCGCCGTGCCGGGCGTTCGGCGACGCCCAGTAGAGGATCGCGAACATCAGGCTGACCAGCACCAGCAGCACCGGCCACTTGGCGATGTTCCACACCGTGACCGCGGTCGAGCCCAGCCCGATCGCGTTGCCCGCCTGCTCGGCCAGGCCGCCGGTGAACACCACGATCACGGCGCTGACCAGCAGCATCACGCCGATCACCGCGGTCACGCCGAGGCGGATCGGCAGCGTCTTCCAGATCGGCCGCCCCTCCGGCACGTCGTAGATGCTGTTCGAGGCGCGCATGAACGCGGCCACGTAGCCGGAGGCCGACCAGAACGCGGCGACCAGACCGATCACCGCCGCGACGCTCGCCAGCCCGCCGGACTCGCCGGCCTGCGTGATCGCGCTCTCGATGATCGTGCGGATGTTGGGCTCCGGCACCACCTGGTTGACCGTGTCCTGCACGCCCTGGGTCGCCCGCTCGCCGAGCAGGCCGAGCACCGAGATCAGCACCAGCACGCCCGGGAAGATCGAGAGCACCCCGTAGTAGGTCAGCGCGGCGGCCCAGTCGGTCAGGCTGTCGTCCTGGAACTCCCGGACGGTCCGCTTGAGCGTCGCCACCCAACCGGGGCCCGGCAGGTCGGTCGGGCTGTCCGGGCCGTCGTCCGGCCCCACCGGCCCGGTGCGCTCGCGCCCCTCGCGGGCGGGAGACTCGTCGGCGGCCATCGCACCTCCCTCGTCGTCGTGTCGTCCTGCACGACTTGCCCCGCGGCCGGGCCCGGTAACCAGCTACAGGTAGAGCAACCTGCCCATCCGCCGGGAGGCCAGCGCCAGCATGCCGCCGGTCAACGCCACCAGGTAGGCCACGTCGAGCACCCAGGACCAGCCGGGCTCCCCCACGCACACGCCGCGGATCAGGTGCACCGACCGGTAGAGCGGGGTCAGCTCGACCAGCCAGCGCAGCGCCGCCGGGTAGGCCTCGGCGGGCACGAACGTGCCGGAGAAGAGGAAGAGGGTGAACTGGGCCGACCCCATCAGGTCGAAATCCTGCCAACTGCGCAGCAGCGTGGCGACCGTCATGCCGAGCGCGCCGAACGCGAACCCCACCAGCACCGCCGCCGGGAACGCGACGAGCGCGCGCGACGCGGTGGTCAGGTCGAGCGTCACCATGATCAGCAGGAACGCGGCCGAGTAGAGGCCACCCCGCGCCATCGCCCAGCCCAGCTCGCCGAGCGCGATCTCGAACGGCTGCACCGGGGTCGCGATGACCCCGTCGTACAGCTTCATGTATTTCATCTTGCCGAAGAAGTTGAACGTGGTCTCGGACAGCGCGCCGCTCATCGCCGAGGAGGCCAGCATGGCCGGCGCGACGAACGCCGCGTAGGACACCACCGCGCCGCCGGGCAGCGTCAGGTCGCCGACCAGCGCGCCCACCCCGATGCCGATCGACAGCAGGTAGAGCACCGGCTCCAGGAAGCCGGAGACCAGCACCAGCCAGTAGGCGCTGCGCAGCGCGGTGAGATTGCGCTCGGCGATCGCGGCGGAGCGGCGCGCCCCCGTGACGCCGGCCAGCCGGGGCAGGACGAGACCGACCACGACACCCCTTCCTAGACGACGAGTTGACGGCGGAACGCCCGCAGCGCCAGCCACCAGCCGGCGCCGGCCCAGGCGGCGAGGTAGAGCAGGTGACCGGCGACCGACCACCGGGGCGCGACCCCCAGGGTGGCGGCCCGGCACAGGTCCACGCCGTGCCAGAGCGGCATGGCCCAGGCGACCGGCCGCAGCCCGGCCGGCATCGACTCGACCGGGAAGAACACCCCGGAGAAGAGCGTCATCGGGATCACCGCGAACCGGAAAAGCAACGCGAGGTAGCTGTCGCTCGGCACCCACGCGCTGAACGCGAAGGCCGGCGCGGCCACCGCCAGGCCGAGCAGCAGGGCGAGCGGCGCCACGGCCACCGCCCAGGGCGACCGCAACGCCCCGAACACGGCGGCCACCAGCAGGAACGCCAGCGCGCTGGTAACCACCCGGAACAGCACGAAACCCAGGTGACCGGCCACGATGTCACCGGTGCGCAGGGGCGCGGCGACCTGGGCGTGGTAGGTGCGCACCCACTTGAAGTTGCTGTGCACCGGCCAGGTCGACTCGGCGACGGCGACCTGGAAGGCGGTCGAGGCGATCAGGCCGGGCACCAGCCACGGCAGGTAGGGCACCCCGTCGACGCCCTGGTCGACGTAGGCCCCGACGCCGAAGCCGAAGCCGACCACCGTGAGCACCGGCAGCAGGAAGGACGAGAAGACACCCGCCCGCCACGTGCGCCGGTAGTTGACCAGGTAGTGGGCGAACACCGCCACCGCCGGCACCCGTGGCAAGCCCGCCCCGGCCCGGCCCGTCGCCGTCGTCACCCGCACCACCCCCGCCGACCTTCCTACCGGGCGGGTACGACAGGCGCCAGCGTGACCCGTCGGCGGTGCGGGTGTCCGCTTCCGTGTGGGAGATCTTGGAAGTGCGAGGCCCCTCTGAGGGCCGTTTCCTTCCAAGATCTCGGCGGGCGGGCATGTGGCGCCTCGCCCTCGCCGGGGGGCGGCGCAGATGGTCCGAGTCGGGACGCACCCATGGTGTTCCACCCACGGCGTCAACAGCCGACGAGTGGAACGCCATGGGTGCCCCCAAGGCCAGAACACACCCACGGTGTTCCACCGACGGAGTTGACGGGCGGTGGGTGGAACGCGGTGGGTGTCACCCCTCGGGGGATGCGCCGGATCCTGTCCGGTGGGTGGGTGTCCGGTTCCGCGGTGGCGGGGCGGGACCGTCCGGGCGCGGAATCGCCGGCGGCGTGGGCGGCGTCGTACACCCCCGGTACGCGACCGCGCGGGCGCACCCTCCGCTCGCGCCACCGCCTCACCGCCGCGAGCAGGGCTCCGGCCCGCGAGCAAGCCGGACAGCCCGGCCCTCGTGACCCGCCCCGGGCCCCACGAGCAGAAGGCCACCAACCACGGGTACCGACCTTCCGTCAGGTTCGGCGGGGTCACGAAGGCATGCCGGTCCTTGGGACAGCCGGCCGCGCCGCACGAGCGGCCCGGGCGTCAGTCGATCAGGGTGCGGCCGGTGAGGTGGAGGAAGACGTCCTCCAGGCTGCCGCGCCGCACCAGCACGCCGGCCGGGTCCAGGCCGCGCGCGGACACCTCGGCCACCGCGGCGTCGCCGTCGGCGACATAGAGCAGGATGCGGTCGGGCAGCACCTCGACGCGCTCACCCAGCCCGTCGAGCTTGCCGGCGAACGCCTCCTGCGAGTCGCCCGCGAAGCGCAGCTCGACCACCTCGCGGGTGGCGTGTCGCTCGATCAGGGCGCGGGGCGACCCCTCGGCGACGATCCGACCGCCGTCCATCACCACGAGGCGGTCGCAGAGCTGCTCCGCCTCGTCCATGTAGTGCGTGGTGAGCACCAGCGTCACGCCCTGCTGCTTGAGCCGGAACAGCCGCTCCCAGACCAGGTGCCGGGCCTGCGGGTCGAGGCCGGTGGTGGGCTCGTCGAGCAGCACGATCTCCGGGTCGTTGACCAGCGCGCGGGCGATCGTCAGCCGTCGCTTCATGCCGCCGGACAGCGGGTCGACCCGACTCTCGGCCCGCTCGGCGAGCTGGACGAAGTCGAGCAGCTCGGCGGCGCGCTCGCGGGCCACCCGGCGCGGAATGCCGAAGTAGCGGGCGTAGGTGGTGAGGTTCTCCCGGACGGTCAGCTCAGGGTCGAGGCTGTCGAGCTGTGGGCAGACCCCGAGCCGGGCCCGGATGGCCGGGCCGTCGCGCACCGGGTCGAGCCCGAGGATGCGCAGCTCGCCCCCGGACGGCGGGGAGATGCAACCGATCATGCGCATGGTGGAGGACTTGCCCGCGCCGTTGGGACCGAGGAAGCCGAACGCCTCGCCGCGACGGACCTCGACGTCGATGCCGTCGACGGCGGTGAAGTCGCCGAACCGCTTCACCAGCCCCCGCGCCTGGATGAGTGGTTGCCCGATGGTCACCGGCCGACCCTAACCGCCCGGTCCGACAACCCGCGCGCCCGCACGTTGCGTGACCGTCACTACGCTCCGTGGTGGACTCATTCCATCGTTGGAAGCGGGCCTAACTCACCATAGTGGAGCGACCCCAGAAGGCCGGTTCGTCTTTATGGCGGAACAATTGTGAAATCGCTTCTAAAAGGGTGTGCGGTGAGTGAGCGAAGGCTCATTCCGTCACTCAATGCAATCACGATCGGCAATGTTCCCATCATGTGCGCCATTCGCGTATCGTGCCCCCTCGTGCCACCCGTTCGCCCCTCCGACTCCACTCCCCCGTCACCCCGTACGCCCACCGGCGGGCGGCCGGGGTCCGAAGTGGACTCCGACGCGGTGCCGCTCCCGCCCGACGACGGCGGGGTGGGCGACCCGGCGTGGGCCGACGACGGGCCGGGCGAGACGCACCACCACACCCGGGATCCGGGCCACCCGGACACCCGCGAACTTGCCGCGCGGTTCGAGGAGGAGAAACCGGGGCGGACGCTCTCCGGGCCGGTCGGCCGGCTCTTCACCGCGGTCACCGTCGCGGTCGCGCTGCTGACGCTCTGGCAGGTGTTCTTCCCGCTGCCCCAGGGGAGCAAGTACTACCTCATCATCTTTCTCGCCGGCGTACTCCCGATGGTTTTCCTGGCGTACCCGTCGGGGGTTCCGCCCCGGCGGACGGCGACCGGGCGGCACGGGCCGACGGCGGTCGACTGGGCCCTCTCGCTCGCCGCGCTGCTGGTCTGCCTCTACCCGGTGCTGCCGGTGACGCTCGGCGCGGCCGGCGGCGGTTACGACGCGTTCCTCGACCGGCAGGGCCTGCTCGACCCGCTCGACGTGGCGTTCGGCACCGGGCTGCTGCTCCTGCTGCTGGAGGCGTGCCGCCGCACCACCGGATGGATCCTGCCCGCGGTGTGCGTGATGTTCCTCGGCTACGGCTACTACGGCGGGCTGCTCCCCCAGTCCTGGCCGGTGGCCCACGCGGGGCTGGACTTCGGGCAGCTGGTCGACGCGTTCTACAACTCCGACAGCGGCTTCTACGGCACCCCGCTCGACGTGGCCGCGTCGTACATCGTGCTGTTCACCATCTACGGCGCGGTGCTCGACCTCTCCGGGGCGGGTCGGTTCTTCGTGGAGCTCTCCGCCGCCGCGTTCCGCCGCTCCCGCACCGCGGCGGGGCGGACCGCCGTCGCCTCCGGCTTCCTGCTCGGCACCGTCTCCGGCTCCGGCGCCGCCACCACGGTCAGCATCGGAGCGGTGACCTGGCCGATCCTGCGCCGCGCCGGCTACCCCGCCGAGCGGGCCGGCGGCATGCTCGCCGCGGCCGGGGTCGGCGCGATCCTGTCGCCGCCGACGCTCGGCGCGGCGGCCTTCATCATCGCCGAGTACCTGGGCGTGTCCTACCTCCAGGTGCTCGGCTGGGCCACCGTGCCGACCGTCCTCTACTACCTGGGCATCCTGCTCTCGGTCGAGATCGACGCCCGGCGCTCCGGCGTTCGGCCGGTGGTCATCGACACCGGTTCGGCCTGGCGGCTGCTGGCCCGCTTCGGCTACCACTTCCTCTCCCTGCTCGTGATCGTGGTGGTGCTGGCGCTGGGCGCCTCGGCGATGCGGGCCGTGGTGATCGCCACCGCGCTCGCCGCCGTGCTGTCCTTCCTGGACCGTCGGCACCGGCTCACCCCGGCCCGGCTGGTCGCGGCGCTGCGCGACGGCGTCCGCGGGGTGCTCGCGGTGAGCGCGGTGTGCGCCGCGGCGGGCATCATCACCGCCACCACCACCAAGACCGGTCTCGGCCCGCAGGCGGCCGCGCTGCTGGTCTCCGGCGCGCAGTCGGTCAGCTCGGAGCCGGCCGTGGTGCTGGCGCTCACCGCCGTGCTCGCCGCGGTCGCGCTCAGCCTGCTCGGCCTCGCCGTGCCGGTCACCGCGTCCTTCGTGATCGGCTGGGTGATCATCGGCCCGGCGCTGCTGCACCTGGGCGTCGCCGCCCCCGCCGCCGCCATGTTCGTCTTCTACTTCGCGGTGCTGTCCGAGGTGTCGCCGCCGACCGCGCTGGCCGCGGTCGCCGCCGCCGCGGTCACCGGCGGCCGGCTGGTGCCGACCATGTGGCAGACCCTGCGGTACGCGCTGCCGGCGTACCTCATCCCGCTCGCCTTCGTGATCACCCCGACCGGCCTCGGCCTGCTCGGCATCGGCGGGGTGGGGCGGATCGTGCTGGCCGGCGCGGTCTCCGCGCTCGGCGTCGCCGTGCTGGCCGTGGCGGCCGGCGGGTGGCTGCCCGGCGTCGGCCCGGCCGGGACGCCGGAACGGCTGCTCGGCGCGGTCGCCGGGCTGGTGCTGCTCTGGCTGGAACCGCTGCCCATGGCGGTCGGCGCGGCGCTCGCCGCGCTGACCGTCGCGGGCGTGTACGTCCGACGTGGCGCCGGCCGCCCGTCGGCCTTGAAGTCCGTGGACCATGGGGAGGACAGAGGATGAGACGGATCGACACGCGAATAGCGGCTGGTGTCGGGGCGTTGGCCCTGGTCGCCGCCGGCGCCGCCGGCTGCGGGGGCCGACAGGACGGCGCGGCGACGGACGACGCCGCCCGCGACGTCACCTGCAAGGTCACCAAGGACACCCGGGTCGGCATCGCCACCGGCAACGCCACCGGGGTCTACTACGTGGTCGGCAACGCGCTCGCCGGTGAGCTGAGCAAGACCACCGACGGCAAGCTCACCGGGACGGCCGCCGAGACGGGCGCCTCGGTGCAGAACGTCGAGCAGCTCGTCGCCGGCCAGTACGACGTGGCGTTCTCCCTGTTCGACACCGCGGTCAACGCGGTGCAGGGCAAGGGCAGCTTCAGCTCGCCGCAGCCGGTCAAGGCGCTGTCCCGGATCTACGACAACTACACCCAGGTGGTCGTGCGGGCCGACGCGGGCATCACCTCGGTCGCGGACATGAAGGGCAAGAAGATCTCCACCGGCTCGCCCAAGTCCGGCACCGAGGTCATCGCCAACCGTCTGCTCACCGCCGCCGGGCTGGACCCGGCCAAGGACGTCCAGGCGCAGCGCCTCGACCTGACCAAGACCGTCGACGGCATGAAGGACGGCAGCATCGACGGGTTCTTCTGGTCCGGCGGCATCCCGACCGGCGGGGTCACCGACCTGTTCACCACCGCCGGCGACAAGGTGCGGTTCGTCGACATCAGCCCGCTGCTGCCGACGATGTCCGGGCTGAACCCGGCCTACCAGGCCGGCACCATCGGCAAGGACATCTACAAGACGCCGGCCGACGTGCCCACCATCGTCGTGCCCAACGTGCTGCTCGTGCGGGACAACCTCGACGCGGACGTGGCCTGCGCGATCACCCGGACCGTCTTCGACCGCAAGGACGTCCTCGCCCAGGCCAACCCGGCCGCCAAGGGCATCGAGCTGGGCAACGCCCGCAAGACCGACCCGGTGCCGCTGCACCGGGGCGCGGAACGGGCGCTCACCGACCTCGGCGCGAGCTGACCCGACCGGCCGGGCCCGGACCGGGTCCGGGCCCGGCCCACCGACATCGACCGGGAGACCCCCGTGCCGCTGCCCCACCCCACCCGCGTACGCCGCCACCACCGTTCCGCGGACCGCGCCGGGCGTCTCCGGTCGGTCCGCGTCCAGCTGCTCGCCCCGATCCTGGTGGCGACCGCCGGTCTGGTGGTGCTGGGCGCGGCCCAGACCGGCGCCGCGCTGGACGCGTCCGCCGACGCCGACCGGGCCCGCGTGCTCGCCGGCACCGCCACGGCGACGGTACGGCTGGTGCACGAGCTGGAACGGGAACTCGGTGAGACGGCGGCGCTGCGCCAGCGGGGCGGCGCCGCCGGTCGGCCGCTGGTGGACGCGCAGCGACGTCGGGTGGACGCCGCCGTCGACCGTTACCGTTCGGCCGGCGGCGACGCCCGGCGGGCCGCCCCCGACCTGGCCGCCGTGCTCGACGACGCGAACGGTCACCTCGACCTGCTCGGCCCGGCCCGGGAACTGGCGCTGGCCGGGGAGCGCGGCGACCCGGCGTACGGGACGCTCGTCGAGTCGCTGCTCGCGGTGGCGGACGCGCTGCCCAGCCAGCTCCGCGACGCCGGCCTGGCCAACGAGGCGCGCGAGGTGGCGTCGGTGGCCGCCCAGGAGCACCTGTCCGCACTGGAGCGCGACCTGCTCCGCGCGGTGTTCGTGCGCGGTGCGCTGGAGCGGGGCGAGCTGGCCCGGCTCGGCCGGCTCCGGGGCGCCCGGGAGCAACGGCAGGCCGAGTTCCTCCGGATCGCCTCGGCCCCGGCGAACGCGGCCTGGTACCGGCTGGTCGACGGCACGGACGTGACGACCGCCCGGCGCATGCGCGACACCGTGCTCGACACCGACGGCGCGCCCGAGACGTTGGAGACCGACGGCGACGCCTGGTACGTGGCGCAGAGCGGCGCCATCCGGCGGTACAACCTGCTCGGCCGGGAACTCTCCGACGGGCTGGACCGCGACGCCGCCGACCTGGCCGGCACCGCCCGGTGGCGGGCGGTGCTGACCGCCGGCGCGACCAGCACCGTCGCGCTCGGGTCGCTGGTCACCGCCGTGCTGCTGGCGGTACGCACCAGCCGCCGGCTGCGTCGGCTGCGGGTCGCCGCGCTCACCATGGCCAACCGGGAGCTGCCGGACCGGATCACCGCGATCGCGGCGGGCGAGGGCGCGCCGGCGGAGGGTCCGGCGACCCGGATGACCGACGGGATCCGTCGGGGTCAGGACGAGGTGGCCCAGGTCGCCGAGGCGTTCGACACCGTCAACCGGGCCGCGCTGCGCCTCGCCGGCCAGCAGGCGGAGCTGCGGCTGGACGTGACCCGGATGGCCGAGGCGCTGGCCCGCCGGATCCGCACGCTGATCACCCGGCAGCTCCGGCTGCTCGACGACTTCGAACGCGAGGAGACCGACCCGGACGCGCTGGCCCGGCTCTTCGCGCTGGACCACCTGGCCGCCCGGCTGCGACGCAACGGCGAGAACCTGCTGGTCCTGGCCGGGGGTGAGCCCGGGCGGGGGCACGAGGGCGCGTTGCTCCTCGACGACGTGGTGCGCGCGGCGGCCTCCGAGATCGAGGACTACCTCCGGGTGGAGATCGACGTGCCGACCGCCGCGGTGCACGGCGCGGCCGCCGGCAACCTGGTGCACCTGCTGGCCGAGCTGCTGGAGAACGCCACCGTCTACTCCCCGCCGGACGCCCGGGTGCTGGTCGACGGGCGGCGCACCGTCGACGGCCTCGTCCTGCGCGTGCACGACCAGGGCATCGGCATCAGCGACGGCCGGCTGGCCGAGATCAACGAGCGGCTCGCCGTGCCGGCCACGCTGTCCAGCGCCGCCGCCGGCAGCATGGGCCTGCACGTGGTGGCGCACCTGGCCGCCCGGCACGGGATCCGGGTGCAGTTGCACGACGCCTCCGGTGGCACGGTGGCCCAGGTGGAGGTGCCCGAGTCGGTGCTGACCCGGGTCGAGTCGGTGAGCCGCCGGCCCGCCGCCGAACGCCGGTCACCGACCGGGCTCGCCGCGCCCTGGTTCACCGCGGGCGCGGCCGCGACCCGCCCGGCCACCACCCGGGGCCTGGTCGCCGCCACGCCGGTGACGGCCGAGGCCGCGCCGTCGGCGGGCGTCGTGCGGGGCGTCGCCGCGGTACGCCCCCCGGGCAGCGCCCTGCTGGCGCCCAGCGTGGCGCGGATCCGCCCGGCCAGCGCGCCGCCGGCGCCCGTGTCCACCACCGCCGCCGGCCTGCCGCGCCGGACCCGGGGCGGGCACCTGCCCGCGCCGATGCCCGACACCCCCGCGTCACCGCCCGCGACGGACCTGCTCGACCCCGAGGTGGTACGCGCCCGGCTGTCCGCCCTCGCCGAGGGGGTGGCCAGCGCGACGCGCCGTGCCCCGAACACCACACCCACCGGGAGAACGCCATGACCACACCCGTTACCGCCGGACTCGACTGGCTGCTGGCGAACTTCGCCGAGCAGGTGCCGGACGTCTCGCACGCGCTCGCGGTCTCCGAGGACGGCCTGCGGCTCGCCGCCTCCCCCGACCTCTCCGCCGACCAGGTCGACCAGCTCGCCGCGGTGATCAGCGGCCTGGCGAGCCTGACCGTCGGGGCGGCCCGGCTGATGTCCGCCGGGCGGGTACGCCAGCAGATCGTGGACATGGACGGCGGCGTGATGCTGGTGATGGCCGTCGGTGAGCGGGCGCTGCTCGGCGTGCTCGCCGCGCCCGGCTGCGACCTGGGCCAGATCGGCTACGAGACGGCGACGCTGGTGCAGCGGGTGGCGGAGGCGCTGGAACCGGCGGCCCGCCGGTGACCGGCCGCCCGTGGCGGCTGGTGGCCGCCCTGTCGGCGGTCGCGTTGCTGGCCGGCTGCGGCGGCGACGCCGAGACGCCGGCGTGGCACGGCGGGCGGATCTTCCTGGCCACCGGCAACACCACCGGCGTCTACTACCAGCTCGGCGGCGGGTACGCCGACCTGATCAGCCGCCACCTGCCCGGCTACGAGGCACGGGCGGAGCCGACCGGGGCCTCGGTGGAGAACATCACCCGGGTGGCCGGTGGCGACATGGAGATCGCGTTCAGCCTGGCGGACACCGCCGCGGACGCGGTCAACGGACGGGGCGCGTTCGACAAGCAACCGCAGCCGGTGCGGGCGCTGGCCCGCGTCTACAGCAACTACACCCACGTGATCGTCCGGGCCGACGGCAAGATCCGCAGTTTCGCGGACCTGCGCGGCAAGCGGATCTCCACCGGCTCGCCGAGGTCCGGCACCGACATCATCGCCGGCCGCCTGCTCACCGCCGGCGGCATCAACCCGGACCGGGACATCCGGCGGGTCAACCTGTCGCTGCCGGAGACCGTGAAGCAGATGCGGGCCAACGCGCTGGACGCCATGTTCTTCTCCGGCGGGCTGCCCACCCCCGGCGTCAAGGACCTGCTCTCCGCCGCCCCCGGCGCGTTCCGGCTGCTGCCGCTGACCGAACTGATCGAGCCGTTGGGGGCCCGCTACGGCTCGGTCTACACCACCGCCACACTGCCGAAGGAGGTCTACGGCACGCCCGAGCCGACGCCGACCATCACGGTGGCGAACGTGATCCTGGTGGCCGCGGACATGCCGGACCAACTCGCGTACGACCTCACCCGGGTGCTCTTCACCTGGCAGGGCGAGCTGGTCCAGGTGCACCCGGAGGCGGCGAACTTCACCCGGTCCAGCGCGGCGTTGACCGACCCGATCCCGCTGCACCCGGGCGCGGCGAGGTTCTACCGCGACGACGGCTGACCGAGCGACGACCCGGGCCGGGATCGGGACCTCGGCCCGGGTCCTGTCACCTCAGTCCGAGCCGATGTAGAGCCGTCGGCCGGCAGGCCGGTAGCCGGCGCGCTCGTACACCCGCCACGAGTCCTCTCCGGACGCCTCCAGCCAGGCGACCTCGACGCCGATGTCGAACAGCCGCCGGGTGACGTCCGCCGTGATCGCGCCCGCCAGCCCCTGGCGGCGGTACCGCGTACGGACGGCGATGCCGGCGACCTCGCTCACCCCGCCGGCGGGCGGCGCCGCCCCGCCACCTCCCGCGCAGGTGCCGTCGTCGGTAACCGCCATCACGGCCACGCCGCCGGCGCCCTGCTGACGCCGGAGCCGAGCCACGTCGGCCTCGGATGCCACCGGGTTCCCGCCGAACGCCTCGTGCTGCGCGCCGATCAGCCCGGCGCGCTCGGGATCGGTGGCCGGCTCGTACAGTCGGATGTGGTCGAGCGCCTGTGGTGTCCGTAGGGTGCCGGGCGCACAGACCAGGTAGGTGTGCCGGGACTCCACCACGAAACCGGCACCGGTCAGGAGCGCCTCCAGGCCGGGGGCGCAACTGGTGACGTACTCCAGTCGGGGTGTGCGGCCGGCCGCGCGGAAGGCGGTGACCAGGGCGGCGACGTCGCCGACGGTGACGGCGGCACCGGGACGCGGCGTGGCGTAGTTGATGTGCGGGCTTGACGTCGTCGGATCCGTCCCGATCACGAACGGCCCCACCTCGACGGGCGCAGGTCGGTTGCGCAGGTTGGCGACGACGGACTGTTGGATGCGGGCATCCATGTTCACTGTGGGCCTCGCTGAGGGAGTGGTGCTGCGGTGGACGGAAGCAGCGTGGGACCACCCGACCACGCACCGCGTCGCGCGACCTGCACCGGTCGCGTGTCGCGTCGTCGTCAGGCGGCCGCTCGGCCTACCCGGATCACAGGCGTCAGTCCCTCATGCGTAGCGCCCACGCCGAACGCGTGGTCCGACCGCGACAGTGCCGCAGCCCGCCGCGGCCTGTCAAGCGTGTTCACCGGGGACCGACGTGCGTGACCCTCACACGGTGTCAGGGCCGAAGCTGAGGAGACCATGTTCAGTATCGGAGTTCGCCGGCCTGGGCCGATGGCCACCACCGGACCGGACAAGTACCGTCATGGCCTCTTGAAGATCACGACATGGGATGTGACACCAATGGCACGACGGCTCGGGCTCTGCGTAGTGGTCGCTGCGACGCTGCTCACCGCCTCGGCATGTGGAAGCGCCTCCGAGGTTCGGAGCACGCCCGCCGCCGTGGCGGCCAGCACCGCCACGGAACCGCTCCCCCCCGCGCCCGTGGTGTCCAGGACACCGACGGCCGCACCGAGCCGCGTACCCGGGTCCTCGCCGACACCTCGGCCCTCAAGGTCTCTTCGCCCTTCGGCCGTCCCCTCGGCGGCATCCACCACCAGGAAGGCCACGCCCGCCGCCACCACGAGCAACAAGGCCGCCTGCGACGCCCTCGAAGGCCCGCTGGAGAAAGCCGTCGCCGGGCTGATCGTCCTGCGTGAGGTCGCCTCGGGCGGCGCCGCGGAGAGCACGATCGCCTCCGCCCGGGCGGAGGCGATCACGCGGCTGGTCGCCCTGGAGACGACGGCAAACAGAGTGGCCGGCGAGCAGGCCGACCGCACGCTCCGAAGCAATGTCAGAGCCCTCGCGGTAACCGCGGGGCTGAAGTACACCAAGATCCGCTCGATCAAGCCCACCCAGGTGGACGCGCTCCAGCTGGCAGCCGGCGACACCGGCGACTTGGAGGACACGGTCGCGAAGCTCGAGCCGGCCTGCGGTAGGTACTGGTAGCCCGCAGTCGGCGGGACCTCCCACGCGGTGGGCCGCCGCAGACGCGGAACCCGCCGGACGCCCTCAGACGTCGGCGGGCGTGGTGGTGGCCCGGGCCGCGGCGACCAGGCGGTCGGTCTCGGCGACCACCGCCTCGTCGTCGGCCGGCGTCCCCGGGTCGTAACGGACCGTCCAGGTCAGCCCGTCGACGCCCGGCACCCGGCGGGCGGCGATCCGGCCGGCGCCGCCGGGCACCGGGTGGTGCGCGGTGTACGCCACCGAGCCGGTGACCCTGGTCCGCACCTGGTGCGGCAGGTCACCCGGGTCGACCAGCAGGTAGGTCTCGGCCGGACGGTCGGCGACGACCAGGTAGCCGCCGTCGCGTTCGCCGACCGTCTCGGCCGGGGTGACGGTGAGCTCCCGGCCGGACCAGACCACCTTGAGGATGTCGTGCCAGCCGAGGCGCTCCGCGCGGCCGGGCAGCCAGAGCCCGCGGTTGCTGGCGACGAGCACGCCGTCGCCCTCGCCGTTGCCGGCGGCGGCCCAGGCCAGCACCCGCTCGTCTGCGGTCAGCGGCGGCCGGTCGGCCGGCGGGAGCTTCGGGCGGCGGTTGAACAGACCCATCACAGTCCTCCGGCGGCCTGCTCGCGCAGCGCCCGCGCGTGCTGTTCGAGCGAGAGCAGCTCCCCGAACAGGGCGAAGTATTCGTCCTTGTTGCTGACCGGGTTGATCCGCTGGATCTTCGACTTCAGGTCCCGGATCCGGCCGGTCACCGAACTCCACTGGAGCCGGGCCATGGTGACCGACACGTACCGCGGGTCGGGCTCGCCGTCGATGCGCAGCGGCTCGACCGCCAGCTCGCCGACGAGCGCCTGGCCTGCCAGGTCGTCGCAGGCGTCGCGGACCTGCTCGATCCAGACCGCCCCGCCGGTGGCGCCGGACGCCCCGCCGGCGGCGGCGACGGCGGCGCGCACCGCCACGTGCACCGGGTGCTGGTAGTCGCCGGCCTCGACCGCGTCGAACATCGGACCGGCCAGCACCGGCTCCTGCAGCGCCAGCTTCAGCGCCTCCCGCTCCACCATGGAGCGAGGGCTGTCCACGCTCGGGGTGGCCGGCCCCCGCCGCGTCGGCGCGGACGCGGGTGTGCCGGCGGCGGGCTGCCCGTGCGCGGCGGCCAGCACGGCACGCTGCACCGGCTCGATCTCCATGCCGAGGTCCCCGGCGAGCTTGCGGACGTACTCCGGGCGCTTCTCCCGGTCCTTGATCTTCGCGACCAGCGGCGCGGCCCGGCGCATCGCCTCCACCCGGCCGTCGACGGTGTCGAGGTCGAACCGGTTGATGACGTGCCGCAGCGCGAAGTCGACGAGCGGCTCGCGACGCGCCACCAGATCGCGTACGGCCAGGTCGCCCTTGGCCAGGCGCAGCTCGCACGGGTCCATGTTGTCGGGGCTGACCGCGATGAACGTGCGCCCGACGAAGCGCTGGTCGTCCTCGAAGGCGCGCAGCGCGGCCTTCTGCCCGGCGGCGTCGCCGTCGAACGTGAAGATGATCTCCCCGGCCCGCTCGTCGCTGTCGAAGAGCACCCGGCGCAGCACCGAGATGTGGTCGCCGCCGAAGGCCGTGCCGCAGGTGGCCACCGCGGTCGGCACGTCGGCGAGGTGGCAGGCCATCACGTCGGTGTAGCCCTCGACCACCACCACCTTGCCCTGCTTGGCGATCTCCCGCTTGGCCTGGTCGATGCCGTAGAGGACGTGCGACTTCTTGTAGATCGGCGTCTCGGGGGTGTTGAGGTATTTCGGGCCGTCGTCGTCGTCGAAGAGCTTGCGGGCGCCGAAGCCGATCACGTCGCCGGTGATGTCCCGGATCGGCCACATCAGCCGGCGGCGGAACCGGTCGATCAGCGAGCCGGAGCGGGCCGGGCGGGACAGACCGGCGGTGACCAGCTCGTCGTGGCTGAAGCCCTGCTGGCGCAGGTGCTTGGTGAGCAGGTCCCACCCGTCGGGGGCGAAGCCGCAGCCGTAGCGCTCGGCGGCGGCCCGGTCGAAGCCGCGCCCGGCGAGGAACTCCCGGGCCGGACGGGCGCCGGCGGTGGTGAGCTGGGCGCGGTAGAACTCGACGGCGGCGGCGTGCGCGGCCACCAGCCGCTGCCGCTGCCCCTGCTGCGGGCGGGGGCGCGGGGCGGACCGGTCGTCCTCGACGTAGCGCAGCTGGATGCCGGCCCGGGCGGCGAGCCGCTCGACGGACTCGACGAAGCTCAGGTGCTCGGCGTCCATCAGGAACTTGATCGCGTCGCCGCCGACCCCGCAGCCGAAGCAGTAGAACACGTTGCGGGCGGGTGAGACGTTGAACGAGGGGCTCTTCTCGTCGTGGAACGGGCAGAGCCCCTTGAGGTTGCCACCGCCGGCCGACTTGAGCGTCACCACCTCGGAGATGACGTCCGCGATGGCGGCGCGCTCGCGGACCAGCGCGATGTCCTCGTCCCGGATCCGCCCCGCCATGGCCGCCACCTCCTCGGCGTACATCCTGCCCTGCCGGACCGACGATCCGGTGGCCGGGGGGACGGGCGTGTGGCGGACGCCGCCCGCCCCCGCCGGCTCAGGCCGAGCGGGCCGCCGCGGGGTCGCCGATGCGCGGGAACGGCTCGATGGAGAAGACCACCTCGACCGGCACCTCGAAGTGGGCGGCGATGCGCAGCGCCAGGTGCAGGCTGGGCCGGAACTCGCCGCGCTCCAGGTAACCGACGGTCTGGTAGTGCACACCGAGCGCGTCGGCCAGTTGCCGCCGGGAGATGCCCCGTTCGGCGCGCAGCACCGCGATCCGGTTGTGCACGGTCTCGCTCATCGACGCCCTCTCATCCGACCCGCTGCATGGCCCGCTCCCGCCGGGCCGCGACCCGCGAGCCGGACTCCCGGCGGGCCATCCGGCGCAGCACCACCGGGGCCAGCACGAGCCCGAGCAGCGCCCAGGCGCCGAGCACGCCGAGCGTCTCCAGGTGGCGCCAGGAGCCGCCCAGCTCGACCACCGCCAGGTCGGCCGGGAGCAGCGCCGAGCGCATGCCCAAGCCTAGCCAGTAGAGCGGGAAGACCTGGGCGACGCCCTGGAGCCAACCGGGCAGGCCGTTGATCGGGTAGAAGATGCCCGACAGGGCGATGAGACCGAAGATCGGCAGGACCACCAGGCCCATGTTGCGCGGGTTCTCGATCAGCGAGCCGATCACCGCGCCGAGCGGCAGCGTGGCCACCAGCCCGAGCGGCACCACCCAGGCCAGGGTCAGCCACGCGCCCGGGTCGCCGAGCCGCAGCCCATCCAGGAAGAACAGTCCGGGTACGAGCTGGATGACGAGGCCGATCAGTGAGATCGCCGAGATCAGCACGAGCTTGCCGACCAGGTAGCCGAGCATCCCGTTCGGGATCGCCTTGGCGCGCAGCAGCGTGCCGTCCTCCCGGTCGACGATGAGCTGCTGGGCCAGCCCGAGCAGGCCGCCGAAGAGCAGGCCCATACCCAGGGCGCTGGGCAGCGTCCGGGCGCCGAGCGAGAAGTCGGTGCCGGGCACTGTCGAGCCGCGCATGAAGAACATGGCGACCAGCAGGACCGCGGTGGGGAAGAAGTAGTTCCACAGGTCCTGGCCGTTGGTGAACGTGGTGCGCAGCTCGATCAGGCCGCGCCGCAGCCCGGCGCGCAGCGCGGCGGTGGTCGGGTTCATCGGTTCTCCTCCTGCTGCCACACCCGCTCGGCCCGGCCGGTGCGGATCCCGGTCTCCTCCTCGTGCACCAGCGTCAGGTACGCGTCCTCCAGGCTCGCCCGGCGCACCTCCAGCTCCCGCACCCGGTCGCCGTGCTCGCGGAGCAGGTCGCGCAGGAAGGCGGTGGCGTCGGCGGTGGCGTGCACGTAGCGCTCGCCGTCGCGGGTCCAGCGGACCTCGGCGTCCCCGGCGACGCGCCGGGCCAGCTGGTCCGGCGAGCCGTCGGCGATGATCCGGCCACCGGCCAGGATGAGGATCCGGTCGGCCAGCTTCTCCGCCTCGGCCAGATCGTGGGTGGTCAGCACGATGGTGGTCTCGTCCAGGTCGGCGAGACGGTGCACCAGCTCGTGGAACTCGCGTCGGGCGGCCGGGTCGAAGCCGACCGTCGGCTCATCCAGGAACAGCAGCTCCGGCCGGCCCACGATGCCGACCGCCACGTCGAGCCGGCGGCGTTGCCCCCCGGAGAGCCGGGCCACCCGGCTGCCGGCGTGCGCGGTCAGCCCCACGGTCGCCAGCAGGTCGTCGACCGGCCACGGGCGCGGGATCCGGTCGGTGGCGTACGGCGCGTAGAAGTCGCCGAGGTGGGCCAGCAGGTCCCGCACCCGCCACTTGCCGTGGTCACGCCAGGACTGGAGCACCACGCCGAGCCGGGCGCGCCACCGTTCGTCGCCGCGGGCCGGGTCGACACCGAGCACCCGGACCGTGCCGGCCGACGGCAGCCGGAAGCCTTCGAGGATCTCGATGGTGGTGGTCTTGCCGGCGCCGTTCGGCCCGAGCAGGGCGACCACCTCGCCCCGCCGGGCGGTGAGATCCACGCCGTGCAGCACGTCGACGGCGCCGTAGCGCATGCGCAGGTCGCGGACGTCGAGGACGAGGTCCTCGTCGGGAGGTCGGGGAGCCGCGACAGCCCCCGGGAGTTCGACCGCAGTCATGCACCGGAATGTAGCACCCCTACTACAACTTGAGGTACACCCGCTCAGCGGCGCGGGCGGTGCAACCACCGGGTGACCGGCGGCGGGTCCTCCTCCTCGTACGACCGGGCGGCCCGGACCGCGGCGGCCAGTCCGGAGCGCCGGGGTCGGGCCCCGCCGCGCAGCGCCGGATCAGCGGCCATCTCCCGGACCATGGACACCGCCAGGCCGAGCATCACCACCACGAACGGCAACGCGACCAGGATGGTGGCCTGCTGCAACGCGGCCAGACCGCCGGCCAGCAGCAACGCGGCGGCGACCGCGCCGATGAGGACGCCCCAGAGCACCACCACGCCACGGTGCGGCCGCAGCGCGCCCCGCGAACTCAACGACCCGAGCACCAGGGAGGCGGAGTCGGCGCTGGTGACGAAGTAGAGCGCGATCAGCAGCATGGCGAGCACGCTGGTCAGCGTGGCCAGCGGCAACGCGTCCAGCAGCCCGAACAGCGCCTGCTCGGAGCCGGCGCCCACGTCGGCCACCAGGTCCCGGGTGCCGGTGGCCTGGGTCCGTAGCGCGGTCCCACCCAGCACCGCGAACCACACCGCGCTCGCGCCGCTGGGCACCAGCAGCACCCCGATCAGGAACTGCCGGACCGTACGCCCGCGCGAGATGCGGGCGATGAAGGTGCCGACGAACGGCGCCCAGGAGATCCACCACGCCCAGTAGAAGATCGTCCACGAGCCCAGCCAGGCCGGGTCGGAGAACGCGCCGGTGCGGGTCGACATCCGCACCAGGCCGCTCAGGTAGTCGCCGACCGCGGCCGGCAGCACCTCCAGGGTGTAGACGGTCGGGCCGACCACGAAGACGAACAGCATCAGCAGGACCGCGATCAGCACGTTGGTCGTGGACAGCCACTTCACCCCACGGTGCAGTCCGGAGAACGCGGAGATCACGAACGCCAGCGTCAGGGCGCCGATGATCACCAACTCGACGGCCCGGCTGTCCGCCACGCCGGCCACCAGGTCCAGACCGGCCGCCACCTGGAGCGCGCCCAGCCCGAGGCTGGTCGCCGAGCCGAACACCGTGGCGAAGACCGCCAGCAGGTCGATCGCCCGGCCGAGCACGCCGTCCGTGCGGGCCCCCAGCAGCGGCGCGAACGCCGACGAGATCCGGTTGCCCCGCCCCTTGCGGAACGTCGAGTACGCCAGCGCGAGCGCCGCGATCGCGTAGATGCCCCACGGGTGCAGCGTCCAGTGGAACAGCGTGTACTGCATGGCCGTGGCCGCGGCGGCGCCGGTCTGCGGTTCGACGCCGGAGGCGGGCGGCGGCGCCGCGTAGTGCTGGATCGGCTCGGCGACGGCGAAGAAGACCAGGCCGATGCCCATGCCGGCGCTGAACATCATGGCGATCCAGGCCAGCCCGGTGAACTCCGGCTCCTCGTCGTCGGCCCCGAGGCGGATCCGACCGAACCGGGAGGCGGCGACGACCACGGCCAGCACCAGGAACGCGTCGGCGGCGACCACGAAGAACCAGCCGAAGGTGTCGATCGTCCAGTTCAACCCGGCCTCGCCGAAGCGGGCCAACGAGCCGCGGGCGAACACGCCCCAGAGCACCACGGCCAGCACACCGGCCACCCCGAACCCGAGCACCACCCGGTCGGCCGGTTGCGTCGCGGGCCGCTCCCCCACCTGTTCCGCCATGGCACCATCCTGGGCGGACCGGCGCCCCGGCCGGGCCGAAAACCCCAGGTCCGCCGCCTGGGTCAGACGGCGGCGGCCTCCTCGGCCTCGACCTCGGCGTTCCAGGCCGGCTTGGTCGAGCGCCAGCCCTCGTCGTCCATGCCGCGCCGCCAGTAGCCGGAGATGGACAGGTCCCCCCGGGGCACGCCCCGCTCGACCCGCAGCAGCCGGCGCAGCTCCTTGACCGCGCCGGCCTCCCCGTGCACGAACGCGTGCACCCGGCCGGGCGGGAACTCCAACGCTCGCAGCGCCTCGACCAGCGGCGCGCCGAACGGACGGCCGGCGCGGTGCAGCCACCGCAGCTCGACCGCGGCGGCGCTGACCAGGGGCAGCTCGTCGGCCGGGCCGTCCACCTCGACGTACACCTTGGCCGGCGCGCCGGCCGGCAGCCGCTCCAGGGCGGCGGCGATCGCCGGGAGCGCGCTCTCGTCCCCGGCCAGCAGGTGCCAGTCGGCCGCCGGGTCCGGCGCGTACGCGCCGCCGGGCCCGGCGAAGAGCACCCGGTCACCGGGGCGCAGCGCGGCCGCCCACGGGCCGGCCAGCCCCTCGTCGCCGTGGTGGACCACGTCCACGGTCAGCTCGCCGGCGGCCGCGTCCCAGGCCCGCACCGTGTACGCGCGCAGTCGCGGCCACTGCTCGACCGGGAAGTCGCGCCGGATGGTGGCCATGTCGACCGGGTGCGGGTAGGTCACCCCGGCCGGCGGGAAGACGAACTTCACGTAGTGGTCGGTGTACGCCCCCACCGGCAGGCCGGTCAGCTCGCCGCCGCCCAGCACGAGGCGGATCAGGTGCGGGGTGGGCCGCGAGGTCCGGACGACCGTGGCGGCGGTGAGCGTCTTCGGGCGTTCCGTCATGCCGCTTAGGCTACCCTAACTTCTCGTCCGCGCCCGGGGCGGTGCGGTCAGCCCGCCGACACCAGCCGGGCGTGCCAGGCCAGCGCGGCCGGATCGGTGAGCGAGGCGACCTGGTCGACCACCACCCGCAGCCGCGCCGCGTCGTCCGGGGCCTCGCGCCAGAGCGGGGCGAAGACCGGGTCGAGCGCGTCCGGAGCCCGGTCGAGCAGCACGGCGACCAGCTCGGCGAGCAGCTCCCGCTGCCGGGTGTAGCGACCCAGGGCGCCGGGACGACGCATCACGTAGCGCAGGGCGATGCCCTTGAGCAGCGCACACTGCGCCCGGATGCGGCGCGGCACCACCAGGTCGGCCGCGTAGCGGCGGTGCGGGCCGGGACCGTGGCGTTCCTCGGTGGCGGCCACCACGGTCGACACGAAGCGGCCGGTGAGCACGCTGGTGGTGGCCTTCAGCGCGGCGAGGGCCCGGTGACTGCCGTCGTACGCGGCGAGCGGGGCGAGCACCGGATCGGCGAGCAGGCCGCCCAGCACCTCACCCAGGTCCTCCGGCGCCTCCCCGGAGTACGTGGCCGCCACGTCGGCGCAGAGCGCCCGCCGCTCGTCCGGGTCGGCCAGCAGCGGGCGCAGGTCGACGTACCCGCCGTGGATGCCGTCCTCGACGTCGTGCACCGAGTACGCCACGTCGTCGGCCCAGTCCATCACCTGGGCCTCCAGGCAGCGACGGTCGCCGGGCGGGGAGCCGGCGCGCAGCCAGTCGAAGACCGGCCGGTCGTCGGCGTACACGCCGAACTTGCGCTCGCCGGGCCGGCGCGGCCACGGATACTTGCCGACCGCGTCCAGCGCGGCCCGGGTCAGGTTCAGCCCGACCGAGCGCCCGTCCGGGGCCAGCACCTTCGCCTCGAGCCGGGTCAGCACCCGCAGCGTCTGCGCGTTGCCCTCGAAGCCGCCGCCGGCGGCGGCCAGCTCGTCCAGCGCGTACTCGCCGTTGTGCCCGAACGGCGGGTGCCCCAGGTCGTGCGCCAACCCGGCGGTGTCCACCACGTCGGGGTCGCAGCCGAGCCGGGCGCCCATCTCCCGGGCGATCTGCGCGACCTCCAGCGAGTGGGTCAGCCGGGTCCGCAGGAAGTCGTCGGTGCCGGCGGCGTGCACCTGGGTCTTCGCGGCGAGGCGACGGAACGCCGCCGAGTGCAGCACCCGGGCCCGGTCCCGCTCGAACGGCGAACGCCCGTAGCCGGTGTCCTTCGGCGCCTCGACGACCAGCCGCTCCGCGTCGTCAGCGTGCAACGTCGTTTCGCGGGCGCAAGACGCAGAACTCGTTGCCCTCCGGGTCGGCCAGCACCGTCCACTCCACCTCGCCCTGCCCGATGTCGACGTGCCGCGCGCCCATGTCGACCAGCCGTTCCACCTCGGCCTCCTGGTCGGCCGGGCGCAGGTCGATGTGCAGCCGGTTCTTGCCCGCCTTCGGCCCGGCCACCGGGACGAAGACGATCCCGGGCAGCGAGTCGGGGGTCCGGCGGATCTCTACCTCGTCCGGCTTGTCGACGGTCACCTGGTAGCCGAGCGCCTCCGCCCACCAGCGGGCGAGCCGGGACGGGTCCCGGGCGTCGACGGTCAGGTTCTCCCAGACGGCGCTCATGCGGACACCCCTCCTGATCGACACGTGGCGGAAGCTCAGGTTACGCCGGGGTGGCCGCGATGGCGCGCCAGGCGGGGCCGCCGCAGGTCGGCGACGGCCCGCCCGGCGGCGTTCAGCGGGAGTCGGAGCCGGTGGTGCTGATGGCCGCGCGACCGGCCTCCAGCCGGGCCACCGGCACCCGGAACGGCGAGCAGGAGACGTAGTCCAGCCCGACGGAGTGGAAGAAGTGCACCGACTCCGGGTCGCCGCCGTGCTCGCCGCAGACGCCCAGCTTCAGCCCGGGGCGCGCCGCCCGGCCCTCCTCGGCGGCGATCCGGACCAGCCGGCCGACACCGTCGGTGTCGATCGACTCGAACGGCGAGATGCCGAAGATGCCCAGCTCGAGGTAGCGCCAGAAGAACGCGCCCTCCACGTCGTCGCGGGAGAAGCCCCAGCCCATCTGGGTCAGGTCGTTGGTGCCGAAGGAGAAGAACTCGGCGGCCTCGGCGATCTGGCCGGCGGTCAGCGCGGCCCGGGGCACCTCGATCATCGTGCCGATCAGCACCTCGACGCCGCTGTCCCCGACCACCTCGGCGATGATCTTCTCGGCCTCGGCGCGTACCGTCTCCAGCTCCTGCACCGCGCCGACCAGCGGCACCATGATCTCCGGGCAGGCCCGGCCGCCGTCCCGGACGACCGCGACGGCGGCCTCGGCGATCGCGCGCACCTGCATGGCGAACAGGCCCGGGATGACCAGGCCGAGCCGCACGCCGCGCAGGCCCAGCATCGGGTTCTCCTCGTGCATCCGCCGGACGGCGGAGAGCAGCGCCTCCTCCTTCGCCACGTCCTCGCCGCGTTCCTGCGCGACCGCGACGTTGACCGCGAGCTGCTCCAGCGGGGGCAGGAACTCGTGCAGCGGCGGGTCGATCAGCCGCACGGTGACGGGCAGGCCGTCCATCTCCCGGAAGATCTCGACGAAGTCGGCCCGCTGCAACGGCAGCAGCGCGGCGAGCGCGTCCTCCCGCTCCTGCTCACCGCTGGCCAGGATGAGGCGCTCGACCAGCTCCCGGCGGTCGCCGAGGAACATATGCTCGGTGCGGCACAGGCCGATGCCCTCGGCGCCAAAGCGCCGGGCCCGGGCCGCGTCCGCGCCGGTGTCGGCGTTCGTGCGGACCCGCAGCCGCCGCGCCGCGTCCGCGTGCGTCATGATCCGGTGTACGGCCCGGACCAGCGGATCGTCGGTGGTCGCCGGGTCGAGTTCGCCCTCGAAGTACTGGACCACCTCCGACGGCATGACCGGCACCTCGCCGAGGTAGACCTTGCCGGTGGTGCCGTCGATGGAGACGACGTCGCCCTCGCCGACGGTGTGCCCGCCGACGGTGAACGTCTTCGCCGGGATGTTCACCTCCAGCTCGTCGGCGCCGGAGACGCAGGTCTTGCCCATGCCCCGGGCCACCACGGCGGCGTGGCTGGTCTTGCCGCCGCGCGAGGTGAGGATGCCCTTGGCCGCGATCATGCCGTTGAGGTCGTCCGGGTTGGTCTCCCGGCGGACCAGGATCACCGACTCCCCCTCGGCGGCCAGCTCGACGGCGCGGGCCGAGGTGAAGACCACCCTGCCGGACGCGGCGCCCGGGGACGCGCCGATGCCCTTGGCCACCGGCTGGAACTCGTGGTCGAGCTGGAAGCGCGGGAACATCAGCTGGGCGAGCTGCGCGCCGTTGACCCGGTGCAGCGCCTCGTCCAGGTCGATCAGGCCCTCGTCGACGAGCTGGCCGGCGATGACGAACGCGGCGGCGGCGGTGCGCTTGCCGACCCGGGTCTGCAGCATCCAGAGCTTGCCGCGCTCGATGGTGAACTCGATGTCGCAGAGGTCCTTGTAGTGCTCCTCCAGCCGGGCCATGATGCCGAGCAGCTGGTCGTAGGAGGTCTTGTCGAGCTGCTCCAGCTCCTGCAACGGCACCGTGTTGCGGATGCCGGCCACCACGTCCTCGCCCTGGGCGTTGGCCAGGTAGTCGCCGTAGATGCCCTGCGCGCCGCTGCCCGGGTCGCGGGTGAACGCGACGCCGGTGCCGGAGTCGGGCCCGAGGTTGCCGAAGACCATGCTCACCACGTTGACCGCGGTGCCCAGGTCGGCCGGGATCCGCTCCTGGCGGCGGTAGAGGATCGCCCGCTCCGCGTTCCACGAGTCGAAGACCGCGCGGATGGCCAGGTCGAGCTGCTCCCGCGGCTCCTGCGGGAACTCGCGACCGGTGTGCTTTGCGAAGATCTGCTTGTACGCGTCGACCAGCCCGCGCAGGTCGTCGGCGTCCAGGTCGAGGTCGTTCTGCGTGCCCTTGGCGCGCTTGGCCTCGTCGAGCGCGTGCTCGAACTCCTCGCCCGGCACCTCGCAGACGGTCTTGCCGAACATCTGGATCAGGCGGCGGTAGGAGTCCCAGGCGAACCTGTCGTTCCCACCCGCCTGGTTGCTCAGGCCGACCACGCTGCGGTCGTTGAGGCCGACGTTGAGGACGGTCTCCATCATGCCGGGCATGGAGAACTTCGCGCCGGAGCGTACGGAGACGAGCAGCGGGTCGTCCGGGTCGCCCAGGCGGCGGCCCATCTCGCGCTCCAGCGACTCCAGGTGGGCCTCGATCTGACCGGCCAGGCCGTCCGGCTCACGGCCGGTCGTCAGGTACGCCTTGCAGGCCTCGGTGGTGATGGTGAAGCCGGGCGGGACCGGCAGACCGAGGTTGGTCATCTCGGCCAGGTTGGCACCCTTGCCACCGAGCAGGTCCTTGAGGTCCTTGTTGCCCTCGGCGAAGTCGTAGACGTACTTGTGCTCGACCGTCTCTTGCGCTGCCACCAGAGCCTCCCACGCGCGCCATTGACACTTAACGAAGGTTCAGTTCGGACATACCCCGGGAGCGACCACCGGTAATCCCGGCTCGTCAGCGATCGGTGGGCGAAGGTTAAGCGAACTTCGCGAGGCCTGGGACCGTTCGGTGACAATCGGCACAACGGTCACCACTGCCCGCGTCCGTACCGGTTTTTGGGAACGCTTCCACGCGCAGGAACACGCAATTCCGATTCCCCTCGTACTCTTGACGGCACTGGATATCGCCGAACCTGACCTTTGCCATATCCCGCGCAAATACACCCTCGGAGCCGTCGCCGTGCCGACCATCCCCGCCGCCCCCGAGAACGGGCCGCAGCCGACCGAACTCCCGTCCGTCGCCCGCCCGCCGGCCGACCACCTCCCCGAGCTGTCGCCGACCGCCGCCGAGCTGGCCCGCGTCGCCGCCGACCGGGCCGCCGGCCTGCTCGCCCCGCCCGCGCCGGTCCGCCTGGACGCGGTGGTGCCCGCCCCCGAGCGGGTGCTCCCCGACCCGGCCGGCGACTACGCCCTCACCCCGGACGCGGCACTGCGCGTCGATCCCGCCGGCCGCGACGTGGCCGACCAGCTCGCCGGCTGGCTGCGCCCGGCCACCGGCTTCCCGCTGCCGGTGACCGACACGGCGGAGGCGACCGAGGGCCGGTTGACGCTCACCCTGTCCCCGGCCGACACCGCCCTGGGCGGCGCCGCGCGGGCCGACGACCCGGCGATCGCCGAACTCGGGGCCGAGGGATACCGCCTCGACGTCACCACCACCGGCGTCCGGATCACCGCCGCCGGTCCGGCCGGCCTGTTCCACGGCGCACAGACGCTGCGGCAGCTCCTGCCCTCGGCGGTCGAGAGCGCCACCCCGGTCACCGAGCGCTGGGTGGTGCCCGGCGGCACGATCGTCGACCGGCCGCGCTTCCCCTACCGGGGCGTGATGCTCGACGTCGCCCGGCACTTCTTCGGCGTCCAGGACGTGCTGCGGGTGATCGACCACCTGGCCCGGTACAAGCTCAACCACCTGCACCTGCACCTCACCGACGACCAGGGCTGGCGGATCGCCGTCGACTCGTGGCCCCGGCTCACCGAGGTCGGCGGCGCCACCGAGGTCGGCGGCGGCCCGGGCGGCTGGTACACCCGGGACGACTACCGGCGGATCGTCGCGTACGCGGCCCGCCGGCACGTGACCGTGGTGCCCGAGATCGACCTGCCGGGCCACACCAACGCGGCGCTGGTCGCCTACCCCGAGCTGGCCCCCGACAAGACCGCGCCGCCGCCGTACACCGGCACCGAGGTCGGGTTCAGCTACGTCGACCCGGCCGACGAGCGGACGTACGCCTTCGTCGCCGACGTGGTCGGCGAGGTGGCCGCGCTGACCCCCGGGCCCTGGTTTCACCTCGGCGGCGACGAGGCGTTCAAGGTGCCCGCGGAGAGCTACCGCGCCTTCGTCGCACGGGCGCAGGAACTGGTCGCGGCCACCGGGAAGACGGTCGTCGGCTGGCACCAGCTCGCCCCGGCGGAGCACGTCGACGGGCGCGTCCTGCAGTGGTGGGGCACGAACGGCGACGACCCGGCGACGGCGGCCGCGGTACGCCGGGGCGCCCGGCTCATCCTCTCCCCCGGCAACCACGCCTACCTGGACATGAAGTACGCCCCGGACACCCCGATCGGGCACGACTGGGCCGGCCTCATCGACGTGCGACGCGCGTACGACTGGGATCCGGGCACCCACGTGCGTGGCGTGCCGGCCGAGGCGGTGCTGGGGGTGGAGGCCCCGCTCTGGACCGAATCGGTCACCACGCTGGCCGAGATCGAGTACATGGCCTTCCCACGTCTGCCCGCCGTCGCCGAGCTGGGCTGGTCACCGCGCGAGACGCACGACTGGTCCCGGTTCCGCGGCCGGCTCGCCGCCCACGGCCCGCGCTGGGCCACCGCCGGCATCACCTTCCACCCCTCCCCCGACATCCCCTGGCCCCCCACCCCGCCCCACATCCCCACCCAGCCCACCCCCATCACCCCCTGACCCACCGACCCCCAACCCCGTCGATCATGAAGTTGACGGCGACAAACCGGACACGAACCGCCGCCAACTTCATGATCGCCGCACCCATCCCGGCCAGGAACGGGATCGGGCACCCCCACCGACACGAGCACCTGCGGGGCCGTCACGGTCCGCAGGTGCTCGGCACGGCCGCAGCTCCCCGCGCCGGCCGGCGTCCTCCTTCCTGGGCTTCCGCGCCCGCCCATGCCCGCCCGACCGCAGTACGCCAAGACCGGCCAGACCGCCCAAAACGCCCACGCCGTCAAAGATCTTGGTACGACACGGTCCCCGGAGGGGCGCGGACGTACCAAGATCTCCCGAGCTGACCCCGCCAGCGCCGAAACACGCAGCAAGGCGCCGCACTCCCCTCCATCACTTCGTTGATCAAGGAGTTTGCGTCCGACTGAGGCCGGTGCACGACGCAAACCCCTTGATCAACGAGGTGGCGAGGGGCGGCCGTGCGGGGGCCGGGGGCGGTGAGAGCGGGCGGGCTGCCGTGGTGGGGTGGTTGTCCGGTTTCCGGGTGGTCGGGGTCACCGGTGGGGTGGAATCGGGGGTGGGGGCGCGGCGTTGTACATGGCAGACCGCGCCGCACCGCCGACCGCCCGCCCAGCGGGCCGGGAATCAGGCCGGAAGGCCGGTCGTTACATCCCCGGAGCCGCCGAGCAGGCCGACAGCGCCTGCCGGGTCGGCCCACCGCCGGGTAGCGCCCCCGGGAATGACCCCGGGCCCCGGTCGTTACATCCCCGAGCCGCCGGAGCAGGCCACCCCGCCGCCCGAGCGAGCCACCTGATCTTTCTTCGCGGCATCCCCCATCGCCGCGTACCCCCGACAGAGAGGCAACTGATCATGGCTACCACTCTGCTGCGCAAGACCGCCCTGACCGTCGCCGGCATCGCCGCCACCGCCGGTGGCATCGCCGGCCCCGCGATCGCCGCCCAGGCCACCCCGGCCGAGCGCGCCGCGCAGGTGCAGACCGACCGCCACGGTCACGGTGAGCGGGAGCTGGGCGTGCGCTACGAGGCCCA
Source organism: Micromonospora sediminicola (assembly GCF_900089585.1). NCBI lineage: Bacteria > Bacillati > Actinomycetota > Actinomycetes > Micromonosporales > Micromonosporaceae > Micromonospora > Micromonospora sediminicola. The sequence continues at coordinate 1,914,001 of NZ_FLRH01000003.1, read as the reverse complement.
GCCCAACTTCTACTTCTGCGGCCCCGCCGCCGCCCGCAACGCGCTCAGCGTGCAGGGCAAGAACATCGACGTGGACGCGATGGCCAAGGAGATGGGCACCACCGAGAACGGCACCAACTCCATCAACGACATCACCCCGGTGCTGAACAAGGAGACCGGCAAGGACGTCTACAAGTCCACCGAGATCCCCGTGGACAAGGCCGGCGAGAAGACCGACAAGCTGCGCGCCGACATCGTGCGCGCGGTGGACGACGGCCGGGCCGTGGTGGCGAACATCGCCGGCACCGCGACCGACACCGACGGCACCACCCACTCCTTCGAGGGTGGCCACTACATCAGCGTGGTGGGCTACCGCGACGGCGGGAAGGTCGTGACGATCGCCGACTCGGCGAACCCGGACCAGGCCTCCTACCGCATGGACGTGGACGCCCTGGCGCACTGGATCGCCAGCCGCGGCTACAGCTCCTGACCGCATGACGAAGGGCCCGACCCCGTGGGGGGTCGGGCCCTTCGGCGTGTCCGGGGTCAGCCGCCGGAGTCGTCCAGCTCGGCGCCGTCCGGCGGGGTGTCGTCGTCGCGGCTTGCCAGCCAACCGTCGGGCAGGAACACCTTGCCCGGGGAGTTGGTACGGCCGCGCGGCTGCCCGAGGTTCTCCACCGGGAACGGCACCGCCGGGTCGAGCTTGCCGAGCAGGTCGTCGAGCTGCGCCAGACTCTCGATCATGGCGAGCGACCGACGCAGCTCGCTGCCGATCGGGAAGCCCTTCAGATACCAGGCCACGTGCTTGCGGAAGTCGGTGCAGCCGTCCCGCTCGCCCCGGGCCGGGTTCCGGGCGCCGGCGACGAACTGGTCCACCAGCAGCTCGGCGTGCCGGCGCATGGTCAGCGCCACCTCGCCCAGCGAGGGCAGCCGCCGCTCGGCGCGACCGTCGAAGGCGGCCTCCAGGTCGGCGAAGAGCCACGGCCGGCCCAGGCAGCCGCGCCCGACCACCACGCCGTCCACGCCGGTGTGGGCGACCATCCGCAGCGCGTCGTCGGCTTCCCAGATGTCGCCGTTGCCGAGCACCGGCACGTCGAGCGCCGCCTTGAGCGTGGCGATGGCGTCCCAGTCCGCGGTGCCGGAGTAGCGCTGCGCGGCCGTACGCCCGTGCAGGGCGACCGCGGCGACACCCGCGTCCTGGGCGGCCAGCCCGGCCTCGACGTACGTCAGGTGGTCGTCGTCGATGCCCTTGCGCATCTTGACCGTGACTGGCACCCCGGCGGGCGACGCGGCGGCCACCGCGGCCCTGACCAGCCGGGCGAAGAGCCGGCGCCGCCACGGCAGGGCGGACCCGCCGCCCCGGCGGGTGACCTTGGGGACCGGGCAGCCGAAGTTGAGGTCGATGTGGTCGGCGAGGTCGCGCTCGACCACGATCCGCACCGCGGCGGCGGTGATCTCCGGGTCGGTGCCGTAGAGCTGGAGGCTGCGCGGCCGCTCCTCGGCGCCGAACGCGATCATCCGCAGCGTCTTCGGGTTCCGCTCGACCAGCGCCCGGGTGGTGATCATCTCGCAGACGTAGATGCCGCCGCCCTGCTCCCGGCAGAGCCGTCGGAAACCGACGTTGGTGATCCCGGCCATCGGCGCGAGCACCACCGGGGGCCACACCTCGTGCGGCCCGATCTTCAGCGCATCCACCGGACAAGTGTAAGGAGGGGCCCCCTGTTAACGTCTCCGGTAGAGCAGGGGCCCCTTCTTAACAGGGCCCATATCACAGTCGGCCCGCCAGCAGACGGTCCTCCACAACGACGACGGCTGTCCACAGGTCGGGCGCAGGGGCAGGACACGGATCGGGCGGACCCGCACGCTGCCGGGTATGCCCGAACAGCCACCCGAACTCAGCGACCTGGCGGAACGCCAGCAGCAGATCGTCACGCGGACGCAGCTTCTCGGCGTCGGATTCGACGACATGTACCTGTACCGGCAGACCCGGCGCGGCCTGTGGCAGCGCGTTCTGCCGGCCACGTACGCGCTCGTCACCGGCACCCTCACCGACGAGCAACGACGCATCTCGGCAGCGCTCTACGCGGGCGGCGACGCACAGCTGACCGGTCTGGCGGCCCTGATCTGGTACGGCTTCCGGCACAGCCCGCGCACCACTGACGTACACCTGATCCTGCCGCACCACGTGCGGCGCCGCTCGGCCGGTCACGCGGTGATCGCGCGCGCCCTGGGGCTTGATCCGCAGGCCCGGCGGACCGCGCTGTATCCGGTGTGCTCGCCGGCGCGCGCGGTGGTGGACGCGGCCCGCGACCTGCGCCAGCTGCGGCCGGTACGGGCGACCGTGGCCGAAGCCGTCCAGCGCGGCTTCACCGACCTGGCCAGCCTGGACCGGGAGATCCGGCGAGCCAGGCGTAGCCGCACCGCGCTGATCCGGAAGGCGTTCGCAGAGATCACCGACGGGGTCCGCTCGGCGCCGGAGACCGAGCTGCGGGAGTGCCTGAGCAGCAGCGGCGTGCTCGCCGAGATCCTGTGGAACCCGCGACTGTCGGCGGCCGACGGCTCCCGGCTGCCGACGCCGGACGGCTACCTCGCCGACGGCGCGCTGGCGTTGGAGGTCGACTCGCGGGAGTACCACCTCAGCCCGACCGACTGGACGCGGACGCTGGACCGGCACAACGAGCTGAGCCGGCACGGGGTGCTCATCCTGCACTTCACCCCGGCGCAGATCCGCAGGGAGCCGGGCCGCGGGCGACGCATGGTGGAGGACGCGTACGAGGCACGGCACTGGGGACCGTGACCGGCGTACGGGCGGAGCCGATCTCCCCCGGATGACGGGTGTTAAGAAGGGGCCCCTTCTCTACGCCAGGCGTTAAGAAGGGGCCCTTCCTTACACAGCTCAGCAGCCGGGGAGGCGCTCGATCAGGTAGCGCTCGACCTGGTCCAGCGCGACGCGCTCCTGCGCCATGGTGTCCCGGTTCCGCACCGTCACGGCGTTGTCGTCGAGCGTGTCGAAGTCGACCGTGACGCAGAACGGCGTGCCGATCTCGTCCTGCCGGCGGTAGCGACGGCCGATCGCCTGCGAGTCGTCGAACTCGACCACCCAGCGCTTGCGCAGGTCGGTGGCGAGCTGCTTGGCCTTGGGCGAGAGCGCCTCGTTGCGCGACAGCGGCAGCACCGCGACCTTGACCGGGGCCAGCCGCGGGTCGAAGCGCATCACGGTGCGCTTGTCCACGCCGCCCTTGGTGTTCGGCGCCTCGTCCTCGTCGTACGCCTCCAGCAGGAACGCCAGCACCGCGCGGGTGAGGCCGGCGGCCGGCTCGATCACGTACGGCATCCAGCGCTCGCCCTTGCCCTGGTCGAAGTACGACAGGTCGACGCCGGAGTGCTTGCTGTGCGTGGACAGGTCGAAGTCGGTGCGGTTGGCGATGCCCTCCAGCTCGGCGAACTCGGTGCCGCCGAACCGGAACTTGTACTCGATGTCGACGGTGCGCTTCGAGTAGTGGGAGAGCTTCTCCTTGGGGTGCTCGTAGAAGCGCAGGTTCTCCTCGGACAGGCCCAGGTCGAGGTACCAGTTCCAGCGCTCCTGGAGCCAGTACTCGTGCCACTGCTCGTCGGTGCCCGGCTCGACGAAGAACTCCATCTCCATCTGCTCGAACTCGCGGGTCCGGAAGATGAAGTTGCCCGGGGTGATCTCGTTGCGGAACGACTTGCCGGTCTGCGCGATGCCGAACGGCGGCTTCTTGCGGGCGACCGTCTCCACGTTCTTGTAGTTGACGAAGATGCCCTGGGCGGTCTCCGGGCGCAGGTAGTGCAGGCCCTCGTCGCTCTCCACCGGGCCCAGGTAGGTCTTCATCAGGCCGTTGAACATCTTCGGCTCGGTGAAGGTGCCCTTGTTGCCGCAGTTGGGGCAGTTCAGCTCCGTCAGCGAGGTCAGCGGCTTGCCGTGCTTGGCCTCGTACGCCTCTTCCAGGTGGTCGGCCCGGAACCGCTTGTGGCAGGACTGGCACTCGGTGAGCGGGTCGACGAACTCGGCGATGTGGCCGCTGGCCTCCCAGACCTTGCGGGCCAGGATGACCGCCGAGTCGAGGCCGACGACGTCGTCGCGCTGCTGGACCATGGTCCGCCACCACTGCCGGCGGACGTTCTCCTTCAGCTCGACGCCGAGCGGACCGTAGTCCCAGGCCGACCGGGTGCCCCCGTAGATCTCGCTGGAGGGGAAGACGAAGCCCCGGCGCTTGGCGAGGCTGACGACGGCGTCGATACGGTCGGCTGGCATGTTTCCTCCTACGCCGGCTGGCGGTCGGCGCGGTTGAGATGGATGGAACCGGGCTGTTCGGGACAACGGTACGACCGCGTCGGTCCCGGGCCCAGCAGAATACCGGGGAGCGCCTCAGCTCACCCCGCAGACCTCCATGCCACCGGTCTGCCGGTCGGGCGCCAGCGTGACGGTCTGCGCCTCCCGCCGGCCGCCGGCCAGCGTCACGTCCACCGGCACGGTCAGCGAGGCGGTGTCGACGTCGCCCACCCTGTAGCCGGAGATCTGCGGCTCGGTGGCGACCCGCTGCTCGAACTCCGGCCGGGACTCGCGCCGCCGGGCGTCGTCGCAGAGCTGGTCGTACGCCTTGGACCACTCCCGCGCGACCAGCGCCTGGTAGTAGTCGTCGGTGACGGCCCGACCCTGCTCCCCGACCGCCTGCACGTTGCTCACGGCCAGTCCGACCACGGCCGCGCCGCCTCCGCCGCAGCAGAGCAGCACGGCCAGCGCGCCGACCCCGAGGCCGAGCCAGAGCCGGGACCGCCCGCCCTCGGTGGGCGGGGCGGCGAACGGCGGGGCGACGCCGGGACCGGGCGGCGGCGCGGGCACGCCCGGGTCCGCCGGCGGGGCGCCGGGCGGCACGGGCGACGGGGGTGGTGCGGCCGGTCCGGGAGCGGTCATACGCGCCAGGGTAGTGCCCCGGGACTCAGCGGTAAGGACCTGCGGCACGATCACTGGCGACGACGACGATCTCGCCCTGCGGGGCGGCGCTGGCGAGCGTCTCGTACGCCGACGGCTCGTCCACCGATCGGGCGAGCAGCGGCACGGCGCTGACCTTGACGTCGAACCCGCCCAGCGCCCGCCGGTACGCCCCGACCGACTCCCACTCGGTGAGCAGGCACCAGTGGGCCGGGTCGTCGAGCGCCCGCAGCAGGTCACCGCGCAGGTAACCGGGCCGGGCGGCGAGTGCGGCGAGCGCCGCGTGCGCCTCCCGGGTGAACTCGTCCGCCGTTTCGGCGTCCACCACGAACCGGTTGGTGACCAGCACGGCGTTCCTCCTCGTAGAGTTTGTGGCATGCAGCGTACGCAGAGTCCCGTGCTGTCCCGGTTGGCCCGGCTCAACCCGACGACGGTGTTCCTCGCCGCGCTGGTCCTGGTGCTGGTCGGCCTGTTCGCGCCCGGGCCGGCCGGCGGTGTCCTGCTGCTGGTGCTGGCCGCCGGCCTGGTCTGGCTGATGACGGTCACCTGGCCGGTGCAGGCGCCGGCGACCCGGGTGCTCCGGCTGCTGATGCTGACCCTGCTGATCGCGGTCGCGCTGGCCAAGCTGATGGTCGGCTGATCCGTGCGGCCTGACCTGCGGTGACATGCAATCATGCGTTTTTGACAATAATTTTCGTTGTCACGGACAGTTGATCCCATGACCGTTCGTGCCACGCCCCGTGCCCTCGCCACCGCCACCGCCGCCCTGCTCACCGTCGGCGGTCTCGCCGCCTGCTCGACCGGCGACGGCGGTGGGAAGGACCCGGACAAGGTCGACGTGGTGGCCGCGTTCTACCCGCTGCAGTTCCTGGCCGAGCGGATCGGCGGCGACCGGGTCGCGGTCAGCAACCTGACCAAGCCCGGCGCGGAGCCGCACGACCTGGAGCTGAACCCGCGCCAGGTGGGCCAGGTGGTCGACGCCGAGCTGATCGTCTACCTCACCGGCTTCCAGCCGGCGGTGGACGAGGCGGTCGAGCAGAACGGCGGCGACCGGGCCTTCGACGTGGCCGGGGTGGCCCCGCTGCTCGACGCCGCCGCCGGCGGGCACGAGCACGAGGGTGAGGCCGGTCACGAGGACGAGGCCGGTCACGAGGAGGAGGGCGGCGGCAAGGACCCGCACCTCTGGCTCGACCCGACCCGGCTGGCCACGGTGGGCGACAAGCTCGCCGAGCGCCTCGGCCGGGCCGACCCGGACCACGCCGCCGACTACACCGCGCGGGCCGGCGCGCTGCGCACCGAGCTGACGACGCTGGACACCGCGTACGCCGAGGGCCTGCGCACCTGCCAGCGCCGGGAGATCGTGACCAGCCACACCGCCTTCGGCTACCTGGCCGAGCACTACAAGCTGGAGCAGATCGGCATCAGCGGCCTCACCCCGGAGTCGGAGCCCTCCCCGCAGCGGCTCGCCGAGGTCGCGAAGGAGGCTCGGGAGCACCAGGCCGGTACGATCTTCTTCGAGACGCTGGTCAGCCCGAAGGTCGCCGAGACGATCGCCCGGGAGGTCGGGGCGAAGACCGCGGTCCTGGACCCGATCGAGGGCCCGCCCGCCGAGGGCGACTACCTCTCCGCCATGCGGGCCAACCTGCAGACCCTGCGAACCGCTCTGGACTGCTCATGACCCCACCCGTGATCGAGATCGCGCACGCGACGGTCGGCTACGACGGCCGGCCGGTCCTGCGTGACGTCTCACTGACCGTGACCGCCGGCGAGGTGGTCGCCGTGCTCGGCGCCAACGGGTCCGGCAAGTCGACCCTGGTCCGCGCCGCGCTCGGCCTGGTGCCGCTCGGCGCCGGGTCGGTCGCCCTCTTCGGCACGCCGCAGCGCCGCTTCCGGCACTGGCACCGCATCGGGTACGTCCCGCAGCGGCTCGGCGCGGGCGGCGGCGTGCCGGCCACGGTCGGCGAGGTGGTGGCGTCCGGGCGGCTGGCCCGCCGGGGCGTGTTCCGGCCGGCCGGGCGGGCCGACCGGGAGGCGGTCACGGCGGCGCTGCGCGCGGTCGGGCTGGCCGACCGGGCCGGTGACCCGGTGGCCACGCTCTCCGGCGGCCAGCAGCAGCGCGCCCTGATCGCCCGCGCGTTGGCCGGCGGGCCGGAGCTGCTGGTGCTCGACGAGCCGACGGCCGGGGTCGACGCGGCCAGCCAGGAGGCGTTCGCCGGGGCGCTGCGCGCGTTCCGCGACGGCGGGGGCACGGTGCTGCTGGTCGCGCACGAGCTGGGCCCGCTGCGCCCGCTGATCAGCCGGGCCGTGGTGGTGCACCAGGGCGGAATCGCCCACGACGGCGCGGTGCCCGAGCCGGCCGGCCACCACGCCGACCCGGACCACGAGCACGTGCACCCGCACTGCGACGAGGAGCCCGCCGGGCTCTGGACAGGCATCTGAGATGGACCTCTTCCAGTACGACTTCATGCTCCGCGCCCTGGTCGGCGCGCTGGTCATCGGGCTGGCCGCGCCGGCGCTCGGCATCTACCTGGTGCAGCGCCGGCTGGCGCTGATCGGCGACGGCATCGGGCACGTGGCACTCACCGGCGTCGGCGCGGGGCTGCTGCTGAACCGCTCCCCCGTGCTGGTGGCGGTGCTCGCGGCCACGCTCGGCGCGGTCGTCATCGAGCTGGTCCGCGCGTACGGGCGCACCTCCGGGGACCTGGCGCTGGCGCTGCTCTTCTACGGGGGCATCGCCGGCGGTGTGATGCTGGTCGGGCTCTCCGACGCCAGCAGCGGGTCGCTCAACGCGTACCTGTTCGGGTCGCTGACCACGACGTCGCAGGCCGACCTGGTCACCATCGGCGTGCTCGGCGCGGTGCTGCTGGTGACCATGCTGGTGCTGCGCCCGGCGCTGTTCGCGGTCTGCCACGACGAGGAGTACGCCCGGGTCTCCGGCCTGCCGGTGCGGGCGCTGAACCTGCTCATCGCGGTGGGCACCGCGGTCACGGTGACCATCGCCATGCGGGCGGTCGGGGTGTTGCTGATCAGCGCCCTGATGGTGGTGCCGGTGGCCACCGCCCAGCAGGTGACCCGGGGCTTCCGGTCCACCATGACGGCGGCGATGGCGCTGGGCCTGTTCGCCGCCGGCGCGGGGGTGTGGGTGGCGGCCACCGCCGACACCGCGCCCGGCGCCTCGGTGGTGCTGGTGGCGATCGGCTCGTTCCTGCTGGTGGCGCTCGGCGCGGCCGGCGTCCGGGCGGTGCGCCGACGCAGCCGGACGGTCCCGTCCGCCCCGGTGGCCGAGCCGGCCGAGCACGAGGTGCTGCTGGGATGAGGCCGCGCCGGCCGGCGCAGCTGGCATTGGTTACCGTTACGGGGTGACCGGCACGAACGGGTACGACGCCTTCGAGGGCGCGGGTGACCTGCTGCGCGCGCTCTCGGCCCCCATCCGGCTGGCGATCGTGAGCGAGCTGGCCGAGGGCGAGCGGTGCGTACACGAGTTGGTGGAGAAGCTCGGCGCCCCCCAGCCGCTGGTCTCCCAACACCTGCGGGTGCTGCGCGGCGCCGGCGTGGTGCGCGGCTCGCGGCGCGGCCGGGAGATCGCGTACGCGTTGGTCGACGAGCACGTCGCGCACATCGTGGCGGACGCGGTGAGCCACGCCGGCGAAGGGTCGTCCTGAGTCGCGGATCGGCCCTGTGCCGATGCCCACCCCCCGTGGCAGGCTGTCCGGCGTGAAGATCTACGCCGACCGTTTTCCGACCGCCGTCCGCCAGTTCCTCACCGATCTGCTCGTGGTCGTCTGGGTGTACGCGGCGATCCGCTTCGCGCTGTGGCTGCACGACCTGGTCGAGAAGCTCGCCGTACCCGGGCGGAAGCTGGAGGGGGCCGGCGGCGGACTCGCCGACAACCTGGCCGACGCCGGCGGCAAGGTCGGCCGGGTGCCGCTGGTCGGCGACGAGCTGACCGCCCCCTTCACCCGGGCCGCGGACGCCGCCCGCGCGGTCGCCGAGGCCGGCCGCGACCAGCAGGAGCTGGTCGGCCAGCTGGCGCTCGCGCTGACCATCGCGGTGCTGGTGTTCCCGCTCGGCCTGGTGCTGTTCGGCTGGCTGCCGCTGCGGCTGCGCTGGATGCGCCGGGCCGGCGCGGCGAAGGCGATGGCCACCGTGCCCGCCGGCCGGGACCTGTTGGCGCTGCGCGCGCTCGCCGGCCAGCCGTTGTCGAAGCTCACCCGGATCGCGCCGGACGTGGCCGAGGCGTGGCGGCGCGGCGACGACGAGACCGTCGACGCGCTCGCCGCGCTGGAGCTGCGCAGGCTGGGGCTGCGGGCCGGCCGGTAGGGTGTGCCGGTGCTGTACTTCCTGATCGTCGTCGCCGTGCTGCTGCTGGGCTACGCGGGCGTGCTGGTGAGTTTCGTCCGTAAGGGTCGCAAGATCCCGCCTTCGGCGTACCTGGTGTTGGCCGCCCTCAACGGCCTGATCCTGGCGGCGGTGATCGCGTGGGCGATCGCCCGCGGTTGAGTGGCTGTTAAGAGGGGTCCCCTCCTCTACCGGAGGCGTTGACAGGGGACCCTTCCTTACAGGCGGCGGCGGACGTCCTCGGCGGTGGACGGGCCGGGCTGCCACCGGGCCACCCAGGGCAGGTCGGCGGGCGGGGTGACCACCCCGGTCTCCAGCGAGGCGTACCGGCCGGCGACGATCCGTTTCGCGGCGGCCACGTCGACCGAGTCGGTGTTCGACCAGAGGCCGGTGAACAGCTCGTCGACGCGCAGCCGGGCCTGGCGGCAGAACAGGTCGGCCAGCTCGACGTTCTCCGGGTGCTCGGCCAGCTCGGCGTAGGCCCGGACGCAGACCGCGGACATCGCGAACAGCTCGGCGCCGATGTCCACCACCCGGCCGAGGAACGCCTGCTTGCGCTCCATCTTCCCCTGCCAGCGGGACATCGCGTAGAAGGTGGAGCGGGCCAGCTTGCGCGAGGTCCGCTCGACGTGCCGCAGGTGCCCGGCCAGCGGCCCGAACTCCTGGTACGCCCCGGGCGCCTGGCCCCGGCCGACGGCCAGCGTGGGCAGCCACCTCGCGTAGAAGGCGCCGGCCCGTGCGCCGGCCTTCGCCTTGCGGCCCAGCCCCGCGTCCGGGTCGATGATGTCGCCGGCGACCGAGAGGTGCGCGTCGACCGCCTCCCGGGCGATCAGCAGGTGCATGATCTCGGTGGAGCCCTCGAAGATCCGGTTGATTCGCAGGTCGCGCAGGAGCTGCTCGACCGCGGCCGGACGTTCGCCCCGGGCGGCCAGCGAGTCGGCCGTCTCGTAGCCGCGCCCGCCCCGGATCTGGATCAGCTCGTCGGCGATCCGCCAGGCCATCTCGCTGGCGTAGAGCTTGACCAGCGCCGCCTCGATCCGGATGTCGTTGCGGTCGTCGTCGGCGAGCAGGCAGGACAGGTCGAGCATCGACTCCATGCCGTATGTGGTGGCGGCGATGAAGGACAGCTTCTTCGCCACCGCCTCGTGCCCACCGACCGGCCGGCCCCACTGGACCCGGTCGGCGGCCCACTCCCGGGCCACGTTGAGCGCCCACTTGCCGGCGCCGACGCACATCGCCGGCAGTGAGAGCCGCCCGGTGTTCAGCGTGGTCAGGGCGATCTTCAGCCCCTTGCCCTCGCCGCCGATCACGTTCTCCTTCGGTACGAAGACGTCGTGGAACCGGGTGAGGCTGTTCTCCAGGCCGCGCAGCCCCACGAAGGCGTTGCGCCGCTCCACGGTGATGCCGTCACTGTCGCCCTCCACCACGAACGCGGTGATGCCGCCCCGCCGCCCCTCCGCCGCCGGCACCCGGGCCATCACCACCAGCAGGGTGGCGACCGTGCCGTTGGTGGCCCAGAGCTTCACCCCGTTGAGCCGGTAGCCCGTGCCGTCGGAGGTGGGCTCGGCGGTGGTGGCCAGCCGGGCCGGGTCGGAGCCGACGTCCGGCTCGGTGAGCAGGAACGCGGAGACCTCGCCGGCGGCCAGCCGGGGCAGGAAGCGCTCCTTCTGCTCGGGCGTGCCGAACATCTTCAGCGGCTGCGGCACACCGATCGACTGGTGCGCGGAGAGCAGTGCGCCGATCGCCGGACTCACCGAACCGGCGAGCATCAGCGCCCGGCAGTAGTGCAGGTTGCTCAGCCCGAGCCCGCCGTACCTCCGGTCGATCTTCATGCCGAACGCGCCGAGCCGGGCCATCCCGTGGAACACCTCGTCGGGGATGCGCGCGTCGCGCTCGATCGCCGCGCCGTCCACCTCGGACCCCAGGTAGGCGCCGAACGCGCCGAGGAACTCGTCGGCGCGGGCCACGTCGTCCGGATCGGACCGGGGCCAGGGGTTGATCAGGTCGAGCCGGAACCGGCCGAGGAACAACTCCTTGCCGAAACTGGGCCGGTCCCAGGCAGCCTCGCGGGCCGCCTCGGCGACCTGGCGGGCCTCCTTCTCCGAGACCTGGCCCGCCTCGGCGGGCAGCGGCCCGGCGCCGTCGGCGGACTCGGGCCGGCTGTTCTGTGTCGTGGTCACGGCTGCCTCCTGGATGGTCGGTCCGGCTGCGGTCGACGCGCTCGACGAAAACGACGCTACCCCCGGGTGTTACCCAGGGGTAGCGTCGCGTGCACGCCCGATTTGGCGGACCGTCAGTCGCCGGACAGCGTCCGCGGGTCGTCGTCCTCGTCGTCGATGTCGTCCTCACCCCAGTTGCGCCGGGCGAACGGCAGGATGGCCCAGAAGGTCAGGAACCAGATCCCGGTGACCGCGCTGAGCACGAACGCGATCGGCCGGGGCAGCACGAAGTCGGTGATCAGCAGCACCGCGCTGACCATCGCGATCAGCATGAAGAACAGGCCGCCGGTGGCCATCCGGTGGGCGAACCGGACCAGCTCCGGCTTACGTCCCTGGCGGAACAGCGCCCGGTGGAACGCGACCGGCGAGATGATCATCGCGGTGGCCGCCGCGGCGGCCAGCAGCGCCACGATGTAGACGTCGCGCTGGAACTCGGTGGTCCGGGTGAACCCGTTGCTGAACGGCAGGGTCAGCAGGAAGGCGAAGAGGATCTGCACGCCGGTCTGCGCGACGCGCAGCTCCTGCAGCAGGTCGGCGAAGTTGCGCTGCCAGCGCTGCTTCTCGGATTCCTTGGACAACTCGCGAACCTCCGGTGAAGACGGCACGGCCGGCGGGTGAACGCCCGCCGGCAGGACCGCCAGTGCCCCGTCCGAGTGATCGCGAAACGCCCTCAGGCTCCGCGGCGGATGCGGCCCTCGTACCGTGCCTCCAACTCCGCATTGTGCTCGTCGCCGCCGGTGATGTTGGCGGAAAGGTAGACGGGTGGCCGTTCGCCGGCAGCCAGCAGCCGGGCCACCACCTCGGCGACGATCTGCTGGGCCAGCAGCGCCGCGGTGATCGAGGAGACCGCGCCGACCGCGCCGCCGCCGGGCAGCGGCAGCGTCGCGTCGCCGTACGGGGCGCCGTTGTCCAGCACCACGTCGGCGAAGTCGGCGAGCTTGCGGCCGGACGGGTGCCGGGACGTCATCCGGGCCGAGTGCTGGGCCGACGTGATCGCCACCAGCCCGTGCCCCCGCTCCTTCACGATGGCGGCGAACTCCACCATCGCCCCGTTCACGCCCGAGTTGGAGGCCAGCACGAACACGTCCTGCGGCCGGATCGGGGCCAGCTCGTAGAGGCGGTGCGCCACGGCCGGCTCACGTTCCAGCTTCGGGCCGAGCACGTCGGCCGGCTCCCCGCCCCGCAGCACCAGGTCACGCAGTGCGATGCGGTTGGTGGGGACCAGCCCGCCGGCCCTTCCGGCGATCTCCATGGCGAGCGCCTCGGAGTGTCCGGTGCCGAAGGCGTGCACCACCGCGTCGGCCCGCAGCGCCGTGGCGATCAGGTCGGCCGCCGCGGCCACGTTCCGCCGTTGCTCGGCGGCCACCCGGCCCATCGTCTCGGTCACCACCGCCAGGTAGTCCTCGGCGCTCACCGTCATGCTTCCTCCGCTCCTGTGCACCGGGCGAGGATCGCGGCGGCCAGCGGGCCGGGCGCCTCGTCGGGGATCCAGTGGCTGACGCCGTCGAGCACCAGGAAGCGGTAGTCCCCGGTGACGTGCGCCGCGCACGCCTCGGCGGCCGTCCGGCCGATCGCCACGTCCCGGTCGCTCCAGACGTACGTGGTCGGCACGCCCACCGGTCCGACCGCCTTCATGTCCGTCCCGCTCATCGCCCGGTACCAGTTGAGCGCCGCGGTGAGCGCCTCCGGCTCGCGCATCGGCTCGGCGTAGCGGGCCACCGCGTCGGCGTCCCCCACCCCGCCGAGCAGCCGCCGCAGCGCGGCGCCGCGCAGCGCCAGCAGCACCTTCTCCGCCTTGCCCGGCATCCGGAACAGCGCGATGTAGGCGGACTTCGCCTTCTGCCGGGGGTCGGCGGCGAGCGCGTGGCCCATCGCCGCCGGGTGCGGCACCGAGACCGCGGTCAGCGTCCGCACCCGCTGCGGGTGCGCCGCCGCCAGCCCCCAGGCCACGATCGCGCCCCAGTCGTGGCCGACCAGGTGCGCGCGGGTCACCCCGAGCGCGTCCAGCACGCCGGCCGCGTCGGCCACCAGCTCCGGGATCCGGTACGCCTCGACGGCGGCCGGCCGCGCGCCGGGCGAGTAGCCGCGCTGGTCCAGCGCGTACGTGCGCAGCCCGGCGGCGTGCAGCGCGGGCGTGACCGCGTCCCACTCGCCGGAGTGCTGCGGGAAGCCGTGCAGCAGCAGGACCGGGTCGCCGTCCTCGGGGCCGCCGGTGCGTACCTCGAACGTCAGTCCCCGCGCCTCGACCCGCATGATCACCACCGTAGCCGACAGTTGCCCTGCTGGGCCCGGGGCAGGTGACGGTGCTAGCGTCTGCGACGAGACAACTTCACATCCGACAGGGGAGCGCACAGCGCTGAGAGTGCGGGCCGAGGCCCGCAGACCCTCGAACCTGATCTGGGTAATGCCAGCGCAGGGAGTTCGGTCGACCTCCAGCCGCGCCGCCGTCCGGGCGTTCCGGGCGCGGCGTGCGTCTTCTCCTGGTTCCTCATCTGAACTGGGAGTCCGTCATGAGCCACACCGACAGCAACCGCTGGCGTACGGTCGACATCGTCGTCGCTTCGGTGATCGCCGTCGCCTTCGGCGTCGTCTTCTGGGCCTGGGGCCTGCTCTGGAGCGCCACCGACGCGGCGTTCGCGTTCTTCCCGCCGGCGCAGGCGCTGCTCTACGGCGTCTGGCTGATCCCGGCGGTGCTCGCCGGCCTGATCATCCGCAAGCCGGGCGCGGCGCTCTACTGCGAGACCGTCGCCGCGATCGTCTCCGCGCTGCTGGGCAGCCAGTGGGCGAGCATCGTGATCCTCCAGGGCCTGATGCAGGGCATCGGCGCCGAGCTGGCGTTCGCCGCGTTCCGCTACCGCTCGTTCCGGCTGCCGGTGGCGGTGCTGGCCGGCGCGCTGACCGGCCTGGGCGCGGCGATCTTCGACTTCGTCTACTGGAACAAGGCCTACGAGCTGACCTCCTACCGCATCCCCTACGCCCTGATCACGATCGTCAGCGCCACCGTCGTGGCCGGCCTCGGCGCGCACCTGCTCACCCGGGCCCTGGCGAACACCGGCGTGCTGGACCGCTTCCCCGCCGGCCGCGACCGCGCCCTGGTCTGACCGGTTTCCCGCCATGTTGATCAAGGAGTTCGCGTCGGCGGCGGGCGATATCCCTGACGCGAACTCCTTGATCAACCAGGCTGGGGTCGGAACGGAAGGGGGTGTGCGACGGTGAGCGGGGTGGTTCTCCGGGGGTTCGGGTGGCGGCACGGGGGGCGCCGGGCCTGGGCGGTGCGCGGCGTCGACCTGCGCGTCGAGAGCGGGGAACGGGTCCTGCTGCTCGGCGCCTCGGGGGCCGGCAAGAGCACGCTGCTGGCGGCGCTGGCCGGGCTGCTGCCGGAGGACTCCGGCGAGCAGGAGGGCACCGTCGAGATCGACGGGCTGGACCCGCGCAAGGCGCGCGAACGCGTCGGCGTGGTCTTCCAGGACCCGGAGACCCAGCTGGTGATGGCCCGCTCCGGCGACGACGTCGCGTTCGGGTTGGAGAACCGGGGCGTACCCGCCGAGGAGATCTGGCCCCGGGTGGACGAGGCGCTGCGCCGGGTCGGCTTCCCCTACGACCGGAACCGTCCCACCGCCGCCCTCAGCGGGGGCGAGCAGCAACGCCTCGCCCTGGCCGGCACGCTCGCGCTCCGCCCCGGCCTGCTGCTGCTGGACGAGCCGACCGCCAACCTCGACCCGACCGGCGCCACCCTGATTCGCCGGGCCGTCGCCGACGCGCTCGACCCGGACACCACGCTGATCCTGGTCGAGCACCGGGTGGCCGAGGCGCTGCCGCTGGTCGACCGCGTGGTGGTGCTGGAACCCGGCGGCGGGGTGCGGGCCGACGGGCCGCCCGAGGCGGTCTTCGCCGCGCACGGCGACGCGCTGGCCGCCGCCGGGGTCTGGGTGCCCGGACACACCGTCCCGCCGCGGCACGCCACCACGCCGCCCGGGGAGACCCTGCTCGCCGCCGACCGGCTCGGCCTGCCGCCCCGGCTGACCCCCACGGACCTTCGGGTACGCGCCGGCGAGGCACTCGCCGTCCTCGGCCCCAACGGCGCCGGCAAGTCCACGCTGGCGCTGCTCCTCGGCGGCCTGCTGCGCCCCGGCACCGGTGCGCTCACCGCCTCCGCCGAGCTGGCCGGCCGGGACGCGCGCACTCCCCCGCACCGCTGGCGGGCACCCGCGCTGGCGCGCCGGATCGGTTCGGTGTTCCAGGACCCGGAACACCAGTTCGTCACCGGCACGGTGCGGGACGAGTTGGCGCTCGGCCCACGCCGTACCGGCCGGTCCGAGGCGGACGTCACCGACACCGTGGACGCGCTGCTGCACCGGCTGCGACTGGACCGGTTGGCCGGCGCCAATCCGTACACCCTCTCGGGCGGCGAGGCGCGGCGGCTGAGCGTGGCGACCGCCCTGGCCACCGCGCCCCGCCTGCTGATCTGCGACGAACCCACGTTCGGCCAGGACCGGCGGACCTGGCTGGAGCTGGTCGACCTGCTCGCCGAGCTGCGCGACGCGGGACACGGCGTGGTCGCGGTGACCCACGACGCGGACTTCGTCGCCGCGCTGGCCGACCGGACGCTCACCCTGGACCGCCCGTCCGCGGACCTCGACGGGCCGCGCACGGCCGGGCCCGCCGGCCCGTCGGGTTCCGCCGGCCCGCCCGGTTCCGCCGGCCCGGCCTCGGACGGTCAGGGCGCCAGCGAGTCGGCGGGCCGTCCCGACGCGGACGGGCCGCCGTCACCTCCGACGCGCGGGGCGGGCGCGCCGTGATCGATCTCGAACCGGTCGCCGCGCCCGACGCCCCGCTGGCGCGGCGCAACCCGGTGGCGAAGGTAGCCGCCGCGCTGGTCTTCACGCTCGTGCTGGTGGCGACGCTGGATCCAGTCGCGCCGGCCATCGCCATCGCGATCGAGCTGGCGGTGCTGCCGCTGTTCGGCGTCCGTTACCGGGTGCTGGCCCGCCGGGCCTGGCCGCTGCTGGCCGGAGCCGTGGGCATCCTGGTCACGCTGGTGCTCTTCGCCGCCGACCGGTCCGGCCCGGTGCTGGTCGACGCCGGCCCGGTGCTGGTCACCCAGGGTGTGCTGGTCACGGCGCTCGGCCTGGTGCTGCGCATGCTCGCGGTGGCGCTGCCCGGGATCGTCGTCTTCGCCACCACCGATCCGACCGAGCTGGCCGACGCGCTGATCCAGAACGCCAAGGCACCGGCCCGGTTCGCCATCGGCGCGCTGGCCGCGTTCCGGATGGTGCCGCTGCTGGAACAGGAGTGGCGGATGATCAGCATGGCCCGCCGGGCCCGGGGCGTGGACGCCGGCCGGAACCCGCTGGCGAAGCTGCGGCTGTTCGCGTCGACCGCGTTCGCGCTGCTGGTCGGCGCGATCCGGCGGGGTACCCGGCTGGCGGTGGCGATGGACGCACGGGGCTTCGACGCCGGGACGCCGCGCACGGTGGCCCGGCGGCAGCACTTCACCCGGGCCGACGCCCTGCTGGTGGTCACCGCCGCGCTCCTGGCCGGCGCCGCCCTGACCACGAGCATCCTCCTCGGCACCTTCCGCCCTCTCATCGGCTGACCCACCCCAGCGCAGCCCCACGTGGTCGATCATGAAGTTGGCGGCACTCGGTGCCCGGATTGTCGCCGCCAACTTCATGGTCAACAGCGCTCAACGGAGATCTTGGAAGAAGAGGGCCCTCAGCGGGGCCGCCAGCTTCCAAGATCTCCCCGACGAGGCGGGGCACCGCCTCCCACCCCTGATGGGGCGATCATGAAGTTGGCGGCGTTCGGCGTCCGATTTGTCGCCGCCAACTTCATGATCGACGCCGTTGGGGAGGGTGGAGCCCCGGGCGCGGGCGCGTCCGGGGCTCGGGCGGTCAGCTGCGGCGGAAGGCGTAGAAGCGGGTCTGGCCGGCGCGCTGGCTGCGCCCGGTCACCCGCCCCTGGCGACCGGCGGGCGGGCCGGCCGTGGGCGGCGCCGGGGCCTGCTCCGTCGGCAGGGACACCGGCGTCGACGGCGCCACGGTGAGCGCGTCGAGATCCCTCGGGGTCACCTCCCGCAGCGACGGCGACGGCTTGCGGGACTTCTTCGGGCTGCGCTTCGCGGGCATCCGCGGTCCTCCTGTCTGGCGGGCGCGCCGACCACGGACGCGCCGAGCGGGTACGCCCCGGGTGCGATCCGACCACGACAGACACCGCGAACCACGGCGGCGGGAGAGGATGCGGACGCCCGGAGCAGGACGGGTCCACGGCACGTGCGGCGGTGGACCGGGCTCGGAAGAAGGGCGTCAGTTACGCATGCCGGAAGGCTATCCCGCCCCGAGCCGGTCGCGCATCCGAATTACCGCGGGACGCACCGCCACCGGCCACTCACCCGGCGTCGACGTCCCGGCCCACTCCCCCGGCGACCGCGATACGGTCGCAGCACGGCAGCGAGGACGAGAGGTGGCGGTACGCATGGCACAACAGGCGACGGCGCGGATCGGGGTCACCGGTCTGGCGGTGATGGGTCGCAACCTGGCCCGGAACCTGGCCCGCAACGGTTTCGCCGTGGCGGTGCACAACCGCTCGCCGGAACGCACCCGCAGCCTGGTCGCCGAGCACGGCGACGAGGGCACCTTCGTGCCGTCCGAGTCGCTGGCCGACTTCGTCGGCTCGCTGGAGCGGCCGCGTGCGGTGATCGTGATGGTGAAGGCCGGCGCGCCGACCGACGCCGTGATCGACGAGCTGGTCCCGCTGCTGGAGGAGGGGGACATCGTCGTCGACTGCGGCAACGCGCACTTCGCCGACACCCGCCGTCGGGAGGAGACGCTGCGCGCGCACGGGCTGCACTTCGTCGGCACCGGCGTCTCCGGCGGCGAGGAGGGCGCGCTGCGCGGCCCGAGCATCATGCCCGGCGGCTCGGCGGAGTCCTACCGCAAGCTGGGCCCGATCTTCGAGAAGATCGCCGCGCAGGCCGAGGGGACGCCCTGCTGCCGGCACATCGGCCCGGACGGCGCCGGGCACTTCGTGAAGATGGTGCACAACGGCATCGAGTACGCCGACATGCAGCTCATCGCGGAGGCGTACGACCTGTTGCGGGCCGGCCTGTCGGCGAGCCCGGCGGAGATCGCGGAGATCTTCCGGGAGTGGAACGGCGGCGAGCTGGAGTCCTTCCTCATCGAGATCACCGCCGACGTGCTCGGCCACACCGACGCCGCCACCGGCCGGGCGTTCGTGGACGTGGTGCTCGACCAGGCCGAGCAGAAGGGCACCGGCCGCTGGACCGTGCAGAGCGCGCTGGACCTCGGCATCCCGATCACCGGCATCGCCGAGGCCACATTCGCCCGGTCGCTGTCCGGGCACGCCGACCAGCGTGCGGCCGCCCGCCGGGTGTTCGCCGACGCCGGCGACAAGTGGCAGGTCGACGACCGGGACGCGTTCGTCGAGGACGTCCGCCGGGCGCTGCTCGCCAGCAAGATCGTCGCGTACGCCCAGGGCTTCGACCACATCCGGGCCGGCAGCCGGGAGTACGACTGGGACATCGACCTGGGTGGCACGGCCACCATCTGGCGCGGCGGCTGCATCATCCGGGCCCGCTTCCTGGACCGGATCCGGGAGGCGTACGACGCCGAGCCGGACCTGTCGACGCTGCTGGTCGCCCCCTGGTTCGCCGACCGGGTCAGCGCCGGGGTCCCGGCCTGGCGGCGGGTGGTGGCCGACGCGGCCCGCGCGGGTGTGCCGGCCCCGGCCTTCGCGTCGTCGCTGGCCTACTTCGACGCGCTGCGCGCCGAGCGGCTGCCGGCCGCCCTGATCCAGGGGCTGCGGGACAACTTCGGCGCGCACACCTACCACCGGGTGGACCGGGACGGCTCGTTCCACACCCGCTGGGCGGGCGACCGATCCGAAGTGGAGGCCTGAGCCTCACCACGCCCGCTCGGGCGACGGACGGCGGTGGGCCGGAGCCGACCCGGATTCGGGGGCCCAGTCGGCGGCCGGCTCACCGGCGGCCAGCTCACCGATCTCGCCGGAGCGGACCGCCGGGGTGTGCCCGACGTCGGCGCACCAGCGCTCGGCCACCCCGGCGCACAGCTCGGCGACCGCCTCGCGGCGGCTCGGCTCCACCAGGTCGGCGCCGGCCAGGGCGGCCGTCATCTCGTACCGGAGATCGCGCATCATCCACCCCCGTGGCGGCGCGTCCCGGCGGCGCGCCCTGCGCCGATCGTAAGCGGAACGCCCCGCGATCCGGCCGGAAAGCCGGATGCGGGGCGTCCGCGGGACGGCCGGCACGGGGCCGGCCGTCGGGGTCAGAAGAACCGGCGCCGCTTGGCCTTCTGCGGCCGGATCATGTCGGCGCCCTTGGTCAGCAGGCGGCTCACCCCGCTCGGGCCACGACGGGCCTCCAGGGAGTGGCTGAGCCGGCGCGCGCCGGCTGCCGCCAGCGGCACGGCGACCGCCATGACCGCCCACTGCGCGATCCGCTTCTGAATCATGTGGTTCACCTCCGCGTTGGCTGCTGTGGATACCCGTACCCAGCGCGGCGCGTCGCTAAGCGTGACCTCAGACTCCCGGGGCCACCGGGTTGGGCAGCGCCCCGCCGAAGCGGCGGTCCCGCTGGGCGTACAGCTCGCAGGCGTACCAGAGGTGACGGCGGTCGAAGTCGGGCCAGAGCGTGTCCAGGTAGACCAGTTCGGCGTAGGCGGTCTGCCAGAGCAGGAAGTTGGAGATGCGCTGCTCGCCGGAGGGACGCAGGAACAGGTCGACCTCGGGCACCTCGGGGTGGTAGAGGTAGCGGGCCACCGTCTTCTCGGTGACCTTGTCCGGGTGCAGCTTGCCGGCGGCCACGTCACGGGCGATCGCGGCGGCGGCGTCGGCGATCTCCGCCTGGCCGCCGTAGTTGACGCAGAACTGCAGCGTCAGCGTCGAGTTGTCGCGGGACATCTCCTCGGCGGTCTGCAGCTCGGAGATCACGCTCTTCCAGAGCCGCCCGGCCCGCCCCGACCAGACCACCCGCACGCCCAGGTCGACGAGCTGGTCGCGGCGGCGGCGGATGACGTCGCGGTTGAAGCCCATCAGGAAGCGGACCTCGTCCGGCGAGCGCCGCCAGTTCTCGGTCGAGAACGCGTACGCCGACAGGTAGGGGATGCCCAGCTCGATCGCGCCCTCGATGGTGTCGAAGAGGCTGTGCTCGCCCTGCTCGTGCCCCTTGGTGCGGGGCAGCCCGCGCTCCTTGGCCCAGCGGCCGTTGCCGTCCATCACGATGGCGATGTGCCGGGGCAGCGCGCCCGCGGGCAACGCCGGCGGGCGCGCGCCGGACGGGTGCGGGGTCGGCGGCACCGGCTCGCGGCGGCGCGCCCTCGTCGATCGGATCACTCGGTCATCTCCCTGTTCACACCGGCGGCTGCGGGCCCGGAGCCGGCGCGCGGCGGGACCACACCCGGTCCCGCCCCGTCCGCCTGCGGGACCGCGCCGGTCGCCGGGCCACCCCGGTCGACCAGCGGCAGCGAGCGTAGCGCGCGTTCCAGATGCCACTGGAGGTGCGCCGCGACCAGCCCGCTGCACTCCCGGCGGACGCCGTTGTCGGCGGCGTCGGCGTACGCCCAGTCGCCGGTGGTCAGCGCGGACATCAGCGCCAGCGTGGCCGGCGCGGGGTGGGCGGCGCCGGGGGGTCGGCAGTCCGGGCAGACCGCGCCGCCGGCCGGCACCGAGAACGCGCGGTGCCGGCCCGGCTCGCCGCAGACCGCGCACGCGCTCAGCGCGGGCGCCCAGCCGGCGAACGCCATGCCCCGCAGCAGGTAGGCGTCGAGCACCAGCGTGGTGGCGTGGTCGCCGCGGGCGAGGGACTTCATCGCGCCGAGGGTGAGCTGGAACAGCCGCAGCGAGGGTTCCCGCTCGACCGGGGTCAGCCGCTCGGCGGTCTCGGCGATCGCGCTGGCCGCCGTGTAGCGGGGGTAGTCGCCGAGGAACCGCTTGCCGTACAGCTCGATCGCCTCGACCTGGCTGACGGTGTGCAGCGAGCTGCCCTGGTTGCCCTTGGGGTCACCGGCGAGCTGGAGGTCGACGTGCCCGAACGGCTCCAGCCGGGCGCCGAACCGGCTGGAGGTGCGCCGGACGCCGCGGGCCACCGCGCGCAACCGGCCGTGCCGGCGGGTGAACAGCGTGATGATCCGGTCGGACTCGCCCAGCTTCTGCACGCGCAGCACCACCGCGTCGTCGCGGTAGAGCTGTCGGCGGTATCCGGCCATCAGGCCATTCTCCCTCGGGGTGCGATCTCAGGGTCGGCTCGGGGTGCGCCGGCGGGCGATCCCCGATGTGTCGGCCGCCCGGCCGGCCCTAGTGTGCTGGCCATGGCTTCGCTCCGAACGGCGTTCCGGCCGCGCACCGCTCTCCGATCGCCGCGTGGGGTGGTGGCCGCGACCGCGGCCACCACGCTGATCGTCCTCGCCGGGTGTGACACCCTGTCGTTCCGCCGGCTCGACTACGACCAGACCGAGCGGACGAAGATCGCCCGGATCACCGTCGACGACGGCGGGTCGGGGGACGTGATGGTCCGCGCCAACGGCCCGGCCGACCAGGTACGGATCAAGCGGGTGGTCCGCTACCAGGGCGGCGAGCCGAACAGCCGGTACGAGATCAGGGGCGACGAGCTGGTGCTGCCCACCGACTGCGGCCAGCGGTGCAGCATCTCCTGGGAGGTGACGGCGCCACCCGGCGTCGCGGTGCGCGGCGGCACCGGCTCCGGCAACGTCGACCTCAGCGGGGTCGGCGCGGTCGAGTTCACGCTCAGCTCCGGGGACCTGACCGTCAGCGGGGCGACCGGTGAGGTCCGCGCCGCGACCAGCTCAGGCAACATCCGGCTGGTGGAGGCGACCCACCCGGTGCGGCTGCGGGCGCGCTCGGGCGACATCGAGGCCCGCCGGCTGACCTCCGCGATCGACGCGGAGGCCACCTCGGGCAACCTCACCGTCGAGCTGGACCAGCCCGCGCCGGCCCGGCTGCACGCCACCAGCGGGGACGTCGACCTGGTCGTGCCGGACGGCCGCTACCGGGTGCGGGCGGACGCGAAGTCCGGTGACACGGAGGTCACCGTGACCAACGATCCGGGCGCGTCGGTGCTGCTCGACGTCTCCGCCACCAGCGGCAACGTCACCGTCACCGCGCGCTGAGCCAGCGGGCGCCCTCCGCGACGCGCTCGCCGTCGCGGGGCGTCGGCACCCGGACCCCGGCGCCGACCAGTCCGCCCGCCGCGCCCGCGGGGGCCGGGCTGGCCGGGCTGGCCGGGGCGGCCGCCGCCCGGTCGGCCACGGTCCGCCGGGTCCCGCCGGGAACCAGTTCCGGGGTACGCCGGGCGGCCAGGTCCTCGACCCACCCGACCAGCAGCGTCACCACGCCGACCAGCACGAACACCAGTCCCACCCGCAGCCACAGGCCGACCGGGTCACGCGGCGACCAGCCGACCAGCCCGACCAGCGGGGTGAGCGCCACCACGAACGGCATGTGCCAGAGGTAGACGGTCAGCGCCCGCCGGTTGACCACCGTCACCGCGCGGCCGAGCGCCGGAACCCGGTCGACCCAGTCGGCGCCGGTGGGCGCGCGGCCGATCGCCACCAGGATGAACGCGGCCGACCAGAGCGCGTTGCCGAGGTGGATGTCGTTGATGTCGTAGCCGCGCGGGCCCGGGTGGGTGGCGATCCAGGCCAGGCCGGCGGCGCCGAGGCCCCCGGCGACCGGCAGCAGCACCCGGTTGCGCATGCGCCGCAGCAGGCCGTCGTGGTGGGCGAAGCCGAGCAGCCACGCGCCGAAGTAGAGGCCGAACTCGCGCAGCACGGTCGGCGGGTTCGCCAGCACGCCGAACTCGATCGCCGCCAGCAGCGCGTACGGGGCGGCCAGCGTGGGCAGCGGCGCCCGGCGGAACAGCCACAGCACCAGCGGCGAGGCGAGCACGAACCACAGGTAGTCCCGCAGGTACCAGATCGGGCTCAGCGCCAGCCCGCCCCAGTAGTTGGCCGGCGGGTCGCTGATCGGGAAGAGCCAGAGGAGCACCTTCGGCGTGAGCGGCAACCCGGTGAGCAGCATGGCCGGCACGAAGACCGCGGCGAGCACCCAGAGCGAGGGCAGCAGACGGCGCAGGCGGCGCCCGACGGCGGGCACCCCGGTGCGGTCCAGCGAGGCGGCCATCAGCGACCCGGCCAGCGCGAACATCACCGCCATCGCCGGGAACACCAGCGTGAGCGTGGCGTAGCCGGTGACGTGGTAGGTGACGACACGCACGATGGCCAGGAAACGGAGCAGGTCGAGGTAGCGGTTTCGCATCAGCTCGCAGCCGTGTCCGGGGGCGGGGACATGGTTCCCTACCCTGCTCCGGCGAGCCGCGAAACAGCCACGGACGTCCGTGGAACGTGAGATGTCCCATAGGACTGACTGATCCGGATCATCCGGGACCGGGGCGCGCCCCGGCCCCGGTCAGAAGCCGAGCTTGCGCAACTGCTTCGGGTCGCGCTGCCAGTCCTTCGCCACCCGGACGTGCAGGTCCAGGTAGACCCGGGTGCCGAGCAGCTCCTCGATCTGCCGTCGGGCGGTGGTGCCGACGTGCTTGAGTCGACTGCCCCGGTGCCCGATGACGATGGCCTTCTGGCTCGACCGCTCCACGTAGAGGTCGGCGTAGATCTTCGTGAGGTTGCCCTCGGCGATCATCTCCTCGACCACCACGGCGATGGAGTGCGGCAGCTCGTCCCGGACCCCCTCCAGCGCCGCCTCCCGGACCAGCTCGGCGACCAGCACCTGCTCCGGGTCGTCGGTGAGCATGTCGTCCGGGTAGAGCTGCGGCGACTCCGGCAGGTAGCCGGTCATCACGTCCACCAGCGTGTCCACCTGGTGCCCGGAGACCGCGCTCACCGGCACCACGGCGGCGAACTCGCCCAGCTCGCTGACCGCCAGCAACTGCTCCGCCAGCCGCTTCTTGTCGACCAGGTCGGTCTTGGTCACCACGGCCAGCACCGTGGCCTTCAGGCTGGCCAGCTCGCCGGTGATGAACCGGTCACCCCGACCGACCGGCTCGTTCGCCGGGACGCAGAGCCCGATCACGTCGACCTCGCTCCAGGTCTCCCGGACCAGGTCGTTGAGGCGCTCGCCGAGCAGCGTGCGGGGACGGTGCAGGCCGGGCGTGTCGACCAGCACGAGCTGGGACTCCGGCCGGTGCAGCACGGCCCGGATGATGTGCCGGGTGGTCTGCGGCTTGTTCGAGGTGATCGCGATCTTGGTGCCGATGATCGCGTTGGTCAACGTCGACTTGCCGGCGTTCGGCCGACCGACGAAACAGGCGAAACCGGCCCGGTAGGGACGCTCCTGGGACGTGGTCACTCGACCACCGTGCCGAGGACCGCACCGTCCGGCGCCGCCACGTGGATCGGCGCGTCGGCGGAGAGGTCACGCACCGCGGCGTGCCCGGCCCCGTCCAGCGTCGACGCCTCGGTCACCACCACCGCCGCCTCCAGCCGGCTCGCGCCGGCCGCCACCGCCGACGCCACCGCCAACTGGAGCGCGGTCAGGGTCAGCGACGGCAGCGCCACGCTGGCCGCCGCGTACGTCCGGCCGTCCTGGTCGCGGACCGCCGCGCCCTCCACGGCCCCCACCCGGCCCCGCGCGCCCCGGGCCAGGACAACGAGCTTGCCGTCCTCGGCGCTCAGCTCGGCCGGATCGGCGGGGGTGGGCAGTGCGGCCGGCACGGCGGCTGACTCAGGCATCGGCGGGTTGCCTCTCCTCGGAACGGTTGTTGTTGCCACGGGACTCGGACTGCTCGCCGCGCCCCGCGCCCTCCGACGCGGCGCCCGGCTCGGCCCGGCTCACCAGCACGGTGTCTATCCGGTTGCGCCGGCCGGTGGTGCCCTCGGCGATCAGCCGCAGGCCGGACACCTCGGCCTCGGCGCCCGGGATGGGCACCCGACCGAGCGCCTGGGCGAGCAGGCCACCGACCGTCTCCACCTCGTCGGTGGGCAGCTCGGTGTCGAACAGCTCGCCCAGATTCTCCACCGGCAGCCGGGCGGTCACCCGCACGGCCCCGTCCGCCAGGTGCTCGACCGGCGGGCGCTCGACATCGTACTCGTCGGTGATCTCGCCGACGATCTCCTCCAGGATGTCCTCGATGGTGACCAGCCCGCCGGTGCCGCCGTACTCGTCGACGACGATCACCAGGTGGTTGCGGGCCGCCTGCATCTCGGAGAGCAGGTCGTCCACCGGCTTGGACTCCGGCACGAACGTCGCCGGGCGCATCAGCTCGGCCACCGGCATCTCCCGCGCGCCCCGGTCGCCCTGGATACGCCGGATCAGGTCCTTCAGGTAGAGCACGCCGAGCACGTCGTCGACGTTCTCCCCGATCACCGGGATGCGGGAGAAACCGGAGCGCAGGAAGAGCGCCAGCGCCTGCGCCAGCGTCTTGCTCTCCTCTATCCACACCATCTCGGTGCGCGGGACCATGACCTCCCGGGCGATGGTGTCGCCGAGCGCGAACACCGAATGGATCATCTGGCGTTCGCCGTGCTCCACCACGCCGCGCTGCTCGGCCAGGTCGACCAGCTCACGCAACTCCACCTGGGTGGCGAACGGCCCCTCCCGGAAGCCCTTGCCCGGGGTGACCGCGTTGCCGATCAGGATCAGCAGCGAGGCCAGCGGGTTCAACGCCCGGCCCAGCCAGCGCACCAGCGGCGCCACCGCCCGGCCCACCGCGTACGCGTGCTGCCGGCCCAGCGTGCGCGGCGCCACCCCCACCACCACGAAGCTCACCACGGTCATCGCGCCGGCGGTCACCAGCGCGGCCCGCCAGCCGGCGCCGAACGTGTCCACCGCCACCAGCGCGACCAGCGTGGTCGCGGTCAGTTCGGCCAGCAGGCGCAGCAGGAGCAGGAGGTTGAGGTGACGTACCACGTCACCGGCGACCGCCTGGAGGGCGCGCGCGCCGCGCGCGCCGTCCCGGGCCGACTCGGCGGCGCGCGCCGGGGAGACCGCGGCCAGCGCCGCCTCGGTCATCGCGATCAGGCCGGCGAGCACCACCAGCCCGGCCGCGAAGACCAGGAGTTGAAGATCGGGCAGGTCGGCCGGAGCGCCGACCGCCGCCAGGGTGACCATCACCGCGACCGGGTCGACCGCCAGCTGGCCAGCAGCCGGGCCTGGAGACCGAACATCTCCCGCTCCTCCTCGGGCTCGGCGTGGTCGTAGCCGAGCAGGTGCAGCACGCCGTGCACGGTGAGCAGGTGCAGCTCGTCGGCGGCGGAGTGCCCGGCGGCGGCCGCCTGCTTGGCCGCCACCTCCGGGCAGAGCACGATGTCGCCGAGCAGGGCCGGCTCGCCGCCGGCCGGGGCGCTCTCCCCCGGCCCGTGGTCGACGCTGCCCTCGTCCATGGGGAACGCGAGCACGTCGGTCGGACCGTCGCCACCCATCCAGCGGTGGTTCAGCTCCGACATGTATTCGATGTCGACCAGCAGCACGGACAGCTCGGCAAGGGGGTTGACCCCCATCTCGTCGAGGGCGTGCCGGGCCACGGCGAGCACGGCGTCGGTGTCGACCTCGACACCGGACTCGTTGGCGATCTCGATGGACAACTCTGTCTTCCTCTGGTGGTTAGCGGCGCCGGCCGGCCCGGCCGCCCTGGGCGGTCCGCCCCGGCACGGCGTGCACGCTCTGCGCCTGCTGGTTCTCCCGCTCGGCGTCCCAGCGGGCGTACGCGTCGACGATGTCGCCGACCAGCTTGTGGCGGACCACGTCGGAGCTGGAGAGCTGGGCGAAGTGCACGTCCTCGACGTTGTTCAGGATCTCCCGGACCACGCGCAGGCCGCTGGTCGTCCCGCCCGGAAGGTCCACCTGGGTGACGTCACCGGTGACCACGATCTTGGAACCGAAGCCGAGCCGGGTGAGGAACATCTTCATCTGCTCGGGCGTGGTGTTCTGCGCCTCGTCCAGGATGATGAACGCGTCGTTCAGGGTGTTGTGGGTGACCAGGAAGTCGTCGGTGACGTAGAGCGAGTCCGCCGCCGCGACCTGGATGCACATCGTCTCCTGCACCCCGGCCGGGATGATCGAGTCGATGAACCGCATCGGCCGGCCACCGCCGCGCTCGTCGTAGGTCCGGCGCTTGCGCGACAGCCGGAACGGTGCGACACCGGCCGGCAGCCTGATCTCCACGACGTAGGCGTCGGCACGGTACGGCACCGGCCGGCCCATCGCCAGACCCGGCTTGCGACCCTCGGCCTCACGGACCCGGGCCGTCGCCACCCCGCCGAGCGACTCGACCAGGTGCACGACGTCGTCCGCCAACCGCGCGGAGGTGGTCGTGTACTGCACCCGACAGGCACGCCCGGCCTGGACGACCGGACCGCCGTCGGTGTCCAGCAGCCCCTGCAGGACCGCCAGCCGGACGCCGACGCTGTTGTTCAGGTACACCTCGGGGACGAACTTCGCGCCCGACTTCGCTCCCGCCAGGCCCAGCTCACGGAGCGCCGCCGTCACCGGGTTGACGACGATCACGCCGCCACGGTGCCCGTTGACGTGCCGAAGGACGTAGTCGTAGTCGTTCTTGCGGACCAGCTGGATGTCGACCAGCGACTCCTCCAACGCGGCCGCCAACTCCGGGTCGGCGGTGCAGAAGGCCGGCGTCGCTCGCGACGAGAAGGCGCCGTCACCCAGCAGCAGCCCGAGCGCGTACGGGTCGAGCGGGACGGCCCGCGGCTCCATCTGCACCGGCGCGACGAGCGGCAGCTCGTAGCGGCGGGTGTGGCCCCGCCACTCCTTGCCGATCATCTCCTGGGTCTCGATCGTCCGCCGGCGCCCGCGACGCTTGTCGTCCGGCGTGGCGACGGTCCACAGGTGCTCCCCGCAGCAGAGCGTGGACGCCCCGTCCTGCGTGGTGACCCGGTAGACCTGCTTCGGGCCCTGCGGATAGATGCCGATCACCGGGGTGGGTGTGCCGTCGGAACCGATGACCAGGTCACCGACCTGGAGCGACCCGAACGGCCGGAACCCCTCCGGGGTCAGCACCCGCGCGTCGTAGGGCTGCGCCCGCCCGCGCATGTATGCCAGCGGGGCGACCTCGATCGTGCCGGCGGCCATCAGCTTCGGGATGGACTCCGGGTCGAGCATGTCGTGCAGCGCGTCGTAGAGCGGGCGCAGGTAGGGGTCGATCTTCTCGTTCAGGGTGCCGGGCAGGAAGCCCAGCCGCTCGCCCGCCTCGACGGCCGGCCGGGTCAGGATGATCCGGTTGACCTGCTTGGCCTGGAGCGCCTGGACGGCCTTCGCCATGGCCAGGTAGGTCTTGCCCGTGCCGGCCGGGCCGATGCCGAAGACGATGGTGTGCGCGTCGATCGCGTCGACGTACTTCTTCTGCCCGAGCGTCTTGGGACGGATGGTGCGGCCGCGCCGGGAGAGGATGTTGAGCGTCAGGACCTCGGCGGGCCGCTCGGCGCTGCCCTGCTCGAGCATGCCGACGGTACGCCGGACGGCGTCTGTGGTCAGGGTCTCGCCTTTCTCGATCAGTTCGAGCAGCTCACTGAAGAGGCGCTCGGCGAGGGCGTTGTCGGCGGGCGCGCCGGTGATGGTGATCTCGTTGCCGCGCACGTGGACGTCGCTGTTGACCGAGCGTTCGACGAGTCGCAGGATCTCGTCACCCGCGCCGAGCAGGTTAACCATGATCTTCTGGTCGGGGACCGTGATCCTGGTCTGCACGCGGGGCGGGCCGGGAGGTGGGGTGCCGGTCATAGGTCGGGCCGTCGGGCCCTGCGCCACCTGCTCTCCGATCTCGGCGCCGGGCCCTGCTGGCGCGGCGTACGGTTGCTCCCATCGTATCGGGTCGGCACCGTACGCACCGCGTCCATTTCCGGTGCTCCGGCGCTCAGCCGCCGACCCGGAAGTCGTAGCCGTCGAAGGTCTCCTGGCGGCGGGTGAACCGGTAGGTCGCCCAGTGCATCCGGACCACCACTCCCTTCTCGTCCCGGGTCAGCCGGAGCAGCTCGCCCACCTCCCGGCCGGAGACCGTGCGGAACACGTCCGGCCGGTCCGGCAGCGGCGCGAACACCGCCGGGGGCTTACCGGCCGGGTCGCCCGCGCCGCGGGCCCGCAGCGCGCCGTCGTGCCAGGAGAAGACGTACTCGAAGCCCTCGCCCCACCAGCGGCCCAGCATCCCGCGCAGGTGGTCGGGCGCGGGTGGACCGGGGCGCCACGGCTCGATCTCCGCCGGGTCGTGCTCGGCGGCGGCGGCGAGCAGGTCGTGCACCAGGTCGAACACCTCCACCCCGGCGCCGGACGAGCCGAGCACCGCGGCGCCCATCGCGCCCGGGGTGCCGTCCCCGCCGCGCCGGCCGTAGACGGCGGCCAGGAAGCCGGGCATCGCGCCGTCGTGCCCCACGTGGGTCACCCGGGCCGGCTGCGGCACCAGGATCAGCCCCAGCCCGAACCCGGCCGCCCAGAGCGACTCGTCGGTCGTGGTCAGCGGCCAGCGCATCTCCTCGACCGTGGCCGGGGCGAGGACCGCGCCGGCCGGGTCCAGCGCCCGCGGGTCGGCCAGGAACGCCGCCCAGCGCGCCATGTCCGGCGCGGTGCTCCACAACTGGGCGGCCGGCGCCACCGCGCCGAAGTCGGTGGGCGGTTCCGGGTGCGCCTCGTCGGAGTATTCGTCGACCAGGAAACCGGTCGCCGCCCGCTCCCCCGGCCGGACGCCGGTGGCGGTCAACCCGAGCGGGTCGAGCACCCGCTCGGCGAGCACCTCGGTCCAGGAGCCACCCCGCCGCCGGGCGACCAGCTCGCCGAGCAACGCCATGCCGAGGTTGGAGTAGTGGAACCGCCGGCCGGTGGGCAGCACCCGCTCGACCCGGGCCAGGTCCGCCAGCAGCTCGTCGACGGCGGGCGCGCGCAGGCTGTCCCACACGTCGCCGTGCGGCTCGCGTTGCAGGCCGGCGGTGTGCGACAGCAGCCGGCGCACGGTCAGCTCGCTGTGCGCGGCGAGGTCGAGGTGCCGCCCGATCGGGTCGTCCAGGTCGAGCAGCCCGTCGTCGCGGCACTGCAGGACCAGCGTCGCGGTGAAGGTCTTGGTGACCGAGCCGATCCGGAAGACCGTCTCGGCGTCGAGCGGGGTGTCGTTGCCGGTGCCACCCACCGCGCAGGTCCAGAGCGGCCGGTCGGCCCGGTGCAGGGCCGCCGAGACCGCCGGGATCCGGCCCTTCGCCTGCGCCTGCCGCACCATCCGGTCGAGCCGGTCGGAGATCCCGGTCATGGTCACCGGCAGAGCATCGGGCCGAGCGGCGCGCCACCGAGCAGGTGGGCGTGCACGTGGAAGACCTCCTGGCCGCCGTACGGGCCGGTGTTGAACATGAGCCGGAAGCCGTCCACCGTCAGGCCCTCCTCCTCGGCCACCACGGCCGCGGTGTGGAGCACCTCGCCGGCGAGCCCGGGGTCGCCCTGGGCGAGCGTGGCCACGTCCGCGTAGTGCTCCTTGGGGATCACCAGCACGTGGGTGGGCGCCTTCGGGTCGATGTCCCGGAAGGCGAGGGTGGTGGCGGTCTCACGGACGATGGTGGCCGGGATCTCCCCGGCGACGATCCGGCAGAACAGGCAGTCGACTCCCATCGCCGCAGTCTAGGGAGGGGCGGTGACCGACGGGGCCCCGGCCGGCCCCTCGGCGCGGTGCGGCAGGATGGCCGGCATGGCGGGACGGGCGGTGCTGGTGACGGGGGCCTCGCGGGGCATCGGGCGGGCGGTCGCGCGGGCGTTCGCGGCCGGCGGGGACCGGGTGGCGATCCACCACCGGGACTCCGCCGAGCTGGCCGAGGCGCTGCGCGTGGAGCTGCCCGGCGACGGGCACGTGGTGGTCCGCGCCGACCTGGCCGACCCGGACGCGGTCCGGGTCATGGTGGACGAGGCGGCCCGACTGCTCGGGGGCCTCGACGTGCTGGTCAACAACGCCGGTGTCTTCGGCCCGGCGGACCCGCCGCACCCGGTCTTCGGCAGCAGCTACGAGCAGTGGCGGGCGCGGTGGCGGGAGGTGCTCGACACCAACCTGGTCGGCGCCGCGAACGCGGCCTGGTGCGCCGCCCAGCACATGCGGGAGCGGGGCGGCCGGATCGTGAACGTCTCGTCCCGGGGCGCGTTCCGCGGTGAGCCGGCGAACCCGGCGTACGGCGCGAGCAAGGCGGGGATGAACGCGATGGCGCAGTCGCTGGCGGTGGCGCTGGCCCCGTACGGCATCGGGGTGGCCTGCGTGGCTCCCGGCTTCGTCGAGACGGACATGACCAACGAGCACCTCAAGAGCGAGCGCGGCGACGCGGTCCGGGCCCAGTCCCCGTTCCACCGGGTGGCCCGCCCGGAGGAGATCGCCGCCGCCGTGCACTGGCTGGCCTCCCCGGAGGCGGAGTGGGCCGCCGGCACCATCATCGACCTCAACGGCGCCTCCTACCTCCGCACCTGACCCACCCCTTCCCGCGATCTTGCACTTGCGGCCCTCGTCCTGGGCGTTTCACCGCCTTTGCCGGGGCACGAACCGCAAGATCGGCGGGGTGGGGTGGGTGGGGGGTCACCAGCGGGTCAGGCGGGTGGAGAGGACGGAGAGGGCGGCTACGCCGGCCGTGGAGGTGCGGAGCACCGAGGGGCCCAGGCGGACGGGGTGGGCGCCGGCGTCGGTGAACGCGGTCAGCTCGGCGTCGGCGATGCCGCCCTCGGGGCCCACCACCAGCACGATCTCGCCGATCGACGGCAGCTCGGCGGTGGTCAGCCGCTCCTCGGCCTCCTCGTGCAGCACGAAGGCGGCCGCCGCGCCGGCGATCCGTCGGGTGACCGTGCCGGTGGACTCGTCAGGTGCTCCCGCCACCACCGGCAGCCACGGTCGGCGGGCCTGCTTGGCGGCCTCGCGGGCGGTGGCCGCCCACTTCTCCCGGGCCCGTACGCCCCGGTCGCCGCGCCACTGCACGACCGAGCGGGACGCCGCCCACGGCACGATCTCGTCCACGCCCACCTCGGTCATCGCCTGCACGGCCAGCTCGCCCCGGTCGCCCTTGGCGATGCCCTGCACCACCACCAGCCGGGGCACCGGAGCGTCCGCGTACCCCCGGCTGGTGAGCCGCAGGTCGAGCGTGCCGCGGCCGACGGCGGTGACCACCGCGGCGGCGGTGCCGCCCCGGCCGTCGGCGAGCACCAGTTCCTCGCCGACGCGCAGCCGCTGCACGGTGGCCGCGTGGTGGCCCTCCGGGCCGTCCAGCGTCAGCGTGTCACCGGTGGGCAGCGCGTCGACCAGGAACAGCGGCGCGGACACCTCAGGCGTGCCCGTTGAAGGCGTCGCGCATCCGGGAGAAGAAGCCGCCCTGCTTGGTCAGCTCGGCGACCTCCTCGCCGCGCGTCTTGGCGAAGTCGCGCAGCATCCGCTCCTGGTCGGCGTCGAGCTTGGTCGGGGTACGCACGTCCAGGTGCACGTAGAGGTCACCCCGGCCGGTGCCGCGCAGGTGCGGTACGCCCCGGGCGCGCAGCCGCAGCGTGCTGCCGGGCTGGGTGCCGGGCTTAACGTCGACCGTCTCCTCGCTGTCCAGCGTCTTGATGGTCAGCCGGGTGCCGAGCGCGGCGGCGGTCATCGGCACCGTCACCCGGCAGTGCAGGTCGTCGCCCTTGCGGGAGTAGACGTCGTGCGGCCGCTCGTGGATCTCGACGTAGAGGTCGCCGGCGGTGCCGCCGCCCGGGCCGACCTCGCCCTGCTGGGCCAGGCGGATCCGCATGCCGTCCTCGACCCCGGCCGGGATCTTGACGGTCAGCGAACGGCGGGTACGCACCCGGCCGTCGCCGGCGCAGGTCGGGCAGGGGTGCGGGATGGTGGTGCCGTAGCCCTGGCAGACGGTGCAGGGCCGGGCCGAGACCACCTGGCCGAGGAAGGTCCGCTGCACCGACTGCACCTCGCCGCGGCCGCCGCACGCCTCGCAGGTGGCCAGGTGGGTGCCGGCGGCGGTGCCGGCGCCGGAGCAGGTGGTGCAGAGCACCGCGGTGTCGACGGTGATCGGCGCCTCGACGCCGAACGCGGTCTCGTTGAGGTCCAGTTCCAGGCGCAGGATCGCGTCCGCGCCGGGGCGGGTACGCGGACGCGGGCCCCGGCTGCCGCCCGCGGCGCCGCCGAAGAACGCGTCCATGATGTCCTGGAAGCCGACGAACGGACCGGCGCCGCCCGGGCCGCCGGGACCGCCCGCGCCACCGCCGCCCGGGGCGAGCGGGTCGCCGCCCAGGTCGACGATCTGCCGCTTCCGGTCGTCCGAGAGGACCTCGTACGCGGCGTTGATGTCCTTGAACTTCTCCTGGGCCTCCGGGTCCGGATTGACGTCCGGGTGGAACTGCCGCGCCAGCTTGCGGTAGGCGCGCTTGATCTCGTCGTCGGAGGCGTCCCGGCTCACGCCGAGAATGCCGTAGTAGTCCCTGGCCACTGCGTTAGGTGTCCTCATGTTCGTCTCGCGTCGCTCCGGTCGTCGGCCGGAACCGGCCGTCGGCCCTGACTGGTCAGTTCTGGGCCAGCAGTTCGCCCACGTAGCGTGCCACGGCCCTCACCATGGCGATATTGCCGGGGTAGTCCATCCGGGTCGGCCCGAGCACGCCGAGGCCGCCGACGATCGTGCTGCCCGGTCCGTAGCCGGTGCTGACCACCGAGGCGGCCCGCAGGTTGTCGTATTCGTTCTCGTCGCCGATGAGCACCCGGGTGGTGCTCGGCTCGGTCTCGCCGATCAGCTTGAGCAGCACGACCTCTTCTTCGAGCGCCTCCAGGATGGGCCGCAGCGAACCCTGGAAGTCGAGCAGGCCACCCCGGGTGAGGTTGGCCTGGCCGGCCAGCGCGAGGCGCTCCTCGTGCCGTTCCACGAGCGTCTCCAGCAGCACGGTGGAGAGCGTGGTCATGGCCGGGCGCAGATGCGGCGCCGACTCGTCGACGAGCGCCTGCACCAGCGGCGGCGTCTCGGCGAGCTGGCTGCCGACGAGCTTCTCGTTCACCAGCCGGCGCAGGTCGGTCACGTCGTCGGCGGGCACCGGGGCGGGCAGCTCCACCAGCCGCTGCTCGACCCGGCCGGTGTCGGCGATCATGACGACCATCAGCCGGGTGGTGGAGATCGGCACCAGCTCCAGGTGGCGCACCTTGGAGCGGGCCAGGCTCGGGTACTGCACCACGGCGACCTGCCGGGTGAGCTGGGCGAGCAGCCGGACCGTGCGGTGCACCACGTCGTCGAGGTCGACGGCGCCGACCAGGAAGCGCTCGATCGCCCGCCGCTCGGCCGGACTGAGCGGCTTGACCCGGGACAGCCGGTCGACGAAGAGGCGGTAGCCACGGTCGGTGGGCACCCGGCCGGCGCTGGTGTGCGGCTGCCGGATGTAGCCCTCCTCCTCCAGCACCGCCATGTCGTTGCGCACGGTCGCCGGCGAGACGCCGAGCTGGTGCCGCTCGACCAGGGCCTTGCTGCCCACCGGCTCCTGCGTGGCGACGTAGTCCTCGACGATCGCGCGCAGCACGGCGAGCTTCCGGTCGTCGAGACCCATGTCCCCCACCTCCTGACGCGGCTGGCACTCGACTGTAGCGAGTGCCAGTCTACGTCGGCACCCCCGCCGACGCGATGATCAGCGACGGACCTCCGGTGCGCCCCACCGCCCTCCGTCGACGCGCCGGGGCCGAACAGCCCTGGTGCCACTTGCCGGCGGGACCTACCGTGACGTGCATGACTGAACCTCCTCGCCCTCCCGGAGCGGGGGACCCCGGCCCCCAGCCCGACCCGACCGCGCCGTCGGCGCCCTACGGCTCCTCGCCCGCCGGTGAGCCGCCCACCGCACCACTGTCCGGGGCACCGGCGGCGGGCGGCTATCCCCCGCCGGGTGACTATCCGCCCCCGGGCGGCCAACCCCCGTCGGGCGGCGGCTACCCGCCGCCGGGTGGCTATCCCCCGCCGGGCGGCGGCGCGCCGGGCTACGGCGCCGGCTACCCCGGTGGCGGCGGCTACGGCCCGCCGGCCGGTTACGCCAACAACGACGACAAGACCTGGGCCCTGGTCGCGCACTTCGGCGGCGCCGCCGGGATGCTGATCGGTGGCGGCGTGCTGGGCTGGATCGCGCCGCTGGTGGCGCTGCTGGCCCGGGGCAACCAGTCGCCCACCGTCCGGGCGCACGCGATCGCCGCGCTCAACTTCCAGCTCATCTGGTCGGTCATCGCGCTGGTCGGCTGGATCCTCACCTGCATCCTGATCGGCCTGGTGATCGGCTTCGGCGCCATGATCGTCGGCATCGTCTTCGGCATCCTGGCCGGGGTGAAGGCCAACGAGGGTCAGCTCTACCGCTACCCGATGTCGGCCAGCCTGATCAAGTGATCCGCTCCGGCCGGTCCCGGGCGACGGGGCCGGCCGGCGCCGGTCAGGGCAGCAGGTCGCGGACCACCGCGTCGGCCAGCAGCCGGCCGCGCAGGGTCAGCACCACCAGGCCCCGCGCGTACGCCCCGGCGTCCAGCAGCCCCGCGTCCCGGGCCCGTTCGGCGCCGGCCCGGCCGGCCTCGTCGAGCACGCCCAGCGGCAGCCCGGAGGCGAGCCGCACCCGCAGCATCACGTCCTCCATGTGCTGCTCGTCGGGCGTCAGCCGTTCCCGGGCCAGCGCCGGTGACGCGCCCTCGGCCAGCCGCGCCGCGTACGCGGTCGGGTGCTTGACGTTCCACCAGCGCACCCCGCCGACGTGGCTGTGCGCGCCCGGGCCCAGGCCCCACCAGTCGGCGCCGGTCCAGTAGAGCAGGTTGTGCCGGCACGCCGCCGCCGCCGAGCGGGCCCAGTTGGACACCTCGTACCAGGAGAAGCCGGCCGCGCCGAGCGCCTCCTCCGCGGCCAGGTAGCGGTCGGCCGCCACGTCGTCGGAGGGGTACGGCAGCTCGCCCCGGCGCATCCGCGCGGCCAGCCGGGTGCCGTCCTCCACGATCAGGGCGTACGCGCTGACGTGGTCCACCCCCGCCTCGACCACCTGCGCCAGCGAGGCGGCGAAGTCCTCGGCCGTCTCCCCCGGCGTGCCGTAGATCAGGTCCAGGTTGACGTGGTCGAATCCGGCGTCGCGCGCCTCCCGGGCGGCGGCGGTGGCCCGACCGGCGCTGTGCCGGCGGTCGAGCACCGCGAGCACCCCCGGCGCGGCGGACTGCATGCCCAGCGAGATGCGGGTGTAGCCGGCGGCCCGCAGCGTCTTGAGCGACTCCGGGGTGACCGACTCGGGGTTGGCCTCGGTGGTCACCTCGGCGCCGGCGGCCAACCCCCAGGTGCGGTCGATGCCGTCGAGGATCCGGGCCAGGTCGTCGGCGGGCAGCAGGGTGGGCGTGCCGCCGCCGACGAAGACGGTGTCGACCCGCGGCGGCGGCGTGTCGCCGAGCACCCGGGCGGCGAGCGCCAGCTCGGCCAGCACGCTGTCGGCGTACGTCTCCCGGCTCGCCCCGCCGCCCAGCTCCGACGCGGTGTACGTGTTGAAGTCGCAGTAGCCGCACCGGCTGGCGCAGAACGGGACGTGCACGTACACGCCGAAACCGCGGGCGCCGACGGCGCGGCGGGCGGCGGCGGGCAGCGAGCCGTCGCGCGGGACGGGTTCGCCTTCTGGAAGGACGCCGGGCATGGCCACTAGTGTGCCCGGCATGACCTCTCCGGACGCTCTCGTGCGGGTCGCCACGGCCCGTGGGGTGACCACCCTCACCCTGGACAGCCCGCACAACCGCAACGCGCTCTCCACGGCGCTGATGACCGAGCTGCTGGCCGGGCTGGCCGCCGCGGTCGCCGACGACACGGTCCGGGCGATCGTGCTGGACCACACCGGTCCGGTCTTCTGCTCCGGCGCCGACCTGAAGGAGACCGCCGCCGCGTACGCGAGCGGGACCGTGCCCGCCGGGATGCTCGGCGACGTGCTGGTCGCCGTGCGGGAGTGCCCGAAGCCGGTGCTGGCCCGGGTCGCCGGGCCGGCCCGGGCCGGCGGGCTGGGCCTGATCGCGGCCGCCGACCTGGCGGTCTGCGCCGAGGAGGCGACGTTCGCGTTCACCGAGGTGCGGATCGGGGTGATCCCGGCGGTGATCTCGGCGACCGTGCTGCCACGGCTGAGCCCCCGGGCGGCGGCCGAGTTGTACCTGACCGGGGACACCTTCGACGGCCGGCGGGCCGCCGAGATCGGCCTGGTCACCGCCGCGGTGCCGGCGGACGGGCTGGACGCCGCCGTGGAGCGGTACTGCGCCTCGCTGGTCAGGGGGGCGCCTCGTGCCCTGGCCGGGGCGAAGGAGCTGCTGCGCCGCCCGGCCGCCACCGACCTGCGGGCCGAGATCGCCGAGTTGGCGGCGCTCTCCACCGGGTACTTCCTCTCCGACGAAGGGCGCGAGGGGGTCCTGGCGTTCCGGGAGAAGCGTCCCGCGTCGTGGGTGCCGGCCGGAGACTGAGGGGCGGGAGCGCCGCTCACCGGCGGCCACATCGGCGCGGTACGTGGCGGCCCGGTGACGCCGGGGTGAGACAGCCGGTCGGCCGAGCCGGGAGGTGAGGTGGCCGACGTACGCTGGTCGGACTGTCGGGACAGGGGGTGCGGGTGCGGACGCGAGCGGCGATCGTGGCAGCTGGTGTGGCGGTGTGTGTGCTGGCCCTGCTCGCGATCTGGTTCGTCACCAAGCAGTTCGGTCACCACCTGCGTCTGCCGGTGGCCAGCCGGACCTGCACGGTGCAGGCCGACGGCGAGGTGGTGCTCGGCGCCGACCAGATGGCGAACGCGGCCACCATCGCGGCCATCGGCGTGCAGCGCCGGATGCCCGAGCGGGCGGTGGTGGTGGCGCTGGCCACCGCCTACCAGGAGTCGCACCTGCGCAACATCGCGCACGGCGACCGGGACTCCCTGGGCCTGTTCCAGCAGCGCCCGAGCCAGGGTTGGGGCACGCCGGAGGAGATCCAGGACCCGCGCTACGCGGCGAACAAGTTCTACGCCGCGTTGAAGAAGGTCAGGGGCTGGGAGCGGATGCGGGTCACCGAGGCCGCCCAGCGGGTGCAGCGGTCGGCCTACCCCGAGGCGTACCAGAAGTGGGCGGACGAGTCGCAGGTCCTGACCCGTGCCCTGCTGGGTGAGGCGACCGGCGCGGTGGCCTGCACCGTCGGTTCGACGCCGACCATGCGCGGCCCGGCCGCCGCCAGTGCGCTGCTGGAGGGGCTCACGCTCGACTGGGGGTTGCCCCGGCTGACCGCGGGGACCGACCTCACCGGGCTGACGGTGCCGGCCGGCGACGACCGCGACGGCTGGCGCTACGCGCACTGGCTGGTGTCGCACGCCGACGACCACGGCGTGAAGCGGGTCCGCTTCGCGAACCTGGAGTGGACGGCCGAGCAGGGCACCTGGGACCGGGTGAAGGGTGACCCGGCCACGCAGGTGCTGGCCGAGGTCTTCGCCGCGACGTGATCCGGCCGGCGCCGGTCAGCCGGCGAGCCGGCGGCGGACCTTCTCCCGCAGCGGCCCGGGCAGTTCCGGCGCGTCGAGCAGGCGGGGCAGGAGCTCCGGCTCCAGCGTGGTCGCGCGGAACACCTCGCCGACGGTCACCCCGTGCGCCGGCCGGTCGACCACCTCGACCGGGTCGCCGGCGCCGATCTCACCCTCGCGCAGCACCCGCAGGTAGGCGCCGGGCGCGCCCCGCAGGGTGAACCGCTTGATCAGGTCCGGTACGCCCCAGAAGCCGGCGAACGTCCGGCACGGCGTGCGCGGCTTGGTCACCTGGAGCAACGCGGAGCCGACCGCCCAGCACTCGCCGACGACCGCGCCGGTCACGTCCACGGCCCAGGTGCTGAGGTTCTCCCCGAAGACGCCCGGGCGGGGCTGCCGCCCCAGCTCCGCGGCCCACCAGGCGGCGTCCTCCTCGGCGTACGCGTAGACCGCCTGGTCGGGGCCGCCGTGGTGGGCCGGCTCGCCGATGAAGTCGCCGGCCAGCCCGGCGGCCGTGACCGGCACCCGGCCCTCGGCCGGACGCTTGTCGATGCCGCTGCGACCGCTCGCGTCGCCCGCCCACTCCGCCTCGGTGACCGTGCCGAGGTTCACCGCCACCAGCCTGCCCGTCATGGCGATCAGCCTAGGCTCAGCCCTTGACCGCGCCGGCGACCAGGCCGGAGACCATCCGACGCTGGACCAGCAGGAAGAACACGATCACCGGCAGGGTGAACAGCGTGGACGCGGCCATGACCGAGCCCCAGGCCGTGTCGTCCCGACCGAAGAAGAACGTCATCGCCACCGGCAGGGTGTACTTCTCCTGGTCGTTGATGAAGGTCAGCGCGAAGATCAGCTCGTTCCACGCGGTGATGAAGGAGAAGATGCTGGTCGCCACCAGGCCGGGTGCGACCAGCGGGAAGAGCACCTTGCGGAACGTCTGGGCCCGGCTGGCCCCGTCGATCGCGGCGGCCTCCTCCAGTTCCTTGGGCACCGCGGCGACGAAGCCGCGCAGCATCCAGACCGCGAACGGCAGCGAGAAGCCGAGGTAGGTGAGGATCAGGCTGGGCAGCGTGTTGTAGAGGCCGAGCCGCTGGATCATCAGGAACAGCGGGATGACCAGCGCCTCCAGCGGGATCATCTGCACCACCAGGAGCAGGATCAGGAAGCTGGTGCGCAGCTTGAACCGGAACCGGGCCACCGCGGTCGCGGCGAGCAGCGCGACCAGCCCGCTCAGCAGCACGGTGGCCACCGCGACCAGCACGCTGTTCAGGAAGAAGTCGACGAACGTCACGCCGGGGATGAGGTTGCCGGTGAGGATCTCCCGGTAGTGCTCCAGCGTCGGCTCCGCCGGCACCGGGCGCGGCGTGGACGAGAAGATCTCCCGGTTGGGCTTCAGCGAGGTCGCCACCATCCAGTAGACCGGGAACGCGGCGAAGAGCGCGACCAGCAGGCCGGCACCGTTGAGGGCGATCTTCTTCACGACTCGTCCTCCTGCTTGAGCACCATGCGGACGTACAGGGCGGTCACCACGAGCAGGATCACGGTGAGGATGACGGCGATGGCCGAGCCGAGGCCGTACTTGGGCGGTGGCGAGAACGCCTCCGCGTACGAGTAGATCGACAGCATGAACGTCGAGCGGTCCTGCGTGCCGCCGGCCAGCACGAACTGCTGGGTGAAGACCTTGAAGTCCCAGATCGTGGAGAGCACCACGAGGATGCCGAAGACCGGCCGCAGCATCGGGAACGTGACCGACCAGAAGACCTTCCACGGTCCGGCGCCGTCGACCCGGGCCGCCTCCTGCAGCTCGGTCGGCACGCTCTTGAGCCCGGCCAGCACGCTCACCGCGATGAACGGGAACGAGTGCCAGACCACCACCAGGGTCAGGATGCCGAAGAACATCAGCGGGTCGTTGAACCAGCCGTAGCCGGTCCAGTCGCTGCGCCCGAACAGCGTCGTGGAGAGCCCGTCCGGGAGCTTGTTGAACAGCCAGGTGACCAGCCCGCTCGTGTCGTCGAAGATCCACTTCCAGACGATCGTGCCGGTGAGCGCCGGGGTGGCCCAGGCGAGCATCACGCAGCTCGCCACGAACGTGGCCATCTTCTTGCCCAGCCGGTTGAGCAGCAGCCCGACCAGGGTGCCCAGCACCATGGTGAGGGCCACGTTGGCGACCGCGAACAGCACGGTGTTGCGCAACACCGTACGGAAGAACGGGTCGCTGAGGATCTGCGCGTAGTTGGCCAGGCCGACCCACGGCCACTCGCGGTCCCCCCGGAGCTGCCGGACGCTGTCCAACTTGTAGAAGGACATCATCACGACCTGGCCGAGCGGCCAGAGCAGGAGCACGGCGATGATCGCCAGGCAGGGCAGGAGCAGCAGGTACGGGAGGCGGTCCACCTTTCGGCGGGGCCGCCGCGCGGGGGCCTTCCCCCGCACGGCGGCCTCGTCGGTGGCCTCGGTCAGCGTGGTCACTTGGCGTTGAGGATGCTTTCCATCTCGGTGGCCGCGTCGGCGGTTGCCTTCTCGACCGTCTTCTGGCCCTTGATGACCGAGCTGTTCATCGCCTGGGTCACCGTCTTGGTCCGGCTGACCTCGACCCACTTGGGGGTGAGCGGGGTCAGCTTGGTGTTCTGGATGGCGGTGGCGAACGCGGCCATCACCTTGTCGTCGGCGTAGTTGCCGCCGCTGACCAGGTCCTTGTAGACCGGGAAGAAGCCGAGGCTGCTGGCGAACTCCTGGTCCTTCTGCTTGCTCAGCAGCACGGTCATGTAGTCCCAGGCCAGCGCCTGCCGCTCGCTGTCCTTCCAGACCGCGATGTCGGACCCGCCGGCGAACGCCGGGGCGGCCTTGCCGTCCGGGCCGGGGATCGGGAACGTGCCCCACACCTTCTCGATGTCGGGGTTGTCCTTCTTCATCGCGCCGCCCTGCCAGCTACCGGCGAAGGCCATGGCGGCCTTGCCGGTGGCGAACTGGGTCCGGGCGTCGACCTCGTTCCAGCCGGCGGCGGCGGGCGGGGCGACCTTGTGCACGGTCACCAGGTCGGTCCAGAACTTGACCGCCTTCTGCGCCTCGGGGGTGTTGTAGCCGGACTTCCAGGTGTCGCCCTCCTTGGTGGCGATCTCGCCGCCGGCCCCCCACAGGAAGGAGTAGAACGGCAGCTCGGAGTTGCCCGGCAGGGCGATGCCGTAGGTGCCGGGCTTCTTGGCCTGGACGGCCTTGGCGGCGGCGACCATCTCGTCCCAGTTCGTCGGCGGCTTCACGCCGGCCTCGGCGAACCAGTCGGTGCGGTAGTAGACGGCGCGCACGCCGGCGTACCACGGGACGCCGTACTGCTTGCCGTCGAGCTGGGCGTTCTTCACCAGGTCGGGCAGGATGTCCTTGCCCTCGGACCAGCCGTTGAACTTGTCCGTGACGTCGGCGAGCGCCTCCTGCGCCGCCCAGCCCTGGGTCTCGGTGTTGCCCAGCTCGGTGACGTCGGGGCCCTCCCCACCGGCGAGCGCGGCCTGGAACTTCTTCGGCGCCTCGAGCCAGGGGATGTACTGCACCACCACGTCGGTCTCGGGGTGCTTCTTCTTGAACTCCGCCTCGACCGTGTCGAGGAACGCGGTCTGGGCGTCGCCGCCCTCACCCATCATCCAAACCGTCAGTTTGCTGTTGTCGGCGGCCTTGTCGTCGTCGCCGGAGCCACCGCAACCGGTCAGCACCAGCGCGGCCGACGCCACGATGGCGGTGACCGGAGCCAGCCGCTTCCACCTGTTCACGCCATATCTCCCTCAGGGCCGTTTGGCACTAACCTTCTCCGCCGCACCTTAGTAGGAAAATTTCCTTTACAACAGGGGGTGTTCGCGGCGGGCGGCCGAGGCGACCGTATCGCAGCCGGACGCCCGGCCGGCAGGGGTGCCGTCCGGGCAGCTCAGAGGGGGCGTACGCGGACGGGCGCCCGGCCGGTGGCCGGGCGCCCGTCGAGCGCTGTGGTGCGGGGGTCAGTAACGCGAGACGCTGCGCCGACGACCGACGCCGGCCACCAGGGCGACGGCGATGGCGGCGAAGAGCACCTGCAGCATCAGCTCGCGCCAGTCGATGCCGGCGGTCTCGGCGAAGCCGGAGGCCCGGGCGACGATCGTGCCCAGCAGCGCGGCGCCGACGCCGATCAGCATGTGCAGCCACATCGGCATGTTCTGCCGGCCCGGCACGACCAGCCGGCCCAGCGCGCCGACGATCAGACCAACGACCAGCGCGGTGATGATGCCCCAAACGGTGAGATCCATGGTCGCCCTCCTCCTTCGGATCAAGTCACACGATGTCGTGTGTTCACTGTCGTGATCGATAGGTTCCCGACCCGCCAAAAATCCAAACCGACTTCGGTGACGAATTGTTCGGACGGGCAGTGAGCTGGGGTTTCTCCCCAAAAACCCCAGCCCGACGGCCCCCGACGAGAGCGCGAGGGAACCGACCGGGTTCAATGCGGAAACGCCGACGGACGCCCGGCCGATGAGGCCGGGCGCCCGTCGAGGCGCAGGGGTGCGCGATCAGTGGTGGGTGACGCCCCGCCGACGACCGACGCCCGCCACCAGCGCGACCGCGATGGCGGCGAAGAGCACCTGCAGCAGCAGCTCGCGCCAGTCGATGCCGGCGGTCTCGGCGAAGCCGGAGGCCCGGGCGACGATCGTGCCCAGCAGCGCGGCGCCGACGCCGATCAGCATGTGCAGCCACATCGGCATGTTCTGACGACCCGGCACGACCAGCCGGCCCAGCGCGCCGACGATCAGGCCGACGATCAGCGCGGTGATGATGCCCCAGACGGTGAACTCCACGGTCGGTCCTCCTATAAGCGGTTTCGCACGTTCTGTGCGGTTCCTGTCGTGACCGCTAAGTTCCCGACCCGCCGAAAACCGAAACCGGCCTCCGCGCCGTCCGAGCCCCTCCAGCCGCCGCGGCGGCCCGAAACCGCAGGTGGGAGCGCCGTCCGCAGCTGAAAATTTCCTGAGTACGCGCACCGGCCGGCGCCCTCGGACGAGGACACCGGCCGGCGGTACGGCTCTGCGGCTACTTCTTGCCGGCGGGCTTGGCGTCGCCGGAGTCGGAGGAGAGCGCGGCGATGAACGCCTCCTGGGGGACCTCCACCCGGCCCACCATCTTCATCCGCTTCTTGCCCTCCTTCTGCTTCTCCAGCAGCTTGCGCTTACGGCTGATGTCACCGCCGTAGCACTTGGCGAGCACGTCCTTGCGGATCGCGCGGATCGTCTCCCGGGCGATCACCCGACTGCCGATGGCCGCCTGGATCGGCACCTCGAACTGCTGGCGCGGGATCAGCGAACGCAGCTTCGCCGCGATCGTGGTGCCGTAGTTGTACGCCTTGTCCTTGTGCACGATCGCGCTGAACGCGTCCACCGGCTCGCCGTGCAGCAGGATGTCGACCTTGACCAGGTCGGAAGCCTGCTCGCCGGAGGTCTCGTAGTCGAGCGAGGCGTAGCCCTTGGTGCGGCTCTTGAGCTGGTCGAAGAAGTCGTAGATGATCTCGGCCAGCGGCAGGGTGTAGCGCAGCTCCACCCGGTCGGCGGAAAGGTAGTCCATGCCGAGCAGGTTGCCCCGCCGGCCCTGGCACAGCTCCAT
This sequence comes from Micromonospora sediminicola, assembly GCF_900089585.1. Classification (NCBI taxonomy): domain Bacteria; kingdom Bacillati; phylum Actinomycetota; class Actinomycetes; order Micromonosporales; family Micromonosporaceae; genus Micromonospora; species Micromonospora sediminicola. The sequence continues at coordinate 1,869,472 of NZ_FLRH01000003.1, read as the reverse complement.
CACGGCGCCGACGTAGTCGTTGGGCGTCAGCACGGTGGCCCGCACCGTCGGCTCGTACACCTCGGCGATCTTCCCGGTCGGGTACTCGCTCGGGTTGGTCACCACGATCTCCTGGCCGTCCTCGGTGAGGGCCCGGTAGACCACGTTCGGCGCGGTGGAGATCAGATCCAGGTTGAACTCCCGCTCCAGCCGCTCCCGGATGATCTCCAGGTGGAGCAGGCCGAGGAAGCCGCAGCGGAAACCGAAGCCGAGCGCCCCGGACGTCTCCGGCTCGTAGACCAACGCGGCGTCGTTGAGCTTGAGCTTGTCCAACGCCTCACGCAGGTTCGGGTAGTCGGAGCCGTCGATCGGATAGAGACCCGAGTAGACCATCGGCTTCGGGTCCTTGTAGCCGCCGAGCGCCTCCTGGGCCGGGTTGCCGTTGATGGTGACCGTGTCACCGACCCGGGACTGGCGGACGTCCTTCACGCCGGTGATCAGATAGCCCACCTCACCGACGCCGAGCGCGTCGGCCTTCACCATCTCCGGCGAGATGACGCCGATCTCCAGCAGCTCGTGCACGGCGCCGGTGGACATCATCTTGATCCGGTCCCGCGCCGAGATCCGGCCGTCGACCACCCGGACGTAGGTGACCACGCCGCGGTAGACGTCGTACACCGAGTCGAAGATCATCGCGCGGGCCGGGGCCTCGGCCGCGCCGACCGGCGGCACGAACTGCCGGACGATCTCGTCGAGCAGGTAGGGCACGCCCTCACCGGTCTTGCCGGAGACCCGGATGCAGTCCGCCGGGTCACCGCCGATCAGGTGGGCCAGCTCCTCGGCGTACTTCTCCGGCTGGGCGGCCGGCAGGTCGATCTTGTTGAGCACGGGGATGATGCGCAGGTCGTTCTCGAGCGCCAGGTAGAGGTTGGCCAGCGTCTGCGCCTCGATGCCCTGCGCGGCGTCGACCAGCAGGATCGCGCCCTCGCAGGCGGCCAGCGAGCGGGACACCTCGTAGGTGAAGTCGACGTGGCCGGGGGTGTCGATCATGTTGAGCACGGCGGTCTCGCCGGCCCGGTCGCCCTCCCGGATCGTCCACGGCATCCGGACGGCCTGACTCTTGATGGTGATGCCGCGCTCGCGCTCGATGTCCATCCGGTCCAGGTACTGCGCGCGCATCTGCCGGGGATCGACCACGCCGGTGAGCTGCAGCATCCGGTCGGCCAGGGTCGACTTCCCGTGGTCGATGTGGGCGATGATGCAGAAGTTCCGGATGCGCGCCGGGTCGGTGGCACCAGGAGCGTTCGCGCCGGGATCGAGCGTCGGTGGCACAGCGGTCCGTTCTGGTCGGCTGACGTGAGCGGGCCGGCGCGTCGCCGGCCCCCTCTATGCTCCCACGTCGCCCGGCGCTCGCCCGGGCTCCCCCGTCACTCCTGGGGCGGCTCGACGAAGAGCGCGGCGAGCCTCGGCAACCGACGCCGGGCCTCCTCCTCGTCGTCGAAGTCCCAGAAGTCGTTCAGGTCGGGCTCCGGCACCGGGTCGCGGTCGGTCGGCAACTCGCTCGCCGTGGCCTTCCGGTAGGCCTCCCACGGCACCGCCAGCATCGGCTCGCACTCGAACTCCTCGCCGCTGAGCGCGGCCGCCCGCACCCGGGGCAGCTCGGCCAGCGAGTCCGGCTCGGCGACCGCGCGGGCGAAGACCGCCCGGCCCTGGGTCATCAGCCAGCCCCGGAAGTATTCGAAGCCGTCGTCCGACGCGCCGCCGTTGATCAGGTAGGCCGCGCCCCACAGGTCGACCCGGTAGGAGGCGGCCAGCACCCGCCGCTGGTGGTGGGCGTACCCGACGATCTCCTCCGGGTCGCGCTCGGCCAGCAGCGCGACCGCCCGGGCGGCGACCGCGTCGGGCTCTCCCCCGGCCCCGCTCCGGGCGTCGTCGATCAACTGCCAGAACTCGTCGGTCCTCATGGTCAGGCAGTCTGGCAGAGCCCACCGACGGCGCGGCCCACACCGGGCGCCGTCGGTGCGGCAGCATGGTGCGGTGCGTGCGATCTCGCTACCCCCCGTCGCGTACGGGGCCACGGCCGAGCGGCCCGGCTGGGTCGACCTGCCGCCGGGGCTGCGTGACGCGCTGGCCGCCCGGCTCGGCGGCCCACCGGCGGCGGTCCGGGTGGCCGGCGGCGGCTTCACCCGCGGCTTCGCCGCCGTGCTGACCGGCCCGGGCGGCGACCCGGTGTTCGTCAAGGCGGCGGCGCTGGACGGGCAGCGGCACCTGGTCGACTGGCACGCCCACGAGGCCGCCGTCCTGGCCCGGCTCCCCGCCGGCCTGCCGGTGCCCCGGCCGCGCTGGGCGCTGACCGCGGCCGGCTGGTACGCCCTGGCCCTCGACGCGATCGACGGGCGCGTCCCCCGGCTGCCCTGGGACCCGGCCGAGTTGGACGCCGCCCTCACCACGTACGCCGAGGTGGCCGCCGCGCTCGCCGACCCGCCCGGTGACCTCGCCGCGCTCGGGCTGCCCCGCCTCGCCGACCTGGCCCGGGAGGACATCCTCTGGTGGGGCGAGGTGGCCGCCGGCCGCGAACCACTCCCCGCCCCGGCGGCCGGGGCCCCGCTGGCGGAGCTGGTCGCGCTGGAGTCCCGCCTCCCCGGCTACGCCGACGCCGCCCCCGGGCTGGCCCACGGCGACCTGCGGGTGGACAACCTCCTGCTCGACCCCGCCGGTCGCGCCTGGCTGTGCGACTGGACCTGGCTCTGCCACGGGCCCGCCTGGTTCGACCTGGCCGGCCTGCTGCTCACCGCGTACGCCAGCGGCCTCGACGCGGACGCCGCCTTCGCCCGCCACCCGGCCGTGGCGGGCGCGCCCGAGGACGCGCTGGACGTGACGCTCGCCGCGCTGGCCGGCTACCACCTGACCGGCGCCGCCGCCGGGCCGTCGACGATGTCTGCGCACCTGCGCGCCCACCGGCGCTGGAGCGGCGAGCAGGCGCTCACCTGGCTGGCCGAGCGGCAAGGCTGGTCCTGGGCGCGCCCCGCTGGATCCACCCCAGCTCATTGATCCACACCAGCTCGGGGAAGTGGCGGTGTCGCACGGGCCCGGACCACACCACCTCCCCGAGGTGGTGCCGATCTGCGTGATCCCGGGTTGCGACGGCATGCTGGTGGCGGGGTCGCCCGGAGGCGTTTTGGCTCGTCCGGGACCGACCTGGTAGCCTGGCTATTCGCGCGGCGATGACGCATGCTCGTCGTGCGCGAATGCAGACCAACCCGAGCTATCAAGACGAGGCTGTCGCGTGGCGAACATCAAGTCCCAGATCAAGCGCAACCGGCAGAACGAGAAGCGCCGGCTGCGTAACAAGTCGGTCAAGTCGTCGCTGAAGACCGCCATCCGGAAGTTCAACGAGGCTGCCGAGGCCGGCGACACCGAGAAGGCCAGCGTTCTCATGCGCGAGGCCACCCGGAAGCTGGACAAGGCCGCCAGCAAGGGCGTCATCCACGCCAACCAGGCGGCCAACCGGAAGTCGGCGATCGCCAAGCGCGTCGCGTCGTTCTCGGCCTGACCAACGCCGTAGACCCGACCGGAAGCCCCGGGGCAACGCCCCGGGGCTTCCGGCTGTCGGCGTTCCCCGGAGTCCTCCGCCCGGGACGGACCGGGCGGGACCGTCGACGCGGCGCGCTGCCGTTAGAGTTGGCGGCCTGAGCCCGGCGCTGTGGTCGACGGTTGTCAGGAGAGTGCGTGGTCGTACGGGTTGCTGGTTCGCCTCCGGGCGACTCCTCGTCGCCGCTGGAGTTGCGCCACGACGGACGGCTCGTCTCCGCCCCCAGCGCGGAGGATGCCCTCGGCCTCATCATCGACGGCTATCCGGATCTCGCGCCGGGGCCCGAGCGGATGCGGGCCCGTCTCTCGCTGGCGCTGCACGCCCGGGAAGTGGTCCAGGCACTGCTCAATGCCGGTGAGGTGTTCGAGCGGAGCACCGATGAGCAGCGGCAGGTCCTCCTCGGGGATCAGGGCGCGGCCGGCCCCGAGGTCTGGAACGGTGTCGTGCCTCTGGTGCTGGTGACCTCGTTCTACCGGCCGCTCGGGGATCGGGACCAGCCCCGGGTAGCCGGGCCCGGTCAGATCTGGTGGATCGATCCGGAGACCCCCGTGTCCCTGCTGGAGACCCTGCACCAGGTGCGTTGGCTCGACGTGCTGCGCATGGCGACACCGGATCAGGGCAGCCGCTACCGCAACCTCGGCCCGAACGGCGCCGCGGGCTACTGGTGGCGGCCCTGCCGGGCAGGTGTCGACACGTGACCGTCGAGCACGCGCTGGCAGTCCCGACGGACGAGCAGATTCGGGCGCTGCACGAACGGATCGCACCCCACGAGGAAGCCTTCACGCTCGTCTACACCCACTGCCGGATCGTGTGCGCCGTGGTCGAGCAGCTGCTCGACAGGTGCCCTCCGGATCTGAACGTCGAGCTGGTCCGCGCGGGCAGCCTCCTGCACGACATCGGTGTCTACCGCCTGTACGGGGCGACCGGGGAACTCGATCACGCGAACTACGTCCGCCACGGGGTGCTCGGGCATGCGCTCCTGCGCGACCTCGGGTTCTCCGAGCGGGTGAGCAGGTTCTGTTCCCACCACACCGGGGTCGGGCTCACTCGCGAGGACGTGCTGCGGCAGTGCCTGCCACTGCCGGTGGCCGACTACACGGCCGACACGCCGGAAGAAGAGCTGGTGCTGTACGCGGACAAGTTCCACAGCAAGACGACACCGCCCACGTTCGTGACCGCGGCGTCCTACGCCGCCGGGGTGCGGCGGTTCGGTGCGGACAAGGTGGCCCGGTTCGCGGCGCTGGTGGAGAGGTTCGGCGAGCCCGATCTCCGCCTCCTGTCCGACCGCTATCGGCACCCGATCATCTGAGCACCCGGCGCCGCCCGCCCGCCGTCAGCCGGGGGTGTCACCTGCCCCTGCCGGCGTCACGGTCCCGACCCCGGTGAGGTGGCCCCGCCGCGGACGGGCGGGAGGATGAGGAGAGGTCCGGGTCGGTCCGGGCCACGGGAGGGCGTGGGGGAAGGGCCAGGGACGCCGCTCTGGCCGCGTCGACCGCCCGCTGCGTCTCGCTCCGGTGCTGGAGGGTGATGATGCTGGAGATCGGACGGCCGGTGTCCGGCACCCAGACGAACTCGTCCTCGTCGGCCTTCGGCCACCGGAGGTAGTGCCGGTTGCCGAAGCTGGTCAGTTCGCCGTCGAGGGCGACCCACATCTTGGCCGTCTGCCCACCGTCGATGAAGCAGCCCCAGCGGAATCCCGGATCGGCGGCGACGGAGTCCCGCGCCTCCTGCGGAGTGACACCCTGGAACACCCGCGATCCTGGCCGGCCGTCGAACAGCCGCAGGTGGGTGCGGCCCGCCCGGTCCTCGAAGACCACCATGCGCGCCCTCCTGCTGGGCGCGAACGGCGGCGCGACATCGAGTGACCGGTCCGTGTTGATGGGGTGTGCGGCGAAGTCGGTGACGTCCAGCGACGGCCCGACCGTGACCGCGGAGTCGGGCCACGCGTCCGCGTGCAGCTCACCGACGCTGCGGATCTCCAGAAGGTTGTCACCGCGCAGGTCGACGTGCCGCGCCGGGCACCTCAGCACGAGGTCGTGGGCGAAGATGTCGAGCCCGCCGTCCACGGCGACGCCCGTGGACCGGAACTCGCGGCCGCCGGTCAGCGTGAAACCGACATCGACCCGGTCGGCCCGCGGCGGCAGCGCGGGCGTCACGCGTGAGGCCTCGTCCAGGACGCGCACGCTGCCCTTCTCCGGATCGTTCCGGCGGTCGATCACCATGTTGCCGTTACCGAAGACGTAGCACTCGGCCTGCCGGTCGGTCAGGCTGCCCGTCCAGGTCAGCTGGGTACCGTTGAGGGCGACGTGGCCGGCTGCGGTGAGATCGCACAGCGACAGTGCCCCGGCCCGAGACACCAACGCCTCACGGTCGACCACCGGCATGCTGAGCACCCGGCCCTGCTCGATGGCGAGGTTCAGGCTCGTCTGCGCGGGCAGGCCGGAGGCCTCGTCGAGCAGGGTGAAGAACGCGGCGCTGGACGTGGCCGGAGCGTGCTGCGCCGCATCGACGGCCGCGGTGGGGCGAGGGGTGAAACGGAGCGCCGCGGTGCTGCTGCTCGACGCCCAGCTCAGGTCGTAGACGTTGGTGAACTGGCCGCCGGTCAAGGCCAACGATCGGGTGCGCAACACGAGAGAGTTGCCCAGGTCGGTCACCCGAGGTGTCACCGGCCGGTCGATCTCGGCTTCCATGAAGCGGGCCGCTTCCTGCAACGAGCGAAACCGACGCTCGTCAGCCATGGCCCCCGGCCAGCCCCGAACGGTCGCTCGCCGCCACCTGCACCGTGTCGCCTCCCCTGCCCCGCACGCCGGCCGTTCCGCTGCCCGCGTGGAGATCCATGGTGGCAGGTCACGTCCGCGCCGTGGGGGTCCTCGTCGGCCCGGGCGCACGGGCCACCGGCACCGACGTCAGCGGAGCTCGCCGGCATGCGGGCGAGCTGTCCCCGCACCCGACGTTCGGCCCTGCGGTGCCGCGCGTGCCGTCGTCAACGGAAGGAGTCCGGCCAGGTCACGCCCGGCTCGGTCCCACGTCTCCGCTCACCGGCCCGGTCGAACGGCAGCGTGGATCGTCCCGGCTGGTGGTAGGGAACGGCCGGGCGCGGCGCCCCCGGTTCGGCCAGGCCCGGGCCGCCGGGCAGCGCCCGGGCCGTGGTCGGCACCGGGGCCCGCCCGACGACCGGCTCCATCTGCCGGCGGAACCGGTCCCGCTCCTGTTCGGGGACCTGGGCGGCGGTGCGGACGACCATCTCGGCCACGACGTCGTTGAGTTTGACCATCACCGCCACCGCGGTCGGCAGGACCAGCACCGCCCACCAGCTCACCAGCTCGGCGAGGGCGAGCAGCACGGCCAGCGCCGCCGCCCCCTCGAAGAAGAGGAAGCAGAGCACCCCGCCCGGGTTGACGAAGCGCAGGCCCAGCACCCGGGCGTAGAGCGGCCGGAACCGCTCCTCGTCCGTCGGCACGGTCGACCACGCTCGGGTCACCGGGCGCCGCCCCGCCGGGCCGCGGCCACCGAGAAGACGGCCCGTTCCAGCGCGTAGGCCCGGTCGTCGGCGCCGCCCTTGACCGCCGCGTTGCACTCGGCGGCCACGCGCATCGCCTCGACCAGGCCCTCCGGCGTCCAGCCCCGACCCTGGCGCTGGGCCCGCTCGATCTTCCACGCCGGCATGCCGAGGCTGCTGGCGAGCTGGTAGGCGCTGCCCCGGCCGGCCGAGGCGACCCGGGCCACGGTCCGTACGCCGTCGGCGAGCGCGTCGGCGATCGGCACCGCGTCCACCCCGACGTGCAGCGCCCACCGCAGCGCCTCCAGTGCGCCGGGAACGTCGCCGACCATCGTCGCGTCGGCCACGGTGAAGCCGGTCACCTCGACCCGACCCCGGTAGTAGCGGGAGACCGTGTCGGCCCCGATCCGCCCGTCGGTGTCGGCGACGAGCTGCGAGCAGGCGGCCGCCAGCTCGCGCAGATCGGCGCCGACCGCCGCGATCAGGGCCTCGGCGGCGTCCTCGGTGCACGTGCCACCGTTGCGGCGGATCTCCTCCCGCACGAAGGCCACCCGGTCGCGGTGCCCCTTGAGCTTGGCCGCCGGCACCACGGTGGCGCCCGCGGACCGCAGCCCGTCGGCGAACGCCCGGCCCTTGGCCCCGCCGAGGTGCAGCACCACCAGCTGCACGTCCGGGTCGGGATTCTTCGCGTACGCCAGCAGCGCGGCCGACAGGTCCTTGCGGGCGTCCTGGCCGGAGCGGAGCACCAACACGCGCCGGCCGCCGAACAGCGACGGGCTCAACATCTCGTCGATCTCGCCGACCGTCAGGGAGCCGGCCTGGTATTCCCGGACGTCCACGTCGGCGTCCACCTCACGGGCCCGCGCCACGGCTTCGGTGACCGCGCGCGTGGCGAGCAGCTCCTCGTCGCCGAGGACGAGCAGAATAGGAGGCAGGCTGGCGGGGGTCACGTCGCCCATACTCGCACGCCCTCCGACCCGATCGTGCCTGCTCATCGGGGACTGTGACGGCACAGCCCGCACTCAACGCAAATCCAGACATTTGCCTTGATCCTCGCCTATCCCACCAAGATTCCCTCCTGTCCGTCATCGGGTCACCGGGGCCGTCCGGGGGCGGCGCCGCGTACCGCCACCGCCAGGCCGGTCGCGGTCCGGACCGCCGCCACGTCCCCGTCGGTGTCGGTCCGCACCACCCGCGCACCGCCCCGGGCCAACCGGCCCAGCAGAGCCGGGTGGGGGTGCCCGTAGTCGTTGTCGACACCCACGCAGATCAGCGCGACCGCCGGGCGGACCGCGGCGAGGAACTCCGGATCCTGGTACGCCGACCCGTGATGCGCCACCTTCAGCACGTCGGCGCGGATCGCGTCGGTCGGGAGCGTCTCCCGCACCGCCCGCTGCTCCTCGGTCTCGGCGTCCCCGGCCAGCAGGATCCGCACCCCGGACACGGTGGCGGTCAGGACCAGGGAGTTGTTGTTCGGATCGGACCGGCTGCCGCGCAGCGGGTACGGCGGCCCGACCGCGACCAGCCGCACCGCGCCCTGCCCCCAACGCCATCCCGCCGGCGCCGGGGCCAGCGAGGCGCCGCCCCGGCGGGCCGCCTCGCGCACCTGGGCGACGCCGTAGGCCGGCTCGGGCCAGGGTGGGCTCACCACCGCGCTCACCCGCCTACCCCGGAACACACCGGCCACCCCACCCACGTGGTCCACGTGGAAGTGACTGACCACCAGCAACGGCACCTCACGGATGCCGAGACGGCGCAGGCAGGCGTCCACGCCGGACGGTTCCGGGCCCGCGTCGACCACCACGGCCCGACCGGTCGCCACCGGCAGCACCAGCGCGTCACCCTGCCCCACCGCGCACGCCACCACCACCCAGCCGCGCGGCGGCCACCCGGAGGCGAGCAGCCGGACCGGCAGCGCGCCCAGCACCACCGCCACCACGACGGCCGCGACCAGCCGCCGGGCCCGACGCCTGCGGGCGGCGAGCAGCAGCGCCACGCTCACGACCGCCAGCAGCAGCGCGCCGACCACCCCACCCACCCACGGCAGGGTCCCGGCCGGCAGCACGGCCCCGTGGGCCGCCACGGTCACCAGCCAGCGGGCCGGCCAACTCGCCAGCCAGGCGAGGAACTCGGCCCCGCCGGGCCACACCGGCGACAGCACCGCGGCCAGCACGCCGAGCACCGTGGCCGGCGCGACGGCCGGCACCGCCAGCAGGTTCGCCGGCACCGCCACCAGGCTGACCGTCGCGGACATGCCGGCGATCACCGGACCGCAGGCGAGCTGCGCGGCCGCCGGGACCGCCAGCGCCTCGGCCAGGCCCACCGGCACGCCTCGGCGACGCAGCGCGTCCCGCCAGCCGGGGGCGAACAGCAGCAGCCCGCCGGTGGCGCAGACCGACAACGCGAAGCCCGGGTCCCCGGCCAGCTCCGGGTCGAGCAGCACCAGCGCGGCGATCGCGGCGGCCAGCGCCGGCAACGCCGCCCGGGACCGGCCGGCGGCCAACGCGGCGAGCCCGATCGCGCCCATGGCCGCGGCCCGCACGACGCTCGGCGAGGGACGCACCAGGATGACGAAACCGACGAGCGCGAGCACGCAGAACCCGGCGGCGGTACGCGGGCCGGCGCGTGCCCAGCGGGCCAGCAGCAGCACCGCGCCGACGACGATGGCCACGTTGGACCCCGACACCGCGTTGAGATGGGTCATCCCGGTGGCCCGGAAGTCCTCCTCCACCTCGGGTGGCAGCCGGCTCGTGTCACCCACCACCAGGCCGGGAAGCAGTCCGCCGGGCGCGTCCGGCAGCGGTTCGCAGGCACGTTGAAGCCCGGAGCGCAACGTGCCCGCCGCCCGCTGCGGCCACGACGCGCGCCCATGCCGGGTCGGCGGCCCGGTCACCGAGAGCACCGCCGCGGTGAGGTCGCCGCCGCGCGGCTCGGCCAGCCGCCCCCGGGTGGTGACCCGCTGCCCCGGCAGCAGCCCTCGCCAGCCCGGATCGGTGGCGAGCACCAGGCCGCGTACCGGACCGGTGAGCCGACCGCCGTCGGGGCCGGTGAGGCGCAGCAGGTCGACGCGGACCAGCAGCATGGTCGAGCGGCCGGGTGCGCCGCGCACCGGCCGGGGGTCGTCCCGGACCACCAGCTCGGCGGTGACCAGGGCGCGTTCGGCGACCAGCGCCCGCACCGGGGCGGCGTCCCGGACCGCGAGCCGGGCCCCGGTGGCCGCCGCCCCACAGAGCGCGCCCAGCAGCACGGCGACGGCGATCCAGCCGTACCGGCGGAGCGGCTCGACGGGGTGGTGCCGCCCGGCGCGCAGGCCCAGGGCCACGACGAGGGCGAGCGCGACGGCGACGGCGGACAGCCCCGCGAGGGCCCGGACGCCGAGGTGCAGCCCGGCCAGCGCGGCGAGCCACGCGGCCACCGCGAACCCGGCCAGCCGCAGGTCCAACGCGGCGTCCGCGTCGTCGACGCTCACACCGTCACCAGGTCCTTGAGCTGCTCGTAGCGGGCGTCCCCGATGCCCTCGACCTGGCGCAGGTCCGAGACGGACCGGAACCCGCCGTGCCGCTCGCGGTGGTCGAGGATCCGCTGGGCGAGCACCGGCCCGACGCCGGGGAGCGCGTCGAGCTGGGCCAGGGTGGCGGTGTTCAGGTTGACCGGACCCGCGGGCGGGCCGCCGCCGGCCGCCGGCCCGGGTGCGGGTTGCCCCGGCGCGGCAGTGACGCCGACCAGGATCAGCTCGCCGTCGGTGACCCTGCGGGCGGGATTGAGCAGCGCCACGTCCACCCCGGGCAGCGCGCCGCCGGCCGCCTCCACCGCGTCGGCCAGCCGGGCGCCGGCCGGTAGCCGCACCAGCCCCGGGTGGCGGACCTTGCCGGCCACCGCCACGACCACCTGCCCGGACGGGCCGGCCGAAGCCGCCGCCCCGGTCGTCGCGCCGGCCGCTTCCCGTGTCGCCTCCCCGGCCACGCCGGCCGGCGCGACCGGACCCACCGGTTCGGCGGTCGGACGAGAGCGCCACGCCCAGAGGGCGGCCGCCAGGACGACGAGCGCGGCCACGGCGGCGAGGGCACGGACACCGCGACGGCCCGGGTCGAACGCGCCCGGCCCCGGCAACCGGGACGCCGGCCCACGCGTGGGCTCGCCGGGTGACCTTGCCTCGGAGCTGTCGGGATCGGGCTCGCCCGACGCCGGGTCCGCCCCGGACAGCGGCATCGGGCCGGGCTCCGGGCGGCCGCGTCGCGGTCCGCCGTGCTCCGGCACCGGGAACGGGTGGGCCGGCGCGCGTCGCGGTCCGCCGTGCTCCGGCACCGGGAACGGGTGGGTCGACGGTGGACCGGGGGCCGCCGCTCTGACGGCGGGCGGCACACCGCCGGCGGGCGCCGGTACGGCGGTCGCGCGACCCACCGGCGTGAACAACCGGGCAAGCCGTCGCCGCACCGTCGCCACCTCGTCGTCTGACACGGCTCGGGACGCTAGCGGCGAGGACGCGCCGAGGTACGACCAACGGACCCTCGTCTGTGGACAACGGCGACCTGTGGACGGCTACCCGATCATGCCGTCGATGTGTTACCGGCCATCGGGGTGGGGGTCAGCGTGCCTCGGGGTCGAGGCCGAGCGCGGCCCGGCCCCCGTCGACCGGCAGCGTCACGCCGTTGACGAACGAGGCCCGCGTCGACAGCAGGAACGCGACCACGTCGGCCACCTCCCCGGCGCGCCCGATCCGGCCCACCGGGTGCAGCCGGGCCAGCTCGGCCTCCACCCGGTCCGCCCCGGCCGGGTCCAGCCCGGCGAGGAAGGCGGCGTGCCGCTCGGTGTGGATCGAGCCGAGCGCTACCGCGTTGGCCCGGATGCCGTGCGGACCGTAGTCGACCGCCAGCGCCCGGGTCAGCCCCTCCACCGCCGCCTTGGCGGTGGCGTACGGCAACGCGCCGGGGACCGCCCGGCGGGCCTGGTGGGAGGAGACGTTGACGATCGCGCCGCCGCTGCCGGCGGCCAGGAACCGGCGTACGGCGGTGCCGACGCCGACCACGGCGGGACGCAGGTTGACCGCGATCAGGTCGAACACCTCGCCCGCCGGGGCAGTGTGCAGCGCGGCGTCACGGAAGACGGCGGCGTTGTTGACCCAGCCGGCCAACGGGGCCGCTGCCTCGGCCCGGTCGGCGGCCCGTTCGGTGACCGCCTCGTCGGCGGCGTCCCCGGTCACGGCGCGCAACCGCTCGGTGGCGGGGTGTCCGGCCAGCCAGTCCAGCGCGTCCGCGTCCCGCTCGACGACGACCACGGTGCCGCCGTCGTCGACCAGCCGTTCCACGACGGCCCGCCCCACGCCCCGGCCGCCCCCGGTGACGACGTACGACCGGGCCCTCATCGGACGCACCGGGTGGCGGGCACGGGGCCCGGACACCGGCTCACGGGCGGCGGTGGACGACCACGCAGGCCAGTCCGGGTCCGGCGTGCGCGGCGACCACCGCGCCGGCCTCGCTGACGTACGTGTCGTGCAGCCGGTCGCCCAACCGCTCGGTCAACGCGACCAGCAGCTGGTCGGCGCGCTGCGGGGCGGCGAGGTGGTGCACCCCGAGGTCGACCTCGGCGTCCCCCGCCGCCTCGACCGCCAGGTCGACCAGGCGCGCGACGCCCCGGCTGGCGGTCCGGACCTTGTCCTTCACCACGATCGCGCCGTCCGGCATGTGCATGATCGGCTTGACCGAGAGGGCGGTGCCGAGCAGTGCCTCGGCCGCGTTGATCCGGCCGCCCCGGCGCAGGAACTCCAGCGTGTCGACGTAGAAGAAGATGGTGGTCCGGCCGACCGCGTCCAGCGCCGCCGCACGTACCCCGGTCAGGTCGGCTCCCCCGGCGGCGGCGGTGGCGGCGGCCAGCACCGGGAAGCCGAGGCCCATGCCGGTGGAGCGGCTGTCGACCACGGCGACGCGGTCGCCGACCTCGGCGGCGGCCAGCCGGGCCGCCTCGACGGTGCCGGAGAGTTCGGCGGACAGGTGCACCGAGACCACGCCGTCGGCGCCCTCGGCCAGCAGCGTGCGGTAGACCTGCGCGAACTGCTCCGGGGCGGGGCGGGAGGTGCTCACCGAGACCCGGCGGGCGCTCAGCGCGCGGGTGGCGTCGGCCGGGGAGGTCTCGACGCCCTCCAGCCCTTCGGCGCCGTTGAGCACGACGGTCAGCGGGACGACGGTGAGCCGGTGCGCGCGGACCAGCTCGGGGGGCAGGTAGGCGGTGGAGTCGGTGACGACCGCTACGGGCATGACCGGCACGCTAGCCGATGTGGCGGTGCCGTGCCGGGGCCGGACGCCTCAGACCGCGTCGGTGAGCGCCGGCTGGGTGATCAGCCCGACATTGTGCGCGCGCAGGTGCCAGCCCCGGACCTCGTCGTGGCGCAGCTCGGTCCAGTGGCAGTTGGCCAGCGAGCCGAGGCTGCGCAGCACCGCGTGGTCCCAGCCGAGCAGGTGACCGACGCCCTGCCGGGCCCCGCCGCCGTGGGTGGTCACCACCACGGTGCCGCCGGGAGCCAGGTCGGCCGCATCGCGGAACGCCGCGCCGAGCCGCTTGCCGAGGTCGTCCAGGTTCTCGATGCCGGCGCCGGGGTCGGGATCGCCGGCCCGCCAGCGGGCGTACTCGTCTCCGAAGCGCTCGGCGACCTCGGTGAGGGCCAGGCCCTGCCACTGGCCGAAGTGCCGCTCGCGCAGCCGGGCATCGGCGCGGATGGGCAGCCCGGTCACCGCCGCCAGCGCGGCGGCGGTGTCGGCGGCCCGGCGCAGGTCGCTGGCGACGATGGCGTCGGGGCGCAGCGCGGCCAGCACGGGTGCGGCGGCGCGGGCCTGCTCCCGGCCGAGGTCGTTGAGCGGCACGTCGGTCTGGCCCTGGACCCGGCTCTGCGCGTTCCAGTCGGTGTTGCCGTGCCGCCAGATGATCAGGCGGGTCATTCGGCGGTGGCGGTGCCGGCGGCCGAGTCGGCCAGGTCGCGATCCACGAACGGGATCTGCGGGCAGTCCTTCCAGAGCCGGTCGAGCGCGTAGAACTCGCGCTCCTCGGTGTGCTGCACGTGCACCACGATGTCGACGTAGTCGAGCAGCACCCAGCGGCCACCCCGCTCGCCCTCGCGGCGGATCGGCTTGGCCTTCTCCGGCAGCTCCAGCAGGCGCTCCTCGACGGCGTCGACGATGGCGAGCACCTGACGCTCGTTGGGCGCCGAGGCCACCAGGAACGCGTCGGTGATCGCGAGCTGATCGCCCACGTCGATGATGACGATGTCCTGTGCCTTCTTGTCGGCCGCGGCCTGGGCGGCGGCCATCGCCAGCTCGTGCGCGCGTTCGGAAACTGTCACCGTTCTCCTTCGATCAACCGTGCGACCCTCCAAGCCTCTCACACCCGGCGACGTGGCGACTTGGCAGTTCTGGCTGGTTACCGGGGCATACGGGTACGTAACGGGCGGGATCACCGCTGATAGAGCCGCCGTTTGGCGATGTACTGCACCACACCGTCGGGCACCAGGTACCAGACCGGCTCGCCCCGACCCACCCGCGCGCGGCAGTCGGTGGAGGAGATGGCCATGGCGGGAACCTGCACCAGGCTGACCGTGTCCGCCGGGAGGTGCTGGTCGGAGAGCTCGAAACCGGGACGGGTCACCCCGATGAAGTGGGCCAGTTCGAGGACGTCGTCGAGGTCCTTCCAGGAGAGGATCCGCTCCAGGGCGTCCGCGCCGGTGATGAAGAACAACTGCGACTTCGGGCCGTACTCGGCGTGCAGGTCCCGCAGCGTGTCGACGGTGTAGGTGGGGCCACCGCGGTCGATGTCGACCCGGCTCACCTGGAAGCGGGGGTTGGAGGCGGTGGCGATCACGGTCATCAGGTAGCGGTCCTCGGCCGGGCTGACCGGTTCGTCCGCCTTCTGCCACGGCTGTCCGGTCGGCACGAAGACCACCTCGTCCAGGCCGAACCGGTCGGCCACCTCGCTCGCCGCCACCAGGTGACCGTGGTGGATCGGGTCGAACGTGCCGCCCATGATGCCGATCCGCCGGATGTCTTCCTCCACCCCGCGATCGTAGGCCGCGCGACGGCGACCCCCGGGCGGGGTCGCCGGGGCCCGTACCGGGCGGGCGCCCCGACCCGCCCGGCACGGGCACCGGTCAGGCGGCCGCGGCGGCCACCGCGGTGCGGGCCACCAGCGCCCGGCGCAGGTCGTCGTCCAGGTCGGTGACCCACCGGCGCAGGCCGGGCGTGAGGTCGTCGCGGGCCAGCAGCGCCGCGGCCAGCTCCCGGGTCGGCTGCGCCACCGCGTAGCGCGGGAACGCGGCGACCGTGACCGAGTCGGCCACCCAGGCGGTACGCAGACGTGCCGCCGCCGGCATGTCGGTGAAGTAGCGCTCGACGTACCCGGCGGTCAACTCGGCCTGTTCGGGCTGCCAGAAGCCCTCGGCGGTCGCCTCGACCAGCCGGTTGGACAGCTCGGTGCTGGTCGTGACGATCTCCCAGGCCGCCCGCTTCGCGTCCGGGTCCGGCAGCGCCGCCCGGCAGGCCGCGGCCTGCTCGGCGCCGGTGGCGCTGCGGTCGGCGGCCGCCTCGGCGTCGATCTCCGCCGCGCCGGCGGCGCCGAGCACCACCAACCGGCGCAGCACCGCCCAGCGCAGGTCGGTGTCGACGGAGAGCCCCGACGGCACCTGCTTGCCGGCCAACCAGTCGGCGAGGAGCCCGGTGTCGGTGGTGGCGGCGATGAACCCCCGCGCCGCGGCGAGCTGACGCGAGCCGCCCGCCGGCGCCGCGGCGAGCAACGCCGCACAGGCGGCGGACACCCGCAGCAACGCGGCGTCGCGGGCCAGTGGGTCGAGGTAGCGGTCGACGAGCCGCCGGGTCAGCAGCAGCACGTCCTCGATGATGGTCACCTCGGTCTCGGCCGGCAGCGCCGCGGCGATCAGGCCGACCAGCGCGGCGGCGGGCCGCTCCCCGTCGGTGACGGCGTCCAGCGCCTCACCCCACAGCAACGCCCGGGCCAGCGGGTCATCGAGGCCGGGCAGCAGCATCGGCACCGCGTCCGACGAGGCCGGGTCCAGTCGGATCTTGGCGAAGGTCAGGTCGCCGGCGTTGGGCAGCAGCAGGCCGGTGGCCGGCTGCCCGACCAGTTCGGGCACCGGCGTACGGCCGCCGTCGGCGTCCGGGTCGAGGTCGACCTCGACCCGCCGGGCCGGGGCGTCGGCGGTCAGGTGGGCCACGCCGATGCGGTGCGGCCGCAGCACCGGGTGGCTCGGCGGGGCGGTCTGCACCACCGCAACCTCGGTCCACCGGCCGTCGCCGTCCACCGCGGTCTCGATGCGCAGCGTGTTCACCTGCGCCCGACGCAGCCAGCGCTCGGCCCAGCCGGTCAGGTCGCGTCCGCTCGCGGCGCCGAGGCCGGCCAGCAGGTCGGCGAGCGTGGCGTTGTCGAACCGGTGCGCGGCGAAGTGCGCGTTCAGCCCGGCCAGGAAGGCGCCGTCGCCGAGCCAGGCGACGAGCTGGCGCAGCACGCTGGCGCCCTTGGCGTACGAGATGCCGTCGAAGTTGAGCAGCGCCTGGGCGGCGTCGGCCACCTCCTGCGGCGCAACCGGGTGGGTGGACGGACGCTGGTCGGCGGTGTAGCCCCACGCCTTGCGACGGCTCGCGAACGTGGTCCACGCCCGGTCGAACCGGGTCGCCTCGGCGGTGACCCGGGTGCCCAGGTACTCCGCGAACGACTCGTTCAGCCAGAGGTCGTCCCACCAGCGCATGGTGACCAGGTCGCCGAACCACATGTGCGCCATCTCGTGGGCGATGGTGGTGGCGCGCAGCTCGCGCTGGGTGTCGGTGACCGCGGACCGGAAGACGTAGTCGTCGCGCAACGTGACCAGGCCGGGGTTCTCCATGGCGCCGGCGTTGAACTCGGGCACGAACGCCTGGTCGTACTTGCCGAACGGGTAGCGCTCGGCGAAGAGCTGGTGGAAGCGGTCGAGGCACTGCCGGGTGACGGTGAAGATCTCGTCGGCGTCGGCGTCGAGATGCGCGGCGAGCGAGCGCCGGCAGTAGAGGCCGAGCGGGATGCCGTCGTGCTCGGACCGCAGCACGTGCCAGGGCCCGGCGACCAGCGTGACGAAGTAGGTGGCCAGCGGCGCGGTGGGGGCGAACTCCCACCGCCCCGGCGTGGGCCGGTCGGCGAGCTGCCCGTTGGCCGCCACCGTCCACTCCGGCGGCGCGGTGACGGCGAGCGTCACCGGCGCCTTCAGGTCGGGCTGGTCGAACGCCGCGAAGATGCGCGGCGCGTCGTCCAGGAAGGACATGGCGTAGAGGTAGGTCTCGCCGTCGGCCGGGTCGACGAAGCGGTGCAACCCCTCGCCGGTGTTGGAGTAGGCCATCTCGGCCTCGACGGTGAGCGTGTTGCTCGCGGCCAGGTCGGTGAGCGGCAACCGCTCGTCGGACAGCAGGGCCGGGTCGAGGTCGCGGTCGTTGAGACGGGCCCGCAGGAGTCGGCGAGGCTTGACGTCGACGAAGGTCTCGGCGCCGGGGTTGGCCCGGAACCGGATGGTGACGGCGGAGCGGAACCGCTCGGCGTCGCCGGTCAGGTCGAGGTCCACCTGGTAGGACTCGACAGTGATCGACGCGCGGCGCGCGGTCGCCTCTGCACGGGTGAGGCTCGGCATCCGCTTATCCTGCCCGATGAGGTCCGCACGGACCTTCTCGTTACGCGTCGCGATGGAGGAACAACGATGGGTCAGCACCCCAAGGGCGATTTCGACCTCTCTCGGGCGGTGTGGCAGCGCGCGGAGGGAGACACCTCCGAGGGTGCGGTCGAGGTGGCCTTCGTCGACGATCTGATCGGGATGCGCAACTCGGCCGAGCCGGAGGGGCCCGTCCTGGTCTTCACCCAGGCCGAGTGGGACGCCTTCGTGGCGGGCGCCCAGGACGGCGAGTTCGACCTGGACTGAACCCGCGGGGTCAGTCACCGTCACCCCAGCCGAGCCCGCCCGGCCCGGGCGCGTGGTGGAACCCGGGGTGGTCGGCCACGTCGGCGCAGCGCTCGCCGTCGGGCCCGACCGCCCCGCAGAACAACCGCTCGGCCCGGTGCCAGGCGTCGGCCGGGGACAGCGCCGCCGCGCCGAGTGCCAGCTCCGGGCGGAGCAGGCCGAGAGCCTCGGCGTACGCGACGGCCAACTCCCGCGCGACGGCGGGCTCGGCGGCCGCGAATCCGAGGTGCACGGTGAAGAACCGCGGCGGGCGGGGCGCGGGCCGGCGGGGACCGCCGATCAGCGGATCCTCCCGACCGCCGCCCCGCAGCCCGGCGACCGCCCCACGCCGCCGTCGCTCCGCCCTCTCGTCGCGCATCCGGGTCCTCCCCCGTCGTCGGTGACCGCCCACCGGACGCCGTGCCGGCGGGCGCCGGACCGGCGCCCGCCGACCCGCGTTCCGAGCCAACCAGCTTTTCCGCACCCGGGGAGGGGCCAGCGGCCGGCCGCGTGGCCGGCCCCTCCCCCGACCGGCCGGACCTGCGGTAATGGAGGATTCGGCCGCGTCGGCCCGGGTAGGTAGCGCAACGTCGAGCAGGGCCACCGAGCCGGTCAGGAGCCGCCGAGATGAGCACCATGCCGAGCGACCGGAGCCCGGACAGCACGCTGGCCTTCCTGCGCGAGGGCTACCGCTTCGTGGGCGCCCGCTGCGACCGGTTCGGCACCGACGTCTTCCAGACCCGGCTGCTGCTGGAGCCGACGATCTGCCTGCGCGGCCGGGAGGCCGCCGAGCTGTTCTACGACGAGGAGCGGTTCGTCCGGCGCGGCGCCATGCCGATGCGCGGGCAACGCACGCTGACCGGCGTCGGTGGCGTCCAGGGTCTCGACGGCGAGGCGCACCGGGCCCGCAAGGCCATGTTCATGTCGATCATGACACCGGCCGCGATCCGCCGGCTCGGGCAGCTCTTCGACGACGAGTGGCGGGCCCGGATCCCGGCCTGGGCGCAGGACGGCCCGGTCGTGCTCTACGACGAGGTGGGCCGGATCCTCACCAGGGCGGTCTGGGCCTGGGCCGGCGTGCCCCTGGTCGAGGCCGACGTGGCCCGCCGGACCGCCGAGATGCACGCGATGATCGAGGCTCCCGCCGTCCTGGGGCCGAAACACTGGCGCGGGCTGCTCGGCCGGCGCCGGGCCGAACGCTGGGCCGGCGAGCAGGTCGACCGGGTCCGCGCCGGCGCGCTCCCGGCGCCCGAGGGCAGCGCGCTGCGGGTCGTCGCCGAGCACCGGGACGAGCGGGGCACGCCGCTGCCCCGCCGGATCGCGGCGGTGGAGTTGCTCAACGTGCTGCGCCCGACCGTCGCCGTGGACCGGTACGTGGTCTTCGCCGCGCTGGCGTTGCACGACCACCCGCACTGGCGCGACCGGCTGGCCGGTGACGACGCCGCGACCGAGCAGTTCGTGCAGGAGGTACGCCGCTACTACCCGTTCTTCCCGCTCGCCGCCGCGCGCGTGCGTCGCTCGTTCGAGTGGCGGGGGTACGCGTTCCCGCAGGGCCGCCGCGTGCTGCTCGACCTGTACGGCACGAACCACCACCCGCGGATCTGGCCGGAGCCGGAGCGGTTCCGCCCGGAGCGCTTCGCCGGCTGGCGGGACGACCCGTTCGGGCTGGTCCCGCAGGGCGGCGGCGACCACCTCACCGGGCACCGCTGCGCCGGCGAGTGGATCACCATCGAGCTGATGAAGCGGGCGGTGGCCCAGCTGACCGGCACGATGAGCTACCGCGTCCCGCCGCAGGACCTCGCGCTCGACCTCGCGCGGATGCCGACGCTGCCGCCCAGCGGGCTGCTGGTGGACGGGGTGCGTCCGGCCGCCTGAGCGGCGCGTCCGCACCCCCGTCCACGCTCAGGCGGCCTGCGGGTGCAGGACGGTGCGCAGGCAGCCGTCCTCCTTCTTCTCGAAGATCTCGTAGCCCCGTGCCCCCTCCTCCAGCGACATCGGGTGGGTGGCCAGGTAGCCGGGGTCGATCTCGCCGGCCGCGACCCGGTCCAGCAGCATGGGGATGTAGCGCTGCGCGTGCATCTGCCCCATCCGCAGCACCAGCGCCTTGTTCATGGCCGCGCCGAGCGGGAACTTGTCCACCAGACCGCCGTACACCCCGACGATGCTCACCGTGCCGCCCTTGCGGCACGCCATGATCGCCTGCCGGACCGACGTCGGACGGTCGCTCTGCAGCCGTACCGTCTGCTTGGCCCTGTCGTACGCGTAGGCCGGGCCGACGTCGTGCGACTCCATGCCGACCGCCTCGATGCAGGCGTCCGGGCCGCGGCCGGCGGTCAGCTCGCGCAGCGCCTCCAGCACGTCGGTCTCCGCGTAGTTGATCGTCTCCACGCCGAGGCGCCGGGCCGCGGTGTCGAGCCGCTCCGGCAGCCGGTCGATGACCACGACCCGCTCGGCGCCGAGGATCTGCGCGGACCGGGCGGCCATCTGGCCGACGCCGCCGGCGCCCCAGACCGCCACCACCTCGCCGCCCTTGAGGGCGCAGAAGTCGGCCGCCATCCAGCCGGTCGGCATGGCGTCGGAGGCGAACACCACCGAGTCGTCCGGCACGCCGTCCGGCACGGTGAAGGCGCCGACGTCGCCGAACGGCACCCGGATGTACTCGGCGTGGCTGCCCGAGTAGCCACCGGCCGCGTGCGAGTAGCCGAGGATGCCGGCCGGCGAGTGGCCCCACAGCTTCTCGGTGAAGACCGGCTGGGGGTTGGAGTTGTCGCAGAGCGAGTACTGCTCGGTGCGGCAGTACCAGCAGCTGCCGCAGGCCACCACGGAGCCGACCACGACCCGGTCGCCGACGGAGATCCGCCGGACCTCGGGGCCAACCTCCACCACCTCGCCCATGAACTCGTGGCCGAGCACGTCCCCCTCGCGCATCGCCGGCAGGTAGCCGTTGATCAGGTGCAGGTCGGAGCCGCAGACGCTGCTGGCCCGGACCTTGACGATGATGTCGCCGGCCGACCGGACGGTCGGTTCCGGCACGTCGCGCACGGCGAGCTTGCCGACGCCCTCCCAGCACAGCGCCCTCACGGCCGTCCTCCCACGATCAGCTTCTCGCGTACCTTGTCCGTCGCCCGCTCCTGGCGCGGGCTGCGCCCCGACGGGTCGTGCCGGGTGTCCAGCACCTGACCGGTCTCGACGAGCGACTTGATCCGGCGCAACGCGGTGCGCAGCGCCAGGTCCGGCTCGTTCCCGCCGACCAGGCCGACGGCCCGGCGCAGCGGGCCGGAGCGCCACCGCAGCTCGGCGCGGATCTCGGTGCCCCGGTCCTGGGGCGCGGCGACCAGCTCGACCCGGCCCCGCTGGGCCACCGGCCCGTCGGTCACCCGCCAGCTGAACCGGCCCGGGCCCTCGACGGTGATCTCGGCCCGCCACTCGGTGCCGCCGCCGGCCGGGTCCGCGGCCACGCAGCGCCACCGGTTGTCGTCGAGCTGCTCCAGGGTGGCCCACTCGGCCAGGCCCCGGTCGAGCCGTTCCCGGTCGGTCCAGAAGCCGATCACCGCGTCGACCGGCCGGTCGACCGTGATGCCCCGGCGCACCACGTACCAGCCGTCCTCCCGGTCGGGTTGGTGTCGGTGCCGGCGCCGGGCCACCGTCCGGGTGATCCCGAGCGCCGTCAGCGCGGCGGCGCCGGCCAGCGCCCACCTCGTTCCGTTGCTGCTCATCACGTCTCCTCCACCTCGGACGACTCGCCCGCCCGTATCCGGCTGCGCTACCCGGCCCAGGGCGGCCGAAACGGTTTCAGGAGCCGCATTCCGGGCACCCGGCTGATCCCTCTCGGGACGGGAGACGACGTGACGGACACCGCTGCGCACCCGCGCCGACCGGACCGGACCGACGTGCGGTCCGCGCCGGTCCGGCTGCCGATGGCGTACGTCCTGCCGGTGCGCGCCCACGACGACCGGGGTCTGGACGAGCTGACCGGCTACCTGCGCGAGCTGAGCCGATGGGTCGACGTGGTGGTGGTCGACGGGTCCGCGCCGGCGCTGTTCGCCCGCCACGCCGCCGCCTGGCGGGGGCTGGTCCGGCACGTTCCGCCCGATCCGGCGCTGCGCGGGCGCAACGGCAAGGTGCTCGGGGTGCTCACCGGGGTGGCGCTGGCCCGGCACGAGCACGTGGTGGTCGCCGACGACGACGTCCGCTACGACCTGCCGGCGCTGCGCGCCGTGCACGACCTGCTCGACCGGGTGGACCTGGTCCGGCCGCAGAACCACTTCGACCCGCTGCCCTGGCACGCCTGGTGGGACACCGGCCGGACGCTGCTGGCCCGGGCGTTCGGCGGGAACTGGCCGGGCACCCTGGCGGTGCGCCGGAGCACGTTCCTGGCCATGGGCGGCTACGACCCGGACGTGCTCTTCGAGAACCTGGAGCTGGTCCGGACGGTCCGGGCGTACGGGGGCAGCGAGGCCGCCCCCGCCTGGCTGTACGTGCGGCGACTCCCGCCCGCCGCCGGGCACTTCCTCGGGCAGCGCGTGCGCCAGGCGTACGACGAGACGGCCCGACCGGCGTGGCTGCTGGCCGCGCTGGCGGTGCTGCCGGCGACGGCGGTCGCGCTCGCCGCCCGGCGGCCGGGGCTGCTGCTGCGGGCCGGGCTGGTCACCGTGGCGGTGGCGGAGGTCGGCCGGCGCCGGGCCGGCGGCGCCCAGGTCTTCCCGGCGCACACGACGCTCGCCGCGCCGGTCTGGCTGCTGGAACGGGGCGTGTGCGCGTGGCTCGCGGTCGGCCGGCGGCTGCGCGGCGGGGTGCCCTACGCGGACAGCCGCTTGCGGGTGGCGGCCCACTCCACCCGGACGTTGCGCCGGCGGTCGGCGCGGCGGCGCCCGGACGACCTGGTGCTCTGGGTGGAGAACGGGGCCGCGCCGCGTTGACGACATCGACGAGACAGGCGGGGGCCCCTCCCGTCGCCTGGGCGACAGGAAGGACCCCCGCCTGACGCGGGAGCTTCCGTCAGGAGCGCGCCTGGTGGGCGCTCTCCCGCACGTCCTGCGCGGCGCTGCGGCCGTCGTCCTTGACCGCCTGGGCGGCCTCCTGCGCGGTGGACCGCACCGACTCGGCGGCGTGCTGCGCCGGCTCGCGCAGTTCCTCCCTGAGCTCCCCGGCGACCTCGCCGAGCTTCTCCTTGACCACGCCGCCGTGCTCGGTCGCCTTCTCCTTGACCTGCGCGGCGAGCTGCTGCTCCCGCCGGGTGGCCGGGATGAGCGAGGAGACCAGCATGCCCACACCGAAGGCGATCACGCCGGCGGCGATCGGGTTGCCCTCGGACTTCTGCCGCACCACCTGGGGCGCGCGGTGCGCGGCGTCGCTCACCGCGGAGGCGGCGGAGTGGGCCTTGTCGCCCACCGTGGACGCCGTCGAGGAGGCGTGGTCGCCCACCGAGTGGGCGGCGTGGCCGGTGCTGTGGCCGAGGTCGGAAGCGGTTCCCATCACCTTGTCCTTCACGTTCGTCAGCGCGCTGCGCACGCGCTGCTTGCGGTCGTCGACGATGCGGCCCGGGCTGACCTTGTACGCCAGGGCGTCCACGTCCGAGCTGAGGTTGTTGCGGGTGGCTTCGATCTCCCGGCGGATCTGGTCGGGATCGGTGCTCATCGGGTGACTCCCTCCGGGTGCGGCTTGAGTGCGTCGGGGATGCGCTGCACGCTGTCGTTGGTCTGCTTCAGGCCACGGATCTGCTCGGCGTTCCGCTTCGCCTTCGAGTAGAGGACGGCGGCGACCACGGCCCAGATCACGGCCACGATCAGCGCGGCCAGGCCGGAGTCCATGACGTTGTCGAGGAACTGCCACACCGCGATGGAGACGAAGAGCGCCACCATGTAGCCGCCGAAGCCGGCGCCGCCGTAGAAGCCGGCGGCCTTGCCCGCCTTCCTGCCCTCCTGGCGGATCTCGGCCTTGGCCAGCTCGACCTCCTGTCGCATCAGCGTGGACAGGTCGCCGGTGACCTGGCTCATCAGCTCACCGATCGA
Source organism: Micromonospora sediminicola (assembly GCF_900089585.1). NCBI lineage: Bacteria > Bacillati > Actinomycetota > Actinomycetes > Micromonosporales > Micromonosporaceae > Micromonospora > Micromonospora sediminicola. The sequence continues at coordinate 1,845,440 of NZ_FLRH01000003.1, read as the reverse complement.
GCTGCTCCGCACCTCGTCGGCGTGGTGCGGCGCGCCCGTCGCCTGGTAGCCGGGGTCCTGCGTCGGCACGGTCATGCCGTGGTCTCCCTTCTGCCGGTCCGGCCGCTCACGGGCGGGGAGCGCCGGTCGACGGCACGCCCGGCAGCGGGTCGGTCTGGCTCGGCGGCGGCAGCGGCTGGCCGGTGCCGCCGGCCGGGTCGGCCCAGGTGTTCGGCGCGCCGCCACCCGGGTAGGCCGCGCCGGGCGCGGAGTAGCCCGGGTCCGGCTCGGCGTAGCTGCCCGGCGTCGGGTCGAGGTAGCCGCCCGGCGGGGTCTGGGCGGGCACGGTCGGCGTGGTCGGGAGGACCGCGGTGCGGTCCGGGTCGTACCCCGGCCGCACGCCACCGTCGTCGTTGCCGACGGCGGCGATGTTCCGGGTGAGCCGGCCCGCGACCACGCCGAGCAGCGCGGCGCCGACCAGGAACGTGCCCGGGTTGCGGCGGGCGTAGCCCTTCACCTCGTTGAGCAGGTCGCCCGGCTCACGCTGCTCCAGCCAGCCGGCGACGCCGTGCACCCGCTCGGCCGCCTGGTGGGCCAGCTCGGTGACCGGGCCGGAGCCGCCGCCCTGCTGCGCCATCGAGCGCATCTCGTCGGCCAGCGACCGCAGGCCGCTGGCGGCGCGCTGCTGCTGCTGGCCGGCCTGGGAGGTGACCTGGTTGCGGGCCTCGCCGTAGAGGTCGCGGGCCTGCCGCTTGGCCTCGCCCACCACCTCCCGGCCCTGCTGCTTGGCGGTCTGGGCGACCGCGCCACCGGCGCCTGCGGCGTCGGAGCCGACCTGCCGGGCCTGGTCGCGCACGCCGCCGCCGTTCGTCGACTCGTACGTGGCGGACGTGGGGGAAAGATCGTGAGTCATGGTGTCCCTTCCGCTCGTGCGTTCCTCGCGGTTGTCTTCGGGGGGTCACGCGAATTGCTTTCCGCGTGACAAGGGCCCTACCCCCGGTCGTCGGGTCCATGCCTGATTCGTCATTTCTCTGCGGAACCGACCCGCCCCGGTCACAGAATGGGGTGCCTGCCCGCCCGGGCGGCGTGGGCTCACGGGGGTGACAGGGATGGCACGTGACGTGCGCGGACGTCCGTCGGCCCGGCCGGCGGTGCAGAAGGTGGCGCTCGCGGCGGCGGCCGTCTTCACGCTGATCGGCGTGCTCGGCTTCGTGCCCGGCGTCACCACCCACTACGGGGACCTGGCGTTCGCCGGGCACCACTCGGAGGCGAAACTGTTCGGCCTGTTCCAGGTGTCGGTGCTGCACAACCTGCTGCACCTGCTGTTCGGGCTGGTCGGCCTGGTGATGGCGCGGCGGCTGGCCGGCGCGCGGGTGTTCCTGGCCGGCGGCGGCGCGCTCTACCTGGTGCTGTGGCTCTACGGCTTCGTCATCGACCGGGAGACCTCCGCGAACGTCATCCCGCTCAACGACGCCGACAACTGGCTGCACCTGTTCCTCGGCTTCGGCATGCTCGCCTCGGGCCTGCTGCTGAACAACGAGATGGGCACCGGCAGCCGTCTGGACACCCCGATCGACCGGCCCTGACCAGGGGCGACACGCCGAGCCGGCGTTTGTCGGGCATCCACCGGGGGCAGGAGGGCCACCACGGGTGGCACACCCGGCGGGACGAGGAGGTCCGGCTATGCCACGGTGGTTGCGGAACAATGCGCTCTCGGTCGCCATGTTCGGCGCGTTCCTGGTCTTCCTGCTGTTGCAGAGCGTCTTCGGCTGGCAGGTGCACAACGAGGAGCTGAGCCGGTACGGCGTCGCGCCGCTGAGCTGGTCGGCTTACCTGGGCACCGGGCACTTCGCCGAGGCGGTGTTCGAGAACTGGGAGTCGGAGTTCCTCCAGATGGGCGGCTACGTGCTGCTCACCGCGTACCTGGTGCAGAAGGGCTCGGCCGAGTCGAAGCCGGAGGGGCAGACCGACCGTCCGGAGGACAACCGCGACCACGCCCGTCCCGACTCGCCGTGGCCGGTCCGGGTCGGCGGGTTGCCCCTGGTGGTCTACCGGAACAGCCTCTCCATCTCGCTGCTGATGATCTTCACCGGTTCGTTCCTGGGCCACCTCGTCGGCGGGGTGGCGGCCTACAACCAGGAGCAGGCGCTGGAGAGTGGCGCCGCCCCGATCACCGCCTGGCAGTTCCTCGGCACCAGCGACTTCTGGTTCCAGTCGATGCAGAACTGGCAGAGCGAGTTCCTGGCCGTGGGTGTGCTGATCCTGCTCAGCATCGTGCTCCGCCAGCACGCGAGCCCCGAGTCCAAGCCGGTCACCGCGGCGCACGCCGAGACCAGCGCCTGACCTCGCGGGTCAGGCGGCGACCGGGAGCTGCTTGGCGAAGCAGACGCTGTACGGGTTGTCGACGTACTCGCCGTAGACCGGAACGGGCTGGTAGCCGCTGGAGCGGTAGAGCGCGATCGCGGCCGGCAGGTAGGTGCCCGTCTCCAGGCACACCGTGCGGTGCCCGTGCCGGAACGCCAACTCCTCCAGCGCGCCCAGCAACTGCCGGGCGATGCCCCGCCCCCGGTACGCCGGTCGCACGTACATCCGCTTCAGCTCGCCGGTGTCGGCGTCGAGCGCCTGCAGGCCGCCGCAGCCGACCGCCCGGCCACCCACCACCACGGCGAGGTAGCGGATGTCGCCGTGCACGACGGTGACCTGCCCGTCCAACCCGCCGTCGGCGTCGCGCAGCTCACGCTGCTGCGCGACGACGAGCGCGGCGATCTCCGGATCGGTGGCGGGTCGGGATTCGATCAGCATCCGGCCACGGTAGGTCGGCCGGATTTCGCGGAGGTTTCCCGCCACCGACCCCGAAACGGCTACTCGGAGTCCGGTTCCGCCGGCGCGGGGGCCGCCTCGATCTCGTCCTCCGGCCGTACCCGGCGGGCCTTGCGCGCGGCCAGCCGGTCGGACGCCGAGGGGCGGTTCGACTTCTCCTCCAGGCGCACGTCGGTGCCCCGGTTGCCGGGAACGAAGTCGACGCCGGCGTAGAGCGTCGGCTGCCAGTCGAACTCGCGCTCGCCGATGCGCACCAGGTCACCGGCCTGCGCGCCGGCCTTGGCCAGCTTCTCCTCCACGCCGAGGCGGGCCAGCCGGTCGGCCAGGTAGCCCACGGCCTCGTCGTTGTCGAAGTTCGTCTGCTTGACCCAGCGCTCCGGCCGGCTGCCCCGGACGGTGTAGGAGCCGTCCACCTCGGCCTCGATGGTGAAGCCGGCGTCGTCGACCGCCTTCGGCCGGATCACGATCCGGGTCGGCTCGGCCGGCGGGGCGGCGCGGCGGCCCTCCTCCACCAGCTCGGCCATCGCGTAGGTCAGCTCGCGCAGCCCCTCACGGGTCGCGGTGGAGACGTCGAAGACGCGGAAGCCGCGGGCCTCCAGGTCAGGGCGGACGATGTCGGCGAGGTCCTTGCCGTCCGGCACGTCGACCTTGTTCAGCGCGACCAGCCGGGGCCGGTCGGCGAGTCCGCCGTACTGGGACAGCTCCAACTCGATGGCGTCGATGTCGGCGAGCGGGTCGCGACCCGGCTCCAGCGTCGCCGTGTCGACCACGTGCACCAGCACCGCGCAGCGCTCGACGTGGCGGAGGAACTCCAGGCCCAGGCCCTTGCCGGTGGCCGCGCCCGGGATCAGGCCGGGCACGTCGGCGACGGTGAAGGTGTGGTTGTCCACCCGCACCACGCCCAGGTTCGGCACCAGCGTGGTGAACGGGTAGTCGGCGATCTTCGGCTTGGCCGCCGAGATCACCGAGATCAGCGAGGACTTGCCGGCCGACGGGAACCCGACCAGGCCGACGTCGGCGACGCTCTTCAGCTCCAGCACCACGTCGAGCTTGTCGCCGGGCTCACCCAGCTCGGCGAAGCCGGGCGCCTTGCGGCGGGCGTTGGCCAGCGAGGCGTTGCCCCGTCCGCCCCGGCCGCCACGGGCCGCCTCGAAGGTGGTGCCCACCCCGACCAGGTCGGCCAGCACCTCGCCGTCGAGACTCTGCACCACGGTGCCGTTGGGCACCTTGATGACCAGATCGCGGCCGTTGGCGCCGTCCCGGTTCGAGCCGGCCCCGCCCTTGCCGTTCTCGGCCTTCAGGTGCGGCCGGAAGTGGAAGTCGAGCAGCGTGGTGACCTGCGCGTCGACCACCAGCGACACGCTGCCGCCGTGGCCGCCGTTGCCGCCGTCCGGGCCGCCGAAGGGCTTGAACTTCTCCCGGTGGATCGAGACACAGCCGTGCCCGCCGTCGCCGGCCTGCATGTGCAGGACGACCCGGTCAACGAACGTCGTCACGACGCCAATCCTTCCAGCGGGGTCCGCCCCGCACGTGGAAAAGCGAAGCGGGCCGGGACCCGAGGTCCGCGGCCCGCTTCGCCTTCGAACTACTGCTGCGGCACGATGCTGACGGTCTTGCGACCGCGCTTGGTGCCGAACTGCACGGAACCGGCGGCGAGGGCGAACAGCGTGTCGTCGCCGCCACGGCCGACCAGGTCACCGGGGTGGAACTTGGTGCCACGCTGACGGATGAGGATCTCACCCGCGCTGACGACCTGACCACCGAAGCGCTTCACGCCGAGCCGCTGGGCCGCGGAGTCACGACCGTTACGCGAGCTGGACGCACCCTTTTTGTGAGCCATTGGAGGACGACCTACTTCCCGCTGTTGGAGATGCCGGTCACCTTGATCTGGGTCAGCGGCTGCCGGTGACCCTGACGCTTGTGGTAGCCGGTCTTGTTCTTGAACTTGTGGATCCGGATCTTCGGGCCCTTGGTGTGCGCGGCGATCTCGCCGGACACCGCGACCTTGGCAAGCTTCGCCGCGTCGGTCACCAGGTCGTCACCGTCGACGAGGAGCACCGCGGTGAGCTTCACCGCGTCACCGGGGGCACCGGTGAGCTTCTCGACCTCGATCACGTCGCCCTCGGCGACCTTGTACTGCTTGCCGCCGGTCTTGACGATCGCGTACATCGGAGGCGGACTCCCTGTCGTTGAGGCTACTGGCGTCTTCACCGACCGTCACCGGCCGGTCGTTCCCACGGCGTCTCGCCGGGAGCCGTGACACCGGCGGCGCGGGCACGCGGGAACTCGGCACACCAAAGTGCGCCGCAGGCAAGCGTACGCCATACCCGGCCCGCCGCCCAAACCGGGCCCGCCGATCAGGCCGGGCAGAGCTGGTCGAGGCGCCCCTGGAGTCGGTCGAACTCCGTCTCGTCGATCGCCCGCACGTCCGTGCCGAGCCCGCCCACCTCGGTGGCCAGGTCCGCCAGCAGGGTCCGCAGCCGCGGGTCGGTGGCCCGCCCCGACTGCTCCCGCAGCACGTCCCGCCAACCCGCCAGCGCGGCCTCCGCGTCCCGTTCGGCGGCGTCCGCCCGGCTCCGGTCCCCGGTGCCGCCCGCCCGCAGCATCTCCGCCAGCTTGAACACGTACGTCTGCACCGCCGTGGAGCCGGCCTGCTTGGCCCGGGCGCAGACACCGGCGTCGCCGGTCGCGGTCGGAGCCGGAGCGGGCGAGGTGGCGGCCGGGGCCGGCGAGGCGAAGCCGACCGCGAAGGGGTCGTCCCTCCGGTCGGCGCAGCCCGCGCCCGCCAGCAGCAGTCCGGTCAGCGCGGTGACCACGAACACCCGACGCATGGGTCCTCCCTCCGGGGCGAGCCGGCCCGACCGGGGGTCGACGGGGAAACGGCAGGGCCCCTGCTCGGCACTCTGTTGCCGGAGCGGGGGCCCTGTCAAACGCCACGCAGGTCAGCGGCTCACGGCCGGGTACGTCGCCGGGCGCCGCCACGGCGGGACCGCCGCCGCGAGGTGCCGCCCTCGGCGCCCTCGTCGTCGCTCTCCCCGTCACCGATCGCGTCCGGGTCGTCGGCCGCGGCCAGCCGGGCCGAGTCGCCCTCCTGGCTGTCCGCGACCGCCGGGGCGGCCGGCGTGTCCGTCTCGAACCGGGACAGGTCGTAACCCTGGGTGTCGTAGTAGTCGTCGTCGGTGGACTCGACCACCTCGGCGACGGTCCGCTCCGGCGCGGCCGGCGACTCGGCGGGCGGCTCCGGAGCGGCCTCCGCGGCCGGCTTCTCCGCGGCGGCCTTGCGGCCCCGGCGACGGCTCTTCTCCTCGACCGGCGCGGTGGCGACCGCCGAGGCGACCGCCTTGACCTTGTCCCCCGCGCCACCGCCGCGCGGCTTCTCCGGCACCGGCTCGGTGTGGATGATCACACCCCGGCCCTTGCAGCACTCGCAGGTCTCGCTGAACGCCTCCAGCAGGCCCGCGCCGATCCGCTTGCGGGTCATCTGGACCAGGCCGAGCGAGGTGATCTCGGTGACCTGGTGCTTCGTGCGGTCCCGGCCGAGGCACTCGGTGAGCCGGCGCAGCACCAGCTCCCGGTTCGACTCCAGGACCATGTCGATGAAGTCGATCACCACGATGCCACCGAGGTCACGCAGCCGCAGCTGGCGCACGATCTCCTCGGCCGCCTCCAGGTTGTTGCGGGTGACCGTCTCCTCCAGGTTGCCACCGGAGCCGGTGTACTTGCCGGTGTTGACGTCCACGACCGTCATCGCCTCGGTCCGGTCGATCACCAACGAACCGCCGGAGGGGAGGAACACCTTGCGGTCCAGGCCCTTGAGGATCTGCTCGTCGATCCGGTACTCGGCGAACACGTCGGCGACGCCGACGTGCCGGCGCAGCCGCGCCACCAGGTCGGGCGAGACGTGCGACAGGTACGACTCGACCACGTCGTACGCCGGCTCACCCTCGATCACCAGCTCGCGGAAGTCCTCGTTGAAGAGGTCCCGCACCACCCGGATGACCAGGTCCGGCTCCTCGTAGAGCAGCACCGGGGCGCCGCCGGAGGCCGCCTTGGCCTGGATGTCCTCCCACTGCGCCTGGAGGCGCTTGACGTCGCGGGCCAGCTCGTCCTCGCTGGCGCCCTCGGCCGCGGTCCGGACGATCACCCCGGCGCCGTCCGGCACCAGCTTCTTCAGCACGTCCCGCAGGCGCTTGCGCTCGGTGTCCGGCAGCTTGCGGCTGATCCCGGAGGCGTTGCCGTTGGGCACATAGACCAGGTGCCGGCCGGAGAGCGCGATGTGGCTGGTCAGCCGGGCGCCCTTGTGTCCGATCGGGTCCTTGGTCACCTGCACCAGCACCGAGTCGCCGGAGCGCAGCGCCTGCTCGATCGAGCGTGCCCGGCCCTCCAGGCCGGTGGCGTCCCAGTTGACCTCGCCGGCGTACAGGACGGCGTTGCGGCCGCGCCCGATGTCGACGAACGCCGCCTCCATGCTGGGCAGGACGTTCTGCACCTTGCCCAGGTAGACGTTGCCGGCCATGGTGCCGGACGAGTTGCGGGTGACGTAGTGCTCGACCAGCACGCCGTCCTCGAGCACGGCGATCTGGGTACGGTCGCCGCGCTGGCGGACCACCATCACCCGGTCGACCGCCTCGCGGCGGGCCAGGAACTCCGACTCGCTCAGGATCGGCGGCCGGGTGCGCCGCTGCTCGCGACCGTCCCGCCGACGCTGCCGCTTGGCCTCCAGCCGCGTCGAGCCGGATACGCCCTGCACCTCGTCGACCGGCTTGCGCGGCTCACGGATCTTGACGACGGTGGGCACGCCGTCCTCGGTGGCGGTCTCCGCCTCGCCCGCGCCCCGACGACGGCGGCGACGACGGCGACGGGTCATCCCCTCGCCCTCCGCCTCCTCGTCCTCGGCGGCCTCCTCGGCCTCGGCCGTCTCCGCCGTACCGGACTCCTCGACGTCCTCGTCCTCGGACTCCTCGGCGCCGCCCTTGCCCCGGCCCCGGCCGCGACGACCGCGGCGACGACGGCGACGGGCCGCGGCGGCCTCGTCGTCCTCGTCGATCTCCTCGGCCTCGGCGGCCTCCTCCTCGGCGGCCTCGACCTCGACCTCGGCCTCGACCGGCTCGGCCTCCCGGCGGCCACGCCGCCGGCGCCGACCGGTCTCGGCCGGCTCCTCCACCGGTTCCTCGGCGACCGGGTACGTGACCCGGACGGCGGGTACCTCGTCGGGCTGCGGGGGCATGAACAGGACGGTCGGCGCGCTGAGCGCGGCCCGACGACGGCGGCCGGTGGTCGGCCGCTCCTCGGCCAGCGCCTCGGCCGGCTCCTCGGCGGCGCCCGGAACGGCGGCCCCGGTCGACACCGCGCCGGTGGCGTCCGACAGCCCACCGGCCCGGGCCAGCGTGGCCTCGTCGGTGCGGGGCAGCGCGGCCTCGTCCGGGGTGGGCTCGTCCTCGGCGTCCTCGCCGATCGCGTCCTCCTCGGCGGCGAGGGCGGCCCGGCCCTCGGCGATCTCACCCGCGCTCCCGGGAGCCGAGACCGGCCCGTCGACCACGGCGTCGGGCTGCGGCTCGGCCACCGCGTGCGGCTCCACCGCCGGCCCGACGGCCTCGGCGGGCGCCTCGGTCGGCGACTCGACCGCGGGCGCGGCCTCCGCCGCGGGCGGCGTGGTCTTGCGACGACGGGTACGGGTCACCTTGACCGGCGGCACGACCTCGGCCGAGGTGGCCTCTACCCCGGCAGCCGCCACCGGCTCCTCGACCGCCTTCGCCGGGGTCGCCTTGCGGCGCCGGCGGGTGGTCTTCGGCGCGGTGTCCAACTCCCCCGCCACCGGCGCGAACACCTCGGCCTGCGGCGACTCGCCGCTGCCCACGGCCGCGGCGGACGCCTCGACCGGCGCGTCGGTCTGCTCCGGCTGGTTGAGCGGGGCCGCCTTGCGGCGGGTGGCCCGCTTGCGGGCCGGCGGCTTCGCCTCGGCGGTGCCGTCCGTGGTGGCGGTGCTGTCGGTGGTCGCGGCGGACGCCTCGGCCGGCTCTGCGCCGGTCCGTTCGCCGCCCTCGGGCTCGTTCTCGAGCATGGACGTTCTCCAGTTCTGGCTGCCCCGGGCGCGGTTGAGCGCTGCCACGCAGGGTTGCCGCAAAGGTGTTTCCGCCGGGCGCGCAGGTGCGCGACCGCCGAAGTCTGCCTGCCAGAGCGCTGACCGTCGGTCAGTGCTCTCCGATGGCTGCCCCGTCGCGATCCGCGTCCAACGGATCGACGATCTCGCCCTGCGCGGTCAGCGTGCCCTGCGCCAGCCGGATCACCTTCGGGGTGACCGGCGGCTCCAGGTCGGCCACCACGCGGAGGCCGGAAAGGACGTCATCGGGCCGTACGGACGGGGTGACCTGCCGCACGACCAGTTCGAGTATCGCACATGGCGCCGCCGCCGCCCCGGAAGGCGTCTCAGACGACGTCGCCGCATCGATGGCGATCACCGCAGCGCGGGCGTCGAACGTCCGCCGGCCCTGCTTGGTCATCCGCTCGACCTGGATCTCCTCCGCGGCGGTGAACGCCGCCACGGCCGCGCCGAGCACGCTCGGCTCCACCTCGGGCAGCTCGATCCGCCAGCGCGACGCCTCGATCCGGTCGGCCAGGCTGCCGCCGGTGGCCTCGACCGCGTCGAGCACGTCGAGCCCGGGTGAGAGCGCGGCGTCCAGGGCGGTCCGCAGCGCCGCCGGATCGACCGGCTCCCGCAGCCCGATCTCGAGGTATTCGGCCTCACTGGCCACGCCGGTCGGCGCCGCGGAGGCGTAGGAGATCTTCGGGTGCGGGGTGAAACCCTGGGAGAAGGCGATCGGTACGCCGGCCCGGCGCAACGCGCGCTCGAAGGCCCGGGCGAAGTCCCGGTGCGAGGTGAACCGCAGCGGCCCCCGCTTGGCGTACCGGATGCGGACCCGCTGGACGACGGGGGCCTGGCCGCCCTCGGGTTGAGGCTTTCTGGCGATCGTGAACTCCTCGGCTGTGCCTGCGTGTCCGCCCCATCCTGGCGCAGCCCCGGCCGCACCCCGCGACCGGGGCCACCACACCCCGGGTCAAACCCCCCCGAACCCTCCCACCCCCGCCCCCCGGCGTCCGGCCTCCGGCGTCCGGCCTCCGTCCCCCACTCCCGGCGTCGATCATGAGGTTGGCGGCGAAGTGGATCTCCATTGGTGCCGTCAACCTCATGATCGACGCGGGAGGGGTGGGCGGGAGGTGGGGTGGGGTGGGGGCGGGGTGCGGGGTGCGGGGGTCAGCGGGGGGTGTCCGGCGGGGTGGGGCCGGGGGCGGCGGGCGGTGGGGCCCACGGGTTCTGGCCGGGTGGGAACTGCTGCCCGTGAGCCGGCTGCGGGTGGGCGTCCGGACCCGGCTGGGCGTAGGGGCCAGGCCGGGGGTACTGCCCGGGCTGAGGGTGGGTGCCCGGAGCGGAGTGGGTGCCGGGCAGGGCGTAGCCGGCCGACGGGGCGGCCGGGTGACCGGCCGGGACCGGCGGGCCGTGCCCGCCGCCGCCCATCCGGTCGAGCACCTCGTCCGGAATGTCACCCGCCCGGGCCAGCTCACGACGGTGCCGGCGCCGGTTCCAGATCAGGAACCCCACCAGTGCCAGCAGCACCACCAGCGCCACCGCGATGCCGATCCCGACGACCATCACCTGCTGGTCGGTGGGTCCGCCGCGGTCGCCGTACTTGGTCACGTCGAAGTTGTCGTCCTCGGCCGCGGCCGGTGGCGCGGCCGCGCTGGGCGCGGCCGCGGCGGCGCCGAGCAACGGGTTCGCCGACACCGACGGGACGTCGGCGGTCAGCGCCGCCACCGGGTCGATCCGACCGAACCCGAACCGCGGATCGCGGCCGGGCGGGCCGGCGTCCCGCGCGGTACGGATGATCCGGTTGATCACGTCGGGCGCGGAGAGCTTCGGGTACTTCGACCGGATCAGCGCCGCGACGCCGGCCACGATGGCGCTGGAGTCGGAGGTGCCGTCGCCCCAGCCGTAACCCCGGTCCCGGCCGATGTTGTAGACCTCGTCCCCGGGCGCGGCGATCACCGCCTCCGGGCCCTGCGCCGAGCCGTTCCAGAAGCCGCCGCCCTGGCTGGTGCCGGTCACCGCGATCACGCCGGGGTACCGGGCCGGCGCGGTGACATCCGGGCCGAGCTGCCTGACGTTGCCGACCGCGGAAACGACGACCACGTCATGGTCCAGGGCGTACTGGACCGCGGCCTGCTCATTCTCGTCGGAGGCTCCGGCGTGCCCGTAGGACAGGTTGATCACCTTCGCGCCGCCGTCGACGGCCATCCGGATGCCGGTCGCGGAGTCCTCAACGGTGAACGAGTCGCCGGGCGGCTTGCGGATGGGCAGGATCCGAGCGTCCGGCGCGATGCCGTCCACTCCGGCGCCGTTGGCCGCGATGATCCCGGCCATGTGGGTGCCGTGGCCGTCCGGATCGCGCCGGCCGTCGCCGGTGTCGCGGGTGCTCGCCCCGCGCAGCACCCGGCCGCGCAGGTCCGGGTGGCCGGCGTCGACGCCGGTGTCCACCACCCCGACCACCACACCCCGACCGGTGGAGATCTGGTGCGCCCGGTCGATCCGCAGCTCGTCCAGGTACCACTGCTCGGCCCGGCGCGGCGCGGCGGCCGCCGGCTGGGCGGCCCCCAGCACCATCAGACCGGCCAGCACCCCGGCCGCCACCGGCCGGAGCGCGCCGACGTTGACCCTCATCCGCCCGTCCTCATCGCAGGATGCCCGGGGTCGCGCCGTCACCGGCGCCCCACGGATCGTCGTCCTCGGTCAACCACGACGAGTGCTCGCCACCGCCGCCACCGTGCCCGGCGCCGCCGTGCCCGCCCATCATGCCGCCGCCCATCATCCCGGCGCCGGCCGTGCCGCCGCGGGCGCCGCCCGCGCCCATGCCGCCCGCGCCGGTGGCGCTGCGCAACGCGTTGGCCGCGCTGGTCAGCGGCGGGACCTTGCCGTTGCCGCCGCCCACCATGCCGGGCAGCGCGCCCACACCCATCCCGCCGGCCGCGCCGAGGCCGCCGCCACCGATGCCGCCGGCGGAGCCGAGACCGGCCCCACCGCCGCCGAAGCCGCCACCGGCACCGCCGCTCAGCCCGCCACCGGCGCCGCCGAAGCCGCTGCCCGGGCCGCCGGCCGTGATGGTGCCCGGACCGCCCGCGCCGGCCAGGCCGGTGCCGTAGTCGTGGTCGCCGGAGCCCGGGTAGCCACTGCCGGAACCGGGAATGCCGCCGGTGACCGGCGGGGTGTACGAGCCGGAACCACCGCCGAGGTCGGAGCCGCCGCCGATGGTCGGCGGGGGCGTGAACGAGCCGCCACCACCTCCGCCGCCGGCGCCACCGCCGATGCCGGTGCTGCCGAGCGAGGGCATCTTGCCGCCGGCACCGCCGCCACCACCACCTCCACCACCGGGCAGGCCGGTGTCCGGCACTCCGGACGGGGGAACCCGGGTGTCCGGACGGTAGCCGTCCGAGTGGCCCCCGGGATCGGGTACGGCCAGCTTGGGGCGCTCGGTCTCCACGGCGACCGGCAGGGGCGACATCGCCTTGTTGGCCGCCTCCTGGTTGTCCCGGTACCAGTTGTCCAGATGCGACTTCGTGTCCCACCAGCCGCCACGTTTCTGGTCGCCGGCGTTGCCGTCGACCTTCATGGTGGCTTCCAGGTCGTCGGCCTTGTCGCGGAACGCGCCGTCGGCGTAGAGCGCCTGGTTGGCCTGGTAGTCCTTACGCAGCGCGGCGAGGAAACCGGACTGGCTCTCGCCGTCGCGGGCGTCGTCCAGCTCGGTGCCGCCGGGCAGGCTCCACTCGTTCCAGCCGAAGTCGTCCATCAACGGGATCGGGATGCTGGCCACCGCGGTGCGGATGTCGCCCTCGATCCGCGACAGCGCGCCGCTGACGCCGCTGGCGTGCGTGATCAGCTCCTCGATGTCCTTGCCGATGGTGGTCAGGTGCTCGCGGTAGGCGTCGCCGCCGCTGCCCTTCCACCCGGCCAGCAGGCCGGGCAGCCCGCCGCTGTGCGGGCGCTCCTGACCGGGCGCGATCGGGCCGACGAACGAGCGCCCGACCAGCGAGTCGCGCAGGTAGCCGAGCGCGGTGGAGAGATTGCTCCAGCCCGCCCCCACGGACCCGACGGTCTCCGGGTCCGCCGACAGCGTCACCTCACGGACGCAGCGCTCCCAGGTGCCTCCTGCCATGACCGTCTCCCCCTCAGGCCGTGTACGGGTAGGTGGGCTGCTGCCCGGCCTCCGGCGGCGGCGCCGCGGACTCCAGCAACCGCTCGATCTGCTTGCCGTTGGCGGCGTTGCGGGCCTCCGCGTCGCGGAACGCCTTCGCGATGTCCTCGGTGCCCTGCTTGAGGCCGGCCAACTTGCGGGAGATGTCCTTCAGGTGGGCCTCCATGTTGGCCGTGGACTTCGTCAGCGCCGCCCACTGCATCCGGGCGTCCTCGTACGCGCCGAACGGCGTGCCGTTGGCGACCGTCTGGGCGTTCGTGCCGTCGCCCTTCATCCGCTCCTTGATGCGCTCCATCTCGTAGCCGATGGTGTCGTCGACGTACTGCTTGAGGCGCTCGACGTATTCCGCGGCGGCGTCCAGGTCCTCGACGCTGACGTGCAGATCGCCGGTGTCCGGCGGCGTGATGCCCATGCTGCTGTCCTCCCCGCTACCGGCCCCCGGCCGGTCCAATACGGACGCAGCGTATCGAGGATGCACCACTGCGGGCACCCCCACCCCGGGGCGGCGCGCGGTTGCCGCGAAAGACGACGGAGCGCGGGAACCCCGAGGGGTTCCCGCGCTCCGCGGTGGTTCGGCGCCGTCAGCCCTGCGCGGCGGCGGGCTGCTTCAACCCGCCGACCGGCGTCAGCGGCAGCAGCTTCCGGCCGGTCGGGCCGATCTGGATCTCGGTGTCCATGGACGGGCAGACGCCACAGTCGAAGCAGGGCGTCCAGCGGCAGTCGTCCTGCTCGTACTCGGACAGCGAGTCCTGCCAGTCCTGCCAGAGCCAGTCCTTGTCCAGGCCGGAGTCGAGGTGGTCCCAGGGCAGGACCTCCAGCTCCTCGCGCTCGCGGGTGGTGTACCAGTCGAGGTCCACCCCGTACGCCGGCAGCACCTCGGTCGCGGCGTCGACCCAGCGCTGGTAGGAGAAGTGCTCGCTCCAGCCGTCGAACCGGCCGCCGTTCTCCCAGACCCTGCGGATAACCGCGCCGACCCGGCGGTCGCCCCGGGACAGCAGGCCCTCGATCAGCGACGGCTCACCGTCGTGGTAGCGGAAGCCGATCGCCCGGCCCAGCGACCGGTCGCTGTTGATGGCCTGCTTGAGCAGCTTGAGCCGGCCGTCGATGACCTCCGGCCGCTCCATCGAGGCCCACTGGAACGGGGTGTGCGGCTTCGGCACGAACCCGCCGATGGAGACCGTGCAGCGGATGTCCTTGGACCCGGTCGCGGCCCGGCCGGCCCGGATCACCTCGTGCGCCATGTCGGCGATCTCCAGGACGTCCTCGTCGGTCTCGGTGGGCAGGCCGCACATGAAGTAGAGCTTCACCTGCCGCCAGCCGTTGGAGTACGCGGTGACCACCGTACGGATGAGGTCTTCCTTCGACACCATCTTGTTGATCACCTTGCGGATCCGCTCCGACCCGCCCTCCGGGGCGAAGGTCAGGCCGGTCCGGCGCCCGTTGCGGGACAGCTCCTGGGCCAGGTCGATGTTGAACGCGTCCACCCGGGTCGAGGGCAGCGACAGCGAGACGTTGGTGCCGGCGTACTGCTCGGCCAGGCCGGAGCACATGTCGCCGATCTCGGAGTGGTCGGCCGACGACAGCGACAGCAGGCCGACCTCGTGGAAGCCGGAGAACTCCAGCCCCTGCTGCACCATCTGGCCGACGGTGGTGATCGACCGCTCCCGCACCGGGCGGGTGATCATGCCGGCCTGGCAGAACCGGCAGCCCCGGGTGCAGCCCCGGAAGATCTCCACCGCGTACCGCTCGTGGACCGTCTCGGCGAGCGGGACCAGGGGCTTCTTCGGGTACGGCCAGGCGTCCAGGTCCATTGTCGTGCGCTTGTGCACCCGGAACGGCACGTCCGGGCGGTTCGGCACGACCCGCTGGATCCGGCCGTCGGGCAGGTAGTCGACGTCGTAGAAGCGCGGGACGTAGACGCTCTCGGTGCGGGCCAGCCGCAGCAGCAGCTCGTCCCGGCCACCCGGGGAGCCCTCGGCCTTCCACTCCCGGACGATGGTGGTGATCTCCAGCACCGCCTCCTCGCCGTCGCCGAGCACAGCGGCGTCGACGAAGTCGGCGATCGGCTCCGGGTTGAACGCGGCGTGCCCGCCGGCGACGATCACCGGGTCGGCGTCGGTGCGGTCGGCGGCGAGCAGCGGGATGCCGGCCAGGTCGATCGCGGTGAGCAGGTTGGTGTAGCCCAGCTCGGTGGAGAACGAGACACCGAACACGTCGAAGTCGCGCACCGGCCGGTGGGCGTCGACGGTGAACTGCGGCACGCCGTGGGCGCGCATCAGCTTCTCCAGGTCCGGCCAGACCGCGTACGTCCGCTCGGCCAGCACGTCGGGCAGCTCGTTGAGCACCTCGTAGAGGATCTGCACGCCCTGGTTGGGCAGGCCCACCTCGTACGCGTCCGGGTACATCAGCGCCCAGCGCACGGTCGCCGCGTCCCAGTCCTTGACCACCGCGCCCAGCTCCCCACCCACGTACTGGATGGGTTTGGTCACCTGCGGCAGCAGCGGCTCCAGCCGGGGCCAGACCGAGTTGTCGGCGGTGGGACGTGGGGTCGTGGACGGGGCACTCATGATGCCCAAGGGTACGCGGTCCCCCGCCCCGACCTCCCCCACCGCCACCCTTCCCCCACCCCACGCCCGTTGATCAAGGAGTTGGCGCGCCGATCCGCGCTCCCGGCCCACGCGAACTCCTTGGTCACCGGCGGGAGCGGAAGCGGGGGCGAGGGTCGGGGGTGGGCGGGGATTCGGCGGAGGTGGCGGGGCGGTACTAACCTCGCAACGGGCGCGAGAGGAGATTGCCGCGATGTCGCAGCCGCAGCCGGGGGCGGGCCGGCCGGCCGACGGGACCGAGGAACGGGTCGTCGCCGAGCCGCCGTCGCCCGTGCCGAAGCAGGTCGACGCCGAGGGCTCCGCCGAGGCCGCCGGCCAGCTCGCCGACCCCGCCCCGGACAGGTCGGCGCCGGAGCGCGACGCGCCGGGCTCGGAGCCGCCGACGGACGGGGACAGCGACCCGAACGCCGCCACCGCACCCCCGGCCGACACCGCACCGCCGGACCCGAACGCCACCCCTGAGCTGCCCGACCCGGACGACACCGCCCGTCCGGGTCCGCAGGACACCGGCCGCCCCGACCCGGACGACGCCGCCCCGCCGGGAGCGGCCGACGCCGCCGAGGCGCCCGCGGTATCGGACGACCCCGTCGCCGCGCCGCGGGGGACGGACGCCGACGACACCCCGCCCGCGCCGGCCGGACGCGCCCGGGGCTCCGCCGCCGTGCCGGGCCGCGCCGCGCCGACCCCGTCGGCCCCCGACCCGACCCGGGTCGAGGACGCGCCGGCCCCCACCCGCGCCGAGGACGCGCCGGACCGGACGAAGGTCGAGCACGGGCCGAACCCCACCCGGGTCGAGACCGCGCCCCGCTGGAGCGGCTCCGCCGCGGTCCCGCCCCCGCCGGCCCGGCGGCGTGCCTGGGGCGAGTCGGCCGAGCCCACGCCGGTGCCGCCGGTCGAGTCCCCCGAGCACGCCACCCCGGTCGACCCGTGGGCGGGCGTGGACACCACCGGCTGGGACCTGCACTCGGTCGAGCTTCCGGCGTTGCCGCCGACGCTGCCCTACACCGCGCCCTGGCCGGCCCACCCGGCGCCGCCGCACCCGGCCGCCGCCCACCCGGGGCCGCCGCCGCACCCGACCGCCGCCCGACCGGTGTCACCGCCCGCGCACACCCCGCCGTACCCGGGTCCGCCGGCCGCCCGGCCGGTGTCACCGCCGGCGCACACCCCGCCGCCGGCCCCGGTCGCCCCGCCGCGGCCACCGAAGCAGACGCGCCCGCCGAAACAGCGCCGGGGCAGGACCCCGCCGCCGGTGGCGCCGCCGCCGGGCTGGCAGGCCCCCAAGGGGTACGTGCCGGTGCCGGTACGCCGGCGGCGTCGCTGGCCCTGGCTGTTGCTGCTCTCCGTGGCGTGCTGCTGCGGCGTGCCGCTGTGGTGGGCCCAGCCGCTGTCCAGCCAGTACCCGGCCAGCGCCAGCCTCCCCGACCAGCTCGACTCGATGCGGTTGCGCCAGGACCAGGGCAGCCAGGCGGCGGCCGAGGACCTGAAGAGCCGGGTACGCCAGGCGGACTGGCTCGCCGAGGACACGTTCGCCGGCATCTACACCACGAACGACGGCAAGCGGGTGACGCTGTTCGGCAGCACCGGCTTCCGGTTCACCCCGGAGTCCGACGCCGAGGCCGAGCTGAAGCGCCTCGCCGGCGACTACGACCTGCAACCCTCGGTGACCGTGGACACCGGTGTACGCGGCCGGCACGAGCGCTGCGCGGTGGGCCGGGCGGACGGCGACGCGGTGGTGGTGTGCACCTCGGTCGACCACGGCAGCCTCACCACCGGCGTGTTCACCCGACTGTCGGTGGACGACAGCGGCCGGCTCCTCGACGAGCTGCGCCAGCGGGTCGTGGTCCCGAAGCAGTCCTGAGCGTCTCGCTCAGGCGGCCGCCTCACCCGGCGTCTGCTCGCTGCGCTTCGGGGCGTAGCGCGGGACGTACTCCTGGCCGGTGAGCTTCTGGATCTCCGACATCATCTCGTCGGTCATGGCGCGCAGTGAGGTGCGGTCGTCCGGCCGGCCGGTGAAGTCCAGCGGCTTGCCGAACCTGATGGTGATCTTGGCGCGACCGGGCCGGGGCACCCGCGTGCCGATGGGCTGGGCCTTGTCGGTGCCGGTCACGCCGACCGGGATGATCGGCACTCCGGCGGCCACCGCGAGCCGGGCCGCGCCGGTACGGCCGCGGTAGAGCCGCCCGTCCGGCGAGCGCGTGCCCTCCGGGTAGACGGCGACCAGGTCGCCGGCCTTGAGCACCGGGATCGCCGCGTCGAACGCGGACAACGCGGCCCGCCCGCCGGCCCGCTCGACCGGGATGGCGCCGAGCCCGGTCAGCACGAACTTGGAGAAGCCGCCCTTGATCCCGGTGCCGTTGAAGTACTCCGACTTGGCCCAGAACGCCAGGTGCCGGGGGACCACCGTGCCGAGGAGCAGCTCGTCGGCGACGGAGAGGTGGTTGCCCGCGAAGATCGCCCCGCCGGTCGCCGGGATGTGCTCCAACCCCTCCACGTGCGGACGGAAGGCCAACCGGAGCGCGGGCGCCACGGTGAGCTTGCCGATGGTGTAGAGCAGGGGCACGGGTCCTCCGGCGGTCGTACGTGAGACAGGCGCTGTCACGGTAGCCGACGCTGCCACCCCCGGCCGAGCGGGTGGCCCGCAGTCCACCCGCCGGTGCACGTGTTAGGAAGGGGCCCTTCCTATACCGAAAGCGTTAAGAAGGGCCCCTTCCTTACATCTCACACGCGGCGGACGCTCACCACCACGCGCTCACCGTCGCCCGCCTCGCCGACGAAGCCCTCGAGCCCGTCGGCGAAGTCGACGGTGTCGGCCAGCACTTCCCGGGCCACGAACCCGGTGTACGCGGCGACCGCCGCGCGCACCTCCTCGGAGGCCGAGACGGCCACCGCGATCCGGTCCGAGACGTCCAGGTCGGCGTCCCGCCGGGCCTGCTGCACCACCCGGACCACGTCCCGGGCCAGACCCTCGGCGGCCAGCTCCGGGGTGACCTCGGTGTCCAGCACCACCACGCCCTCACCGCCGGGCAGCGGCGCCGAGTGCTCCGCGTCGGCGGCGACCAGGCGCAGCTCGTACTCGCCCTCGGCCAGGGTGACCCCGGCGGCCACCGGAGCGCCGTCACGCAGCTCCCAGTCCCCCGCCTTGACCGCCTTGATCACCTGCTGGACCGCCTTGCCGACGCGCGGGCCGAGCGCCCGCGGCACCACGGTCAGCACCTGCTGGCAGTAGGCGTCCAGGTCGTCGGCGAGCACGACCTCCTTGACGTTGACCTCGTCGGCGACCAGGTCGGCGAAGGGCCGCAGCTGGGCGGCGACGGGCGACGCCACAGTGAGCTTCGCCAGCGGCAGCCGCACCCGCAGGCCCTTGGCCTTGCGCAGGGACAGCGCCGCGGAGGCGACCGCCCGCACGTTGTCCATCGCCGAGACCAGCTCGTGGTCGGCCGGGAACTCCTCGGCGGACGGCCAGTCGGTCAGGTGCACCGACCGCTCGCCGGTCAGCCCACGCCAGATCTCCTCGGCGGTCAGCGGCGCCAGCGGCGCCACCACCCGGCAGAGCGTCTCCAGCACGGTCCAGAGCGTGTCGAACGCGTCCGCGTCGCCGGCCCAGAACCGGTCCCGCGAGCGGCGCACGTACCAGTTGGTCAGCGCGTCCAGGTAGGACCGCACGGTCGCGCAGGCGCCGGAGATGTCGTACGCGTCCATCTGCGCGCCGACGGTCGCCACCAGCTCGTTCGTCTTCGCCAGCACGTACCGGTCGAGCACGTTCGCCGAGTCGGTGCGACGACGCGCGGTGTGGCCGTCGGCGTTGGCGTAGAGCGAGAAGAAGTACCAGACGTTCCACAGCGGCAGGAGCACCTGCCGCACCGCGTCCCGGATCAGCGTCTCGGTCACCGCCATGTCCCCGCCGC
Source organism: Micromonospora sediminicola (assembly GCF_900089585.1). NCBI lineage: Bacteria > Bacillati > Actinomycetota > Actinomycetes > Micromonosporales > Micromonosporaceae > Micromonospora > Micromonospora sediminicola. The sequence goes on along the minus strand of NZ_FLRH01000003.1, from coordinate 1,825,889 downwards.
GCAGCACCGGCGAGGACATCAGCATCCAGCGCATCGCGTCCGACCCGTAGGAGTCGAACACGTGGTAGACGTCCGGATAGTTGCGCAGGCTCTTGGACATCTTGCGCCCGTCCGAGCCGAGCAGGATGCCGTGGCTCAGGCAGTTGCGGAACGCCGGCCGGTCGAACAGCGCGGTGGCCAGCACGTGCATGGTGTAGAACCAGCCGCGGGTCTGCCCGATGTACTCGACGATGAAGTCACCCGGGTAGTGGTGCTCGAACCACTCGCGGTTCTCGAACGGGTAGTGCACCTGGGCGAACGGCATCGAGCCGGACTCGAACCAGCAGTCCAGCACCTCCGGCACCCGGCGCATCATCGACCGGCCCGTCGGGTCGTCCGGGTTGGGGCGGACCAGGTCGTCCACCGCCGGCCGGTGCAGGTCGGTCAGGCGTACGCCGAAGTCCCGCTCGATGTCGGCGAGCGAGCCGTACACGTCCACGCGCGGGTAGTTCGGGTCGTCCGACTTCCACACCGGGATCGGCGAGCCCCAGAACCGGTTCCGGCTGATCGACCAGTCCCGGGCGTTGGCCAGCCACTTGCCGAACGAGCCGTCCTTGATGTGCCCCGGCGTCCAGTTGATCTGCTGGTTCAGCTCGACCATCCGGTCCCGGAACGACGTCACCGCGACGAACCACGACGACACCGCCTTGTAGACCAGCGGGGTGTCGCAGCGCCAGCAGTGCGGGTACGAGTGGGTGTAGACGTCCTGCCGCAGCACCACCCCCCGCTCCTTCAGCTCCCGGATCACCGGCTTGTTCACGTCGAAGACCTGCTCGCCCTGGTACGGCGGCACCAGCGCGGTGAACCGGGTGTGGTCGTCCACCGTGACCACGGTGGGGATGCCGGCGGCGTTGCAGGTGTTCTGGTCGTCCTCGCCGAAGGCGGGGGCCAGGTGGACGATCCCGGTGCCGTCCTCGGTGGTCACGAAGTCCGCGCCGAGCACCTGGTAGGCGTTCGGCCCGGCCGGCTCGACCAGGAAGTCGTACAGCGGCGTGTAGCGGCGTCCGACCAGGTCGCGGCCGTACACGGTGCCGACCTGCTCGTATCCCTCCAACTCCTTGGCGTACGCGCCGAGGCGGGCGGCGCCGACGACGTAGCGGTCGCCGTCGCGCTCCAGCACCGCGTACTCGATGTCCGGGCCGACGGCGAGCGCCAGGTTCGACGGCAGCGTCCACGGCGTGGTGGTCCAGACGCCGAGCTTGACCGGCCCGCGCAGCGGCTCCGGCGCGGTCTCGTCGGCGGTCAGCTCGAACCAGACGGTGAGCGTCGGGTCGTGCCGGTCCCGGTAGACGTCGTCCATCCGGGTCTCGGTGTTGGACAGCGGGGTCTCGCACCGCCAGCAGTACGCGAGCACCCGGAAGCCCTCGTAGACCAGGCCCTTGTCGTGCAGGGTCTTGAAGGCCCACATGACGCTTTCCATGTAGTCCAGGTCGAGCGTCTTGTAGTCGTTGGCGAAGTCGACCCAGCGGGCCTGGCGGGTGACGTACCGCTCCCAGTCGTGGGTGAACTCCAGCACCGACGTGCGGCAGGCGTCGTTGAACCGGGCCACGCCGAGGTCCAGGATCTCGGCCTTGCTGGTGATGCCGAGCTGCTTCTCGGCCACCACCTCGGCCGGCAGCCCGTGGCAGTCCCAGCCGAAGCGGCGCTCGACGTGCCGCCCGCGCATGGTCTGGTAGCGCGGCACCACGTCCTTGACGTAGCCGGTGAACAGGTGGCCGTAGTGCGGCAGGCCGTTGGCGAACGGCGGGCCGTCGTAGAAGACGTACTCGTTCTTGCCGTCGGCCCCGGCGGGGCGGGCTTCCACGGACGCTTCGAAGGTCTTGTCGGCGGTCCAGTGCTCCAGCACCCGGCGCTCGACCGCGGGCAGGTCCGGGCTCGCCGGGACGCCGGCGCCGGTCGGGTCGTGCAACGGATAGGCCATCGGGGGTCGCTCTCCTCGCGCAGCTCACTCGTCGGTGGGTCTGCGAGGACGAACCGTCCGGGGTACGCCTGGAACGGCGCTCCCGGGTGGTCCGCGGTACCACCCCGCTTGGCGGTCAGGATCGACCGCCCGCTCATCGGTCGGCTGTGACGGGCCGTCCCGTCCGGTTCTACTGGGCCGGTTGCCCGGCTGTTCTTCCGGAGGCTCACCGGTGATGGCCGGGTCGTCGCCTGTGCGCCCAAGCTTACCCGCCCCGCCCCCCGCTCCGCCTCCGAGTAAGGAGGGGGCCCTTCTTATCGCCCACGCGATAGGAAGGGGCCCCTCCTCACACTCAGCGGCGGGTGGGCGCCGGCAGCGTGGTGCTCCAGAGGGAGGCGCCGGCGCGGTCGCGCAGGTGCACGGTCAACGCGCCCGACTCCCCGTCGATGTCGACCTCGCCGAAGTGCTGGAAGCCCTCCGCCGGCGAGGTGTTCGCGGCCGGCGGGGCGTGCACGAAGACGGCCTTCGGGCCGAAGGTACCGTCCAGCGCGTTCGGGCCGAACGCCCCGGCGTGCGCCGGGCCGGAGACGAACTCCCAGAACGGGCTGAAGTCGCCCACCGCCGCGCGGGCCGGGTCGTAGTGGTGGGCGGCGGTGTAGTGCACGTCGGCGGTGAGGAAGACCAGGCCGGTCACCCCGGCCCGGTGGGCCGCGCGCAGCACCTCGGCGAACTCCAGCTCACGGCCGGCCGGCGCGCCCGGGTCGCCCTGGGCCACCCCCTCCTGCGCGCCCGGGCCGTCCGGCACCACCACACCGATCGGCAGGTCGTTGGCGATCACCTTCCAGGTCGCCCGGGACGCGCGCAGTTCCCGGACCAGCCACTCCCGCTGGGCCCGGCCGAGCAGGCCGCGCTCCGGGTCGGCGTACGTGTTGCCGTCGTTCGGGTCCTTCCAGGTGCGCATGTCCAGCACGAAGACGTCCAGCAGCGGCCCGTACGACAGGCGTCGGTACAGCGGCCCGCCGGCCGGCGTCGGCAGCCACTCGTGGAACGCCTGCCGGGCCCGGGCGGCGAGCACGTCCACCCGCTTCTCGGTGTACCGGTCGTCGACCAGGATCTCCCCCGGGTACCAGTTGTTGACCACCTCGTGGTCGTCCCACTGGTTGATCTGGGGCACCTGGGCGGCGAAGGCCCGCAGGTGCTCGTCGAGCAGGTTGTAGGCGAACTGTCCCCGGTACTCCGCCAGCGTCTCGGCGACCTTGCTCTTCTCCGGCGTCACCAGGTTGCGCCAGAGCCGCCCGTCGGGCAGCGTGACGCGCTCGGCGAGCGGGCCGTCGGCGTACACCGTGTCCCCGCTGCACAGGAAGAAGTCGGGGCGCCGCTCGCGCATGGCCCGGAAGATCGCCAGGCCGTCGAAGTCCGGGCTGATCCCCCAGCCCTGCCCGACGATGTCACCGGTCCAGACGAACCGCACGTCCCGCCGCTGGTGCCGCCCGGGGGCGGTGGCGAACGAGCCGGTCAGCGGCTCGCTGCACACGCCGTGCCGGTCCAGGCTCTCCACCCGTACCCGGTAGTGCAGCCGCTCGCCCGCCGGCAGGCCGCGCAGCCGGATCCGGCCGGTGAAGTCGCCGTCCGGGTCGACCACCGGGCCGCGCACCAGCCGTGCGCCGCGCAGGTCGGGCCGGCGGCTGACCTCGACGAGCATCCGGCCGGGCCGGTCCGCCCGGGTCCAGACCAGCGCCGAGTCGGCGGTCACGTCGCCGCTCTGCACGCCGTGGGTGAGCGACGGCCGCCCGCTCGGCCGCCACGCCGGGGCGGCCGGCGCGCCGGCTCCGCCGAGCAGCGCCCCGCCGGCGGCCCCCGCCCCGGCGACCAGTCCGGCGCGGAGCAGCGTACGTCGGTCGATGTGCGTCATGGGTCCTCCCGGTCTCGACGAACTCGCCAGACCGGTCTACCGACCCGACATGGCCGGGGACGTGGCCCGAGGTGACCGGCACCTCAACGACGGCTGTCCAGACCCCGGCATGAGCGGCGTCACACCGCGTCACACCCGGCCGGCCGTGGACCGTCCTGTCCGCGTACCCGAATTTCTGAGGAGGCGGCGATGAGCCGGATCGACATGGCGGCGGTGGCGCCGGAGGCGTACCGGGCCGTGCTGGGGCTGGAGAAGTACGTCCGGGCGAACGTGGACCACACGGTGCTGGAGCTGGTCAAGCTCCGGGCGTCGATGCTCAACGGCTGCGCGTTCTGCGTGGACATGCACAGCCGGGAGGCGTTGGAGGCCGGGGAGAACAGCCGGCGGCTGTTCGCCGTCGCGGCGTGGCGGGAGGCGCCGTTCTTCGACGAGCGGGAGCGGACCGCGCTGGCCCTCACCGAGTCGGTGACCCGGCTGGGCGACCACGGCGTGCCGGACGACGTCTGGGACGCCGCGGCGAAGGTCTGGTCGGAGAAGGAACTCGCGGACCTGGTGACGGCGATCGCCACCATCAACGTGTGGAACCGGGTCTCGGTGACCTGCCGGACCCAGCCGCCGGCGCTGGACTGACGCCGGACGTGCCACGGCCCCGGTCCGCGAGGTGCGGGCCGGGGCCGTCGGCGGTTCCGGTCAGCCCAGCTCGGGGAACCAGAGGGCGATCTCGCGCTTGGCGCTGTCGGTCGAGTCGGAGGCGTGCACCAGGTTCTCCCGGTTCGACAGCGACAGGTCGCCGCGGATGGTGCCGGCGGCGGCCTTGCGGCCGTCGGTGCTGCCGATCATCCCGCGCACCACGTCGATCACCTGGTCGCCGGAGAGCACCAGCGCCACCAGCGGGCCACCGGTCATGAACGTCTTCAGCGGCGGGTAGAACGGCTTGTCGACGTGCTCGGCGTAGTGCTGGTCGGCGAAGTCGCCGTCCATGGTCCGGCTCACCATCGCGTCGATCCGCAGGCCCTTGCGCTCGAAACGGGACAGGATCTCGCCCACCAGACCACGGCGCACCGCGTCGGGCTTGATCAGTACGAGCGTCCGCTCGTCCGGGCTGCTGCTGGACACGCTGGTTTCCTCCTGCGCACTCAAACGGGGTCGGGCTGGGTACGGTCAGCGTAGCGACCCGGTCCCGGCGCCGGCGCGGCGGCTGCGTCTTCCCTGGCCCGCCGCGGCGGCCTAGCCTGGCCCTGGAACCCCTGGGAGGTCCACTGTGGCGAATGGCGGGAACCGCACGATCGCGCCGGTACGCAAACTGATCGGCGCGGTGCTCGGCACCGTGGCCACCTTCGTGACCGTGTTCGGTCTCGGCATGACCAGCTGGGCGATCGTGGCCCTCGGCGTCGCGCTGCTGGTGCTGGCGATCGCCCTGGCCACGGTGCGTGGCGGCGGCCGCACCTGGGTGGTCGGCCTGGGGCACGTGCACAGCGCCTCCGAACCACCCACCCAGTACGCGTTCGGGCGCTGCGAGCTGCAACTGGTGATCGACGCCCCCGGGCTGCCGCCCCGCTCCAAGAAGATCATCGAGCCCCGGGTGCCGGTCGCCAAGTGGCCCTCGCTGGGCCAGGCGCTGCCGGTCCGGGTGGCCCTCGACGACCAGCGGCACGTGCGGGTGCTCTGGGACGAGGTGCCGACCCACGCGGAGACGGCCGCCGCGGTCGCCGACCTCCCGCCCGAGTACGCCGGCCCGGACCCGCTCGACGAGCCGCTCATCGCGCAGGAGGCGCCGCCGTGGGCCGGGCGCGCCCCGGAGGACGAGTTCCGCGACGACTACCCACCCGCGCCGGACCCGTTCCTGGACGACGTCCCGCCCCGCCCGGAGGACCGCGAGCCGGTGGTGGTGCACCAGCGCCCCGGCGGCCCGGTCGTGCTGGAGGGGCAGCTGGTCGAGCCGGCCGCCGCCAATCCGCTCCCCCGCCGCGCCCCGGCGCCCCGCGCGCCGGCCGAGGAGCGCGACACCGTGCCGGTCGGCACCGTGCCGGTCGACCCGATCGACGTCCCGCTGGACGCGCCGGACGAGCCGTCGGACCCGACCGCGCGGGCCGACGCCCCGCCCACGGCCGAGGAGCTGGACGAGGCCATCTTCGGTCCGTCCGCCGACCCGGAGCCGGACGAGCTGGCCAGCCCGATCAGCGGCGTCGGCATCACGCTGCTCGTCACCGACCTGGACCGGTCCCTCGACTTCTATCGCGAGCTGGGCTTCGACGAGCTGGACCGGGGCGAGGGCAACGCCGTGCTCTCCTCCGGGCCGACCCGGCTGGTGCTGCGTCGGGTGACCGGCGCCGCCCCGATCAGCCGCCGGCTGGTGCACGTCAACCTGGAGGTCGACGACATCCAGGCGGCGTACGAGCGGCTGCGTGAGTCCGGGGTGCGGTTCACCTACGCCCCACGTGTGGTCAACCGGGGCACCAAGCTGGAGGTGTGGGCGGCGGCCTTCCGCGACCCGGACGGTCACGGCGTGGCGCTCACCCAGTGGCGCACCCTCACCGAACCCAAGGAAGGGCCCCTTCTTAACGCCTGAGCGATAGGAAGGGCCCCCTCCTAACGGGAAGCGGACCGCGGACGGCGCTCAGCCGAGGATGACCCGCCGGACGTGCAGCGCGTACGCCCACACCAGCGCGAAGATCACACCGAGCGCGAACAGCGACCAGTGCAGCAGCCCGGAGAGCAGCAGCAGTCCCTGGAGCACGGTCCCGGCGTGCCACGCCCAGGGACGGCGCATCATGCCGGCCAGCACCACGCAGGCCACCGCCAGCGCGACGATGACGCCGATCGCCGCGCCGCCCAGGTCGCCGCCGACCACCCGGATCGGCTGGATGGCGAGCAGCAGCACCAACGCCTCCAACGAGAGCGTGCCGGCGCCCAGCCCGCGTACCGCCTTGTCCGGGTTGCGCAGGCCGGAGCGGCGCCCGCCCTCCGGCGTCGGCCCGCCGGGCTGCTCCGGACCGGCCGGCTGCGCCCCGGCGCCCGGCCGGGACGAACGCCGCGCGTCCGGGCCGGACGGCCCCGGCTCGGCGTCCGGGTGCCGCTGCGGGTCCGTCATCGCTTGAGCAGCCGGCGGGCGTCGGCCACGGTCACCACCGATCCGGTGACCAGCACGCCCACCCCGGACAGTTCGCCCGGCACGTCGGACTCGGCCTCCGCCACGGCCGCCTCGATGGCGTCGGGCATCTCCCGGGCCACCTGGACCCGGTCCGGCCCGAAGACCTCCCGGGCCAGTTCGGCCAGCTCGTCGACCGGCATGGCCCGGGGCGAGCTGTTCTCCGCCACCACGACCGAGTCGAGCACCGGTTCGAGCAGTTCGAGCAGGCTCGCGGCGTCCTTGTCGCCGAGCACCGCCAGCACGCCGACGAGCTTGCTGAACGCGAACTCCTCCTGCACCGCGGCGACCGTCGCGGCCATCCCGTGCGGGTTGTGGGCGCCGTCGAGCAGCACCGTCGGCGCGGTGCGGACCCGCTCCAGGCGGCCCGGCGAGCTGGTCGCGGCGAAGCCCTCGCGGACCGCCTCGATGTCCAACTGCCGCCGCGCCCCGGCGCCGAGGAACGCCTCCACCGCGGCCAGCGCCACGGCGGCGTTCTGCGCCTGGTGCGCCCCGTGCAGCGGGATGAAGATCTCCTCGTATACCCCGCCCAGGCCCTGGATGGTCAACACCTGGCCACCGACGGCGACCGCCCGGCGCAGCACCCCGAACTCGGCGCCCTCGCGGGCGACGGTGGCGTTGACCTCGGCGCAGCGTTCCAGGATCGGCCGGGCCGCCTCCTCCTCCTGCGCCGCCGCGATCACCGTGGCGCCGGCGTGGATGATGCCCGCCTTGTGCAGCGCGATGTCCTCGATCGTGTCGCCGAGCCACTCGGTGTGGTCCAGCCCGATCGGGGTGATCACGGCGACACCGGCCTGGATCACGTTGGTCGCGTCCTCCGCGCCGCCGAGCCCGACCTCCACCACCGCGACGTCGACCGGGGCGTCGGCGAACGTGGCGAACGCCAGCGCGGTGGTCATGTCGAAGTAGGTCAGCGGCTCGGCGGACCGCTGGTCGACCAGCTCGGCCAGGGGCGCGATCTCGCGGTACGTGGCCACGAACCGCTCCTCGCTCACCGGCTCGCCGTCCAGGCTGATCCGCTCCCGGACGGTCTCCAGGTGCGGGCTGGTGTAGCGGCCGGTGTGCAACCCGAACGCCCGCAGCAGCGAGTCGATCATCCGGGCCGTCGAGGTCTTGCCGTTGGTGCCGGTCAGGTGGATCGACGGGTAGGCCCGCTGCGGGCTGCCGAGCAGGTCGAGCAGGCTCTCGATCTTCTCCAGCTCGAAGTGCATCCGGGTGAAGCCGCGCGCGTTGAGCGCGGCCTCCACCTCGGCGAACGCGGCGTGGTCGGCACGGTCGCTCATGAGGGCAGCGCCTCCAGGGCGGCGTCGATCCGGACCAGGTCCGCCTCGGCCACCGCCAGTCGCTCACGGATCTTCGCCACCACCGGCTCGGGCGCCTTGCCGACGAAGGCCGGATTGTCCAGCTTCGCCCGCGCCTGGGTGGCCTCCTTCTCGGCCGCCGCCCGGTCCTTGGTGAGCCGGGCACGCTCGGCGGCCACGTCGATCGAGCCACGGGTGTCCAGCGCGACGCTCACCGCGCCGGGCATCGCCAGCGTGGCGCTGGCCTGGAAGTCGTCGCCGGGCGCGTCGAGCCGGGCCAGCGAGCGGACCAGCGGCTCGTGCGCCGCGATGCCCGCGCCGGCCAGGCCGTCGAGCCGCGCGGCGACCCGCTGGGTCGGGCGCAGGCCCTGGTCCGACCGGAACCGGCGGACCTCGGTCACCACCCGCTGGAGGGTGCCGACCTCGCCCTCCGCGGCGTCGTCGACCAGGGTACGGTCGGCGACCGGCCAGGCCGACGTCAACACCGTCTCGCCGCCGTTGAGCGCGACCCACAGCTCGTCGGTGACGAACGGGATCACCGGGTGCAGCAGCCGCAGGAGCTGGTCCAGCACGTGCCCGAGCACCCGGCGGGTGGCGTCCGCCGCCGGGCCGCCCTCGGCGAGCACCGGCTTGCTCAGCTCCACGTACCAGTCGCAGACGTCGTCCCAGGCGAAGTGGTAGAGCAGGTCGCAGACCTTCGCGAACTCGTACGCCTCGAACTGCTCGTCCACCTCGGCGGTGACGTGCGCCAGCCGGGACAGGATCCACCGGTCGACGGTGGAGAGGTCAGCGGCGGCCGGCAGCGGCCCGTCGGTGTGCGCCCCGTTGAGCAGAGCGAACCGGGTCGCGTTCCAGAGCTTGTTGCAGAAGTTGCGGGAGCCCTGGCACCACTCCTCGCTGACCGGCACGTCCTGGCCGGGGTTGGCGCCGCGGGCCAGCGTGAACCGGGTGGCGTCGGCGCCGAACCGGTCGATCCAGTCCAGCGGGTCGACCACGTTGCCGAACGACTTCGACATCTTCTTGCCGTGCTCGTCGCGCACCATGCCGTGCAGCGCCACCACGTCGAACGGCTGCACGCCGTCCATCGCGTACAGGCCGAACATCATCATCCGGGCGACCCAGAAGAACAGGATGTCGTAGCCGGTGACCAGCACGCTGGTCGGATAGAACTTCGCCAGGTCCGGAGTGTGCTCCGGCCAGCCGAGGGTGGAGAACGGCCAGAGACCGCTGGAGAACCAGGTGTCCAGCACGTCCTCGTCCTGCCGCCAGCCCTCGCCGGTCGGCGGCGTCTCGTCCGGGCCGACGCAGACGATCTCGCCGGCCGGGCCGTACCAGACCGGGATGCGGTGGCCCCACCACAGCTGGCGGGAGATGCACCAGTCGTGCATGTTGTCGACCCAGGCGAAGTAGCGCTTGGCCAGCTCAGCCGGCTCGATCTTCACCCGACCGTCGCGCACCGCGTCGCCGGCGGCCTTGGCCAGCGGACCGGTGTTGACGAACCACTGCAGCGACAGCCGCGGCTCGACCGTCGTCTTGCACCGCGAGCAGTGCCCCACCGCGTGCAGGTACGGCCGCTTCTCGGCCACGATCCGGCCCTGCTCGCGCAGCGCCGCCACGATCGCCGGCCGGGCCTCGTACCGGTCCAGGCCCTCGAACGGACCGGGCGCGGTGATGACACCGCGCTCGTCCATGATCGTCAGCGAGGGCAGGTCGTGCCGCTGGCCGATCTCGAAATCGTTCGGGTCGTGCGCCGGGGTCACCTTGACCATGCCGGTGCCGAACGCGGGGTCGACGTGCTCGTCGGCGACGATCGGGATGCGCCGGTCGGTGAGCGGCAGGGCCACCTCGGTGCCGATCAGGTGCCGGTAGCGCTCGTCGTCCGGGTGCACCGCGACCGCGGTGTCGCCGAGCATCGTCTCGGCCCGGGTGGTGGCCACCACGACCTCGTCGCCGTAGCGGATCGAGATCAGCTCGCCCTCGTCGTCGGTGTGCTCGACCTCGATGTCGGAGAGCGCGGTGAGGCAGCGCGGGCACCAGTTGATGATCCGGTTGGCCCGGTAGATCAGGCCGTCGTCGAAGAGCTTCTTGAACATGGTCTGCACGGCCCGGGAGAGGCCCTCGTCCATGGTGAAGCGCTCGCGGTCCCAGTCGACCGCGTCGCCGAGCCGGCGCATCTGGCCCAGGATCGCGCCACCGGACTCGGCCTTCCACTGCCAGACCCGCTCGACGAACTTCTCCCGCCCCAGGTCGTGCCGGGACAGCCCCTCACCGGCGAGCTGCCGCTCGACCAGGTTCTGCGTGGCGATGCCGGCGTGGTCCATGCCGGGCAGCCACAGGGCCTCGTATCCCTGCATCTTCTTGCGCCGGGTGAGCGCGTCCATCAGCGTGTGCTCGAACGCGTGGCCCATGTGCAGCGACCCGGTGACGTTCGGCGGCGGGATGACGATCGTGAACGGCGGCTTGTCGCTGCTCGCCGACGCCCGGAAGTGCCCGCCGGCTACCCACTGCTCGTACCGTCGCTGCTCTACCTCGCCGGGCTGGTACTGGCCGGCAAGGGTCGGGGCGTCGGGGCGGTGGGCATCCAGTCTCTCGGTCACCCTGAAAGTCTACGGAGCGCTTTCGGAGACCTGACGTGCGCCACCGGTGATTCGCGTACGGTGGCGGGCATGTCCGACGCGCATCTCACCGAGCGTCCGGTCGACGGGGGTCACGGTCCGGTCGAACTGACCGAGGAGCCGATCCAGCTGAGCCGCCGCGACCCCGCGCTGGAGCCCGAACGGCGACCCGTGTCACGGCGCCGGAAGATCGTGCTGGCCGCCCTGCTGGCGGCCGGCCTCGCCGGCGCCGGCGCCCTCGGGCTGGGCGGATGGCGGGTGGTCCAGGAGAAGGACACCCGGCTGACCCCGCCGGCCGACGTGGCGCGCCTCACCCGTGACGACAGCGACCGGGCCCGCAGCACCGCCGACTACCTGCGCGACGGGTTCGCCGCCGACATCGAGCTGGATCGCAGCTTCGGCGCGGTCTACACCGACCCGGCCGACGCCAAGCGGTCGGTGCTGCTCTTCGGCGGCACCACCCTGCTCTGGCAACCCGAACGGGACCTGGACACGCTCTTCGGCCTGATGGCCGACGAGACCGGCAAGGTCGCCGGGCTGCGTGAGGTGGACGCGGGCCGGCTGGGCGGCGTGATGAAGTGCGGTACGACCAGCGGCGACGGCGGCGACTTCGCGGTGTGCGGCTGGGCCGACCACGGCAGCGTGGTGATGGGGATGTTCCCCGGCCGAGCGGTGGACGACTCCGCGGCGCTGTTCCGCCGGCTCCGCGAGGGCATCCAGACCCGGTGACCCGGGAAGGTCGGGCCGGCTCACCGGCAGCCCGACCTCTCGCGGGGCCGTCTCCCCACTTCGGAGGTCGCGCTATCGGTGCCGGTGCCCGGAAATGCGTCAGGGCCACCCCGTGAGGGGTGGCCCTGAGCTGAAGATTGTCCGGCGGTGTCCTACTCTCCCACACCCTCCCGAGTGCAGTACCATCGGCGCTGGAGGGCTTAGCTTCCGGGTTCGGAATGTTGCCGGGCGTTTCCCCTCCGCCATGACCGCCGTAACTCTATGAACATGTCAACCAACCCACCGGGTGGTGTTTGTTCAGAGTTGCACAGTGGACGCGTAGCAGCTTGGTAGTCAAGTCCTCGGCCTATTAGTACCGGTCAACTGAACCCGTTACCGGGCTTACATTTCCGGCCTATCAACCCAGTCGTCTAGCTGGGGGCCTTACCCCACAAATGTGGGTGGGATACCTCATCTTGAAGCGAGCTTCCCGCTTAGATGCTTTCAGCGGTTATCCCTTCCGAACGTAGCTAACCAGCCGTGCCCCTGGCGGGACAACTGGCACACCAGAGGTTCGTCCGTCCCGGTCCTCTCGTACTAGGGACAGCCCTTCTCAAGTATCCTACGCGCACGGCGGATAGGGACCGAACTGTCTCACGACGTTCTAAACCCAGCTCGCGTACCGCTTTAATGGGCGAACAGCCCAACCCTTGGGACCTGCTACAGCCCCAGGATGCGACGAGCCGACATCGAGGTGCCAAACCATCCCGTCGATATGGACTCTTGGGGAAGATCAGCCTGTTATCCCCGGGGTACCTTTTATCCGTTGAGCGACACCGCTTCCACATGCCAGTGCCGGATCACTAGTCCCGACTTTCGTCCCTGCTCGACCTGTCAGTCTCACAGTCAAGCTCCCTTGTGCACTTGCACTCAACACCTGATTGCCAACCAGGCTGAGGGAACCTTTGGGCGCCTCCGTTACCCTTTAGGAGGCAACCGCCCCAGTTAAACTACCCACCAGACACTGTCCCTGAACCGGATAACGGTCCGAAGTTAGATACCCAAATCAACCAGAGTGGTATTTCAAGATTGCCTCCACCCATACTGGCGTATGGACTTCACCGGCTCCCACCTATCCTACACAAGCTAATTCAGATACCAATGTCAAGCTATAGTAAAGGTCCCGGGGTCTTTCCGTCCTGCCGCGCGTAACGAGCATCTTTACTCGTAATGCAATTTCGCCGGGCCTGTGGTTGAGACAGTGGGGAAGTCGTTACGCCATTCGTGCAGGTCGGAACTTACCCGACAAGGAATTTCGCTACCTTAGGATGGTTATAGTTACCACCGCCGTTTACTGGCGCTTAAGTTCTCCGCTTCGCCCCGAAGAGCTAACAGGTCCCCTTAACGTTCCAGCACCGGGCAGGCGTCAGTCCATATACATCGAATTACTTCTTCGCATGGACCTGTGTTTTTAGTAAACAGTCGCTTCCCCCTGCTCTCTGCGGCCATACAACGCTCCACCCGCGCGGGGCTTCACGTCTCCGGCCCCCCTTCTCCCTAAGTTACGGGGGCAATTTGCCGAGTTCCTTAACCACAGTTCGCCCGATCGCCTCGGTATTCTCTACCTGACCACCTGTGTCGGTTTGGGGTACGGGCCGCTAAGAACTCGCTAGAGGCTTTTCTCGGCAGCATAGGATCACTGACTTCACCTGAATCGGCTCGGCATCACGTCTCAGCCTATGTGCACCGCGGATTTGCCTACGGTA